>NZ_AP023257.1:4171186-5411779 GCF_016756595.1 Mesorhizobium sp. L-2-11 | reverse complement strand
GCGGCTACGCCTGGCCATCGACGACGAGCAGGCCTCCTTTGCCTTCGAAGAGGTCGAGACCGGCCTTTCGGAAATCCGGAGCGAACTCGACCGCGCGGTCGGGAACAAGCCGAAGCGCGCCCCGCGTCCGCGCAAGGGCTTTGCTGCCCACCTCGAACGCATCGAGGAGGTCGTCGAGCCGGAAATCCCGGCCGACTGCGAGGGGCTTGAAAAGGTTCTGATCGGCGAGGATCGATCCGAGCGGCTGGACGTCGTGCCGCCGAAGTTCCAGGTCATCGTCACGCGCCGTCCCAAATACGCCTTCCGGGGCCGTGACGGCGTGGTCCAGGCTCTGGCGCCGGCGCACATCATCGAAAGCGGGCTGCCGACGGAGCGGCTGCTCGCCTATATCGCCGTCTCCAAATACGCCGACGGCCTCCCGCTTTATCGGCAGGAGGCGATCTATCTGCGCGACGGCGTCGAGATCAGCCGGTCGTTGATGGCGCAGTGGATGGGGCATCTGGGCTTCGAGCTGCAGATGCTTGCTGATTACATACTGGAGCGCATCAAGGAGGGCGAAAGGGTCTTCGCCGACGAGACGACCTTGCCCACCCTTGCCCCTGGTTCCGGGAAAACCACGAAAGCCTGGTTGTGGGCCTACGCACGGGATGACCGACCCTATGGCGGAACCAGTCCGCCAATGGTTGCCTATCGTTTTGAAGACAGCAGAGGTGCGGATTGCGTGGCGCGCCACCTCGCCGGATTCAGCGGTATCCTGCAAGTGGATGGCTACTCGGCCTATACCAACCTGGTCAAGGCACGGGCCAAAGCCGGCAGCAATGAAACAATCCGGCTCGCCGGGTGCTGGGCTCACCTGCGGCGCAAATTCTACGACCTGCACATCAGCGGGGTCTCGCAGGCCGCGACGGATTCGATCATCGCCATGACCGAATTGTGGAAGGTCGAGGACGAGGTCCGCGGCAAGGATGCCGGAAGCCGCGCCGCGCTACGTCAGGAAAAGTCCGTGGCCATTGTCGCGAGCCTCTTCGATCTATGGGAAGCGGAACTGGGCAAGGTCTCCGGAAAATCCAAGACCGCCGAGGCGATCCGCTACGCGCTCACCCGGCGGGAGGCGCTGGAACGCTTTCTGATGGACGGTCGCATCGAAATCGACTCCAATATCGTCGAGCGTGCAATCAGGCCCCAGACGATCACGCGAAAGAATAGTCTATTCGCCGGCAGCCACGGCGGTGGACGAACCTGGGCGACGGTAGCCACCTTGCTGCAAACCTGCAAAATGAACAGCGTCGATCCGCTCGACTGGCTCTCGCAGACCTTGACCCGCATCGCTCAAGGCTGGCCGGCATCCGAAATCGAAATGCTCATGCCTTGGAACTTTAGGCCTGACGTTATCGGCTGACCGCTTACCTCCTAATCTGTGTTGACCGGCTTGGATTCGCGCTGCAGTAATAGCTAGTAGCAATTATCTCGGCAAGCCCAAGGAGGACATTCCATGACGACCAGTTCCATTCCGGGTTACCGGCTCGGCGATACGACGCTGCCCAAGTCGCCGCTCACGAAAGACGATCTCGCGACGCTCAAGACAACGCTGCTCTTCGGAGACGCGGACGTCGCCGCGCTGCGCCAGGCGCACGGCGTCGTCGAGGATCAAGTCGAAGCCATCCTCGACGTCTGGTACGGGTTCGTCGGCAGCACGCCGCACCTCCTCGCCTATTTCAGCGACGCCAAGACGCATCAGCCGTTGGACGCCTATCTCGATGCGGTGCGCAAGCGCTTCGGCCAATGGATCCTCGACACCTGCCGGGCTGACTACGACGAGGCATGGCTTGCCTGGCAGGACGAGATCGGCCGCCGCCATCACCGCTCCGGCAAGAACAGGACGGACGGGGTCTCGGCAGCGCCCCATATCCCCATGCGCTACGTGCTCGCACTCGCCGTTCCGATCTCGGTCACCATGAAGCCGTTCCTCGCCAAGAAGGGGCATGCGTCCGCCGAGGTCGAAGCGATGCACGCCGCCTGGAGCAAGGCCGTGTTGCTGCAGGCCATTCTGTGGTCGAGGCCCTATGCGAGGGAGGGAGACTTTTGATGGTGGAACTCCGTCCGGCGCCGGACTGGCAGATCGCCCGTTGGCTCAATACTCCCTCGCCGCTGGCAGAACTTCGCGGCAAGGTTGTGTTCGCGGTGGCGTTCCAGATACTGTGTCCCGGTTTGCGTTAGTCACGGCCTGCCGCAAGCTGTCCGGGCGGGCGACGCGTTCCCCCAACGATCTCGCCGTGATCGGCCTGTACACCGTGTTCGAGCATCACGAAGCGCAAGGAACGCGCGCTGCGCTCGCGGCCCTGCATGAGTGTCGCATCACCTTCCCCGTGGGCATCGATGCGCAGGATCCGGGCAGCGAGGGTCCACAGACCATGCGCGCCTATGGCATGCAGGGCACGCCGACAACGCTTCTAATCGACCGGCGCGGATATTTGCACATTCACAAGTTCGGCCATCTTGATGACATGCGTCTCGGTGCTGCGGTCGCGACACTCATCGGGGATACGCTGACCACCGAGGCGCGCGGGCGAAGCAAAACCGAATGCCGGATGTGATGACGAGGGATGCCGCATCGCTGGGCAGGCCCACGCATAACCTTACCCTTTCCGACAGGGCCGCAGTACGTCCATCACGACACGAACAGCGGGACACGTTACGGCGCGCGTTGAGCATGACTCGGTGTGGATTCCATCATCTTGTCCATGGCCCGCCTTGCCCCGTGTCGTCGTGCCTGGACCGCCCTCGGCAGTTGGCCTCACTTGGCAACGGTGATCAACCAAACACGTCGTGGGTGAAGGCGTCATACCAGCCTTCCGCCGCGCGCGCAGCCTGTCGGCGGACCTCGGAGCTTTCCTCGACTTTGCTGACGAAGCTGATGACGCTCTTGAGCTTCCCGTCGACGGGCTTGAAGCTGATGGCGTTGCTGAACGCATCGTCGGGGGCGAGATAGGTGTAGCAGGTGTTGAACAAATGCGCCGGGAAACGCGCTGATCCGGTGAGATCGGCCGCGATGGCAAAGGCGCAGGCTTTGGCCTGGCTGTTGGCGCAGAAGGCGGATTTCGGCATATCCCCGCCGATGATCGCGTCACCGACCAGATAGATGCCGGGCTGCAGCTCCGATTCGAAGGTGACGGGATCGACCGGACACCAGCCCGACCGATTGGCGAGCCCCGCCTGCTGCGCCAAGCGCCCGGCCATTTGCGCCGGGATGACATTGGCCACCGCGGCCTTGAATGTTGCTCCCGCGGTGATCACTGACCGGGTCTTCGCGTCGACTGCCGTGACCCCGCCGGTGAACTGGGCCGGTAGCCATTCGATCATTCCCGGATAGTGGCGGTTCCAAGCGTCCTGGAACAGGTCCTGCGCGTTGAAGCTGTCTTTCGCATCGAGGATCAGAATTTTGGCCTTGGGTTTGCGGCGCTGGAAATAGGATGCGACGAGGGAAGCGCGCTCGTAAGGGGCGGGCGGGCAGCGAAACGGATTCGGCGGAGCAACGAGCACGAACAGCCCGCCGTCCTCCATGCTTTCCAGTTGCTGGCGCAACAGCATGGTTTGCTGCCCTGCATTCCAGGCGTGCGGCATGATCTCCATCGCCGCATCATCATAGCCCTCAAGCGCCCGGTCCCTGAATGCGATGCCCGGCGCAACAACGAGACGGTCATAGCTGAGCTTCGAGCCGTTATTCAGCGCAACGGTTTTCGCCGCCGGGTGAATCGCCGCGGCGGATTCATGAATGACGGTGATGCCGTATTGCCTTGCCAGCGCTTGATAACCATGGCCGAGCGATTCGAACGGTCGTAGCCCGGCGAGATAGAGATTGCTGAAAAAGCAGGTCGTGTAGCTCTGCCGCGGTTCGACCAGGGTCACGTCGACGGCCGTGGCGCTGGAGGCGAGATATTTGGCGACCGTTGCGCCGCCGATGCCGCCGCCGATCACGACGACACGCGCCTTGGCCTGGCCCCGCGCCTTCGGCTGGTTGAGTGCCGTTAGCAACGCTGCTCCGGTGAGGCGGCCGAACTCGCGACGAGTCCAGGATTTCATCGCGGGTTACTTCCCTGCGCTGCGACATAGCGCGCGACGCTCGCGATCTCCTCGTCGCTGAGCGACAGGGCGATAACGTGCATGATGTGATTTGGACTCTCGCTCGCCCGGTAGGCAAGCAGGGCGTTGGTGAGCCTCTCCTCACCAAGCCCGATGATGCTGGGAATGCCTGTGCCGCCGCCATCAAGACGATGGCAGGACGCACAGAGTGCGGCGAGTTGAGCGCCTTGATCGGGCCCCGCCGCCGCGCCGGATTGGCTGAAGAGCAGCACGAGGCCCGTCGCAATCGCAGATCTCGCGACGGGGCGCATGCTGAATACCCGTCTGTTTCGCAGTTTTCCGGTCACGCTCCCACTCAACTTGTCACGCCATAATTCGCGCAGCTCGTCGCCACCTCAACCGACCGTGAACTGGTGCGACAACATATAGAGGGCACCGCCGTCTTCTTCCCAAACGAAATCGAGCCGGCCGCTCTCCGTCGCGCGCAAGGAAAATTCGAAGAACGGATTGGCCGAAATCGCCTCGTGGAGATCGACACTGAGCACCACGGTTTCGTTGTAGCGGCAGACAAACTTGTTGATGATCTTGCGCGGGATCACGTTGCCTTGATCATCATGGCGTAGCCCTGTTTCCATCTCATGGCTTATGATGGTCTTGACCTGAAAAATCTCTCCCTTCGCCGCGGCGCTCGGCACGATCACGCGGGGTGTCGGGGTGGTCACTGTCTCTCTCCGATCTCAGGCACAGCCATCCGTGGCGACACGGACCCATGTCGTGGTCATCAGCAAGACGCCGTCATTCATTTCGGCGACAGCGACGACGTGTTGCGGTTTGGCAAGCCGGATGCGTGTCGAGACGCGAGGTAGACTGCGTTGCGGGACGAAATGGAAACTGGCGACTTCGATAAGCGGGTTCCGCGGCGCGAACACGCGCATCTGCCTCACATGGTCGGCATCGGTCATGGGGCTGTCGATGTAAAGACTCATCGGCACGGTGTAGCCGGTCGGGAAGTCCGCCGGCATAATCAGATGAAGGCGATCTGACATCGTGGCCTTCCGTCCGATGAGTTGCTCGACGAGATCCAGCGCTTCGTCGTTCGCACGCGCGCTCGGCGGCGAGAACAGCGCGACTCCGGCAAATCCCGCACTCCCGGCGATCAAAACATCGCGGCGCGTCAAGCTCATCGTCCCGGTCTCCAAACCTGCCATGTCTAGGCCACTCCAAGAACACATCGGCGGCGGCAGGCGGCGCACTCGGACACATCAGTGCGGCAGCTTCGACTAAATTTAGCACCGACACCCGCTCGGAGCAATCTCGCGGAAGTGCCCATGGACGCCCTTGAAATCAATGCATTCTGTTCAACAACTATATTCAACTTGCACAATGGAGTTTGCGGCGGGCCGAAAACCAATAGAAGCGTTGGAAGTTGCTGCTCGACCGCTTCCGGCGAGAGATATCTCGTCGCCATCGGCCTGCTTGGCACAAGTGGATAGCCTCGGTACGTCGTCGGAACCGTCAATGCGAGCGAGTTCCTGATCTAAGCGAGCGCAGCGAAGATCAGGCCGACATAGGTAAGCTGGTGCAAGAACTGGTCAGCCCCATGCATGGCCCAGTATGTCCGCGTATCGGGGCCAGCATGGCTGCGCCCGGACAGCCCGGCCTTGGTGTAGTCTGTCGCGTAGTGGACCGTGAATTCCGCGGCAGAAAGCAGGACGATTGCGGTGGGTTCGAGCCCGGCGATGAGAAGGGCCGGCAAAGAACCTAGCGCATGCAAGCCCGCGTGGACATAGCCGCCGGCGCGGCGCAGATCGCCCTTTCCGCCCAACATCCAGCCGGGCTGGAGCAGATAGTCGGCAATGAAGTGCTTTAGCTGGAGGCAGAAAAGCATTGCGAGCGTCAAAGTCATCATTTCCATGACCATACTCCATGGCCGCAGCGGTTGTTCAGGTTGCGAGCGTGTGTATCAGGACCGGGACTGCCTTCCCGCGAACATTCGTGATGCCAAGTGGGTGCGCGGCGATCTGGCCGCTTGTCTGCGCAAGCGTCATGTCGCTGAGCACGATTTCGACGCCGTGTTCCTTGGCCACGCCAACGAGACGGCTTGCCAGGTTGACCGTATCGCCGATGGCCGTATAGCTCAGCCGTTCGGCCGATCCGACATTGCCGACAATCGCGGTGCCGGTATTGATACCAATTCGCACCCGTATGTCGCTGTGGTCCGGCGAAACGGCGGGCAGCGCATGCATCGCGGCCCGGATCGCGGCTGCAGCGCTGCATGCGCGGCGTGCGTGATCCGGCACGGCTGTCGGTGCGTTCCAGATGGCCATAACGGCGTCGCCAATGAACTTGTCGACGGTGCCTCCCTCGGAATGAATGGCTTCGACTGCAAGCGTGAGAAAATTGGTGAGATGCGGCTGGACATCGGGCCCGAGCCGCTCGGTGAGTTCGGTGAAGCCCGGCAGATCGGCAAACATCACGGTCACTTCCACGAGCCTGCCGCCGGGCGCAGGCTCAAGCCCGCCCGTGATGAGGGGTCGGACGACGTCGAGCGGCATGTATTTGGCGAAAGCCGACAAGCCGCCCGCCATGCGCTTCAGCGCTTCCGAGAAATCATTGAGTTCGGCCAGGAATGTCGGAACATGCCGCACCTGGTCGAGCGAGAACCGTTCGATCTCACGGAGCTGCGCGGCAAGCTGGCGGATTGGCCTGGCGAAAAGCAGGTTCGAGAAGAGCACGGCAGTGGCCGCTGCCAGCACGACCAGCCCGGCGACCACCAGCAGCACCCGACGCGTGTTACGGTCGATCTCTTCCGCGAAGGAGGAGCGCGGTATCGCGGTCAGGAGCCGCCATTGTTCGAAAGGGAGCGCAAACGATGAGACGTAGACCGGGCCGATCTCGCCACCATCAACCAGCGTGCGAAATTCGTTCCCTTTCATCATCGAAATGGCCTCGCCCACCGCGGCGGCAAGCGCATCGCTCTTTGGAAAATCGCGAAGATGAGCTGGCATAGGACCGCCGGGCGCATCCGATGCAGCCAGTACTTTGTCGCTACCGCCCAGCACGAACGTCTTGCCGTGACCTGATACTTGCAGACCACTCAGCGCCTGCGACAGATTGGCGAAACTCACGGCCACCATGACCACGCCCTGGTACCTGCCATAGAGCTCGACCCGCTTTGAAACAACCACCGAGGGCTCGAAGCCGTTGGGCAGGACGTCGATCACGCTCCAGACAGGTTCCGTCGAGTCCATCGCCCGGCGATACCAGGGCGCACCGAGCGCTAGGTAAGCGGTTTTGCCATGGATGCGTTCTTCGAACATCACGTCGCCGGGGATGGGGTGATAGATATCACGGCGCAACGGGCGCGGCTTCCCCGGCATGCCCGGGCCGATTTCAACCATCTCGATCTTGCCGCCGGCCGCCGCGTGCGAGCCGAAAAACCGTCCGTCGGGGAAGCCAAATCCGATCCAGCCGATCACGCGCTGTTCACGCAGCAGCGACAGGAACAGGAATTCGCGTCTGACCTCGTCATCGGCCTTGATCGTGCCTTGGAACAGGATCGAGCGGATGACCTCGGCCGTGCCTGCCACGACGGCCAGCGTTGATGTCAATTCGCCGCGGACAGAATCGGCGCTCTGGGCACCAAGGCTGGCGACGATCTTCTCGACATTGCGGGTTGCCGTGCGCTCCCAAATGATATGCACCGATGCAGCCGTCGACATGACCGCCATGAGCAGCAGCGCCGTCATCGCCCGCCCAAGCGCTATGCGCGGCAGGCGGCACCTAGCGGTCGCGGCGTTCGGTGATGAGGCGCGCGCTGCGGTCAAATGTTGCATAGGCCCAAGTCCAATCGAGGAAGACAACAGTGCGGTTGCGGAAACCGACAAGGAACCACAGATGCGCGAAGCTCCAGAGCAGCCAGGCTAGGAAACCGCTCAGTTGGATGGGTCCCAAATCCGCGACCGCAGCCTTGCGCCCGATGGTGGCAAGGTTGCCGTAGTCGGCGTAGCGGAAAGGTTCTGCCACCGTCCCCGCAAGCCGCGCCTTGATGAGACCTGCCACATAGCGGCCCATTTGCTTAGCGGCAGGGGCGACGCCCGGAACCGGACGGCCGTCCTTGCCTTTTACCGAAGCAGTGTCACCGATGACATAGACGCCTTCGCGGCCGGGCACGTGGAGATGTTCGTCGACAACGACGCGGCCGGCGCGATCGGCCGGGACGTCCAACCATTTCGCCGCCCTTGAGGCCATGACGCCGGCGGCCCAGAGCACACAGGCTGAAGCGACGCGCTGCCCATCCGCGAGCGCAACGCCATTGTCGTCGCACTCGGTGACGGCTGCTCCTAGCCTGACCTCGACACCAAGCCTTTCGAGCTGCGATTTGGCCGATTGCGAGAGCTTCTCCGGAAATGCGGTGAGCAGCCGTTCGTCGGCCTCGACAAGTACAACCCTTGCGGTCGAGGAATCGATGTTGCGGAAATCGCGAACGATCGCTTTGCGCGCGAGTTCGATGATAGCGCCCGCGAGTTCGACGCCGGTGGGTCCGCCGCCGACAACCACAAAGGTAAGGAGTTTTTCTCGAAGAGCCGGATCGTCGGTCACTTCTGCCTTTTCGAACGCGGTCAATATGCGGGCGCGAATTTCGGTGGCGTCGCCTATGGTCTTGAGGCCGGGAGCATTTGCTTCCCAGGCGTCGTGACCGAAATAGGCGTGGCGGGCGCCGGTGGCGATGATCAGGTAATCGTAGGGAATTCGCCTGCTGCCGGTCAGCACAGTCCGCGCAGCGGTGTCGACGCCCTCCACCTTTTCCATCAGGACGGTTGCATTCTTCTGGCTGGCGAGGACGCGCCGGATCGGCATGGCGATCTGCGCCGGAGACAGGCCGGCCGTCGCCACCTGATAAAGCAGCGGCTGGAACAGATGATAATTGCGGCGGTCGACGACAGTGATATCGACCGGCGCGTTGCGCAACCCGAGCACTGCGTTGAGGCCGCCGAAGCCCGCGCCGAGAATGACGACCCGGGGCCGGCGCGGTGGAAGCGCATCTGTTATGGCCGGCGTCGCCTCCAACTCTGCCAAGTTCATCACTTCTTCGCTGGATCGGCGCAGCATTGTTCACGCTCCGCGACGGAAATAGCCGTCGACCAGATAATCCAACGATACGACGCCTGCGCCGCGAGCCAAAATGAGCAGCAGCAGCGAACTCCACATGAGGTGTTCGCCCCAGTGTCCCGGATAGACGAAGGTCTGGATCACCGCGACTACCCCGAGCAGCATCAGCGCGCCGAGGCGCGAGAACAGGCCGAGGAAAAGCAATGCGGCGCCGATGATTTCGGCGGCTGTCGCGAGCGAAGCCGCTAGCGCCGGGTCGATCAGCGGCAGATTATATTCAAACGCGAAAAGCTGCAGCGTTACCGGCCAGGAAGCGAGCTTGGTCTGGGCCGATTGCCAGAACACGTGGGCGACCGCGACGCGACCCGCCAGCTGAACGAGAGAAAGGGGTATGCTGCCCGCCAGGTTCAGAGCCCTGCGGTAGGCGGCGGCTAGGCTGCGGCCACTGGTTGAAGGCATTTCGCGGGTCACGCTCATTGGTCTCTCCATTTTCGTTTACTGCGGGTGGTCGAAGCCGATGCCGGTCACCAAGCCTTCGCCGAACAGGCTGACGAGGGCGCCGAGGACATCGAACGTCGGTTCGTGCGTGAGGGCGCGTGAAACGGCCCTCTCCAGGCCGAGGCCATTTTTCAGAGAATGGCGGAACGAGAACTGGGCGCTCGTGAGGCGCGCGAAGCGTACATTGTCGCCGTGCCTCCAGAGCGCGATGCGCTCGGCTTTGCGCTGCCAGACATCAGCTTGATCCGGAACGCCTCCGTTCTGATGCGCCGACCAGATCGACAGTACCGGCCAATGCGACATAACGAGGCGCAAGGATGGTTGGAGCATCAGTTCTAGGGTCGAGCTCGAGGCTTCGCCATCCAGTGCCGCCAGGTTCAGGGCCGGCAGTGATGCCGCATCAAGCGCCTCGGCGATCGCCCATTCAAGCCGCGCCGTTTCCGCGACGAAGGGCATTTCAGCCAGACCTTCGAAGGTCCCGAGGAAGCGCGGGAAGTCGGAGCCGTAGCGCACCAGCCTTGGCTCGCCGGGGGGATGCTGACGAATGAACTCGCTTGCGGCATAGCGGAAGAACCGCTCGTCGACCATGCGAACGACGACTGGAAATACGGCCATCAGCGTCGCTGTCAGCGAGGCGCGGGTATTGTTCTCATAGATGCGCAGCCGTCGGCATGGATCGGCGCGGCCCGCTGAAACGAGCGACGAAAGGCCGAATTGCGGGTTGCCAAGCACGGACTGCGCGATGATGTTCTGCAGATGCTCAAGCGGCAGCATGGCGGTTCCTCCTGACGTCACGGTCAGCAGCGAGACGCGCGGGCTTGATCGCATCGAAAGCGGCAAGCACCGGCATCTGGCCGCGCGGTGCATCGCGTTCGAACGGAACGACGGTGCCTGGAGCGGACTGCTTCGGCGCGGAAACAGGAAGGGAATCCTGCCGCTTGCGGAAGGCGATCGAAGCGGCAAGCATATCCGCCCACATTGCTTCGCCCAGCAGCACGTCGAGCACTGGCACATCCGTATCCCATTCGATCAGCGTGGGGCGCGGGCCGAATTTCTCGATCGCGCCGGCATAGAGTGACCACACGGCGGGCGGCACACGCGAGCCGTGGTCGTCGATCAGGACCGTGTCATCGCCAACGTCGTTGACGGCATGGCCTGCCAGATGGATCTCGCCGATCGCCTCGGCAGGCAGCACCTCGATGAACGCAGCCGCGTCGAAGTCGAGATTGTGGGCGGAAACGTAGACGTTGTTCACGTCGAGAAGCAGGCCGCATCCCGTGCGCTTCACAAGCTCGGCCAAGAACTCGGCCTCCGTCATCGTCGAACCGCTGACCTCGATATAGGCAGAGAGATTTTCAATCAGGATGCGGCGCTTCAGAGTGTCCTGAACGAGCTTGATATTGTTGGCGACGATCGCCAGCGCTGCTTCGTCGTAACGGAGCGGCAAAAGGTCGTTGAGGTAGGCGCCATCGGCGCCGCTCCAGGCGAGGTGTTCGGAAACAAGATCGGGTTCGAAGCGCACGCATACCTTGCGCATGCGTTCCAGATGGTCGCGGTCGACGCCGGAAGCGCTGCCGAGAGACAGCCCTACGCCGTGAACAGAAAGGGGGTAGGTCTCACGCAGATTTTCGAGCGCGGCGACGGCAGCAGAACCGCCCATGTAGTTTTCGGCATGAACCTCCAACCAACCCGCCGACGGGCGGCGGCTCAGCATTTCAGCAATGTGCGGCGAGCGAAGACCGATGCCCGCAGCTTGCGGAATTGGGAGGGTGGGGAGCTTATTGGGCATCAGTCGTCTCCATTGGGTTGCGTGGGAGTGGATCAGGCCTTGGGTTCGGTGCTGCCGCTGGCAAGCTTTCCGCAAGTGCCGGCCGGCACATAGATCCATGCGTCGGACTGGTTGTCGGCGGTCGAGGTCCCGGCGCAAGAATGCGTGGCGGTCTGGCAATCGTTCTGGCCGGCCTTGACGACGCCGTAGCACTTTTCGAACGAGAACTCCGGCTGAGCGGCCGGACCGGCGAAGGCAGCGCTGGCGGCGAGCGTGGTAGCCGCGGCCAAAGCCGAGCCGATGAGCGATTTGGTATTGATCATGATTTCCGTCTCCTGGGTTTGTGTTTAGTTCAGACCGGCGATCAGCCCGTCTGAAGCCACTCTCTTCGATCGCAGCCATCAACTGAAATGCTGTCTTGGCATGGTTTCGATAGACGCGCTGTATGCGCCGGCTGCATAAAAAGAGCCCTCCGGGAGGGTTGCCGGAGGGCTCAGCGAACCGGCATCCAGAGGGGATAATGCCGGCCGGGAGTTGTTGTCAGAGATAGCGTTCGTGGATGTCCACCGTGGAACGCTGTCCGATGTGGTTATAGTTGGCTTCGAGCCATTCCTCGGCGCGTTCACGGCCGCGGTCGCGAAGATCCGTAAGCAGGCCCCAATCGGCATTGAGCTTGCTGGAGACGCCAAGCTTTTTCATGGTCTCGTCATCCGAAATGCCGTGGACGAAGATGCGCTTGAGGTCGAGCGCCTGGCCGGCCTCCGAGTCGATCAGTTGCGTGACGAAGGCGATCGCCCGCATTTCCCGCAAGAGCGAAGAGTTGAAGCTTATCTCGTTGATGCGATTAAGGATGTCCGTCGCCGAGCGCGGCAGTTCGGCGCGTTCTATAGGATTGATGTGTACGATCAGCACGTCCGGCGTGTCGCAGGAATAGATCAGCGGGAAGATTGCCGGATTTCCCATATAACCGCCGTCCCAATAGGCCTCGCCGTCGATCTCGACGGCTTGGAACAGGAACGGCAGGCATGCCGACGCCATGATGGCGTCGATCGACAGCTCGTCATTGGAGAAAACCTTGACCTTCCCGGTCCGCACATTGGTCGCGCAGATGTTGAGTTTCAGCGGACAGCGCGACATGCGGACGGCATCCAGATCGATAGACTGCTCGAGAACTTTTTTCAGCGGATTGAAGTTCAAGGGATTGAACTGATAGGGCGACATCAGCCGCGTCACCATGTCGAGCATCAGGAAGGCCGGGGAGTATTCGAGCGAACGCGACCCGGCCATCTTGTCAAGCAGGGTCGGCTGCAGGGGGCTGAAGGCCGCCGCGTGGCTGACGCGGCGCCAGAAATTCGCAAGCGCCTTCTGCGCGCCGCGGCGTCCGCCTTCGGCGAGTCCGTAGGCAAGCACCGCCGCGTTCATGGCCCCGGCGCTGGTTGCGACGGCCCCCTCGAAGGACAAGCTCTCCTCGTCAAGGAGCCGATCGATGACACCCCATGTGAAGGCGCCGTGCGCGCCTCCGCCCTGAAGCGCGAGGTTGATCGTCCGCTTCCCGCGGACCACGCTGGGCGCGGCCGGTTCCGATTGGCTGGAGGCAAGCTTCACAGCGTCGGCATGAGTGTTCATCGGGTACCTCCTCGCGTAAAATTGCAGACGTTTGACGATGACGGTGCGCTCAGTGCGCAGTCCAGCCGCCGTCGATCGGCAAGGCTGTGCCGGTGATCGAAGCTGCGCAGTCACTGCAGAGAAACACCGCAAGCGCTCCCATTTCTTCTACAGTCGCAAAGCGCCTGGTCGGCTGGTTCTTCAGAAAGATGTCGCGGATAACGGCGTCGCGGGCGATGTTGTGCGACTTCGCCTGATCCTCGATTTGTTTCTCGACGAGCGGCGTCCAGACATAGCCTGGACAGATCGCGTTCGAAGTCACGCCGTACTCGGCGCCCTCGAGAGCGACCACCTTCGTCAACCCGACCATGCCGTGCTTGGCGGCGACATAGGCTGATTTGAAAGGCGAGGCGATTAGCCCATGGGCGGAAGCGATGTTGATGATGCGGCCATAGCCGCGACCCTTCATCGGCTCGAACGTCGCCTGGATCAGATGGAAAGCCGAACTCAGGTTGATCGCCAGGATCGAGTCCCATTTGGCGACGGGAAATTCGCTGACTGGCGCAACATGCTGTATGCCAGCGTTGTTGATCACGATGTCGATCTGGCCGAAGCGTGCAACGGCCCGTTCCACCATCATGTGGATAGCGTCGCGGTTCGACATGTCAGCGTTGTCGTAAGCGACGTCGACATCATTTTCCTCGGCCAAGGCGGCACGCTGCGTTTCGATTTCCACCGGATCCCCGAACCCGTTCAGCATGACGGCAGCACCGTTCTGCGCCAGGGCGCGGGCGATGCCGAGGCCGATGCCGCTGGTCGAGCCGGTCACGATCGCCGTCCGGCCTTCCAGGGGGCGGCGCATCGCAAGCGTATCGGTTTCAGGTTTGCTGACGTTGAGCATTTCGGCCTCCGTTGATGTGCCGCAACGCTGCGGCTGTTCTGCGGGACCTTGAGCGATGCGCGCTCAACAATAAAATGCCGCTGTGCTATCAAATCCATGCGTCCATTGCATTGGTTGGAGAAGGCTCGGGCGCGCTAGGGGATTGGCATGGACATCCACCACATCCGATATTTCCTCGCCGTCTGCGATACGCGGAACTTCACGCGCGCCGCCGAGAAATGCAACGTCACCCAGCCGGCGCTCAGCCGCGCGATCCAGCAGCTCGAGGACGAGGTAGGCGGCCTTTTGTTCCGGCGCGAGCGCAATCTGACCCACATCACCGACCTTGGCGCGCTGCTTCGGCCGCGTTTCCAACAGATCCTTGATGAACTGAGCGGCGTCCATCAGGAAGCCTCGCGCTTCCTTTGCCTCAAGGACGCGCATCTGAAGGTCGGCATCATGTGCACGATCGGCCCGCGCCGCTTCACCGGGTTGCTCACGGATTTCAACATGCGCCACAAGGGAATTCAGTTGCAGTTGGTTGAAGGGGTACCAAGCCGGCTTTCACAACTGCTCGAGGCGGGCGAGATCGACGTCGCAATCATGTCGTCGAGCGAAAACTTCCCGGAACGCTTCGACGTGACGCCTCTCTTTCGCGAACGCTTCATGCTGGCGTTCCCGACCGGCCATCGGCTGACGCAGCACGAGACCGTGCCAATCAGCGCGATCGACGGCGAGATCTATCTGAGACGTGTCAACTGCGAGTATTGGGACCATCTCTCTCATCTTTGCGTCGAGCGCGGAGTGAAGCTTCGCATCTCCTATTCTAGCGAGCGAGAGGACTGGATCCAGAATATGGTTGCCGGAGGGCTCGGCATCTGTTTCCTCCCCGAATACACCGCCGTGATTCCAGGGCTGCAGGTGCGGCCGGTGACAGAGCCGGAGGTGACCCGCGATGTGTGCCTCGTCACCGTCGCCGGCCGCCGCTTCTCGCCCGCGGTGTCGACATTTGTCGGTGCGGTCAAATCCTATGGCTGGGCAGAGGGCGCATCACCGGTTTCGATGCGCCGTTCCGCCGCGTAATCGAAACTCCGTCGACTACGCAGGAGTACGCCTGCGGTTCGGATGCGAGCCGGTATGACTGCGCCCAGGCTCACGCGATAGCTTCAGGCTATGGAATTTAGAAGTACCCGGCATTTCTCTTGGCCGCCGTGCTCGTCCAATCTCCACATCACGCCCCGCATGAATCCCCATTGCCGGGCTCGATAAAAGGAGAACCGCAAAATGTTTCTGAAAGTCATAGCACCTCACAACCCGATCAAACTTGTTCTTGGGTTCGGCCTGCTCGCTTCGGCCGCGGCTTTCGCTGTAGCACCTGCCCACGCCGGCGAATGCCCAGTCGACCAGGTCGCCACCAATGCCGTGCAGTCGATGCCGAGCGCGCCGGAAGGTGTCACCGACGAGGTCATCAGCACGATCGACCTCAGCACGAAGGGCGACGCCTGGAAGGGCAATAGGTTCCGTCTGCGCAAGCTCGTCGTGCAGCCCGGCGGCGTCGTGCCGTGGCACGACCACTCCACGCGTCCGGCAAATATCCTGGTCGTCGAGGGCGCGATCAGCGAATACAGCAACACCTGCAAGGTGGCGATCGAGCACAAGGCCGGCGAAGCCACCGCCGAGTTCGGCCAGCTCGCGCATTGGTGGAAGAACAACGGTTCGGTTCCTGCCGTGCTCTATTCGGCCGACATCCTGCCGCCGGACATGGACGCCCACGGCGCGATGTAACCGGACCGCAGCGCGTCCCGCTTTATTGACCCCTCAACCTCGATCGACGTTCCCGGTCCCGTTCGGGAGCGTCGAACCATGCACGGAAAAATTCCGATGGCCAGCTATGACGAAGCCGTTGCCTCGAAGCTCCGCAGGGTGTCGACGGACAGCCTGCGCTTCGGCATCATTGCCTTGATCGCATTTCTGACGCTCGTCGACCTTTTCGCCGCGCAGGCGATCCTTCCCTCGCTCGTCGTCAAATTCAGCGTCAGCCGCGCAACGATGGGTTTCGCGGTGAACGCCAGCACCTTTGGAATGGCGATCGCCGGCGTCGCGGTGGCGCTACTCGGCCGCAACATCGACCGGCGCAACGGGATATGGTTCAGCCTTGTCGTGCTCGCCATACCGACCGCGCTACTTTCGATAACCGACAGCATCGCAATGTTTGCCCTCCTGCGCGTCCTGCAGGGCCTGTGCATGTCGGCGGCCTTCACGCTGACGATCGCCTACCTCGCCGAGCATTTCTCACCCGGCCAGGCGGCAGGCGCGCTCGCCGCCTACGTCACCGGAAACGTCGCCAGCAACTTCTTCGGCCGCATCCTTTCGGCGGCTGTTGCGGACGGCTTTGGCATCTCCATCAACTTCCTGACCTTCGCTGCCCTAAATATTGCCGGCGCGTTGCTGGTCTGGCTGACTCTGAAGAAGACCGACCGCATGATGCGAATCGACGCCGACCATCCTCCTGTCGGCGGCGCCTGGAAAGCCCACTTCAAGAACCGAGAACTGCGCGGCAGCTTCGCGATCGGCTTCCTGATTCTGTTCGTCTTCATCGGCACGTTTACATATGTGAATTTCCAACTGGCCGCAGCACCGCTGGCCCTGTCGCCGATGGCGCTCGGTCTCGTTTATTTCGTATTTCTGCCGTCGATGCTGACAACCCCGCTCGCCGGCCGCGTGGCAAGGCGGTTCGGTCCAGCCAACGGCATCGTCCTGACGCTCGGCATTGCCATCGCCGGCCTTCTGGCGCTGCTCACTCCAAATCTGCCGATCGTTCTTGCGGGCATGGCCCTGATTGCCATCGGAACATTCCTGGCGCAGGCGATCGCGACTGGCCATGTCAGCCGCGTCGCCGCCCGCGACAAGGCCGCGGCGAGCGGTATTTATCTTGCTTCATATTATTCCGGCGGGCTGGTCGGCAGCTTCGTCCTTGGCCAGGTCTATGACCGGCTCGGCTGGACCACTTGTGTTGTCGTTCTCGTCGCCGCCCTGATCGCGGCAACGATAATCGCCCGCCCGCTGACGGCGCCACGCGTCTGATCCAGCTTCATCTCGACGTTTACCGCCGCTAATGAGCGGCGGCATTTCCATGGAACCTGCCAGCCATACGCCGCACTCATCAATTCAGGCAGCAAACGGCATTATCAATCCGCCGAGCCTTTCCGCATCCTTTCTTCCAGCCTGTCATCGGACCGGCTTCACTCACGGAGAAAGAGAAATGATCAATTCAGTCAAATCAACCCTCGCGGCGACGGCGCTTGTCTTGACGCTTGCCACCCCGGGGTTTCTGGCCCAGGCGAACGCTGAGATGGCGTCCGACGGCGTCATCACAGTCAAGAGCGGCTATTCGGTTGCAGAGACCGTGTCGCGGATCAAGAAGGATGTCGCCGACAAGGGCATCACGTTGTTCGGTGTCATCGACCAGGCCAAGCTCGGCAACGCCGCCGGCAACGTCGTCAGGCCGTCGCGGCTCATCATGTTCGGCAACCCGGCACTCGGCACGACCTTCATCACCGCGAACCCGAAAGCCGGCCTCGACTGGCCGGTGCGCGTCGTCGTTTACCAGACGGCTGATGGCTCGGTCTACGCGGCCTACACCGACTTCGACTACATCGCCAGGCGCCACGGCATCGAAAGCCGCACCAGGGAATTCAAGATGGCGACCGAAGTGATCCAGTCCGTCACCTCCAGCATCGAGAAATGACCCATGAAGCGGGGCCGGCCTTCCGGCAGATGTCCGGCCCCAAAGTTTTCCGCCGCCACGGATTTGGTTCCTATGAGACGTGACACCCTCCTACCCAAGCATCAGACCGAGACGGCCAAGCGCCGGTGCGAGTTCACTCCTCGCCAGCGTGCCTTCGAGGAACGGCGTTCATGATGGCATTCGCCAGTTCTTCGAGGACGGGAGTATCGCCTTTCGATGCGGCAAATAGCCTGAACTGCGCTTCTGGCAACTCTGGCAGGCCGTGGCTTTCGGGTACCCTGACCAGGCCGTTTCTCAGCTGACTGACTGTCATCGGCGCTACAGCGAAGCCTGAGATGGCAGCCGCCCTCAGGCTGGCGTTGCTGGTGCAGATCATCACCGTGCGCTGGCTGATCCCGGCCTTGGCAAGCCGTTCAAGGGCCACTTCCCTGTAGGGGCAAGGTTCCGGCAACACGGCCAACGGCAGCGGGTCGGGAAGATCCACGCCGGTATGATCCGCCCACGCCCAGACAAGAGGCTCGCGCCACAGGAGGCGCCCCATCTCCTCACCCTCACACTGTGACCCGAGCACCAGTTCGATATTGCCCTCCTTCATCTTCGAGAGCAGCGCACCCGGAATCCCGACCTGCACCTCGACCTGCAATCCGCGGCGATCAGCGCCGAATGCCTGCAAGGCGCGAAGGATGGGGACCTGTGCGAAGTCTTCCGAGAGGCCGACGCGAACTCTGCCGTGAAAGGGTGCCTGCGCCAGATCGGCCAAGGCATCCCGGTTAAGGGCGAGCATCGCCCGGGCATAGGCGAGCAGGCGCTCGCCATCTTGTGTCATCTCCAGCGAGCGCGTCGTCCTTCTGAGTAACGGCTTTCCGACCTGCTCTTCGAGACGGCGCAGGTGCCCACTGACCGCCGACTGCGTAAGGTTCAGTCGCGCTGCTGCCCGACTGAAGCCGCCTTCGTCGAACACGGCGACGAACGTCCTGAGCAGGACCAATTCCAGCATATATTCTGATCCATGATGAATATTGTCGACAATCTCAATTTTTATATCGAATTAAAATATGACGCAATGCGGTTCGTCACAATGAGCAAGGATGATCCATGACCAAGCTGCTGCATATCGTTTCCTCGCCTCGCAAAGAGCGTTCCGCCTCGCGTGAGGTCGCCGAGGCCTTTGTCCAAAGCTGTCGTGCTCGGCGACCCGACCTGGCGATTTCAATGCTCGACCTATGGGATGTCGACCTCCCCGAATTCGGTGAGGACGCGATGTTGGCCAAATATGCGGGGCTCAGCGGCACGCCGCTTACCCCCTCTCAACAGCAGGCATGGGCCACATTGCAAGAATTGGCGCAACAACTGCACTGGGCGGATATTGTCCTGCTGTCGACGCCCCTGTGGAATTTCAGCATTCCCTACAAGCTCAAGCAGTTCATCGACCTGGTATCGCAGAAGGGCATCCTTTTCTCGTTCGATCCTGAACACGGGTTCGCAGGGCTGCTCCGGGACAAGATCGCGGTGGTCGTCTATGCGCGAGGCCTCGACTATGCGGCGCAGTCCATCACTCCGGCGCAGAGCTTTGACTTTCAAAAGCCCTATATAGAAGCGTGGTTGCGCTTCATCGGTATCGAAGATGTCCGCAGTCTAATCATGCAGAAGACCCTCTTTGGACCCGATCTTGATCATGCCGCTCGCCAGGATGCACGGGGGGCCGCGTCACGGTTGGCGGAAGACCTGCTGGCGCGGACAACAGAGGCGATTGCATGATTATGAAGCGCTTGCTGCGGAAAGAAGGGCGGCTCTGGAGACTCGCCGGGAAGGCCGCCTTTATGGTGCGACGGAGCACCCTTGGGTCAAGCCCGAGGGCAGGCTTTTGCGCGACATGCATCAGAACCACATATCGCGCACGCAGCGGCCATCGCGCGGCAGGTCCTCGAAGGTATGGAGACCATCGAAATGGTCGATTGGGAGGTCGGCGACGGCGTCAGGCGGCGCAAGCCTGACATTGACGGCGATCCGAGTGCGACCGGCGGCACTGGCGCGCAAGCCACGCCAGGCCAGCACACAGGCGCATGTCGGACAGAACAGAATCTCGAGCGACGGGGTATCCTTTCCGGCGCGCGTATATGCACTTGTCGGTCCCGCAAGATGGATGCGTTCGTCAACATAATCGTAAGCCCATAGCGCGCCATAGCGGCGGCAAAGCGTGCAGTTGCAGGCGGTGATCGAGCCGAGATCGCCCTCCAAAGTCCAATGGGCCGCGCCACAATGGCAGGTTCCGGTCAGCATTCGTCCTCCTCACCCTCTGGCAGCAACACGAGCATTGTTCCCAACATTGTGCCGGACCCGCTGCGATATTCAACAGATTGAGGCGTAGGCTGATGCGCTCGCCGCTTTCACAAGATGTTCGTTGTCTTACCCAATATCCTTGCCTTCGCGACAGGCTTTCGCCATGAAGGCCGATGAACTCCCCTTTGCCAGCCAGCACACGCCAGCGGCTCGACGAACTCCTCGTCGCGCGCGGCCTGTTCGCCAGCCGCTCTCGCGCCCGCGACGCGATCGAGCGCGGCACAGTGACGGTTGACGGCATCATCGCCCGCAAGCCCGGCCAGACCGTCCGGGCTGATTGCCTCATAGAAGTCGATGATCCGGCGCAGCGCTATGTGTCGCGTGCTGCGCTGAAGCTGATCGCCGGGCTCGACCATTTCGGTCTCGGTCCAGCCGGCAGCGAAGCGCTCGACGTCGGCGCCTCGACTGGAGGCTTCACTCAGGTGTTGCTCGAACGCGGCGCCGCACATGTCACGGCAATCGATGTCGGGCATGGCCAGATACATCCGGAGATCGCTGGCGATCCGCGTGTGACGGTCATCGAGGGATTGAACGCCCGTGATCTTTCCGCTGCCGATCTCGCCGATCGCATTCCGGATTTCATCGTCTCCGATGTCAGCTTCATCTCGTTGAAACTGGCGCTGCCGCCGGCGCTCGCCATTGCCAGGAGTGGCGCCAAAGCAATATTTCTGGTCAAGCCGCAATTCGAGGCGGGCCGCGAGGCGATCGGCAAGGGCGGCTTGCTGAAAGACCCATACGATGCTGCGCGGATTGCCGGCCTGCTGCAGGATTGGCTCGACGGCGTCCCCGGCTGGCGCTCGCTCGGACTGCATCTGTCGCCGATCGAAGGCGGCGACGGCAACCGCGAGTTCCTGCTCGCCGGGATCAAGGACGCCGGTATCGAGAAGAGGGGGATCGGAGGCCGATGACCGCGCGCTTCACGATCACACGGCTGGGCTCCCAGGGCGACGGCGTCGCCGAGACCGAAACCGGCGAGCTTTTCATTCCGTTCACGCTGCCCGGTGAAACCGTCACCGCCGCGCGCGAAAAGGATCGTGCCACGCTGATGTCGGTGCTGCAGGCTTCGCCGCTTCGCATCGACCCTGCCTGTCGGCATTTCACCGAATGCGGCGGCTGCGCCATCCAGCATCTTGAAGCCGAAGCCTATCATCGGTGGAAGCGTGACAAGGTTGCGCATGCGCTTAACAGCAAGGGCATCACTTGCGACATTGACGCGCTGGTGCCGTGCGCGCCGCAGACGCGCCGGCGCGTCGTGTTCACCGCCCGACGCAGCGAGGCCGGCATGCTGCTCGGCTTCGTTCGGGCGCTGTCGTCCGAGGTCATTTCCATTGAGGAATGCCCGATCTCGCTGCCCGACATCGTCGCAAAGCTCGACCGTCTGACAGCACTCGCCGAATTGGTTTGCGCAACGACGAAATCGTTCCGCATGACAGTCACGGCGACCGCTTCCGGCCTCGATGTCGCGGTTCACGAGTCCGGCAAGCTTGGCGAAAACCAGCGCCGCGTCGCCTCCAATTTCGTCATCGCTCAGGGGCTGGCAAGGCTTTCGATCGATGGCGAGATCATCATCGAGCCCAAAAAGCCGGTTGTCATGTTCGGCGACATCGCCGTCGCGGTGCCGCCGGGCGCCTTCCTGCAGGCCACCGAAGCCGCCGAGCAGGCGATGGCCGACATCGTCGGCCGGCACCTCGCGCGCGCCAAAAAGGTCGCCGATCTCTTCGCCGGCTGCGGCAGCTTTGCGCTGCGCCTCGCCGCCAAGTCGGAAGTCCATGCGGTGGAGGGTGACGCGGCAGCGCTTTCGGCGCTCGACCGGGCGTTCCGTTTCGCCAGCGGTCTGAAGCGCGTGACCAGCGAACGCCGCGACCTGTTCCGGCGGCCGCTCACATTCAAGGAGTTGAATGCCTTCGACGGCATTGTGTTCGATCCGCCCCGCGCCGGCGCCGAGGACCAGTCGAAGCAGATTGCCCGTTCCGACGTGCCGCTGGTCGCCGCGGTTTCCTGCAATCCGGTGACGCTGGCGCGCGACCTGCGCATCCTCATCGACGGCGGCTACGCCCTGAAAAGTGTGACGCCGATCGATCAGTTCCTGTGGTCGCCGCATGTCGAGACCGTCGCGCTTCTGGAGAAGCCAAAGCGAAGGCGGTAACAGGTCCACATTTGTTGGGCTTGAATTTCGCGTAAAATGAGCATATTTTGAGCGTATTCTGTTCAAAATGCGCTGGGAATCTGTTATGAATACCGCAGCTCTCGATATCAGAGCATCGCAATTTGGCGACGAGCGGACGCCATTTCTTTCGGCAAGACGGGTGGCTGAACTGCTGGGCGTCAATCTGACCGAACTGGCGGGCCTGATCGGCGTCGCGCGCAACACGCTTGCCGCCAAGACCAGCGCGCGCAAGGTCGACGCCGCATTGAGTCCGATTGTCCGTATCCTGGCGATGGCAGGCGAGATGGCCGGCGATGAACAGCGCGCGGCGATCTGGTTCAAGCATCAGCCGATCCCCGGCTGGGCGGGAAAGACCGCCTACGATCTCGTTCGAGAGGGCAAGTCGGACAAGGTGCTTGCCTATCTGGAGGCAGTCCGCTCCGGCATCTATGCCTGAAAACAGACTGAGCCTATGGCGTGCCTTCGTGCCGCGTTGGGCGCATCTGGCGCTTTCCGGCGAAGGAGCGGCCCGCTTTGGCGGTCGCTGGAACCCGGGAGGCACCCCGACAATCTATGCCGCACGGGAATTGTCCACTGCTTGGGCGGAGTACAATCAGGGCTTTGTCCAACATCCGGCGCTGATTGCGCAACTCGCACTTTCAGGCGCGCGGCTGGCCGATCTGACGGACACTGACGTGCTGACCAAGCTCGGCGTGAAGGCAGACATTCACCGATGTGAATGGCGCGACATCATGGATCAAGGCCTGGTGCCGGAGACGCACACGCTGAGAGATCGCCTGCTTGCCGATGGGCAGCACGGCGTGATCTACCCCTCCTTCATGTCGCCGGGCGGCACATGCGTCGCGCTGTGGCGATGGAACGAGAGCAACGCACCCCGTCTGAAGGTCATCGACCCCGACCATCGCCTGCCGAAAACGCCGGCTTCATGGCTTTAGGGTAGTTCGAAACTGGCCGGCAGACGGCTATGCTTCTTGCACGCCGCTCTGGCCGTTCCCGCCACCCTTACAGTCACTTGCCAAGGATCGCGGGCGGCAGCGGCTGAGAGGGACCGGTTTTCGCGACCACAATAGCTGGCGCGGCCGTTCTATCAAACCCGTGTGCCGCCGACCGTCATCTGGTTCATCCTGAGATGCGGCTGGCCGACGCCGACCGGCACGCCCTGGCCGGCCTTGCCGCACATGCCGATGCCAGTGTCGAGCTTCATGTCGTTGCCGATCATCGAAACCCGATGCATGGCATCCGGCCCGTTGCCGATCAGCATGGCGCCCTTGATCGGCTGCGTTACCTTACCATTCTCGATCATGTAGGCCTCGGTGCAGCCGAACACGAACTTGCCCGAGGTGATGTCGACCTGGCCGCCGCCGAAGGAGACGGCATAGATGCCGTTCTTGACCGAGGCGATGATTTCGTTCGGCTCCATATCGCCTGAAGTCATGTAGGTGTTGGTCATACGCGGCATCGGCTGGTGCGCATAGCCTTCGCGCCGTCCGTTGCCGGTCGCGTTCATGCCCATCAGCCGGGCGTTCTGGCGGTCTTGCATGTAGCCGACAAGCTTGCCGTCATCGATCAGCACGTTGCGGGCCGACGGCGTGCCTTCGTCATCGACTGTCAGCGAGCCACGCCGCTCGGCCATGGTGCCGTCGTCGACAACGGTGACGCCCTTGGCGGCCACCTGCTGGCCCATCAGCCCGGCGAAGGCCGATGTCTTCTTGCGGTTGAAGTCGCCTTCCAGCCCGTGGCCGACGGCCTCGTGCAGCATGACGCCCGGCCAGCCGCTGGACAGCACGATGTCGAACGTACCCGCCGGCGCCGGGATGGCCTCGAGGTTGACCAGCGCCTGCCGCAGCGCTTCCTTGGCGGCGTGCTTCCAACTCTCCTCGACCAGGAATTCGCCAAACCCTTTGCGCCCGCCCATGCCGTGGGAGCCGCTCTCCTGGCGGTCGCCGTCGCCGACCACCACCGACACATTGATCCTGACCAGCGGGCGGATGTCGCGCACCATCTGGCCGTCGGCACGCACGATCTCGACATGCTGCCAGGAGGCGGCGAGCGACGCCGTCACCTGCCGCACGCGCGGATCCTCGGCTCGCAGCCACGCATCGATTTCCTGAAGCAGCTTTGCCTTGGCCTCGAAGGAGGGCGAGGGGATCGGGTTGTCGTCGCCATAGAGATGGCGGTTGGTGCGGGCGGGAGCCGCAGCAAGCGTGCCGGAATAGCCGCTCTTGACCGTCGAGACGGCGTCGGCCGCGCGCAGCAGCGACGCTTCCGAAAGATCGCTGGAATGCGCGTAGCCGCTCGCTTCGCCGGCGACCGCGCGCAGGCCAAAACCTTGGTCTGTGTTGAAATTGGCGGTCTTCAGCCGGCCATTGTCGAACATCAGCGCTTCGCTCTCGCTGTATTCGAGGAACAGTTCGCCGTCATCGGCGCCGTTGATGGTCTCGGCGACGATCTGCTTGATGCGATCGTCGGAAATGTCGAATTGGCCGATCAGGCTGTTCATGGCGCGGTCCGTCCGTGGAAAGAGAATGTCCTCACGATGTAGGCGCGAAGGTGCGCCCAGACAATCGGCAATGACCATTGTCCGTGCATGACTCCGAAAATCGGAATCGATTTTCGGAAAGGATCATGCGCAAAATCAAAGCGCTACAGCGTCCTTTGCGCGTCCTTGGACGCGCGGCGCTGTAGCCCAAGGCGGTCACAATCTCATTTTCGTCAGCAGGGTTTTGGGCCTCTCGCCCCGTCAAGGCAGGGCGGCGAAACCGTCGGCGAAACCCTTGAGCTCAACCGGGATGCCAATGCCTTCCTCCGGCGTCTGGAAGACGATGAAGGTGGCTGACGTTCCGGTCTTCAGCGTGTCGAGCAGTGGCTTTTCGAGAATGACCTCGGCATAGCAGCCGTCCTGGAAGCAGCGCACGAAATAGGCCCGGCCGATGTCCTTGCCGTCGACATTGAGGCCGAGCCCGTTGGGCAACAGCACGCCGAGCGGCGCCAGCACCCGCAGGATTTCGGCCTTGTTGTCGGCAGTGCGCAGCACGACGACGGAAAGCCCCATCTCGGGACGGTCTTCGGCGACGACGTTCTGCATCATAACGCATTGTTCCGATGTGGCGCCGACCGGCGTGTCGCAGATGATCGACCATGCGCCATGCGTCGTCCGCACCTTGCCGCTTGGCTGCGCGGCATTGGCGTGGCTGACGCCAAACGAGCCAACATAGGACAGGCCGATCCCAGCCAGGCCAACGCCAGACACGGCAGCGAGAAGGATGACCTTCGCCAAGCTTGTCGAAAGCCCCAATCGCGAAACCCCAAGTCTCGAATGCCCAAGTCCCCAAAGCCAAGAGTTCATGACGGCTCCATTGCGAATCACGGCACTTTAAGCCGCGCCAAGGGCAAGTAAAGGATGAGACCACTGCCGGCCTGCCTCGACCAAGGCAATTGTGCGCTTTTCAGTGCCAAATTCGCCCGAATTGCGACGGCCCGGCGGATTTTGCCGAGACACTCCGCCGCTCGGACATTCGCGGGTACGCCACCGCCGCGGCCGCCGCCACAAGGCGCAGCTGCGCTTGCGCGCAAAAATGCCGCACGGTTTCGCCCGCTCCTTTCTTGCAGAGGCAAATAGAGTATGGTTTGAACCAGCCTCGGGACTTTCCGGGATTCCCGTCCCGGCGTTGTTCGATATCCTTGCGGTCCGATCGCGAGGAACTGGGAGATAATGACGGCAATGAGAAAATTCCTAGCAGGCGCCAAATTCCTGGCAAGCGCTGCCGCCACACTGTTCACCGGCGCGTCCGCCCATGCGGCCCAGCCTGCGCCGTGGGAGGTGAGCTTCCAGCCCGCCGCCACCGAGATGATGCGGCAGATCGCCTGGTTCGAGCACTATACGCTGTGGTTCATCGTGCCGATCACCCTCTTCGTGCTCTTTCTCATCGCCTATTGCATCCTGAAGTTCCGCGCCAGCGTCAACCCGATCCCGTCGCGCACCAGCCACAACACGCTGATCGAAGTGATCTGGACTGTTGGGCCGGTCGTCGTCCTGCTCTTGCTCGCCATTCCCTCGTTCCAACTCCTGACCGCGCAATACACGCCGCCGGAGGAAGCCAAGCTGACCGTCAAGGCGACGGGAAACCAGTGGAACTGGGACTACGAATACCAGACCGAAAACACGCTTTCCTTCAACTCGGCGATCCTGGCGGATTCTGACCGCGCCGCGGCCGGCAAGGAGGACCGCGGCGTCTATCCGCGCCTGCTCGCCGTCGACAACGAGATGGTGGTGCCGGTCAACACCATGACCCGCGTGCTGGTGACGGCGGCGGACGTGATCCACGCCTTTGCCATGCCGTCCTTCGGCATCAAGACCGACGCGGTTCCGGGTCGCATCAACGAGGTCTGGTTCAAGGCGGAAAAGGAAGGCCTCTATTACGGCCAGTGCTCGGAGCTCTGCGGCAAGGACCACGCCTATATGCCGATCGCGATCCGCGTCGTCTCCGACGCCCAGTACAAGACCTGGCTGGCAGCAGCCGGCACCGACCTTCCCGGCGCCAACAAGGCGCTGATGGCCGAGGTCGACGGCAAAGACAAGGTAGCGGCCGCCGGCAACTGATGCCGCGACCAGAAAAGATCAGGGAACGGAGCCGAACATGGCAGACGCTGCAGCTCACGACCACGACCACAAGCCATATCATGGCTGGGTCCGGTGGGTGTATTCGACCAATCACAAGGATATCGGTACGCTCTATCTGATCTTCGCGATCATGGCGGGCTGCGTCGGCGGCGCCCTTTCGGTCGTCATGCGCATGGAACTGCAAGAGCCGGGGATCCAGATTTTCACCGGCCTGGCGCAGATGGTCTACGGCTTGAATGCCGACGCCGCGCTCGACGGCGGCAAGAGCATGTACAACGCCTTCACCACCGCCCATGCGCTCATCATGATCTTCTTCATGGTCATGCCTGCGCTGATCGGCGGCTTCGCCAACTGGATGGTGCCGATCATGATCGGCGCGCCCGACATGGCATTCCCGCGCATGAACAACGTCTCGTTCTGGTTGCTGCCACCGGCTTTCATCCTGCTGATCATCTCGGCCTTCGTGCCGAGCGCGCCTGGCGCCTACGGCGTCGGCGGCGGCTGGACGATCTATCCGCCGCTATCGACCTCGGGCCAGCCGGGACCGGCAATGGATCTTGCGATCCTGTCGCTGCACATCGCCGGCGCCTCGTCGATCCTCGGCGCCATTAATTTCATCACCACCATCTTCAACATGCGCGCGCCTGGCATGACGCTGCACAAGATGCCGCTGTTCGCCTGGTCGGTGCTGATCACCGCTTTCCTGCTGCTGTTGTCGCTTCCGGTCCTGGCCGGCGGCATCACCATGCTTCTGACCGATCGCAATTTCGGCACCACCTTCTTCGCGCCCGATGGCGGCGGTGACCCGATCCTGTTCCAGCACCTGTTCTGGTTTTTCGGCCATCCGGAAGTCTACATCCTGATCCTGCCGGGCTTCGGCATCGTCAGCCACATCGTCTCGACTTTTTCGAAGAAGCCTATCTTCGGCTATCTCGGCATGGCCTATGCCATGGTCGCGATCGGCGCGGTCGGCTTCATCGTCTGGGCGCACCACATGTACACGACCGGTCTGTCGCTCGACACGCAGCGCTATTTCGTGTTTGCTACCATGGTTATCGCGGTGCCGACGGGCGTGAAGATATTCTCGTGGATCGCCACCATGTGGGGCGGGTCGATTTCGCTCAAGACCCCGATGCTGTGGGCGATTGGCTTCATCTTCCTGTTCACCGTCGGCGGCGTTACCGGCGTCCAGCTTGCCAATGCCGGTCTCGACCGTCCGCTGCACGACACCTATTACGTGGTTGCGCATTTCCATTATGTGCTGTCGCTGGGCGCGGTCTTTGCAATCTTCGCCGGCTGGTACTACTGGTTCCCGAAGATGACCGGCTACATGTATTCGCCTGTCATCGCCAACACCCACTTCTGGGTCACCTTCGTCGGCGTCAACCTCGTCTTCTTCCCGCAGCATTTCCTCGGCCTCTCCGGCATGCCGCGCCGCTACATCGACTATCCGGATGCGTTTGCCGGCTGGAACATGGTGTCGTCCTACGGCTCGTATATTTCGGCCGTCGGCGTGGTTATCTTCCTTTATGGCGTGTTCGAGGCCTTCCAGAAGAAGCGGGTTGCCGGCGCCAATCCATGGGGCGAGGGTGCGACGACGCTTGAATGGCAGCTGTCTTCGCCGCCGCCCTTCCACCAGTGGGAGCAACTGCCGAAGATCAAATAGGCTTCTGCTTGGGGGAAATACGGAACCGCCAGTTCGCCGGCGGTTTTGGCCAACGGAATGATGGACTTTAAGTACGCATGGCCCTTGTCGACGACACATTGACTGACGAACCGGGCTTTCGCATGTCGGAAGCGACGGCGGGCGATTTCTTCGCCCTGTTGAAGCCGCGCGTCATGTCGCTGGTGGTGTTCACCGCCTTTGTCGGCCTGGTCGCCGCACCTGTGACCATCAATCCGCTTCTGGCGGTGATCGCTATTCTGGCCATTGCCATTGGTGCCGGAGCGTCCGGCGCGCTCAACATGTGGTATGACGCCGACATCGATGCTGTGATGACCAGGACCGCCGGCCGTCCGGTGCCGGCCGGCCGCATTCGGCCAGGCGAGGCGCTGAGTTTCGGCCTGGTGCTGTCGGTGCTGTCGGTGATGACGCTCGGCGTGCTGGTCAACTGGCTGTCGGCCACACTCTTGGCCTTCACCATCTTCTTCTACGCCGTCGTCTACACGATGTGGCTGAAGCGCTGGACGCCGCAGAACATCGTCATCGGCGGTGCTGCCGGCGCCATTCCGCCGGTGATCGGCTGGGCCGCGGTGACCGGAACCGTCAGCCTGGAAAGCGTCGTTCTGTTCCTCATCATCTTTTTATGGACGCCGCCGCATTTCTGGGCGCTCGCCCTGTTCAAGTCCGAGGACTATGCCAGGGCCGGCATCCCGATGATGCCGAATGTCGCCGGCCAGGCTTCGACCCGACGCCAGATCTTTGGCTACGCGCTGATCCTTGCGCCGGTTGGCGTGCTGCCATGGCTGCTCGGTTTCACCACGCCCGCCTATGGCGTCTTTGCGGTGCTGCTTGGCGCCGGCTTCGTCTGGTATGCGTGGCAGGTGCTGCGGATGGCGGACGACGACCATGTGATGAAGCCGGCCAAGGCATTGTTCGGCTATTCGCTGCTCTACCTCTTTGCCATTTTCGCCGTCTACCTTGCCGACTGCGTTGTCGGCCGCGTGCTGACCATGGGCGGAGCATGACCATGGTCGACAAGAAGCTTGAACTCGTCACGCTGACCGAGCGCCAGCAGAAGGCCCGGCGCAACCGCTCGGTGGCCATCGGCCTGGCACTGGCCGTGCTTGTCGCCATCTTCTATATCGCGACCGTCGTGAAATTCGGTCACAACCTCACCGGAACGATGTGAGGCTCAGATGAACCGCCAAACCGTGATCCATCCCGAAAAGAAGAACACCAACCGCATCGTCGCCGGCGTCTGCATCGCCTTTTTCGGCGGCATGATCGGCATGGCCTATGCTGCGGTGCCGCTCTACGCGATGTTTTGCCAGGCGACCGGTTACGGCGGCACCGTGAAACGCGCAACGCAGCAATATGCCGACCGCGTGCTCGACCGCGATATCACCATCCGTTTCGACGCCAACACAGCCGGCGTGCCCTGGCAGTTCGGGCCGGTCGCCCGCTCGGTCACCATCAAGATAGGCGAGACGGCGCAGGCGCATTATAGCGCCACCAACAAGTTCGTCCGCGCCACCACCGCCCGCGCCACTTTCAACGTGCAGCCGGAATTTGCGGGATCCTACTTCAACAAGGTCGAGTGTTTCTGCTTTACCGATACGACGCTGAAGCCTGGCGAGACGCTCGACATGCCGGTCGTGTTCTATGTAGATCCCGACATCGTCAATGCGCCGGAATTGAAGGACCTGAAGACGATTACCCTGTCCTACACGATGTTCCCGGTCGAGAAGAACGAGAAGAAGAAGCCGGTCGTGTCTTCGGCGCCGGCCGAAGGCACAAGCAACAAAGTTTCACATACCGAACGAAGCCTCGGGGGTTGATATGGCAGACGCGCACGCAAAACCACAACATGACTACCATCTCGTCGACCCGAGCCCGTGGCCTTTCCTCGGCTCCGTCGGCGCGTTGGTCACCGCGATCGGCGGCGTCTGTTACATGCAGTATCTCAAGGGCAGCGAATTCACGATGTTCGGCTTCAACATCGCCAATCCGTGGCTGTTCTTCATCGGCCTCTTGATCGTCATTTACACCATGTACGCCTGGTGGTCGGACACCATCAAGGAAGCGCATGAAGGCCACCACACGCGTGTCGTGTCGCTGCATCTGCGCTACGGCATGATCATGTTCATCGCCTCCGAGGTGATGTTCTTCGTCGCCTGGTTCTGGGCTTTCTTCGACGCCAGCCTGTTTCCCGGCGAGGCACAGCAATATGCCCGCGCCGCCTTCACCGGCGGTGTCTGGCCGCCGAAGGGCGTTGAGGTCCTCGACCCCTTCCACCTGCCGCTCTACAACACCGTCATCCTGCTTCTGTCGGGCACCACGGTGACCTGGGCGCACCACGCGCTGCTTCATGGCGATCGCAAGGGGCTGATCAACGGTCTGGTGCTGACCGTCGGTCTCGGCATCCTGTTCACCATGGTGCAGGCTTATGAATACATGCACGCGCCGTTCGGCTTCAGGGATTCGATCTACGGCGCCACTTTCTTCATGGCGACCGGCTTCCACGGCTTCCACGTCATCATCGGCACCATCTTCCTGCTGGTCTGCCTGGTCCGCGCGATGAAGGGCGATTTCACGCCCAAGCACCATTTCGGCTTCGAGGCCGCCGCCTGGTACTGGCACTTCGTCGACGTGGTCTGGCTGTTCCTGTTCGCGTCGATCTATGTCTGGGCCTCGAGCGGCGCGGTCATCGAAGGTCACTGAATCTTCTCGGGGAAATCGATGAGGCGGCTGCGGCGACGTGGCCGCCTTATCTTTTGGGGTGAAGGGCATTAAAGTATCGCAATGCGTGACGACAAGGCGATCTGGCCAGCAATCGATCCGATTTCGGCAGGCCTGCACGGCCGCTGCCCGCGTTGCGGCGAGGGACGACTGTTTTCCGGCTTCCTCACCGTCGGCAAACGCTGCGCCAATTGCGGCCTCGACTATTCCTACGCCGATGCCGGCGACGGTCCGGCGGTGTTCGTCATCCTGATCATCGGCTTCATCGTCGTCGGGCTGGCGCTGTGGATGGATGTGACGCTGAATCCGCCGCTCTGGCTGCATTTCCTGCTGTGGATACCGCTGACGCTGGTGCTTTGCCTGGGCGCGCTCAGGCTGATCAAGGGCGTGCTCCTGACGCTGCAGTACCGCAACAAGGCGGCAGAGGGCAGGCTGGACCTCGGCGAATGAGCACGACATCCGCTTCGATTGCAGGCCGTTCGCGGCCGAAGACGGCATTGCTGCTTGGCCTCGGCCTCGTGCTGTTCTTCTTCCTGCTGGCGCTCGGCACCTGGCAGCTCCAGCGCCTGTACTGGAAAGAGGATCTTCTCCAGACAATCGACCGGCGCACGCACTCAGCGCCCGTGCCGTTGGCCGAGGTCGAAAAGCGGTTTGCCGCCAGCGGCGATGTGGATTACATGCCGGTGACGGCATCAGGCACGTTCCTGCATCAAGGCGAGCGACATTTCTTCGCGACCTGGGAAGGCCAGTCCGGTTTCGATGTCTTCACGCCCTTGCATCTGGAGGACGGCCGCTTCGTTCTGATCAATCGCGGCTTCGTGCCGTACGATCTCAAGGACGCGGCCAAGCGCCCGCAAAGCCAGGGTGCGGGCCAGGTGACGGTGACGGGGCTCGCCCGCAATCCGCTGCCGGCAAAGCCCTCGATGATGCTTCCCGACAATGATCCGCGGAAAAATATCTTCTACTGGAAGGATCGCGACGCCATGGCGGCCAGCGCCGGCCTGCCGGCCGGCGCTGGGCTGGTGCCATTCTTTATCGACGCGAATGCTGCGCCGAACCCGGGTGGACTGCCGGTCGGGGGCGTTACAATCATCGACCTGCCGAACAGCCATTTGCAATATGCCGTAACCTGGTTCAGCCTTGCCGCCGCCCTTGCCGGCGTCCTCATCTTCAGGCTTCGCCGCGCGGCGAAAGACGCATCGGCCCGAAAATCGGAATCGATTTTCGGAAAGCACGATGCGTAGATTGAAAGTGTTAGAGCGTACTTTGTGCGTCCAAATGGACGCACGTCGCTCTAATGATCGGCACCGGCGCTCTTGACAGGCAGGGGTGCGCACCTCATTTCGCGCCTTGAGTTCCAGACTTGAGTTCACGCTACGACCAACCGGCCGGGAATCATGCTTCACACGACCACAAAGCCACCGCTGACGATAAGGCTCTGCCAGCCGCGCGGCTTCTGCGCCGGCGTCGACCGCGCCATCCAGATCGTCGTGCTGGCGCTGAAGAAATACGGCGCGCCGGTCTATGTTCGCCACGAGATCGTGCACAATCGCTACGTCGTCGAGGGGCTGCAAAGCCTCGGTGCGGTGTTCATCGAGGAACTCTCCGAGATACCAGCTGAGCATCGTCAGAGCCCGGTCGTCTTTTCGGCGCATGGCGTGCCGAAGTCGGTGCCGGCGGACGCCCAGGCGCGCAACCTCTTCTATCTCGACGCCACCTGCCCGCTGGTGTCGAAGGTTCACAAGCAGGCAATGCGCCATCAGCGGCTCGGCCGCCATGTGCTTCTGATCGGCCATGCCGGCCACCCGGAAGTGATCGGCACGATGGGGCAGTTGCCGGACGGCGCCGTCACCTTGATCGAGACCGAAGCCGACGCCGCGAATTTGGTGCCCGCCGACCCGCAGGCGCTCGGGTTCGTCACCCAGACGACGCTGTCGGTCGAGGACACCGCCGGCATCATTCGGGTGCTTAAGGACCGTTTTCCCGATTTGCATGCGGCGGCAGCGGAATCGATCTGCTACGCCACCACCAATCGCCAGGAAGCGGTAAAGGAGACCGCCGCGGGTGCCGATCTCTTCCTGATCGTCGGCGCTCCCAACTCCTCAAATTCGCGGCGTCTTGTCGAAGTGGCCGAACGCGCCGGCGCCTCGATGTCGCTTCTGGTGCAGCGCGCCTCAGAGATTCCATGGACCGACATCGCCGGCATCTCGACGCTCGGTCTGTCGGCAGGTGCCTCGGCGCCGGAAATCATCGTCGACGAGATCATCGATGCGTTCCGGCAGCGCTTCGACGTAACCATCGAGCTGGCGGTGACGGCGACGGAAACCGAGGATTTTCCGGTGATGCGGGTGCTGCGCGACGTCAAGCTGACGGCGGCCGACATGGCTTTCGTCAACGGGGCCGCGTAAGGTTCATGGCGGTTTACACCGACGTCAGCGAAGGCGATCTCGGCGCTTTCCTCGAGGCCTATCCAGTCGGCGATCTCCTGTCCTACAAGGGCATCGCCGAAGGCACCGAGAACTCTAATTTCCTGCTGCACACGACCAGCGGCTCCTACATACTGACGCTCTACGAAAAGCGCGTCGACAAGGCCGACCTGCCGTTCTTCCTCGGCCTCATGAGCCATCTCGCCAGGAAGGGCATTTCCTGCCCGCTTCCGGTGACCGCGCATGACGGCGACGTCATCGGAACACTTGCCGGCCGGCCGGCGGTCATCATCACCTTCCTCGAAGGCGTTTCACTGCGGCGGCCGACATCAGCGCATTGCGGCGAGGTCGGCAAGGCGCTGGCGGCGCTGCATCTGGCCGGCGCCGACTTTCCGATGACCCGTCCGAATGCCCTTGCCATCGATGGCTGGCGCAAGCTGTGGAGCGCCTCTCGCCTTCGCGCCGACGAGGTCGAGCCGGGACTGGCGGCCGAGGTCGATGCCGACTTCGCCGATTTTGAGCGGAGCTGGCCGAACGGCCTGCCGGAAGGCATCATCCATGCCGATCTTTTCCCGGACAATGTCTTCTTCCTCGGCGAGAAACTGTCGGGGCTGATCGACTTCTATTTCGCCTGCAACGATCTGTACGCCTATGATGTCGCTACCTGCCTCAATGCCTGGTGCTTCGAGAAGGATTTTTCCTTCAACCTGACCAAGGGCACGGCGCTGCTTGCCGGCTACCAAAGCGTGCGGCCCTTGAGCGGCGAAGAGAAAGCTGCGCTGCCGATGCTGGCGCGCGGCTCGGCATTGCGCTTCATGCTGACCCGGCTTTACGACTGGCTGACCATTGCCAACGGCGGGCTGGTCGTGAAACGCGACCCGACCGAATATATCAGGCGCATGCGTTTCCACCGAGCGATCAAATCTCCTTCCGAATACGGGCTGACATGACCAAGCGCGTTGAAATCTTCACCGATGGTGCCTGTTCGGGCAATCCGGGGCCTGGCGGCTGGGGGGCGGTCCTGCGCTTCAACGGCGTCACCAAAGAACTGTCGGGCGGCGAGGCTGCTACCACCAACAACCGCATGGAACTTTTGGCCGCCATCTCGGCGCTCAATGCGCTGAAAGAACCCTGTGCCGTCGATCTTTATACCGACAGCAACTATGTCAAGGACGGCATTTTCAGCTGGATCGACGGCTGGAAGCGCAACGGCTGGAAGACCGCTGCCAGGCAACCGGTGAAGAATGCCGAACTGTGGCAGGCGCTCGACGAGGCGCGCAACCGTCATCAGGTGATCTGGCACTGGGTCAAGGGCCACGCCGGCCATCCGGAGAACGAGCGTGCCGACGAGCTGGCGCGGCTCGGCATGGCGCCGTTCAAGAAAGGCTCCGTCAAGACCGCGACGCCGAAGCCAGGTCCGCAGTCGAAGCAGCCGGCGATCGCAAAGCCACGGCGCTCGACCCAGAGTTATTGAATTCCCGCTCTGGGTCCGCTCTCTGGCAGGAAGACCTATCATGCCGATCGCATACTACATCACGCATCCCCAGGTTCGGATCGATGCCAATGTTCCAGTGCCAGAGTGGGGGCTATCCGACATCGGGCGAGCGAGAACGTCTGCAATGCTCGATCAGCCGTGGGTTCGGTCGATCCGGCGTATCGTGTCATCGGGTGAACGCAAGGCGATAGAAACCGCCGAGATACTCGGAAGGCATCTCCGCCTTGAGGTCGAGGTGAGGGAACGGATGCATGAGAATGACCGATCGGCAACCGGTTTCCTGCCGCCTGGGGAGTTCGAAGCGGTCGCGGACCAATTCTTCGCCAATCCATACAGCAGCATTCGCGGATGGGAGCGGGCAATCGATGCTCAGCATCGTATTCTGAGCGAGGTAGACACTGTGCTCGGCACAGATGACGCCGCCGACGTTGCTTTCGTGGGCCACGGAGGTGTCGGAACGCTTCTGCTGCTTTCTCTCGGCGGGCGGGAGATCAGCCGCGAGGCGGATCAGCCAGCGGACGGCGGGAACTATTTCGCGTACGATATCCGCGCGCGTCGCGTTGTCCACGGATGGCGGCCGATCGACAGGCTGGCGCAGCTCCGCGACGATTAATTGGCTAACGGATCAGCAGCGCCGTGCCGAAAAGTCCGAGCGCGAACACAGTATGCGACACGAGGTTGAGGGCGCGGATCTGCATCGGGTTGGGGCGCTTTGACGCGGCCCAGCCGGCGCCCATGCCGGGCGCCAGCAGGAACCATCCGGCGCCTACGGTGACGATGCCGAGGATGAAGGCGGGCAGGAAAGTCGGCGCGGCCAGCCACGCTGCTCCCGCCAAAACGGCCAGAATGATGCCGTAGATGATGCCGACAAAATAGTGGAAGGCCCAGCCCAGCGCCGATTCATGCGCATAGGGTGCTGCCTCGCCGATATCGTCATGGAAGACCTTGCCGTCCCTCAGGTGCCAGACCCAGCGACCGACCAGTCCCCAGTTCGGTCGCGGCTGAGCAAACACCGTGTTCAGGAAAATCGCCCAGAGGTCCATGAGCGCCGTGGCGCCAATGCCGATTGCCACAGCGCGCCAGAAGTGGTCGAACATCATTGAGGTCCCCCAAAGCAGGTAATTCCCGAACAGCTAGCGCACGCCCGAAACCGGTTTGTTGGGATCGTGCGGCTCAGAAGTTTGGATCGTTCTTTGCACGCCCAATTGGACGCGCAACTGCCCAAACAAGTGTGATCGTCAGGCCAAAGGAGCGTGAAACCTCGGCCTATGCTGTCGCCAAAGCGGAAAGCTGTCCGAGAATGTGAGCAGCACCGGATTCATCGACGCCGGGCTTTGTCTCGACATTGAGCGCGGTGACCTTGCCGTCGTCGACGATCATCGAAAACCGCTTCGAGCGCAGCCCCATGCCACCGCCGGAAAGGTCGGCGTCGAGACCGATCGACTTGACGAAATCGCCATTGCCGTCGGCAAGATAGAGGATCTTGCCTTCACCGCCGCTGAAGCGCGCCCAGGCGCCCATCACGTGGACATCGTTGACGGCGACGACGGCGATGGTGTCGACGCCGCGCGCCAGGATGGCGTCGAAATTGTCCAGATAGCCAGGCAGATGGTTGTTGGAGCAGGTCGGCGTGAAAGCGCCGGGAACAGCGAACAGCACCACCTTCCTTCCCGAGAAGATCTCGGCCGTCGTGATCGCTTTTGCGCCGTCGGCAGTCATCGTCTTGAACGTCGCTTGGGGCAGCTTGTCGCCAACGGCAATCATCATCGTGGTCCTCGTTTGACTCATGGAAGGGAGTGTCCTTGCGATAGCGAATTCAGCCGTTCCCCGCAACTGTCGGGGAGGCTGGAGCAAAGGACGTTCGACCTGAACATCCTTTGCTCGGAATCAAGGGAACGGCAGCAGGCCTTCGACGGCGCCGGCCGCAGTTGTCAGCGTGTAGTAGAGTCCGCCATCTGTCGGCGTCGACGTCGGCCTGTCGAGGATCTGCACGGTAAACACCAGCTTGCCGTCCTTTTCGCTGCGGGCCGGCACGCCGAACATGTAGCCGAACTCACCGGCGACGAAGAAATCCGCTGCTTTGGCATTGCCCGGAAAGCTCGCCTCGACAATCAGTGTCTCGCGGTCGCCCGGCAGGATATTGACGCCGAAATCGGGATTTGCGGGAGCAGGCAGCGTTGCAAGGGCCGCCTTCACCAAAGCGGCGTCTTCGACATTGTCCGGATCAGAGCTCGGATCGATGGTCAGCTTTGTTTGCACCGGGATGCAGATCGTCTCACAAATTCCGAGAAAGATATCGGCATCGATGACGGCCGGCTCGTTCGGCGCCGACAGCGTGAACGTTACCGGCAGCGAAACCGGATGGTCGTAGCCGGCCCATTTGCCGGAGCCGTCGTCGTGGCGCTGGGGTGGCGGAAACGAAAACGTCGCGTTGGCAATGTTGGTGCTGGCCGAGATATCGATTTGCGGCGGCACGCCCGCGTCGCCCGGATCGCGCCAGTAGGTTTTCCAGCCAGGCTTGAGCGCAATATCGAGGACGCCATGGATGCGCCCGGCTGTGTCGGGCTTGCCGCTGGTCACAAGGCGTACTTTGCCGCCCTCGCTGTCGTACCAGATCGACGAGGTGGCTGCGGCGGGAAGGCCGCTCCCACATCCAACAGCGGCGCTGAGCGCAAGGACTTTCAAGCTTTGCATGGCGGTGATTTGAGCGTCCGTTCGTGGCTGCGCAATGATTTCATGGCGTCGCTGCTATCATATTTGCGTGACCTCGGGCACAGCTTTGCGTGCCTTAGATGCACATCTGCGACCAAATCGCGCGCGGCGCATCTTTTCGGCGCTCCAGAAACGCGTTACGCTCTCCCTCATGGACTTGTTGCGCCACAAGAAGATGGCTGCGGGACGCGGCTTTCTCGACGACCAGTTCCTGATTGCCATGCCCGGCATGAAGGACGACCGCTTCACGCGCTCCGTCATCTATATTTGCGCGCACAGCGACGAAGGCGCGATGGGCCTGGTCATCAACCAGACACAGCAGATGCTGTTTCCGGATCTTCTCGTGCAGCTCGGCATCATGAACGAACAGGAGGCGATCCGCTTGCCTGCGCAGGCCCGCGACTTCGTCGTCCGCAACGGCGGACCGGTGGACCGCAGCCGCGGCTTCGTTCTGCATTCGGGCGACTACCGCGTGGAATCGTCGCTGGCCGTCTCCGACGACATTTGCCTGACCGCGACCGTCGACATATTGCGCGCCATTTCGTCGGGCCGCGGGCCCCGGCACGCGCTGATGGCGCTCGGCTATTCGGGCTGGGGCGCCGGTCAGCTGGAAAGCGAAATCGCCGAGAACGGTTGGCTGACCTGCCCGGCCAATGCGGAGCTTCTGTTCGATACCGACATCGAGCGCAAATACGACCGGATACTCGCTTCGATCGGTATCGACCTCGCGCATCTCAGCCTGGCCGCCGGTCACGCCTAGAGGTGAACCCTATCCGACCGCGACGCCCGCCTGGGTGGAATCCTGCTGTCTGCTAAATGCTTGTCGCGCAAAAAGCATGCCCTCGGGCCTGACCCCGAGGGTGCGCAGCGGATTTGCGATAGCGACATGCATAAAACAACGACCTGAAGCGTGTCACGTGAGGCCGATCAATCGCGACGCGCTTAGAGGTGAAAACCCGATACCTGGCTGATTACCGCCGCATTGCCGTCGCCAGCCGTTTGCCCAGATCGTAGACGAGATTCTCGAAACCGGCTGTCCAGGACAGGTCAGCCTCTTTCACGCGGGTTTCGACATCGCTGTATTTGCCGATGCGGGCTTCCAGGAAGGAGCGCAGGCGCTGGTGAAACTGGCCGACGGTGAGCTGTTTTCCCTCGGCCTTGAAGATCGCAATGTTGAAGCGTGCCGCCTTGGGGAAGATTTTGCTGGCCGTGGCATTGGGCTTCTCATCGGCATTCGACAGGAGCGCTGCTGCCCCGTTGGTGCCAAGAAAATGGGGGAGGTAGAGATCCTTTTCATCCATGGCCTTCTCAAGACGAGCTTCGATGCGTTGCTTGGCCGCGAGAAGGTTCTTGGCCGCAAGTGCCGCCGACAGATAGGGATCGCGCCTGAATTCAAGGATGCGCTGTTCTTCGGCCTTGTCCTCGACGAAATGGTATTCGCGTTTGCCCTCAGGGCGGGTCCGGATCAGTTCCGCTTCGTCGCCCAGGCCGAATTCTGCACCGTACTTCTTCACCGCCTCGAGCCATGTCTGGTCGAGGAATTGCATAAGACCAAGCGCCGACCCTTTAGACGGGCGATTGTTGATGTCGAAGGAGGATTCCTTCTCGGCGATCGCAAAAAGCGTATCGGCAGGAAATTGGGTGTCCTTGGCTGCACGAAGGATTTCGCTGGCGATGTGCTGCGACACCTTGTACTCGCCGAACTCGTGCATCGACATGCCGATGACGATCTGTTCCGCGCCTTCGGATAGGATGGAGACGGTGCCCTTCAGTGCCTGAGCCAGCGTGGGTTCTCCCTCGCGTCCAGAGGTCGATCTGGTGTCTGGATCGATGAAGTCGAACTCGGGCGCGGCCGAGGGGAAACTCAGAGCCGAGAACGGAACAGCAGTGGCAACCGCGGCTTCGGTCACGCCGTTGACCAGGACTCCCGAATAGACCGGCCATGGCAAGACTGCCACTGTCGCCGCCAGGCCAAGCCCCGCGATCCTTTTCGACAAAGGCCGGCCGCCCGAAAGGATAACGGCTCCGCAAGCAAAGAATTCAAATGTTCTTTGGAGTGACGCCAGGTCCCCCTCCGTTCCTTGTCTACCCGCCCAGATACTTTGGGTCAGATCTATTTCCAACGTTGAGCCGCCAACGTCGAAAAAGACAAGAAGAACGGTCAGTGCTTCATTTAACTAGGCATGGATAATGGCGGCACAATGGCCACAGTGCGGCAAAATAATTCGAAATGTAAATCAAATCGAGGGCTGCGTAGCCGATGCGTTGCTTGTGGGCAATCCTTTCGGCTCTCAAACGGCAGACCGGCAGCCAGAGCGCTCCGTCGAATGGCAATACTCTTCACATCAATCAGCTTCGCCGCGTGCAAGGGCGGCCGCCTGTTCCAGGCTCACGCCCTTGACCAGTGGGTCGGCGTGCCGATGCACCAAGCGCCATTCCGCCTCTTCGCGGCGATAGACCAAGGTAACCCGAAGCGGCCAATCCTGGGCCGGCAGACCGCCGACCTCGACGTGCGGGCATTCAATGATCGCGAGGACCACCATGTCTGCGGAACCATAGGCTTGAAGAAGCTCCTGCTCGAAGGTGCCGTTCTTGAAAAAGCGGCCCATCGCCTCGATCCGCTCTGCAGTCAGTTCTGAAGCCCGCGTGGGCTTTCCTCCGAAGGGAGACATCAGCAGGAAGTCCTCGGTATGTGGGAATCACCTCGTAGTACTTCGTTATCTCCCCCCGCATCAGCGCCGAATTTGCTTCCGCAGACCGCTCGACGAGATCGGCAGCCGTCTGGTTTATAGCAGCCTCCTCAAGAGCCTGCGCCAAGGCTTTCGTTAATCTTGCAGTTTGTGACAATGCCACGCCAGCGCTTGCTGCGGCGAGAAGGGAACGTCTTGATACCGGCATGCGGGTGCTCCTGCTTCTGTTTCGGATGTGAAGCGCGCCTTGCGCTACTCCGCTTGCTCAGGAGATCGCACTTCAATGATGCTGAATCCAGTGATATGATTTCATCAATATGCTGAACGGAGTTGACCCAACGCAGACCTCAACCTCCTACCTAGCGACGAGCGCAACGCAGGCCGGGCGGCCGAAAAGTTGAATCTGACGCTTTGGCAGTCAGCCATCGGCTAGGCCGATTGCGTTGCCTTCTTCCTGAAATAGGGGTCGGTACCGGTCCGAGGAACACCAGTCGGCAGAAGGCATCTCAAATCAGCCTGGCCAATCAAACGTCTGGGCAGCTCGGACCATTGCCGCCGTCGCCGGGCTATAGGGCCGGCCCGGAACGCTAGCCAGGGACACCGTGCGTGCCACCGCGGGTTCGATCAGCGGACGCTGCAAAAGTTCAGGCGATGTCACCGAATATTCAGGCATGAAGGCGAAGCCGATCCGCGCCAGCACCATCGATTGGATCCAATCCTCACGCTCGGAACGAAAGCGGGCATAAAGGCTGACGTTTCTTTCCTGGCACACACCCATCACCAGGTCCCGCATTTCGCAGGACAGACGATCGACATAGGGTTCTTGAGAGAGATCGACCAACTTGATTGCATTGAGGCTCGCAAGCCGGTGATCCGGCGCGAATACGACGACGTAACGCTCGCTGTAGAGATCATGGACGCGGAACGCCGCTCCCAATCCCTCCAGCGGATTGAGAACGGCAACATCGAGATCGCCTTGCTCAAGCCTGTTTTTCAGTTCCTGAACGCTCGCCTCGCTAACTTCAAGCTCGACGCCATGATAATCGCGCTGGAACTTTGCGAGAAACCGGGCGAGTTTCACATGGCCGATGGTCGACATGACGCCGAGGCGGATCGGCACCTGGTTGAGCAGCCTGAAATTGTCGGCGAGCGTTCTGGTTGCGTGGGCCTCCTGCATGATCTGCTGAAGATGCGGCAGAATGGAGCGCCCGAACTCACTCAGGAGGACGCGCTTTCCCTCGCGGTGGAACAAGGGCGCGCCAAGCTCATCCTCGAGCGTCTTGACCGCTTTGGTGAGCGCCGGTTGAGACACATTGCATTCGGTAGCAGCCTTGGTGAAGTTCAGCATCTTCGCGGCGGCAAGCACGTAGCGGACCTGAAACATCTCCATGGCGAGCCCTCCCGAGGCGGTTCCACGAAACGACATTATAGTCCTTTCATCGATAACTGTCGGCTATCGATCGATAGAATAAATGTCGTTCTCTTTCGCCCGCCGTTGCATTCAACTCCGGTAGTCACTGTTCACAGAAGGAGATCTGGAAATGACCGTCTACATGGTGGAACGCGATCTCAAGGGCATCAGCATGGAAGCTCTGGGAGATGCGCAGAAGGCGGCGATCAGCAAAGCCGCCGAGATGACCTCCAACGGCACCGACATCAGCTACCTGCGCTCGACCTTCGCACCGGAGGACGGGCGCTGCATGTGCCTGTTTGACGCTAATTCCGATGTCGACGTGAAGCGTCTAAACGACGATGCGGGGCTGCCCTATCACAGAATCGTGCCGGCGCTCGATCTTACCCCATAGGGCTGGCGCGACCGGGCTCGCGATGGCTATCCGGGCCCGGTGTTCTTGCGGAGTAATGCAGCGCGTCAGTTTGAATCTTTGGAACGACGGAAGGGCCAAGACGTTCGTGCTGCATCCGCCAGCCACACGCGTTGCCAGGAGAGTCGGAGCATGTTTGGCAATTCGGGCACCCTTCCTCTGCCTCGCCCGCTTGAGCGTCGTGTGGATACTCTTGCGCAGTCGTTCATGCGCCAGCGGCTCGGATCGCGGATGGACTTCTCGACCCCGCAGGGCGAGCCGGCGCTGTTGCCGCCCAACTCGGTGTCGTGGCGTATTTTCAAGAACCCGGTTGCGCTGTTCATCGGCGGGGCTACGGCGGTGCTGCTCGAATTGGCAGAGCCGCGAGTTCGCGACGCCATTTGGCAGCACAGCACATTCCGCTCCGACGCGCTCCGACGACTACAGCGCACTGGCCTCGCCGCCCTGGTCACGGTCTACGGTCCCCGGACCAAGGCCAAGGCCATGATTGAAGGCGTGGTCAGGATGCATGGGCGCGTTTCAGGCCAAACAAGCGAAGGTGAGCCATACCACGCCACCGACCCGGAGTTGCTGGACTGGGTGCAGGCGACGGCTGGGTTTGGTTTCATGGAGGCCTATCACGTCTATGTGCATCGTCTGCATTTTTTCGAACGGGATGCGATGTTCGCCGAGTCTCGCCCCGTCGCGCTGCTCTATGGTGCGACCGGCGCGCCCACGTCTCAGGCCGAACTTTACGGGCTGTTCGACGTGATGAGGCAAAGACTCGTCGCGTCGCCGATCGTCCTGGAATTCCTGCAGATCATGGAAGACGTTCCCGCCTTGCCGGAAGTGGCTCGGCCGCTTCAGCGGCCATTTCTGAAGGCGGCTGTCGAGATCCTGCCCCGCTGGGTCCGCAAGCGGTTGGCACTCGGCGACCGCTGGACGTTAAAGCCGTGGGAGCGCGCTTTTGTGAAGACGACGGCTGCAATCTGCGAGAGCATGGTGCTCCCTTCATCTCCGGCCGTCCAGTCGTGCCGTCGCCTCGGCCTTCCCGAGAACTATCTCTATCGCCGACAGAAGGCACCCAGAACACGAGCGTCCGGCCGCGATCATGCGGGTCATCAGTTTGATGCCCGCACAACGGAAAGCGACGGGTCGAACGTGCGGCAATGGCCGCCCTAAGCCCGAAAGCGACGATCAGCGGCGTCGAAATTTCTTGTCATTTCCACTTGGCAGGCTGTCGGACATGCTCCGCTGGAAGCCGCCCGGGAAGTTCCCTCGCGATCCTGTTCAGGGCGTCGCGAGGCCGGTCCCGCGACGGGCCGCATCGACGCTCCACGCGCCGCCTCCCGCGAAAAAGAAGTACAGGAAAATGAAGCAGTAGAGGATCGACGAGTCGCCCTGGTTGACTACCGGAAAGAAGCTTTGCGGCGCATGCGCCATGAAATAGGCGACCGCCATGTTGCCGGACAGAATGAACGCGACCGGCCGGGTGAAGAGTCCGAGGGCAAGCAGCGCGCCTCCGATCAGCTCGATCAATGCCTGAATCACAAGAAATCCCGACAGTTGCATCGGCTCGGGAGCGGGCGGAAAATTGAATAACTTTTGAGTTCCGTGCTCCAGAAACAGCAGCGCCGACATGATCCTCACGACGCTTAACCACACCGGAGCCCAGGCAGAAATCTTGTCGAAATTCATCAGTTGGCCTCCATCATGACCCGGTGAGGCTGAATTGTCAGCGGGTCTGCTCTTCGCACCGATTTCGCGGAGAGGGTATGATGCACAGCGCGAGCGGTAAACCGTACTCCCAGTTCACAGTCGCGTGACCACCGGTCGTTGGAGTGCCGAGCCGCGGGAGACTTTCGATGCGCTCCAGCGGGTGCCAATCGCCAGGCTCATGCCGCCCCAAATGGGCAGCGGTTTTGGGACAACGACATGAACAAGATCAAGCCCGGGTCAGCGGATACTGTTCCTTCAGCGTCCTCAGCACCTGATCACCGGGCATCGGCGCGCCGAACATGAAGCTCTGCACATATTCGCAGCCCATCTGGCGCAGCTCGAGTGCATCGCTTTCGTCCGAAATACCCTCGGCCACGACCGAAAGGCCGAGTTCATGCGCCATGTTGACCATCGATTTGAGCAGCACCGCGCGTTTCGGTGTCGTGTCGTCGACAAAGCTCTTGTCGATTTTGATCGTATCGAAGGGAAAGCGCGTCAGATAGGCCAGCGATGAGTAGCCGGTGCCGAAATCGTCCAGCGACAGGCCGATGCCAAGTTTCTTCAGTTTGTTCAGCACATGGGCTGTCTGCTCGGGATTGTCCATCACCAGCGATTCGGTGAGTTCGAGCCGGAAGCAGCGCGGCTTCAGATTGGCCCGCGCGATCACCGAGCGAACGTCGCTGACCAGATCGCGGCGGATGAGCTGTCGGCTGGACAGGTTGACCGAAACCGACAGCGGCGCGTCGCCGATCTGCTTTTGCCATCCCGCCAGATCTTCGGCGGCCTGTTGCATGGCGAACAGGCCAAGCTGCACGATCAGGCCGCAGCTCTCGGCGACCGGAATGAAATCGCCTGGCGGGATCATGCCACGACGCGGATGGTCCCAGCGCAAGAGAGCCTCGAAGCCGGCAACACTGCCGTCTTCCAACCGCACGATGGGCTGGTAGGCGAGTGTGAATTCGCGGCGTTCGATGGCGCGGCGCAGGTCCGACTCGAACTGCAGCCGGTCGGTCCCGACGGTGCGGAAGGCGGGTCGGAACGGTTCGATCCTGTCGCCGCCAAAACGCTTGGCCTGGTGCATGGCAAGCTCGGCGTCCTTGACCATGTCCTCGGCCGAACTTTGCGCCGAGGTCCAGGTGACCAGACCGATCGAGGCGGTCAGCACGATCTCGCGCTTGGCAAAGGTGATCGGATTGTTGATCGCATGCTTGATGGCATCGGCAACGGCTGCGATGCGAGCCGGGTCCTGCTCGGAAAGCAGCATCAGAGCGAACTGGTCGCCGGCAAAGCGCGACAGCGAATCCTTCGGCTTGAGCAGCCGGTGCAGCCGACGCGCAACAGTCAGTAGGATGGTATCGCCGGCCGAAATGCCGAGCCCGTCATTGACCTGCTTGAACCGGTCGATGTCGATGACGAAGACGGTCGGACGGACCTTCTCTTCCGTGCGCGCGATCGAGATGATCGCCTCCAGCCGGTTCATCAGCAATTCCCGGTTCGGCAAGCCGGTCAGATTGTCGTGCACGGCATCGTGCAACAGCCTTTCCTCGGACTTCTTCTGCTCCGTCACGTCGACCATGGTGCCGACGCAGCGGATGACTTCGCCGTCCGATCCGATCACCGGCCGGGCGCGCAGCGAAAACCAGTGATAGTGCCCGTCGGCGCCGCGCAGGCGGAAATTCTGCGACACCCGGCCGCGCCGGTGCTCGAGCACCACGTCGAGCGTGGTGCGGAACGTGTCGCGGTCGTCGGCATGGAGCACCGGCAGCCAGTTGCGGGCAGCGCCGCCCAGGCTGTCGGGCGCAAGGCCAAGCTGGATGCTGACATCCGGCCTGGTGACGACGCGGTCGCGCATCACGTCCCAGTCCCACACCGTGTCGCCCGATCCGGCCACGGCCAGCGCCTGCCGTTCGAGATCGGAGAACAGGCCCTGATGCAGCGCACCGCCGGCAAAGGCGTGCTGCATGACGGTGAAGCCGATGAGCAGGATGATGAGGATCAGACCGCCGCCCAGTGCCGGCTGGGCGATGTCGTTGTCGAGCATGCCGGTGATCGCCATCCACGACCCGCATAGCCACAACAGGACCATGACCCAACTGGGCACCAGCATGATGGCGCGGTCGTAGCCGCGTATGCCGAGGAAGATGATCAGGCCGAGACCGGTCAGCGCGGTGGCGGCGAAGGACAGCCTGGCGATGCCGGCGGCGACCGCCGGGTCGACGATTGCAACGCCGGCGATCAGCAGCAGCCCCAGAATCCAGACCAGAGCGCCGTAGCTGAAATGGCCGTGCCATCGGTTAAGGTTGAGATAGGCGAACAGGAACACCACGAAGGTCGCTGCAAGCGCCACCTCCGTTCCGGCCCGCCACATCTGCTCGTTGCCGGGCGATATTTCTAGGACCTTGTTGAGAAAGCCGAAATCGATGCAGATATAGGCGAGCACCGCCCAGGCGAGTGCTGCGGTTGCCGGGAACATCGAGGTCCCCTTGACGACGAAAAGGATGGTCAGGAACAGCGCCAGGAGGCCGGCGATGCCGATGACGATGCCGCGAAACAGCGTGTAGGAATTGACCGAATCCTTGTAGGATTCCGGCTCCCAAAGATAGACCTGCGGCAGTTTGGGCGACGCCAGTTCGGCAATGAAGGTGACCACCGTTCCGGGGTTCAGGGTCACCCGAAACACATCAGCATCGGGGCTGCTCTGGCGGTCGAGCGCGAAGCCCTCGCTGGGCGTGATCGCGGCAATGCGGGTCGAGCCGAGATCCGGCCAGAAGATACCGGAATTCACCAGCCGGAAATGCGGTGCGACGATCAGCCTGTCGAGCTGCTGGTCGGTGGTGTTGGCAAGCGCGAACACCGCCCAGTCGCCGGTCGAGCGCGCATCATTGGCCTCGACCTCGATGCGCCGCACGATGCCGTCCGGTCCGGGCGCAGTCGACACCTGAAAATTTTCGCCCTGGTTGCGGTAGATTTCGACGGCGCCCGAAAGGTCGAGCGCCACATCGTCGCGGGCAATCTTGATCGGTTCGACGGCGAAGGCCGATGACGCCGCGCAGAGCACGACGATTGCCGTCAGCACAAAGGCGAACAACGACCCGATTCGCAGGAAATTCGTCAAAATCAGTCCTTCGTTTCCGCGCCCGGCGGATCGTCCTCGATCCGGGCGTAGAGGTAGTGGTCCTGCCAGATGCCGTTGATCCTGAGATAGGATCGGAGAAGTCCTTCGCGCCGGAATCCGGCTTTTTCAAGCACGCGGATCGACCGGGCGTTGTCGGGAATACAGGCAGCTTCGATCCGGTGCAACCTCAGCGTATCGAAGGCGAAGCGCGTCACCACCTTGACCGCGTCGGTCATCAGGCCACGGCCGCTGTAGCGTTCGCCGATCCAGTAGCCGATATGGCCGCTTTGCGCGACGCCGTGGCGGATATTGCCGAGGGTGATTCCACCGACAAGCTTGCCGTTGCTTTTTTCGAAGATGAAGAAGGCTATGGCCGTTCCCTGCGCATAGTCTTCGCGATAGCGGCTGAGGCGATGCCGCCAGGCCGTGCGGTCGAGCTCATCGGGGTTCCAGCGCGGCTCCCACGGCTCCAGGAAGGCGCGGCTTTCGCCGCGCAGCACCGACCATTCACGATAGTCGTTGGTCAGCGGCACGCGCAGCGTGACCCGGTCACCCTTCAGTGCCGGCAGGTCGCGGCGAAAGAAAGGGAGCGCGAACATGGCGCGTTGATGGACTTAGACGGCGAGCTTTCGGGCCGTGGTCTGCGTGCCCGAAAGCGACTCAAGGACCGCCTCATAGGGAGCGAGCGTGCCCACCGGTCCGACGGCAGTCAGCGTCGGCTTGGTCGAAAACAGCCGTGACGACAGGTCCGTCAACCGCTCGACGGTCAGCGCCGACAGCCGTTCCATCAGCTCTTCCTTGGCGATCGGCCGGCCGAACAGAAGCATTTGCCGGGCGATCTGCGAGGCGCGACTGGCTGGGCTTTCAGCAGACATGATCAGGCCTGCACGGTACTGGGCGCGTGCCCGGTCAAGTTCCTCCTGCAGGATGTTCTCGCCGACCTTCTGCAACTCGCCGATGACCACCGGCACCAATTCGGCAATGTCGCTCTGCCCGGTCGCGGCATGGACGCCGAATATGCCGGTATCGGAAAAACCCCAGTGGAAGGCATAGACCGAATAGCACAGCCCGCGCTTTTCGCGGACCTCCTGGAAAAGACGCGACGACATGCCGCCGCCAAGGATCATCGACAGGACCTGCGAGGCGTAGAAGTCGCGTACATGATAGGCGCGGCCCTCGAACCCCAGCACGATCTGCGCGTCCATCAGGTCGCGGTCCTCGCGGAAATCACCGCCGACATATTGCGCATATTGCGGCATGGTGTTGTCGGACTTGCTGCGGAAACCGCCGAGATGCTTCTCGACCTCGCGCACGAAGTTGTCGTGCTTGATGTCGCCGGCGGCAACGATCACCATGCGCTCGGCGCCATATTGCCGTTCGATGAATTTGTGCAATTGCTTTGAGGTGAAGGATTTGACGGTTTCCGGCGTGCCGAGGATGGAGCGGCCGATCGTCTGGTGGCGGAAGGCGGTCTCGGTGAAGTGGTCGAAGACGACGTCGTCGGGTGTATCGTGTGCGGCGCCGATCTCCTGCAAAATCACATGCTGCTCGCGCTCCAGCTCCTGAGGGTCGAACTCGGATTCCTGCAGGATGTCGGACAGGATATCGACGGCCAGGGGCACGTCGTCGCTCAGCACCCTGGCATAATAGGAGGTGGTCTCGACACTGGTGGCGGCATTGATCTCGCCGCCGACATCCTCGATTTCCGAGGCGATCTCGAAGGCGCTGCGCCTTCTGGTTCCCTTGAACGCCATGTGTTCAAGCAGGTGGGCCATTCCGTGCTCTTCGCTACGCTCATTGCGGGCGCCTGATTTGATCCAGGCGCCAAGAGCGACGGATTCGAGGCTTGGAAGGGTTTCGGTGGCGACTGTCAGGCCGTTCGACAGACGGCTTACCTCAACACCCATATAGCTGATACTCCCTAACTTGCCGCCCGCGTGTGGCGGCTAACATAATCTTCCACCATTTTCAGGTCGGATGGAAGTACCGTGTATTTTTCCTCTGACGTCATCAACCCGCCTAGCCATGCAGGCAGGGCAGGCGACACGCCGCTGGACGCTTCGACGGCGGCCGGGAATTTTGCCGGATGGGCGGTGCCAAGCACCACCATCGGCACGGCATTAGTGGCATTTGCAACCGCAACGTGCATGGCCGCGGCCGTGTGCGGGTCAAGCAGATAGTTGCTGGCTGCGAGCGTCGCGCGGATCGTGGCGGCGACTTCGTCCATGGTCGAGCAGCCGGCGTCGAATTCGGAGCGGATCCTGGCGATCTCGCCCGCTTCGATAGTGAAGGCGCCGGACTGATTGAGGCCGTTCATGTAGCGCCGCACGGTCGAGGCGTCGCGGCCGGCCGCCTCGAACAGCAAGCGCTCGAAATTCGAGGAGACCTGAATGTCCATCGACGGCGACGTGGTCGAAAAGACGCCTTTCGTGCGGTATTCGCCGCTCGACAGCGTGCGCGCCAGAATGTCGTTGTCGTTGGTAGCGATGATCAGCCGCTCGATCGGCAGCCCCATCTTCTTGGCGGCGTAGCCGGCGAAGATGTCGCCGAAATTGCCGGTCGGCACCGTGAACGAAATCGGCCGGTCGGGCGCGCCGAGCGACAGCGCCGATGAGAAGTAATAGACGATCTGCGCCATGATGCGGGCCCAGTTGATCGAATTGACGCCGGACAGCGATACTCGGTCGCGAAAACCGTGATCGTTGAACATGTCCTTCACCAGGCCCTGACAATCGTCGAAATTGCCTTCGACCGCCAGCGCATGGACATTTTCGGCGGTGGACGTCGTCATCTGCCGCTGCTGCACCGGCGAAACCCGGCCGTGCGGGAAAAGGACGAAGATGTCGGTGCGGTTGCGCCCCGCGAAGGCATCGATGGCGGCCCCGCCGGTATCGCCGGAGGTGGCGCCGACAATGCTGGCGCGCTGGCCGCGTTCGGCAAGCACATGGTCCATCAGCCGGGCGAGAAGCTGCATGGCGACGTCCTTGAAGGCAAGCGTCGGGCCGTGGAAGAGTTCCAGAACGAACATATTCGAGCCGGTCTGCACCAGCGGGCAGACCGCCTCGTGACGGAACGTCGCATAGGCTTCGCGCACCAGGCGTTCGAACACCGGCGTCGCGATCTCGCCGCCGAGAAACGGCGACAGCACGCGGATGGCGAGGTCGGGATAGGCAAGGCCGCGCATGGCGCGGATCTCCGCCTCCGAAAACTGCGGCCAGATATCAGGCACATAAAGTCCGCCGTCGCGCGCCAGGCCCGCCAGCACAGCGTCGGAAAATCCAAGCACGGGCGCTTCCCCGCGGGTGCTCACATATCGCATCGTCATGTTCCATTGCTGCCGGGCGGTATTGTCCGCGCCAAAGTGGTTAATTTCGGTACTTGCTCAGTCGCATTTTTGCCGCGCGGTTGATATACGTCACCCGCTTTGCGAGAGGGAAGTGCAGTTCATGGCGTTCCATACATTTAACGGTCGTTTTGTCGCGGGTCTGGCTCTCACCGGCTTTATGCTTACCGCCGCCGGCTGCCAATCAGGCGGCAGTAGCATGCTGGGCTTGGGAAAGAAGGACACGACACCGCCACCACCTCCAGACCCCAAGGTCCTCGCCAGCCAATTGCTGGCCTATTGTCCGAACGTGACGCTGCGCGACGGCACCGCCTATTTCAACACCTATGCCAAGGGCAGCCAAAAGCCCAAGAAAAAAGCCGCCGCCGAGGATGCAGAAGCTGCCGCGCTTGGCGCGAGCAGCGACCAGCAGGACGATTCCGCCAAGATCGTCTATCAGGCCTCGATCATGGATGTGACCCGCGACTGCAACCGCGCCAACGGCTCGCTGACGATGAAGATCGCCGTCGCCGGCAAGGTCGTTCCGGGACCGATGTTCAGCCCTGGCACCATCACCATGCCGATCCGTATCGCTGTGATGCATGGCAAGGAGGTCCTTTACTCGCAGCTTCACCGACATCAGGTCCAGGTTACCAATCCCTCGAGCGCCACCCAGTTCGTCTTCACCGATTCGAACGTTGTCGTTCCCGAGCCCACCGCGCGGGACTATCAGGTGTTCGCCGGCTATGACGAAGGCCCGCCGAAGAAGGCCGACAAGAAGGTTGCCGCGGCCGAATAGCCGCGGCTTTGGAGCTGCGCGTCCATCTGGACGCCTGCTTCACGCATCCGCCGACCACTCCGACAGGGCGGCGATCACGCTTTTCAGTTCCGCCCAGCGGCGGATGACCGTTTCGGCGCCGGCCTCGGTCAACGCGTCGGCATGCCCGGGATAGCTGTGCGCCGCTCCGGTGAAGCCGATCACACGCATGCCGGCTGTCCTGGCGCCGGTCACGCCATGCACGGAATCCTCGATGACGAAGGTGTTCGCCGGATCGGCCTGGAGCTTTGCCGCGGCAAAGAGAAACACGTCGGGCGCCGGCTTGGATTTCCCGCTTGGTGTTTCCAGCGAGGAAAAAATCCGGCCGCTGAAATACGGCAGCAGATGCACCTTCTCCAGCATGAATTCGATCCGCTCGGAGCGCGAATTCGAGCAGATGCAGCGCGGCGCCGTCACCGCGGCAACCGCCTCGTGCACCCCGTCGATGGCGCGCACGTCGCTGCGCAGGCGGCGGTCGACCAGGTCTTCGGCGCGATCGATCAGCGAGGCCTGGAACGGGACGCGGGATTTTTCCTCGACCCGCATCATGATGTCCTTGAAGGTCAGCCCGGCATAGGTTTCGGAAATCTCCTCAGCCGATATCTCGTAACCGGCCGACGTCAAAAGCTCGGCTTCGATGCGCGCGGCGATGATTTCGGAATCGACGAGCACGCCGTCGCAATCGAAGATGACAAGGTCTGGCTGGGGCATCGCGATCCGGGAAAAGCGGGAGGGAGAAGGCTGAGACGTTTCAGGCCGGCGCGACATACACCAACAGGCCGGCCTTCGCAAACTACCGCGGTGCGGACCCTTGGCCTTCACCGAATATTTACGCTGATCGGTAACCATAACAGGGAGTAAACAGTAACGCGTGCTTTGGGTGTCACAATGTCTGCCGTGCGTCTTCTCGACGAGCTTTCCCATGCTCCCCAGCAATCCGAATGGCTGGACACGATCCTGAAGGGCGATTGCGTCGCCGCACTCGACCGGCTGCCCGAAAAATCCATCGACGTGATCTTTGCCGACCCGCCCTACAATCTGCAGCTCGACGGCGATCTGCATCGTCCTGACCAGTCCAAGGTCGATGCCGTCGACGACGCCTGGGACCAGTTTGCAAGTTTTGAGGTCTACGACGCCTTCACCCGGGCCTGGCTGCTGGCGGCGCGCCGCGTGCTGAAGCCCAACGGCACCATCTGGGTCATTGGCTCCTACCACAACATTTTCAGGGTCGGCGCCAAGATGCAGGATCTGGGGTACTGGATCCTCAACGATGTCGTCTGGCGCAAGACCAATCCGATGCCGAATTTCCGTGGCCGCCGCTTCCAGAACGCCCATGAGACGATGATCTGGGCCTCGCGCGATCAGAAGGGCAAGGGTTACACCTTCAACTACGAAGCGCTGAAGGCGTCGAACGACGACATCCAGATGCGGTCCGACTGGCTGTTTCCGATCTGCACCGGCGCTGAGCGCCTCAAGAACGAAAACGGCGACAAGCTGCATCCGACGCAGAAGCCCGAAGCGCTGCTCGCCCGCATCATGATGGCCTCGACGAAGCCCGGCGATATCGTGCTCGATCCCTTCTTCGGCTCCGGCACCACCGGCGCCGTGGCCAAGCGCCTCGGCCGCCATTTCGTCGGCATCGAGCGCGAGCAGGCCTATATCGACGCTGCCAACGATCGCATCGATGCAGTCCGGCCGCTGGACAGCGCTGCTCTTACCGTGCTCAGCGGCAAGCGCGCCGAGCCGCGCGTTGCTTTTGTCAGCCTCATCGACACCGGGCTGATGCTGCCGGGCGCCACGCTCTACGACGCCAAGAAGCGCTGGGCGGCGAGGGTGCGCGCCGACGGCACCGTGGCGGTCGGCGACAGCGCCGGATCGATCCACAAGATCGGTGCGGAGGTGCAGGGGCTGGATGCCTGCAACGGCTGGACCTTCTGGCACTATGAGCGCAGCGGCGGCCTGACCCCGATCGACGAGCTTCGCCGCATCGCCCGCCTCGGCATGGAGCGGGCAGGGGCCTGATCGCAGGTTCAGGCCTTATCTTCCTCAAGAATAATTTCGGTCAACTCGCCTTTAGCCATCAGTGAAAGCTGGTTAGTGAAGCGAGACAGACGCGAATAGTCTGTACGAAGCCGAACTCGCGCAAAATCATCGGCTTCGATCTCTTCGGCAACCTCAATCTGGACGGTCAGATGGCCTACGCCATCCGCCGGAAAAACGGAGATTTTTATCAAGCCGGGCGACTCCAAAGAGAGCATTGCGCTCTGAAGGGGGTATGCCTTCAGCGACGTAATGAATTCGCTTACTTCGCTCTCTGGGAAATATACGACGCCATGGCCACGAAAATTGCCATGCTCGATATCGATATCGAGCATGGGCCAGTGCGGGTCGTAGGTTAAGACAATTCTGCCCATGCCGTATTGCTCTATTAGAATTCGATGCCGTATCGTTCGAGGTCCGCCTCGAGCGTCTTTGCGTCGGTGAACAGCACCGACTGCCAGCCGGCGGCCTTGGCGCCGTCGACGTTCTTCTGGCTGTCGTCGATGAACAGCGTGGCCGCGGGTTCGAGGCCGAACGCGGCGACGTGATGGTCGTAAATGCCGCGATCCGGCTTGATCATGCCGATCTCGCCCGAAATGGTCACACCGCGCGGGCGGTTGAGAAAGTCGAAACGCTGCCGGGCTTCGGCAAGCGTGTCGGCCGCGAAATTGGTCAGCATGGTGACGTCGTGGCCGCTCTCGATCAGCTTGTCCATGATCTGGACGCTGTCGTCATAAGCGTGCGGCACCATCTCGTGCCAGAGGCGGCGGAAGTTGCGGATGTTTTCGGCGTGGTCCGGGTGTTCGGCGATCAGCAACGCCTCGGCCTCTTCCCAGGTGCGGCCGCGGTCCTGCTCGATGTTCCAGTCGTGCGTGCAGACATTATCGAAAAACCACTTTCTCTCCTCGGCATCAGGAATGATACGGCTGAACGGCAGGTTCGGATCGTAGTGGATCAGCACTCTGCCGATGTCGAAAACGATGTGGCGGATTTCGGTCATTCTTGTTCCTCGTTCAACGCAATTCAATGCGGGGCGATGTGGGCGATTCAATGTGCGCGCTGCTTCTTCGTCGCGCCCGGTATCGCCGCTTCGATTACCTTTTTCATGACGGTGGGCAGTGCTTCGCCGGAAATTTCGTCGGCCAGCGACCAGAAATGCCCCGCTGGGGCGGCGACATCGGTCATCGCTTTGAAGACGTCGAGTTCGAGCGCGAAATGGGTGAAGACATGGCCAATTTTCCCGGCTGGGCGCCAGTTGCCGGGGAAGGGCGCCGCCGCATCCGTGGTGGCGCCGTCGATCCGCGCGGTCCAGCCGGTCGTCGGCACTTCGGTCATGCCGCCGAGCAGGCCCTTATCCCCGCGTTTGCGCAACAGTATGGCGCCATCGCCACGCACGGCGACGAAGGCAGCCCCGCGCCGCAATGGTTTCTCGCCCTTCGGCAGGCGGACAGGGAAGCGTTCGGCATCGCCCGAAATAATGGCGCTGCAATCCTCGCGCAGCGGGCAAGGCATGCAGCGCGGCTGCCGCGGCGTGCAGATCGTCGCGCCGAGATCCATCATCGCCTGGGCGAAATCGCCCGGTCTGGTCGCTGGAACCATGCGCTCGACATGGGTGCGAATGTCGCTCTTGGCCTCGCTCAGCGGCGTGACGATCGAAAACAGCCGGGAAACCACCCGCTCGACATTGCCGTCGACGACCGCGGCGGGCTGGTCGAAGGCGATCGCCGCGATCGCCGCCGCCGTGTAGGCGCCGATGCCGGGCAGCTCTCTCAAGCCAGCTTGCGTATCCGGAAACTTGCCGCCTTGCCGCGCGACGAGATCGGCGCAGGCCTTGAGATTGCGCGCGCGGGAATAATAGCCGAGTCCGGCCCAGGCCTTCATGACATCTTCGGTCGGTGAAGCGGCCAAAGCCTCGATATCAGGCCATTTCTCGACAAAGGCCCGGAAATAGGATTTTGCCGCTTCGACCGTGGTCTGCTGCAGCATGACTTCGGAAAGCCAGACCCGGTAGGGATCGGGCCGTATGCCGCGTGCCAACTCGCGCGGCGCAATGCGCCACGGCAAGTCGCGGTGATGCACGTCGTACCAGGCGAGCAGGCGGGACGCGATCTCGCCGCTGTCTCCGGACGCGGCCTTGCCGCTGTCTCCGGATGTGGCTTTGCCGCTGTCGCCGGATGCGGTCTTGCGGGTCTGGTCGTGCAGTGCCATTGATCGAGGACTGGCCTAACCGATGCATGGTGAAGGTCGTGACTGGAGAACGCACATGGCAGGGAAAAGGCCCTTCGGCAATCCCGTTCCGGTGAGTGATCTCGCAACCCAGATCCTCGATCCGGTGCTGCGCAAGCGAGCCGGCATGTCGATCGGGCTCGTCCAGTCCTGGGAGGAGATAGCCGGGCCGCGACTTGCCAGCCGTTCGCGCCCTGAAAAGATTCAATGGCCGCGCCGAATGCATGACGATGATCCGTTCGAGCCGGCGGTGCTGGTCATCGCCTGCGAAGGCATGGCAGCGCTTCATCTGCAGCACGAGACCGGCGAGATCATCAACCGGGTCAACGCCTTTCTCGGCTTCAACGCTATCGGCCGCATCAGAATCGTGCAAAAGCCGGTCACGGTTGACAAAGGGCGGCTTAAGCCGAGCCTCCGGCCGCTGACCGCGGCCGAGAAGGTGAAGCTGTCAGGCGCTGTCGGAATGATCGAGGACGATGGGCTGCGCGCCTCGCTGGAGCGGCTCGGCGCCACCATTCTCGGTCAAAAGAAAACATAATCTCGCGCTTTCGTGATCGCGTACCCAAGATTTGGCGATTGGAATGGGGACGGCGATGCCTTAATTCGCGCCAACTCTCGCCTTTTCTAGCCTTTGCATTGCAAAATCCAACCATTGTCAGGTGATTCGTATGCCCCGTCTTTTGTCCCGCAGAAACCTCCTGTCGTCGCTGGCCGCCATTCCGGCGGTGGCTCTGCTCGCCGCCTGCAGCGACTCGGGCGAGAAAGCCGTGGCGGAGGATGTGAAGCCTGCGGCCCCCGCCGATGCGATGAAGCCGGCCGATCCGGCCAAGCCCACCGCTGCGGCCGCGGCCAAGGCGCCTGAGGCCCAGGGCACGGTGGACATGGCCGCCTTGCTGAAGCCCGGCGCACTGCCCGACATGCAACTCGGCAAGGACGACGCGAAGGTCACGATCGTCGAATATGCCTCGATGACCTGCCCGCACTGTGCGCATTTCCATGAAACCACGCTCCCGGCGCTGAAGACGAAATACATCGATAGCGGCAAGGCCCGCCTTATTCTGCGCGAATTCCCCTTCGACCCCAGCGCCGAGGCCGGTTTCATGCTGGCGCGCTGCTCCAAGGACAATTATTTCCCAATGGTGGACGTCCTGTTCAAGCAGCAGGCGAACTGGGCAGGTGTCGCCAATACCAAGGACGCCCTGCTGCAAATCTCCAAGATGGCCGGTTTTACACAGGAGTCATTCGAGGCCTGCTTGACGGACCAGAAACTTCTGGACGATGTGAGGTCGGTCCAGAAGCGCGGCGCCGATGAATTCAAGGTCGACTCGACGCCGACCTTCTTTATCAACGGGAAGACCTACAAGGGGGCGCTGTCGATTGAGGAAATCTCGGCCATTATCGACCCTCTGCTCTGACGTTTCGGCAGCGCCGAAGCGGCTGCGCGTCGGCGTGCGCGACTTTTTGTTGCGCCGCGAGTTCTTGTCGCCAAATCGCGAAACACATTTGCAAAACCCGCTTTTGGGGCGGCGCGAATGAAATTCTCGCGCCTTCGCCTACTCGGTTTCAAGTCGTTCGTCGAACCTGGCGAGTTCGTCATCGAACGCGGCCTGACCGGCATCGTCGGGCCGAACGGCTGCGGCAAGTCAAACCTAGTCGAGGCGCTGCGCTGGGTGATGGGCGAAAGCTCGTACAAAAACATGCGCGCGTCCGGCATGGACGACGTCATCTTTTCCGGTTCCGGAACGCGTCCGGCCCGCAACACCGCCGAAGTCACGCTTTTCCTCGACAACAGCGACCGCAGCGCGCCCTCGGCCTTCAACGACGCGGACGAGTTGCAGGTTTCGCGCCGCATCGAGCGCGAGGCGGGCTCGCTCTACCGCATCAACGGCAAGGAAGCCCGCGCCAAGGACGTGCAGCTGCTTTTCGCCGACCAGTCGACCGGCGCCCGTTCGCCCTCGATGGTCGGGCAGGGCCGCATCGGCGAGCTGATCCAGGCCAAGCCGCAGGCGCGCCGCGCGCTGCTGGAAGAGGCGGCCGGCATTTCGGGCCTGCACACACGCCGCCACGAGGCAGAACTGCGTCTGAAGGCGGCCGAACAAAATCTGGAACGGCTGGACGATGTCGTCGGCGAGCTGGAAAGCCAGATCGAAAGCCTGAAGCGCCAGGCTCGTCAGGCCTCGCGCTTCAAGAACCTGTCGGCCGACATCCGCAAGGCTGAAGCGACGCTGCTGCATCTGCGCTGGACGCTGGCCAAGACGCAGGAAGGCGAGGCGCGCTCGGCGCTGGCGATCGCCACGGCACTGGTCGGCGACCGCGCCGCCGCCCAGATGGCTGCGGCCAGGGAGCAAGGGATCGGCGCCCATCGGTTGCCCGACCTGCGCGACGCGGAAGCCGCCGCCGCTGCCGCCTTCCAGCGCCTGTCGATCGCCAAGACGCAGATCGAGGAAGAAGCGGGCCGCATCCGCGCCCGCCAACTGGAACTCGACCGCCGGCTCCAGCAGCTCGACGGCGACATCGTCCGCGAGGAGCGGATGGTCCGCGACAATGCGGATATTCTTGAACGCCTCGCCGCCGAAGAAGCCGCGCTCACTACCGAGAACGCCGGCGCCGCCGACCGCGAGGCCAGCACCCGCGCGGCGGTTGAACAGGCTGCGTCGACGCTTGCCGCCAGTGAAGCCAAACTCGCCGGGCTGACTGCCGAACGGGCCGAGGCCGCCGCCTCCCGCAACCAGATCGAACGAACGCTGCGCGACACCGCGGAGCGCCGCGACCGTTTCGCCCGCCAACTCGCCGATGTCGACCGGGAATTGTCCGATATCGCCTCCAGGGTCGCCGGCCTGGCCGATCCCGCCGAGAAGCAACTTATGGTTGAGCAAGCACTGGCGCTGCTCGAGGAGACCGAAGCCGCGGCGATTGCCGCCGAACAGGCTGTCGCCGAGGCGCGCGCGGCGGAGAGCGCCGCCCGCCCGCCGGTTCAGGATGCAAAGGCCGAGCTGGCGCGAATCGAAACCGAGGCCCGCACGCTGGCCAAGATCCTGAATGCCGCGAGCGGCGACCTCTTCCCGTCCGTGCTGGAGCAGATCAGCGTCGAGCGCGGCTACGAGACGGCGCTGGGCGCCGCCCTTGGCGAAGATCTCGACGTGCCGCTCGACCGCAGCGCGCCGGTGCATTGGGGCCAAAGCGAGGTTCAGCCCGGCGACGCCGCTCTGCCCGAAGGCATCAAGAGCCTTGCCAGCGTCGTCCGCGCGCCGGCGCAACTCGCCCGCCGATTGGCGCAGATCGGCATCGTCGAGGCCGCCGACGGAAACGGGTTGCAGGCGCAGCTTGCTCCAGGGCAGCGGCTGGTCAGCCGCGAAGGGGCGCTCTGGCGTTGGGATGGGTTCACCGCCAGCGCCGATGCGCCGACCGCCGCCGCGCAGCGGCTGGCGCAGAAAAACCGGCTGGCCGAGCTCGACGCCGAGGCGGTCCACGCAACGCGCATCCTGCGCCAGGCCGAAGGGGCCCTTGCCCTTGCCGAGCAGGCGCTTGCCCGAGCGAGCGAGGCCGAGCGCAACGCCCGTCAGGCCGGGCGTGATGCCCAGCATGGGCTGGACGCCGCCCGCAACGCGCTGGCCGAGGCCGAGAAGGCCGGCGGTGAGCTGTCGAGCCGGCGCGCCGCGCTCGACGAGGCGCGCGCGCGCATCGTCGACAGCCATGAAGAGACGGCGGCGGCTTTTGTCGAGACCGAGATGCTGCTGCAAAGCGCTCCCGATCTCGGTGATCTGCAGTTGCAACTCGATCAGTCGGCCGCCAACGTCGCTCGCGACCGCGCCACCCTTGCCGATGCCCGCGCGGTCCATGAAGGCTTGAGGCGGGAAGCCGAAGCGCGCTCGCGCCGCCTAGACGCCATCGGCGCGGAACGCCGCAACTGGCTGGAGCGCGCCGAAAACGCATCGACGCAGATCGCCGCACTCGGCGAACGCAAGGCCGAGGCCGAGGCCGAGCGCGAAAGGCTGGCCGACGCACCCGACGAGATCGACGCCAAGCGGCGCGCCTTGCTGTCGCAGCTTGCCGAGGCCGAAAGCCTGCGCCAGGCCGCCGGAGACCGGTTGCAGGAAGCGGAAAGCAAGCAGTCCGAACTGGACAGGGCCGCGACATCGGCGATCCAGTCGCTGGCCGAAGCGCGCGAAACCCGCGTCCGCGCCGAAGAGCGGCTGACCGCTGCCGATGAAAGACGGCTCGAGGTCGAGGCGCGCATCCAGGAAACACTGAACACGCCGCCGCATCTGGTCATCCGTCACACCGGCCTGGAGTCCGACAGCCCGATGCCGGAGATGACCGAGATCGAGCGTCAGCTCGACCGGCTGAAGATCGAGCGCGAGCGGCTGGGAGCCGTCAATTTGCGCGCCGAGGAAGAGCAGAAAGAACTGTCCGATCGGCTGGAGACTATCGTTTCCGAACGCGAAGACATCATCGAGGCTATCCGCAAGCTGCGGCAGGCGATCCAGAGCCTGAACCGCGAAGGCCGCGAACGGCTGCTGGCTGCCTTCGACGTGGTCAATGGCCATTTCCAGCGGCTGTTTTCGCATCTGTTCGGCGGCGGCACGGCGGAACTGCAACTGATCGAGTCCGACGATCCGCTCGAGGCCGGTCTCGAAATCCTTGCGCGGCCGCCCGGCAAGAAGCCGCAGACGATGACGCTGCTTTCCGGCGGCGAGCAGGCCTTGACGGCGATGTCGCTGATCTTCGCCGTGTTCCTGACCAATCCCGCGCCGATCTGTGTGCTCGACGAAGTCGATGCACCGCTCGACGATCACAATGTCGAGCGTTTCTGCAATCTGATGGACGAAATGGCCGCCACCACCGAGACGCGCTTCGTCATCATCACGCACAACCCGATCACCATGGCGCGCATGAACCGGCTGTTCGGGGTGACCATGGCCGAGCAGGGCGTCAGCCAGCTCGTATCGGTCGACCTGCAGGCGGCCGAGGCCCTGCGCGAGGCGAGCTGACGCGTCGACCGCACAGCTTGTCGGTAGCGCCTATTGGGGCTTTCGGCTAAAGCACGAATTGGACTAGGTCGGTTCCGTCATTCCGATGTAGCATTTTGATATTGCGCATGATCCTTTCCGCAATCGATCTCGATTTTGCGATCATGTGCCATCATATGCACGGAGAACCTTGTTGCCTGTACTTGTCACCGGAGCCGCGGGATTCATCGGCAGCCATGTTTGCCATCATCTCCTGAGCAGGGGGGAAGCTGTCGTCGGCGTCGACAACATGAACGACTATTACGACCTGGCGCTCAAAAAGGGGCGCCTCGCCCGCCTGCAGCCTCACAAGGATTTTTCATTCCATCAGATCGACATCGCCGAACAGGGCGCTCTTGCCGACGCTTTGGCCGGACAAGGCATAGTCAGGATCGTCCATCTCGCCGCTCAGGCCGGTGTGCGCCATTCACTCGACAATCCGAGGCTCTATGTCCGTTCCAATGTCGTCGGCCATCTCGAGATGCTCGAGTTCTGTCGCGCGCAGCCCGCATTCGAGCATCTGGTCTATGCCTCGTCGAGCTCGGTCTATGGCGGCAACCGCAAGGTGCCGTTCAGCGAGACCGATCAGGTCGACAAGCCGGTCTCGCTCTACGCCGCCACCAAGAAGTCAGATGAATTGATGAGCCATACCTACGCCCATCTCTTCGGGGTGCCGCAGACCGGCTTGCGATTTTTCACCGTCTACGGTCCCTGGGGCCGGCCCGACATGGCCTATTGGATTTTCACCAAGGCGATGTTCGAAGGCAAGCCGATCCGGGTGTTCAACAATGGCGAGATGTGGCGGGATTTCACTTATGTCGACGACGTGGTGAGAGCTGTCGTTGCCGTGCTCGACAAGCCGCCATCGGCTGAAGTTCCGCCGAACAGGCTCTACAATGTCGGCAACAACCGGCCGGTGCGGCTGGGCGATTTCATCGACACTCTGGAAAAACTGCTCGGTGTAAAAGCGATCCGCCACAGCGAGCCGATGCAAAGCAGCGATGTCGAGCGGACCTATGCCGACATGACGGCACTGGAGCGCGATTTCGGCTTCAAGCCGAGCGTTTCGATCGAAGATGGGCTGAAGAAATTCGTCGACTGGTACCGGTCCGAATGGGCTAAGAGATCGCCGACAACGTGACTGCGGCCTGCGGGTCGTCGTCTGCGGGTCTCCGCCTTTGCGGCTCAAGGCCGCAGCTTCGCTCCAGTCGCCGCTCGATTATCGCCTCAGCCCGGCCATGAACGTCTTTACGCGGGCAGGGTCGACCTGGTTCCACCAGACGCCGTCGTGCTTCAGTGAGCTGGCGATGATGAGGCCATCGACGACGCCAAGAATATCGTTTGCATTATCAGACGTCACGCCGCTGCCGACCAGCGTCGGTAGGCCGGCAGCCTCTTTGATCATGCTGATATAGCTCAGATCCGCAGCGTGCCCGGTGCGCTGACCGGTCGCAATAATGGCGTCGGCGTCGAAGAAGACCAGATCCTTGACCAATTCCTCCACCGGGCGGTCGGCAACGATCGCGTGCGCGCCGTGCTTGACATGAGCATCGGCGAAGATGCGGATGCCGTTGGCGCGCAGCCTGGCGCGATACCGTGCCGCGCGACCCGACTCCCCCTCGACAAAACCCTCATTGGCGACATAGGCATTTGCCCATTGATTGACGCGGATAAAGCCCGCGCCAGCGGCACTGGCGATCGCAAGGGCAGGGATCGCGGCGTTAGCGAGCACATTGATGCCGACCGGCTTGCCGAGTTCGCGGCGGATGCGGTCGGAAACGACAGCCATGTAGGCCGCTGTCTCCGGTCCGATATCGTCAGGTTTGGCAAACGGTATGTCGCCATGATTCTCGACGATCACGCCGTCGCATCCGCCATCGAGATAGGATCTCGCATCGTCCAGACCGCGCTGATAGATCGACTCGACCGCCTCGCCGTCATAGCGCGGCGCGCCGGGAAGCGGCGACAGGTGAACGACGCCGATCACCACCTTGGTGCGGCCGAAAAGTTCTACGAGCACGTCGCCGCCTGATTGGCCGAGTTGGGTCATGAGAGCTCCGTTCGATCGATGAGCGCCGCCATTTCAGACGCGGAAGGACAGGATATCAATGTGCCCGGGCGAGTCACCGCAATCGCCGCGGCCGCGAGCGCGAATTTCAGCGCTGGGGCAACCGACATTCCCTTGGCAAGCCCGCCGGCCAAACAGCCGCAAAACACATCCCCGGCGCCGCTGGTGTCGAGCGCCTCGACGCGTGGCGCCGGCAAACGAAGCGATCCCACCCGGTCCGGGCCAAGCACGAGACAGCCTTCCGCACCAAGGGTGATCACGACTGTCCCGGCGCCTTTGGCCGCCAGCGCGTCGGCGGCGGCTGACATGTCATCCTGGCCGGTCAGCGCTTTCGCCTCGGATTGATTCACCACCAACAGCTGCGCCAGGCCGAAGTCAGGCAGAGCCGCCGCATCGACAGGGCTGGCATTCAGGACGGTGCGCGCGCCATTTTGCTGTGCTGCCCGCAGGCAGGCATCTGTCGCGGCGCCCCGCAAATTTCCCTGGCAGACCAGGATGTCGCCAAACGCGATCCGGCGCGAAAGTGCAGTTTGCGCGATCGGATCGAACGCCTCGCTGCAGGCGACGCCGCTGACGATGAAGTTCTCGCCGCCGGCATCGACGATGATGGTCGAGCGGTCGCTTGGCAGGTCCAATTCAATCGCCTCGAGGTCCGACAGCTCGCTGTCGAGGTGGCTCCTGATCCATGTGCCTGCGCGGTCCGTGCCGAGCGCCGTCCAAAACGTTACCGCAGCACCGGTGCGCGCGGCCGCAACCGCCTGGTTTGCTCCCTTGCCGCCGAGGCCATCGGCGTAGCTGCTGGCGTTCAAAGTCTCGCCGGCGGCAGGGAAGCGGCCGACGCGAAAAATCGTGTCGACGCAGGCATTGCCGACGACATGGACATGCATCGCTCAGCTCTCACCGGTCGCCCAACTCAGCATCTGTCCGAACAGGGTTTTGTAGCCGTTCCAGGCGATAAACTCCGGTGGCAGCCAATGCGGCCCGACATCGGACGTCCAGGCCACAGTGCGGCCCTTGCCGTAGTGGCCGGTGACAAGCAGCGGCAGCGATCCATAGTCGGACGATACGGTTGCAAGAACTTCCGCCCCGTCTTTCGGCGTCACCTCGTTGAAGCCGAGCAGGATTGGCCAATCCGAACCGAGACCCCTGAGGATCGGATGGTCCGAGGAGCCTTTCAGGACAGGCGAAAACCCTTCCGGCACCTCGACACGGTCGTCGAACGCGAGGCAGCTCACCGGCAGCACCTCTTCGACCGGCGTCTTGCGATAGCGCGCGCCGCCATTGATGCCCTGAAAGCTGTAGTAGCCGCCGAACATCAAAAGCCCGCCGCCGTCGCGCACATAATCGCGCAGCAGCCGCAGCCGGTTCGGCGTCGGCTTGGAGTGAACCCAGGTGTCGGGATGCAGAAGCAGCGTGTTGGCGCCGATGTCGGAGAGCACCACCGCGTCATAGGCCGAAAGCGTCTCCATAGTTTGCGGAAAGCTGCGCTGCGCCTCATGTGCCGGCATGAACGTCACGTCGAAGTCGGTCGCCTTCAGCGCCGTCAGCAATTCGTCGGCGCCGGTGTGGTAGGTGACCGTCGGAAACTGGTCGAAGCCCTTGATATGGGTGGCGGTCGACACCCAGGATTCGCCGGCAAGCAGGATTTTTTTCTTGGACATTTGAACTCCGTCGTAAGTCTCAGCCGCAAGTCTGGGCTTGATTCTGCCGCGAGAACACGGCTTTCGGATTGGCGATCAGCATGCGGTCGATGGCTGACTGCTCGACGCCATGCCGTTTCAGGCGCGGTATGAAATGCTTGAGGATGTAGCCGTAGCCGAAACCGCCGAAGCGGGTCAGCATGATCTTGAGGAAAACATCCTGAGACAACAGCAGGCGATCGCCGAAACCGACCTCGACAAGTGCCGCGATTGCTCGCGCGTTCTCTTCGTCGGAGGGCGATTGTGCGTCCTGATCGGCATAATAATAGTCCATGCCGATCATATCGTATTCGAGGAACGCGCCGCGCCGGGCGAGGCTTGTCTGGTAGTCGAGATCGTTGTGGCTGGGGTTCATGTGACAGAGCACAGTGTGGTGAAGATCGGCGCCCTCGGCCTCCACGACATCGAGCACCTCGTGCGCCAGCCGCTCCCAGCCGGGCAGGTGGATCGACAGCGGCACGCGGGTGATGCGCGAGGCCCGCGCCGAAGCTTGCAGCGACTTTCGTTCCTCTGAAGTAAAATCCTTGCTGACGCCGATCTCGCCGATCAGGCCGGCCAGGATCGGCGGCTGCGTCTCGCCGCCGCCGACGTCGTTGACGATGAACTCGGTCACCGCGTCGACATCCATCGCCTTCAGCCATTCGGGATGGGTGTGTTCCAGATAAAAGCCGGTGCCCATGACGATCTTCAGGCCGGACATGCGGCTGATGCGGGCGAGCTTTTCCGGCTCGCGGCCGATGCCGATATTGGTCGCGTCGACGACGGTATGGCCGCCCAGTGCGCGATAGCGTTGCAGCTCAGACAGGGCCAGGTCACTGTCATCGAGCGAAACATTGTCGCGGTTGACGTAAGGGTTCATGCGCAATTCGCCGATGATCTCGATGTTCACCGGCTGCTCGGCGAGCGCCATGTCGTCGGGATGACAGGGACATTTCCAGCTGCGCGCGCCGTCGAGCAAGATGTGCTCGTGCATCAGCGTAATGCCCATTTCTTCAACCGGAACGGGGCCGAGCACGGTCATCACATGGCCGGTATCGACCCCGATCGCCAGCCGCTGCCTGGGAGCCGCATCATCGAAGAGATCGCTCATAGGCTCAACGGCTCCGTACGGCGCCGCGGAACAGGCGGAAGTTCAGCCAGATGGCGATCAGGATGATCGTTCCGGTCACGATCGGCGTCAGGAAAGGCGACAGATGCGCCAGGATCAGGCCGTTGCCGATGACGGCCACGGTAAGCGCGCCGAGCACCGTGCCGACGATCGTTCCGCGGCCACCGAACAGACTGGTGCCGCCAAGCACGACGGCAGCGATCACTTCGAGCTCAAACCCTTGCCCGGCATTCGACGATCCGGATCCGAGCCGGGCCGCAATGATGATCCCCGCAAGTGCTGCCGCAGCGGCGGAAATCACGTAAACAAAAAGCGTCATCAGCCGCGTGTTGACGCCGGCGCGCCTGACCGCTTCGGCGTTGGCGCCGATGCCGGTCACGTAGCGGCCGAACGGCGTCTCGTTGAAGGCGATATAGGCGATCGCCAGGATCGCCAGCGCGATCAGCGCCGGCGCCGGCACGCCAAGCAACCAGGCGCGGCCCAGCACCGTAAAAGGGCTTCCCGGCTCGATGGGGATCGAGTACCCGCCGGTGATCAGCAGCGCCACGCCACGGATCACCGAAAGCCCGGCAAGCGTGACGATGAAGGCCGGAATGCCCTCATAAGCGACGAAATAGCCCTGCACCGCGCCAAGCAAGGCGCCCAGCGCAAGCATGGCGAGGATGACCAATGGCCATGGCAAGCCCAGTTGTAGCAGCGTCGCCGACAGCGTTGCCACCAGTGCCAGCACGGAGCCGACCGAAAGGTCGATGCCGCCGGTGGTTATGACGAATGTCATCGCCGCGGCGACGATCAGCAATGGTGCCGACTGACGCAGGATATTCAGCAGATTGGGCGACGTCAGAAAGGCGTCCGTCGCCACCGAAAAGATGACGCTGACGACAAGAAAGAACAGCGCGATCGACACGACACTGCCATTGGCAAGCACCGCATCTCGCCACGTGCCTTCGCGGACCCTTTGAGACTGAGCGGAGTGGGTCAGGTCGCTCATACTGGCGCTCCATCGCGATAGGCGTTGGTGGCTGAACGAGCGTTGAACTTGCGGCCCACGATCAGGTTGACGACATCCTCGATATTGGTTTCGCCGATCAGCCGCTCGGCGACGTTGCGTCCTTCGTACATGACCTGGATGCGGTCGCAGACGAGGAACAGATCCTGAAGGCGGTGGGTGATCAGGATGACGCTGACGCCGCGGGCGCTTACGGTGCGGATCAGGTCCAGCACCGCCTCGACCTCGGCGACGGCAAGCGCTGCCGTCGGCTCATCCATGATCAGCACGGACGGCTCGAAGGAAGCGGCGCGGCCGATCGCGATCGACTGTCGCTGTCCGCCGGACAGGTTTTCGACCTTGAGCCGGGTGTCTGATATAACGATGCCGAGACGGTCGAGCATCTGGCGCGTTTGCTCATGCATGCGCTTCTTGTCGAGAAAGGAAATGCCGGCGATGCGGCGGCGCGGCTCGCGGCCTAGAAAGAGATTGCCGGCGACATCGACCGTGTCGCAGAGCGACAGATCCTGATAGACCATCTCGACGCGCGCTGCACGCGCGTCCGCCGGCGAGTTGAAGGTCACCGGCGTTCCATCGATCTCGATCGTGCCGGCATCGGGAACTACGGCTCCCGACAGCACCTTGCTCAACGTCGACTTGCCCGCGCCATTGTCGCCGACCAACCCGAGGACCTCGCCCGGCCTCAGCACCAGCGAGACGTCATCGAGCGTCTGAATGGCGTTGTAGCGCTTTGAGATGCCGCTCATCCGCACCCGATAGGTCTCGCCACTGCTCATCCTGGATCCCGGGCATTGCAAAGCGTCCGCGGCGTAGCCTCAGGCGCCGCCGCGGGCCAGTCATCGACGCAGTCTACTGGAACATCGCGCGATATTTGTCGACATTGTCCTTGGTCACGATCGTCACCGGAATATTGATGATCGGCTCGACCGTCTCGCCCTTCTTGAGCTTGACCAATGCTTCGACAGCGGCCTTGCCTTCGCCGGCCGGGTCCTGCTGGACGACCGCCACCACCCAACCATCGTCAATGCCCTGAATGACCTGCTTGGTCAGGTCCCAGCCGAACACCTTGACGTCGCCGGTGCGGCCTTGGCTGGTCACGGCCGAAACAGCGCCGAGCAGAGCCGGCTCGCCGGTCGCATAGAGCGTCGTCATGTCCGGATTGGCGGTCATCAAATTCTCCGAAGCGCTCATCGCGGTCTCCTGGACATTCTGGCCGTCGACCGTGTCGAGGAAGGTGATATCAAGGCCGCTGTCGGTGACCGCCTTCTTGAAGCCGTCGAGCCGCTGGTTCTGGATGAACGAATTGAGCGCGCCGACAATGCCGATCTTGGCTGTGCCGCCCATCTCCGCCTTGACATAGTCGGAGTAGAATTTGCCGATATCCTCGCCGGCCTTGGCGTTGTCGACACCGATGAACGCAACGTTGTCGCCGTCGGGTATCTGCGCGTCGATGGCGATCACCGGGATGCCGGCCGCCTTCGCGGCGGTGATTGCAGGCTTGACGCCATTGACGTCGATGGCGACCAGAATGATGCCGTCGACTTTTTGCGTGATGTAGTTCTCGATCGCGTCATTTTGCGCGCTCGGCACGTTGTTGGCATTGAAGATGACCAGCTTGGCGCCCGCGGCGTCGGCCGCCTTCTGCGCGCCCTCGTTGATCTGGTTGAAGAACAGGGCCTGCTGGTTGATGTTGACGAGAGCGAACGTATCGGCGAACGCCGATCCCATCGCTGTCGAGCAAATGGCGAAGACGGCGGCGCAACGGAAGAGAAGCTTGAACGGACGCATTTACGGTTCCCCTTGCTTGCGGGCCAATCCCGTCAGGCTGGCCCATTGGTGCTACAGGCACAAGGCAAACATTCAAGAGACTTGAATACTTGTCAACGAATTTGATCTGACAGCAGCCATCAGAAGGTCGCTGGTGTGTTGACCCAAAAAATGCTGGCTCTTTCCTTGCCGATGTTGCGGTAATGGTGCGGCAGCTCCGACCTGAATACGAACGCATCGCCGGTGGCGAGATCATGGCTCTTGCCATCGACGATCAGCTTGATCCGGCCGGCAAGCACGTAGCCGACTTCCTCGCCGACATGCTGGATGGGACCCTCGCTCTCGCCGTCTGCCTCGATATGATGGATGTTGCACTGCAACAGGTGTCCGGGCGAATAGGGAATGATGCGTTCGGGCGAGATGCCCTCGCCGCGCCTCAGCGCGTCGAGCGAGATCAGTGGCCGCGCGCCTGCGCGGAACACGATCGCCTCTTCATCGTCGACCTGTTCGAACATCCAGCCGATATTGGTCTCGAGAGCTTCGACCAGGCGGTGAAGCATAGGCAGGGATGGCGAAGCCTTGCCGTTCTCGATCTTGGACAGAAGGCTTTCAGAGCAGTTCGCAGCCGTCGCCAGCGTCTTCAGCGTCATGCCCCGCGTCTGGCGGGCGAGGCGCAACCGCGTTCCAAGCCGCGCGGCATTTACGGTGGCGTCCATTTCCGACTCCGGCCGTCGCCGATCGATTTTGTTCATCCGTTCGCCAACCATTCAACGGGGCAACTGTCGCGCGAGCAAAAGACAGCCGCGACCGATTTGCAAGTGGTGATCTGTCACTTTCGACCTGGCCGGGCCTCGACCGGTTTTTGATAGCACCGATAAAGCAACCCAGTGTCGCACCCGGCGCCGACTGGACAAAAGCGTCCCGGCGTTGTTCTCCAACCGTCCCGATGTTCGAAGGGGCTGGTTCATACGCCGGCCAGAGGCAATCGTCGCGGCAGGCGCTCGGCGGAAACTCAATGCAGGTAAGGGATGCAAGAGCGTTTTGCGCGGACGAGATTCGCGCGGTTCGAATTCTCGTGATCTGAACTTGACGAGGCAACAGACGGTAGCGTAGCTGTTCGCTTGAATAATGTCCTGGCCGAAGTGTGATCGACGATGTGCCGCTTTTGAGGTCAATGGGCAGCGTACTACGTCTCACGAGCGCCGGAAACAACCTGCCTTGAATGACGGACGGGAAAGCATGCAAGCCTGTGACGCGAAAGCGTTGTCGCGCTGGTCAAGCTAGCATTGATGGCGGCTGTTGTGGGCGTATCCGAGATATCGACGGAAGAGCGAGATCGTTGTGACCAAGCATGTGCCGCCTCACGCAGTTGTTGCCGGAAAACCACTGGGATTGATCCAGCACACGGTTCGTCTCGATGCCTGAAGCGGCCATGACTTGGGAAGACGCCGTCCGCTGGTGCATGAGCGAGCCTTCGATGAAAGAGCTCGCCCGCGCCGCCTATTTCGACGATCCGGTCGTGGCCGCGCAGCGCTATCACGAAAGCGCGGAATTCGATGCGATTCGCAGCATGATCCCGGACAAGGTCGGCCGCGCTCTCGACCTTGGTGCCGGCAATGGCATCCTCTCCTATGCCCTGGCGCGCCAGGGCTGGTCGGTAACCGCCGTCGAGCCCGATCCCAGCGCCCTTGTCGGTGCCGCCGCAATCCGGAGGCTTGCCGACAAAACAGGCACGCGCATCGATGTGATCGAAGCGTTCGGCGAGGCTATCCCGTTGAGCGCCGCCGGCTATGACCTAGTCGTCGCCAGGCAAGTGCTGCATCACGCGCATGACCTTCCGGCGTTCTGCTGTGAGGTTTCGCGCCTCTCTCGCGAGGGCGCGACGTTCCTGTCATTGCGCGACCATGTGATATCCGGGCCGCAACAGCTGGAACCGTTTCTGCGCTCGCATCCGCTGCATCACCTTTACGGCGGGGAGAACGCTTTCACGCTGGCGGCCTACCGCGCTGCGTTGCAGGGGGCGGGACTTACGATCGATCGCGAAATGAACTCTTTCCAATCGGTTGTGAACTATGACCCGATGACGGCTTCCGAAATTCGCGAAAGGCTCGCGGCTGTCTTCGGCCCGGTGTCGGGGCTCGTCCGCGCGGCCCTGTCCCCACTGCCTTTCGGTGCCGTTGCCCGAGCAGCGGCATTGCTGGACCGCCGGCCTGGGCGCCTGGTCTCTTTCCTTTGCCACAAGCAGGGGAAGGGCTGATCTGGTGGCGCAACTGAAACAGGCGAAGCCTGTCTGGGTGACTGGAGCCGGCGGCTTCATTGGCCTGCATTTATCGCGATTTCTTGTCGGAGAAGGCCATCATGTCGTCGGCTTCGGCCGAAGCGAAGCCGCGGGATTCGCGGCGGCGACCGGCGCATTCTATTCCGGCGGAGTGACCGCGCATACGATGGACGCGGCTCTGGCTGCATACGGCCGCCCGGCAGCCGTTTACCATCTGGCAGGCGGCGCTACTGTCGGGCAGTCGATTGCCGATCCGCTGAAGGATTTTGAACAAAGCGTCGTTTCGGCGGCTTGTGTCCTCGATTTCTTGCGTCGCCACGCACCCGATGCCTCAGTCGTCCTTGCGTCCTCCGCCGCCGTCTATGGCGGCGGCCACTTCGGCCCCATCAGGGTCGATGCCGCGCTCGACCCCTATTCTCCCTATGGCTATCACAAACGCATGGTTGAGGAGCTTGGCCGGTCATATTGTGCCGCATACGGCCAGTTGGTCTCGGTGGCACGCCTCTTTTCGGTCTATGGCGAAGGGTTGCGCAAGCAACTGCTCTGGGATCTCTGCGGCAGGCTCGCGGCAGGCGAAACCGATATTGTGCTTGGCGGCACAGGTAAGGAAATGAGGGATTGGCACCATGTCTCGGATGTTGTGCGGTTGATCCATCACATTTTGCCTGCGGGGGAACCACGTTTCACCGTCTATAATGGCGGTGCGGGCGCTGCTGCATCCGTCAGCACGATTTCCCGCATGGTCTTGGAGGCTTGGGGAGGGAACCATCGCCTCTCGTTTTCCGGAAAATCCCGGCGGGGCGATCCTGTCAGTCTGATCTCAGATCCGTCCGGCGTCCCGGCGGGGCTTCAGTTGCAGGTGCCGCTCAGCAGGGGCATTGCCGGCTATGTCGATTGGTATCGCACTGAAATTCTCGCCGAGCCGCTCGGCCATTTGCGACGCTCGGCGCCTTGATTACCGTCGCCTTCACTCTTATCGGCCGCGGAACCTGGTCAGGTGGCGAGTCCTATCTACGCAACATGTTGAGCGTCGTCGCCTCTGAGTTGCGTGGCAAGGTGCAGGCGAAACTGTTTCTTACACCTGAACAGCATTCAAGCATTGGCGCGTCCCTCGATCATATGTTGGCTGCGCCTGCTATTGTTGATGACCGGGTCACGGGCGCCGGGCTCGGCAGGCGAGGGCTGATCGCACTTGCTGGCGGAAGTGACCGTGCCTTCGCGGACCTTGTCGCTTCGCAAGGCATCGATGTTGTCTTTGAAGTCGCCCAGTGGTTCGGCAACCGGTTTCCAGTGCCGGTCGTTTCCTGGATACCGGATTTCCAGCACCGTCGCCTGCCGCACCTCTTTCCGCGTAGCGCCTGGTGGCGCAGGGATCTCGGCTATCGCCTGCAGACGTCCGGAAGTCGCACCATAATGTTGTCGAGTGGGGATGCGCTGGCGGACTGCGAAACCTTCTATCCAGCCTCGCGCAACAAGACCGCCGTCGTGCGCTTCGCTATCGATCTCGATCCAGGCGCCGTCCTGGCGCGTGCCGATGAGGCGCGCCAGGCACATGGTCTGCCCGCGCGGTTCTTCTTTCTCCCCAACCAGTTTTGGATCCACAAGAACCACAGGCTGGTCGTAGAGGCGTTGAAGTATATAGAGCAAATCGGGGCGCTAGGCTCCTTGCCGCCGATAATCCTCACGGGGCGCACCACCGATCCGCGTGACCCGACATTGTTCAAGCGTATGATGGAGCTTGCGGAAGCACACCGGCTCGGAAGCCATTTTCGACACCTCGGCTTGATTCCCTACGACGATGTCGTCGCCCTGATCGGCGCTGCTGACTACCTTCTGAATCCTTCGCACTTCGAGGGGTGGTCGACCACGGTCGAGGAAGCGAAGTCGCTGGGCACGCCGATGCTGCTGTCCGACATTCCACTGCATCGCGAGCAAGCGCCGGAATCGCTCTTCTTCGCACCCGATAGTGCAGAAGCGCTGGCGCAGCGACTCCTGGAAGCAGGGCAGCGTCCACGCTTGGCCCGCGACAGTGTCTCCGTGCTGCAAGGTCGGCAACAAATGCGCCGCCGAGACTATGCGGCAGCGCTCCTTGCTTTGTTCGAAAATGCCAGAGGTGTCACCCCATGACCGAGCGGATCGTCAGTTTTGTTATGAGTGGCGGTATTGGCTCACGACTGTGGCCGCTGTCGCGCGAGGACAATCCCAAGCAGTTCCATGATTTTTCCGGCAATGGCTCGATGCTGGTCAAGACTTTGCACCGGCTGACGGCGCGGCCGGATGGCGAAACACCGGTCTTCCTGATTGCCTCGGAGCGGCACGCCGACCGCGTCCACGCCGATCTCGCCGGCATCGATCTTTCCGGCGGCGGCCCCTTGTTCGAGCCGACCGGACGCAACACCGCCGCTGCCGTCGCCTTGGCGACGCTGCGCACCCTCTCCGAATTTGGCGACAGCCTGGTGCTGGTTGTGCCATCCGATCATGAGATCACGACCGCACGGCAATTCTGGCAGAGCGTGGAAAATGGCGCCGGCGCGGCGCGTGCGGGCCGGCTGGTGGTATTCGGCATCAAGCCCGGCCACCCCGAAACCGGTTATGGCTACATCGAGATCGCCGGCGAGAAGGATGGCATCTGCGATGTCTCGCGTTTCGTCGAAAAACCGGACCTCGCGACCGCGCAGAATTACCTGGCGGCCGGCAACTTCTACTGGAACACCGGCATCTTCCTGTTTCGCGCCAGCGCCATGCGCGACGCCTTCACGGCTTTTGCGCCTGACATCTGGAAGGCCACTGAGATTGCCTACCAGGCGGCGACGTCAGATCTTTCCGGCCTCTATATGCCTCTGGAGCTTTACGCCGCGATTCCCTCGACGTCGATCGACTATGCCATCATGGAGCGCGCCAGCGACATCGCCATGGTGCCGGCCGGCTTCCGCTGGAACGATCTCGGTTCCTGGCAGTCGCTGCTCGATGTCGGTCCCTCCGACAATGACGGCAATGTCATCGTCGGCGATGTCGTCGCCATCGATTGCGAGAACTCCTATATCCGCAGCGACAGTCGCCTGCTCTCTGCCATCGGTTTGAAGGATGTTGCCATCGTCTCGACCGCCGATGCCACCTTCGTCGCCCCGGTCAGCCGCAGCCAGAACGTTAAGAAGATTGTCGAGCAGCTCGAAAAGAGTGGCCGGCTGGAAACCAGATTCACGCCCGCCGGTGACCGCGTCATCGAAAGCGGCGCCTGGCGGCGCCGTGTTCATCACTGGCTGTTCGAAGAGACGGTGCCGCTGTGGTCGACAGTCGGGGTCGACGAGCGCCATGGCGGTTTTCACGAGGCGCTCGGCTTTGACGCCACACCGCTGAAGAAGCCCAAGCGCATGCGCACAATGGCCAGGCAAGTCTACGCGTTCGCTGTCGCCAGGGCGCGCGGCTGGGACGGGCCTGCCGACCGGCTGATCAGCCACGGCCTCGAATTCATGGCCAGGAACGGCCGCACCGACAATGGCGGCTGGGTGCGCACGCTCAATGTCGATGGCACGGTCGCCGACGCCGCCGAGGATGCCTATGATCATGCCTGCGTGCTGCTGGCGCTGGCGCATGCCCATATGGTCGGCAATCCTGATGCATTGCGGCTTGCCGAAGAAACGTTTGCGTTTCTCGACGCGCATCTCGAGGATCACCGCATGACCGGCTTTCTCGAAACGTCGATCGGCGTGGGCGAACGCCGTTCCAACCCGCACATGCATCTGCTCGAGGCTTTTCTGGCCTGGCATCAAGCGACCGGCGAGCTCGCCTATCTTCGCCGCGCCGCGCGCATCGTCGATCTGTTTCGCAGCCATTTCTTCGATCCGGAAAGCTGGACGCTGGGCGAATATTTCGATGCCGAGTGGAGGCCGGCGGAGGGCGAGAAAGGTGCCTGGACGGAACCTGGCCACCATTTCGAATGGGCGTCGCTGCTGGTCGACTTCGCCGGGCGCAGCGGCCAGAGCGACCTGACCGGCTTTGCCAGAAAGCTCTATGCCTCGGCCATCGCCAGCGGCCTGAATCGCGCCACCGGCCTCGCCTATAGCGCCGTCTCGCGGCAAGGCCTGCCGCTCGATCGTGTCTCGCGCAGTTGGCCGCAGGCCGAAGCAATCAAGGCGGCGATTGCACTGGACGGTTCGGGCGGACCCGACCTCAAGCCCGAGATCGAAGCGCGTGTCGGCCGCCTGTTCCGTTGGCACATCAATCCGGCGCCGCTCGGCCTGTGGATAGACCGGATCGACGAGCGCGGCCGCTCGCTGGCGACCGATGTGCCGGCAAGCATCTTCTACCATCTGGTCTGTGCGCTGACCCAATATCTCGACAGCACCATCGACGAAGCTCGATTGGGCAGTTGACGGAATGTCTTCGATTGAAATGGATGCCAGGCGGCGGTGAGTCGGCGTGCCTGGCCGGGAGTGAGGTTTTTTGTCGTTCAAGAAAATAAGCTTGCTGGCACTCCTTGCCCTGGCGTTTGCGGTTGGCTTCTTTGCCATCATCGTGGAAAAAGGGACGCCTCGTCGTCCCCAGCCGCCAAAGCCGCAAGCGGCGATCGAGCCGTTTGACGGCAAGCTTTTCATCCAGGCGATCGATGATCTTCGCGTCGGCAACCGCAAAATTGTCCTATGCGGAGTGGCGTTTACCAAGCCTCAATCTCTACGTGCCATGGTAACGGACACAGCGCGCCGGGACTACCAGGGGCTCGCCCTGACCTGCAAGCCGGTCGGCATGGGGACGCCTTGCGACGGCAATGTCGCCTCAAAGTTTGGTGATGCCATCGTTGTGCAGTGCCTCACATCCGATGGCACGGATTTGGCCGCCAGACTTGCCGAGAATGGCATCTTGTGCGGACAGCCGGCGCAGGCAGGTTCGACCTACAAATCTTGCTTATCAGGTTCGTAGTTCTCGCCAACTGCCTGTCATAAAACGAAAGACAGAATGTGCGATAAGCCCCACGTCAAACAGAGTCGACCACAATCCCTGTACCAAAGCATCGGCCCCTGTACCAAAGCATCGGCGCGATAACCCTCAAACGCCACGAAATAAACTTGCCTTTCCGACAATTTCCACAGAGGGCCGGCACGAAAAATGGTAGATTCAAATTCGGCAAGCGAGTGTGTCCAATGAAACACATGAGAACCCAAAACATCATCTCGCATAAGCGCAGCAGGTTGGAATCAACGCAAAAAGCTGTTACCCGCTTGTTCAATACCTTGGTGCCTGGGCGGGGCCGAGGTGCGGCGGGACAAAAAGGATCGAAACGAATGAACCTCACTGTAAAAGTTGCGTTGGCCGGATTTGTCGCCTCGATCGGTTTCGGCCCGGTTTCGTCTTTCGCTCAGGACGCGTCTTGCACCTGCACGACACCCTATCAGGGAGCGGCGAATTCGATTGGTTCCATAGGGCACGCCAATGGCGACGTAATGGTTTCGCAAGCGGCGGGCTATGGCCCGGCAAAAGCGGGAAATGCGCTGGATTTCGGCAGCCGCATAGTGGTTGGTGCCAAGGGCGCGGCCTCTGTTAATGTCGGTAGCTGCAACCTGGATGTGCCGGCGAATTCAAGCCTCGACATTTCCCGTATCGAGAACAATATCTGCCTGAAAGTTGTGGGCTCCGAGCAGACGGCTGCCGCCGTCAGCTCCGAGCATACCGGTCAGATTCCCCCGGGCTCAACCGCCAACTCCCGCCTTCCGCTCTTTCTTTTTGGCGGCATGGCTGGCACGGCTGGTATCCTTGCTGCAACGCAGGATGATGGCGACGGCGGCCCTGTCAGCCCTTAAGTCGCCCAGTAGACAATATGGCAGGGCGTGTGTCTGCCTCTGTTGTATTGCCGGTGCCGCAGTGCCTTCACTGGCTGGAGCTGGGGATGGTGATGGAATTCATTCACCGTACCGCTCGCTGTCAGCGAATAGCTTGAATCTACCGCATTGCATGGACTTGATGAATGCGTCATTCGCCATCGTGCGGGTGGCGCATTTACCTTTTATTTGGGAGAAGTCGTCACGTTGCTTCAGTGCGGCCACAAACGCCTATGATCGACCTGCATTCCCACATCTTGCCCGGTCTTGATGACGGCTCGCCCAGTCTTGCTGAATCGCTGGAAATGGCGCGGCTGGCGGTGGCCGATGGAACGACCCATATGGCGTGTACGCCGCATATCGTGCCAGGCATGTATGAAAACGGATCGGCAAATATTGCCCGAGCGGTTCAAGAGTTGGAGCAGGCGCTACGCCGCGCGGCGATACCGCTTGCTCTTTATGTTGGCGCCGACGTGCATATAGCGCCGGATCTTCCGGAGCAATTGGCGCTAGGTAGCGTGCCGACCTTGAACAGATCGCGTTATTTTCTATTCGAACCGCCGCATCACGTTCTACCGCCAAGGCTGGAAGATCTGGCTCTGCGCCTCATAAACGCCGGGTTCATTCCGATTCTTACCCATCCTGAGCGGTTAACCTGGATCAAAGCAAATTACGATATTGTCGAGAGGTTGAATGCAATCGGCTGCCTTGTTCAGCTTACGGCAGACTCGATTGTTGGTGCTTTTGGACGCACGGCACTTTACTATTCGGAAAAGCTGATTGACGAGGGCAGGGTAGATATTATCGCATCGGACACCCATGGCGCTACCCGCCGACCGCCTGGGCTTTCGCAGGCCGTCGCCGCGGCGGCGAAGCGATGTGGGGAAGATGAGGCCCGCAACATGGTGGTGAAACGTCCAGGCGAAATATTGGCGAACCGGCCGCTCGATCCGGTCGGAAAGGCACGCTCGAAAAAGCCAAGCCCCGGCAACGCCGCTCGCCTTGCAGGATTGGGTCGCTTGTTGAAGGGTGGGACAGCGTAATGGACGTTTTTCATTTCGCGAAAAGCCGCACGATATGTGTCTTGCTTGCTTTGCTCTCTATGTCTGCCTGCACGAGCACGTCGTCGACATCGTCTTCGCCGGCTGCCGTCGATGCGCTGCAACTGACGTCATCGTCAGCGCCGCTCTCGGGCGGCGGTGCCCTGCAGGTCGTAAAGGAACTGCCTGCGCCGCAGAACACCCAGAACGGCAACGAGCAGCCTTTGTCGCCGAACGATGTGCTCGAGGTGAATGTGTTCCAGGTCGACAATCTCAACAGAACCGTTCAAGTCGACGCCGGCGGGCAAATTTCGCTTCCACTTATCGGGACCGTCACCGCGGCAGGGAAGACCGTCCGTCAGCTTGAGCAGGAAATCGAAACGGCCTACGGCGCCAACTATTTGCAGTCGCCCGATGTGTCGGTCTATATCAAGGAATCGATCGGACAGCGCGTTACCGTCGATGGCGAAGTCACCAGGGCCGGTATTTTTCCGGTGTCGAGCAATTCTTCCCTCATCGACGCGGTCGCCCTTGCCGGAGGGTTCAATGCCGTAGGCGATGCAAAAAAAGTGTTTGTCTACCGCAATATCGGCCCAAACACCTTGGTCGCAAATTACGATGTGGAACAGATTCGCGCCGGCAAGAGCCGCAATCCACGCATTTATGGCGGCGACAAGATTGTCGTCTTCGCCTCGAAATCGAAAATTGCGATGAACAATCTCAAGGATGCTCTCGGACTTGCATCAAGCGCAGCGAGACTTGCCGTAGTCCCCGGATTGTAAATCATGGCCGTTCAAAATTAAGCCCAGAGACAAACCGAAGGTTGTCACGCAATGCTCGACCGTAACAGACAACATCAAATTGCAGGCCCAGGGCATGGCCAAGCCTTGTCTGCCGACCTGTATTATGACGGTGCGCAAAACTATAGCCCGTATGGTCGCGATTACGCCGAGCAGGACGAGGGCTTTAATCCACTCAAATTGGTTTTTTACGCTGTCCAGTATCGGTGGCTGATCGTCATGATGATAGCGGGCGGGCTTGTCGCCGGCATCGTCGTTACCATGATGAAGACGCCAAAGTACCGGGCAACAGCGCAATTGGAAGTGCTGGTTCCTTCGGCCAAGGTCTTTCAGGACATTGAGGCGGTTTCTGAATCCAACGACTACTGGGTCTTTGAAACCGCCCGGGAAAAGCTGAAAAGCCGGGCTTTGGCGCAGCGCGTGGTGTTCCAATTAGGGCTTAGCGAAAAGCCGGATTTCCTGTTTCCGACCCCGAACTTCTCACTTAGCAATATTTTCTATCGCGCCTTCGGAATTTCCAAATCGCCTGCCATTGAAGAAACAACCCCGGAAGAACGTGAAGAAATTGCGATCGGTCGCGTTCAAGATGACCTCAAGGTCAGTCTGGTCGAAAATACAAGCCTGCTGTCGATTACGTTTGCCGACCAGAAACCGAAATATGCAAGTGATATAGCCAACCAGGTCGCGCAAAGTTTTATCGACCAGCGCCTCGATCAGACCAGCGAAACCTCAGACCTGGCACGGCAGTTCATCCAGGAACAGGTTTTGCAGGTAAAGCAAAAGCTGCAGAAGTCCGAGGAGGAACTCGTCGCTTACGCAAAGGATGTAGGCATCACGATAACCGGCGACGAGAAATCGTTGATAGGGTCGAATATCGAGAGTCTGAACACCGCGCTCGCGACAGCAATCCAGGAACGTCTCGACGCCGGACGGATGGTGGACCAGATAGACAAAGGTCGCGCGGCGAGCCTCGGGCCCGTCCTGGACAGCGAAGGTCTGCAGAGGATCACCGAAAAGCTGTCGGATTTGACCAGCCAGTATCAGCAGAAGTTGGGCATATTGAAGCCTGGCTTCCCAGAGATGCAGCAGCTCCAGGCGCAGATCAAGGAGCTGCAACGACTTTATGACAACGGCGTTTTGACTATAACTGACTCGCTGCGTCAGAAATACCAGGAGGCCCAGAACAAAGAGGCCGACCTCAAGTCAAAGCTTGCCGAGATGGAGATGCAGCAGGTCATCTTCAACGATAAAAATATCAAGTACACAATCTTGAAACGAGAAGTTGATTCAAACCGCTCCCAGTATGACAGTCTTATTGCCAAGCTGAACGAGGTTGGCGTGAGCTCGGAGCTCAAGACACAAAGTGCCGCGATCGTCGATTTCGCCACGCCGCCCAATAGCCCTTATTCTCCCCGCCTGATCATCAATCTTGCGACCACTCTGGTTCTTTTTTCGGCTCTGGGCGCATCAATTATCTATATTGTTGAGTTGTTGAACAACACTTTCACCAATCCTGAGCAGGTCGAAAAGGAACTCGGATTGGCGATGCTCGGCATCTTGCCGCTTGTCGATGATCGGGAACTCATAGCGAGCATCACCGATCAGAAATCAGGACTGTCCGAAGCCTACCGTTCGCTTCGAACGTCATTGCAGTTCTCCGGCGCCGAAGGTGCGCCGCGATCGCTGCTGGTCACGAGTTCGGAACCCTCGGAAGGCAAGTCGACCACGTCGTTCAAGCTCGGGCAGGATTTTGCCGCGCTCGGTGCAAGGGTTCTCATTGTCGACGGCGATCTGCGAAAGCCCAATCTTCACCGGTTGTTTGGCCTCGACAACACGATCGGACTGAGCAATCTGCTGACGAACACCGTCCGCAAAGAGGATCTGGCAAGCATCTTCAGGGCGACGAAATACCCCAATGTGACCGTTCTGACTTCCGGAACGATTCCGCCGAACCCCGCCGACCTGCTTTCTTCGCCGAAGATGGCGCTGATCCTTACCAATCTCGGCAAGCGCTTCGATCTTGTCATAATCGATGCCCCACCGATCGTCGGACTTTCAGATGCGCCTATCCTCAGCCGGCTTGCCGAGGGCACATTGATGGTCGTCTCTACCAAGCAGGTGACGCGCAAGTCGGCGAAGACGGCGTTGAAGCGCCTGCGAGCAGCCGGCGCGAATGTGGTCGGAGCCGCGATGTCGAAGTTTGCAGTGAACAAGTTCGATTACAACTACGCCTACAAATATATGAACTACCAGTATTACGACTACGGCACCCCGAAAATTGAGGGCAAAGTCGATGACGGAGCAGGCCAGCCCGCTTATGCAAAATCTCCGGCGTTCCGGCGTTTGGTTCGTCGCATCCGTTCTAGCATTGGCGGCTTCGTCGATCGGGCTAAGTCGGTTTCTTGAAACCGAAACGCCAACCGTTTCCCTCGCGCTGGATCCGTTGAACGTCAATGCCTTGATAGGCGAGATTACCGACGACCTGAACGATACAAGCAATGCTCCAGATCTCGACGCATTGCTTGCCCAGGCCGAAAGCGCGCTTCGTTTTGACCTTGCGGACGCACGTCTCTACAGCCTGATCGGCGAGATCAAGTTCCGACAGGGCGCAAAAGACCAAGCCTATGAATTTTTCGATCAAGCTCGAAAATTATCGAAGACCGAGATCCACGCGCTCCAGAGGTCGATAGGCCGCTCGATCGAAACAGCCGATCTGTCCGGGGCTGTCGGCGAGATCGATATTTTGCTGCGGCGATGGCCAGATCAATTTCCCGCGATCGCCGAGGGGCTGCCGACAATCCTCTCGAACCCCGATGGATACCACGCTGTGATGGCAGCCATCAGGGCCGCGGCGCCCTGGAGAGCCAATCTGTTCGCGGCTCTCGGCAAAACCCCCGACGGACTCGATTTCGCAAATCGGCTGCTGCTCGATTTGACTGGATCAGATGCGCCACCAATCTCGAGCGAAGTGTCCGCTGTGATCAAAGGGTACATTGGTCAAAAGGAATATGAACGGGCGTATCGGTTGTTCCTTTTCAGCCTGTCCGATCAGGAACGGAAATTGGGCGGGTATGTTTTCAACAGTACCTTTGAACCGGTGCGGAGCGGCAAGCCTTTCGATTGGCAAATCCACGATCAGTCGGGCCTGGAAGTTGCGTTTTCAACATCGAACGGTTCCATCGAAGGCGAGGGTGGGGCGACGGTCCGATTCCTGAATACGCCGGTTAGGAATACAGCTCTTTCGCAGTATATTGAACTGCCCCCTGGTTCGTACAAAATTTCCTTGCTTGCTTCTGCAAGAAACCTGAAGCTTCCGAAGGAATTGTTTTGGACGATCAGGTGCGTGGGGCTGGCCGGCGAAATAGCGCGGTTCAATATTCCCGAGGGTACATACAATCGTCAGGCCCTGAGCCAGACTTTTTCGGTTGGACCGGCTGGGTGTCCCATGCAATGGTTAAGCTTGGAAACTGCCGCCATTGCCCAGAGCTGGCGCTTTCGATATGTCGGCATGCTGGAAATGCACAAATTGAGCATCGAGAGACTTCCATCTTGAGCGACCGGCCATCGGAATGGGATAAATATCTCCTCGGATCGGTTCTGTTTATAGCGCTGCTGATCGGCGGTGGCACTGCGAGCGGCCTTTACACGGACACGCTGATTGAGGTTGCGGCAATCGTCTCGGCAGCGGCGGTCTTTTCCCAGGCCTCTAGCCAAAGGATCCCCCATCCTGTTCTGTGGCTGCTTATCTTCGCTGTGGCGCTGCTGGTTTTGCAAATCATCCCGCTGCCTGCGGCGATATTCAGCGGATTGCGGCCGGAGCTGTTGCTCGCAGATTCCGGGCTGGTTGGAGAAACCCGATTTCGTTTCGTCAGTGTCGGCGTCGGACGGACGATCGAATGTCTGTTGTATCTGGTGGCGTTGGCGGCGTTTTTTTTGAGCGTATTGCGTTTGCGCGTCGAGCAGGTCCATGCACTTCTGCCGTTCTTTTTTATGGGCGTTATCTGCAACGGCCTGGCAGGGGCGATTCAATATTCGCTCTCGGATGACATCGCCATAGAGGGATTGTTGCCGTTCACGATCAATGCCGGGCTTTTTGCCAACCAGAATCATTTTGCAGCTTTACTTTTTGTTTCCATCCCCTTTGTCGTTTATTATGGTCTGTTCCGAGGACATCTTTTGTCCGGATCACTCGGGCTGGCCACGCTTTTGCTACTCCTTTTGGCCGCCGGTTCGCGTGCCGGCGTTCTGATCGGATTAGCGATCACCGTCCTGTCCATAGTCTTTCTTTCAGCCCGTTCCAGGATGAGTGGGCTCGGCATACTTGCAGTTTTCATAGGACTTTCGGCCTATTCGATAGGCGCATGGACAAAGATCGATGCCGACGCGATTGACCCGGCTTTCGGGCGAGGAGAGTTTGCTCGCACCACCATTGAGGGGATCAACGAGAATTGGGCAACCGGCGTTGGGTTTGGAAATTTTCAAAAGGCCTACCAGATATATGAAAAGGAAGGGATGATTTTCAAGCAATATGTAAATCATGCTCACAATGAGTATCTTGAAATAGCTTTCGAAGGCGGAGCTCTTGCTGTTCTGTGGATGGCGCTTTATTTCGTGATGCTTTTTACGGCGCTTACCAAAGTTCGCCGCGATCCCCTTCAAAAGGCGGCGTTTCTCTCCGTGTCGTTTCTTCTCATTCATTCACTCGTCGATTATCCATTGCGGACCGAGGCGCTTGCAATGACGTTTGCCTTTATGAACGCCATCATCTTCCACAAAGGATTTGCAGCCCGTTCGGCCCAGAAGAGTGAATTGATCGAGATCGACCACAACGGTGACAAATTACTTGTTCCGATCGGAACGCTGTCCTAGCGCCTCCTGGTGACGGCCTCTGCGATCAGGGCAGGAATTTCCGGGTTCTGGTCCCTGCGTGGAAAATTCATTCTCGAACCACTCCAGCGCAGGCCTGTCTTGCATTGTTATAGATAATGGCAATCTGCTAGAACGCCTGCACGAAAAGAACATCGTCCAGAAGTGAAGCTTGAACCGGGCTGCTGAAAAAATGCGCCTGATGCATCGATGCAGATCCGGGCGGCACGAGAGAACGCTTAAAGTCCATGAACATCGCGCTAACGCATCTGCAGCGGCTTGAAGCCGAATCCATCCATATCTTTCGCGAGGTGGCGGCGACCTTCGCCAAGCCGGTCATGCTCTATTCGGTCGGCAAGGATTCCTCCGTGCTGATGCATCTTGCGATGAAGGCGTTTTATCCGGCCAAGCCGCCCTTTCCCTTTCTGCACGTCGACACGACCTGGAAATTCCGCGAGATGATCGCCTTTCGCGATCAGATGGCGCAAAAGCTCGGCTTCGACCTCCTGGTCCATGTCAACGTGGATGGTGTGCGCGACAATATCAATCCGTTCGACCATGGCTCGAACACCCATACGCATGTGATGAAGACCGTGGCGCTGCGACAGGCGCTCGACAAATACGGCTTCGATGCAGCCTTCGGCGGGGCGCGGCGCGACGAGGAAAAATCGCGCGCCAAGGAGCGGATATTCTCCTTCCGCAACGCCCAGCACGTCTGGGATCCGAAGAACCAGCGGCCGGAGATGTGGAAGATATTCAACACCCGCATCGCGACCGGTGAATCGATCCGGGTCTTTCCGTTGTCGAACTGGACCGAACTCGATATCTGGCAGTACATTCTGCAGGAAGACATCCCGATCGTGCCGCTCTATTTCGCCAAGGAGCGACCGGTCGTCGAACGCGACGGCATGCTCATTCTGAAGGATGACGACCGCATGGAGTTGCGTCCCGGCGAGATGGTTGAGAACCGGGTGGTGCGGTTCCGCACGCTCGGCTGCTATCCGCTGACCGGCGCGATCGAATCGGACGCCGACACGCTGGAGGCCATTGTTGGCGAAATGCTCACGGCGCGCACCTCCGAACGGCAGGGCCGCCTGATCGACCGTGATGAAGCCGGCTCGATGGAAAAGAAGAAGCGCGAGGGGTATTTCTGAGCATGCGCCACATCACGGCCGAGAGCCTCGCCCCCACTGACGGCATTCGCGACTATCTGGCGGTGCAGGAACAAAAATCGCTGCTGCGCTTCCTGACCTGCGGTTCCGTGGACGACGGCAAGTCGACGCTGATCGGGCGCCTGCTTTCGGACACCAAGCAGATTTTCGAGGACCAGCTTGCTGCACTCGAGCGTGATTCGCGCAAGCACGGGACGACGGGCGACGACGTCGATTTTGCCCTGCTGGTCGATGGGCTCGAGGCCGAGCGCGAGCAGGGCATCACCATCGATGTCGCCTATCGCTTTTTCGCCACGCCGAAACGCAAGTTCGTCGTTGCCGACACGCCCGGCCACGAACAATACACGCGCAACATGGCGACGGGCGCGTCGACCGCCGATCTGGCCATCGTGCTGATCGACGCCCGGCAGGGCGTGCTGCGCCAGACCAGGCGCCACTCGATCATCGCCTCGCTGCTGGGCATCCGGCACATCGTGCTGGCCGTCAACAAGATCGATCTCGTCGGCTTCGACAAGGCCGTGTTCGAACGGATCATCGAGGACTATCGGCAATTTTCGCACAAGCTTGGCTTCGAGACGATCGTGCCCATCCCGATGTCTGCCCGTTACGGCGACAATGTCACCAGCCGCTCGGACAAGACGGAATGGTATTCCGGGCCGACGCTGATCGAGCACCTGGAAACCGTGTCGGTCGATGAAGCCGCTGTCGAACTGCCGTTCCGCTTTCCGGTGCAGTATGTGAACCGCCCCAATCTCGATTTTCGCGGTTTTGCCGGCACGATTGCGTCCGGCTCCGTCTCACCAGGCGACGAGGTCGTTGTCGCCAAATCCGGCAAGTCTTCTCATGTCAGGCGCATCGTCTCGCATGGCGGCGATCTGAGCCAAGCGGTGGCCGGCCAGGCCATCACTCTTGTCCTCGACGACGAGGTAGAGGTTTCGCGCGGCAATATGCTGGTGTCACCGTCGGCGCGGCCGCAGGTCGCCGATCAGTTCGTCGCCAACATCGTCTGGTTCGATGAGCACGCGCTGCTGCCGGGCCGCTCCTATATCCTGCGGACCGAGACCGACCAGACCAGCGCCACAGTCACCGACCTGAAATACCGCGTCAACGTCAACGACTTTGCTCATGAGGCGGCCAAGTCGCTCGAAATGAACGAGGTCGGCATTTGCAACATCTCGACGCGGGCGCCGATCGCCTTCGATACGTTCGCCGAGAACCGCACGACCGGCGCCTTCATTCTGATCGACCGCATCACCAACGCCACGGTCGGCGCCGGCATGATCCTGCATTCGCTGCGCCGCGCCGAAAACATCCACTGGCAATCGCTCGATGTCGGCAAGCACGGCCGCGCCGATCTGAAGAACCAGCGGCCCGCAGTGTTCTGGTTCACCGGGCTCTCGGGCTCGGGCAAGTCGACCATTGCCAATCTTTTCGACAAGAAGCTGTTCGCCACCGGCCGCCATACCTACATCCTGGATGGCGATAATGTCCGCCACGGCCTCAACCGCGATCTTGGCTTCACCGACGCCGATCGGGTCGAAAACATCCGCCGCGTTGCGGAAGTGGCGCGCCTGATGGCCGATGCCGGGCTCATCGTCATTGTTTCCTTCATTTCGCCATTCAGCGCCGAGCGGCGCATGGCCAGGGAATTGATGGCCAACGGTGAATTCGTCGAGGTGTTTGTCGACACACCTTTTGAGGAATGCGCCAGACGCGATCCGAAGGGCCTCTATGCGCGGGCATTGAATGGCGAAATCAAGAATTTCACCGGCGTCGATTCACCGTATGAAGCCCCGGAAAACCCCGAAATCCATCTCAAGACACTCGGCAAGTCTGCCGAGGAGATGGTAGAGGCCCTGGAACTCTGGCTGAACGAGCGCGACATTGCCGAAAACCAATACGATAGCGGCGGCGGCATCTGACGACGAAGTGATGCTCGGTGTGTTCGAGCGCCTTGCCTTGGCGGCCGGGCGAGAGGTGATGCGCGTTTTCGATGCCGGCTGCGCGGTCGATCAGAAATCAGACAGCTCGCCGGTGACCGAAGCCGATCGCGAGAGCGAAAAGATCATTCTCGCCGGGCTGCGCGCGGCGTTCCCCGATATCCCCTGCGTGGCTGAGGAAGAGGCATCGGCCGGCATCGTGCCGCCCGACCTCGACGACGCCTTCTTCCTGGTGGATCCGCTCGACGGCACCAAGGAATTCGTCAACCGCAGGACCGACTTCACCGTCAACATCGCGCTCGTTCGCCACGGCGTGCCGGAGATCGGTGTCGTCTTTGCGCCATGCACCGGACGCTTCTTTTCCGGCCGGCCGGGCAGCGCGGAAGCAATCGAAGTCAATGGCGACTACCAGATCATCGGCCGTCGGCCGATTTCGGCGAGGACGGGTGTGGCGCCTCTGACCATCGTCGCCAGCCGGTCCCACAATACGCCGGAGACCGAAGCCTATATCCGCACGGTGGGCGCTGCCGAGATCGTCTCGATCGGCTCGTCGCTGAAATTCTGTCTTGTCGCCGGCGCCGAGGCCGACGTCTATCCGCGCTTCGGCCGCACCATGGAATGGGACACCGCGGCTGGCGATGCGGTGCTGCGCGCGGCAGGCGGGATAACGCGCACGCTCGACGGTCAGCCGCTGGCCTACGGCAAGCGCGACCAGAGCGATGACGTGGATTTTGCCAATCCGCATTTCATCGCCAGCGGCAAGGGGGCCGGGCCAACCTGACGCCATGCGAGCGCGTCCTCGACAATGACGGAAGCGCTCCCACAAAACCTTATGCTCTCCTGATGGACAGTTGCCATCGCGTGTTGGCGTTGTTATATTTACGTCTACACAGGAGAATTGGCTAATGCCGCTCAACATTCGCAGTGAAGAGGTAAACGCGCTTGCCGAAAAGCTGGCAGCGCGCACGCGCTTGAACAAGACGGCTGCCGTGAAGCTGGCCCTGGAGAACGAATTGCGCCGCGCCGAAGAGGCGATCCCTCTTTGGGAGCGGCTGAAGCCTTTGCGCGCGAAGATCGCGGCCTATCCGGACACCGGCCTTGCGGCGGACAGGGCATTTTTCGATGACCTCAGTGGTGACTACTGATGTTCGTCGATGCGTCTGCAATCATCGCCATCATGACGGAGGAGCCTGAGGCCGAGGACCTTGCGGCGGCGCTCGATGCCACGCGCTCGCCGCGGCCGATCACATCGGTCGTTGCTGCATGGGAGGCGACAGTTGGGCTGTTTCGCAAAAAGCGGATTCCCATGCCAGAAGCTGAAGCACGGGTGCAGGAGTTCCTTGAAGCGGCTGGGGTCCAGGTTATGGCGATTTCGAGCCGTGAGTTGACCGCCGCGCTGCAAGCCTTCGATCGCTATGGACGGCACCGCTATCCGGACGCTGAGCGGAATAGTGCGCTCAATCTTGCCGACTGCTTCCATTACGCCACTGCGAAATCCCACCAGGCGCCGATCCTGACCATAGATGCGGGATTTGCGCTTACCGATGTCGCGACTGTGGGTGTCAAGATCTGATATCCCGGAAGGGACCTGGTGGCCGAACTCGCGGAAACCAGATGGCCGTCATTGTCTTCTTTCCCGCTTCGACGCTCTCTTACGCGCGATACCAAATCGGCGTATTGCTGGAGGGTATACCGGTGCTCGCGCGTGGCTCTACGCGGCGGCGATTCGCGCCGAGTTCGAGCCGATATAGTTGCGGATCGTCTCGATGATCCGGTCCTGGTCGGCCTCGCTCAGATAGGGATGCATGGGCAGGCAGAGGATGCGCTTCGGCAACTCCTCCGAAACGGCAAGGCCTGTCGGCGTACGCGGATAGTCGCGGTAGGCGATCTGGCTGTGCAGCGGCTTCACATAATAGATCACCGACGGGATGCCTTTTTCCCCGAGATGCGCCTTCAGCCCGTCGCGCTTCGGCGTCTCGATGGCATATTGCGCCCAGGCCGAACGGCCGCCGTCCAGGTTGCGCGCCGCCTTGACGATATCGCCGAGGCCTTCGGCATACCGTTTGGCGACCGCTTGCCGGGCAACCATCTCCTCTTCGAGAATGGCCAGCTTCTCGATCAGGATCGCCGCCTGCAGCGTGTCGAGCCGCGAATTGATGCCGACGCGGACATTGTCATATTGGGTTTCGCCCTTGCCGTGGAAGGCGAACGAGCGGAGCTGTTCGGCCAGCGCATCGTCATTGGTGAACATCGCGCCGCCGTCGCCATAGCAGCCGAGCGGCTTTGCCGGGTAGAAGCTGGTCGAGCCGACCGCGCCGAACGAACCCAGCATCTTGCCGTCGCTCGAGCCGCCGATCGCCTGGGCGGCATCTTCGATCACCATCAGCCCTTCGCGGTTGGCGATGGCCATGATCGCCTCGTAGTCGGCGGCGAGCCCGAACAGGTCGACGGGGATGATCGCCCTTGGCTTCAGCCGGCCTTCCGCCTTGATCATGGCGATGGCGGCTTCGAGGCTGGCGATGTCGATATTGTAGGTTTGCGGATCGACATCGACGAAAACCGGCTCGGCCTTGGCCAGCGCCACCACTTCCGCCGTGGCGGCGAAGGTAAAGCTCGGCACGAACACCGCGTCACCTGGACCGATGCCGGCTGCAAACAGCGGCAGCAGCAGTGCGTCGGTGCCGTTGGCGCAGGCGACAACATGCTTGGTGCCGATATAGGCGGCGAGCTTGTTTTCGAATTCGGTGACCTCAGGTCCGAGAATATAGCGCCCCTCGTCGACGACGCGGTCGATGGCAGCTTTCAGCCTGTCGCGGATTCGTTCGCGCTGCGCGCCAAGATCGATGAACTGCATGTCAGCCTCAAAACGGGACTAGCCAGATAACCGGCCGCTGGTATCAGACTTGGCGCGGCCGAGAAAGCTGCACGGACCAGTCGACGAATTGCTCAAATGTCGCAGCCTGTTACCTCTCAGTCCGACAGGTCCCATCAGACGCCGGAAATCCGGGGCTTTGTTGCGCACGACACGGCCTTCGTGCCGCACGCGCTCGGCTGGGCGAAACATAAAGTGATCGATGTTTAGCGCATCTTCAGCGCATCGCCGTCCAATCAGGCGATTTCATGCCGCCAGGGCGGATTGGCGCCGGCCCGCGACACGGTTACCGCCGCAGCCTTGGCGCCGAGCGCCAGCGCCTTGTAGATGGCGTCTTCCGACAAATTGGCGATAGCCTCCTTCGACAGCAGGCCTTGCTCGTGCAGCGAGGCCAGGATGCCGGCGTTGAACGTGTCGCCGGCGCCGACCGTATCGACCACCTCGACCTTGTCTGGCACGACCGTGACCTTGTGATCCCTGGTGTAGCCGATGGCGCCTTCGCTGCCATGGGTAACGACGATCAGCGTCGGGCCGCGCTCCAGCCAGCTGCGGACGACGTCCTCGTGCGAGCCGGCTTCGCCGAACCAGTTGAGGTCCTCGTCCGACAGTTTTACGATGTCGGCCATGGCCATCATCGAGCGGATGCGCCTGAGATGCTTGGCCTTGTCCGGTATGAAATTCGGTCGGATGTTGGGGTCGAGCATCATGACGCGGCGACTGTGCTCGCGCCGCATGAATTCCTCATAAGCTGATCCGGCCGGCTCCGAGATCAGGCTGATGGCGCCGAACAGCATGGCTTCGATCTCGCTGCCGAGTTTCGGCAGATCGTCGATGGTCAGCATCCGTCCGGCTGTGTTTTCATCGTAGAACGTGTAGGTCGCCTGGCCGTTGTCCAGCCGCACGAAGGCGAGCGTGGTCGGCCGGGGCGATGTGTGCGCATAGGTGGAACTGACTTGGCTCGCCCTCAGCGAGTCCTTGAACTGGCTGCCGAACAGATCCGTCGACAGGCCGGAAAAGAAACCGGCGGGCGCTCCCAGCCGGCCGAGCGCTATTGCCGTGTTGAACACCGCGCCGCCGACATAGGGGGCAAAGGCCGGCTCGCCCTCAGTCGTGGTGCGTGGCAGCATGTCGATCAGGGCTTCGCCGCAACAGAGGATCATGATTTCCTGGTCTCCGGCGGATAGATCACACCCTTGCGGATGATGATGTTGGCGTAGAGCCGCGGCTCGCTCGTCGCGACGATCGCGTGCGCGGACCTGACCCGTTGATAGAAGTCGGCGCCGGCAAGCGCAACCACCTTGCGGCCCGGAGCACGCCTGGCGCAGATCGCCTCCATTTCGTGATGAACGGCATCGGCAAGCAGGGGATCGCCTTTGACCGAGGCGCGAAACAGCGCCTCCGGCACGGCGTCATCGACAGGCAATACGCTGAGGATGGCGTCGAGCATCGGAACAAGATGATGACCGTCGGCGCGGATGAGCCGGTGTGCCTGTTCCTGCGCCGGGTAGTTCCCGTCGACAAGGGCGATCTCGTCGCCATGACCCATGGCACGCAACGTCGCCAGCAGCTGTGGACCGAGCAGCGCCGGTATTCCGATCAGCATCGCTCAGGCACTCCTGGAAATCGTGGTCGAGCCGATGAGGAAGCGCTCGGAAAGCGGCAGGCTGGCACCGCCCAGGGCACGTGCATGAATGCCGACAGTCCCCTCGCGCACGGCCGGAAGCTTCAGGCCTTCACCGTCGATCTTGCCGATTGCATCGATAACGGCATCGACGAGCCGGCGCCGCACGGCCTTCGGCATCCATCCGTCGATCACCGCCGCCTCGAAATCGATAACCGATGACGCCGCCACAATGGCATAGGCGAGCGCCTGCGAGGCGCAGGCGATCCAATCATCGAGTTCGACGCCGATTTCGCCCCAATCCTCCGGTGACGTCCACAGATGTGAGGCTTCGACGCCGCGCGCGTTGAGCGCCTTTTCCAGCATGGCGATCGACGCCACGTCGATCAATTGGGCGGGCTTGCCGTCCGGTCCAGGCACCGGCATCGAACCCAGCGCGCCGGCATTGCCGGTCGGTCCGCCGAAAAGGTGACCGTTCAGCACGATGCCGCCGCCGGCGAAGGCGCCGATGTAGAAATAGACGAAGTCGCGTGCCGTGCCCGCTTTGCCGAACACCAGTTCGGCGCCGCAGGCAGAGGTGGCGTCATTTTGCAGATAGACCGGGAATTCGCACTGTGCCTGGATGTCGGCGCGGATGTCTCGGTGGCGCCATTCGTCCATGACGTCGCGCGGCGCACCTGCCGTATCGGCCCAGCTCCACAATTCGAACGGCATGGCGATGCCAAGTCCGGCAATGCGCTTGTCCTGCGCCGGGGTGAGTTCGCCGCGCATCGTTTTCATGCCGGAGGTGACGAACTCGACTGTCTCGCGCGGCGCCGGATAGCGGTAGGAATGCTGCAGCATCGAGCGCACATTGCCGAGAAAATCGATCAGCACGAGTTCGGCGCTACGGCGGCCGATCTTCAGGCCGATGAAATAGGCGCCATCGGGATTGAGCGCCATCGGAATGGAAGGTTGGCCGATCTTGCCGCGCAGCGGCGCCTGGCGGACAAGAAGGTTGTCCTCCTCGAGCTCGCGCATGATGACCGAAACCGTCTGGGCCGAAAGTCCGGTCATGCGCGCGATGTCGGACTTCGCCAGGCTGCCGTGCTGACGCACCAGCGACAGCACCAGCCGCTCATTGTGGTCCCGCATGCCGCTCTGGTTAGTGCCGCGGTGAATGCGGCTTTTGGCTGCCTCGGGCGAACCGTGCCTTGTGATGCCGGTCTCCACCCCTTCTCCTCCCGTCGTTTCCGTCAATGCTTTTGGCCAGAATGGGTGACCGACGCCACGCTGTCAATAATAAATAAGAGTGATTTAATTATTGACAGAAACCTCAGTCTGGTATTCTCTTTGGGGCAAGCGTCCACACTGGGAGAAGTCGCTGGATGCTCATGCGATGCCGGTTGGCCGGCATCCGAACTCGTTCCACTGGGAGGAAAATCGTGACCAAGACAGCACTGCTAAGATCCACCGTTTTTGCCGCGGCCGGACTGGGACTCATGGCGTTCACCTCGGCTGCGTCCGCCGCCGATGTCGGCGCTTGCCTGATCACCAAGACCGACACCAACCCGTTCTTCGTCAAGATGAAGGAAGGCGCGACCGCCAAGGCCAAGGAACTCGGCGTCGAACTCAAAGCCTACGCCGGCAAGATCGACGGCGACAGCGAAAGCCAGGTGGCGGCGATCGAAAGCTGCATCGCCGACGGCGCCAAGGGCATCCTGATCACCGCGTCGGACACCAAGGGCATCGTCCCGACGGTGAAGAAGGCACGTGACGCCGGTCTGCTGGTGATCGCGCTGGACACGCCGCTTGATCCGGTCGACGCCGCCGACGCGACCTTTGCGACCGACAATCTGGAGGCCGGCAAGCTGATTGGTGCTTGGGCCGCAGCGACGCTCGGCGACAAGGCGAAGGATGCCAGGATCGGCTTCCTCGACCTGACGCCCTCGCAGCCGACTGTCGACGTCTTGCGCGATCAGGGCTTCATGATGGGCTACGGCATCGACGTGAAGGACCCCAACAAGATCGGCGACGAGGACGATCCGCGTATCGTCGGCCACGACGTCACCAACGGCAACGAGGAAGGCGGCCGCAAGGCGATGGAGAACCTTCTGCAGAAGGATCCCGGCATCAACGTCATCCACACCATCAACGAGCCGGCAGCCGTCGGCGCCTACCAGGCGCTCAAGGCCGTGGGTCTCGAAGGCAATGTGCTGATCGTATCGGTCGATGGCGGCTGCCCCGGCGTGAAGTCGGTCGCCGAGGGCGTGATCGGTGCGACCTCACAGCAATATCCGCTGCAGATGGCGGCGCTCGGCATCGAAGCGATCGCCGCTTACGCCAAGGACGGGACGAAGCCCAAGCCGACCGAAGGCAAGGATTTCTTCGACACCGGCGTCAATCTCGTGACCGACAAGCCCGCAGAGGGCGTGAAGTCCATCGACACCAAGGAAGGCCTCGCCAAGTGCTGGGGCTGATGCCGGTCTGACAGGCGGCAGACCGAAGCGGCCAGGGGCTTGATCCCCGGCCGCTTCGGGTGGACGATGCGGAAATCGTAAGCGCGAACAATTCCGGCGGCAGATCGGGAACGGTTGAACGGGCGTCGGCGCGTGGCTGAAGCCTCACGGAGGAAACATGTCTCAGGTTCAGGAATTCGAAAAGGCTCTCGCGAACAGCGACGCAAGCGTTGCTGCGTTTGACGAGCATGGCACGTCGCTCGTCAAACGCATTCAGCATTTCCTGCACTCCACTCCGGCTGCAGTGCCGCTGATCGTGCTGGTCCTGTCGATCGCTGTCTTCGGCGCCACCATCGGAGGGCGGTTCTTTTCGTCCTACACACTGACGCTGATCCTGCAGCAGATCGCCATCGTCGGCATTCTAGGAGCCGCGCAGACGCTGGTCATCCTGACGGCCGGCATCGACCTGTCGATCGGCGTGATCATGGTGATTTCGGCCGTGATCATGGGCAATTGCGCGATCACCTATGGCCTGCCGACCTTGCTTGCCGTGGTGATCGGCCTTGGCGCCGGCGCGGCCTGCGGGCTGCTCAACGGGCTGCTGGTCGCCTACATGAAGCTGCCGCCCTTCATCGTCACGCTCGGCACCTGGAACATCGTCATGGCCACGAATTTCATCTATTCGGCCAATGAGACGATCCGCGACGCCGATGTCGACGCCCAGGCGCCGCTGCTGCATCTGTTTGGCCTGAACTTCAAGGTCGGCACGGCGGTGCTGACGTTCGGCGTCATTGCCATGGTCGCGCTGGTGCTGTTCTTGTGGTACGTGCTCAATCACACGGCATGGGGCCGTCATGTCTACGCTGTCGGCGACGATCCGGAGGCGGCGAAGCTGTCGGGCATCCAGACCAAGAAGGTGCTGATCTCGGTCTACACGCTTGCCGGGCTGATCGCCGCTTTCGCGGCCTGGGTCTCCATCGGCCGCAACGGCTCGATCTCGCCATCCGCAGCCGTCACCGACTACAATTTGCAGGCGATCACCGCGACGGTGATCGGCGGCATTTCCCTCTTCGGCGGGCGCGGCTCTATACTGGGCACGCTGTTCGGCGCGATGATCGTCGGCGTCGTGTCGATGGGGCTCAACATGATGGGGGCCGATCCGCAATGGAAAGTGCTGCTCACCGGCGTGCTGATCATCGGCGCCGTGGCGATCGACCAGTGGATCAGAAAGGTTTCGGTGTAACCATGACCCAGGAGCCCATCCTCACCGCGCGCGGTCTCGTCAAGCGCTACGGCCGCGTTACCGCACTGAACAACTGCGACTTCGATCTCTATCCGGGAGAAATCCTGGCCGTGATCGGCGACAATGGCGCTGGCAAGTCGACGCTGATCAAGGCGATCTCTGGCGCCGTTGTCCCGGACGAGGGCATCATCGAGTTGGACGGCAAGCAGGTGCTCTTCAAGTCGCCCATCGAGGCCCGCGAAGCCGGCATTGAAACCGTCTACCAGAACCTGGCGTTGTCGCCGGCGCTGTCGATTGCCGACAACATGTTCCTCGGTCGCGAGATCCGCAAACCGGGTTTTTTTGGCGACTGGCTTCGCATGCTCGACCGCCCGGCAATGGAAAAGCGCGCCCGCGACAAACTTACCGAACTTGGCCTGATGACCATCCAGAACATCAGCCAGGCCGTGGAGACTCTGTCAGGGGGCCAACGCCAGGGCGTGGCGGTGGCGCGCGCCGCCGCCTTCGGCTCGAAGATGGTCATCATGGATGAGCCGACGGCGGCATTGGGCGTCAAGGAAAGCCGCCGCGTGCTCGAACTGATACTCGACGTGAAGAAGCGCGGCCTGCCCATCGTGCTGATCTCGCACAACATGCCGCATGTCTTCGAGGTGGCCGACCGCATTCACATCCATCGGCTCGGCCGTCGCCTCTGTGTCATCGATCCCAAGCAATATACGATGTCGGACGCCGTCGCCTTCATGACCGGAGCGAAGCTTCCGCCGGAGGCGGCACTGGCGGCCTGATGCATGTCGCCCAAAAGCGTGCAGCGGTTTTGGGACGACGACATGCATCGAACAAGAAATTACGTGTCGCCCAAGAGCATGCCCTCGGGCGCGAACCGAGGGTGCGCAGCGGTTTTGGAACGATATGGACATGGCTAGAACTTAAGGTGCGTCGCAGCGGCCGCCCAAACGCGACGCACTTCAAGTTGCTAAACTGCCGCAGGGTAAGTTGCTCCGCGGCAATGTAACTCGATTGAACGCTTAACAATATGCGCTAGCATGGGCTGGGAGGAATGGTGAAAGCCGGTATGATCATGGCAACCGCACGAGAGGCAGCATGACGCGCGCGATGACAACCGAAGCTCCCATTCTCGAAAACTCCGATCCCAAGGCGCTTGCCGACGAAGTCTTGAAGGCCCTCAAATACAGGCTCGGCAAGGGGACCAGCGTCGCGACGCAATACGACTGGCTCACCGCCTCGATCAAGGTCGTGCGCGACCATATCGTCGATCATTGGATGCAGGCGACGCAAGAGGCCTACGCCCATCAGGAAAAGCGCGTCTATTACCTATCACTGGAATTCCTCATCGGCCGCCTGATGCGCGACGCCTTCTCCAATCTCGGCCTGATGGACAATATGCGCGAAGCGCTGCGGTCTCTCGGCGTCGACCTTGACCTCATCGCCGCCCTCGAACCAGATGCAGCGCTTGGCAATGGCGGTCTCGGCCGGCTCGCCGCCTGCTTCATGGAAAGCATGGCCACCGTCGACATCCCCGCGCATGGCTATGGCATTCGCTACGCCAATGGCATGTTCCGGCAGGAAATCCATGGCGGCTGGCAGGTTGAGCTGCCCGAGACCTGGCTCGATCACGGCAACCCCTGGGAGTTCGAGCGGCGCGAACGCTCATTCGAGGTCGGTTTCGGCGGCTCGGTGGAATCGATCACCTCGAACGACGGCAGGCTTGAGCGCCACGTCTGGAAGCCGATCGAACATGTTCTGGCGGTTGCCTACGATACGCCGGTGGTTGGCTGGCGAGCCAACCGCGTCAACACGCTGCGGCTCTGGTCCGGTATGCCGATCGATCCGATACTGCTCGACAAGTTCAACGCCGGCGACCACATCGGTGCGCTCGCCGAAAGCAACAAGGCCGATGCCTTGTCGCGCGTCCTTTACCCTGCTGATTCCCACAAGGCCGGTCAGGAGCTGCGGCTCAGGCAAGAGTATTTCTTTTCCACCGCATCGTTGCAGGACATCATTCAGCGTCATCTCAGCCAGTATGGCGACCTGCAGTCGCTGCCCGACAAGGCGGCGATCCATCTGAACGATACCCATCCGGCCATTGCGGTGGCCGAGCTGCTGCGCCTGTTGATGGATGTCCACGGCATGGATTTCGACCAGGCCTGGAGCATCACCAAGCGGACCTTCGGCTACACCAACCATACGCTGCTTCCCGAAGCGCTCGAAAGCTGGCCGGTGCCGCTGTTTGAGCGGCTGTTGCCGCGCCATATGCAAATCGTCTACGCCATCAACGCCGAAGTGCTGCTGGAGGCGCGCGCCTCCGACCAGTTTTCTGACGAGCAGATCAGCCAAATCTCGCTGATACAGGAAAACGGTGAGCGTCGGGTGCGCATGGGCAATCTGGCCTTTGTCGGCTCGCACTCGATCAACGGCGTCTCTGCCCTTCACACCGAGTTGATGAAGGAAACGGTGTTTGCCGAGCTCCACCGGCTCTACCCCGACCGCATCAACAACAAGACCAACGGCATCACGCCGCGGCGCTGGCTGATCCAGTGCAATCCCGGTCTCACCGCACTCACCCGCGAGGCGATCGGCGACCGCTTCCTCGACGATATAGACGCGATCAAGGAGCTCGATGCCTTTGCTGACGACGCCGCCTTCCGCGACAAGTTCGCCGCAGTCAAGCGGGCGAACAAGGCCAAGCTTGCCAATCTCGTCGCCGACCGCCTCGGCATCAGGATCGATCCCTCGGCGCTGTTCGACATCCAGATCAAGCGCATCCACGAATACAAGCGCCAGCTCCTGAACATCCTCGAAACAGTCGCGCTCTACGACCAGATCCGCTCCCATCCCGAGCGCAACTGGATGCCACGCGTCAAGTTCTTCGGCGGCAAGGCGGCGCCCAGCTATCACAACGCCAAGCTGATCATCAAACTCGCCAACGACGTCGCCAAGGTCATCAATCGCGATCCGGCCGTTCGCGGCTTGCTCAAAGTGGTGTTCGTGCCGAACTACAATGTCAGCCTGGCCGAGATCATGATGCCGGCCGCCGATCTTTCGGAGCAGATATCGACCGCCGGGATGGAAGCCTCCGGCACCGGCAACATGAAATTCGCGCTGAACGGTGCGCTGACCATCGGCACGCTCGACGGCGCCAATGTCGAGATCAAGGAATGCGTCGGCGACGACAACATTTTCATTTTCGGCCTGACCACCGAAGAGGTCGCTGAGCGGCGCAGCAACGGCTACGATCCGCGATCGGTGATCGAAGCCTCTCCCGAACTGGCGCAGGCCGTGGCTGCCGTTTCGACGGGCGTCTTTTCGCCTGACGATCCGGAACGCTATCGCGAGCTGATGAACGGCCTCTATCAGAGCGACTGGTTCATGGTCGCCGCGGATTTCGATGCCTACGCCTCAACCCAGCGCGATGTCGATGCCGTCTGGCGCGACAGCCCGGATTGGTACGCCAAGGCAATCCGCAATGTCGCCCGCGTCGGCTGGTTCTCGTCCGATCGCACGATCCGCCAATATGCGAAAGAAATCTGGAACGTGCCCGTCTGATATGATTGCATGAGGCCACGAACAACGTGGTCCGGGGAGGGTCACTGCCTGATGAGGAAGCCGCGCGCGACCGCTGCGACAAGCGGGCCGGATGGACTGGCGTCAGCCGGCGATGTCGCGGCAATTGTCGCCGGCACGCATGGTGATCCTTTCGCGATCCTCGGTGTGCACGAGGTTAACAAGGGCTTTGTCGCCCGCTGCTTCGTCCCTCATGCCGAGTTCGTCACTGCCTACACGCTGACCGGTAAGAACGCCGGCGAACTCTCCAGGCGCGACGAAGGCGGCTTCTTCGAGGGCAGCCTGTCGCTCAGAAAGCGTCAGCCGCTGCGCTATCACGCGCGCAATGCCGGCGGTGACTGGTGGCTGACCGATCCCTATTCGTTCGGTCCGGTGCTTGGTCCGCTGGACGACTATTACATCGCCGAAGGTTCGCATCTCAGGCTGTTCGACAAGCTTGGTGCGCATCTCATCGACCACGAGGGTGCGTCCGGCGTCCATTTCGCCGTCTGGGCGCCCAATGCAAGGCGCGTTTCGGTGGTCGGCGACTTCAACGAATGGGACGGCCGCAGGCATACGATGCGCGTCCGCCGCGACACCGGCATCTGGGAGTTGTTCATCCCCGACATCGGCGCCGGACGGCCATACAAATACGAAATCATCGGGCCCGATGGCGTGAGGCTGCCGCTGAAGGCCGATCCGTTCGCTTTCAAGTCGGAACTGCGCCCGGCCACCGCTTCGGTGACGGCGCTTCCGCCGGCGCATCAATGGGGTGACGAGGCGCACCGCCATTACTGGCGCAATGCCGATCCCAGGCGCGAGGCGGTGTCGATCTATGAGGTCCATGCCGGCTCCTGGCAGCTTCACGACGACGGCAGTTTCCTGTCTTGGGACGAGCTTGCCGGCCGGCTGATCCCGTATGTGGTCGAAACGGGCTTCACCCATATCGAATTCATGCCGATCTCCGAACATCCCTATGATCCGTCCTGGGGTTACCAGACGACGGGCCTCTACGCGCCGTCGGCCCGCTTCGGCGATCCGGAGGGTTTTGCCCGGTTCGTCGACGGCGCCCACCGCGCCGGCATCGGCGTCATCCTTGACTGGGTGCCAGCGCATTTTCCAGTGGATGCGCACGGCCTGGCCAATTTCGACGGCACCGCGCTCTATGAGCATGCCGACCCGCGCAAGGGCTTCCATCCCGACTGGAACACCGCGATCTACAATTTCGGCCGGCGCGAGGTGGTCTCGTTCCTGGTCAACAATGCGCTGTTCTGGGCCGAGAAATACCATGTCGACGGTTTGCGCGTCGATGCCGTCGCCTCGATGCTCTACCTCGACTATTCGCGAAAGGCCGGCGAATGGATCCCCAACGAAAAAGGCGGGCGCGAAAACCTCGAGGCGGTCAGCTTCCTCCAGAGGATGAACAAGGAAGTCTACGGCCAGCATCCGGGTGTGATGACGATCGCCGAGGAATCGACCTCATGGCCAAAAGTCTCGCAGCCGGTGCATGAGGGCGGGCTGGGTTTCGGCTTCAAGTGGAACATGGGCTTCATGCACGACACGCTGGAGTATTTCTCCAAGGAGCCGATTTTCCGCAAGCATCACCATGGCGACATCACCTTCGGTCTGGTCTACGCCTTCTCAGAGAATTTCGTGCTGCCGCTCTCCCATGACGAGGTCGTGCACGGCAAGGGGACGCTGCTTGGCAAGATGGCCGGCGATGATTGGCAGAAATTCGCAACATTGCGCGCCTACTACGCCTTCATGTGGGGCTATCCCGGCAAGAAGCTGTTGTTCATGGGCCAGGAGTTCGCCCAGCGCCGCGAGTGGAGCGAGGCGCGCGCGCTCGACTGGAACCTGCTGGATTTCGGGCCCCACCGCGGCGTCTGGCAGACGGTGCGCGATCTCAACTATCTTTACCGCTCGCGCCCGGCCCTGCATGCGCGCGATTGCGAGCCGGAGGGCTTTTCCTGGCTGATCGTCGACGACAGCGCCAACTCTGTCTTCGCCTGGCTGCGCAGCGCGCCGGGCGGAAACCCGGTCGCCGTCATCGCCAATTTTACGCCGGTGCCGCGCGACGATTATCGCGTGCCGTTGCCGACGGCTGGAAGATGGCGCGAGATCATCAACACGGACGCAACCGAATATGGCGGTTCCGGCAAGGGCAATGGCGGCGCCGTCGAGGCTCGGGCGGAAGCAGGAGGCATCTCGGCGACGATGGTGTTGCCGCCGCTGTCGACGGTCATGCTCGAATTTGTTCCGGACTAAGCGATGTCTCGCAGCGCGTAACTTGGGAGGATAAAAATGGCAGAGATAACACGGACCCAGCCGCTGGCGCGCGATGCCATGGCCTATGTTCTGGCCGGCGGCCGTGGCAGCCGCCTCAAGGAATTGACCGACCGGCGCGCCAAGCCCGCGGTCTATTTCGGCGGCAAGACGCGCATCATCGATTTTGCGCTGTCCAATGCGCTCAATTCCGGTATCCGCCGCCTCGGCGTTGCTACTCAGTACAAGGCGCACTCGCTGATCCGCCATCTGCAGCGCGGCTGGAACTTCCTGCGGCCCGAGCGCAACGAGAGCTTCGACATCCTGCCGGCCAGCCAACGCGTATCGGAAACGCAATGGTATGAGGGGACGGCCGATGCCGTCTACCAGAACATCGACATCATCGAGGCCTACGGGCCCGAATACATGGTTATCCTGGCCGGCGATCACGTCTACAAGATGGATTATGAGCTGATGCTTCGCCAGCATGTCGACGCCGGCGCCGACGTCACCGTCGGCTGCCTCGAAGTGCCGCGCATGGAGGCGACCGGCTTCGGCGTCATGCATGTCGACAAGAAGGACACCATCATCTCCTTCATCGAGAAACCCGCCGATCCGCCCGGCATTCCCGACAAGCCGGATTTTGCCCTGGCGTCGATGGGCATCTACGTGTTCAAGACCAAGTTCCTGATGGAGCAGCTGCGCCGCGACGCGGCCGAACCGGGCTCGAGCCGTGACTTTGGCAAGGACATCATCCCCTATGTCGTCGAACACGGGAAGGCGATCGCCCATCGCTTCGCCAAATCCTGCGTGCGCTCGACCGCCGAGAACGAAGCCTACTGGCGCGATGTCGGGACCGTCGACGCCTATTGGGAAGCCAATATCGACCTCACCGACATCACGCCCGAGCTCGACCTCTACGACCGCGACTGGCCGATCTGGACCTATGCCGAGCTGAAGCCGCCGGCAAAGTTCGTGCATGACGAGGATGGCCGCCGTGGCTCGGCGGTATCCTCGCTGGTCTCGGGCGATTGCATCGTCTCAGGCGCCTCGCTGAAGCGAAGCCTGATCTTCACCGGCGCGCGCATCAACTCCTATTCGACGCTCGAGGACGTCGTCATGCTGCCCGACTGCCAGGTCGGCCGCAGCGCGAGATTGAAGCGCGTGGTGATCGATCATGGCGTCAGGATTCCCGAAGGCCTCGTGGTCGGCGAGGATCCCGTCCTCGACGCCAAGCGCTTCCGCGTTTCCGAAAAGGGCATCTGCCTCGTCACGCAGGCCATGATCGACAAACTCGGATTGTCGTGAATGCAGGTCCTGTCGGTCACGCCCGAAATATTCCCTCTGATCAAGACTGGCGGGCTTGCCGACGTGACCGGCGCGTTGCCCATCGCGCTCGCCGGCAAGGGCGTGGCGATGCGCACGCTTGTTCCCGGCTATCCGCAGATCATGGATGCCTTCAAGAAGAAGAAACCCGTTCACCACTATCCGCTGCTGCAAGGCGGCAAGGCTTCGGTCCATGCCGTCCAGATCGCCGGGCTCGACCTGTTCGTGCTCGACGCACCGCACCTGTTCGATCGCCCCGGCGGCCCCTATGGCAATGCCACCGGCGCCGACTGGCCGGACAATTGGCGGCGTTTCGCGGCCCTGAGCCAGGTTGGCGGCGACATCGCCGGCGGCGCGGTCTCGGGCTACCTGCCGGACATCGTCCATGCACATGACTGGCAATCGGCGATGACGCTGGCCTATATGCGCTACGGCAAGGCGGTCGGCACGCCCTCGATGATCACCGTTCACAATCTCGCTTTCCAGGGCCAGTTCGGCGCCGGCATCTTTGGCGAACTCGGCTTGCCGGCGGCGGCCATGGCGCTCGACGGCGTCGAATATTATGGCGGCGTCGGTTTCCTCAAGGCTGGCCTGCAGGCCGCCTGGGCCATCACCACAGTCAGCCCGACCTATGCGCAGGAGATCCGCTCGCCGGAATTCGGCATGGGGCTCGATGGCCTCATCAACATGCGGTCCGTCGATCTCTATGGCATCGTCAACGGCATCGACACCGAGATATGGAACCCTGAAACCGACAAGCATCTGGTTTCCAACTACACGGCCAGGACATTGAAGGCGCGGCACCCCAACCGGACCGCCGTCGAGGATCGATTCAACCTTGACCGCGACGACAGTCCGATCGTCTGCGTGGTCAGCCGGCTCACCTGGCAGAAGGGAATGGACATCCTGGCAACGGTCGTCGACGGGATTGTTGCGAGGGGTGCCCGCCTGGCGATCCTGGGGTCCGGCGACGCCGGCCTCGAAGGCGCGCTGCTGGCCGCCGCCGCCCGCCATCGCGGTCGCATCGGCGTCGTCGTCGGTTATGACGAGGCGCTTTCCCACACCATGCAGGGCGGCTGTGACGCAATCGTCATCCCGTCGCGTTTCGAGCCTTGCGGACTGACGCAGCTTTACGGCCTGCGCTATGGCTGCGTGCCGGTCGTCGCCCGCACCGGCGGTCTTGCCGACACCGTCATCGACGCCAATGAAGCGGCGATTTCGGCAGGTGTGGCGACCGGCTTCCAGTTCGCACCTGCCGATCCCGGCGCCTTGCTGCACGCCATCCGCCGGCTGGTCGCGGGGCACGCCAACCCCACGATCTGGACGTCGATGCAGCGGCAAGGCATGAAGGCCGATGTCTCGTGGGACAAAAGCGCAGAAAAATACCTCGAACTCTATCGCTTGCTGCTTTCGAAAAGGGCTGTCTGACGCATGATACGCACCGTCGCCACCAAACCTTATCTAGACCAGAAGCCCGGCACCTCCGGGCTGCGCAAGAAAGTGCCGGTGTTCCAGCAGGAGCACTATGCCGAGAACTTCATCCAGTCGATTTTCGATGCGCTGGACGGGTTCGAGGGCAAGACCCTGGTGATCGGCGGCGACGGCCGCTTTTACAACCGCGAGGTCATCCAGAAGGCCGTCGCCATGGCGGCGGCCAACGGTTTCGGCAAGGTGATGGTCGGGCAGGGCGGCATCCTGTCGACGCCGGCCGCTTCGCATGTCATCCGCAAATACAAGGCCTTCGGCGGCATCATCCTGTCAGCCAGCCACAATCCAGGCGGCCCGCACGAGGATTTCGGCATCAAATACAATGCCGGCAATGGCGGCCCGGCACCGGAAAAGCTGACCGACGCGATCTTCGCCAAGACCAAGGTGATTTCGAGCTTCAAGATCGCCGATATCGGCACAGTCGACCTCGACACGATCGGTACGGTCGAGGCGGGCGGCATGACCGTCGAGGTGATCGACCCCGTCGCCGACTATGCCGAACTGATGGAAAACCTGTTCGATTTCGATGCGTTGCGTGGGCTGTTCAAGTCAGGCTTCCGCATGCGCTTCGACGCCATGCATGCCGTGACTGGTCCCTATGCCAAGGAAATCCTGGAAAACCGGCTCGGCGCGCCGAAAGGCACCGCCCGCAACTTCGTCCCCCTGCCGGATTTCGGCGGCCACCACCCGGACCCGAACCTGGTCCACGCAAAGCACCTCTATGACGAGATGATGGGACCGGACGCGCCGGATTTCGGCGCCGCTTCCGACGGCGACGGCGACCGCAACCTGATCATCGGCAAGGGCATTTTCGTCACCCCGTCGGATTCGGTGGCTATGCTCGCCGCCAATGCTCATCTGGCGCCGGGCTACAAGGCCGGCCTGAAAGGCATCGCCCGCTCGATGCCGACCAGTGGTGCAGCCGACCGCGTCGCCGAAAAGCTCGGCATCGGCATCTATGAAACGCCGACCGGCTGGAAATTCTTCGGCAATCTGCTCGATGCCGACATGGCGACGATCTGCGGCGAGGAAAGTGCCGGAACCGGCTCCAACCATGTCCGCGAAAAGGACGGGCTGTGGGCCGTGCTTTTGTGGCTCAATATTCTCGCAGCCCGGGGCGAAAGCGCCAAGCAGATCGTTACCGAGCACTGGGCCGCCTATGGCCGCAATTACTACTCACGCCATGACTACGAGGAGGTCGAGACCGACCGGGCCAATGCGCTGGTCGACGAATTGCGGACCAAGCTCGCTTCCTTGCCCGGCACCAGCGTGCGCGGCATGAAGATCGCCAGCGCGGACGATTTCGCCTATCACGACCCGGTCGACGGGTCGATAGCCAGGAACCAGGGCATCAGGGTGCTGTTCGAAGGCGGATCGCGCATCGTCTTCCGTCTCTCCGGCACCGGTACCTCGGGGGCGACGCTGCGCGTCTATATCGAGCGCTACGAACCGGACCAGTCCAGGCACGATCTTGACACGCAGGAGGCGCTTGCCGACCTGATTGCGGCAGCCGAAGATATCGCCGGGATTCGCAGCCATACCGGCCGCGCCAAGCCGAGCGTGATTACTTGAAGCTGGTTGACAGCCGGCCGTCTGAATTCGGCCTGCGTTGCGAGGCTCCCCCTTCTCTCCTTGTTGTGGGAGAAGGTGGCCGAGCGAAGCTCGGTCGGATGAGGGGTGTTCCAGCTTGTCGCATACCTTTGCTCAAATCGCCCATGCCTCGTTGCTTCCAGCACCCCTCATCCGTCTCGGCGCTGCGCGCCGATCCACCTTCTCCCACAAGGGGAGAAGGAGACGCCGTATGAGTCCGCTCGGCGCCACCGTCGCTTGCGAAGGCATTCGCTTCGCCGCATGGTCCTCGTCAGCTCGGCGCATCTGGGTCTCGATCTTCGACGATGAAGGAACCCGGGAGATCGACCGGCTCGAGCTCCAGCCGGAAGGCGAGGGCGTTCACGCGCTTTTCGTTGCCGGCCTCGCCGCCGGCACCCGATACGGGCTTCGCGCCGATGGCGACTATGCGCCCGAGCAAGGGCTTTGGTTCGATCCCGACAAGCTGCTGGTCGACCCCTATGCCGTCGAAATCGACAGGCCCTATGTTTATGACGGCAGGCTCGCCGCGCGCCGGGGCGAGGCCACGGACACTGCGCCGCTGCTGCCAAAGGCTATTGCCGCAACCTTGCCGCAAGCGGTGCCTGTCTTGCCGCCGCTGTTCCAGCCCGGCGGCCTGATCTATGAAGTGCCGGTGCGCGCCTTCACCATGCTGCATCCGGCCATCCCGAAGCACCAGCGCGGGAAGCTTGCAGCGCTTGCCCATCCGGCCATCATCGAGCATCTGAAAAAACTCGGGGTCGGGGCGGTCGAACTGATGCCGGTGACGGCATCGATCGATGAGCGGCATTTGCCGCCGCTCGGGCTGCGCAATGCCTGGGGCTACAATCCCGTGACCTTCATGGCGCTCGATCCGCGCCTCGCGCCCGGCGGTCTGGCGGAATTGCAGCAGACGGTTGCCGCGCTGCGTGAGGCCGGCATCGGCGTCATCCTCGATCTTGTCTTCAACCACACCGGCGAAAGCGACAGGCTTGGGCCGACGCTGTCGCTGCGCGGCCTCGACAGCCGCGCCTACTACCGGCATCGGCCGGACGGCAGCCTGATCAACGACACCGGCACCGGCAACACCGTCGCTTGTGATCATCCGGCCGTCCGGGAAATGGTCATCGACACGCTTCGTCACTTTGTCTGCCACGCCGGCGTCGACGGTTTCCGCTTCGACCTGGCCCCCATTCTGGGGCGGGTCGATGGTGCGTTCGACGCCGCTGCGCCATTGCTCACGGCTATTCGGGATGATCCGCTCCTTGGCGACCGGGTGCTGGTCGCCGAGCCTTGGGATATCGGCCCGGACGGCTATCAGCTTGGCAATTTTCCGCCGCCCTTCCTCGAATGGAACGACAGATATCGCGACGACCTCCGCCGGTTCTGGCGCGGCGATAGCGGCATGGTCGGCGCGCTCGCCACCCGGCTTGCCGGCTCGTCCGACGTGTTTGCCAAACCAGGCCAGCAGACGAGCCGCAGCGTCAATTTCATCGCCGCGCATGACGGCATGACGCTGGCCGACATTGTTGCCTACGAGCACAAGCACAATGAGGCCAATGGCGAGCAGAACCGCGATGGCCACGACGACAACCTGTCCTGGAACAATGGCGTCGAGGGCGAGACCGGCGACCGGGCGATCGTTACGGCACGTTTCGATGACCGATGTGCGCTGCTGGCCACGCTGTTTGCCTCACGCGGCACGATCATGCTGACCGCCGGAGACGAATTCGGCCGCACCCAGAAGGGCAACAACAACGCCTATGCGCAGGACAACGAGATCACCTGGCTCGACTGGGCCGGGCGCGATCAGGCGCTGGAACAATACGCCGTTTTGCTCGCCACGTTGCGTCGTTCCGTGCCGGCGCTTTCCGACACGCGCTTCCTGACTGGAGAGCCGCCCCCTGGATCAGAAAAACCGGACGTGGTCTGGCTCACTGAAACCGGCACGCCGCTCGACGAGGCAGGCTGGCACGATCCGGGGCGGCACCGCCTGGTCTTGATGCTCGGCAGCGATGATCGCCGCCTTGCCGTTGTTATCAATGGCGATCGTCGGGCCTGTATGTTCACGCTGCCGGAGCGCGACGGATTTCGCTGGGAGCCAGCCATCGAGACAACGGACGGCGCAGCCGGAATTTCACGACCGGTGCCGGGGCGAACGGTGATCTTCATGATCGAACACGAAGCCGCGCAGGCTCGGATAAAGGAGAACCCGAGTGGCAAGTGACCACGCCGAGTGGTGGCGCGGCTGCGTCATCTACCAGATCTACCCGCGCTCCTTCCAGGACACGACGGGGGACGGCAGTGGCGATCTGCGTGGTATCACATCAAGGCTGGCTCATGTCGCATCGCTCGGCGCCGACGCCGTCTGGCTGTCGCCCTTCTTCAAGTCGCCGATGGCCGATATGGGCTACGACGTCTCCGACTATACAGCCGTCGATCCGATGTTCGGCACATTAGAGGATTTCGACGCAGTGGTCGCCGAGGCCCACCGTCTCGGGCTGAAAGTCATTATCGACCAGGTTCTGTCGCATTCGTCCGACCGGCACGAATGGTTCGTCGAAAGCCGCGCGAGCCGCGATAATCCCAGGGCGGATTGGTATGTCTGGGCCGATCCGAAGCCAGATGGCACCACGCCCAACAACTGGCTGTCGGTTTTCGGCGGCCCCGCCTGGGAGTGGGACGCGACCCGCAGGCAGTATTACATGCACAATTTTCTCGCCTCGCAGCCGGATCTCAATTTCCACAATCCGGAGGTTCAGGACGCCCTGCTGGAAACGGTGCGGTTTTGGCTGGAGCGCGGCGTCGACGGGTTTCGCCTCGACACGGTCAACTACTATGTCCATGACCGCTGGCTGCGCAGCAACCCGCCGCTGGCGTCAAGTGTCGCAGGCACCAACACCGAAACCAATCCCTACCTCTATCAGGAGCATTTGTTCGACAAGACGCAGCCCGAAAACCTCGCTTTCCTCAAACGTTTTCGGGCGCTGCTCGATGAATATGAGGGCCGCGCCGCTGTCGGCGAGGTCGGCGACGAAGCCCGCTCCTTGCAGACGCTAGCCGCCTACACCGGCGGCGGCGACAAGCTCGACATGTGCTACACTTTCGACCTGCTCGGTCCGCAATTCTCGGCCGCACACGTGCGTGGATGCGTCGAAGCGTTCGAGAGTGCTGTCTCCGACGGCTGGGTCTGCTGGGCGTTTTCCAACCACGATGTCGTTCGCCATGTGACGCGCTGGACGAGGCCCGGCGGCGATCCGGAAAGGACTGCGAAGTTCTCCATCGCGCTGCTGTCCTGCCTGCGTGGATCGATCTGCCTCTACCAGGGTGAGGAACTCGGGCTGGAGGAGGCGGAATTGGCGTTCGAGGATCTGCGCGATCCCTACGGCATCCGCTTCTGGCCGGGGTTCAAGGGCAGGGATGGCTGCCGCACGCCGATGGTGTGGGAGAAAGGCGCCAACAATGCCGGTTTTTCAACCGGCAAGCCATGGCTTCCGATCCCGGAAAGCCATCGCGCCCGCGCAGTCGATATCCAGAACGGCGAGGAAAAGTCAGTTCTGGCCGGCTATCGGGCGATGCTGGCGTTGCGCAAGCGGCATGCGGCGCTGGTACAAGGTTCGATCCGCTTTCTCGATGCCGAGGGCGAAGTGCTTGCCTTCATTCGCGAAGGCGGCGGCGAGAAGCTGCTGTGCGTTTTCAACTTCGCCGAGGAGCCGGCCAACTGGCCGTTGCCGCAGGGTATCGATGTCGCAGAGACAATCGACCTTGGCGCTGGCGCCGCCTTGCAGGGAAAAATTCTGTCGCTGCCGCCCTTGGGCTGCTTTCTCGGACGAGCCGGCTGACCTCTCCAACTCATTGAACAAGCACGGCGCGCCCGCAAGTCGCGCCCATGACCCGGACATCGGCCTCGCCGACATGCACGCCCAGTGCCGCAAGCACGTTGTAAACCAGGTCATCGACAGGCGCCGTCACGCCGTTCAGCAGCGCCACCACTGCCGGCTTCACGGTTCCGAGCAAGGCGGTTACATCAAGTCCGAGGCCCAGCGCACTGACCGAAAGCGACAGATTGTTGACCAGCGACGTGGTGAGAGATTGCGCCAGGTTTTTCGTGGAAGCGGTCTTTATCGTCTTGTTGGCGATGTCGGTGCTGTTGAAGGTCAAGATCGTAGGATCGGTGTTGGCGATCTCAACGGCCGCAGAACCGTTCACCCCGATCAGGTTGAGAGTGAGAAACAGAAGCTTCACGCTGACCTGCGCCATTTCGGCAGGTTGAAATGATTGTGGGTTGCTGAAATCGGCGAAGGCGCTTGGGCTGCTATCGGCATCGCTGGCCCCAAGGTGCAGCGAGGCAAGGCCCGGACGAGCGGCAATGGTAACCTTCAAACTGTCGGGGTGCCCCGTCGGGCAGCTGATGTCGGTCAGCTTGGCTTCGGCAGAGGCCACCTCGACATGAAGCGGCAGTTTGACGGACAGCAGGCTGATGCCGCCACCGAGATTCGCATTGCCGCCGCCGACGGACGCCACCAGCTTGATCCGCGTCTGCGCCGTGCGCACCACGGCGCCCTTCTCGCCGATTGTCAGCCATGGCGAGAATTGTGCAGGTTCGCCGACTGCAATGGCGAGCGTGGTGGAGGCAAGCCCCGGAATGGTGGCTCCGAGATTGAGCTCGACCTGCTTCGAGCCGTTGGCCAGTGCAGCGGCGGTGGTCAGCATGCCCATGGCGCTGGCGTCGACTGAAAAGCCGGGCGACTTTTGCCCAAGGCCAAGCTGGCCCATCGATCCAAGATCGACAAGATGATTGAGCGGTATCTTGACTGTGTTGGTGGTCCTTGACGCGATTGTCTGCAAAGCCAGCTTGCTGGTGCTGCCAACGGGTGAAACATTGGCCATGGCGGTGGCTATCTGGCCCACTGTCGCTTTCGAAGCCAGCACCTCCGAATAGCTGACACCTGTCAGCTGCATCTCAACGGCAAGGGCATCAATGAACGAAAGCAGGTTCACGTCGGCAGCGATCAGAGCGTTGTAGTCCATGACGCTGAGCGCGATGTTGCCGCCCAGGAACTTGCTGAGAAGAGCGTTGAGGATGCCGCCATTGACGCTGAGAAGCCTGGACCCGACCGAGAACATCGCCTGCGGCGCAACGCTGGCGGTAGCTTCAGTGCCGATCACCGGCGTAGGAATGACGGAACTCGCAAAGTAGCGGGCAGGAATCTTTTTGAGCGCGACATGGACGGCGTTGTAGGGCGTTTTGCCGGCCTCGAAGCGCTTGTCGACGCCGAGCGACGACTCTGCCGAATATCGGCCGGGGGTGACCGAAACGATAGTCTTTCCGAGGGCGGGGGTGATCGTCTGCCCTGCCTTCTGAACAACGATGCCCGGCATTCCGTTGTCGCCGAGCGTGGTGACCACCGCGGCTTCAAAGTTGTTGATGTTGGAGGCGGCGGTGATTGCCGCCAGATCGGTCATTGCCTGGGCTTCCCGGCGTTCCACATAGATCGAGCCTTCATCAATGGCGAAAGCAGCCAGCGCCAGCGCGAACGGTGCGCACAGCGCCGTCATGACGGCGAAGTTCGCCTTGAGGTCGCCGAGCATCGAGCGGGCGGCCCGGCTGATTCTCCCCAGCAAAGGTTCCGACATTCAGATGCCTCCGACCCGGATTGTCGACTGGCGTGAGATCGTGGTGCCAGGCATGGGCAGCGCCGGGAACAGATTCCAGACCGGCAGGTTGCGGGCATCATATTGGATGGACACGACGAACTGGCTTCCATCGGCCGTGCTGTCCTTGGCCTGATAGGTCAGCTTGTTGGATTCGACGAAGGGATATCCGCCGGCATTGTTGGTGACGAAACTGGTCACCAGCGCCTGGCGCTCACCTTCGTTCAGCCCGGCAATTGCCGTGCGGGCGGCGTCCGCTGCGATCTGCTGCACCGAATGGCTTGCACCAAAATAGATACCATATGCAACCATTCCGAGAAGTAATAAGATAAAAATCGGCGAAAGCAGCGCGAACTCAATCGCGGAAGTTCCGGACCGCTCGCTAAACTGGCACAATTTTCGTCTTAACTGGCGCATATTACGCCGTTGTATGGAGAAGGTCTTAGTTTCTCTGCTGTTCATGTCCTTCGCCCACCGGGACATACCGAAGCCCGCAAAAGATGTAACCCGTGGTTGCTTAAAGGCGGCTTAAGACATTGTGGCAAAATGGAATCGACGACAGATTTCCTGCCGGGAGCGAATGCTTGAAGCGGCGAGAACGAAGCTGGACCAATTCCATGCGCCCCGCTTCGATGCGCGACTTCTTCAACAAAAGCGGCGCGACCTGCTCGTTGCAGACAAGCCGTCGTTCCCATGGACCGCCACCTGGGTAGCAGGATGTCGCTGGTGGGCTTGAGGAGGCCGAGGCAATCGTCGGTTCCGAGGCCTTTAGGGAAGGCGCCGTACTGTTCATCGACGCATCAACGACACCTTTGGTCATGCCATCGGTGATGCCGTCCTCCAGGAGATGGGCAGTGCTATTCGCAACTCGATTCGGGAAAGCGACTTGGCGGCGCGCATCGGCGGCGAGGAGTTCGCTGTGTTCCTGGTCGAAGCTGGCCGCGACAAGACATTGGAAATAGCCGAGCGCATCAGACAGAACATGCGCGGCGTCAGACGGGCAGTCGGCATCGAGGATCGAGAAATCACCGTCAGCATCGGGATTTGCGTGCACGGACCAGGCCAAACCTTGAACGACATCCTGCTGCGCGCTGATCAGAATCTCTAGGTGGCAAAGAACAAGGGGCGCGACTGCATCGTCGCAACCACCGGGTTCGGACCGGTATTCGCATGATCGTGACTGGCACGATTGCTACGCATAGGCTGGACTCACAATTATTGGTATCCACGCCATCGCCCCGTTTGCCGAAGAGAGTTCCGGCCTGACCGAACAGCGATCCGCCAAGAGCGAAAGCATCCGCAATATTGACAGCAGAAGCTGAAAAGGCTCGGTCCATGGTTTCGACTGCTGTTCTGGCGGCCGCGAAGTGGCTTGGCTGCGCCTTACTTAGGGTGACCTCACGAGTCTGTTGAAATAAAAAATCGCCACGTTACTGTTTGGCCACCAGCTGCCGGAAAGGGAACCGGCGGCGCGCTCTAAGGGCCAGCGAATCGGTTTCGGGGCGTCAACACTCAAGAGGCGCAGCGCAAGGGCCGCCTCGACAGGGAGAACTTCATGCTGAAAAACATGCTGAAGGCGACGGTGTTCGCCACAACCATGGCTTTGGCCGCTGGCACGTTCTACACGCCAGCCTTCGCCGAGGTCGTCTACAACCGAGGCACCGCTGCCGAATCGGAGTCGCTCGACCCGCACAAGACCTCGACGATCTACGAAGCCGCTGTTTTGCGTGACCTGTTCCAGGGGCTGGTCATGCAAGACCAGAAGGCGAACGTCATCCCGGGCGCCGCCGAAAGCTGGACGGTATCGGACGACGGCACTGTCTACACCTTCAAGCTGCGCAAGGACGGTGTCTGGTCGGATGGTAGCCCGGTCACGGCAGATGACTTCGTCTACGCTTTCCATCGGCTGGAAGATCCGGCCACCGGCGCCGAATACGCCTCGATGCTCTATCCCGTGAAGAACGCCGAGGAGGTGAACACCAAGAAGGCGAAGCCGGAGGAGATGGGCGTCAAGGCAATCGACGCCAACACTCTGGAAGTGACGCTGAAGGCGCCGACGCCCTATTTCCTTGAAATGCTGACCCACCAAGCGACCTATCCGGTCAGCAAGGCGTCCATTGACAAGCTCGGCGCCGATTGGATCAAGCCGGGCAATCTGGTCTCCAACGGCCCCTTTACCTTGGCGGAGTGGGTTCCCAATGACCACATCAAACTGATCAAGAATCCGAAATTCTGGGATGCTGCGAGCGTCAAGCTGGATGTCGTCAACTACATCCCGACCGAAGATCGTTCGTCGGCGATAAAGCGCTTCGAGGCTGGCGAACTCGACAGCTATGACGACCTCCCGACCGAGCAGCTCGCCGATCTCAAGGCCAAGTTTGGCGATCAGATTCGCGTTGGACCTTATCTCGGCACCTACTATTTTGCGATCAAGACCGACAAGGCTCCGTGGGACAACGTCGAACTGCGCAATGCCATCTCAATGGCGGTCGACCGCGATTTCCTTGCCGAAAAGGTCTGGCAGAACTCAATGCTGCCCGGCTATTCGATGGTGCCTCCAGGCATTGAGGGCTATACGCCGGCAATGGCCAAATATGCGGACATGTCCCAGATCGACCGCGAGGATGAGGCCAAGAAGGTGCTCGAGAAGCTTGGCTACACGCCCGAGAACCCGCTGAAGATGGAAATCCGCTACAACACGTCGGAAAACCACAAGAACACTGCAGTCGCCATCCAGGAGCAGTTGAAGCCGCTCGGCGTTGAAGTCACGCTGCTCAACACCGACACCAAGACCCACTACTCCTTCCTTGAGCAGAAGGGCGACTATGACGTGGCGCGTGCCGGCTGGATTGCGGATTACAAGGATCCGGAAACCTTCCTCGGCATCTCCCGCAAGGCAAGCGGCAACAACTATTCGGGCTACAACAGCCCGGAATTCGAGAAGGCCATGGACGAGGCGGCCGCCGCCGGCGGCAAGCCCGAACAGCGCATGAAAGAACTCGCCGAGGCTGAGCGCATCCTCGTCGATGAGGTCGGCAACATCCCGCTTCTCTACTACAGCTACAAGGATATCGTTTCTCCGAAGCTTCATGGCTTCGAGGATAACGTTATGGACGTGCATCCCTCCCGCTTCATCTCCAAGGACTGATTTCCTTGGCCGGACTGCCGCCCCTTTACAGCGCCGCGCGTCCTTCGGGACGCGCAAGGGGCGCTGTAACGCCTTGATTTTGCGCGTGATCCTTGTCGAACCTTCGGTTCTGGTCATGCGCTAGGGGCGGCGGCTCCGGTTTGCTGGCAAAGCGGGGAACCGATGCTACGATACGTATTCCGGCGGCTCCTGACCGCCATCCCGACGCTGTTCGTCATCGTGACCATGGCGTTCTTCCTGATACGTGTCGCGCCTGGCGGCCCGTTCAATCAGGAGCGGGGCCTGAGTCCCGAGATCAAGGCCAATCTTGAAGCGCAGTTCGGCCTCAACGACCCGCTCTGGCTGCAATATGTCCACTATCTCGGCAATCTGCTGCGTGGCAATTTCGGTCCGAGCTACAATATGCCGGATTTCACTGTCGGCGAATTGTTTGCCAGGGGCCTGCCCGTTTCGATCCAGATCGGCGCCTCGGCCCTGATCCTGGCGCTGCTGCTCGGCAGCCTCCTCGGCACTATTGCCGCGCTCAACCAGAACAAACTTGCCGATTATTCGGTGATCGCCCTGGCGACCGCCGGCAGCACCATTCCGACCTTCGTCATCGCGCCGGTTATCCAGCTTCTGTTCGGACTGACCTGGAAACTACTGCCGATCGGCGGCTGGGGTGATGGCGCCCTGCTCAACAAGATCGGCCCTGTGCTGACCCTCGCCTTGCCGCAACTCGCCATCGTCGCCCGCCTGATGCGCGGCTCGATGATCGAATCACTGCGCTCGCACCACATTCGCACCGCACATGCGCTCGGCCTGTCGGACTGGTCGGTGGTCGTCAAGCATGCCCTGCGCGGCGCCATATTGCCGATCGTCTCCTTCACCGGCCCGGCGGCGGCGGCACTTCTCACCGGCTCGATCATCGTCGAGACGATCTTTTCCATTCCCGGCATCGGCCGCTATTTCGTCGAGGCCGCGCTCAACCGCGACTACACGCTGGTCATGGGCACCGTGGTGGTCATCGCGCTGTTCACCATCGTCTTCAACCTGATCGTCGACGTCATGTACGCCTTCGTCGATCCGAGGGTGCGCTATGACTGACATCGCAGCCACCGCTCCGGCCATCGTCGGCCGCTCCCTGTGGGGCGATGCCTGGGTGCGCCTCAAGGCCAACCGCGCCGCCATGTTCAGCCTGTATTATCTTGCCTTCATCGCGATCCTCAGCGTGTTCGGACCCTCTTTGGTGCCGCATCGATACACCACCATCTACGCCGACTATGTGCGCATGCCGCCGAGCTTGTCGGCCTATCCGAAGCCCGACAAGATAGAAATCGCGCTCAACGAGGCGATCAAGCGCATGCGTGTCGACATCAAGCAGTGGCGGCAGGAAGGCAACCGCATCTTCGTCACCGTCACATCGCGCAAGCCGATCGACGATCGCAATGTCCGCTACCTAGACCGTTCGGATGCCTTCGATGACACAAAGATCGAGGGTAAATCGCCTGACGGCCTTGAAGCGGTGATGAGCGCTTCGATCAGGCAGCAATATTTCCTGTTCGGCACTGACAATACCGGCCGCGATCTCTTGTCGCGAACGCTGATGGCTGGGCGCATCTCGCTGGCGATCGGCCTGCTCGCCGGGGTCGTCGCCGGCGTTATCGGCGTGCTCTACGGCGCTACGGCCGGCCTTGCCGGCGGCAAGATAGACGAGGTGATGATGCGCATCGTCGATGTGCTCTATTCGCTGCCGTTCATCTTCTTCGTGATCATGCTGGTGGTGTTCTTCGGCCGGAACTTCGTGCTGATGTTCCTGGCGGTCGGCGCCGTGCTGTGGCTCGACATGGCGCGCATCGTGCGCGGCCAGGCGCTGTCGATCCGGCGGCAGGAATATGTCCAGGCGGCGGAGGCGATGGGCGTGGGCCAGCGCGGCATCCTGATCCGCCACGTCATTCCCAATCTGCTTGGCCCGGTGGTTATCTATATGACGCTGCTGGTGCCGCAGGTCATCATCCTGGAGAGTTTCCTGTCCTTCCTCGGGCTCGGCGTGCAGGAACCGATGACCAGCTGGGGCGTGCTGATCTCGACCGGCGCCAAGAACATCGGCACCGCCAACTGGCTGCTTTTGTTCCCAGCGTTTTTCCTTGTCTCGACGCTGTTCGCGTTGAATTTCGTCGGCGACGGCCTGCGCGACGCGCTCGACCCCAGGGATCGTTGAGATGGACACTTCCGAAACGATCCTCAGCGTCAAGGACCTTCGCGTCCGCTTCCGCACACTTGACGGTGTGGTCGAGGCGGTCAAGGGCATCAACATCCACGTCAATGCAGGCGAAACCGTTGCCGTTGTCGGCGAATCCGGTTCCGGCAAAAGCCAGACGATGATGGCGGCGATGAGCCTGCTGGCCTCGAACGGCGAGGCGACGGGCGTCGTCGACTATCGCGGCCGCAATCTTTTGACCCTGAGCAAATCCGAGCTCAACCAGGTCCGCGGCCGCAAGATCAGCATGATCTTCCAGGAGCCGATGACCTCGCTCGATCCGCTCTATTCGATCGGCAACCAACTGATCGAACCGATCCGTCGGCATCGTGGCCTTGGCGCGGCGCAAGCACGCGAAGAGGCGCTCAAGCTCTTGCGGCTGGTCCATATTCCCGATCCCGAGCGGCGGATGAAATCCTATCCGCACGAATTATCGGGTGGCCAGCGACAGCGGGTCATGATCGCCATGGCGCTGGCCAACGACCCCGACATACTGATCGCAGACGAACCGACGACCGCGCTCGACGTGACCATCCAGGCGCAGATTCTCATGCTGCTTGCGGAGCTGCAGCGCAAGCTCGGCATGGCGATTGTCTTCATCACCCACGATCTCGGCATTGTCCGACGCCTTGCCGACCGCGTTTATGTCATGCGCTCCGGCGAAGTCGTCGAGGAGGGCGAGGCGGAAGCGATCTTCGTCAATCCGCAGCATGCCTATACCAAGATGCTGTTGGCCGCCGAGCCGACCGGCACCAAGGCGCCGCCACCGCCAAATGCGCCCGTCTTGCTCGAAGGCAGGAATGTCGAGGTGACCTTCAGGATCGGCGGTGGGTTTCTTGCCGGAGAGCCGCTGATCCTGCGCGCAGTCGATCACATTTCGATCCGGCTCAAACGCAACCAGACCATTGGCATCGTCGGCGAATCCGGTTCGGGAAAATCCACGCTCGGCCGAGCCCTGCTGCGGCTCCTGCCAAGCGATGGCCTCATCCGCTTTGGCGATCGCGATATTTCCGCCGCCGACCGTCAGGCCATGCGGCCGCTGCGGCGCGAATTGCAGCTGGTCTTCCAGGACCCGTTCGGTTCGCTGTCGCCGCGCATGACCGTCGGCCAGGTCATCACCGAAGGGCTTCTGGTGCATGAGCCGGCCCTGTCGGGCAGGCAACGCGATCTGCGCGCCGTCGAGGCCTTGCGCGAGGTCGGGCTCGACCCGAATGCGCGCAATCGCTACCCGCACGAATTCTCCGGCGGCCAGCGCCAGCGCATCGCCATCGCCCGGGCGATGATCCTCAAGCCCAAGCTGGTCGTCCTCGATGAGCCGACGTCGGCGCTCGACCGCTCCGTCCAGAAGCAGATCGTCGAATTGTTGCGCAAGCTGCAGGCCGACCATGAACTGTCCTACCTGTTCATCAGCCATGATCTCGCCGTCGTGCGCGCCATGGCCGACTACATCATCGTCATGAAGCAGGGCAAGATCGTCGAGGAAGGGCCGACCGAGGTGATCTTCAGCAATCCGCAGGCAGCCTACACGCAGACGCTGATGGCCGCGGCCATCGACGTCACACGGTTTCGCTTGAGTGCATAGCGCGACCGGTCAGCAGCGGATGGTCGATCCATGGATCAACTATGGAAACGTTCGCCAAATACGCCAAGGCGGCCAATGCGATCAGAACCGTGAGCGTTACCGCCAACAGAACAAGCATAGCGAGTTTGCGCGAGCCGCTGCTGACTCTTGTCCACCAACGGCGGCTTGCGCGCAGGCGCTTGGCTGTCGGTTGCCTCCGAGACCGCGAACGTGGTCCCCGATCTACTCAGGTTGGCTGCGCTTGTCAGCGCCTAGGCGGCTTGTTGGGACGTAGTCCTGGCCTCGATGAACGCAGCGACATCCGAAGCGAAGCGAAGCGGCTCTTCCCAATGGATCGAGTGGCCGGCCCGGTCGTAGAGCGACAGCTGGGCGCCTGGAATCCGTGCGAGGAGCACGTCCTGATCCGAGCGCGGAAACAATGCATCGGCCGCGCCCCACATGACCAGCGTTGGCGCCCGGATGAGTGTAAGCTCCGCCGTATGGTCGGCGTCCATCAGCCCCCTCAATGCGTCCTTCCATATGCGAGCGGGGGTCTTTAGGCTTTCGTCGACGAAGGTTTCAAGAAGCGCGCGCGGGATTGGTTGCGCGAGCGTGCTGCTTTGAAAAGCAAGGGCGAAATCCCTTTCGATGGGATCTGTGAAATGCTCAACCTCCCGCCAGAGCTCATCCACGGCAGCATTGCCCGCCGTTGCCGGAAACGAGCCCTCGAGGACGAGCCCCGCGACCCGGTCGGGATAATCGATCGCAATCCGCTGCGCGACGAAACTGCCCATAGAGTGGCCGGCGATAACCGCGCGGCCAATGCCCAATCGGTCAAGCAGCGCCACGGCATCTGAAGCGAGATCTCTGGGGGTGTAGCCTTCGGCGGGTTTCCCCGCTTCGCCGTGCCCCCTTTGTGTGAACGCGATTGCGCGGACCGAAGCCGGGAACTTCTGCAGCACAGGCTCAAACGAACGCCAGCTGTCCGTATATCCGTGCAGGAGCAGCAGCGGCGTCGCGGCGGGATTGCCGTGCTCAACGCATGGAACCGAAAGTCCGTTGTCGAGTCTGATTGTATATGACCTCAAATTGTCGCTCATTATGTCCTCCCTGAGGGCGATCTCGCCCTGTGTGATCCTTCTCAACCCGCTTCCGGGCAGTGGATGCAGATCTGTTCAATGTGTCGGTGATCGGTGCCACAGCCGCCCAGCACGTCGACGTGGCGGAAGCGACTGCCGAGGTTTCGATATCGAAGGCCAAGCTCGATCGGTTCCCGCCATCCAGCTTCGTGGCCTGCCCGCAAGATAGGCGAGGTCGAAACCCTCCAGGAACATCAGCTTCGTCTCGATCCCGGCATCGGTCAAAAAGATGTCGCCACCGAGCTGCGGCAGACGATGTCTGAAGTCGGTCATCTATGTGTCCTCTGATGGGCGACAGCATTCGCAACCGCTGACGCATTCGGCGCGCGGGATCCGTCACGATCTCTTCGCGCGGATACTCATTACTGTCCTGTTGCGATAGGTTATGATGCAGCTCGCGTCCTTTTAGAATGATGGGGACGCCGGTTCTCTTGCCCGATCCGCCGGAGCATGAGGTGGTCATGGATGCGCTGCTGGATATCTGCAGGACGATGCAGCTTACGGGGGGTGTCTTTCTTGAGGCTGAGTTCACCGCACCCTGGTGTGTGACCTCGCAGGTCGCGCCCGAGGACTGCAGCCCTTTCATGCCGGCGCCGCTCCATCTGATTGCCTATCATTACGTGACCGCCGGTCGCCTTGTCCTGCAGACGGAAGGGCATGCGCCAGTTTCGGTCCAGGCTGGCGAGATCATTCTGATCCCGCGCAACGACGGGCATGTTCTCGGCAGTGCGGCCAATCTCAGGCCGGTCAACGCCCATTTCCTGATCCAGCCTGCAGGAGCAGGGGGAATGGCGCGCATCGTCTACGGAGGCGGTGGCGAGCGGACGCAAATCCTGTGCGGTTACCTCGGCACGAATACGCCCAACACGGCGATCTGCGGTATCTTGCCCAGGATGCTCAAAATTGGCGTGGAGGAGGGCGCTTCTGGCAGCTGGATTGAAAGCTCGTTCCGCTTTGCCGCGCATCAGTTGGCGGAAAGCCGCATCGAGTCGCCGGCCGTGCTCGGCAAGCTTGCCGAACTGCTGTTCGTCGAGGCAGTGCGCCGTTATGTAAGGTCGCTGCGACCAGAGGCGAACGGATGGCTCGCCGGCCTGCGCGATCCCGCGGTGGGGCGGGCGCTTGCACTGCTCCACAGCCGTATGACGCACCGCTGGACCACGGAGGAGCTTGCGCATGAAATCGGATTATCGCGCTCCGCGTTCGCCGAGAGATTCACGAGCCTCATAGGAGAACCGCCAATGCGCTACCTGGCGAATTGGCGAATGCAGGTCGCCGCCCAGCGCCTGAAGGGCTCCCATGAACCCATCGCCCGTATCGCTTTTGAGATCGGCTACGAATCGGAAGCCGCGTTCAATCGGGCCTTCAGACGGGCATTCGACATGCCCCCCATGGCCTGGCGCAAACTGCAGTAGGGCGTGAACGCCGTTTGCTGATACGTATGAGGAGCCGTGCGGCCGTCATTTTGGTCCTTCGCCGCTCCGACCATGAACTATCCTACCTGTTCATCAGCCACGATCTCTCGCCGTCGTCCGTGCCATGGAGACTACATCATCGTCATGAAGCAGGGCAAAATCGTCGAGGAAGGGCCGACCGAGGCGATCTTCAGCAATCCGCAGCCAGCCTACCCGCGGACGCTGATGGCCGCGGCCATCGACGTCACACGGTTTCGCTTGAGTGCATAGCGCGACCGGTCAGCAGCGGATGGTCGTTGAAAGATCCCGAGGCGAATAGACCGTCGTCTGCAGCCACGGCTGCCATGGCTTCAATCTCGATCATCGCCTCGGGTGTTGGAGGGCTTGATCTCGACGATCGTCTCAGCCGATAAAAACTGGAAAAACTACTTCCGGTGGAGTTCAACGACCTCCTTGAACTTGCTCACGTCCTGCGCTGGATTCAACATAACGCCCGAAGTTGTTCAGGATCGCCTGCCAGCCGTCACGCTGCATCTCGATGGAGTTCTGCGCCTCGGCATCGAATATGGTCGTCACCTTCGTACCGTCCCCTGCGGCTTCGAAGGTCGTACGCGCCTTGCGCCCGTCGCTCATTGCGAATGCGATCGCCTTGTACGGCTCGACCTCTTCGTACACCGCCTCGAAATCGAAGCCGAAACTGCCGTCCTTGGCTTCCATGCGCGCCTTGTAGCCGCCGCCCACCCTTAGGTCGGCTTCCGCGCTTGGGCAGCACCAGTCGTCGGAAGCGAAGTTCCACCGCGTGATATCGCCGGGCGTCGTGTAGGCCTGCCAGACGCGTTCTATCGGCGCGGCGATCGTGGTGGCAATGGTGATCTGCTGGTTGGTCATTTTTGGTTTCCTTGTCGTCGCAGTCGGATGAGATCACGCAGACGGTTTATTGCGTGATTTCGGGCTCGACGAGATTGGCAAGCTTGCGCAGCGACTCTTGCCAACCGAGATAGCATGCCTCGACGGGGATCAGATCGGGCACGTTCTCCTGAACCACCGTCATCTCCGTTCCAACTGAAACGGCCGTCAGCGTGACGGTCACTTTCATCTCGCCCGCAAGGTTCGGATCATCGAACACATCGCTGTAGACGAGCGTCTCGCCGGGGACGAGTTTCAGATAGGTGCCGCCGAAGGAATGGCTTTGCCCGGTCGTGAAGTTTCGAAAAGACATCCTGTGCTTGCCGCCTTCCTTCGCCTCAAGCTCATGCACAGTACAGGTAAAACCGAAGGGCGGCAGCCAACTCGCGACCGCGTCAGGTTCCAGAAATGCGCGATAGACCTTTTCGGGCTTCGTGGCCAAAACCCGGTGCAGTTTAACGGTGTTGGGCATGATCATCTCCATTCATCGAGTTCACCAGGGCGTCTTGCCTTGGATCGGGTCAGTCGGCTGCTGCGGCTTCCAGCGCCGCGATATCGATTTTCTTCATCGTCATCATCGCCTCCATCGCGCGCTTGGCCTTGGCGCGGTCCGGGCTGGTCGTCAGTTCCATCAGCCGCTTCGGCGTGATCTGCCAGGAGAAGCCCCACCGGTCCTTGCACCATCCGCAGGCGCTTTCGCTGCCGCCGTTTCCAACGATCGCATTCCAGTAGCGGTCGGTCTCTTCCTGATCTTCGGTCAGCACCATCAGGCTGACGGATTCGTTCGCCTTGAAATTCGGGCCGCCGTTCAGGCCGAGAAAAGACTGGCCGAGCACAGTGAACTCGACCGTCAGTTCATTGCCTTCCTTGCCGCCGGGATAGTCCGACGCGGCCGCATTCAGCCGATCCACATGACTGTCGGGAAAAGTGGCGGCATAGAATTCCGCCGCCTTGCGTGCTTCGCCGTGATCGAACCACAGGCAGGTCACGAGTTTCGTCATATCTAATCTCCTCGGTTCTTGTTCGTTCGTGGGGTATTTGTTCGCGCCGCGATTGCCAGACCTCAGTCGAACCAGCCCTTGGGCGGCTCGTCGGCCAGAACGGGGCCGCTGAACGCACTGTCGGCCTGGATCACACCGTCCAGAGACGTGTTCGATGATCTGAACCTTCTCACGGGTCTCACCTGTCTTCGTTGCTTCGTGTCCCGAGGACGAACAAGTGGCGTGCCTCCCGACAGCCAACCTCTTATTTTCTGCCACGCGGCTGGCCTAACCCCGATTCGATCCCTCTGTGCCTGCTGAACGACTGATTGCCCGACCACCTCGCGAAGCCCTATGACCCTGCAATTGTTCTGGAGCACGTCAAGAGGCTAAAGGGCGGGTCGGCGTAGGGCAGGGCCGTTTGCTCCAGCACCGGTTGTCCATATCACGAGGCGTTCGCGAAGAAGGTCGCTTGAGGTCCTCGGCGCGCTGATGCCTTCGCCGGAAACACGCTCAAAAGCATGCCCTCGGCCTGACGCAGGGCCTGACCCGAGGGTGTCCAGCGGATTTGCGATGACAACATGCATAAAAACAACAATCTAAAGCGCCGCCGCATGAGGCCGGTCAAACGCGAACGCGACGCGCTTTAGTCGCCCGCCGTCGTCGAAGGTGCTGGTGCACGCTGATCGGCTGCATCGCCTTCCCGAGCAGGCCGGTTCACGGCAAGCACCGACAATTCATGCCGGCGCCCATCTCGAGCGGTCCACATGATCGATTGTCCGGCCGAGAGACCGAGCAGGGCCGTGCCGATCGGCGTAAGGATTGAAACCTTGCCTTCGGAGATGTCTGCATCGCCAGGAAAAACCAGCGTAACCGTTTTCGCGTCACCGGTATCGGGCTTGAACGTCACCGTCGAACCCATCTGGACGGCGCCCGCGGAGATCGAACCATCGGAAACGATGCGCGCTCGCTCGAGTTCGCCGAGCAGTTCATCGGAAGCCTGCGGATTCCGTGCAGCCACGGCGCTGGCAAGCGCCGATAAACGCGCATGGTCCGATTTCGAGATGCGGATGGTCGGCTTGCGCCGGGCCTTCATGTTATCTTGCATTTTCGAGTACTCGTATTCTCAGTTGAGCGGGCTGCCTCAAGCATGGTGGAACCGGTCAATTCGAGGCAGATATTGCGCAAAGCCGATGCCCCAGAGCCGGTGCTGGCCTGCGTATGTTCGATGTCGATTTTATGTGCTTGCCCCCTCGGCCCGGGGCGCATGGCAGCCGAGCCGGGGGTTACGATCCCGCGATGGGGCAAACCCGGAAAAGAAAATCGCGACGGATCTTTTTTGTGGCGTTCATATAACCGTAGTTGGTGCCGAGATCGGGGAAGTCAAGACGGCCCTGTAGCAGGACGCGGCCCTCAGCCTTCTTCGGCAGATGCCCTTGAAGTTAGGGTAGACTACGTTTCGTGGACTAAGGCATGGAGTTCGCAATCCACATCGTCAATAGCCAAGACACATCTGTCCCGCCTTGTCGACAAGACAGCCAAGGGCGACCTGCAGCCGCCGATCCAACGCCACAGGCACCACACCTTCGTCATCCTAGGGCGGAGCAGGAGCGAAGCGACGTCGCGGAGACCCTGGGATCCAATGCCGTGACATCCGCCGAAGAATGCAGCGACCCAGAACGGCGCTTCCGCCAGTGGAAGATCGAACTGATCGAGAAGAATGGTTCGAGCTTTTTCGCGGAACCAGGGGTAGCGTTCAGTTCTGGGCCGTAGCATTCTTCGGCTGGCCTAACGGCATGGATCCTAGGGTCTGCGCCGCGTCGCTTCGCCCCTTGCTTGCCGTAGGATGACGAAGCGAGGGATGCATTCGCTAGTCTCAAAGGTTTGCGATTCGCCACTGACTCCACGTTCGCTGCCGATCGCCGGGCTGGGCCGGGCAGGCTTTACCGTCGATGTGCGACATTTGCGTCGGGGGACCGCTGCGCACAACGGTCGTGATCCGGCTCGCCGACCTCATGAAGCAACTCTGATGTTGATCCGTATCATCGTGCCATGCCAGGCCGGAACAATTCGACGGCCGGTGAGTTTCCACGATGAAGGGCGATCTGTTTCGGAGGAAACTGCGATGAAACGCGTCCTTGCCCAAAAAATTGTACGGCTGATGCTGGGCGGCGTAACCGCTGGCGTGCTCACGGTCGTCGAGATTCCTAACCCGGTGGCGCCACTGGTGGCGCCATTGTCGCTTGTATCCGAGGCGAGGGCAGCCACCGACGTTTCCATTTCGATCAGCACATTCTACGATGAACTGTCTTCCCATGGTGATTGGGTTTCGTACCGGGGAGCGACCGTTTTCGTCCCGGTTGATGTACCTGACGATTGGCGTCCGTACACCATTGGGCATTGGGTCTATACCGAGCAGTATGGCTGGCTCTGGGTGTCGGACGAGCCGTTCGGGTGGGCGACCTACCATTACGGCCGCTGGGGCTATGCCGACGACATCGGCTGGTACTGGGTTCCCGGCACTCGTTGGGCGCCGGCATGGGTGAGTTGGCGGCGCGAAAGGGAGCACGTCATCTGGGCTCCGCTGCCGCCGCGCCGCGATCCCGATTTGATTTCAATCGAGGTGACCATCGACACCACCCCGGATTTTTACTGGGTCGTGGTCCCGACCCGCGAATTCCTCGCTGATGACGTTTCTGTCGTCGTAATCCGTGATGAGCCGGAGTTTGTGCGCATTGTCGAGGCGGCCGAGCCGGTCGGCGACGTGACGATCCAGAACAACGTGGTGATCAACAAAGTCATTGATGTTGATGTGATCGAGAAGGAGACGAACCAGCAGGTGACCGTCGTCGAGGTCAGCGAGACCGAGACGCCCGAGCAGGCCGGCAAAGTGGAAGACAATACGGTCACGGTCTTTGAAGCTGAAGTGAAAGCCGATCCCGAGGCTAAGCCAGCTGAACTCAAAGACATCGAGGAGGTGAAGCAGGTTCAGGCAGCCCGGAAGTCGAAGCCGACCGAAGGCGCAGCAGCGACCGAACAGGCGCCGGATGAAGAGGTCAAGCCGGAAGAGACCGCCGAGCCTGAGAAGCCGACGACCGACGAGCAACCGGCCGCCGAGCAGGAGCAGGCCGAGCCCGAACAGGCGGCCAAGCCCGAGAAGCCGAAGGCCGAGGGGCAGCCGGCCGCCGAGCAGGAGCAGGTCGAGCCCGAAAAGGCGGCCAAGCCCGAGAAGCCGAAGACTGAGGAGCAGCCGGCCGCCGAGCAGGAGCAGGCCGAGCCCGAAAAGGCGGCCAAGCCCGAGAAGCCGAAGACCGAGGAGCAGCCGGCCGCCGAGCAGCAGCAGGCCGAGCCGGAAAAGGCGGCCAAGCCTGAGAAGCCGAAGACTGAGGAGCAGCCCGCCGCCGAGCAGCAGCAGGCCGAGCCGGAAAAGGCGGCCAAGCCTGAGAAGCCGAAGGCCGAGGAGCAGCCCGCCGCCGAGCAGCAGCAGGCCGAGCCTGAACAGGCGGCCAAGCCCGAGAAGCCGAAGGCCGAGGAGCAGCCCGCCGCCGAGCAGCAGCAGGCCGAGCCCAAACCACAGCAGCAAGAAGACAAGGCCTGCGATCCGCAGACTCGGGCGAACTGCTAGGTGTGCGGCTAAAGACTACGGGCACCGCCGTCGTTGCACCGCGGTGCCCGCAGTGAGTCGAGCCTTCATTGGTCGCGGTGAGTGCTGGGGCGGCGGTGATTTCTGGCACCCTCGCCACCCGCCGTAAGCCATCTTGCGTCGAACCAGCGGTCCGCCGGTCCGTCATAAGGCAGCCGCGTGATATCCCAATGGCTGACGAAGCGCGCGTAGGCGTCCCACACTGGTGGACCGCCGCCAATGAAGACGACGCGGCCGACGAAGCGCCGGAGTGTCTCCTCGGGATCCATGCTGGAGCGAACGACGACCAGATCCCGATCCGCGCGAGCAAAATCCGGAACGCTGGCGATCGTCTTGGGACCGGCGAGCAAGACATGTCCTCTGGTGAGGTCGAAAAATCGTGCAACGTCGGCGACGAACTCCGGCGACCGGTTGCCTTCCCAGGGAAGGCCCCCTTTGAGGCCGAGCTGCCCCGCTTGGCCAATGGCACAGACGACTCTAACAACAGTCTTCTTCATGAATACTCCATCGATAGCCGGTCTGGTCGCGTTCTCAACGCTTGCACCTCATGCTGCGCCACGCGCTTTGGCAGGATGACCCAACTCGCTGCCTTACTCCGCTGCGGTTAGCTGGTCCACCGCCTCGTTGAGGAAGTTGTTTTGAATGTCGTCGGCCGGACTATGGAACTCCTTCTCACAAGTCCATCCCGGCGCTGAAACAAACGAAACACTTCGCGTTCGGCGCGGAAAAACGCCTGAAACAGCGATGGTTTAAATCCAATGGCACCGCTGCATCCCGCGGCGACTATCAATGGAGTATTGCGATGTCGAGAATGCGAGCAGCTTACCACTCATTCCGGAATTACCGGATTCACCGCATGGCGGAACGGACCCTTGCGGCAATGGACGATGCCCTCCTGAGGGACATCGGGATCAGTCGGTCCGAGATTGGCTTGGTGGGCCGCGGCTTGCAGCGCGGCCAAGAAGACAAGGCGGGCTGAACCATGAAGCTTTCATTCAGGCTCCCGCTACTGGCCTGTGCGAGCGCGGCCGCCCCTTCTGGCGGCGCCCGCCGCGAATGCCCATGAAACGGGCGTTCCGCACCGCCAGGCCAGGCAGCGGCTGCAGAGTCGAAAACCTCGGCAGTCATTCCTACCCTGTCACCACTGCCAACCCGCTGGCGCAGGCCTATTTCAATCAGGGCCTGCGCTGGGCGTGGGCATTCAACCACGCCGAAGCGCAACGCACCATGGAGCGCTGAACTCGGCGACAAGGAAGATACCGCCCGTGAGACGCATGTCACGCAGCATGTCCAAGAGCGCGTCCATCCGGCGACGTCTCCTCAACGGCGGCGGATCGGTCAACAGATCCGGCGCATCGCTCATTAACCGCTTCAACGAAGCAGGTCTAGCTTAGCATCGAAACCGCGAGACGGGCAGTCGGCACTGCTGCGCCGAGCGGTCACTCTCAAGAGAAGGGCAGAATCCATGATCTCCGATCTCCAAGGAAACGCGCTATCGGGCGCAACGAGCGAAGCCAGAGACCTCTTCGACCAAGCCGTCGAAGCCTTCAATATATATCGCGGCGACCCGGTCGGCATTCTGGACCACGCGATCGAGGTCGCCCCCGGCTTTGCGATGGCGCACATCATGAAGGCGCATCTGTTCGCTCTTGCCACCGAGCCGGAGGCGACCAGGGCCGCGAAAGACATTCTCTCGAAGCTCAAGACTATGCGCCTTTCCGAGCGCGAGGCCTCGCACGTTGCCGCGCTCGACCTCCTTGTTGAGGGAAACTGGAACGCCGCCGCGGTGGCGCTTGACCGCCACAGCATGCTTCACCCGCACGATCTCGTGGCGCTCCAGTCCGGCCACCTGATGGACTTCTACCGGGCCAATGCCCGCGATCTGCGCGATCGCATCGCCCGCGTCCTTCCGAAGTGGTCGGCGGACATGCCGGGCTATTCGATCCTGCTCGGTATGCATTCCTTCGGCCTTGAGGAAACCGGCGATTACCGGAGGGCCGAAGAGGCCGGCCGGCGCGCGGTGGACCTCCAGCCGCTCGACTGCTGGGCGCACCATGCGGTCGCTCATGTGATGGAAATGCAGGGCCGCGCCGAAGACGGCATCGGCTGGATGATCGCGCGCGAGCCGCATTGGTCGGGCGACGACAATTTCTTCAAGGTCCACAATTGGTGGCATCGGTCGCTCTATCACCTGGATCTCGGCCAAGCCGACGAGGTGTTTGCGCTCTATGACGGCCCGATCCGACACGACCGCAGCATCGTGGCGCTTGATATGGTCGACGCTTCGGCGCTTCTCTGGCGGCTACACCTGTCAAGGCACGACGTCGGCGATCGGTGGAACGAGCTCGCGGCCAATTGGGACAGCCACGCCGACGGCCGCACCTACCCGTTCAATGATTGGCACGCGGTGATGGCCTATCTCGGAGCGGGACGCGATGCAGATGTCGACCGTATTCTCGCGGCCTATCGCGCAGGCAAGGGCTCGAATGACGCCGCCGAATGGGGACGGCGTACCGCCGTGCCTCTGGTGGAAGGCTTCGCAGCCTTCTGGCGCGGCGACTACCAGACCGCTGCCGATCGCCTTTACGGCGCTCGCTTCATCGTCAACTCGTTCGGCGGCAGCCATGCGCAGCGCGACATCATCGACTGGACGCTTGCGGAGGCAACCGTCCGCGGCGGCCTCATCGCAATGGCCGAAGCTATCGCCAATGAGCGGCTGGCGCTGAAGCCCCACAGTCCGGTCAACCGAAGCTTCCTTTCACGGGCCGAAGCGAACGCATCGCCAGAGAAGAAAGCTGCCTGAGCCGGCCTACGCCCATCACCCATCCGGACGACTTTAACGAAATGTCGCCGCACCATCTGGAGACCACATCATGAAAAATCTCGCCATCGTCGTTCGCGACGATTCCTACGATATGATGCTCACCCCGCTGACCTTCGCCTACACGCAAGCCAGGAAGGGCGTGCAGGTGGACATACTCTTCCTGCTTTGGGCGGTGCGGGCGCTGACCAGCGAGGGAGCAGCCTCCCTCACTGTGGATGGCCGGCACAAGGACGATGCCGACTGGCTGCGCGCCCGCATGACCAAAGACGGCGAGCCGACCGAAATCGAGGATTTCCTGAAGCTCCTCGTCAGCACGGGCAACGTCCGCCTTTATGGCTGCCGCTATGCAGCTCAAACCTTCGAGGTCAAGCCGGACGACCTCATCGCAGAGGCTGATGGAATCGTGGATCCCGGCTGGTTTCTAACCGAGAAGGCGGTCAAAGCGGATCACTGCCAGTATTTCTAACGGATCGGCTGCCGACGGGCGGATGGAAGAATCCAACCCGCCCATCCCTCGCTACGCCGTCTCCCTCGCTAACGAGCCTGAATTCCCAACGCCAGCCGCAATGGCGGCTGTGCGGGGCGTGATGACGCGCAATACAATGGAGATGAACCATGTTGCTGAAAACAAGACTTGAGACATCACTCGTCACCATCCGAGACGGCATCGAAATTCCCTTTGCGGAACAGGGCGAGGCTGACGGTTTGCCGATCCTGTTCCTGCACGGTTACTCGGATTCCTGGCACTCCTTCGAGGAGATACTTTGTCTGTTACCGCGTTCCCTCCGAGCGATCGCACTCTCGCAACGCGGACATGGCGATGCGAGCCGGCCGCAGTCAGGATATAGTGCGTCGGATTTCGCCGCGGACCTCGCCTCCTTCATGGACGTGCTCGGGATTGAAGCCGCCGTGATCGTCGGACATTCGATGGGCAGCTCAATCGCGCAGCGCTTCGCGATCGACTTCCCGAGCCGCACGATTGGCCTGGTGCTGGCTGGCTCCTATTCGACCACGAAGGGCAATCCCGGCGTCGAGGAACTGGTGGGAGCCATCTCGGCTCTCGCCGACCCGGTTGATCCGGATTTCGTGCGGTCATTTCAGGAAAGCACGCTGGCCCAGCCTATCTCACCGGAGTTCCTGAACACCATCATCATCGAGAGCCTGAAGCTTCCGGCACGTGTCTGGAAGGCGGTCGCGGCTTCTCTGGCGCGCGACGATCATTCGGAGCGGCTTCGCGAGATCCGGGCTCCGACACTCATCGTCTGGGGCGACCGGGACGAGTTCTTTCCGCGGGCTGAACAGGTCACGCTGAGGGCGGCGATCCCGCACGCGAGGTTTCTCGTCTATCCGGCTGCCGGACATGCGGTTCATTGGGAAGAACCCGACCGCTTTGCAGCAGATGTCGCGGCGTTCGTGACAAGCTTCGGCTGAGCGCCACACGCCACCATTCAGCGCATTGCCGCTCGGCGCTGAAACAAACGAAACACTTCGAGTTCGGCGCGGAAAAACGCCTGAAACAGCGATGGTTTAAATCCAATGGCATCGCTGCATCCCGCGGCGCCAATCAATGGAGTATTGCGATGTCGAGAATGCGAGCAGCTTACCGCTCTTTGCGGAATTACCGGGTTCACCGCATGGCGGAACGGACCCTTGCGGCAATGGACGATGCCCTCCTGAAGGACATCGGGATCAGCCGCTCCGAGATTGGTCTGGTGGTCCGCGGTCTGAAGAGCGGCCAAGAAGGCAAGGCGGGCTGAACCATGAAGCTTTCATTCAGGCTCCCGCTACTGGCCTGTGCGAGCGCGGCCGCCCTTCTGGCGGCGCCCGCCGCGAACGCCCATGAGACGGGCGTTCCGCACCGCCAGGCCAAGGCGGCGGTTGCAGAGGATTCGGCAAGCGTCCCGCTGTTCGAAAACCTCGGCAGCCACTCCTATCCTGTCACCACCGCCAACCCGCTGGCGCAGGCCTATTTCGACCAGGGCCTGCGCTGGGCGTGGGCGTTCAACCACCTCGAAGCGCAGCGCGCTTTCAGGGCCGCACAAAAGCTGGACCCGACCTGCGCCATGTGTTTCTGGGGCGAGGCCTACGTGCTCGGCCCCAACATCAACGCCAGCATGGGCCAGGAGGCGGCAGCGAATGCCGCCGAAGCCGTCGCGCGGGCGCGCAAGCTGGCGCACCTCGCCTCCAGCCGGGAAAAGGATCTTATCGCCGCGCTCTCCAATCGCTACAGCGCCGATAGTTCGGCCGATCAGGGTGCCCTGAACCAGGCCTATGCCGAGGCGATGGCGGAACTGGCAGACCGCCATCCGCAGGACGACGAGATCGCCACGCTCTACGCTGACGCGCTTATGAACCTGATGCCGTGGGACTACTGGCTTGACGGCGGAGCAACGCCAAAGCCGGACACGGTCAAGCTTGTGGCCTCGTTGGAGCGGGTGCTGGCGCGCAATCCGGATCATGCCGGTGCGATCCATCTCTATATCCATGCCGTCGAAGCATCCACGACGCCGGAAAGGGCCGAAGCTCATGCCGACCGGCTTGCCGCCCTCATGCCCGGCGCCGGACACATCGTGCACATGCCAGCGCACATCTATCACCAGGTCGGCCGGTGGATCGACAGCCTGGAGATCAACCGCGAGGCGGTGGCAGCAGACGAGGCCTATTTCGAGCGCGTCGGCATAGCGCCGGAGAGCACGCCCGGTGTCTACACGGACGGCTATTATCCGCACAACCTGCATTTCCTGATGACCTCCGCCCAGATGGCGGGCGACGTCGAGGCAATCGCCGAGGCGGGCAAAAAGCTCGAATCGCTCGTCTCCAATACACGGCCAGAAAGGTGGCCGGGCTGCAGCCGATCAAGGCGGCGACCTATTTTGCGCACGCCCAGTACAGCGATCCCGAGGCCATACTCGCGCTGCCGCTGCCGGCAAACGCCTTGCCTTATGTCGAGGCAACCTGGCGATATGCGCGGGGCGTCGCCTTCGCCGCAAAGGGTGCGAGCGAGGCGGCGCGCGCCGAGACCGCCGCAATCCGCAAGTTAGCTGCCGAGACCGATTTTTCCACGGAAACGGCGGGAGGACTTCCGGCACCGGACCTGCTGGAATTGAGCGCGCTGATCGTGGAGGCCCGCATTGCCCAGCGCCAGGGCAACCTGCGGGAAGCGCGCAACAAGCTTGAGGCGGCGGTCGCGATCGAGGACGGCCTTGCCTACATGGAACCGGCCTACTGGTATTATCCGGTCCGCCAGACGCTCGGCGCGGTCCACATGGCCATGGGCGAGCACGAGGCGGCCGCGGCAGCTTTCGAGCATGTCCTGAAGCAGACGCCAAACAACGCCTGGGCGCTGTGGGGCCTGCGCGAGGTTTTCCGCAGGACCGGCAGGGCAGCGGACGCCGAAGAGATGGATGCGCGCTTCAAGGCTGCCTGGGTGGGAGCGCCGGATTTTCTCGGCATCGAACGGCTCTGACCTGCGCTTAAGGTGCCGGCGTCGTTGTCGGCTGAGGAAACGTGTCGCAGCCTCGCAACCTCGGCTGCGACACGCAATCCCAGGTTGAAACAAGACATGCTTGGCCGGTAAGTGCGCCTCAGTTCCACACGTCATAGTGGAAACGCACCCGAGATCAGAGGTTAAGAGGGCAATCCCCCTGGAGCCACAAACTGCATAAGCCGCAGGGGCCGAGGCGCTGGTCCAACCAGCCAGCGGCGCGCTCAGGCGTAGAGGTAACCCATGCCGCGGATCGTCCTGATCACCTCCGGCTTCGAGGGATCGGCCTCGATTTTCTTCCGCAGGCGCGAAACGCGAATGTCGATGCTGCGATCGAAGGGATCCCACCCGCGGTCATGGGCGAGTTCGAGCAGTTGATCGCGGTTGAGTACGCGTCCGCGATGTTCGCTGAATACTTTCAGAAGCCGGAACTCCATCGGGGTGATCGCTATTTCGGCCCCCTCGGCGTTGTATAATTTGTGTGCGTCCGGGTCGAAGCGGCACTTGCCGAACTGGACCTGGTGAGGGCCCGGAGTCCTCGCTTTCTCCGCAACTCGTTCGCTCGCCGATGTTCTGCGCAGCACCGCCTTGACCCGCGCCAGCAACTCCCGCAGGTCCACGGGCTTCGCGACGTAGTCGTCGGCGCCAATCTCCAATCCGACAACGCGGTCGACGATTTCCGCCGATCCGGTCAGCATGATAATGGCAACGTCCGAGTGCTCTCGTAGATATCGCGCCAGAGAGAGGCCGTCCTCACCTGGCATTCGGATGTCCAATATGACCACATCGACGTGCTGGCTATCAATAAGTTCACGCAGGGCAGGCCCCGCATTGGCCGGTGTCACGGCATAGCCATGGTGCTCCAGATATTCCGCCACCGTGTAGCGGATATCCGGTTCGTCATCGCAGACCACTATGTGTGCGTGCGTCGTCGTCAAAATCGACCACCGAGCAACCAGCCTGATGGATAAGTTGCCTCTAAAGTGACGTGCAAATCAACTGATCTGTCAAGTATTGTTGTTGACCAGATTTGAGACAAACGAACGGAGTTCGTTCGGTTTGATCGGTTTCTCAAGATAGGGCCGTTTCGCGGCGCGCAGGAACATCTGCGCGTCCGGACTGATCGTGTCCCCCGTCAGGAAGGCCAACCTGTCGAGCTCGGCCGGATGGAGCTTGGCAATCTGGTCGAACAATCCCCTTCCGTCCATATCAGGCATCTTCAGATCGCTCAGGATCAGCGCGAAAGTGCGGTTCTTGAGGTGCAGCAGCGCTTCTTCGCCAGATCTGGCAATGGTGACGTTGAAACCATCTCGCCTGAGCACCTCAGCAACCAGCTCACCCACTTCCTCTTCGTCGTCCACCACCAGACAAGCAATGCCGGTTGAATTCGGCAGCTCGTCTTCGGCCGTTTCGGTTTCTTCGTCGAGACGGTCCGAAGCAGGCAGCGAGAGTATGAAGGTCGAGCCACCCCCCTCGGGGGAGTCGACTTCGATGGTTCCTCCATGGGATTGAACGATCCGATGACAGAAGGATAGCCCGATCCCAGTCCCTGCCCCAATCTCCTTGGTCGTGAAGAATGGCTCGAAAATGCGGGGAAGTATCTCTTTGGGAATTCCCGGACCCGTGTCGGCAACGCTGACGACTATGTTGCCGGTTGTGGGATGAAGCCGCGTTGAAACGGTGATTGCCCGTCGTCCTTCCCAGCCGTGCAACGCCTGTTCTGCATTGACAAGCAAGTTGATCAGCACCTGGCCAAGCTGATCGGGATCCGCCCAGATCGGGGGAAGACCAGGCTCAAGATGAACTGAAAGCCCGATGTCCGACGATCGAATCGAATAGCTCGCCACTTCCACCGCTTCGGAAACAATGTCATCGATCACAACGTTTGAGGTTCGCGTCGGCTGCTGTCTGGCCATGGCCAGGAAAGTCTTGACGATCCTGGCGCAGCGTTCGGCTGCCTTGCTTATCTTGTCGGCTCGTTCCACCACCTTGGCGTCGGAAGCGGTCTCCTTCAACAGCGATGACAGGCCAAGCACCACCGAGAGCGGATTGTTGAGCTCATGTGCCACCCCGGCCAGCAATCCACCGAGCGCCGACATTTTTTCGTTCTGGTGCAGCGTCTCGCGCTGCCGCTCCAATTCCTGCTGCATTTCGATGCGGTCGGTGAGATCGTAGGCGTGGGAAACGATCACCTTCTCCCCGTGGTAATCGATCAGCCGAGACGAAATCGAGCACCAGCAGGTTCCACCGTCCTTGCGTTTGAGCTGGGTTTCGAAATCGTCGACCGACCCCGTCGCGAGCAGCCGCTCGACGTATCGCCGCCGCTCTGAAGGATCGACATAATAGTCGACGGCGCTGGTGACGTCGCCGAGCAGATCAACGGTGGCGGGGCTGCGGTAGAGCAGCTTGCCGTCATGCGCGCGGGTCATCTGGATGTTGACGGGGCAGGCTTCGAGGACTTTACGGACCAGTTCATCCGCTTCCTTGGCGGCCTCCTCGGCCCGCTTGCGCTCTGTAATGTCGACACGGGTGACCACGAACCCGCCTTCGCGGGTCGGACAGTTCGAGACGAAAAACCAACGCCCGTCCGTATGACGGAATTCCTGTTGCCGGAATTCGCGGCGGTCCCGTGCCCGCTCGGCAAGCCAGTCGTCGATCTTGTCGCGTGGAACCGGAAACTGGTTGCGCTCTGCGGTCACGCGGAGGAAATCGAACCAGTTCACCCCGGGAACGAGCACATCCGCGCTTATCGCGTGCATCTGGCGGTACCTGCTGTTGGCCAGCACCAGGCAATCGTTCCTGTCGTAGAGGGCAAACCCTTCGGCCAGAGATTCGATCGCGTCGATCAGCCGCTCGTTTGCCTTGCGCGTTTCTTGCTGGGCGGTGATCATGTCGGTGATATCAGTCGTGTTCGACACTATCACCTGCCTTCCCTGAAAATCGATCAGGCGAGCGGAAATCGAAGCCCAGAAGGCCTTGTTCTCGGTGTCGTACTGCTGGACCCGAAAATCGTCGATCCTGCCCTTTTCGATCAGGGTACGCTCCAATATCGCGCTTTTGTCTGGATCGACATAGTGGTCGGTTATCCGAGGACGGTCGGCGTAGAGATCTCTGGTGGCAGGATTGCGGTAGAGCGTTTGTCCCTCGAACGTGGTCATGCGTATCGGCGAGGGGCAGGCATCGAGCACCTTTTGCAGCAGTGTCGTGGCGTCGCGCTCGAAAGCCTCGGCCTTCTTGCGCTCGCTGATGTCGGCACGCGTTACGACGAAGCCGCCAAGATCGGTGGGATGTATCGATACCGAGTGCCATTTGCCGTCGGAGAGGGGCACCTCGAAATGGGAGTGGAACTCGATCCGGCTTTGGAGCCGCTCGTCGAGCCACTCATCCTCGCGCCCAATCGCATTGCGGTACACGCCGCGTTTGGCTGATTCGCGAAGGAGTTCGTTCCATTCCACACCCGGTTCAACGAGATCCCGCACCGGGTGGTTCAGTTCGCGGTAAAGGCTGTTGCACATGACCAGGCGGTGATCTTCGTCGTACAGCGCAAATCCCTCGGAGAGTGATTCAACGGCGTCTGCGAGCATCTCCCGCGCCGCGGCGACTTCGCCGTCACGCTTCTTCTGCTTGGTCACATCGGCGATGCCGGCGAGAACCACTCGCCGGCCCTGGAACTCGACGATCCTGAGATTGCCCGTGGCCCAGAACTCCTGGCCGTCGGGTCTTTTAAGCAGCACCTCGCAATTTTCGACGACGCCCTTTTGCATGAGTTCCCGATTGATTTCCCGGTGTTTCTCCGGGTCGACAAAGTAGTCGCCGAGCCGCACCGTCTCGCGTTGCGCCTTTTTGCTCCATCCAAGCAGCCGTTCGGCAGCATTGCTCTGGTAGATGAGTTCCCCCGAGCTTGCATCGTTCATCCATACCGGCAACGGGTGATGCTTGATCAGAAAACCGAACAGATCCTCGCGCTGCTTGCGTTCCGTGATGTCCAATACGCCGATGATGAGCGAGGGGCGCCCGCCGTAGACGCCGCGACGGCAGTTGGTCGAACACCAGACGGCCGATCCGCTGGTGTTTCTAAGCTGGATTTCGTGATCCCGGACGATCTCGCTGTTGCTGGCGAGAGAACTGATTTCATCGAATTCGCCAGAATTCACGAAATGATCCGTCAGGAATTGCGGCTCGTTCGGCGTCCATTTTCGGCCAAGCAGTTTGGAGGCATCGAGGCTTTCGTAGAGGATCTGCCCGCTTCCTGAGTCCACCACCCAAACCGGCAGCGGGTGACTGTCCGTGATGCAGCGGAATATCTCGGCGTTCTCCTGGTGCGCGATTTGCGCTCGCTTCATCTCGGTAATGTCGACGCTTACCAGGGCCATGCCGCCATCCGGCCGAGGATGTGCGGTGAGCAACTTCCACCTGCCATCCAATGTCTCAGCTTCAACTGGAGCGTTGTCGATTTGCGTCCATCGCGCCGCGGCGCTTTCAACGAATGCGTTGCCCGGCTCGATGGGGCGTCCGTCGAAACTCTTTAGATGTGAAAGGGCTTCGGCGACGGCGGCAATGGCGTCCGTAGGCTGCATCTCGCCGCGGTCGAGCCGCCGGCTTCCGAATATCCCCGGATTGCTGTCGACGAGAACATGGTTGGCGTCAAAAAGCGCATAGCCTGTGTGTGTTGATGGCACCGGATTATCAGGCCGCATGGTCGTTCCCTTTGTTCGCGTGATGCCGCGAGGGCTTATAATAGCCCCTCTTTGTTTCAGCACACATTCAGCCGGTGCGTGTTTTGTTTCAACTGTTTCGGCGCGTAGCAGTCTTCGCCAGCGCTGACATGAAACGAAACTCTATCCGTTGGTCCAGAAAACCGCCGAAAATACGAACGGCATGGACAGCACAGCGGATACCAAGACTCGAGCTAGCGATTTGGAGCAGTCACAAAATGTCGCCTGTCAACCCGTCAGGCGCGCTGAAACAAACGAAACACTCCCATCGCACTACAGAAAAACGTCTGAAACGAAGGCGGTGTATGACAAGAAGAGCCGCAGATGCGGCAGATTCAACCGGCGAAGCGCAAATGTCCGGCGCCCAGGATGAACAATCTAGTCTTGGCGAGTGTCTACGCGTCTTGCTCTGAAACCTGAGGGTTCAATATGGATAAGCCAGTTACTTCGCACGATTTCCCCGACCGGCTCCGCGCGAGCCTTATTGACCAAAACCATCCGGCCTATGAAGAGGCTCGCGGGCTCTACAACGCCATGATCGACAAGCGGCCGCGCTGGATCGTCCCCTGCGCCGAGGTCGCCGACGTCGTCGCGGCAGTCAACCATGCCCGAGAGAAGCATTTGCTTGTTGCCATTCGCGGTGGCGGCCACAATGGTCCAGGCCTCGGCAGTTGCGACGGCGGAATGGTCATCGACATGTCGCCGATGAAACGGGTCGATATTGATCCCAGGACCAGCACGGTCCGCGTCGAGGCCGGCTGCACCCAAGGCGATGTCGACCGTGCCACTAGCGCTCATGGGCTGGCGGTGCCGGCTGGCCTCGTCTCGACCACAGGCATCGCCGGGCTGACGCTGGGCGGCGGCACCGGCCATCTAACGCGCAAGCACGGCCTCACCATCGACAATCTGCTTGCGGCCGAGGTCGTGCTGGCCGACGGCAGCGTGGTGACGGCAAGTGAGGACGAACACCCGGAGCTGTTCTGGGCGCTGCGCGGCGGCGGCGGCAACTTCGGCGTCGTGACGCGCTTCACATTTCAGGCGCATCCGGCGAAGGATGTCTATGCCGGGCCGATCTTCTTCGACATCGAGCATGCCGCAGAGATCATGCGCTGGTACCGTGACTTCCTGCCCGGAGCGCCGCGAGAGCTCGGGATGTTCTTCGGCATCAAGACGGTGCCATCCTGCGACCCTTTCCCGCGCGAGATCTGGGGAAGGCGCATCTGCGCGCTGATCAGTTGCTACAACGGCGCGGAGGAGGACGGCATCCGGGCGATGCAGCCCGTGCGCGACGCGCTTCCCAGGCCTCTGATGGACGGTATGATGCAGATGCCCTTCGTCGATCTGCAGGCGCTGTTTGATCCGCTGCTGCCGAAGGGCCTGCAGTGGTACTGGAAGGGCGATTATGTCGACGAGCTGTCGGATGCGGCCATCGCTGCCCATGCCGAGCATGGCTCGAAGACCCCGAGCGAGCTGTCGTTGATGCATCTCTACCCCATCGACGGAGCGGCCCAGGAAGTGGCTCCGGACGCCACCGCCTGGGGAGCGCGGCGAGCGCGTTGGTCCATGGTTATCGCCGGCATCGACCCCGACCCGACGAAGGCGCCGGAGCTGAGGCGCTGGGCAAGCGAGTATTGGGCCGCGGTGCACAAGCACAACCCGCATGGTGGCGCCTATATCAACTTCATGATGGATGATGAAGGCGAAGCGCGCATACGGGCCGCCTACGGCGCCAACTATGAGCGGCTCGTCGCGGTCAAGCGCAGATACGATCCGGCCAACCTCTTCCGCGTCAACCACAACATCCGGCCGTAAGCCGAGGCAGAGCCTGTCCGTCCTTGGGTCGCGCCGAGGCGGACAGGCCCGTGGCGCGCGCTCGTAACAGCCCCTCCGCCCCAGATTGCATTTGTGAAGGATAACCGATGACCGCGACTACACCCTTGCTGCGGCACGAGCCGCACGACCTCCCCGTCCTCGAGCGGAACATCGTTCCGGCGCCAAATCCGAAGCACGTTCCCGCCGAGGCCATCGGCGTCATCGAGTACTGGTGGCGCGCCGGCCCTCAGGAATGGTTCGCTGCGAGACCGGACTTCGACCGCGAGTTCCGCGACAGCTTCCTGCCGCTCCATGAGCGAGCGGCGCGAGGCGAGCTGGAGGACTGGGCGGCGACCGCCTACGGATCGCTCGCGCTGCTCCTGCTGCTCGATCAGTTTCCGCGAAACGCCTTCCGCGGTACTCCGCGCATGTACGCCACGGACGCTGGCGCGATCGAGATCGCCGGAGCAGCCATCGAGGCGGGCCACCAGCGCCTGGTCCACCCCATTCTCGCGATGTTCTTTGGACTGCCTTACGCGCATGCCGAGCAACTCGCGGCGCAGGATCGCTCTGTGGAGCTTGCACGCGAATTCGGAGCGGCACAGCACCAGCGGGCGCAGCACCATCGCGACATTATCCGGCGCTTCGGCCGTTTCCCACATTGCAACCCGATCCTCGGCCGCCCCATGCGGCCGGACGAGCAGCGGTTTCTCGATGAGGGCGGTTTCGCCGGCTGAGCGGATCGCCCAACCACAAAGGATATGACCATGAACCTCCTGATCATCGGCGCCAGCCGGGGCGTTGGGCGCCTTGTTGTGCAGCAGGCCCTCGACGAGGGCCATCATGTCACCGCCTTCGCCCGCGACCCGTCGTCCCTGCCATCAGGCTACGAGCGCCTGACCGTCTTTCGCGGTGACGCAACCAACATGGACGATGTCCTCGCCGCCGTCCCCGGCCACGACATTGTCGTGAGCGCTCTGGGCAGCGACAACCGCCGTGGGCCGACGCGGCTCTACTCCACTGCGACCGCCAACATCGTTTGGGCAATGACGGAAGCTGGCGTGCGCCGGCTCATCGCCCTCTCGAACTATGGAGTGCTGTCAGAAGGCTCCCGTCACCCACTGACGGCCCTGCTCGCCTGGGCGGTAAGGCTCGCCATTCGCGACACGCTCGCCGACCATCGGCTGGCCGTTGAACACCTCAAGCGATCCTCGCTCGACTGGATCGCGATCCGTCCGATGGCGCTGACGAACGGGCCACATACGGGAATTTATCGCGTCGCTCCCAACGGTCTGCCAAGCGGCGGCACCCGCATTTCTCGCGCCGACGTCGCCGACTTCATGCTCAAGCAGCTAGCCACCCCCCTGTCCGGTCAGCTCCCCGCACTCGCGTACTAGGGCGCCGGCGGCCCGCCCGATGAGGCGGCGAGCGCGGTAGGCACGCAGTAGCGTTTGCTGCGGACGCCCGCTAATGGCGCAGGCAAGACCTGCTCAGGCCGTGTTGGGGCCTCGCAGGAACAGCTTTGGCGTTAGTTACAAAATCACCGCATCAGTGCTCGTCGGTGCTCGTGCTCGCCTCCAGCAGCAGCCGGACAAGCTCGGCTTGCCTTCGCTCGTGCTGTTCTCGTTCAGGATCGGTGACCATATGGATCACCACCGGCCGCGCAGCGCCGCGCCAGGACCTGTCGATCGAACGGCGCGGAAAGGACACTTCGCGAGATTGCAGGCGGCATTCCATTCGTTCGGGGCCGCTCGGCTACGCGCCAGAGTGTTCGCAATCTTGTCGACTGGATCGTTCTTGATCCGGAGCAAGCGACTCGGGACCCACAACCATCCACAAAAATGCGCCCCGCCTCATCGCGCGTGCCGCTGAAACAAACGAAACACTCCCGCCGGTCGACAGAAAAACGCTTGAAACGAAGGCAGTGTATGACAATAGGCACCGAAGATTCTGAAGGTCAAACAGGATTAACGAAAATATCAATCGCCAAAAGACAAAGAATCTAGTCTCATCGAGATGCCGACACGTCTCATATCGCAACCTGAGGTTCAAAATGCACAGGCCATTTACTTCATACGATTTCCCCGACCGGCTGCGCGCCAGCCTTGTTGACCAAAACCATCCGGCCCATGAAGGGGCTCGCCGGCTCATACAACGCCATGATCGGCAAGGGGCAGACGTCAACCCCTCTACGCGACGACTGATCGGGAACAGACGCCATTCGTGCAGGCCGCGCTGACGCTGCCGATTGGTGAGTGATCTCGGCTGCCATTGAGCAGTCCACCGAACAGCGCACGAACGCCACAAGAGACCGTGCGCTGAACGACCTGCCGCCGCACATCCAGGAGGATAGCGGTTGGTCGGTTTGCCCAAAGGGCACGAAAAGGCCTCATCGATGCGGTGCGGGGCACGGCGCGTCGAGGCCAAAACGCCAACCCTCAAAATGGAGAATTGAATGCTCAAGATCGTTCTTGCCACTGCCACCTTGCTGTTTGCCTCCGGCATGGCTTTTGCCGGCAGCGACCACTATGGCTCCGACTACAGCCACGGCCATCCGAAGACCGGTCACCATTCGATGGTCTCCGACGACGGCTACGCGGTCGACCCGAGCGGCACAACGAGTGTCGACACGGCCGACAGCGCACCGACCTCGGCAGGAAAATCGACCTTCGATATCCCCGCGCCTGGTTATGGCCGGGGGAACTGGGGGCGCTGACAACAGCGTTCGGCCACACGGTCGAGATTCGACTTCCAGGCGGCGGGCTCGCCCGCCGCCTGGAAGTCACGTCACGCCCAGCGGAGGGAAGATCCTTTTCGATCTCGTACCGTGGGCTGGGTGCGTTTCAGGAGAACTCTCCTCGGCCCAAGCTTTGAGAGCTGCATCATCCTTTAATCTGAAGCCGCGCCCAGTCGTGAGTAAGCACCGCCGCGCGCCACCAGTTCATCATGCGGACCTTGTTCGACGATGCCTGTATCGGCGACCGCCACGATGCGATCGGCATTGCGGATCGTCGCCAGCCGGTGCGCGATCACCAGTGTCGTCCGGCCCTGCGCAAGCTCTGCCAGCGACTGCTGGATCTCCCGCTCAGTCTGCGTGTCGAGTGCCGACGTCGCCTCGTCCAGGATGAGGATGGTCGGGTTCTTCAGGAACATACGCGCGATTGCCAGGCGCTGCTTCTGACCGCCCGAAAGTTTCACGCCGCGCTCGCCAATGATCGTATCGAGGCCCTCCGGCAGCGAGGCGATGAGTTCGTCGAGGCGCGCGCGGCGCGCGGCCTCGACGATCTCGCTTTCGACCGCGTCCAACCGGCCATAGGCGATGTTCTCGCGGATCGTACCGCCGAACAGGAACACGTCCTGCTGCACGATACCGATCTGGCCGCGCAACGAGGCCAGCGTCATATCGCGGATATCCAGACCGTCGATGGTGATGGCGCCGCTGTCGACCTCGTAAAAACGCGGCAGCAGCGAGCAGAGCGTCGTCTTGCCGGCGCCGGATGGCCCGACGAAGGCGATGGTCTGTCCTGCTGCGATGTCGAGATCGATGTTCTTCAAGACCGGCCGTTCGCCGCCATAGCCGAAGGTAACGTCCCGGTAGCTGATGTCACCCCGGAGCGTCGGTGCGTCAAATGCACCGGGCCGATCCGCGATGTCCGGCTCAGTGTCGAGGAGGGCTGCATAGCGGCGAAATCCGGCGATGCCTTTCGGATAGGTTTCAATCACCGAATTGATCTTGTCGATCGGCCGGAAGAACACATTGACCAGGAGCAGGAAGCCAACGAAGCCGCCACTGGAAAGTTCGCCGCGAAGCACGAGGTAGCTTCCGGCGATCATCACCACCAGTTGGATCAACCGCATGCTCATGTAGCTCAGCGACGTGCTGGCGGCCATGATGCGATAGGCATCGAGCTTGGTCTTGCGGTAGCTGGCGTTGTCGCGCGCGAACAGGTTGCGCTCGTGGTCTTCATTGGCGAAAGCCTGCACCACCCGCATGCCGCCGACATTCTCCTCGATTCGAACGTTGAAATCGCCGACCCGCCCGTAGAGCGCCTGCCAGTTGCGCGTCATGCGCGCGCCATAGCGGCTTGTCACCCAGGCGACCAGCGGCACAATTGCCGCCGTAATCAGCGCAAGTTGCGGATTGACCAGGAACATCAGCGCGAAGGCGCCGATGAACGTCATGATCGCGATGAACAGGTCTTCCGGGCCATGATGGGCAACCTCGCCGATTTCCTCGAGGTCCTTGGTGACCCGGGCGATGAGGTGACCGGTTTTATGATTGTCATAGAAGCGGAACGAGAGCTTCTGCAGGTGATCAAAACTCTTCCGGCGCATCTCGGTCTCGATGTTGATACCGAGCATATGGCCCCAATAGACCACGACCGCCATCAGTCCGGTGTTCACCACGTAAATGGCAAGCAGGCCGGCCGTCGCGGCAAGGATGAGCAGCCATTGCTCAGTCGGCAACAGTTCGTCGACAAACAGCTTGACCGCCATCGGAAACCCGAGTTCGAGCAGGCCAGACAGCACCGCGCAGCAGAAATCCAGGATGAACAGACCTCTCCAGGGGCGGTAGTAGGCGAAAAATCTACGCAGCATTGGGACGCTTTTTCTGTTCGAAGGTCTGGCCTGCCAGGAGCATGGCTATGCGGGGGCTGTCGCTACAGGCAGTTCTTGCGGCGACTGTTCAGCGACGCCGACTTGTCCGAACGGATAGCTTACGATAAGTGGAGTGTAAACATCATATTATGAGGTCTCCATGCTGACTGCTACGACGCGCTGCGAAACGCCGAATGCTGGCAAATATCTCCAGCAGCTTTGCAAGCATTTCGCGCACAAGGTCGAGGTCGCCTATGGCGATGGGCATGGGCAGTGCCGGTTCTCCTGCGGCACGGCTACCATGAATGCCGGTCTCGAACGGCTGGACATCGTGGTGGAAGCGGCCGACACCAGGGCGTTGACCGAGACCAAGCAGGTAATCGAATCGCATCTCATCCGGTTCGCCTTCCGCGAAGATCTCCAGCCATTGGCCTGGCGCGATTGAAGCGTCGTTTGCGACACGGAGCATGCTGATGAGATGGCTCAAGTCGGTCCTGGCCTTGCCGGCATTGGCGCTTTTCCTCGTTCAGGCGTTCGCAGCCCAGATCGAAACCGCGAGGGGCCCGGTAATCGTCGGAAAGACGCCGCAAACGCTCGCGGTGTTCGACATTGCGGCGGTCGACACATTGAACAGCCTGGGCGTGAAGATCGCCGGCTTGCCCGATAAGCTCTATGTGCCCGAACTCGCCGAGTTAAAGGACGGCGCGGAAACCGTCGGCACCATCTTCGAGCCCGATCTGGAGGCGCTGAGCGCGCTGGCGCCGGACCTGATCATCGTCGGCGGGCGCTCCTCGCCGCAACTGGCGACGACCAGCCGGATTGCGCAGAGCATCGATATGACGATGAATGGCGATGATCTGTTTGCGCAGGCGAAGCAGCGCCTGATGGCCTACGGCGCTATCGTCGGCAAGCCGGCCGAGGCGGCGGCGCTTGCTTCGGAACTCGATGAGGCGCTTTCGTCGACACGTGCCGCCGTCAAGGGCAAGGGCACGGCACTGATCCTGATGACCAGCGGCCCGAAGGTGACCGCCTACGGCAAGGAGTCCCGCTTCGGTTGGCTGCATTCGGCGCTCCAGCTCACGCCGGCGGTCGAGGATGTCGAGGCCGCCACCCACGGCGAAGCGATCTCCTTCGAGTTCCTCCGCGACGCCAATCCGGACTGGCTCATCGTGCTCGATCGCGCCGCGGCGATCGGTTCGGGGGAGCAGAATGCCAGGGCGACGCTCGACAATGAACTGGTGGCCGAAACCACGGCCTGGAAGAAAGGGCAGGTGGTCTACATGCCGGCAGCCGATTTCTACATCGCTGCAGGCGGCGTCCAGTCGACGAAGCGCGTGCTCAAGACCATTCGAGACGCTTTCTCGCGGACCCAATGACCGCCGGATCGCTTGGCTCTCAAGGGTTCGCTTATTGGGCCGTAGGCGCCGCAACCCTGCTGGCGCTGTTTGTCGCCAGTCTGTTCGTCGGCGTCGGCGAGCTCGCCATAGGCAGTTTGGCCTCCGACCCGGAAGCGTTGCGGCTGATCATGATCAGCCGCTTGCCGAGGACGTTGGCGGCCCTTCTGGCCGGCAGCGCGCTGGCCATCGCGGGGCTTGTGATGCAGACGCTTGCCCGCAACCGTTTCGTCGAGCCGTCGACGGCTGGAACCGCGCAATCGGCGGCACTCGGCATACTGGTGGTGACGCTGGTTTGGCCCGATGCAGCGCTTGGCTGGAAGGCAGCCGGTGCGGCGGTGACCGCTCTCGCGGGGACATCCATTTTCCTCATGCTCGCGCATAGGTTGCCGCCGACACAACCTTTTCTCGTTCCGCTGTTCGGATTGGTCTATGGCGGCGTCATTGGCGCTGCCGCGATCTTTGCCGCATGGCACCTGGACCTCCTGCAGTATCTCGAAGTGTGGATGACGGGCGAGTTTTCCGGCATCCTGCGCGGGCGCTATGAACTGTTGTGGGTTGCGGCCGCACTGGTCGTATTGGCCTGGTGGACGGCCGACCGCCTGACGATGCTTTCGCTGGGCAGGGACGTCAGCATCGGGCTCGGCCTGAACTATGCCGGCATGCTTCGGCTCGGCCTGGTCATCGTCTCGGCCATCACCGCGCTGACTGTGGTCGTCGTCGGAACGATCCCGTTCGTCGGCCTTGTCGCTCCCAACATCGTATCGCGCTTCGCCGGCGAAAACCTGCGCCACACCCTGCCATGGGTCGCCGGCGGTGGCGCGGCGCTGGTGCTCGCCTGCGATATCATCGGCAGGCTCATCCGTTTCCCTTACGAGGTTCCGGTCGGCACGATCCTCGGCGTCGTCGGGGCGGTGCTGTTCCTCGTCCTGTTGCTTGGCCGAAGCAGCAATGACTGAAGTCGTGATGCAACGCGCCCTGGTGCGGCACGAGGGCCGCCTCGCGATGATGGCGGCGGTCGCAGTGCTGGTCGGCGTGGCGTTCATGACCATCGGCCTGCGCGGCAATCTCGCCTTGGTGATTGAACTGCGTGCTGTACGGTTGGCGGCGATGGTTCTGGTCGGCGTGGCGGTGGCGGTTTCGACCGTCGTGTTCCAGACCGTTTGCGCCAACCGCATCATCACGCCATCGATCATGGGCCTGGATGCGCTCTACGTCTTTTGCCAGACCGCGCTGGTTTTTGCGCTGAGTGGTTTCGGCTTTGCCGGCATCGATCCCCGCCTGCACTTCCTTGGCAATTTCACCGCTATGACCAGCCTCGCGCTGGCACTGTTCCTGCCGATGCTTCGCCGGCGTTTCGACCTGACGCTGATGCTGCTGACCGGCGTCGTGCTCGGCGTGCTGTTCCGATCGCTGACGACGTTGCTGGCGCGGTTGCTGGATCCGAACGATTTCGCCGTACTGCAGGGTACGGTCTTCGCCAGCTTCAATGCGGTGGAACCTGATCTACTGCTGTTGGCCGGCGTGATCACCGTGGCCTGTGTCGCCATCGCCTGGAGGGCGCGACATGTTCTCGATGTGCTCGCGCTGGGCACCGACACGGCCATTGGGCTCGGCTTGGCGTGGCGCGCCACGGCTGCCAGGCTGCTGGTTTTTGTCGCCGCACTCGTGTCGGCGTCGACGGCGCTGGTCGGCCCGATGGCGTTTCTGGGGCTGCTGGTGGTTTCGCTGACTGAGCGCATCGTCGGCACCAACCGCCACGCCATCCTTCTGCCGGCAGCCGCGCTCACGGCGATCATCGTGCTCGTCGGCGGCCAGACGGTCCTCCAGCATGCTCTGGGCGGGGAAGGCAGCCTTGGCATCGTCGTGGAATTCGTCGGCGGCATCGTGTTCCTCGCCATCCTGTTTGCCGGGGGCCGGCGATGATCGAGATTGCAGGCGTCTCCCTGGCTCTTGGCGGCAGCCGCATTCTGGATAATGTCAGCCTGACCGTACCGAAGGGCGGCGTCACGGCGCTTGTCGGACCGAATGGCGCCGGCAAGTCCAGCCTGTTGTCGTTGATCGCCCGCCTGCGACCCCTGCAAAGCGGCCGCATCATCGTCGACGGACTGCCGGTCGATACGACGCCGAGCCGGCAATTGGCCCGGATCATGGCCATCCTGCGACAGGATCCCGGCGTCGCAAGCCGCCTGCGCGTCGCCGAACTGGTGGGGTTCGGCCGTTTCCCGCACAACCGCGGGCGGCTGACGGCGAAAGACCGCGAAATCGTCGCGGCGTCGCTCGAACAGTTCGATCTCGGCGCCCTGGCACTGCGCTTCATTGATACCTTGTCAGGCGGGCAACGGCAGCGCGCCCTCGTCGCCATGACCTTCTGCCAGGGAACGGATTACATCCTTCTCGACGAGCCGCTGAACAGCCTCGACATGTTTCATGCAAGAAACCTGATGCGGACGCTGAGACGCATCGCCGACGAGCACGGCAAGACCGTGCTCATCGTGCTCCACGACATCAATCATGCAGCCTCCTACGCCGACCGTATCGTCGCGATGAGGGATGGCGCCGTTATCGCATCGGGCGAGACCGGCGACATCATCCGGCCGGATATGCTGGAGAGCATTTTTGGCTTCTCGATGCGGGTCGAAAACATCGCCGGTCGGCTGACAGTCCTGCACCACGCCTGAGTAAGCTCCGCCGCTGCGGCGCTCGAAGAGCGCAACAGTTACAACGGCTTGTAGAAAGTGGATTTTTATTATCAAGTTTATTGCCGCAGCGCAACCGATGCGTTAAGGCAGTCCCAACAGGCGCGGTTCGCGCCCGCCGGGGCTACCGTATTCGAGGGGATTTAGCCGATGTCGCCAGAACTGTTGCGAGCGCTGACCGTCAGCACCGCGATATCCATTTTCCTGTGTCCCGAAGCGCTGGCGCAGTCTGCTCCCGCCCCAGAAGCGGAAGCCACGACGACCAAAGAAAATGAAGAAGCGCAAGCTCCCGGCGGGGGCACGCAACTCGACACCATTCTCGTCGTCGACGTGGGGGCGGGCGCCAACGCGACGGCCGGCGCCAACCTGATCACCATCGACCAGCAGGAGATCGACCGCAAGAAACCGCAGGATTTGAGGGAGGTGTTTTCCGGTGAGCCGCAAATCGCCGTCGGCGGCGCGATCCCCAGCACGCAGAAGATCTATGTCAACGGCGTCGATGAGAACAACCTGGCCGTGACCGTCGACGGGTCGCGACAGAACAACAAGGTGTTTCACCACAATGGCACCTATCTGCTCGACCCGGCACTTCTAAAGGCGGCGTCGGTGCAGGCAGGCGTCGCGCCGGCCGACGCCGGTCCGGGCGCGCTCGCGGGTTCGCTTGGTTTCGAGACCAAGGACGCCGTCGACCTGCTCGAACCCGGCCGCAATTTTGGCGGTTTCGTCACCGGCCTGTGGGACACCAACAGCGAGACGTTCACCACCGGGGTGAGCGGCTTCGGCCAGCAGGAGGGCTTCGAGTATCTCGGCTACATCAATTACGGCCGTGGCGGCAATTTTACCGCCGGCAACGGCCAGGAGATGCCGGGGACCGGCACCGACCTGATCAGCGGGCTGGCCAAGATCGCCTACGAGAGCGTCGAGGGCCATCGTTTCGAACTCAGCCACGAGCAGGTCCGCGACGACGCGCTGCGCCCCTATCGCGCCAATGTCTATATCAATCGGCCGGGCCGGGAACCCGAATTGCGAAACTACGATCTGCGCCGCCAGAACACGGTCTTTACTTATACCGATACGTCGCCGGAAGGCTGGTGGGACCCCAAGGTCGTACTCGCCTACAGCAAGACGCAGATCGCGGCGCCCGAATATTTCGGCGCCGTGGTTTCGCCGACGGAAGGCGCGACCAGCAGCTTCAACGGCAAAGTGGAGAACCGGTTCGCGCTCGACATCGGCAGCATCACTGCCGGCTTCGATTTCTACAACGACAAGGCCGAATTGGACTATCTCAACCCGACTGAGCCGTTCTTCACGGACGAGCGCGCCACCAATGTCGGCGCCTATGCCCAGGCGCGGCTGGAGCCCTTCGACCGGACCAGGATTTCGTTCGGCGGGCGGGCCGATCACCAATGGTTCACCGGCGTCGACGACTCGGACTGGAACAACGCCGGCATCAGCGGCAACATTTCCGGCGAGTATGATCTAATGCCGGAGTTCCTGACCGTAAAGGCGGGTACCTCGCATGTCTGGGGCGGTGTTCCGCTGGCGGAAAACTACCTGCAGAACCCCGCCTGGACCTATGGCGACGGCCCGGAGCCGGTGACGTCGAACAACTATACGGCCGGTCTGGAGGCGCGCTACAACGGCTTCACCTTCGAGGCGAACGTGTTCCGCACCGACATCAACGACGCCCGCCTGCCGGTGTTCGGACGCGGCGCTCTGGTGCCTGCTTTCACCTCGATCCGAACGCTCGATCTCGTTTCCAAGGGCTGGGAGATCGGCGGCCGCTATGATTGGGACGCCGGCTTCGTCAGTGTGAAATATGCCGACATCAATGCCGACGTCGACGGCATGCCGGCTGATACGGAGATCGGCCGCTACCTGACGACCCCTCTCGGTCAGATCGTGATGATCGGCGCCGGCTACTCATTCGACGATTGGGGCGTCAAAGTCGGCGGCGACATCGAAATCGCCTTGAAAACCGACAGGACCCTGGTGCGGCATCCAACTGACCCGGCAAGCGAGAAGAAGGAACTGCCCGGCTATGAGGTGGTGAACGCCTATGTCGAGTGGACGCCGCCTTCGAAGCCGAACTTCACACTGCGCGCCGACGCCCTCAACATCTTCGATGAAGCCTACACCGACCGCGCTGCCTACGGGCAGGATTTCGTTGGCGTGGCGCCGCACTTTGATCCCGGCCGCTCGTTCCGGCTGAGCGCCACGGCGCGGTTCTGATCCTTGGCAAAACGCCGGCCTGGGCAATCGCCCGTGCCGGCTGCGAAAAAGACGTCTGCGTTGGCGCCTTCGGAACGGATCGTGCGCCAAATCAACGCGCTACAGCGCCGCGCGTCCATAACGACGCACGGCCCTGTCGACGCTCAAGCCACGCCGGCGCGGATCGGTGCTTCGCGGTCCGCCTGCAGCAGACGCATGTTGCGGGCGTCGTTGGCGAGGATGTTGAAGCAGTCGCCGCCGAACCATTCCAGCGAGGCATCCACCTCCTCGCGCTCGAACAATTCGTCGAGGAATTGCAGGTAGTCCACCGCGCCGTCGAAAAGCGCGGTCATGCCCGTCCGCCTTCCGGCCGCGGCATAGACGTTTGCCGGCTCGAAGACGGCGAGGTCGGCACGCGAGCGGACATTTTTCAGATGATAGTGCCGGATATGCGGCAACAGCGCGCGATGCGAGGCGACCGGATCGGCGCCGCCTTCCCAGACGTGCAAAGTGTCGAAATTGATGCCCAGCGCCGGATGATCGACCTCCTCAAGCAGGCGCTGCGTCGACGACAGCGTATCGGCAAGCGTTCCCGGATGTGTCTCCACCAGGATCTCGCACCCCTGGTCCTGCGCCATCATGCAGGCATCCCTAAGCCGCGCCGACAGTCGCCAGCGCGCTTCGGGCGAGGTGTCCCGACTTGCCGATTTGCCGGCGAACGTACGCACCTTGCGGGCGCCCCAGCGGCCGGCAAGGCGGCAGAGGTTCGACGTGGCGTGACGCAGCGACGCCAGATCCTCATCGAGAGGCAGATAGTCGCTGAGCATCGGCACGGAAAGGCCGAACGCCGCCATCCAGTCGGCGTTGCGCTCGGTCATGTGCTGCATGTTGCGCGCGTGTGCTCCCCACAGCTCGATTCCCTGGAAATCGTTCGCCGCCGCCCATCGCGCGATGTCCTCCAGCGACAGCAGGTGATGGCGGAAGGTGATCGTGCAGAGCGACAGCCTCATGCGACGGCGTCCTCGACATCGTGGCGCGGCGCGTGCAGGAGGCCGCGCGTGTCGCACCACAGCCGATAGGTCTGGGCGAGACGGCGCTTCAGCGAGCGCTCCATCGCGTCCAGCACATCGAGTTTCTCGAACACCCGCGCCGCCAAGGCTTCGTCGCCTGTCTGGCTGAGCTTCATGATGGCGTAGTGAAGCGCCTTGAATTCCTGGATCAGAGATTCGATGTCGTCGCAGATCGTGTCGAACTCGGCGTTGGAAAGCTGCAGCGATCGCCAGAAGAAGGCGAAGCCGTGCTCCAGCGCGTATTTGCGGATCGAGATGACCGGCAACTCGCGCAGCGCCATCGACAACTCGGGCAGCTTCACGCCGTCGCGGCTTTCCAGATGCGCCCGAACGATTTCGCGCGTTGCGCGCGTCAGCAGATTGTCGTCTTCATGGAAACAGGCAAGGAAATAGTCGCGCAGATCGACGGCGGACGGTTTCCTGATATCGGCAGCGTCGAAAATGAAACCGCCGGCAACGGTCGGCTGCATGATTGCGTTGATGACTTTCTGTTTCTCTATCCGGCCTTCCCAGCGAAAATCCGGGTCGAGGACCATCCATACTGCGGGATCCTCGGTGTGTTCCACCATCAGATAATGCGGGAACGGGTTCTGGTTGAACTTGTTCTCGCGCTCCGGCAGGTGGAAGAGATCGAGCATGACCATCAGGTACTCGCTCTGCTTCTTGCGCTCCAGAAGCTCCAGCATCGTCGCCAGGTTCTCTACCTTGGCGGCGTCCGGCCGATACCATTGGCGAACCTTGGCGCCGTACAGGCGCTCGAACCAATCGCGGAAGAAGTCGTGGTTGATTTCAGGTGCGTGATACGCCAGCCGCCAGCTTCTATCGACGGCGAAACCCGCATCCCAGACGCCGAAGAAGAAAGGTCGATGATCAAGCTGCCTTTGCTTCACCGCGTGGCAGACATTGCTGACGAAGCAATGGACCTTGATGTCGACGAAGTCCTCGCCATGCACGCCGATCCGCTCAACCGCCTCTCGTTCGGCGCGAGCGAGAACAAGGTCCTTAGCCGGTTTCACCAGTGTTCCATTCGGTCCCGGGGTTTTGGCGAACAGCCGCGCCAGGTCGTCCACGGTGTCCAGATCCTGACGACTGATCACCTCCTCGGGCAGCGCGACGCCGTGGTCGAGTTCAAGCGCCAGCATGATCTCGAGGATGAGCACGGAATCGAGATACAGATCCTCGTTCAGCCTGGCTTGCGGCGCAAACCTATCCATGTGCTGGTTGTCGAGCTTGTCGCGCAGGATCGTCCCGATCGCGTCGAGTAGTCGATCGTAGGTCATCAGGCCGCCTCCGTCCGTACCGGCGCGAATTCGCCCGTGCCGTAGCGCACAGCCACGTCGCGCCGGCTGATCTTGCCGTTTGCCTGGCGCGGGATGCGCTCCACCTGAACGATCTCGGTTGGCATCTGGTGTGCAGCAAGCCGCTCGGCGCACCATTGCCGAAGCTGCGTCCGGTCGACCGCATGTTCGGCGCTGAAAAGCAGCGCGACGCGCTCGCCCGCGAATGCATCCTGTTTGCGGAACACGACGGCGTCGCCAATGCCGCGGAACGTCATGGCAACGTCCTCGACTTCCTTCGGATAGACGTTGAGGCCCGAGACGTTGATCAAATCGTCGAGGCGCGACAGGAAGACCAGCATGCCGTCGTCGCGGCGGTAGCCGAGGTCGCGCGTCTCGACCGCCACGCCTTTGCGCTCGATGGCAATTTCCTTCGGCTCACTGGCCGTGCCGGCATCGCGCAACGCGAAGCGTGGCAGCACATAGCCAACTTCATTAGCCGCCTGCACATCCGGGTTGATTGCTATGCAGCCGGCTTCCGAACAGCCGTACTGCTGCAACATGTGTTTTGATTTGGCCCTGATCTGCTCGAACCAAGGGTCGGGCAAGAGGGTGCCGGACGTCATCGTTGCGTGGATCTGCTCGCCGGCCGGCAAAAGCCTGGCGAGCGTGTGCAGGATGGCCGGCGACGAGATCAGATAGGGGCGCTCCGTTTCGCGCAGCTTGCGAAGCAGGAATTTGGGGTTTCCGGTATCCAGTATGGCAGGCGTCTGGCCGCGTTTCAGCGCCACCATTACGCCGCAGATCAAGCCATAGGAATGGGTGGTTGGAGCGGCGACCAACGGCGTCATGTCCTGTGGCTCGACAAACGCCGAAGTGTAGCTGTCGATCTCGTCGTCTATGTCGCTCCAGGCGCGCGCGATGCATTTCGGCTCGCCGGTGGTGCCAGAGCTCATCTGCAGCAGCTGTCCAGCTTCGCCGGCGCGCTCCTCGCAGATCGGCTCGCCTTCCAGCCGGTTGTAGAAAAGCCAGTTGCAGTTCGCCGTCTCCGCCTGCCGGCGCGCCGCGGCATATGGCGTCGAGGGATGCAGCGGCAGCACGCTGGCGCCGGCCGCGCGCGCTGCAAAGAAGAAGGCCAGCCAATCCTGCGCCTCGGAGAAACAGACCGCAAAACGGTCGCCTGCGCGCTTGTCGAGTTGCGCCGCGGCCGCAATGCGGTCCGCCGCGGCGCGGAAATAGGCCTGATCAAAGACCGTGTCGTTGATGGTGATCATTTTTCTGTCTCCTTACGCGACTGCAAGGCTGTTTGGGATTTCGTGGGCGCATTCGCTGCCCGCTGGCGCGAGCTTGCGTCGCAGCAGCGATTCCGTGCGGATGCGTGGCTGGAACAGGCCAAGCGCGGCTTGCCGATCGGTCAGTCCGAACTGCCGGCAATGGTCCCGCAACCGCCCGCCGACGCTCGACCAGAAGCTGTCTTCGTCGAGGCCATAACAATGCCGCAGCAGGTGCGAAATCTCGGCGAGGTTGTAGACGAACAAGGCGTCCAGGCAGAGCTCGCCGAGCAAATCGGCGCTCTCCATCCAGTAATACTGGTTGGGCGCGGCGTCGCGATAGGCGGGGTTCAAGGCGAGGAAGTCGGGAACAGCAGAGGGATCGCGCAGGAAGCCAGGCACATATTCGACGCTGTCGTGGAAGTCGCGCATCGCCAGCCTTACTGGCCAGCCGTCGCGATGGATCAGGATCAGGTTCTGGCCATGCGCTTCCGTCGCGATGCCATGGCCGACGAGCAGGTGAAACACCGGCATCGTCACCGTGTCCACAAGCCTGTCGAGCCAGGCGTCCAGCCCGTACTGCTCGACCCAGGTCGCGACGAACGGCCGGCCGTCACTCTCCAAAACCATCAGCGCGTTGAGCGGCACCGCGGTTTCGCCGGGCTTGAGGCTGCCTGTAACCTCCTCCCGCCAAATCGCAGCGATCTGTCCTGCCAGCTGTCCTTCCCGATCTGCGATCGTGCCGGCATATTCGGCGAGGATGGTAAGCGGATAGCGCGCCTCGAACAGCGGATCGCTGGCGACAATGTCCTTGAGCCAGCGGCTGATCGACGGCGCGCTGCACACCGAATGCGGCTCGATGATGCGCCTGGCCGACGAGTTGACGAGATTCATCGGCAGTTTGAGATTGGCGCGTCGCGGCTGATCGCGATTGAAAAGCGTCCGCACCGATTGGCTGGCGGTGTAGCGATCGCCGGCCTGGCCGAGAAATCCCGCGGAGCCCTCCGCCAGCCAGCGCGACAGCTCCGAGCCCTGCAACGCTTTCCATTGCCAGGGATGCAGCGGCATCAGGCCGAACCGCCTTGCATTGTCGCCGAGCCGGGCACGGCGCTCATTCAGCAGCGAATAGGTTTCGACGCCGAGTTCGTGCAACCAGAAAGCCTGCTCGTCCGTGGGAAACGCCGAGTGCAGACGTTCGGGCGCGACCGCCAGCCAGGCCAGTTGGAAGGCGTTGCCTGCTTCGGGGCCGTACGCCGCGTGGTCGGCGTAGTCGAAGCCGGTGCGCGGCTTGAAACACGGATGATAGGGATGACCCTCATCAATGGCGCTGTCGAGTTGCGCAAAGGGCAGATCGCGGCGCGGGCTAGGCCGGAGAATGCGCTCGTTCCAGGCGCTGAAATCGAGCGTCCGATCCAGTTCGGATGTGAGTTGCGCACGCAGTTCGGGGCAGGTGTCTATGCTCGCAAGCACATCGCCGAGCGTCGCTGGTCGCCATTGGCCGTCGCAGCCCCGCTCGATCGTTTCGGCGACAACCCTGACCCGGCCGAAGGCGCCGATCGATCCCTCGCATCGTATCGAGGCGCCGCCGTAGCGCCATTCGAAGCGGGCTTTCCCGCCGCCGCGCGACATCGCGCAATCGACCAGCCCCTCATAGACCAGGGCTTCCGCGAGCTGGCGCATCACACGCAGCTCGGGGATGCCGTGGAGATCAAGAGGCAATGGCATGTGCCTGCTCCGCGGCCACAAACAGCCCGACGCGGCTCAGTGGATTGGGAAAATGCGTGTAGATGGCGCTGCCGCCCTCGGCCAGCTCATCGACATCCCCGAGCCGGATTGCCAGGTTGGCCTTTGCGGTGATGTGCGGCTTGTCCAGCAGGCTGGTCGCGAATTCCCCGCCTGCGCCAGTAAGCTCCTGCGCCAGCTTCTTGAGCCGCGCACGCAGGATGGCGAGCAGTTCGGCCTCGCTTGCCAGGCCGTCATGCCCGGCGCGCGCGATGACCGAGAAGATCTGGTTGACGATGAGATAGTAGGAGAGCCGCTCGCGAATGTCCCGGTCGTCGAAGAAAAGACTGCGGATCTGGACAACCTCGGGGACCAGGCCATACCACCGGGCCCTGAAACTGTTCGAGAGGTAGAATCCCTGGCTGTCGCGATAAAAATATCGGCTGGGCAGCCCCTGCTGCGACAGGTCAAGCAAGCTGTTCTGCTGATGCGCTTCCAGCGCGACGCCGAACCGGTCGTAGAGTTTGACCAGCGGATCGAGTGCACAGTCGAGATAGCATTCGAACCAGCGACGGCACGCCTGCCGCACCGAGATATCCTGATCCTGCGCGACGCGCCGGACGATGGTTTCGAACAATGAGCTGTGCCCGGGACGTGGTTCGGCCGTCAGTGCCGAAACGGTGATCACCGGATCGCCGGCGCGGCCCCGGAAGGGATTTTGGCGGAAGATGACTTCGAAACCGCTCTCGGCCTGTCCGAAAAAATCCAGCGTCACGTATGCGCTGTCATGGAGAAAGCCGAGGCGCGGCTCGAACATGTCGATCCCGGCGCGTTCGAACAGGCGCGCCACCGCAACGCCTGCCTCCAGCTCGTGCCGTCTGTTGACGCGCTTGGAGTTGGTGATGCGGACGGGCAGCGAGAATTTCGGCATCCAGGCGGCGTCATCGCTGTAAACCGTGCGCACCGAAGAAGTCGCCGTGAACACCGGCCCTGCCGGACCGAGATAGCGGATCTGCCCTGAATCCATGAGCGCGCGCACCGCCGGATCGAGCATCAATGCTTGTGCCTGAAGCGGATGCATGGGCAGGAGCATCTCGCCGTTACCTGCGGCGACCTTGCCGGCGTCGCTGCCCAGCAGTGAACCGACGATCGAGGTCACCGCGATGCCGGCGGAATCCTCGCGAACGAGATGGGCAGCGGCGGCGAAATAGGCCAGCTGGAAACCGCCGCGCAATTCGGGGGCATAGACATCCTGCTGCCAGTTCGACATCCCTTGCAGGCTCTTGGGCGTCGGATGCAGCGGATGCCCGAAATACAGGGATTGTTCCGCGGCTATAAAGTCGGCCAGTGGCGGCGCCCGATCGGCGGCGTCGAGGTAACGTTTCGTCGCCTGACAGCTTTGAAGAATCCGTTCGAGGAGCTCGACGTCGGCTTGTCGATGCGTGGCCGATCCGGCTTCTCTGGCTCCCAGCACAAGCAGATGCACGGCCAGGATCGGTTCTATCTCGTGCCAGTTCGGACCGGCATCCTGGCGCATCCAGATCTGTCCAAACAGGTGCATTCCGCAAAGCGATCGGGATTTCATTTCGATGCGCAGCACGGCATGCCGCGACGGCAGGGAAATCTCGACGCAATCGAAGTTCCGTTCTCCAATGCGGTGGAACACGGGGTTCCCGGGATTCAGCTCTCGCAGATAGCTGTTTGCGAAGGCTCGAAAAATTGCCTGTTCTGCTGCAATCTGATTGTTGTCGATCATTCGTTGCGGACGCCATGTGGCACAGGCGCCGCGCAGGCGCTCTGTGCTGAGTTTCAAAGGTTTTGATGGCGCCGCGCGTGAAGGGCCAGCCTTGCTGCGGCCGCGGCTAAAACTAAACTACGATTGTCATGTTATCCTAGTCGGGTGCGCGGATCAACCTCCTGAAGGGGGCATTTGGGCAATGCCAGCAATGGGTGATGCTCACGTGCGACCGGGCTGACAACAAAGTGATGGCCGACCCTGATGAGAGAAGCGACCTAGGCGATGAGACACCTGAAAGTCTTTATTGCAGAGCAAAACTGATATTGAATTTGGCAGGGCGGTTTGGGCGCCAGATCCCAGCGCCGTTGCTAAGCCGCCAGAACGCCATAGTTAAACACAATGGCTTGCCGCCCGCCACGGCTTCAATCCGCTCGATTGCTCTGGCTGTACGCTCGATCGCGTCAATGTCCAATTGCCTGAAGCCGTTAGCATTGTGGCTTGGAAACGGGCACGAAGATGGTTCCCACGACGATCGATGACAGGAGATCACGCGAGGGCGACCTGATCGCAGTTGTACGCGAGTTCGTGCACGAGCTTCAGCCGCAACGTGCAAATGCGATCGACATCTCTCCGTCAAGCCGGATCGAAAGGGATCTCGGCATCGACAGCCTGGGTCGGACGGAGCTGGTTCTGCGGATCGAGCGGGCGTTCCGGGTGCGGCTGCCCACTCAAATCGTTGGCGAGGCGGACACGATCGGCGATCTGATCAATGCTCTCGAACACGCCGGCGCCCGACCAGACTCGGCCCGCGCGGCGCAGCCGACCGCTGCCCTTCCTCCCGTTCCGGCCGCCACAGAGGCCAAGACGCTCGTAGAGGTCCTCGACTGGCACGTGGCGCAGCATCCTGCTCGCCTGCACCTGACGGTTCTGCAGGACGACACAACGGCGTTGGGGGCAATGACCTACGCAGAACTGGCGCAATCGGCCCGCGTCGTTGCGGCCGGCCTGATCCGCCGCAATGTCGAGCCGGGCGACCGTATAGCTTTGATGCTGCCCACGAGTCTCGATTTCTTCTCCGCATTCCTCGGCATTCTCTACGCCGGAGCCGTGCCGGTGCCGATCTATCCGCCGATGCGGCTGTCGCAGATCGAGGACCATCTGCGTCGCCAGGCCGGCATCTTGAGCAATGCCGGCGCCCGCATACTTATCACCATGCAGGAAGGAATGGGTCCTGCGGCGCTGCTGCGCGGACAGGTCGAATCCCTGGACAGCGTCGAGAACGTCGCAAGTCTCAGCACCGAGCCCGCCGCCACACAGCTGCCGCCGGTCACGGACGACGGCTCGACCGCGCTGATACAATACACGTCGGGCAGCACCGGAGATCCGAAAGGCGTCGTGCTGAGCCACGCCAATCTGCTTGCCAACGTTCGGGCCATGGGGACGGTGATGGAGGCGAGCTCGGCCGACGTCTTTGTCAGCTGGCTGCCGCTCTATCACGACATGGGCCTGATCGGCGCCTGGTTGGGATGCCTTCATTTTGGCGCGCCGCTTTACGCGATGTCGCCCTTGAGCTTTCTCGTGCGCCCGGAGAGCTGGCTCTGGGCCATGCACCGTTTTCGCGCCACCTTGTCCGCTTCCCCGAACTTCGGATTTGAGTTCTGTCTCAACAAGACAGACGAGGCCGATCTCGAAGGACTTGATCTGAGCTCGCTCCGCATGGTCGCAAACGGGGCGGAGCCGGTCAGCGTTCAGACGCTGCGCCGATTCATCGAACGATTTGAGCATCATGGCTTCAAGCCGGGAGCCATGGCACCGGTTTACGGCCTGGCTGAGAACACGGTGGGGCTGGCCTTTCCTCCGCCGGGCCGCTCGCCGATCATCGATCGCGTGGATCGTGCAGCGCTGACCGGCCGTGGCGCGGCCGTGCCCGCCGGCCCCGACGATCCCAAGCCGCTTGAAATCGTCGCCTGCGGACATCCTCTGCCAGGTCATGAAGTCCGCATCGTCGATGGTGCCGGCTATGAGCTTGGTGAACGCCAAAGGCCGGCTCGAATTCCGCGGCCCATCAGCGACCTCCGGCTATTTCGAGAACGAAGCCAAGACACGCGAGCTGTTCCGCGATGGCTGGCTCGACAGCGGAGACAGGGCATACGTGGCGAGCGGCGATGTCTACATCACCGGCCGGGTGAAGGACATCATCATCCGCGCCGGGCGTCATATCTACCCGCAAGAGATCGAAGAGGCCGTCGCGGGCATCCCCGGCGTGCGCAAGGGAGGCGTCGTCGTGTTCGGCGCCACCGATCAATCCACGGGAACGGAGCGCGTCATCGTCGTGGCGGAAACGCGCGAGACCGACGAATCTGCCCGCGCGGTGTTACAAAAGCGCGCTCATGAGGTCGCAACGGATATCGCCGGGACACCTCCCGACGATGTGGTCCTTGCGCCGCCGCGGGCCGTGCCGAAAACATCCAGCGGGAAGATTCGCCGCAGCGCCGCCAAGGAGCTTTACGAGAGCGGGACAATTGGAGCGCCGGGACGGTCGCTCTGGTGGCAAGTCTTGCGGCTGTCGCTTGCGGGAGCAGGCCCGCAACTGAAGCGACTGCGCCGGTTTCTCGCCGACTTTTTCTACGCCGGATGGTGGTGGATCGTCGTGGCCTGCAGCTTCCTGCTGGCATGGCTGGCGGTGATGCTTCTGCCGCGACTCGACTGGCGCTGGGCCGCGGCGAGGACGATCGCCCGTGCTGCGCTCGCCCTCGCCGGTGCAACCATCACGACGAGCGGCATCGAGTACATTCCCGGCCGCAACGCGGTAGTCGTGTTCAACCATTCGAGCTACATGGACGCCTTGGTCCTGGCTGCAGTTCTGCCGGGAGAACCAGCTTTCGTGGCCAAGAAGGAGCTGGCGGGACAGGTCTTTGCCGGGCCCTTCCTGCGCCGGCTAGGCACACCGTTCGTCGAGCGCCATGACGTCACAGGCAGCCTTTCCGACGCCGAATCCCTGACCAAGATCGCCCGGCAAGGGCGCATTCTCGTGTTCTTCCCCGAAGGCACGTTCACGCGCAGACCAGGTCTCTCCGCCTTCCATCTCGGAGCTTTCAAGATCGCTGTGGATGCCAACCTGCCGGTACTGCCCGGCATTATCCGTGGAACGCGATCCATGCTGCGCGGTGACCAATGGTTTCCACGATGGACGCCGGTAACAATCGAGATCGGCGCCCCCATTGCGCCGTCTGGAACCGATTTTGCAGCGGTATTGCGTCTCCGCGACGCAGTACGCGAAGCGATCCTGGCGCGCTGTGGCGAGCCGGACCTCGGCGAGATGGTAAAGCCGACACCGCCCGAGGCCGGAGCCTGACGGCACCGGACGTTTCCACAAGCAGTGTCGCGTTCCGATCGAGAGGAGTTGCAAACGGCAAAATTCGACCTCTTCTCTGCCTCCTTCTGGGCAGCCATACGGCAATCCGTGACCCTAACCGGTCGTTCCGGCAGCGATATAGCGTCTTGAGAGCCGATATTCAGCGAACCAGCGTTCCTGACCCTTTCGAGACCTTCCGAGGCCGATTCTCCTTCCCGGAACTGGACATTAGCGCAACCAGCTCTGGTGACCCGGAGCGGACATTGGCGATGGCCAAGAGGAGGTCGGCAATAAGTGTGGCGAGCGGTCATTCGCAGAGAGCCCGCGTAGCTCGCTAGCCTCAATCCCGAATTTTGATATGCTGTCCAGCATGCGCGACTATGCGCGCACGGGCTAGGACGCCCAGAACTCCGACCGAGGCGCTGCGATGCCGTACCAAACGCCCGCCAACGAGACGGAGCGGCTTGGTGCGGTCCGAGCACTTAATCTTCTCGATACCGCGCCGGAGATCGCCTATGACGACATTGGCGAACTGGCTGCGCAGATTTGCCAGTGCCCCGTAGCCTATGTCAGCTTGATGGACGACGACCGCCTCTGGCTAAAGGCCAAGTATGGCCTTCCTCCGAACTTTAACCAGTGTCCGCGCGAAATCGCATTCTGCGCTACGACTGTTTGCGGCACCGAGATGGTCGTAGCGCCCGATCTGCTCATGGATTCCCGATTCAATCAAATCCCCTTTGTTACGGGTGAACCGCACTTCAAGTTCTATTGTGGCATTCCGCTTGTGACCGAAGCAGGTTATGCGTTGGGGACACTTTGTGTGATGGATTTCGTGCCGCGTCAGCTGGCCTTCGAACAAACTGAGTCACTGCGCCGCCTTTCGCGCCAGGTGCTGACCCAATTGGAGCTGCGCCGCAAACTCATCGAGTTCGACCAAGCATTGAAAGAGCTGGATCACGCGCATGTGGACTTGGTCGCCGAGAAGGCGCGCACCGAAGAGCTGCTCATCAATATCCTTCCTGTGTCGATTGCCGACGAGCTCAAGAAGAGCGGCAAGGTGCAGCCGAAATATGAGCCGTCGGCGACGATCCTATTTGCGGATTTCAAGGGCTTTACCCTTCTGGCCGAACGCATGGAGCCCGCCGCGCTCATCGGGCTCCTTGACCAGTATTTCACAGCTTTTGACGAGATCGTAACGCGCCATGGGCTGGAAAAGCTCAAGACGATCGGCGATGCCTACATGGCCGTTGCCGGAGTACCTACGGCCAATCGCCGGCACCCAATTGAGACCTGCCTCGCGGCACTGGAAATCCACGCCGTCACGGCCCGCATGAAGGCGCAGCGCGAGAAGATGCGGTTGCCGGCACTGGAGTTGCGTGTCGGAATCCATACTGGCCCGGTCATATCGGGCGTCGTCGGCCGGCGGAAGTTCACCTTCGATATCTGGGGCGATGCGGTGAACACGGCCGCACTCATGGAGGAGAACGGCGCGCCCGGACGGATCAATGTCTCGGAAACCGTTGCCGGGCATGTCAAGACTTTATTCGAACTGGAACCCCGAGGCGCCATCGAGACCAAGCACGGGCGCAGGCTCGAAATGTTCTTCCTTAACCGGCTGAAGCCGGAGTACTCGCGCGATGCGGATGGCCGCATGCCAAATGAAAAATTCGTCGCCGAATGCAGCCGACTGCTCAGTGGCTTTCCCGGCTAGGAAGTGAACAAGCGAAAATGGCTGGGGCGGAACCCTGACACTGACGTCTCACGTGTGCTCCTGGCGGCGAGCTACGGCCATCTGGGCCGCTTCGAATAAGCCCGCCATGAGTGGCAGGAAGTGTTCCGCGTCAACCCTGATTATTCTCTGGAACACCGCCGCAAAGTGTTGCCTTACAAGAACCCAGACGATTTCGAATTAGTGGTGGACGGGCTTCGCAATGCCGGCCTGATGTAACTACGGACCAGGGGAATGCCCGGTTTTCAACCGTCTGCAGCCACTCGCTCAAACGACGAGCAATGACTGGTGTTGGCGCGAAGCTGCCGATCGCGATGAGGATGTGAAATATATTTCTGCATGTGAATTTTATTGACACTCGAGCCAACTCCTGCGAATGATCAACTGCTGGGCCTCGGGAGGAGGTTCGGCCTCATCAACCACAAGCGGCGGCACGTAAGTGCCCGACCGCCCAATTGACCAGGCTTCGGCCGAGGGAGGACTCTTGCGCAAATTTTTGAGCATGCTCGCCATTTCGGCAGCCGCCAGCACAGTGTTGGGGGCAAGCCACGCCGCTGCCCAGGCCGCCAACCCGTTCAAGTGCGAGCCGGGTGAAAAATACGTCATGAACGTCATGGTTTCCGGCGTCGAATATTGGTTCCCGGTCTACGAGATGTTCAAGCAGGCTGGCAAACAGTTCGGCTGCGAGACCGAATATACCGGGACGCCCGAATACGACGTGAACAAGCAGATAGCGACGTTCGACCAGGCGCTGGCTCAGAAGCCGGCTGGCATCCTGGTCCATCCGATGAACTCCGATCCGTTCATCGAGCCCATCAATCGGGCCATTGAGCAGGGAACAGCAGTCGTCACATTCGCCGCAGACTCGCCCAACTCCAAACGAGTGTCCTACATCACCTCCGACAACGTCGCTGAAGGCACCTATGCCGCCGATGCAGTCGCCAAGGCGATGGATGGCAAGGGCGAATACGCGGTCCTAGAAAACCCTGGACAGGACAATCACGACAAGCGCATCGCCGCCTTCATCGCCCGCATGGAAGCCAAATGGCCGGATATGAAGCTCGTCGGCCGCGCGGCGTCGAACCAGGATGCGACAAAGGCCTACCAGGCCGTGCTCAGCCTTGCCCAAGCGCATCCCGAACTGGGTGCGGTGTTCATGCCGGAAGCCAACTCGGCAATCGGCGCCGCGCAGGCCGCGAAGGAGGGCGGCGGCAAGATCCGGGTCATGCTGGCCGACGTCAACGCCAAGATCCTCGATATGATCAAGGCCGGCGAAATCTTTGGCTCAGTCAACCCGAACCAAGGCATGCAGGGCTATATGGGGTTCATGCTGCTGTGGCTGGCCAAGCATCCCGATCTGATCGACCCGATGAACGACGCCCGGAGGTCGGGTTTCAACGCCATGAGCGTGCCCTTCGTCGACAACGGCTTTTCCATCGTCACTGCGGAAAATGCCGACGATTTCTATTGGGACGCCTACCTCAAGCGGCGCGGCACCAAGGGCATCGAGGAATAAAGCCCGCCGCTCCTGAAGCTCTTTCGGAATGCTCGACCGGACGGGGCGCGTTCGCGCCCCGTCGACCCGGGCCATATCAACAATTTCAATGCTGCAGGGGGACGGAGTGACCGCCGCCATTCTTGAAATCCGCGACATCTCGAAATCCTTCGGCGCCATCAAAGCGCTGACCGGGGTCGATTTCACGCTGCAGCGCGGCGAAATTCACGCGCTGTGCGGCGAAAATGGTGCCGGCAAGTCCACGCTGATGAATATCATCGCCGGCATTGTGCAACCCGACGAAGGCGCCATTCGCCTCGATGGCGAGAACGTCACGATCACATCGCCATCCGCCGCGCAGCGGCTTGGCATAGGCCTCGTCCATCAGGAAATCGCGCTCTGCCAGGATGCCACGGTCGCCGAGAATATCCTCATGGCGGCCGTCAACAATCGGCGCGCGCCGCTGATGAATTTTCGCCGGCTCTACGCCGATGCGCAGAAGATAATGGACCTGCTGGCGCCGATCCCGGTCGAGACGCCGGTCGCCGAGCTTTCGATTTCCAACCAGCAACTTGTGGAAATCGCCAAGGCGCTGACGCTCGACTGCCGGGTGCTGATGCTTGACGAGCCGACGGCCGCCCTGACCGAGACCGAGGCGCAGCGCCTTTTCGCAATCGTCCGCGATCTCAAGGCGCGCGGAATTTCAATCATCTACATCAGCCATCGCATGGCCGAGATCTTCAGCCTGTGCGACCGAGTCACCGTGTTTCGTGACGGCAGATACGTAGCGACCGATTCTATCGCTTCGGTCACTCCCAATGATGTCGTGCGCAAGATGGTCGGGCGCGAAATCACGCAGCTCTATCCCGAAAAGCTCTCGCCTGAGCGGCGTACCGCCCGCCCTGTGCTGTCGGTCGAAAATCTCTCCTATCGACAGGGTTCCGCCGGCGTTGGTTTCACGCTTCGAGCGGGCGAAATTCTTGGCATTGGCGGATTGATTGGCGCCGGCCGCAGCGAGATGGTCCAGGCCGTTTGCGGCTTGTGCCCGAAAGTGTCGGGATCGGTCGAACTCAATGGCGAGCCGGTCAGCATCAGGACCTACAGCGATGCGGTGCGCGCGGGCCTGGTCTATCTCTCGGAGGACCGCAAGGCCTCGGGCCTGTTCCTCGACCTGTCGGTTGCATCCAATATCGCCGCGCTCGACCTTCGGAAACTGACCACGCCGCTTGGGCTGCTCGATCGCCGCGCCGAGGCAAAGCAAGCCACCGACCTGGTCGAGCGCCACGGCGTGCGCATGGGCGGCATCGAGACACAGGTATCGACGCTTAGCGGTGGCAATCAGCAGAAAGTCGCCATCGCCAGGCTTCTTTCGGTCGGTCCCAAAGTGGTCATTCTGGACGAGCCCACACGCGGGGTCGATGTCGGCGCCAAAGTGGAAATTCATCGCCTGCTTCGCGATCTCGCCGAGCGGGGCGTCGGCGTCATCGTGATTTCATCCGAGCTTCCGGAATTGATCGGACTGAGCGACCGGGTGCTTGTCGTACGCGAAGGCGCCATCGTCGGCGAACTGGGGGCTGACGAATTGACCGAAGAAGCGATCATGCTGCTGGCTTCGGGTCTCCGGCAGCAACGATCAAACACAAGGCAGGTTCAGAATGTCGCTTAGACAGACCGGAGGAACCCTCATGGACGCTGAAATCAAGGCGAGCGCCCCCGGGCTTGGCGGACGCAACTGGCTGCGTCTTGGGTCGATGCGCGAGGCGGGGCTGATCGCAATCATGCTGGCGCTGTGCATCGCCATGACATTCGCTTCGCCGCATTTCCTGACCTGGGGAAATTTCCGCGCCATGCTGATGAGCTTCTCCATTGAAGGCATCGTCGTGGTCGGCATGACGATACTCCTCATTGTCGGTGGCATCGACCTTTCCGTCGGATCGGTGGTCTGCTTCTCCATGGTGGTGTCAGGCGCTCTGTTCCTGATGGGACTGGACCCGTGGACGGCGAGCCTCATCGGCATAGGCGCCAGCGCCCTGATCGGCGCGGTAATGGGCTTCTTCGTGACCGTTATCGGGCTCAATCACTTCATCACATCGCTGGCGGCGATGGTGATCGTGCGCGGTCTCTGCCTTGTCATCACCAAGGGAACCCCGCTGTCGCTGTTCACCCTGCCGCCTGGGTTCAAGGCGATCGGCCAAGGCAGCTTCGGCAATGTGCCTTATGTCATCGTCATCTTTGTAGTGGTCGTGGCCATCTTCGATTTCCTGCTTCGGCGTGCCACGGCCTTTCGGAAGGTCTTCTATACCGGCAGCAACGAGAAGGCGGCCCAATTTTCCGGTATCAAGACCAAGCAGGTCAAATTCTGGGTTACGGTTCTCTGCTCCACCCTCGCGGGCTTTGCCGGCGTCATCTATATGTCACGCTTTGGCGCTGCGACCCCGACCTTCGGCGCCGGCATGGAGCTGAACATCATCGCCGCGGCGGTGATTGGTGGAGCATCGCTCAATGGTGGCTCGGGCACCATCTTCGGCGCCATACTGGGCATGGCGTTGCTCTCGGTCGTCACAAGTTCGCTGATCCTGCTCGACGTTTCAGTTTATTGGCAGGACATGATCAAGGGATGCATCCTGCTCGCGGCGGTATCGATCGACCACTTTCTGCACCGCAGGAAATCCTGAGCAGCAGCGCAAGAGTTGAGCATCCGATATGGCAAAAACCAATTCGCGGGACGACGTCACGATCGTCCGCCAGATGTATCAGGCGCTTGTGCTTCATTACATGGAAGCCAAAACACAGGCGGAAATCGCCAAGGAGCTCGGCATCTCGCATGCGACCGTCAACCGCCTCATCAAACGTGGTCATCAACTCGGGCTTGTCGAGATCAAGATCAAGTCGCCGGTCGAGCAACTGATCGACATCGAGGCGCGACTTGTCGCGATAGGTGGACTCCAAAGGGCCGTCGTCGTCCCCTCCGTTTCGGACAATCCGCAGACTGCGCTTCAGCGTGTCGGCGAGGCCGCAGCCGGGCTGGTGCTCGAGACGATCAAGAGCGGTGACACGATTGCCATTACCGGGGGCAAGGGGGTGAGTGCCGTCGTCGCCGGCCTCAAGCCGAGCCGCAGCTACGACGTCGAAGTTGTTCCCGCGACCGGCCTGGTCCAGGGCAAGCATTACACCGACGTCAATCATGTCGCGTCTCTGATGGCGGACAAGCTCGGCGGCCGCGCCTATCAGATTCACGCGCCGCTGTTTGCCGACAGCCCGGCCCAGCGCGACATGCTGATGGGCGTCCGGGCGGTTTCGGATGTCTTCAACAAGGCGCGCGATGCAACGCTTGCGGTCGTCGGCATCGGCTCCATCCTGGCTGACGATTCGAGCTACTACGATCTGCACCCGTCCTCGAGCGCCGACCGGCTGGCCATCGAGCGCTCGGGCGCGGCGGGCGAACTGCTCGCCCATCTCATAGACGGCGACGGCAAGCTCGCCGACTACAGCCTCAACCGTTCACTGGTCTCGCTGACGCTTGAGGAATTCGCGACCATTCCGCAGTCGATCGGTGTCGCAAGCGGCGCAAGCAAGGTGATCCCGATCCTCAGTGCCATGCGCGGCTCTCACCTCGATACTCTCGTCACCGACGAAACCACCGGCTTGAAGATCCTCGAGCTTGCCGAAGGAAATGCAGCATGAATTCTCGACAAATCACCCGCTCAATCGGCAAGTCCGGCGTTGTCGCTTCGGCGGTCGGACTCGGCACCTGGGCCATCGGCGGCTGGATGTGGGGTGGCACGGATGAAGCAGAATCGATCGCTGCGATCCAGGCGTCCATAGATGCCGGCATCTCACTGATCGACACCGCGCCGGCTTACGGCCTCGGCCGCAGCGAAGAGATCGTCGGCAAGGCCATCAATGGCCGACGCGACCGCGCGGTCATCGCCAGCAAATGTGGCCTGAACTGGCATTCGAAAAAGGGCAACCACTTCTTCGATCAGGATGGAACGCCGGTGAACCGATATCTGGGCGCCGACGGCATCGCTTGTGAAGTGGAACAGAGCCTGCGGCGGCTCGGCACCGATTATATCGATCTCTACATCACCCATTGGCAGGACCCGACGACGCCCATTGCCGAAACAGTGGAAGCGCTCGAACGCCTCAAATCCGCCGGCAAGATCCGCGCCATCGGCGCAAGCAATCTCGATGCCGCCGAACTGCAGCAGTATGTCGCCGCTGGCCAGCTCGACGCGATCCAGGAAAGATATTCGATGCTGGATCGCGAGATCGAGCAGACATTGCTGCCGATCGCGCGCCAGCATCAGGTCGCGGCGCTCAGCTACTCGTCGCTTGCGCTCGGCCTGCTCTCAGGCGCCATCGATCCGGCGCGTGAGTTCAGCGGCGACGACCAGCGCAAAGACAATCCGCGCTTCTCCCAGGCCAACCGGCGCAAGGTAGCCGCGTTGAAGCATGCCCTGGCCCCGGTCGCTGAAGTCCACCAGGCAAGCATGGCGCAGATCGTCATCGCCTGGACGCTGGCGCAGCCCGGCATCACCTTCGCCTTGTGTGGAGCGCGAAACGCGACGCAGGCGCTCGACAACGCCAGGGCAGGGGAGATCTTGCTGAGCGCGGCGGAACTGGGGGCCATCGATGCGGCGGTGGCCGGGCATCTCGTAGCGATAGACGCGTGATCGAAAGCGCGTCCTGAGATGAATCGCATCCAGACGATCGCCGGCTTGCGCGAGAACCCCGATGTTGACGTCCTCGTCATAGGCGGCGGCATTAACGGCATCAGCGTGTTTCGCGAACTCGCTTTGCAGGGCGTCGATGTCCTGCTCGCCGAAAAGGGCGATTATTGTTGCGGCGCCAGTGCCGCCCTCTCGCGCATGGTTCATGGCGGCCTGCGCTATCTTGAAAACGGCGAGTTCAAGCTGGTCCGCGAATCTCTGCTCGAACGCGATCGGCTGTTGAGGAACGCGCCGCACTACGTTGCGCCACTGCCAACCACGGTGCCAATCTTCGACCTGTTCTCAGGCATGGCAAATGGCGCAGTCCGCTTCCTTGGGTTGAGCCGTCGTCCTGGCCGGCGCGGCGCATTGGTCATCAAGACCGGCCTGGCGATGTATGACTTCTTCACCGCCGCAAGGCGTGTCGTCCCGACGCACAAATTCAGGAGTCGCGCTGAAACGCTCAAGGTCTGGCCTGCAATCAATCCTGCTATCCGGAATTCGGCGACATACTATGATGCCTGGGTCAGCCACCCCGAGCGGCTGGGTACCGAAATGCTGCGCGACACGATGAAGGAAAGTCCGTCCGCTCGAGCGCTCAACTATGCGCGCGTGTCGCTCGGTGACGCGAGCCTGGTGCTTACCGACGGACTGTCCGGCGAAACCGTAGCCGTGAAGCCGCGGCTCGTCGTCAACGCCACAGGCGGCTGGATCGACCTGACCAATTCGGCGATCGGAGCCGTTGCGCCGAAGCTTATGGGCGGCACCAAAGGTTCTCATCTGATCGTCGACAATCGCGAGCTTCACGACGCACTCGACGGCCACATGATCTACTACGAGAACGAGGACGGCCGGATCTGCATCCTGTTCCCCTATCTTGGCAACGTGCTGGTCGGCTCGACGGATATCCGTATCGACGATCCCGACCAGGCGCGCTGCGAGGACGACGAGCGGCAATACATCCGGCAGTCGCTGTCCTTCGTGTTTCCCGAGATCGAGATCGCCGATACCGACATCGTCTTTCAGTTCACCGGGGTGAGGCCGCTGCCGAAAAGCCAGGACAGTTTTACCGGGCGCATTCCCCGCGATCATTTCTGCGAACTCATCGAGGGCGCAGGGCCGCCGACGCTCTGCATGATCGGCGGGAAATGGACAACCTTCCGGTCATTCGGCGAACTGGCAGCGGATATCGTGCTCGAGCGATTGTGCCGACAGCGCATCGTCGGCACCGAAAACATGCCGATCGGCGGCGGCCGGCATTTTCCCATGGCCCCGGCAAAATGGTGCGCAGAACGCGCGGCCGCACACGGCCTTTCGCTTGACCGCATGCGCAGCCTGTTCGAGCGCTACGGTACCGCGGCGGTTGCCGTCGCCGCCCATATGGCAGCGGGACAGGACGAGCTCTTGCCCGGCAACGACTACTCGGCCCGGGAGATCCAATATCTCATCGCCAATGAATATGTCGAACAGCTGGAGGACCTGCTGCTTCGCCGCACGACAATCGCCATCAGCGGTGCTCTCACTTGTGACCTTCTCGACGCGGTTCTCGATATTCTTGCTGTCGAAAAGAGCTGGGACGCTGCGCGCAAGGCGTCCGAGCGCACCGATTTCCTCGCCCTGCTGCAACGCCAGCATGGCGTCGATCTCGACCAGCTATCACAAAAAGACCAAGGAAGGAGCGCTGAATGCGCATCAACAAGAAAGTCCGCATGAACCGGCTGTTCGGCGGGGCGCGCTGCCTCGACGTCGCAATCGACCATGGCGTATGCAACGAGCCGTCGTTCCTGGAAGGGCTCGAGGATATGGCCGGCGTCGTCGCCCAGCTGGTCGCCGCGGGACCGGACGCCATTCAGATGAATTATGGCCAGGCCGATTTGCTGCAGTCCCTGCCTGGCAAGGACAAGCCGGCATTGGTCATGCGCATAGACATGGGCAATCCATACAACAAAACCCGCCATCGCTCGATGTGGGCGATCCTGCAGAACGAAGCCGAGCCGCTGATCGGCGCCCTGGAGATGGACGCAGCCTGCGTGGTCGTCAATCTGTTCATGCTGCCCGACGAGCCGGACCTGTTCCGGCAATGTGTCCACAACATTGCCAGGGTTCGCGCCGACTGCGAAAGATATGGCCTGCCGCTGATGATCGAGCCTCTGGCAATGCTGCCCAATTCGGAGCGCGGCGGCTACATGGTCGACGGCGACCCCGAAAAGATCGTCACCCTGACCCGGCTCGCCAGCGAGATGGGTGCCGACATCATCAAGGCGGATCCGACCACCGATCCGAACGACTTTCACCGGGTGGTGGCGGCGGCGCGCTGTCCTGTCCTTGTGCGCGGTGGGGGCAGGGAGGATTTGCGCGCCGTCTTCGACAAGTCGGCGGCGCTGATGGCACAAGGCGCGGCAGGCATGGTCTATGGCCGCAACATATACCAGCATTCCAACCCTCGCGCTGTCGTGAGAGGATTGATGGCGATCATCCATGAGAATGCCGACGGCGCGGCGGCCTGGGAGCTCTACCAACAAGAATAATTTTTTGGCGGCTTGGGAGGAGCTTCAATGCAGCGATACATTCTTGGTCTTGATGCGGGCAATACCGTCATCAAGGCCATCATCTTCGACATCGCAGGTCGCGAACTGGCGCTAGCCACTCGCGACGGACGCTCCTGCATGCCAAAGCCTAGCCATGTCGAGCGGGATCTCGGCGAATTGTGGCGCAACGCCGTCGAGGTCATCTGCCAGTGCCTCGACCAATCGGGCATCGACCCTGGCGATATTGCGGTGATCGGTTGCGCTGGCCACGGCAACGGGCTCTACGCGCTGGGCCGCGGCGGCGACCCGCTGCTCGGCATCCAGTCGCTCGACACGCGCGGCGTCGGCATCGTCAGCGAGTGGGCGGCCGCAGGCGTTGGCGACCGCACCTATGCCCACTGCCTGCAACGGCCCTGGGCGGCGCAGACGCCGACTCTGCTGGCGTGGCTCAGGCGCCATGATCCGGCACTTTTTGCCAAAATAGGCACCGTCTTCCTGTGCAAGGATTTTATCGTCAACCGCCTCACCGGCGCACGCTCGACCGACACTTCGGACATGTCGGGCTGCGGCCTTTTGCACATGCCTGGCCGACGCTACGAGCCTGAGTTGCTGGCCGCCTATGGTCTCGACGATTGCATGGAACTGCTGCCGAACGTGCTGGAAGCCTCCGACATCGCCGGCCATGTCACGCGCGATGTCGCCGCTGCCACCGGCCTTGTTGCGGGCACGCCCGTGGTGGCCGGCCTGTTCGACGTCGTCGCCAGCGCCATCGGCTCGGGCGTCACCAGCACCGGCGCCGCCTCGATCATTGCCGGCACCTGGAGCATCAACCAGGTTATCACCGAGGAGCCGATCCGCGATCCGTCGATCTTCATGCTGTCGACATTCGATCCGCTGCGCTACCTCGCCATCGAATCGAGCGCCACATCGGCCGCAAATCTCGAGTGGATCGTGCGTGAGTTCTTCGAGCATGCGCCGCCGGCGGGCGCATCGCCATTCGAGATCTGCAGCGAGCTTGTCGCTTCCGTCGATCCCGCGGCAGACATGCCGATCTACCATCCATTCCTTTACGGCTCGCAGCAGAACGGCAAGGCGCGTGCCGGTTTCTACGGCATCGCCGGCTGGCACACGCGGGCGCACATGCTGCGCGCACTGTTCGAGGGCGTCGTCTTCGAGCACCGGCGCCATGTCGAGACGCTGCGTCGAGCGGGAGCCATGGTCAGCCAGGCGGTTCTTTCGGGCGGCGGCTCGCGCAGCGCCGTCTGGCCGCAGATATTCGCGGATGTGCTGGGGATGCCGGTGACCGTGGCGCGCGGCCGCGAGACAGGTGCGCTGGGAGCTGCAATTGCAGCTGGGACAGGCGTCGGGTTGTTTGCCGACTTCACTGCGGGTGCCGCCGCGATGACCGCGCCCGACCGCTGCTACCAGCCCAATAGCGTGATCGCACCGGTTTATGAGCAGCGCTATCGTCTCTATGTCGAGATCAACCAGGCCATGGGTCCGCTGTGGGACAGGATGGCAAGCGAACGGACGTCCCATTGACACAGACCGCTGCCGATTTTGGACAATACGACTTCATCATCGTCGGCGCGGGTTCAGCCGGCTGCGTGCTGGCCAACAGACTTTCGGCTAATCCAGCCATGCGCGTGCTGCTTCTGGAAGCCGGCGGCAGCGACCGCTATCACTGGGTGAACATTCCCATCGGCTATCTCTACTGCATGGGCAACCCGCGCACCGATTGGCTGATGAAGACCGAGCCGGAGGCCGGGCTGAACGGTCGTGCGCTCAACTATCCGCGCGGCAAGCTTCTGGGCGGCTGCTCATCGATCAACGGCATGATCTACATGCGCGGCCAAGCGGCCGACTATGATGGCTGGCGGCAAGCCGGAAATCTCGGCTGGGGCTGGGATGACGTGCTTCCGTATTTCCGCAAGTCCGAGGACCATTTTGGTGGCGCCAACGACCTTCACGGCGCCGGTGGCGAATGGCGCGTCGAGCGCCAGCGCCTGTCGTGGCCAATCCTAGATGCCTTCCGCGACGCTGCCGAGGAACTCGGCATCCCGCGGACCGAGGATTTCAACGGCGGGACCAACGAGGGGTCGGGCTATTTCGAGGTCAACCAGAAGAAGGGCGTGCGCTGGAATACCTCAAAAGCGTTCCTGCGGGGCGTGCTCCGGCGCCCGAATTTGCGCGTCGTGACCGGCGCCGAGACCGAGAAGCTAAATTTCGATGGAGCTTGCGTCACCGGCGTTGTCTTCCGCATGGGCGGTCAGTTGCATCGTGCGCGGGCAGGCGAGACGATACTTGCCGCAGGCGCGATCAATTCGCCGAAGCTGCTCGAGCTTTCCGGCGTCGGTCGACCCGACGTGCTTGGCGCAGCAGGAATCCCGGTCCGCCACGCGCTGGAAGGCGTCGGCCAGAACCTGCAGGATCACCTGCAGATCCGCACGGTCTTCAAGGTTGCCAATACCTCGACGCTAAACCAGCGCTACCACAATCTGTTCAGCCGCGCGGCCATGGGCGTCGAATACGCCATCCGTCGCAGCGGACCGCTGTCGATGGCGCCGAGCCAGCTTGGCATCTTCGCCAGAAGCGACCCACGCCTGGAGACGCCCGATCTCGAATATCATGTCCAGCCGTTGAGCACTGACCGGCTGGGCGAGCCGCTGCATCGCTTCCCCGCGGTCACGGTTTCGGTCTGCAACCTCAGACCGGAAAGCCGCGGCACCGTCCACATAGGGGCGCCCGATCCGCAGTCGGCCCCGAAGATCCGGCCGAACTATTTGTCTACCGAAGGAGACAGGACCGTGGCTGTAGCATCGCTGCGCCATGTCCGCCGCTTGATGAAGGCGCGCGCAATTGCCCGTTTCGCGCCTGAGGAAATGCTGCCCGGCGCACACTATGAAAGCGACGAAGATCTCGTCCGCAAGGCCGGCGATATCGGCACGACGATTTTCCACCCGGTTGGAACCTGCAAGATGGGCGCAGACTCGACGGCGGTGGTCGATCGCCGGCTGCGGGTGCACGGCATTTCCGGCCTGCGCGTCGTCGACGCTTCGATCATGCCGGCGATCGTTTCCGGCAACACCAACTCTCCAGTGGTCATGATCGCGGAGAAGGCATCGGAAATGATCTTGCAGGATGCCAACCAGAAATAATCCTCGGTGGCGCATCTGGGCTGATGCAGACCGGCATCTATTCGCTGTCGTGCCGTCGCCCCGCTCCATGCAATGCCGAGGCGTTTACTGCGGCTTTGTCGCGCAGATCGCGAAGCGATGTTGAGTGGTGCGTTCGATCGCTTTGGGCCAACTCATCTGTCGAGCCTGGGCACGATGGATCGCGCCCAGTTTCCAATCGACGACCGGCTGCTCGAACCCGGCTTCGGCCAGCAAGCGCGCTATCTCTCTTGCCCGTGCGCCGCCCGAGAAATAGACACGAGCAAGAATGTTCTGGTGGCGTCTGGCCATGGCGGCGTCGTCATTGCCCGGGACCCGGGATTTGCCGGCCGTGAGCTTCTCCCAAATTTCCCGCAAACCCGTCGCCCAGTTGCGGCTGACGAAATCGCCATCGATGATCAGCAGCTTGCCGCCGGGCTTCAGCAGCGAGAACCATTCGGCAAAGGCCGCCTTCGGATCCAACAACGTCCAGACCAGGTGACGGGTGACGATGACATCGTAGCTCGCTCTGTCCTCGAGCGTGCGTTCTGCATCCCTCATGATGAAGCGGATATCGGCGCCGCGTTCTTGTGCCTTGGCGCGCGCCTTGGCGAGCATCGGTTCCGACCAGTCGAGGCCTGTCACCACAAAGCCCAGATCGTGCATCAGATGCGAAATGACGCCTGTCCCGCAGGCGAGATCCAGAGACGCCCGTCCCGCGCCTGGGCCAAGATGCCTGGTTATGAGCGCATGCCAGGCGGCACGCTCCCGTTCGGAAAAAATCTCGTGGCCGACCTGCAGGTCGAACGTCTCGGCGCGGTCGGACCAATAGTCCCGAATTTCGTCGCGCAGCGAATAGTTTGCGTGAGCCGTCATTGCCCGAAACGCACTCCCCAAAAGCGGCTACATTGGAATTGCTCTAAAAGAAAATTCTTGATTATACAATTCATGTTTCATAAGCCGGGCCGGCAACTGAATTGCGAGAGCCCAATGATCTTGAAATCGATATTTGCGGCCGCGGTCGCGCTCGCGGCCTTGATGCCGCTTACCTCAGGCGCGCGCGCCGAGACCGTCACTGACATTGCCGGCCGCAAGGTCGAGGTGAAGACGCCGGTCGACAAGGTCATCCTCGGCGAAGGCCGGCAGATCTACCTGATCGCCGCGCTCGATACCGACAACCCGTTCAAGCGCATCGTTGGCTGGCGCGAGGATTTCTCCCAGGCCGATCCCGACAATTACGCCGTCTACCTGGAAAAATTCCCCTCGATGGCCACGATACCGACCTTCGGCGGTTTCAAGGACGGCACCTTCGACGTCGAGCAGGCCATCGCGCTTCAGCCGGACGTGATGATCATGAACATCGAGTCCAAGCAGGCAACCGAGGACGCGCAATATATCGAGAAGCTCGCCGCCGTCGGCATTCCGGTGGTCTATGTCGATTTCCGCGAGCAACCCTTCACCAACACCGAGCCGAGCATGCGCCTGATCGGCAAGCTGCTTGGCCAGGAACAGCGGGCCGAGGCGTTCATCGCCTACCGCGCGGCCCAGATCGCGCGCGTCACCGATGTGATCGCAGACAAGAATCCCAAGCGCCCGACCGTGTTCATCGATCGCGCCGGGGGCTATTCCGATGATTGCTGCATGAGTTTCGGCAACGACAATTTTGGCAAGTTCGTCGACATGGCCGGCGGGGCCAATATCGCGGCCGACCTGATCCCGGGCACGTTTGGCGCGCTCAATCCCGAGCAGATCATCGCCAGCGATCCCGACCAGGTGATTGTGACGGGCGGCAATTGGGAGGCCTATGTGCCGGGCGGCAAATGGGTCGGCGTCGGTCCCGGCGCCGACGAAGCGGCGGCACTGAAGAAACTCAAGGGCCTGACCAAGCGGCCCGCGCTAACCGGCATCAAGGCGGTGGAGAACGGGCAGGTCCACGCCATCTGGCACCAGTTCTACAACAGCCCTTATCAGTTCGTCGCCATACAGCAGATGGCCAAATGGCTGCACCCCGACCTGTTCGCCGATCTCGACGCCGAGGCCACCTTCAAGGAGTTGCACGAGAAGTTCCTGCCGGTCGGGTACACGCCCGGTCATTGGGTCTCGCTCTCCGATGAGCAGTGAACCGGCCGCACTGTCAGCAGTCAAACAAGGGCGCGGGCTCTACCGCGCCCTTGTCCTGCGCAAGCAACTCATCCTGGCGGGGCTCGCCCTGGCGCTGCTCCTGAGCCTCTGCATCGACCTCGCGCTCGGACCCGCAAGCTATAGCCTCGACCAGGTGGTGCTCGCCCTCGTTTCCCCCGGCAGTGTGCCGCTTCAGGTGCGCGTCGTGTTGTGGGACATCCGGCTTCCCATCGCGCTGATGGCAGTGGTCGTCGGCGCAGCACTGTCGATCGCCGGTGCGCAGATGCAGACCATCCTCAACAATCCGCTCGCCAGCCCGTTCACGCTTGGCATTTCGGCGGCGGCCAGCTTTGGCGCAGCGCTCGCGCTCGCCTTCGGCGTCGCGCTGATCCCGGCGGCGATCGAATATATCGTGCCGCTCAACGCCTTCGTGGTGGCGATGCTGACCGCGCTCGTCATCCACCTGCTCAGTCTCAAGCGCGGCGTGACGGTCGAAACCATCGTGCTTCTCGGCATCGCGCTCGTCTTCACCTTCAATGCGCTGCTGTCGCTCGTCCAGTATCTTTCCTCCGAGCAGGCGCTCGCCGCGGTCGTGTTCTGGACGATGGGAAGCCTTACCAAAGCCACCTGGCCCAAGCTCATCATCACCAGCCTTATCCTTCTCGCAACCCTTCCGATATTCGTGCGCCGCGCCTGGGCGCTGACGGCGCTGCGGCTGGGCGAGGACAAGGCCGCGAGCTTTGGCGTCAAGGTCGCATGCCTCAGGCTCGAAACCATGATGATGGTGAGCCTGCTTGCCGCCATCCCCGTCGCCTTCGTCGGCACGATCGGCTTCATCGGGCTCGTCGGTCCGCACATCGCCCGCATGCTGATCGGCGAGGATCAGCGCTTCTTCTTGCCCGCCTCGGCGCTTTCGGGGGCGCTCATCCTTTCGGCGAGTTCGGTTGCCAGCAAGTCGCTTGTTCCAGGCACGATCTTCCCGATCGGCATCGTCACCTCGCTTATCGGCATTCCCTTCTTCATCTCGCTGATCCTCTCGAATGTGAGGCGCTCATGGTAACGATCAGGCTCGATGGTCTCGGAGCCTTTCACGGGGCGCGGCTCGTCATCTCGGACGTTTCAACTCCCATTTTCCGGGGTGGCGAGGTTGTCGCCGTGATCGGACCCAACGCAGCGGGCAAGTCGACGCTGTTCAAGCGCATCGCTGGACTTCTGAAGGGCCCGGGACGCGTCTGCCTCGAGGGAGCGGTAAAGGGACCGGACGGCATCTGCTATATGCCGCAGGATACGGCAGCCAACGCGGTGCTGACCGTCTATGAATCGATCCTGCTCGCCCGCAAGCAGGGCTCGGCCTGGTCGGTCACCGACGGCGACCTAGCACGTATAGACGGCATCCTGGCCGCGCTCAGCATCTCGGATCTTGCCTTTCGCAACGTCGGAGAATTGAGCGGCGGGCAAAGGCAGGTGGTAAGCATTGCCCAGACCCTGGCTCGCGAACCGGAAATCCTGCTGATGGACGAGCCGACGTCGGCACTTGACTTGCACCGGCAGGTCGAGGTGCTGAGCTTCATGCGCGGGCTTGCACGCAAGCACGGGATTGCGGTGCTGATCGCAATTCACGACCTCAATCAGGCCCTGCGCTTCGCTGACAAATGCATCGTCATCGCCGAGGGGCGGATGGTCGCCTGCGGCACGCCGGAAGAGGTCGTTACGCCGGCGCTTTTGCGTGACGTGTACCGCGTCGAGGCGAGGATCGAGCGCTGCTCGCGGGGCATTAGTCATGTCATGGTGGATGGCGTCGCGGCCGAAACGGCAGCGACTGCATTGATAGCAGCTTAGGCATCTGCGGTCGAAAGCCAGAACCTAGAAAATAGATCAAAATTCTGGCGTAAATGTCTGAATCAAAAACATTTGCTATCGCCATGGCGGCTGCTTGGGCGACGAATGGAGGCATTCACTCACGACCGCTGCACGTCCTTCGACGAGCCACTGTCGTGCGAGATACCTTGGGTAGACAGAGGTCATGAAAACGCGCGATAAGGTTAGCCTGCGCTAGATCTAGAGATGGCCGGGGCACCAGAAAATGGCACGTCGAATGTGCAACGCAATGCTTGGCTTCGCGGCGCTTGCCATAACCGCGTGCCAAACGGCTCCTGAAACGCCGCAACCCACTCTCGAACCTGCGTTAGGACCTGGACCCATTCCTGCCCAAACTGCCTCGGATCCTGCCGCTGTTCCCTCCGGCTCGGCAGTTATTGATCAATCCGTGGCGGTCACTCCCCCTGGCAAGTCCGTTCCGACAAAATATGCTGTTTTTTCGGGTCTATGGGCCGGACGATTGGATGGGATGTATGACGCCAAACTTGCTGTTCAGACGGTTTCTTCCAATGGCAAGGTGACGGTCACCTATGCCTGGGGAACTCTGGGCGACAACCATCCAGGAGAGGCCGCCGGCGTTGGAAGAATAGTGGGGACTACGTTGAAGCTTGAGCGCCTGCCGAATGGCGCAGACCTCAGTTTTGTCATGCGGCCCGACAGAACCCTCGCTGGAACCGTCAGGCTCGCTGGCCAGACCTACACGGGTGTGTTCCTCAAGCAATGATCGAAGACGTTTCCGAAGGCTATGTTTATGTAGGGGCCAGGCGACTGTTCCATATCACAGCCTGCTGTTACCGGGGTGTGGGGCCTGCAGGCCGTGATCCCAGATGTGAGCCTTAATTCGATCTGTCCATCCAAAGCACGTATCCAATTGATCCTCAGCGCAGACGCTTCGGTCGGGCTCGCGCCCTTCCGGAGGGCGAGGCCTTTGTGCTCTTTTCCTGTCACGTCGGCGGCCAGAAGGTGGAAACTGCTGGAAGTGGATGGTGACTCTGCCAGGTTGGGTATGCGAAGGCCGATAAAGATTGGCATGCGTTCTGATACCACCACGCCCAGGATGCACCCGAACACTCAGTCGTAGGCATTGGCAAACATGCTCAAATCGTCACTGCCTGGCTTGAAGCGTCCGGCGTACGAACCTTGTGGCAAAAGCAATGCCTCGCCTGAACCCATCCGCAAAGTTACAGCCTTCGGCCCGCTTGAGAGGTGGACTGGCCGATCAAAGACGGTGCCGTCGATGTCAACCGCGCCCCGTAATGGCGTTCCGGTTGCGCTGTACAGGCCATATACGCCAGGGATTGGGACATCGAAGACCTCCTGCTCACCGAGGTAAAGTCGACTGCCGGCAATCCTCAAGTTTGGTGCGACGGTGACATAGCTGTTTCGGATCAGAGGTGCGATCACTGGATAGATATATTCCATGCGGTAAGACCACAGGATCATTTTAGGCGGAGACTTACTGAATATTTCATAGGCCTCGGATCTGTCGCCCTGCCGCAAAGTCGCGAGGACATAGTGCCTATCAAGCCATAACGTCGACGGTTCGCTCCTGTTGGGCAGCATCCCGATGCCGTCGAAGTACCGGTCACCCGGAGCAAGCAATGATTCTGCACGCGCGACCAGTTCAAGTTGCGCCGCGTTGTTGAAACGGAGGTAAACAATATTGCTGACGAAACTTAGGACCACGGCGGTCACCAGCGCCACCGATGCAATTCGAAAGTGGCGTGTGTTGGCCACGATCCGATCCAATGGTGTCAGTGACCACAATGACATGAACGGCAACGCCATGATGAATACGTAAGGCCAAGGCTGATCGTGAATGAAGACCAGAACGGTGATCACGATCGAGAAGATAAGCGCGATGCGATTTCTTTCCTCAAGCTGCCTGAACCGCATCAGTGACAAAGCCATTCCAGAGAAACAGAAGACGTAGAGCACTACGTTCCGCAAAAGCGTCTGCAACACGAGGTGCCTTAGTCCGCCGTACTCAACACCCCCGCGGGTCGCAACTTCAATCGGACCGAATACAAGGCTCTCGGCGATGGGCACCGGGTTGCTGCCGCCGAAAACGAAGCAGTACGCAAGGATCGAAAGAGACCACCCCAACACCAGGCATGCCCCGCGAGCCAGCCCAGTTGAATAGCGTCTCATCATGGCTGCGTCAGTGACCAAGCCGAGCCCCAGCGCAACATTGAAGTAGACCGATTTTTGAGTGGCCAGGAAAGCCAGTCCGCTTAGGACGCCTGCAGCAAGCACATGCCGTGCACTCAACGCATGTGCACGCACCACGACCAGGAGCGCAGCCACCGCGAAGAACACCGCCAGCGGTTCGGCGATTGTTCGGAAAACACGCTCCATGAAGTTCGAAAAGCACAGTAGGACGAGAACGATGCTTAAGGCACGCACGCGATCCTCCCCGAGCGAACGGGCGCAGGCGTATACCATGGCAACGATCGCGCAGCCCAGCAGCGCGGTTTGTATGCGCCCGACAAGCAGAATAGACGTGGCATCCCAGCCTACCAGGTGCGCCAGCTTGAAGAACGCTGTCGATCCCGCCGCTTTACTCGGCTGAATTGTATCGAAAAGTTCCCTGAACAGATATTTGGCGTATCCGAGCTGCCCGAACTCGTCCATGACGAAGAGACTGTTCCACGCGAGGACGAAAAGCAGAATAATCTTCACCATGATAAGACCGAGTGCGATTGTGCCTATCTGGTATCGGTCTCCACCGTAGGCTCGCATTCAAACATCGCTCTGATTTTCAGGAGAATTGGGCTTCTCTCCTCGCGCCAACGCAAGTAGACGCTCCGCCATAGACCTCCAGTCATAATGTGCTGACGCGTAGCGAGCCATGGCGGCCCGTTCTTTAGACGTGGGTGCAAGGGAATTAATGGCTTGGGCGCAACGTCTGGCCGAGCCTTCCGCGTCGCTGAGATCGATGGTCACGCCACGGAGCCAGTCGGTTGCGTTAGGGTCGGCTCGGTTGCTGGGTTCACCGCAGACGACCGGCAGCCCAGATGCCATCGCCTCCTGGATTACGAGCGGAAAGCCTTCGCCCACGCTCGGCAACAGCAAGAGGTCAACGCTGCGATAGAGAGCGGCTAGAGCCTGCGGGCTCTGAGTCCCAAGGTCATGGACGTTGGCTAGTCCCCACATGGCGGGGCAGATCGGTCCGCTGCCGACCATCAGAAAGGCCAGGTCTTCCCTGGACGCGGCCAGGGCGCGTACCACCCTGAGCCCCTTCTTCGCGACATAGCGACCAACGAAGAGAATGCGGCGCGCACCCGGCGCAATTGGCATCCCGGCCAGAGCGTCCGGCTCGGGAGCCAAACCTTCACTGGGGTGAAAAACTGCACTGTCGACACCATTGAACAGTAGAGAACACGGCATGCGGGCTGGCGTACCGACAAGGTCGTGTCGCACGGTATCGCTAATGAACACGAGTGCGTCGGCTGCCCTCAGCATGGGGCGTGTGACGACGATGTTAGCCAGTGCAACTGCCGAGCGGAGCACGCGCGATGAAAAAGCAACGCCAGCAATATGCTGGATCAAGACAACGCGCTTGCGGTGCGCCTTCGCCATCAGCAATGCGAGTATCGAGGTGACGTACAATGCGTCATGCACCACCACCGCGTCGCAGCGGCGCACTTCGCGAACCAGGGTTCGGATCGCGCGCGCACCCGGTAGTGGAATGGGCAGGCCAGTGATCTTCTCGATTGGGTTGGCGCAGGCAAGCGAATGCGCCTCAACTTCGGTATACGGCGCTGGATCGGCATTACTGGCCGCCCAGACTGCCTCAGTACCTAAGCTTGCGAATTGGCGGCACAGTTGTCCGGCGACACGCTCAATGCCGCCGCCATGGGCCTCATAGAAATGGCTGATCGTGAGAATGCGCAACGGCTTATTCGGTCATACTGGCTCGAAGCGCATGGTTACTTCGAGCCGATTGGGAAACAGCAGCGCACCGAGGCTTTTTCGATACCGCGCTGGTGTAGCGCGACAAGCGATGCGGTAGCCACTGTTGGCGGCCAGCATCTCCCATTCTGCTCGAGTGAGGTAACGCGCCCAGATCATGCCTCCAAAGGGGATATTCCCTATGGCATCCAAGGCCATGAGCCGCAGGTTGTCGAGCGTGCCGCATCTTTCGTGATCCTTGATATAAAGTGGACCGGTCACTACCCGCCGTATTTCGCGCAAGAGATCCGAACGAGCAGTGACCGGAACGTGGTGCACGACGTTGTTGAGCGTCGCTGCTTCAAAAATTGCGTCAGCGAAAGGTAGTGTTTTGCCGTCATATTGCCGGGTTGGTACGCTGAGCGAGGAGCAGAAGCGATCGACTAGATCAACCGCTTGGACCTCGTCGACTGGGAAAAGTTCCGCCATGGCCTGGGCAATCACGCCAGTGCCGCCGCCAACGTCGAGCAGGTTCCGATGGCGCGCGGCCCATACCTCACGCAAACTATCGAGCATCGTCGCTTGATAAATTGGGACCCTGGTCCGATACGCCGCCAGATGGCGCGATAGGATGACTTGCAGAAGCCGCGGGTCGATCGGCGACATCGTTGTGTTCATCGTCAATCACCTGAGCGCCGTCCAGCGGGTCGGCGTGGCGATGGCCCAGCGACCGAGCAGGAAATTCAGAGCGAGCATGCAGACCGAAGCGATCGGTGCGGCGAATGTCATCGGCAGGTCGACCTGCTCACGCCAGAACCAGGTGGCAACGAAAGCGAACGGTATATTTGCCGACATTGCGATGAAGTAACGCACCAGGCCAATCGGGGCTAGCGGCTGACGAAAAGTGAACAACCCATGCAGAACATACCCGGCGCAAGCAACGATGCCGAAGGACAGCAGCACGGCGAACCACAGCGGCATACCGACACTATCTGCCAAGATGATAACGGCGTTGTGTAGCGCTATGCACAGGCCGGCGACAGCAACGTAAGCGAGAGGGGTCCGCACAGTCATGCAGCAGCCTTGCGAGCTCGTACCAGGAAGACACAAGCGTTGTCATCGCGTATGTGAGCGGGCGTGATCCGGTCTTCCAACTGAGCGCGCAGGTTCATCAACACGGCCAACGAGGACGCCAAAATGCCACCGATGATAGGCACACGCCTGAGGACGAAAGAAAATCCCGTCGATCGGATCAATGTGGTAGTCGCCAGCGGACCGACGATTGCGTGCACATCCTCCACTTCGAGGCCTCGATTGGCGAGGTCCACGATAAGCCCGGTGCGTGTCCAGCGGCGATGATCTTCGGGGTGAGGATGATAGAGCCAAGTGCCGTGAGTAGATAGCAGCAGCACGCCATCGTCGCGCAACAGCCTCCGTATTTCGCCACAATAGGCGTCGAGGTCGCGCACGTGCTCAAGTACCTGCACCGAAAGCACTGCACCTGCCGCACCATCGGCAAGCGGCACACGGCCCTGCTCGTCTATTTGCAAGAAACCATCACCGCCGATGTCTGCACCGCAGTAATCGATATTCATCTGACGCATCATGTCAGCATACGGCATGTCGCCGCAGCCAAGGTCTACCATCAGCGAGCCTTGTCTGACATGCGCACTTGCTTCTTCCCGCAACAGTCGCGCAAGCGCGCGTAGGATCAGCCAGTCCGTATCCCAGACGCGTGGAACAGCCCTGCTTTGTCTCATGCGGTCCAGTCCCCAAGAACACGCACGATCTGCCTCGTGGCACACAGGTTCGGAATGCCCGAAACCGAATGGTTAGCAGACACGTCGATTGTCCAGGTTATCCAGGAGCAATTTGAGTACAAACCCGGAAAGCACCATGGAAACGCCTGCCACACAGGCCGTGGTAATCACAAAGGTCAGATGCACGGATTGCTCCATTGAGCCGCCAACGAAGATCCGTCGCAGCGCCAGCAATATGTCCCCGAGGAAACCAACCGTCGCGAGCACACCTCCGGAAAGGACTAGCCATTCCAGCGGGCGACTGCGCGTCAGCCAGGCGATCATCAGTCCTGCGGGTATAGGGTGATAGATTGCGATCGCTACCTTGGCCAGCGTTCCGAAGAGAATGGCCGAAAGACCGATCAATGTTGCCATCGACGAGAGCGCGACGAAGTGGATCCCGAAATACTGCCCACCTATGGTGACAGGCCCAGCAGCGAGGATGGCAAGCCCGATGACACCGGCGATCAGCAGGATTAGTCCGGGTAAAAGATACATCGTGTCCGGTGCATGAGCTACGATCAGCCGCAGGTGTCGCCACCCGTCACGGAAAGAGCGCAGGTGTGGAGGGCGGTCACGTTTGTCTGGATAGAGCTTGATCGGCACCTCACGGATGATCAATCCGGCGCGATGCGCGTTGATGACCATTTCGGAAGCGAATTCCATACCGGGCGAGCGTGCGCCCATTCTTTGGAATGCGTCACGGGTGAAACCCCGCATCCCGCAATGAAAATCGCCTATGGGAGAGTGGTGAAGCCAGCGCGCAATCGTCGAAAGCACAGGATTGCCAAGATATCGGTGCAGAGGAGGCATGGCGCCAGGCTCTATCCCGCCAGCAAAGCGATTGCCCATGACCAACTCCGCGCCATCCTCCAGCGCGTCGATGAAGTCGTCGAGTTCGCTCCAGTCAGTAGGAATCGTCTGCATCGGCCATGATCAGGTACTTGCCGTGCGCAGATCCAGCCGCTGCACTAATCGCGGCGCCGTAGCCCTTGACCGGCTGGTGCGCGACGCGCGCACCAAGCGACCGGGCAATCTCCACCGAGCGATCGCTCGATCCATTATCCCCGACCACCACCTCACCTATGATGCCCCGCTTTGCGAACGCATCAAGCGCCTTTCGAATGCAGATGCCGAGCGTGCGCTCTTCGTTCAGGCAAGGTATGATCGCCGATACCAAGGGAGCCTCCACCTCAAGGAAGCCTTGGTCAGTTTGGCCCGTCGCGACGTCAGACCAGCTATTCATCATTCCACCTAATCCAGTCGAATCGTCAGCTGCATCGAGAGTCGGGCATGTGACCAACGTGTTGATTCTGGCCTTTATCGACCTGGAAAGAACAAGTTGTGTAATTATTTCCAAAGGCTAATTACCGTTGGGTGCGTTAATTTTTTGTGCTTATGCAACCTCGACGATTCCAGTCAGGAACACGATAGCTCCTGGCCAATACGACGCGCACAGCGCAAAGCTGGCGGTTGAACGTCTGGAACTTTGGTGGATGGCTGTCGTTCGCGCCAAACTCCAAGCCTGCAGCCGCTTTGGGAGGCGTTCGGTCAGTTCTTAGCTGATGTTGAGGCCAGTCATGACACGGGTGTCGCAGATCACCTTCGCCAGGCTCTGACGAGCCGAGGGGGGAATCAAGCAGGCACTCCATCCGAAGACGCGATGTGAGCGCAGAATGTAGCGAAATCGCGTAAGACGCTGCTCAAGTTCGAGTGTACGGCGGTGGCGGGACCATACGGGGCGATGCGGAACGATCCAATTCAAGCCCACGAGCCCGCCCAGCGGTTGCGGCTGTGCATCCGGACAGACGCTTAACGGGCTCGGTCTCATGACACGACCAACGGAGGAGAATGAGATGACCGCAGGCAGTTGGATTTTGTTCGACGCTCGCTTGGTCGCCGGTCTATCCGCTGGTTGCGCTGACCGCTTCACCAAGCACCTTTGTGCGGGGCTGTATGCCCGCCGCGGCAGGAGCGAACACCGAAATCGCCTTCGGGTGGACCTTGAAATGCGCCGGGGTCGAGGTGACGATCTCACCGTCAGTGTTCACCGGCATCGGCCTTTTCGTCTCGATGTCGAACTCGACGCATCTGGCCGTGCGAACCTCGCTCCAGGCGCCGTGCGTGCCCGAGCGGAACGAGCGCAACAAGAGCGCCATTTTCCAGAGATTCGTCATTTCCAGGCTGTACAGGTCGAGATGGCCGTCATCGATCTCCGCGGTCTCCTCGACGACGTTGCCGCCGCCATAGTGGCGGCCGTTGCCGACCGCGATCTGGTAGGTCTCGACTTCCGTCGTTACGCCCTTTTCGGTAATCCTTGCTTCGAAGTGGCGGGCCTTGGTCAACACTTTCATGGCCGCCAAGGCATAGCCAAACCTGCCGAAACGCTTCTTCAGCGCCGGATCCAGCCCCTGCGCAAGATCGGTGCTGAGGCCGATGCTCGCGACGTTGAAGAAAGCGTGACCATTGACGGTCCCGATATCGATCAGACGTCTTCCGCCCTCTACTATCACGTCGGCCGCCTTGCCAAGATCCAATGGTATTTCGAGGGTGCGCGCCAGGTCGTTCGCCGTCCCCATCGGAATGATGCCCATCGGCAGCCCGCTTTCCATGACGGCGACCGCCGCCGAGGATACCGAGCCATCGCCGCCGCACACGATCACAAGATCGGCCCTATGGCGAAGGCGCACGATGTCGCGTGCTATCTCGGGCAGCGCCTCAAATGTCTCGACGCTGACGCGGAGCCCTCCGGCTTCCAGCCGCTCGACAACCGGTGCGATGGATTCCTGCCCGCGTCGTGCCTTTGGATTGATGAGTAGAAGCGCGCGTCTGTTCGTGATGTCATTCATGCGGCGTAGATAGGGTGCGTGCCTGCGGATTACGACGTCGACAGGCGCGCCCGGGAAAACAAGTCACAAAATCACGGCTTTGGCAGCCGCTTGCGGAGGTTGAAATTCGGTCGACAAGATAATACCGAAAATGGGTACTACCAAGGTGCGAACATGACCAACACAGTCACAGCCAAAGGACAGGTGACCATCCCGAAGCCGATCCGGGACCTGCTCGGAATCGGCCCGGGCAGCAAGGTTGATTTCCGCCGCACCGATGACGGCAATGTGATGATTGTGCGTAGTGACAGGAAGCTGCCCGCGAGCCGCTTCGCGAAATTGCGCGGCCATGCCGGCAAGGGCCTCGACACCGACGCGATCATGGCACTGACGCGTGGCGACGCGTGACGCTGGTCGACACCAGCGTTTTGCTCGATCTTGCCACGGGCGATGCGAACTGGCGGATTGGTCGATCGCCCAGCTTGAGACGGCAAGCCTCAATGGGCCGTTGCTGATCAACGATGCGGTCTATGCCGAACTTGCCGTCCGCTATGACCGCACGCCTGTTTCTCGTCCGGCGCCTCGCGGCGTGCGTGGGCCCGCGGCTTGGGTCTGCGCCATCGTGACGAAAAGAATTGCAACACCGAGAATAATCCTGGTTCGACCGCGTTCTCCCCCAGGTAACAGCGCCCCCTTGGTGACCGGAGAGACCACAATGGAAATTCTTGACTGCGAACGCATCGCGAAGGCCAAGCGGGCTTTCACGACCCGCCGAATTCCCACTGAGCGCATGCGGATGTTGCTTTCGCCTCCCGCCGAACCGAAGGCAGGGGACCTGGTGCTCGCGCGGATCGAGGCGCTCGGTCACCACAAGTCGGTCGAGTTGCCCTCGGGACGCAAGGCGGCACTTGCCGCGACGGACGAAGTCGTCCTGGCCTACGGCAACCGCTACGCGCCTGATCAGTTCGAGGCGATCGTGCCGGCGGATCTCGGACCGTGCCATATGGTGGCGGCGGGCGGAGTGGCTTCGCGGGCGATGGCATGGCACGACAAGACCATGTCTCCGACCGCAATCGTGCCGCTCGGCCTCGTCACCAACTCATGCGGCCGCGTTCTGAACGTTGCAGACTTTGCGGTCGCGCCGCAGCCGGCGCGGCTCATCCCGCCGACAATCGTTGTCTTCGGAACGTCGATGAATTCGGGCAAGACGACAACAGCTGCAAGCCTCGTGCGTGGTTTGACCAGGGCAGGTTTTGCAGTTGGTGCGGCAAAGGTGACCGGAACCGGAGCCGGCAACGATCTCTGGTCGATGATGGATGCCGGAGCATGCGCCGCCCTTGATTTCACTGATGCCGGCTTTGCCACGACCTATCTTGCTCCAATCGATGCCATCGTCGAGGGCGCGCAGCATTTGCTGCATTCTCTTGCCGCCACCGGGGCGGAGATCGCGGTTCTGGAAGTCGCGGATGGGCTATTCCAGTCCGAGACGGCCGCGCTCGCAAAGTCCCCGGAATTCCGCGAGCTGAGCGGCGGCGTGCTGTTTGCCGCAGGCGATGCGATGGGGGCGGTGGCGGGCTGCGAAAGGCTGCGCGAGCTTGGATACGACGTGCTCGGGCTCAGCGGGCTCCTGACATGCTCGCCGCTGGCGCGCCGGGAAGCAGGCGCTGCCAACGTGCCTGTCTATGGCGTCAAGGAACTCACCGATCCGGCGACTGCGGCAAGCATAGTCTCAGGGATTTTGAACCCGCGCCTGATGGTGATCGCTGGAGGTACACAATGCCTCTACCAGGAATCCTGATCGGCACGCGACTGGTCGCCCTTGCGGTTCTTGTCGCCATCGGCTTTGCCAAGGCTGCCACGTCGCTCGCTCTTGTCGCCATCGTCGGTGCGGCGGTTTCCGGGGAACCGCAGCCGCTCGGTCAGGGCAGGCTGATCGTGGCCAGCCTTTCGCTCGGCATCGCGCTCTTCGCACTCGGGGTGATGCAGCGCCGGCAGGGGGCAGCTTTTGCACTGGACTATGTGCGCGAGGTCCGCAGACTGCTGGTCGAGCAACTCTTCGCGTTGCCGCCGGCAACCGGCCGGACCGGTCTCGGCCTGGTAATGACCCGCCTCGTCACCGACCTCTCCGCCATCAGATCGTGGCTGGCCGACGGGGTCGCTTCCCTCTTTGTCGCGGGTCCTTCCGTCGTTCTCATCGTGCTTGGCGCCTTCTGGCTTGCCCCGGGGGTTGCGCCGTTCCTGCTTTGCGGCGTTCTTGCCTGGTCGATCGTCTGTCTTGTTGCCCTGCCGTTTCTTCACCGGGCCATCCGCGAAAGCCGGCGGAGGCGGGGACGGCTTGCCGGCCGTCTCGGCGACATCGTTGTCGCCCGGGCGGCGTTTGCCCATTTCGGCAAAAGCGGAACGTCCACACGCAAGATCGACCGGATGTCGGAAGCGCTCAACATGTGGCTCGTTCGCCGGGCAGGGTGGTCGGGGGCTGCGCGCGCGTCCAGCGACTTCGTCATGCCCGTGATCGTCGTCATCCTCGTGGCCTATGCGTTTTCGGGCCGCCCGGCGATGCTGGTTGGCGATCTCAGCACGCTATTGCTCCTCGCCGGACTGACGGTTGGCCAGCTTTCCGACCTCGCTCGCGCCGCCGATTATCGGCTTGCCTATGTCGAGTCCCGCCGCCGGATTGCCTCCATCCTGGCAAGGCCGGTGCTTGCGGATCCCGTGAATCCAATTCCCCTGCCGCGCTCGACGTCAGGCCGGCGGCTGCGCATCGAATTTCATTACCGAAACGGCACGCCGTCAAAAGTGCTGGAGGCCGCGCCCGGCGCCTCGATCCTGCTTGGCGGTGATACGCCTGAAGCACGCAGCGCGCTGTTTTCCAGCATCGCAGGTTTTGAGGAAAACAGCGGCCCTGCGATTTTCCTCGATGACGTCCCTGTCGACAAGATTTCGCAGCGCGACCGGCGCCGGGCAATCACCCTTTTGTCGCCGGCGATCCCGTTGGTGCGGGCAACAATGGTCGACAATATAACCCTGGGAGCGCCCTCAGCGACCTCGCAGGAAGAGATAATCGCCGCGGCCTCGCTGTGCGGCCTGGCAGTCGATGGACCTCCAGACAGCAGCCAGAGGCGACTGGAGCCTCAGCAAATCAGTGCAATGCAGGCCGCCCGGATCCGTGCCGCACGAGCGCTGGTCCGATCAGCGGCCGTGCTCCTTATCGACGACATCGATGTCTGCAAGGACCGGGACTTGCTTGCGGCCGTTCTTGCACACGCGCGTGCCGCGCAAACGACAGTGATCGTCTCGTGCGAAGCAGCCACTGCGGGGATGGAATTCGATGATACCTGGCTTCTCGATTGCGAGTGATCGAGAGATTGCCCTCGGCCCCGCTGCATGTCTTGTTGCAACCATAAACAGTCGCGACAAGCGACATCGATCCACAATATGGATCGCATTTTCGCCGCGAGTCGCTGATATACAGCCGATCGCATGGCAAAAATCGGTTATGCGAAATTATAGGTCCATGATATAGACCCATATGCGAGTCTGGAACGAGCGGGAGGAGATCGCGTCGTTCCGATTTCGGCGTGAGCGTTTCAGGCAGGCGTTGTTGCCTGGTCCGAGCGGAGGAGCTTGAAGCATGGCAGCCGCCAGCAACAACACGATGATCGTCGATACGCCGGCCGAGGTGCTGGATGCGCGGCCAGGGTCGCGGCTGATGTGGCCGGTCGAGGCGGTGGCCTCGATACTGCTCGTCTTCGTCATCGGTCTGCTGCTCGCCGGCGTCATCTCGCGCTACGTGCTATCGCTGCCGATCGTCTGGATCGATGAGGCCGCCTCCATCTCCTTTCTCTGGCTCGCCATGCTCGGCTCGGCGATCGCCATCGACCGCAACGAGCATCTGCGTCTTACCATCTTCCTCAACCTGATCCCCGAGCGCGGCCGCCCCTTCGTGGACGCCCTCGCTTTGCTCGTGGTGGCGACGGTGCTGCTCGTGCTGATCGTGCCGGCAAGCCAGTATGTACAGGAAGAGTGGTACGTCACCTCGGCGGCGCTCAACATTCCGATGAGCTTCCGCGCCTCGGCAATTGTCGGCGGGCTGGCATTGATGTCGGTTATCGCCGTGGGCCACGCGATCCGCGCAGCGACGCTCGCCAACCTGGCCGCCGCTGTCGCAGTGATTGCAGCACTGGCCTTGGTCGGCTGGTTGCTTTCGCCATTGTTCCTCACGCTCGGCTACGCCAACATCGTCATCTTTCTCGTCGGCGTGGTGGCGGTCTGCCTTCTGCTCGGCGTGCCGATCGCTTTCTGTTTCGGCGTCGGCACGATCGCCTTCATCGCCTTCAGCACGCACGTGCCGATGATCGTGCTTGTCGGCCGCATCGACGAGGGGATGTCGAGCCTCATCCTGCTGTCGGTGCCGATCTTCGTTCTGCTCGGCTGTGTGCTCGACGCGACAGGCATGGGCAAGGCGATCGTCGAGTTCATGGCGTCGCTGCTCGGCCATGTGAAGGCCGGCATGTCCTACGTGCTGCTGGGCTCCATGTTCCTCGTCTCGGGCATTTCCGGTTCGAAGGTTTCCGACATGGCGACTGTCGCTCCGGCACTTTTCCCCGAAATGAAGCGTCGCGGCCACAAGCCCAAGGAGATGATCGCGTTGCTCGCAACCGGCGCTGCGATGGCCGATACGGTGCCGCCATCGATCGTGCTGATTGTGCTCGGCTCGGTCGCCGGCGTTTCGATCGCCGCGCTGTTCACCAGCGGCTTCGTCATCGCCGTGGTTCTGTTGCTTGTCCTTGCGGTGCTGGCGCGCTGGAAGGCTTCGGGCGAAAGCATGGAAGGCGTCCATCGCGCTCCGTTCTCGCTCGTCTGGAAGACGCTGCTCGTCTCCGCCCCCGCGCTGGTGCTCCCCTTCCTGATCCGCGGCGCCGTCGGCGGCGGTGTCGCCACCGCCACCGAGGTGTCCACAATCGCCGTGCTCTATGCGCTGGTCATCGGCGCGTTGTTTTATGGCGGCATCGGCGCGAAGAAATTCTACGCCATGCTGGTCGAGACGGCGGCGCTGTCGGGCGCCATCCTGCTCATCCTCGGCACCGCCTCGGCGATGGCCTGGGCGCTGACGCAAACCGGCTTTGCCAACCAATTGGCCGTCACCATGGCTGACCTGCCGGGAGGCTGGTTCTCCTTCATGCTCGTCACCATCGCCGTCTTCATGGTTCTCGGCTGCGTCCTCGAAGGTCTGCCAGCGATCGTTCTGATGGCGCCGATCATGTTTCCGATCGCCGCTCGGCTGGGCATCAACGACGTGCACTATTCGATGGTCGTGGTGACGGCGATGAACATCGGGCTCATGGCCCCGCCTATCGGCATCGGCTTCTACATCGCCTGCAAGATCGGCGACGTCTCGCCCGACGAGGCCATGAGCGCCATCTGGCCCTACCTAGGTGCGCTGCTTGCCGGTCTGTTGCTGATCGCCGCCGTCCCGGCGCTGTCGGTAGCCTATCTCTAGCCACTCGTCTCTAGCCACTCGGTTTCAACCAGGAGGAAACTCAATGACCATCACCCGCCGCAGCTTGATGATAGGCGCAGCCGCATCCATCCCGCTCGTGAGCACCATCCGCTACGCCGGGGCGCAGGCAGCGGAGTTCAACTACAAATACGCCAACAACCTGCCGCTCACCCACCCGATGAACCTGCGCGCGCAGGAAGCCGTCGAGAAAATCCGCGAGCAGACCGGCGGCCGCGTCGCCATCCAGATTTTCCCCAGCAACCAGCTCGGCGCCGACACCGACATGCTGAGCCAGGTTCGCTCGGGCGGCGTCGAATTCTTCACGCTGTCGCCGCTGATCCTTTCCACGCTCGTCGCCAATGCCTCGATCAGCGGCATCGGCTTTGCCTTCTCGGACTACGACGCGGTGTGGGCGGCGATGGATGGCGACCTCGGCAAATATGTGCGCGGCGAGATCGAGAAATCGAACCTGGTCGTCATGGAGAAAATCTGGGACAACGGCTTCCGCCAGATCACCAGTTCCGTCGGCCCGATCGAGACGCCCGCCAACCTCGAAGGCTTCAAGATTCGCGTCCCGGTCAGCCCGCTCTGGACCTCGATGTTCACCGCCTTCAAGTCGGCGCCGGCCAGCATCAACTTCGCCGAAGTGTATTCGGCGCTGCAGACGAAGATTGTCGACGGGCAGGAAAACCCGCTCGCCATCATCTCGACGGCCAAGCTCTACGAGGTGCAGCAGTTCTGCTCGGTCACCAACCACATGTGGGACGGCTTCTGGTTCCTCGCCAACAAGCGGGCCTGGGAGGCGATGCCGCAGGACATGCGCGAGATCGTCGCCAGGAACCTCAACGAGGCCGGCGTGAAGGAGCGCGCGGACGTCGCCAAGCTCAATGCCACGCTTGAGCAGGAACTCGCCGCCAAGGGCATGAAGATCAACCATCCGGATGCGGCCCCGTTCCGGCAGACGCTGAAGGACGCCGGCTTCTACGCCGAGTGGAAGGGCAAATACGGCGACGAAGCCTGGGCCATCCTGGAAAAGGCTGTTGGCGCCAGCCTGACCTGAGCGCGGGCGGCTCCCGGGCGGGCAGGCCACGTGGCTCACCCGCCCGATAACAGCCGTGATTTTGTAAGGAATTCGATGGTGGTCGACCGGCTCAGGGGAAAATCCGCAATCGTCTTCGGCGCAGGGTCGTCCGGACCCGGCTGGGGCAACGGCAAGGCAGCGGCGGTTTCCTTCGCGCGCGAAGGCGCGCGTGTCGCCTGCGTCGATCTCGCTGCGGCGGCGGCCGCTGAAACCGCGGCGATCATCCGCGACGAAGGCAACCAGGCGATCGCTTTGTCGGCCGACGTGACCAATCTGGCCTCAGTCGAACTGGCAGCAGCGGCGGCAATGGAGGCGTTCGGCGCCATTGACATCCTGCACAACAATGTCGGCGTGACCCATATGGGCGGTCCCGTTGAACTCGATGAGGACGCGTTCCAGGCCGCCGTCGACCTCAATATCGGATCGGTCTATCGTACCGCCAAGGCGGTGTTGCCGCATATGCTCAAGGGCGGCGGCGGTGCGATCGTCAATATCTCGTCGCTCGCCGCGATACGCTACGTTGGTTATCCCTATTTCGCCTATTATGCGGCCAAGGCCGCGGTCAACCAGGCCACCGTGGCGCTGGCCATGCAATATGCCCGGCAAGGTATTCGTGCCAATTGCATAATGCCGGGCCTGATCGACACGCCGATGATCTATCAGCAGATTTCCAGCCAATACGGCTCGGCCGACGAGATGGTGGCCGCCCGCAACGCCATGGTACCGATGGGCAGGATGGGAACAGCGTGGGACGTCGCTGCGGCGGCCGTGTTTCTTGCCTCCGACGAGGCGCGCTTCGTCACCGGCGTTTGCCTGCCTGTCGATGGCGGCCAAAGCTGCGCCGTCTGCGAGCCCCGCTGACCATGGACATCGCGCCGCCCCCAGAACGCGATCAGACCGGCTCGCAGAGCGTCGACCGGGCGCTCAGCCTTCTTTCGATGGTCGGCCGGCACGCCGACCGCGGTGTTTCGCTCTCCGATATCGTCGAGGAAAGTGGGTTGAACAAGCCGACAACACGCCGCCTGCTGCTGGCGCTGATGCGCGCGGGAATGATCGAGCAGGACGAGATGACGCGGCGCTATTATCTCGGCGAGGAGGCTTACGTGCTGGGCAGCCTCGCCTCGCGACGTTTCGGCTTGCTTCAGGTCTCGATGGAAAGTCTGCTGCGCCTTTCGAAGAAGACCGAGGATGCCAGCTTCCTCTCGGTTCGCCGCGACACATACTCGGTTTGCCTCTATCGCGAAGAGGGGACCTATCCGGTCAGGACCCACGCGCTGCAGGCCGGCTTCGAGCACCCATTGGGCGTCGGCGCCGGCTCGCTCGCCATGCTCGCCGCACTCCCCGACGAGGAAGTGGAAGCGGTGCTGGCCGCCAACGACGCGGTGCTCAAATCCGACTACCCAATGCTCCCGGTCGAGCAGATCCGGCGCGACGTCGAAACGACGCGCGCCAACGGCTATTCCCTCAATCCCGGCCGCATCGTCGCCAATTCCTGGGGCGTCGGGGTTGTGCTTCGCAGCGCCGACGCACGGCCAGTCGGCGCACTGTCGATCGCGGCGATCGACAGCCGGATGCAGCCGGCAAGACAGGTCGAACTCGTCGGATATCTCATGCACGAGGCAACGCGCGTCGAGGAACGGCTTGCCCAGATGTTCGCCTCGCGCGCGCATATCCGCGAGCACCCCATCCTAAAGCCGCGCACCAGGAGGTTGTCACAATGACGAAAGCTCAGATCGTCGGACGGGCGCATTCCGCGTTAGGAAAGTCGGAACTGGAAAACGCCGGGCAGTTGATGGCGACGGCAGCGGCGCCCACGCTTGCTGATGCCGGTGTCGTGCCCGGCGATGTCGACGCCATTTTCGTCTACGTGTCGTTGCTGGAGCGCGCCAAGTGATGACCATGGCCGCAGGCGGCGTGACGCCTTCCTCCACGCGTGTCATGAACCTCTCGCATTTCTTGACCCAGGCGGCACGCCGCAATCCGCACGATATTGGCTTCGTCTGGCGCGAGCAGCAGTGGACATGGCGTGATATGGAAGCGCGCGTCAACGCGATGGCCGCCGCTCTCCGCGACGCGTTCGGCGTGACAAAGGGCGATCGAATCCTCGTCCAGTCGGCCAATTGCAATCAGATGTTCGAATCGATGTTCGCCTGCTTCCGGCTCGGGGCCGTCTGGGTGCCGGCGAACTACCGTCAGTCGCCGGAAGAAGTCGCCTACCTCGCCAAGGCGAGCGGCGCGCGTGGCCTGATCTGCGGCGCGGGCTTCCCGGCTCATGCTGCTGCCTGCCGGCAAACAGCCCCCGGGATCGACTTCGTCCTGTCGATCGGCGCGGCCGAATTCGGCGATGACTACGACGCCGTCGCCGCCCGTTTTGCCGGCCGGACCATTGCCAGCGTCGCCGTCGATCGCGACGATCCCTGCTGGTTCTTCTTCACCTCCGGCACGACCGGCCGGCCGAAGGCCGCCGTGCTCACGCATTGCCAGATGGGCTTTGTCATCACCAATCATCTGTGCGACCTGATGCCCGCCACGACCCGCGACGACGCCTCCATCGTGGTGGCGCCGCTGTCGCATGGGGCCGGCATTCATCAACTCGTGCAGGTGGCGCACGGCGCCAAATCCATCCTCCTGCCAACCGACAAGTTCGACGTGCCGACGGTCTGGGCGCTGGTCGAAAAATGGCGGGTGACCAACGCTTTCACGGTGCCGACCATCCTCAAGATGCTCGTCGAGGACGACAGCGTCGACCGGTTCGACCATTCCTCGTTGCGCTATGTCATCTATGCCGGTGCGCCGATGTACCGCGCCGACCAGAAGCGGGCGCTCGAGAAACTCGGGCCGGTTCTGGTCCAATATTTTGGCCTGGGGGAAGTCACAGGCAACATCACTGTGCAGCCTCCTTCCTATCATTCCGTCGAGGATGGCCCGCAAGCGCGCATCGGAACCTGCGGTTTTGAGCGCACGGCCATGCAGGTCGAGATCCAGGACGACGCCGGCAACGCCGTCTCGCCGGGCGAAACCGGCGAAATCTGCGTGATCGGGCCGGCAGTCTTCGCCGGCTATTACGACAACCCGCAAGCCAACGCCGCAGCGTTCCGCAACGGCTGGTTCCGCACCGGCGATCTGGGCCACATGGCCGAGGACGGCTTCGTCTACATCACCGGCCGCTCGTCCGACATGTATATCTCAGGCGGCTCCAACATCTATCCGCGCGAGATCGAGGAGAAGATCCTGCTCCATCCCGACATCAGCGAAGCCGCCGTTCTCGGCATTCCCGATCCCGTCTGGGGCGAGGTCGGCGTCGCGGTTTGCGTCGCCCGCGCCGGCGTTGTGCACGAAACGATCGAGATTGAGCGCTGGCTGGAAGGCAAGCTCGCCCGCTACAAGATGCCCAAGCGCTTCGTGTGGTGGGAGACGATGCCCAAGTCGGCCTATGGCAAGATCGCCAAGAAGCTGATCCGCGAAGAGCTGGAGCGACGCGGCGAGTTGGGACCGTCCGAGCCGAAGCTCTCGGCATGAGGAGCAGGCGATGAACAGCAGCCATCAAAGCCGCGCCGTGGCGATCACCGGCGGCGCGTCGGGCATCGGCCTTGAGACGGCGCGCCTGCTGACCGAGCGCGGCTTCGAAGTCTTCCTCCTCGACCTCGCCGCGCCAGCGCTGGGTTCGGCCTGCGCGGATCTCGGCCTGCGCGAGGAACGCGGCATCGTCTGCAACGTCATCGACGAAGCGGCTGTCGACGATCCCATCGGCCGGATCACCGCCGCGCACAGCCTCGCCGCGGTCGTGAACTGCGCCGGCATCGCCATGGACCGGCCGACGGTCGAGACCAGCGTCGAGGATTTCCGCCGCATTGTCGACGTGAACCTCACCGGAACGTTCATCGTCTCGCGGGCTGCGGCGCGCTACTGGCTTGAACGGAAGCTGCCGGGGGCGATTGTCAATATCACCTCTGTTTCTGGTCTTTGCGGCAGCAAGGGCCGCAGCGCCTACGGCGCATCGAAGGGCGGCCAGAATCTGCTCACCCTTGTCATGGCCAACGAGCTCGGCGTCGATGGCATCCGCGTCAACGCCGTCGCACCCGGGCCGATCGAAACGCCGCTGACGCAGGCCGTCCACACCGAGGACGTTCGTCGGCAGTGGTTGGATCGCGTGCCGCAGCGCCGCTACGGCACGCCGCGCGAGATCGCCGGAGCGGTGGCTTTCCTGATTTCCGACGACGCCAGTTACATCAACGGCCAGGTCCTTGCCGTCGATGGCGGCTTCATCCATGCCGGCCTTGTCGCCTGAGATGGCTCCGATGCGCAGCATCCGCCATCCCGGTCCGATCGCGTCGGAACGTTTCGCAGCGATGCCCTGCGCCGCAGCGCCGCTGACATTGCGGCTCGAAACCGGCAGCTCGGTCAATGACGCCGTGGCGCAGGCTCTCGCGGACGCCGGGTTCGGCGGCGGCTATATCCGCCTGCGCAACGCGCGGCTTGACCCGATGCGCTACGTCATCCCCGCCGCATCACCCGATGGCACCCACGCCGCGTGGTATAGCGATACATTCGCACCGGAAGGCATGACGGTCATCGAGGATGCAGGCCTCGTCGCCGGCCGGCGCGACGAGCAGCCTTTTCTTCATTGCCATGGCATCTGGCGCACCCCCGACGGCGTGCGCCGCATGGGCCATCTCCTGCCGCTCGACTCGCATTTGGCGGAGCCGGTCGAGGTCACCGCTTGGGGCATCGAGGGCGCACTGTTCGACGTGCGCGACGACACCGAAACGAATTTTCGCCTTTTCGCGCCGATCAAGGCTCCGGTCCTGGAGCATTTTGCAGCCAAACGTCTTCGTTTGGCGTCCGACAAAATGCGTCAAAGCAAAGAATTGGAGCGCGGTTTTGGTTCCCCCAAAACGCAAAGCGCCCCAGGCGAGCGCCGCGGCCGCCGCGCAGCCATCTGCACGGTAAAGCCCAACGAGGATATCGGCCAGGCGATCGAAGCCGTCTGCCGACGGCACGGCTTTGACCACGCCTCGATCCAGGGCATCGGCAGCCTGGTCGGCGCGGATTTCGACGACGGCTCGGCTGTCTCCTCCTATGCGACGGAAGTTCTCGTCACGGACGGCGCCGTGCGCTCCGGTCGTTGCACGCTCGACATCGCGCTGGTCGGCATGGACGGTGTGATATCAGCAGGTCGCCTTCGCCGCGACGCTAACCCGGTCTGCGTGACGTTCGAACTGCTGGTTGTCGCATCCGATGAGGAACCTGCATGAGCTGAGGGCGCTGACCACGCTGTGCGCCCGTGTCCTGTCGCGGCCCCACTTGGCCGACCGTGGATCACCCGAAAGTTTCACGACCCGGTCAGAGCGGTTTTCGGATCCATTTTGCCAGGACGCCAACGATGCCTTCTCGGAACGACAGCACCGCGACGACGAAGATGATGCCCTGGCCGATCGTGACCCAGTCGCCGAACGTCGCGAGGTAGTTCTGCATCGTGACGATGACTGCGGCGCCGACGATCGGTCCGAACACCGTGCCCATGCCGCCCAACAGCGTCATCAGCACGACTTCGCCTGACATCGTCCAGTAGACGTCGGTAAGCGACGCCAACTGGAACACGATGGCCTTGGTTGCTCCGGCGACGCCGGCGAGCGCGGCCGACAGCACGAATACGGCGAGCTTGTAGCGATTGACCCGATAGCCCAGCGAGATCGCGCGCGGCTCGTTCTCGCGGATCGCCTTCAACACCTGCCCAAACGGCGAATGGATGATCCGATAGATCAGCAATATGCCGGCGAAGAAGATGGCGAGCACGAAGAAATAGAGAACTTCGCTCGAACGCAGGTCGATCAGCCCGAACAGATGGCCGCGCGGTACGGCCTGGATGCCGTCCTCGCCGCCGGTAAACGCCGCCTGCAGCGAGAAGAAATAGATCATCTGCGCAAAAGCCAGCGTCACCATGGCGAAATAGATGCCGTGACGGCGAATGGCGAGGGAGCCGATGGCGAGACCGAGCACGGCTGCCACCAGCGTGCCCGCGATAATGGCAAGTTCAGGCGTCAGGCCCCACATCTTTGCCGCATGGGCCGAGACGTAGCTCGCCATGCCGAAATAGGCTGCGTGGCCGAAGGACAGCAGACCGCCAAAGCCGAGCAACAGATTGAAGGCGCAGGCAAACAGCGCGAAGCACAGCACCTTCATGACAAAGATCGGATAGAGCAGAAACGGCGCGGCGACGAGGAAGACGAAGAGCGCGGCGAAGATCGCAAGGTGATGACGGGGCATGCCCGCGGCGCCGACCGAGGTTATGGCCGCGATGGCGATCGAGTTGGTGTCGGTTGTCATCACACACCCCGTCCAAACAGGCCCGCGGGCTTGACCAGCAGCACGAGCGCCATGATGACAAAGATCACCACGGCCGAGCCTTCCGGATAGAACACGCGGGTCAAACCCTCGATCAGCCCGAGCCCGAAGCCGGTGATGATCGAGCCCAGGATCGAGCCCATGCCGCCGATGACGACGACGGCGAAGACGACAATGATCAGGTCTGCCCCCATGTTTGGATTGACTGCGTATATCGGCGCGGCGAGCACGCCGGCGAAACCCGCGAGTGCGACGCCGAAACCATAGGTGAGCGTGACCAGCAGAGGCACGTTGATGCCGAACGCGCCGACCATGGTCGGGTTCTCGGTCGCAGCCCTAAGATAGGCGCCAAGCCTGGTCTTTTCGATGATGAACCAGGTCGCGAGGCACACGATGAGGGAAGCCGCAATCACCCAAGCGCGCGAATTGGGCAGGTACATGAAGCCGAGATTGTACCCGCCGGTCAGAAGCGGCGGCGGCGGGTACGGCAGGCCGGATACGCCAAAAAACTGGCGGAAGAAGCCGACGATGATCAGCGCCAGGCCGAAAGTGAGAAGCAGCCCATAGAGATGGTCGAGGTGATAGAGCCGCCGGATCAGCACGCGCTCAAGCACGATGCCGGTGACGCCGACGATCGGCGGGACGATGAACACAGCCCACCAGTAACCGACGCCGAGATAGTTGAGCAGCATCCAGGCGCCGAAGGCGCCCAGCATGTACTGCGCGCCATGCGTGAAATTGATGATGTTCAGGAGACCGAAGATGACCGCCAGCCCAAGGCTCAGAACCGCATAGAAGGAGCCATTGATCAGCCCGAGCAGCAATTGCCCGAACAGGACCTGTGGCGGAATTCCAAGCAGTTCGAACATGGTCGCTCCAGCTGACTTGTCGACAAAACGACGCGCCGAGCCGTTCGGCGCGTCGTTGGCGGGGCTCGCTTACTTGACGAGCGGACAGCCGCCTTCGGCGAGCGGGCGGAACGCCTTGTCGGCCGGAATGGTGGCCACCGTCTCGAAATAATCCCATGGACCCTTCGATTGGTCCGGCTTCTTGACGCGGAACAGATACATGTCGTGCAGCTTGCGCCCGTCGGCGCGGATCGTGCCCTTGCCGAACAGCGGATCATCGGTCGGCATTTCTTTCATTTTGGCCATCACCTTGGCCGCATCCTTGTCGCCGACGGCCTCGACGGCTTTAAGGTAATGCAGGACAGAAGCGTAGACTCCGGCCTCGATCATCGAAGGCTTTTGTCCGGCATTCCGCTCCTGGAAACGGGCAGAGAACTCCCGCGTTTGATCGTTCTTGTCCCAGTAGAACGCACTGGTGAGCACGAGGCCTTGCGCCACGTCGAGGCCAAGCGCATGCACGTCGTTGATGAACATCAGCAGGGCGGCGAGCGCCTGGCCACCCTGGGTGATGCCAAATTCCGACGCCTGCTTGACCGCGTTGATCGTGTCGCCGCCGGCATTGGCGAGGCCGACGACCTTGGCGCCCGACCCTTGCGCCTGCAGCAGGAAGGACGAAAAATCCTGGCCGGGGAAAGGATGACGGACGGCGCCGAGAACCTTGCCGCCCGATGCTTCGACGACCGCGGTCGTATCGCGCTCGAGCGCGTGGCCGAAGGCGTAGTCCGCTGTGACGAAGAACCAGCTATCGCCGCCCTGTGCGACCATGGCCGAGCCCGTGCCGTTGGCAAGCGCCCAAGTGTCATAGGTCCAGTGGACGGTGTTGGGCGAACAGGCTTTGCCGGTGAGGTCGGAGGAGGCCGGACCCGAAGCGAGGAAGATCTTGTTCTTCTCCTTGGTGATCTCGTTGACCGCGAGCGCCACCGACGAGGTCGGCACGTCGGCGATTACATCGACATTTTCGGTGTCGTACCACTGGCGGGCGATATTCGAGCCGACGTCCGGCTTGTTCTGATGGTCAGCGGAGACGATCGACACATTGATGCCTTTGTCCGTCGCCTTGAAGTCTTCGACCGCCATCTGGGCGGCGATGACCGAGCCTTCGCCGGCGATGTCTGCATAGATGCCGGAACGGTCATTCAGAACGCCGATCTTGACATCCGTGGCGTAGGCCGCACCGGCCATCAGCAGGCTCGCCGTTGAAGCCAGGATAAATCCGATCTTTTTCATCGCTATTTCCCTCCGATTGCGGCGCAGCGCGCCGTTGATGATTGTCTAGACGCCGAGATAGGCGTGCAGCTTGTCTATGTTGGCGTCGAGTTCGCTATTGGGGATCGTGTCGATCACACGCCCCTGTTCCACCACGTAGTGACGGTCCGCGACCAGCGCGGCGAAATGAAAATTCTGCTCGACGAGCACGATCGTGAATCCCTCGTCCTTGAGCCGGGCAATGGTGCGGCCGATCTGCTGCACGATTACCGGCGCAAGCCCTTCGGTCGGCTCGTCGAGCAGCAGGAGCTTGGCGCCCGTCCGCAAGATCCGGCCGATGGCGAGCATCTGCTGTTCGCCGCCCGAAAGTTTGGTGCCCTGGCTCGAAAGCCGTTCCTTCAGGTTCGGGAAGAGCTCGAAAATCTGCTCGACGGTGAGCCCACCAGGCCGCACCTGCGGCGGCAGCATCAAATTCTCCTCGACAGAGAGGCTGGAAAAGATCGCCCGCTCCTCGGGGCAGTAGGCGATGCCCATCTGTGCGATCAACCGCGACGGCAGCTTGATCGTCTCCCGACCGTCATAGGTGACCGAGCCCGAGCGCCTGGAAAGAATTCCCATGATCGCCTTCAGCGTCGTCGTCTTGCCGGCGCCGTTGCGGCCGAGCAGCGTCACCACTTCGCCTTCGCCAACCTCGAAACTCACGCCGTGAAGCACATGGCTCTCGCCGTACCAGCCCTGCAGGCCATCGACGCGAAGCAGGGGTCTCGTCGAGGGGCCAGCAGCCGGCCTGCTTGCAAGTTCAACTTCAGACATGTCCGGCCCCGATATAGGCTTCGATAACGCGCGGATCCTTGGAAACCGCGGCATAGTCGCCTTCGGCGAGGACTTTGCCGCGCGCGAGCACAGTGATGCGGTTCGACAGCGAGGCGACGACCGACAGATTGTGCTCAACCATCAAAATGGTGCGGTTCTTGGAGATGCGCCGGATCAGCGCCGAGATGCGCTCGATGTCTTCCTGCGCCATGCCGGCCATGGGCTCGTCGAGAAGCAGCATTTCAGGGTTCAGCGCCAGCGTCGTCGCGATTTCAAGCGCGCGCTTGCGGCCGTAGGACAGATCGCTGGCGCGGATATCTGAAAACTCGGTCAGGCCGACATCGGCGAGAAGAGCCGCACCCTCGCCATTGAACTTTGAGAGCACTGTTTCGGAGCGCCAGAAATCGAAACTGTCGCCGCGCCGGCGCTGCAGCGCGATTCGGACATTCTCGAGTGCCGTCATGTGCGGAAACACCGCCGATATCTGAAAGGAGCGCACAAGGCCCAGCCGCGCGATGTCGGCCGGCTGCATCCTGGTGATGTCGCGGCCTTGGTAGCGGATCGCGCCGCGCGTTGGCTGGAGGAATTTGGTCAGCAGGTTGAAGAGGGTCGTCTTGCCTGCGCCGTTGGGGCCGATCAGCGCGTGGACCGATCCTCGCTCCACCGTCAGGTTGACATTGTTGACAGCGACAAAGCCCCCAAATTCCTTAGTCAATCCCGCCGCTTCGAGGATCGCTCCGGCATTCATGCGCGGGAGCCCTCGCCGGTCATTGGCGCGAAAACGTGGAACCGCGCTGCGAGGCCAACCGCCCCCAGGGTGACTTCCATGGTTTCCTCCCGTGGCACTTCCGCCCGCAACAAACGACCTAATGCACATCGCGTCAAGGCCGCAATTGCCGGCACTGTGGCTCGGAGCCTTCGACCATTTCGAATTGCAATGTCGAAGCCGCGCAAACGACAGGCTTAACGGCCGCAATCCGAACCCATTCCCAATCCAAACCATCCGGCCGAGCCGTTCGAAATTCCGCCCCGGCTGATTGGGCCACCTAATTGGATGAATGCGAAAAGCTTAGCTGCGCTGGCTTGAGTTGCGGTTTTCCCGGTCTGCTGGGGTGATCTTGCCTTTCGACGCTTTCGATCCGCCGCCCCATTCCTGGGCGTTGGGCGCCGCCCTTGGCCGGTTGTTTGGCCTTGTCGCTGCCGCTTGCCCTTTTTCCCGATACAGGCCGGCCCGATACAGGCTGGTCGGCTTTCGTAGTCGAGTTTGTCTTTGTCATGTGTCACTCCTCTCGATGGCAAGGGGTTCAGCCATTATTGCCGCCTCCGGGGCGGTTAGTCCTTGCCGCGCTTTGGATCCTTGCCGGCAGCCTGGCTGCTCTTTTGCGGCTTGTCCTTCTTGTCCTGATTGCCACCGCGGTTGCCGCCGTGCTCGCCGCTCGATCCCTTGACGGCTTTTGTATCTTGAAGCTTCGTAGCCATGCTGGTTCTCCTTTTGGTCCCTGGTTGAACTCCCCTGACGCGGCGATTGTTCCCGCCGGGAACATATCGGCCCGTCGAGAGTTGGCGCAGGAGGACCGCACCGCAATGGATGCGAGGAAGGGGATTGCCGTCGGAGCTTTTTGAATGATGACCTTCGCTTTCGAGAAGTGTTGCAGATGAAAATTGCCCAGATCGCCCCCCTTACCGAAGCCGTGCCGCCGCGGACCTATGGCGGGACCGAGCGAATAGTTTCATATCTGACTGAGGAGCTTGTTCGACAGGGGCATGACGTGACCTTGTTCGCCAGCGGTGATTCACGCACCTCTGCCGAATTGGTCCCGTGTTGCGATATTGCGTTGCGCCTGAATCCAAGGATCCGGCACGACATTCCCCACCACGTGATGATGCTTGAACAGGTGCGAAGGCGGGCCGATGAATTCGACGTGCTGCATTTTCACATCGATATTCTCCACTTCCCCATAGTCCGGGACTTTGCCCAGCGAACGGTTACGACGCTTCATGGACGGCTCGACCTCCCGTACCTGGCGCAGCTTTATGCGATGTTTGATGACATTCCGCTGGTTTCGATTTCTTATGATCAACGCTGGCCCATGCCGCCTGTCCGTTGGGTCGGAACGGTATATCACGGTCTGCCTCGCGATCTTCTGCAGTTTCGCCCGAAAGCCTCGGGCTATCTCGCATTCCTCGGCCGCATCTCACCGGAAAAGGGGCCGGAAACGGCCATTGAGATCGCTGCGCGTACCGGAATGCCGCTGAAGATCGCTGCCAAGATCGACAAGGTAGATCAATCTTATTGGAAGGAGAGGGTCGAACCCCAGGTGCTTCGAAATTCGAACGTGGAATTCATCGGCGAGATCGAGGAACGGCAAAAAGCCGACTTTTTGGGGAATGCGGCAGCGCTTTTGTTCCCTATCGACTGGCCGGAACCGTTCGGACTCGTAACCATCGAGGCGATGGCCTGTGGCACGCCTGTGATAGCGTTCCGGCGCGGTGCCGTTCCGGAGGTCATCGACGACGGTGTGTCCGGGTTGATCGTCGAAACGGTAGACGAAGCTGTGGACGCGGTACGGCGGATAAACGGCCTCGATCGTGCGCAGGTGCGACGGGCTTTTGAAGAGCGATTCACAGTCGAGCGCATGTGCCGCGACTACGTGGCGATCTATGGCTCGCTCTCGGAGGACATAACGGAAGCACTTGGCTCTCAAAACGAGCGCGCTAAAAATGCCGCAATGATGACTATGTCTACCTGACCGAGCAAGGCGACGGCTCGGCTGCTCGGATCAGCGCCTGAGCCGCCTTGGTCGCTTCTGGACGGGAGGGGTTGACCATGACCACTCAACTCGAAGACCGCAAGATTGATCCAGCCGTGGCGCTGCCGGCAATCGACGAAACGGCGCCGCGCGAGCCGCATCGGCAATTCGCGTTGAAACACGAGGATTGCTTCGTCGTCGCAGACAGCTACGGCGACATACGCGGCACCGGCGACGGGCTTTTCCGTGACGACACGCGTGTTTTGTGGCGCTTCCGCCTGTTCATCGGCGGCCGGATGCCGTCGCTGCTCGGCGCCTCGCTGTCGCAGGACAATATCCTGTTCACCGCCAATCTCACCAATTTGGCCACAATTGGGCCGAATGGCAGCGAAGCCTTGCCGGGCGTCGTCCACATCGATCGGACGCGGTTCATCTGGCAGGACCGCATGTTCGAGCGCATCACCTTCACCAACTACTCCGCGCGCGAGGTGGTTCTGCCGGTCCGGCTCGACTTCGACGCCGATTTCCGTGACATGTTCGAAGTGCGCGGCACTACGCGTAGCCGCCGCGGTCGCGCCCATGACGCGCTGGTCGACGCGGCGAGCGTAACGTTCCGATATGAAGGCCTCGACAATGTGGCGCGTCAATCGGTCATCGCATTCTCGATCAGGCCCGATCAGGTGCACCCCAATCACGCCGATTTCCTTATTGTCGTGGCAAGGCGTGACAGCAGAGCATTGTACCTGGAGGTGGGCCACAGCGAAGAAATCCCCTCCAGCGACCGCTTTCGCGCCGCCGCTGCGCGAGCCCGCTTCGCCATGCGCTCAAAGCGCCGGCAGGGCGCCACCGTCTTCAGCTCCGGTCGCGTGTTCAACGACTGGCTGACACGCACGCGCGCCGACATCGCGCTACTGACGACCGATCTGGAAACCGGGCCGTACCCTTATGCCGGCATCCCCTGGTTCTCGACGGCTTTCGGCCGCGATGGCGTCATTTCCGCCTTGCAGATGCTTTGGCTCAATCCGGAACTTGCCCGCGGCGTATTGGCCTTTCTTGCTCGGTATCAGTCGACCGAGACCTCAGTGTTCGACGACGCCGAACCCGGCAAGATCATGCATGAGACCCGCAAGGGGGAGATGGCGGTGCTGCGCGAGTTGCCGTTCGGCCGCTACTATGGCGGCGTCGACACCACGCCACTCTATGTCTATCTGGCTTCGTCCTACGCCGAACGCACCGGGGACGAGGCGTTTGTCGATCATATGTGGGACTCGCTGGGCGCTGCCACTGCTTGGATGGAAGAGGTCGGAGCCCGCAACGGGGAAGGCTTTGTGACCTACAACAGGGCGGCCGACACGGGTCTGTTCAACCAGGGCTGGAAGGACAGTTCCGATGCCGTCTTCCATGCCGACGGCACCATCCCCAAAGGGCCGATCGCATTGGTCGAGGTGCAAGGTTATGCCTTCGCCGCATATCATGGGATGGCGGCGCTGGCCGCCAGGCGCGGCGACGACGCCAAGGCGGCGCACTGGAGCGCCCTGGCAGAGAGGATCCGTCAGGCCGTGGAGACGCATTTCTGGATGCCGGACCGCGATTTCTATGCTTTGGCGATCGACGGAGAAGGCAAGCAATGCGCGGTTCGCACGTCCAACGCCGGTCACCTGCTTTATGTCGGGCTGCCGTCGGCGGAACGGGCTCAGGCTGTCGCCACCCAACTGCTCTCTGCTCATCTTCATAGCGGTTGGGGCGTTCGCACGCTGGCCGACGACGAGGTCCCATTCAACCCGATGTCCTATCACAATGGCTCGATCTGGCCGCACGACACCGCGCTCTGCGCCTCCGGGCTCGCCCGCTATCACGAACGAGACAGCGTCGTGAAGCTGATGAGCGGTATGTTCGAGGCTGCGGTTCGTTTCAACATGCGGCTGCCAGAGCTGTTCTGCGGCTTTATGCGTGCGGCCAGCGATTCACCGGTGGCCTACCCGGTCGCCTGTCTGCCGCAAGCCTGGTCGGCTGGCTCCGCTTTCATGATGCTGCAGGCTTGCCTGGGCATTCGGGTTGACGGCTGGAAACGCGAGATCACCGTGGAACGCCCGCGGCTGCCTATCGGCATCGACAACATCGTTATCCGCCACCTGGCCATTGGCGAGGCGAAAGTCGATCTCATCTTCGAGCGCATTGGCGACCGTGTCGTGTGTTATCTCGACCACCGCCATGAGGGTCTGGTGCCTCTGGTGGTGCGCTCATGACGCAGGCCGGCAAGCGGCCACTGGCGTCAGCCGCTGTCGGCAGAGGGCCAGCAGCGCGCGCGCCTAATACATGTCGCGCAAAAGCATGCCCACGGGCCTGACCCGAGGGTGTGCAGCGGTTTTGCGGTCGAACCACCTCCCGGAACACAATGTCGCGGCAAACGTTGCAAAGACATCGATTGTCTTTGAGGGGTGCCATGGCGATCCGTCGAAAAGCTGAAGAAGCTGGTATTTTCGATCCGTCCGAGTTGGCGTTGCTGGCTCGAGCGTTTGAACAGCTCAGGCTTGAAGGTCAATCGACTGGTCAGCGTGAGGCGCTCGCGTCTCGGATCATTGCCAATTACATGGCCGGCGTGACCGACGAGACAGAACTGATTTCTCTATCAAGGCAGCCGTTGGGACGATAGCGCCGCCCGCCTTGCCTGGCTCGCTGCTCATGCGGGAGGGCGCGTAGCGGCTGCCGCCATAGGTAAGCTTGTTGACAGTGGCGACCGCCGCGCCCCAGAACGGTGCACTGATACTTGCGCCGATCGCCAGTGCTACCTGCCAAACCGGACGACTATCTGCTCGCCAGCGTCGCTACAAGGTCGCTGAAACTTCGACGACCTCTACCGGCATTTCGGGATTGACCCGAACCATCGCAACGGCCGGAGAGCGAATCGCCGACGGCACGTCCCGTGCGGTATCTGCGAGCGCTGGATTGAGTCGCGCCTGGATGAGCCCTCGATCCAGGGTAAGTCGCAATCTGAAGGAATGGCATACACAGCCAGCGCAGCGCAAAACCTGTTCGGCGAATCCGCCTGAAGCTCCTTCGGAGCTGGCTTTCGAGCGCAATTGATTGGTCGTGAGTTAGTTGGTCTTCAACTGGCCGACGCGGTTCTCGGCAATCCAGCGGGCGGCAAGCACCAATGCGCCCATACTGAAATCTTTGCCGTGTTTGGCCACCATTTCTTCCGACAGCTTGGCGAGCCGTTCGAAGAATTCGTCCTTGCTCTCGTCCTCGGGGGTGGGGTCGGTTTGCATTTTGTGCTCCTTTTGCATGCGGCCTGCCTTTGCTTATTTGAACATCTGTGCGGGAAAGGTGACGATCGCGACGGTGCCGTCTACTGCACCCACTGCTAGGTGGCGTCCGTCGCCGGACCAGGCAAGCACGGTCACCGCGCTGCCCAGCGGCCTGACGAGGAGTTCGTCTCGCGCGCCGATCTGGGCGATGGTGATCCGGCCGTTGGCATAGCCGGCCGCAATCAGTTTTTTCTCCGGGTGCGCAGCCACTGTCTCGATCGGAACCAGCCCGGCTCGGCCAGTCTCCAGCGCGCCCGAGGTGTCGCCGTCAAGTGGCGGAGCGGTCATCGACCAGCCGGCGAACCGGAACGCGCCCGACGCAAACAGCGCATTCTCCGGTAGACTCCAGCACACGGTCCGGACCGGCGATGGAAATCCCGCGACGATGCCGTAGCGATCATCGGTCATGCTGACCAGGGCAAAGCCGCTTGTTTCGAGCCCACAGGCCAGCCATGTGCCATCGCCACTCCAGCGGATCGACACCGGGCGCGCCGAAAAAGAAACGTCGCGTATCGGGGTGGCGTCGCCGTCGACCGCCCAGATCGATAGTCCATCATCCCGGCCACAGGCTAGGCGCTGCCCGTCTGGCGAAAAGGCAAGCGCATCCGTGGACGGTGTCGCATCGTGTCGCAGTCGTACTGCATCGCCTTGGCCACGTGCCAGGAAGACATCCTGCCCGTTGCTGACGGCTGTTATGGCCGTCCGGGGGTTGTAATCGACGGAGACGACCGGCCCGTCGATCTTGACCAGCGTCTCCATCACATTGCCGTCCGCGGCCAGATGCACCGCTTCGCCAGCCGCCGTTCCAATGAGGAAGCCGGAGGAAAGGTAGCTGGCGAGCGGGACGTCTCCATCCCCCAACGCATCGGTGGCGATCAATGGTGCCGGTGACTTCTCCCGGGGGCGGATCGTCGTCCGGCCGAGATCGCCGCTCACCCTGATCCGCGACTCCGGCGGCTCCTGATCCGCGACCGCGGCTATGGCGACCGTTCCGTCCACGCTGGTGCATGCGACAGCCAAGCCATCGGCGCTGAAGCGCAGGTCGGCGATCGCCGACGGGCGACGCCAGCTTCGCGCCAGCAGGTCGAACAAGGTCAGGTTTTGTATCGCGTGCTGGTTCATGACCATTCCCTCCGTTAGCTGCCCACCGCCGCCGCGAGGCTGCGGTCGACGTCCTCGACCTCACCCTCCGCGGCGGCGATGCGTTGCTCGCACCTCGCGCCTTCCTGCATGACCGCCGCAGCTCTCTCCTCCGCCTCATGCAAATCCTGCACCAGTTGCGCGCTGGCGCCGCTCCTGCCGATTTCGAGTTCCAAGCGCAGCACATCCATCTCGATACCGGCGCGTTTCTGATTGAGCCGCAGCGCCTCGGCAGTCAGCGCGGAGACGTTGGCGACAAGATCGAGCCGGCGGGCGAGCAACATGTCACGCCTGGTAGTTTGCCCCATCGGATCCTCCATTATTTTTCGGTCCCAGCCGTCGGTCCGGGTGGTTTTTCGAAAGCCGATAGCAATTTGGGCAATGAGCCGGCCTGCGACTGGAACTGTTTTTCGGCCGTTTCGATGTGGCTCTTGAGCTGATCCCAGATGTCGACGCGGATCATCGATGTCGTATCGCCGGTAAGGCGCTCGATCTCCTCGACGCGGAACTGCCGCGACAGCGAAACGCCGGAAAACACGAAGTCCCGCAACAGGATCGCGTGGTTCTCGATGAACAGATGGAGCATCGGATGCGTTTCCGTGGTGACGCCGCCGGCGGCAAGCTCGGCCTGGATGAAGTCCTGGAAGTGGCTCTGCAGGCGGTGTTGGCTCTCGCCCATGAAGCGCATCACAAAGACCAGATCGTGCGGCATCAGCCTGACAAGATCGCCGGTGACGTCATCGGCCTGCCTGGACATTGGCTCGGGCGGCGCCCGGCTGTCTTTATCGTTTGGCATAGTCTCTCTCCAGCGCGAGGCCCGTCCATGGGCCATCACCCCAAATAGTGGAGAAAGACGAAGAATTGAATAGATGATAGTCGTTTTTGTACTTGCTGCACTTGCTAACTAAATATATTGCAGTTGCGAATAGACGTTAAATATTACAGACGTACGTTACAACTGTAAAAGAATGTTACAGTTGATCATCTGCTCATATGCCGCAAGAGCAGCGATTTTGTTTTGAGCCCTTGCCATGGGTGCTATTTTCAAGTTGGCACGACGCTTGCTTTGCTCATTTTCACAAGAAGCCCATCGCGCTTTGACGCGGTGCCAAAAGAACGAAGGAACGGAGGAAGCAGGTCACGTCCGCTTCGATACGCCCATCGCATATGCGGTTGGCGCCGCGGCCCCTGCCAGATGCCTCGAGAACCTTTGCCACGATCCACTTGAATGGCCGGACCATGAGTCGCGCCTGAACGCGCAACCCTTTGTCGTGCCGTTCGCACTCTCACTAGCGGTGCTGTGCGCCGCTCCATGCCGGGGTCAAGGGACCTACGGCTCAAACCTGGTGGAGGCTTATGACCATGACGTCTCTGACGCTCAACAAGATCACCTCGCAACGCGGAATCTCCGTCGGCGAGGCAACCAAGAAGATTGCCGATCTCGGCTGGAATCCTTCCTACGTTCAGGAAGCGATGACGTTTCCGACGGACTACAAGATTAACAAGACACCGCGCGACCCGATGAAGCAGGTTTTGCGGTCGTACTTTCCGATGCAGGAAGAGAAGGACAACCGGGTCTACGGCGCGCTGGATGCGGCGCTGCGCGGCGACATGTTCCGCAATGTGGAACCGCGCTGGGTCGAGTGGATGAAACTGTTCCTGGCGATCATTCCCTTCCCGGAAATCTCGGCTGCCCGCTCGATGGCGATGGTCGCCCGTATCGCTCCTGGCGAGGAACTCAGGACCGGCTTCACCATGCAGATGATCGACGAGTTTCGGCACTCGACGATCCAGATGAACCTGAAGAAATGGTACATGGAGAACTACATCGATCCGGCTGGCTTCGACATCACCGAGGAAGCCTTCGGCAAATGCTACGCCACGACTATCGGCCGGCAGTTCGCGGAAGGCTTCATCACCGGCGACACCATGACTGCCGCCTGCATGTACCTGACCGTGGTGGCCGAAACCGCCTTTACCAACACGCTGTTTGTCGCCATGCCTTCGGAAGCTGCCCGCAACGGCGACTACGCGCTGCCGACCGTCTTCCTGTCGGTGCAGTCCGACGAGAGCCGGCATATCGGTAATGGCCACTCACTGCTGATGGCGGCCCTCAAGGAGCCGGAAAATCATCTGCTGCTCGAGCGCGACCTGCGCTATGCCTTCTGGCAGAACCACGCGATCGTCGATGCGGCCATTGGCACGTTCATCGAATACGGCACCACCAACCGCGATAAGAACAAGGAGTCCTACGCGGAAATGTGGCACCGCTGGATCTATGAGGATTACTACCGCACCTACATGCTGCCGCTCGAGAAATACGGCATCAAGGTCCATCACGACGACGTCCAGGCGGCCTGGGAACGCATCACCAAGAAGAACTATGTCCACAAGGTCGGACAGTTCTTCGCGGTTGGCTGGCCGGTCAATTTCTGGCGCATCGAAGCTCAGACCGATAAGGACTTCGAGTGGTTCGAGCACAAATATCCGGGCTGGTACGCCGAATTCGGCGACTTCTGGAAATGGTACGCCAAGCTCAGCCACAAGGGCGAGAAGGTGCTGCTGTTCAACAACGACGTCGGTTACGTCTATCCGCATCGCTGCTGGTCCTGCCTCGTACCTTGCCTGATCCGCGAGGATATGGTGGTCGGCGAGATCGACGGCCAGTTGCACACCTTCGCCCATGAACTCGACAAGTGGACTGCCACCGTGGCGTTCGCCGACGAATATCAGGGCCGTTCGACGCCCGCGATGGGCCGCTTCAGCGGCAAGCGCGAATGGGAGACGCTCTATGACGGCTGGGATCTGGCCGATGCCATCAAGGACCTGAACTTCGTCCGCTCCGACGGCAAGACGCTTGTTCCGCAGCCACATATGCGTTTCGACGACAAGGAGATGTGGACGCTGGACGACGTGCGAGGCAACAAGCTCGGGTCGCCGCTCAACGCGCTGCGTGCCATGTCACCCGCGGACCGCGAGAAGCACCTGGCGGAATACCGGGCCGGCTTCACGATCAAACCCTGCAACTGATCAGGCCAAATGGGGCGGGTTCGTCCCGCCCCTTCCTTTCACTGGAGGTCCGTATGTCGGAAACCCACACGGTCAGGCTCAGCCCGGTCGGCGTCGAATTTGATGTCGAAAATGGCGAAACGGTACTCAACGCCGCTTTCCGCCAGGGCATCGCGCTGCCGCACGGTTGCAAGGAAGGGCAATGCTCCGCCTGCAAAAGCGTGTTGCTCGAAGGCGAAGTCGACATGCTCAAATATTCGACCTTCGCACTGAACGACATGGAGAAGGAGAGCGGCCACGTCCTTTTATGCCGCTGCATCGCCTACTCCGATCTGGAAGTCGAGCTTCTCAACTACGACGAGGAGATTTTGGCGAAAGCGATCGCCGTGAAGACGTTCAAGGGCCGGATTGCTCGGATCGAGCACCTGACCCACGACATTCGCGGCATCGAGATCGAACTCGGCTCGCCGATAAAGTTCTGGGCGGGGCAATATGTCGACATCACGGTTACCACGCAAAAAGGGGAGACGATTACGCGCTCGTTCTCCATGGCAAATACGCCGGACCAAACCGAAAAACTCTGCTTCATCATCAAAAAATACCCTGACGGAAAGTTCTCTGGAGAACTCGATTCCGGAGGAATCAAGGTTGGAGCCGAAATCACCGTCGTCGGACCCTACGGAACCTGTTTCCGTCGGGAAGAACGGCAAGGACCCCTAGTCCTGGTCGGCGCCGGCTCGGGCATGTCGCCGATCTGGTCGATCCTCAACGACCATCTGAAGAGCGGCGAGAAACGTCCGGTCTATTTCTTCTACGGTGCCAGGACCCGCAACGACCTGTTCTATCTCGACAGGATCGCCGAGCTGATCGGCCAGCATTCGGATGTCACTTTCATTCCCGTGCTGTCGCACGCGACTGATGACGCCGAATGGGAAGGCGAACGCGGTTTCCTACACCAGAGTGTCGACGCCAAGCTCAAGCAACTGGCGGTCGACGGGCAGGGCGATGTTCATGCCTGCGGCCCGCCGCCGATGATCGATGCGCTTCAGCCGGTTCTGTTCATGAACGGGTTCGAGACGGAGCGGATCTTCTTCGACAAGTTCACAACATCGGCAGGTGCAACGCCGGCCCACTGAGAGGGCCGCCACGCAACTGCGACCACAACTGCAACAAGGGAGTGAAGACTATGCCAGCTATCTCGAGTTCAGTCGGATCCGGAGCCGCCGGCGCGGCGATCTTTGCCGACTCCGACAGCCGGAAGTACCGGTATTTCGACCCCAAGGGCCAGCGCGCCACGCACTACGAAGACATGACGGTCGACGTACAGCCTGACCCAGAGCGCTACCTGATCCAGGACTGGATCATCTCTTTTGCCGACGGCAAGGGCGCCTATGTCAAGCAGAACACCGCCGCGCAGAGCTCCAACTGGCATGCCTTCCGCGCCCCCGATCAGGAGTGGGAACGCACGCACTACCAGCGCCAGTCGAAGATCGAGACGATGGTGCAGAGCGTCATCAACAATGCCCGCAAATCGGGGGCGCCCAAGACCTTCGACAACGCCTGGGTCAAGATCCTGCAGACGCAGCTCGGTGCCTGGAAACATGCCGAATTCGGGCTCGGCACCTCGCTGATGCAGGCGCAGCGTTACGGCTACACCCAGATGATCAACAACGCGACGCTGACCAACTCGTCCTACAAGCTGCGGCTCGCGCAGGACATCACGCTCTACCTTGCCGAGATCGGCATGGACCTTTCCGGCTGGGACGACGAACTCGGCAAGAAGGCCTGGCTCGAGGACAACAACTGGCAAGGCGCCCGCGAAGCGGTCGAGACCATCATGGGCGCGGCCGACTATCTCGAACAGTATTTCGCCATCAACATCGTCTTCGAACCGCTGGTCGGGGAAGCATTCCGGTCAGGTTTCCTGATGCAGATCGCCGCCGCCAACCATGACTTCATCACGCCTGCGGTGATCTCGGCAGCCGAGGCCGACTATGAGCGCAACCTCGCCAACACGATCGACCTCATGCACATGCTCGCCAACGACGAGAAGCATGGCGCGGCGAACAAGAAGCTCTTCCAGGGCTGGGTCAAGAAGCACGGCGCGCTCGCCGACAAGGCGGCCACTGGCCTGCAGCCGATCTGGTCGATGCCGCATTCAAAGCCGGTCGCTTTCGCCGATGTCCGTGCCAAATCCGAGGAACGGATTGCCCAGATACTCGGCGAACTTGGCCTCAAGCGCTGACCAGGGAGAAACTGTCATGTCAACTGCAGCACGCGACGCATCGCAATCCAACATCTTCAGGTCGATGAAGGACATCACCTTCGAACAGACGATTTCGCATCAGTGCGGCGTCACCATGAACGACTCGGTGGAAGCCAGGGCCATCGCTGAATTCATGGGCCTGAAGCCGAACGTAACCGTCACCTACCAACCGGCGATGATCCGCATCGATGGCGTCGGCAAGCTGACCTTCAAGATGGACGAGATCAGCGAATATCTCGGCCGCGAGATGACGGCGGAAACCTTCGAGGTCAACAGCTCCACCCATTACGGGCGGATGGTGCGCATCGACGACAACACCGTGATCCTGTTCGGCAACATGGACGAGATGTTCGAATACATCGAATAGACGCCAAGAAAATCAGGCGCGCCGCCTGGTTGCGGCGCGCCGAACCGATCAAATGCCCATCTTGCGGAGGAAAGAATGTTTAGGACACCGGAAGGCAAGGATATATTCGTGGTCGATGGCCACACCCATTTCTGGGACGGCAGCCCGGAGAACCAGAAGAATATTCACGGCAAGCAGTTCATCGACTGCTTCTACGCTTATCATACCGGACTCAGCCCCAAGGAGCAGCTCTGGGAGAAGAGCAAGTTCGAGAAGTATTCGGCCGAGAATCTCTACAACGATCTGTTCATCGACGGGCCGGATGACATCGCGATCTTCCAGACCACGTCACTAAGCGATTTCTACAAGACCGGCTTTGGCTGCATCAAGCGCACTTCGGAAATCGCCAAGAAATATCCCGGCCGTTTCATTGTGAATGGGGCGTTCGATCCGCGTGATGGCAAAAAGGCGCTCGAATACATCCATTTCATGAAGGAGACCTACGACATCAAGGGGGTGAAGATGTACACCGCCGAGTGGAACGGCGCGTCGAAAGGCTGGCGGCTGAACGATCCCGAGGCCTACAAATGCTTCGAGCTCTGCGACAAGCTCGGCATCAGAAACATCCATGTCCACAAGGGTCCGACGATAATTCCGCTCAACAAGGATGCGTTTGACGTACACGACGTAGATCATGCTGCTACCGATTTCCAAGGCCTCAACTGGATCGTGGAGCATTGCGGCTTGCCGCGCCTCGACGATTTTTGCTGGATCGCGACGCAGGAGACCAATGTCTATGCCGGGCTCGCGGTGGCGTTGCCCTTTATCCACTCGCGTCCGCGCTATTTCGGCGAGGTCATTGCCGAGCTGCTGTTCTGGATCGGCCCGGAGAAGATCCTGTTCGGCTCGGACTACGCGATTTGGACGCCGCGTTGGCTGGTCGAAAAGCTCTGGGCCTATCAGATCCCTGAGGACATCGCGGCCGAACGCGGCGTGCAGTTGACCGACGAAATCAAGGAAAAGATCCTCGGCCTCAACGCTGCCCGCCTCTACGACATCGACATCGAAGCCCGGAAGGTGGAATTCGCCAGTTCGCCCTTCAGCATCGCGGCGGAGTAGGGGCCATGGCAACCGCCGCCAGCGTTTCTGGCAACCGCGAGAAGGAGCTCTGGCGGTGCCTTGGTGAGGTCAATGACCCCGAGCTCGACGAACCGATTACCGAGATGGGCTTCGTCGAGCGAGCCGTGATGACGGGCGATGGCAGCGTAGAGATAGATTTCCGACTGCCGACCTACTGGTGCTCGCCCAACTTCGCGTTCCTGATGCTGGACGGCGTCCGCAAGGCGCTCGACCAACTCTCATGGTCGCCGGCCTATCGCGTCAAGCTGCACGACCACATGTTCGCGGAAGAGGTCAATCGCGGCATGGAAGCCGGCAAGACATTCGGCGATATTTTCGCTGAACTTGCCGAGGATCAGGATCTCGGCGCCTTGGGCGAAACCTTCAGGATGAAGGCGTTCAAGCGACGCCAGGAGGCAGTCTTGCGAGGCCTCCGGCAGCACGGTCTGACAGATCGGGAAATCCTCGGCATGGACCTGCCGGCATACGACGTCGCGCGGCTCGAGGCGGGCGAAGCGGCCAAACAGAAGCCGAGATACCGGGCGGCTCTGATCGAGCGTTTTCCCGACCGCCGGGCGGGTGATCCGGTCTTCGTGACCTGGGAAGGGCAACGCATACCGGCGGCCGCACTCGGCGCCCATCTCGCTGAACTGCGCGGTGTGCGCGTCAATATGGAGTTCAACGGCGCGCTTTGCCGTGGGCTCAAGCAGACCAGATACAAGGAACTGGATGTGGTCGACGGCGAACCGACACTGGTCGATTTCATCATGGATCGCGTGCCGGCACGAGCCGCGCCGACCGCCTGAAGTAGAGCCGAAAACAACGGCCTCCCTCGCACGAGGCCCCTAACCAACAACCCGCCCGTAAGGCGGAAGGAGGAATCATGCCCAAAATAATGCTTCACAACTCCGACGCCCGCCGCGCGCTCGCCCGTGGCGTCTTTCGGCTGGCCGCAGCCGTCGAGCCGACGCTCGGCCCCAAAGGCATGAACGCCATGATCGACCGGCCGATCGGCACGCCGATGGTGACCCGTGACGGTGTCAGCATCGCCTCCGAGATCGAATTGCACGACCGTTTCGAAAACATGGGCGCGCAGGTCGTTCGCGAAGTGTCGATGCAAACCAACGAGGTCGCCGGCGACGGTACCACGACTGCCATCGTGCTCGCCAACGCTCTCATCCAGGGCGGTGTGGAGGCGAATGAACGCGGCGTGAAATCCGTCGACCTGTGCAAGGGCATCGACCTTGCCGTTGCTGCGGTGGTGGCCGCGCTCAAGGCCTCGGCCAAGCCGGCAAAGGGGAACGGCATCCTGGCTTCGGTCGCCAATATCGCGGCTACCGATGCCAAGCTTGGCGCACTCGTGGCGGAAGCCCATCAGCGCGTTGGAGCCGAAGGCGTCATCACCACAGACTTCAGCGTCACCACCGAGACCACGCTCGATGTGGTCGAGGGCATGTCCTTCGAACGCGGCTATCTTTCTCATCACATGGTGACTGACCAGGAGAAGATGGAGGCGGTTCTCGAACGGCCTTACATCCTGATGACCGACCTCAAGATCAAGGAACCCGAGGCGCTTGAGAACGTGCGTCGCATCGCCAACGAGGCCGGGCGGCCGTTGCTGATCGTGTCCGAGGAAATGTCGCCGGAAGTTGTGGTGACGCTGCTCGGCAAGCAGGGACCTGGAAAATACCTCGTCGTCCATCCCCCGGAATATGGCCATTGGCGCAAGGCGATGATGGAGGATCTGGCCATCATCACCGGTGGCAAGGTGATCGCGCGCGACCTCGGCGGCCGGCTGGAGGACATCACCGTCGACGATCTCGGAACGGCTGACAGGGTAAAGACCAGTTCGTCCTACACCTCGATCATTCGCGGCGGCGGCGATCATGCAGCAATCGCATCGCGCCGCGCCCAGGTGCAGCGGCAGTATGAAGCCTCGCCGCCGAACATCGACCAAGACAAACTGCGCGAACGCCTGGCCAAGCTCTCGGGCGGCACCGCGATCCTTTATGCCGGCGGTGTCACGCCGGTCGAGCAGAAGCGAACCATTCAGCTCATCGAGGATTCGCTGAATGCGGTGCGCGCCGCGTCCGAAGAGGGCGTGGTCGCCGGCGGCGGCTCGGCGCTTGCCCAGATCGCCCCGTTGCTCGATAAGATGGCGGCCGGTGTCGACGGCGATGTCGCCGAAGGCGTGCGCTTGGTGCGGTCGGTGCTGTCGCGGCCGCTCTGGCGCATCGCCGCCAATGCCGGCGCCGATCCCGAGGTAGTCGTGGCGGAAGTCACGCGCATCAACGGCGGCTACGGCTACAACGCGTCTGCCGGCAGCTACCAGGACATGTTCGAGGCAGGGATCATCGATCCGGTCCGCGTCACCTACACAGCACTCGCCAACGCAGCTTCGGTGGCGACGCTGATCCTGACCACCGAAACGCTGATCGGCCATCTCGCCGAAGACGAGGACCCGACGGCCGGACCAGCTCGCGGTGGCGGCTCCGAAAAGCTCGGCCGCGCCTGAAGCAATCCGAACAATCTCGACGTTGAAAGGATACGACGATGAAAGCCGCCAGACTGTACGAATACGATCCGCATATGAACGTCCAGCTCAGGATCGAGGAGGTCAAGGCGCCGACGATCACCGCCCCGGACGAGGTGATCGTGCGGGTAGGTGCTGCCGGTCTGTGCCGCACCGATCTCCACATCATAGAAGGTGTGTGGAAGCCTACCATGGACCCCGAAGGCACGCTGTTGCCCTACATCATGGGCCACGAGAATGCCGGCTGGGTCGAGGAGGTCGGCAGCGGCGTCAGATCGGTGAAGCGCGGCGACGCGGTGATCTGCCATCCCTTCCGCTCGTGCGGCATCTGCCTCAACTGCCGGCACGGCGAGGACATGTACTGCGACAACGGCCAGTTTCCTGGCCTTGGCATGAATGGTGGCTTCGCCGAGTACTTCATCACCAGCGAACGCTCGCTGATCAAGCTGAATGCCAATGTGACGCCGATCGAAGTGGCGCCGCTTGCCGATGCCGGCATCACCGCCTACCGCGCCGCCAGGCGCGCCGCCAAACTGCTGCGGCCGGGGAGCTACTGCGTACTGCTCGGCATTGGCGGGCTCGGCCATATCGCGTTGCAATCATTGCACGCGATCTCGGGCTGCCGCATCATCGCCGTCGATCGCGAGCCGGCAGCACAGGTGCTGGCCAAGGATCTTGGCGCCGACTACGTCCTTGATGGCGGGCCGAACATCGTCGAGGAGGTCAGCCAGATCACCGGCGGCGGCGCCCATGTGGTGATCGACTTCGTCGGTGAACTCGGTGTCGAGAACATCTGCTGGAAGATGGTGCGCAAGGGCGGGCAACTGTTCGTCGTCGGCTATGGCGGCAATATCAACGTGCCGACCGCGCATCTGGTCATAGAGGAGATCAACATCGGCGGCAGCCTGGTAGGCAATTTCACCGAGCTTGTCGAACTGATGGAGCTCAACGCCGACGGCAAGGTGAAGATGCACTACACCGAATACAATCTCGCCAGCATCAACACCGCCCTCGACGATTTCAAGAACCGGCGGTTCACCGGCCGCGGCGTCATCGTGCCCTGAAATATATGGACCGGATTTCGCGCGGACCGGTGCGGTGTCCGGTCACATCTAGAAGAGGGAGAGAAAGGGTCCAAGCGGCATCACCAAGATCCGCGCTGCTGTGGTGATTTCGCTGACCATTGGCATGACTTTCCCCAGCCAGTGGCGCGAATGCCGCGCGGCGCTTTGTGCCGGTGACGGGTTCTGATCCTAGAGGAAACCGCGGCGGATGCCGTATTGGTCGAGTTTGCGATAGAGCGTCGGCCGGGAAATGCCGAGCCGCCGCGCGACCCGACTGAGATTGCCGCCCTCGGCTGCCAATGCGTTCTTCATCGCCTGGCGTTCCGCCTCGACGAGTGTGCCTCCAGGCAACTCGGCCGACAGGGTCTTACCATCATCGGACGTGGCGCTGGGCGCCGCGATTTCACCGGGGAGATCGTGGAGCCCGATATCTCGGCTCCGCGCCAGGACATGCAACCGCCCGATGAGGTTCTTCAGTTCACGTACATTGCCCGGCCAATGATAGGCGAGCAGGGCATCGAGCGCTTCTTGCGAAAATTCCAGCGGGTCCTCGCCCGCTGCCGTGGCGATCTGCCGGTTGAAATGTTCGACCAGCAGCAGCACATCCTCGCCGCGCTCGCGCAGCGGTGGAACAGTGATCGAAACTGCGCCAACTCGATAGTAGAGATCGCGGCGGAATCGGCCTGCGTCAATTTCGTGCTTGAGATCGCGATTGGTCGAGGCGATCAGGCGCACATCCACCGGGCGGCCCCGGCTGTCGCCAATGCGGTTGACCACGCGCTCTTCCAGGACACGCAGCAGAAACGGCTGGATCTCGAGCGGCAATTCGCCGATCTCGTCGAGACTGAGGACGCCGCCATGGGCGAGCTCGAAAACCCCCGGTTTGCCTTCACGCGAGGCGCCGGTAAAGGCGCCGGCGACATGGCCGAACAACTCGCTGCCGAACAGGTCCCTGGTGATTGCCCCGCAATTCATGGCGATGAACGGATCGTTCGCCGTGCGCCGGCTGCCGGCATGGACAAGCCGCGCAAACAGCTCTTTCCCGACCCCTGTTTCACCTTCGACCAACAGCGATGTTACGCTGCTCGACCGAGCGACGCGGCAGGCGACGTCGATGGCGGCATGCAGCGCTTCGCTTTCGCCGACGATCATGGCGACAGCATCCTGAAGATGCTTGTTCACTTCCCCGCGGACCACCGCCGCACTGGAGACTGCCGGCACGGAGGGGAACACCAGCGCCGCGCCGCGGAGGTCGCCATCGAGCTTGAGCGGTGTGATATGGCAGGATCTCAGATGGGCCGGCAGCGCCTTGGCAAGGTCGGCTTCGGAGCCGGAGGACGGAAGGTTCATCAGCCAGCGGCCACGGCCAGGCTCCATCGGGCCGTCCATCATTTCGGTGGTCTCGCCGTCAGGCACGTTGTTGCAGAAGATGGCGCGGCCGCGATGGTCGACGATCACCAGCCCGTCTTTTCGGCGGTAGCTGGGGGCTGAGGAAATGAAGGCTTCGAGCAGGCGCGTGCGCTGTTCCTGCTGCTGTTCGGCCAATGCCTTTTCGATCTGCCGGGCTGTGGCGGCGACGAGCGCGGTGTTGTGCGGCCGGAAGATCGGCGAATAGCCTGACAGGTCGACGACACCGATGATCTTGCCGTCCAGCGGATCGCGGATCGGTGCGCCAGCGCAGGTCCAGGATTTGATGCCGGCGCAGAAATGCTCGGCCGCATGGACGAAAGTCGGCTCGCCGGTCCATAGCGCCGTGCCGATGCCGTTGGTTCCGACGGCATCCTCGTTCCATTTGCCACCGATGGCAAGGTGGATATCCATGCCGTCATGCAATGTCTTCTTGTCGCCGATGGCGTCGATCAGCACGCCGTCGCTGTCGGCCAGAACCAGCATCGCGCCTGTCCCATCCAGCAACTGGCCAAGGGAGGCGAACGATCGTCGCGCCGCCGAAAGCAGTTCTGCGTTGGCCTGGGTCAGATATTCGATCTCGTCGCGATCGCTGCTCAGCGGCGCTTCAATACCTTGAGCGTTGATGCCGCCGGTGGCGCTGCGATACCAGGAATCGTGAATGAGGGAGCGGACGGGGCTTGGGTGGATCACATCGCGAGCAGATTTGGGCTCGTCGGCCAGGAAATTTTCCCAGGCGCGCATGGTAGCGCGCTCGTCATAATCGATGTTGCCCAGAACCATCTGCCCCGCGGCCAGCGACGCACGCGCTGGAAGGGCATCGATCTTCATCTGATTGGGGCCTATCTCGCGTTTCATTCAGTCATCACAGAACCTTGAGGCATGCCATTTCTGTATACTGTCGCTTTCGTATGCTGCCACGGATTGGACGTGCACAAGCACGCCCAGGCGTCTGCACGGTCAGTTGATGCCGAGTTTCGCGCCGATGTCGGCGGCAAGCTGTTCTTCAGTGTAGGTGGCGGCGAGGCGGGATCCGTCCAGGTCAGCAAGCGCCTCGGCGACGGTTTCGTCGACCGGCGAGAAAAAGCCATTTTGCTTCGTTGCCAGGACGAAGATCTGCTCCCCACTCCGGTCGCGGATATCGCCGATATGATGAAGCTGGCGCCCCGTGTTCTGATCCTTCGAGACCACGCGGCCGTTCACGGTGACCTGGATGGACGGCTTGGCTTCGGCCACAGGCGCCGTGCTGCCGCGAACATGGATGATCAGGCCTTCCGCCTTCGGTTGCTGGCGTGGCTTCCTCGAAGCTGAATAGCCGCCACCGCTGATCTGGTCGGCAAGGCGAACGATGGTCGAGTGGTTCTGCTCGATCAGTCTTTTGACTTGTACGTCCTCGCGCCGCGGGCCATCCCGCTTGGAGATAATCTCGACCATGAATCCTCCCAGATTCGCTCAGCGTTGCCGTTGATACGGCTCATTTCTTCTTTGAGGTGAACTCTACACCGCCTCGGTGAAGTTCGCCATTCATATCGCATAGCGCTAAAATTCGAGTCGCTGGTAGCAGGCGGCTGCTACATGGGATTTCCGATATCGGACGTTGTTGCCTGTCGCGCACGTCCACGCTTTCGCAGACGCCTTCGGCTAGGCCTCGCTTCTACAGTCGATCACCACGCCGAACGGGGCGAACGCCCGCTTGCTCATATGTACGTCCGCTGCCATGCCGGTCTCGGCATGCTGCGGCTTGGCTCATTGAGGCGGCGGTGAAAGGCGAGAGGCTCGATTTGCGACGGACTATCTGCTCGCCAGCGTCGCTACAAGATCGCTGAAGCGTTCGCCCTGGATGCTGACATGCTGGCGCAGCAGCGTGCGCGCCTGCTCCGCGTCGCCGGCGAGGATTGCTTCCACGATCGCGCCATGCTCGGCGAACGACGTGGCAACGCGGTTGCGCACGCGCAGTTGCAGACGCCTGTAGGGCTGCAGGCGGCGATGCAGTGCGACGCACTGTTCGGCCAGAAAACCACTGTGGCTGGCAGCGTAGATAGCTTTGTGAAAGCGCTCGTTATCGTAATAGTAGGCGTCGCTGTTGCCGGCCGAAGACGAACGCTCGCAATCTGCATGCGCAGCCAGGATGGCTGTTCGATCGGCATCGGTGAACCGCCGCGCGGCCAGTGAACCGGCTAAACCTTCAAGTTCCGCCATCACTTCGAACATTTCGAAAATGCGGTGCGGTCCCGGATCGATCACCACGGCACCCCGGCGCGGCCGGATCTCCACCAGCCCGATTGCGTTCAACTGCATCAGCGCCTCGCGCACCGGCGTTCGCGAGACGCCGAAGCGTGTTGCCAATTGCACCTCGTCCAGTCGTGCACCGGGGGCGAAGTCGTTCGTGATGATGCCGTTTTCAATCTCGTCACGTAGGCGCTGAACGACATTTTCTGACATTTCTGGGCCTTCTAATGCAATATGATAAATCTTGTATGCAAGATTGTTGACTTTGCGTACAATGGTGTCTAAGAACAATACCACAAAAGGCAAGTCGCACACAAATGGCTGGACGCATCCGAGCACCAAAACGCGTCGAGATCACGCGGAGGTCTGGCGGGGGTCTGCTTGCGTCGCTTTCGATTTCGCCAGGAGGGACTCCGACATGGCAGGCATCTCGTTCTTCAGCGATATGGTGCAAAGCATTACCGATCGCGGCCGCAGGCTGCTCGCGGCAGGGGCGCGCAGCGAGCCGGTCCAGGCCGAGACCAATATCGAAACACTCTGCGATATGCTGTTGTCGAGCCGGGGCGAAGCCTCGGGCATGGCATTGGCCGCCGAGGTCCTTCAGCGTTGGGCCCAACTGGACGCTGCCGGTCGGCAAGACTTCGTGCGTATGCTGCACGAACAGTTCGGCCCAGACATCGCCAAGCTTGACAAAGCCATCGAGCGCTACCGCAGCGACAGGAGTTCGGACGCCGTCATCGAACTGCACCAGGCCGCCGAGCCGCGTCGCCAGGAACTGGTGCGCAGACTGAACCTGGCCCCCAAAGGCACGGCAAGGCTGGTGGAGATGCGCGAGCGCCTGTTAGCCATGAAGGATGCGACGGAACCGTTTCGCGCCGTCGATGCCGACTTCGCCCACCTGTTCGGCTCATGGTTCAACCGCGGTTTTCTGACCCTGCGTCCGATCGACTGGTCGACGCCGGCCGACATCCTGGAGAAGATCATCAGATACGAGGCTGTGCACGAAATCGCCGGCTGGGAGGAACTGCGGCGGAGGCTTGCTCCAGCCGACCGCCGGTGCTTTGCGTTCTTCCACCCGCGGCTCGCAGACGATCCGCTGATCTTCGTTGAGGTTGCGCTGACCAAGACGATTCCTTCTGCCATCGATGATGTGCTCGATGTAAACCGTTCGCCGATCACGGCGCAGGACGCCACCACCGCTGTCTTCTATTCGATATCCAACTGCCAGGACGGACTGCGTGGCATCTCTTTCGGGAACTTTCTCATCAAGCAGGTGGTGGAGGATTTGCGCCGCGACCTGCCGGGCTTGAAGACCTTCGTGACGCTGTCGCCGGTTCCGGGTTTCGCTGGCTGGCTGGCAAGACTGCGCAAGGCGGCCGATGCCAGCCTCGATGATCAGGCTCTCAAGACACTCGAACTGCTGGACGATCCGAGCTGGGCGGACAATCCGCAGAAGGCACGGCTCGTTGAAGCTGTGCTCCTCCCGCTCGCCGCACGCTATTTCGTCAGGGAACGGGCCACCGGCAGACGGCCGGTGGATCCTGTGGCGCGTTTTCATTTGGGCAACGGCGCTCGCCTTGAACGGCTGAACTTCCTCGCCGATCGCTCCGCCAAGGCGATGCGGCAGTCCCACGGCTTGATGGTCAACTACTTTTACAAGTTGGACGACATCGAGGCGAACCACGAAGCCTTGGCGCAACATGGCGAGATCGCTGCTTCGCCGGAGGTGAGAAAACTGGCGGCAACCGCTTCGACCGACACCAGTATCGGCGCCCAGGTTCGTCGACGCCGCACCGAAATGCAGAAAACCTGATAAGCAGATTGGGAGGAGTTCAATGAGCAATCACCTGTTCGACGCCATGCGAGCATCCGCCAAGTCAGGCGAGTCGATTTTCATCGAGACTATTGATGGTCAGCGTTGGACCTATGCAGATGCGCTGCGGCTCTCCGGACAGATCGCCAGCGCAATTGATGTGCTCGGCGTTCGCCCTGGCGACCGCGTCGCGGTCCAGGTGGACAAGAGCCCGCAGGCTCTGATGCTCTATCTCGCATGCGTGCGCTGCGGGGCGATCTATCTGCCGCTGAATACCGCTTATACGCTGGCTGAACTCGACTATTTCATCGGTGACGCCGAACCGCGGCTCGTCATCGTCTCCTCGAAGTCGCGAACTGATGTCGAGAGGATCGCGCACGGCTACGGCGCGATTGTCGAAACGCTCGATGCGGACGGCGCCGGGTCGCTCATGCAGTTGGCCCGGGACGAGCCTGCCGATTTTCTCGACGCGGCGCGCGCGCCCGACGATCTCGCCGCGATCCTGTACACATCTGGGACCACCGGCCGTTCCAAGGGCGCAATGCTGACGCACGACAACCTCTTGTCCAATGCAATGGCACTGCGCGAATGCTGGCGGGTGACTGCAGCCGACCGGCTGATCCACGCACTGCCGATTTTTCACACGCATGGGCTCTTCGTGGCGACCAATGTCACGCTCATCGCCGGCGCGTCGATGTTTCTGCTCCCAAAGTTCGAGCCTGAGGAAATCCTTTCTCTGATGCCGCGGGCGACGCTGATGATGGGCGTGCCGACCTTCTATGTCCGGTTGCTTCAGCATGAGGGCCTGAACCGGGAGACGGTCGCCAATATCAGGCTGTTCATCTCCGGCTCGGCGCCGCTGCTCGCTGAAACGCACGCCGCATTCAAGCAGCGCACCGGTCACGCCATTCTCGAACGCTACGGCATGACCGAAACCAACATGAACACCTCAAACCCCTATGACGGCGAGCGAAGGGCAGGGACGGTGGGTTTCCCACTCCCGGGCGTGTCGGTGAGGGTCACCGATCCGGCCACGGGCGAGACGCTCGAACCAGGCAAAACCGGCATGATCGAGATCAAGGGCCCGAACGTTTTCACGGGTTATTGGCGGATGCCTGAAAAGACGGCGGCGGAATTCACAAAGGACGGCTATTTCATCAGCGGCGACCTCGGCAAGATCGATGAGGCGGGCTATCTCCACATCGTCGGCCGCGACAAGGACCTGGTGATCTCCGGCGGCTACAACATCTACCCGAAAGAAGTCGAGGGTGAGATCGATCAACTCGACGGTGTCGCCGAGAGCGCGGTCATCGGCATTGCACACCCGGATTTCGGCGAGGGGGTGACGGCCATCGTGGTGCTCAAGCCCGGTGCCGCAATGGACGAAAAGGCCGTGCTCAACGCGCTGCGCGACCGCCTCGCGCGCTACAAGCAGCCGAAACGGGTGATCTTCGCCGAGGACCTTCCGCGCAACACCATGGGAAAGGTGCAGAAGAACCTTCTGCGCGACCGGTTCAAAAGCCTTTACATGCCTGCCTCCTAGGAGGCGCCGACGACCCTGCATTGGTGCTTGGGAGCGAGACCAACGCAGGCTGATCCACTACCGATGGAAATGAGAACGGGCGCCTGTGGGCGTTTCCCGAAGGGAGGAAGCTATGAACATCCAGATTTTGTCGATTGCGCTGCTGGTCGGCATGTTCGTGATCGCCACCATGCAGCCGATCAACATGGGCGCGCTCGCCTTCGCGTGCGCCTTTCTGGTCGGCTCGCTCGTCATGGCCATGAAGCCGGCGGTAATATTTGCTGGCTTCCCGAGCGACCTCTTCCTGACACTGGTCGGCATTACCTACCTGTTCGCCATCGCCCAGATCAACGGCACTATCGATTGGCTGGTCGAGGGCGCGGTCAAACTGGTGCGCGGACATGTGGCGTGGACTCCCTGGGTCATGTTCCTGGTCGCCGCCGTCATCACCGGCTTCGGTGCGCTCGGACCTGCAGCGGTCGCCATCCTGGCCCCGGTGGCGCTGGGTTTTGCGTTCCAGTACCGCATCAATCCGGTCATGATGGGATTGATGGTTATTCACGGTGCACAGGCGGGCGGCTTTTCGCCGATCAGCGTCTATGGCGGCATCACCAATCAGATCGTCGAAAAGGCGGGGCTGCCGTTCGCGCCGACATCGCTGTTTCTCTCCAGCTTCTTCTTCAACCTGGCCATCGCCGTCCTCGTCTTCTTCGTCTTCGGCGGCTCGAAGGTGCTGCGCAAGTATTCGGTCGCGTCGGGACCGCTGCCTGACCTCCACCCTGAGGGCGTGACGCAGTCAATCGTCGGCCACGGCGGCACGCTGGCTACTCCGATCAGCCATCACGTCTTTGAGGAGCAGACGAAAAATATGTCGGCGCTTTCCGGCCTGACTACGGAGAGGTTGACGACATTGATCGGCCTGACCGCGCTCGCGGTCGGCGCGCTTGTCTTCAAGTTCAATGTCGGCCTGGTTGCGATTACTGTCGCTGTCGCGCTGGCGCTGCTCTCGCCGAAGACTCAAAAGGCGGCGATCGACAAGGTCAGCTGGTCGACGGTGCTCCTGATCGCCGGCATCATCACCTATGTCGGCCTCATGGAGAAGATCGGCACGATCGACTACGTCGCCCAAGGCATTTCGAGCCTGGGCATGCCGCTGCTGGTCGCACTCCTCCTCTGCTTCACCGGAGCCATTGTATCGGCATTCGCCTCGTCCACGGCATTGCTGGGAGCCATCATTCCGCTGGCCGTGCCCTTCCTCCTGCAGGGACAGATCAGTGCCATAGGCGTGGTTGCCGCGATCGCGATCTCCACCACCATCGTTGACACCAGTCCATTTTCGACCAACGGCGCGCTGGTCGTTGCCAATGCACAGGAAGCAGAGCGCGACGGCGTGCTGAAGACGTTGCTGATCTACAGCGCGCTTATCGCGATCATCGGTCCTGTCATCGCCTGGCTGGTTTTCGTCGTCCCCGGGTTGGTTTGAACGGTCGGCCGCTTTCCACAGTCTGGCCGCTCCGGTGCGACTTGACCGGCGGCCAGGCTTGACCCGAACCTGATCTGGTCGGCGCCAACGAGAAAACGACGGCGCAGGCAGAACGGATTCCCTATCAAGGCAGCCGTTGGGCCGACAGCGCCGCCCGCCCTGCCTGGCGGCCGTCGCTGCTCATGCGGGTGAGGGCGCGTAGCGGCTGCCCAGCGAATAGCGGCTGCCGACATAGGTGAGCTTGTTGACGGTGGCGACCGCCGCGCCCGACCAGGTCCGCCGATGCAGGAGCAGGCAGGGGTCGCCGGGTCGGATCATCAAATGGCGGGCCGCCGTCTCTTCTGCTGCGATGGCCGAGATCACATGCTCCACTTCCGTCAGCGGCGTCGCCCGCTGCAAATAGTCGTAGGTGGTGGTCGCCACGAAATTCTGCCGATGGTAGTCGGGTGCGAGCGCCGGATTGACAAAGCGTTCCTCGAGCTGGACCGGCACATCGTCTTCGAAATGCACGATGATCGAATGGGCGACTGGCCTCCGGCGCGTGAACTCGAAGGCGACGACGAGGTCCAGCGCCGGATTGCGGATCTTCTCGAGGACGATGACCTCGGCCCTGTGGCGCGCGCCGCGCGCGGCGATCTCGCCGGCGATGTTCCTGATTTCGATGAGGGCCGATTGCGGTTTCGGCGGCGCCACAAAGGTGCCTACGCCCTGGATGCGCAGCAGGTGGCCTTCCGAGGTCAGTTCCCTCAGCGCCCGGTGCACCGTCATCCTCGAGACGCCGAGCGTGCTGACCAGCTCGTTTTCGGAAGGCAGCCTGCGGTCCTTCGGCCAGTTGCCGCTGCCGATATTGCCGAGCACGTAGTCCTTGACCTTTTCGTAGAGAGGTCCGGCGGATTCGGGAAGCCTGATCATCCTCTCTCCATTCGGACGATGGTCTTCAACCCGCCGCTCGCGCCGGCGATCAGGCGCTGGTAGGCGGCGGGAATCTCGCCGATCGCGATCTCCTCAGCCACGAAGCGCGACAGCGCGGGCGCGAGATCGCCAAGCATCGCGACGGCCGGCGCAAGCTCGTCGGTGAAGGCGTGGCAGCCGACAAGCGCGATCTCGCGCTCGACCAGGAAGTTGGGGTCGAGGTCGAGGCGGCCATGCGAAATGCCGACCAGCGCCAGCGTGCCGCCGCCAGCCAAGACATCGAGCAGCCGCGCCATCACCGCCACGCTGCCCGTCGCGTCGATGGCATGGCGCAAGCCAGGATCACGGGGCGGGGCGTCGAGGTCGACGACGGTCGCGCCGCTGACCTTGGCCACAAGCTGCGCACGCGCCGCATTGCGGTCGGCGACGAGGACCTGTCTCTCGCCCGGCCGCGACAGGAGCAGCGCCGCCAATCCGCCGATCGGGCCGCAACCAGCGATCAGCACCGGCGCTGCGGCCGGCGCCGCCAGCTGCCGCACAGCGTGCAGGGCGACCGCCAGCGGCTCCGCCATGGCGGCGATCGCGGGATCGAGCGTGGCGTCGTGACGCACAAGCAGCCGCGCCGGCAGCTGCGTTTCTTCCGCGAAGCCGCCGTCGCAGACCTCGCCTACAAAGCCCAGCCTGGCACAAACATTATGCAGGCCGGCCCGGCAGGCAGGACATTCGCCGCACCAGAAGCGCGAATCGGCCACGACCCGGTCTCCGAGCGCAAACTGGGACACGCCGGCCCCCACGGCGGTCACCTCGCCGGCGAACTCATGCCCGGCGACGCTCGGCGCGCGGCTGATCCACTGACCGGTGCGGAAGTTGTGGAGGTCGGAGCCGCAAATGCCGGCGGCCGTCACCTTGAGCCGCACCCAGCCAGGCGCTGGTTCGCCGGGAGATGGCACATCCTCGACCCGCAAATCGCCCGCCGCATGGAGTCTGGCCGCCTTCATCGCCCGCTACCGCGCCAGATATCGGTCGCGCACGCCGGAGACGGCGTGTTCATGCGAGGAGAAGCCTTCATAGCGCGCCAGTGTGCGGGCATGGCGTGCGAATTCCGGATAGGCCGCCGCCGTCACGTAGCCGATGGAAGAGCGCTTGACGAAATCCGTGACCGAGAGCGGTCCACAAGTGCGCGCCCAGCGGCTGGTCGGCAGCACGGCGTTGGGGCCCAGCCCGAAATTGCCGATCGAGACCGGCGTGTGCGGCCCCATCAGGATCTCGGCAGCTTCGGTGATGTGGCCAAGGTGCGCAAAGGGGTCGGTGGAGAGGATCTCCAGATGCTCCGGTGCGTAGTCGTTGATGAAACGGTAGCTCTCCTCGATCGATGCCGTCAGCACGATGCCGCCACAGGCGCCGGTCAGGACCGCGGTGGAGAACGCGACCCGTTGCTCGGTCATGCGCGCCCAGTGTTCCGGCAGCGCGGCCAGTGCCTCCTCCGCGACGCGGCGGCTGTGGGTCACCAGATAGGCCGACGAGTCCGGCCCGTGCTCCGCCTCGATGAGGAGGTCGAGCGCGGCCAGCCCGCCATGCACGCTGTCGTCGGCGAGGATGATCGCTTCCGACGGACCGGCGGGAAGGCCGGGATCGATGACGCCGGCAAGCAGCCGCTTGGCCGCAACCACCCAGGGGCTGCCTGGTCCGACGATCTTGAGCGCGGCCTTGATCGTCTCTGTGCCGTAGGCGACCGCGGCGACCGCCTGCGCGCCGCCGCATTTGTAGACCGTCTCGACGCCGGCGAGGCGCGCCGCGACCAGCGTCGCTGCGTCCACCGAGCCATCGGGCGCCGGCGGCGTGACGATGGCAAGCTCCGGGACGCCCGCCACCACTGCGGGCACTGCGGTCATCATTGTGACCGAAGGGAACGCCCCTTTGCCGCGCGGGACATAGAGCGCCACCGAGCGGATCGGCGTGAAGCGGTCGCCGGCATAGGCGCCGGGCCGCATTTCCTTGAGCCACATCGCTTCCGGCTTCTGCTCTTCGTGGAAATGCCGGATATTGTCGATGCCGAAGCGAATGGCGGCGGTCACGTCCTCGTCAACCATGCCGAAGGCGGCGTCAAACTCGGCGGGGCTGACCTTCAGCCGCCCGGCGTCGAGATCTGCCTTGTCAAAGTCGCGGGCGAAGCGGACGAGCGCGGCGTCACCTTCTGTTCGGACCGCCTCGATGATAGGCGCGGCTTTCTCCATAAAGCCAGAGAGATCGGTCTCCGAGCGCCGCATCAATGCCGCACGATTGGCGGCGTCGAGTTGGCTCAGATCGTGGAATGATACGTTTGGCATAGGATTTCCTTGCGGCGCGAGGAGCCGGCTTTCCTCATTTCGATTTCAGGAAGATGTCGAGCCCGACCAGCCTGTCGAGCAGGAAAACGGCGACGCCAGAGCAGGCGATGAAGACCACGGAGATCGCGGCGAGATCCGGCGTGATGATCGAGCGGATGGAGTTGTAGATCAGCACCGGCAGCGTCACGATACGCGCATCGACGAGCAGCAGGCTGACCAGGAACTCGTTGAGCGCAAGGATGAACATCAGCAGCGAGCCGGTGATCACCCCCGGCATGACCGCGGGCAGGGTGACGGAGAAGAACACCTGGAGCGGCGGCGCGCCGCAATTGGCGGCAGCCAGTTCAAGGTCAGGGTCAAGCCCGGTGGCGCTCGCCGTCACCGCCCAGATCATGAACGGCAGGTTGATGACGCAGCAGGCGATGCCGACCGGCCAGAGCTGGCCGAGAATCCCGGCGTTGCCGAAGATCAGCATGAGGCCGATGCCCGATCCGATCAGCGGAATGGTGAAGGGCAGCAGCAGATAGATCTGGATCGTCTTCTCAAAACGCACCGCATATTTCGCCAGCGCGATGCCGGCCAGCGTGCCCACTGGAATGGCAACGATCGTACAGACCGTCGCGACCTGGAGCGTGCGCAGGAACGCATTGCGCAGGTCGGAGGCCTGCGAAATACGCGCGTACCACCGCAGCGACAGCCCATCCGGCGGAAAAATGATGATGTTGCCGCCGGTGAAGGAAGCGCCGAGCACCACGATGGTCGGCGCCGAAAGCGTTGCCAGGGCGATCGTCACCAGGGTCCACAGGACAATCGATTTGCTGCGCGAGCCGCTCATGCCCGGGACCTCCCCATGGCGAGCGTTCCGGCGCCAAACAGCGCGAACACCAGGCCGACAAGGATTGATCCGAGTGCGACCAGCATAAGTGCCAGCATCGCGCCGAGACCCTGATCGGACGTTCGGAAGAACTGATCGTAGATGGCGTTGGCGATGAAGTCCTGGGAGCCGCCGCCAAGGATCGCGGGGACTGCGAAATCGGTGAGGGAAAGCGTCAGCACTACCACGCCGGCGCCGATGAAGCCTGGGCGGGCGAGTGGCAACACGACGTGGATGAACGTGCGAACCCAGTTCGCGCCGAGCGATCCAGCGGCTGCCTCCAGCTCTTCGGGAATGGCGGTAAGTGCCGGCGCGAGCATCAGCACGGCAAAGGGCAGCATGTACTGGACGAGGCCGAACAGCACGGCGGAATAGTTGTAGATGAGCCGCATTGGGGCGATCCCGACAAGGCCGAGCGCCTCGTTCACCATGCCCTGGTTGCCTAAGATGATCAGCCAGCCATAGGCACGCACAACCTGGCCGATGAAGAACGGCAGGAACAGCGCGATCAGCAGGAATTTGCGCAATCCTGGCGAACGCGTACGCACCATCAGATAAGCGTAGGGAAAGGCGAAGACCAGCGTCACCGCGGTGACGATCAGGGCGGCGACCAGGCTGCGCTGCGCGACAACCAGGAACAGTGGCTCGGTCAGCGCGCGGCGGAAATTGGCGATCGAATAGTCGTCGGAGAACTGGAAGGTGGTGGTGTCGAGCGTGCGCAGGCTGGCATCCGCGATCTGGATGAGACCAAGCACCAGCAGCCCGACCAGCAGCACCGCCGGAAGCAGCATCAGAGAGGGCGTAGCGCGCCTGAACCGCGTCGGCCAGATAGCGGCGGCGACGCCTTCCAGCGCGTCCATGATGCGCCATGTCAGGGGATAGGCTGTCCTGGTTGCCCGCATGAAAAATCCGTATACGACGTCGTGAAGGAGCCGGTGCCGCACGAGCGCAGCACCGGCCGACCGGCGTCAGCCCTGCATGATCGCCTTGAACTTGGAAAACCACTCGCTCTCGTTCTCGACCTGGATCTTCGACGAGATGCGGATAAGGCGCTTAAAATCCGCTTCGGTGGTCGGATAGGACGGATCGCCCACCAGATCCTTGGGCGGCGTGAGGCCCGGCACAACGCCCGGCAAGCCAAGCCCATCCAGCCAGACCTGCTGGGCTTCTTTGGTCAGGGCGTGATTGATGTAATGCTTGGCCCAGTAGAGTTCGTTTTCCGGCAGGCCCTTGGGGATCCACAAACCGTCGGTGTCGAATTTCGCACCCTCTTCCGGCACCACCCATTCGATTTTGACGCCGTTCTTGCGGGCCTCCCGGGCGTTGGTCGAGATGGTGCAGGCGGCGTCGATCTCGCCGTTCTGGAACCAGGTGGTGAAGTCGGGATCTTCGCCGAGCAGCGGCTGCTGCGCTTTCATCTTGGTGATGAAATCCCAAGCCGGCTGCATGTTGCCCGGTATGTCCTCCAGCTTGCCGCCACCGGCGACCTGGGCGGGGAAATGGAAGCCGATGCCGTCATTGTAGAAAGCAAGCCGACCCTTGAACTTCGGGTCGAGCAGATCTTTCCAGGACTTGGGCGGTCCATCCGGGAATGCCTCTGGCCGATAGGCAAGCACATAGACATAACCGTAGGTATTGACGATCGGGAAGCCTTCCAGGCCGGCCGGCTTGGCAAGATCCGTCACATTGGCGAGGTTCGGCAGGTCGGAGAGGTCTTCCGTTACGCCGCGCAGTGCCGATTTCGTGGCATTGGTGGTGGTGTCCCAGTTGATATGGATCGGCGGGACCCGTTTCTGCGCCACGGCCGCCCAGACCTTGGGCTGAATCTCGTTGTCTTCGGTCAGGTCGTGACGGACCGCAATCCCCGTCATTTTGGTGAAGCTGTCGGACACCCCGGCCTTCAGGCTGTCCACCCAGCTGCCGCCCCAGGCGCGCACGATGATCTCCGCCGGCTTTTCGGGCTCCTGAGCGTACGCGCCGCGCAGGCCGAGCGCCGAGGCGCCGCCGAGCGCGGCTGTGGCCTGGAGGAAGGTTCTGCGGGAAACATGGGATATCTTCGGCTTGAAGCGCTTCATCTGCATTCTCCTCTGGGTTTGACCGGTTTCCGGTTCTATCGAAAAACAAGCATATCCCTGGCGTTCCACCCCAGGAACACGCTTTCGCTTATGTCGAACTGCGTGTGCGCGGCGGGATCATGGTCGAAAACGCGAATGACTTCGTCGCCAATCGCGGCGCAGGCGACCTCGTAGACCATGCGCTCGCCTTCGAAGATGGTGTCGGTGACGGTCCCGGCCAGCACGCAATCGAGTGTCGACAGCTGCGCAGCATCGCCGGCGAGGCGGATCTGCTCGGCGCGGATCGCTCCCGATGCCTTGTCGCCCTCGGCTGGCGGATTGGCTGGATCGCCGAGTTTTCCGGCAAGCATAAGATCACCCCGACCGATGGAGACATCGCCCGCTTCCGACACGGCCCGTACCGTGCCGGCAATGAAATTGGTGACGCCGATGAAATTGGCGACGAAAGCGTTGCGGGGCTGGCGGTAGGTGTGGATCGGCCGTGCCTTCTGCTGGATCTCGCCCTGATCCATGACGACGATATCGTCGGAAACCACCAGCGCCTCGCGCTGGTCGTGGGTGACATTGATCGTGGTGACGCCGAGCTCACGCTGGATGCGGCGGAATTCGAGCTGCATTTCCTCGCGCAGCTTGCGGTCGAGCGCAGCCAGCGGCTCGTCGAGAAGCAGCAGGTCGGGCTCAAACACCAGCGCGCGCGCAATCGCGACGCGCTGCTGCTGCCCGCCGGACAGTTCGTGAATGCGCCTGCCGCCGTAGCCTGCGAGCCGGACCAGCGCGAGATATCGCTCGACGCGGTCGGGAATGGTGCGTGCATCGCGCCGACGCATCTTCAGCGGGAAGGCGACATTCTCGGCCGCCGTCATATGAGGAAACAAGGCAAGTCTCTGAAAGACCATGCCGATCGACCGCTTGTGCGGTGGCACCGCGCTCACCGGCTCACCGTTGATGAAGATCTCGCCGCTGCTCGGGGTCTGGAACCCGGCGATCATGCGCAGGAGGGTTGTCTTGCCGGACCCAGACGGCCCGAGAATGGTGAGGAACCGACCCTTCGGCAGATCGAAGGACGCATTCTTGACGGCTTGAACCCCATCGAAGTCCACCCCGACGTTGCGGACCGTGACGGCGATTTCCCCGTCGCCTTCCGCTACGTGCGAAGCTGCGGCCCGGAAAGGCTCGTGCATAGTGGTTCCCCTTTTGTCGCCGGTCGCATGCAAGAACCTCCAGCATGTGGTATATACAACCATATACAAGCTCGGTCTACCTCGTGCGCCACATCAGATGGATGCGAGATAGCCGCCGTCGACCGGGAGGCAGTGCCCGGTGACATAGGCGGATGCCCCGCTCGCCAAAAACACGACAGCGCCGGCCAGATCCTGCATCGTGCCGAAGCGCCGCTGCGGGATCTTGGCCAGCATCGCTATCTGCCAGTCGGGATCCTGATAAAAGGCATCCGTCATCGCCGTATGGAAATAACCCGGAGCGATGGCGTTGACGCGGATGCCGAGCGATGCCCATTCCGCGGCCAGTGCGCGGGTCATGCCCAGAAGCCCGGACTTGGACGAGCCGTAGGGTACCGCCGTCGGAATGCCAACAAAGGAGGTCAGCGAGCAAAGATTGATGATCGCGCCACCGCTGTTGTCGGCAGCCATCCGCCGCGCCGCAGCCTGCGCGCAGAAGAAGGCGCCCTTCAGATTGGTCGATACGATGCTGTCCCATACCGCCTCGTCCACGTCGAGCGAGGGCTGGACTTTTTCGTAGCCGGCGTTGTTGACCAGAATGTCGAGCCCACCAAAGGCATCCGCCACCTCGTCGATCACGACGCGGATGCGATCGGTGTCGAGCACGTCCAGAGACCGGCAAAGCGACCTTCGCCCGTGTGCGCTGATCCGGTCCGCCGTCTCACCAAGGGAATTTTCGTCGCGGGCGGTCACCGCCACATCGGCACCAGCCGCCGAGAGCGCCTCCGCCATGGCCTGGCCAATGCCGCGGCTGGCGCCGGTCACCAGCGCCTTTTTTCCCGTCAGGTCGAACAGGCGAGCGGCGTCCATGGCGGTTTCTTCCCGAAAAACACATGCGGTCGGATTGGAAACGAACACCAGTTGCGGCCGGTTGTCTATACATGTTGCGCTATTGCGGGGGTGCCACCAAAAAACGGGGGCGCCGGTTTGCGTCGATCGGCTGGACGACGGCATCCCGGATCCCCCGCAACAGAACGCCATCAACTGGCGTCTCTCTAGAAAGGCGATGAAGCTCTATCGTAAGCGCGTAGGCGTCCCCACGTAGCGTGCAGGCGGTTGATCGCTCATTTTCAGCATGAATCATGCGGAGAATCCTATGAGCGACAGTATGAGCCATCATCGAACATTCGAGATTTTGACGGCGGAGCCTGTGCCGTCCCGACGCAAGCCGCGCCATCGGTCGGACGAAGAGAAGGCACGGCTTGTCGCCGAAGCGTTCTCGCCAGGGGGCAATGTCTCGGCGGTTGCGCGTTCCGAGGGGCTGGACCCCTCGCAGCTCTATGCGTGGCGCCGCAAGGCGCTTTCGTCGGGCATGGTTGCGCCACTGACGGAGGGAGCGAGCAAGCCGGCGAAGTTCACGCGCTTTGAAGCGGTGGGCAGCGACACGGTGGAAATCGTCATTGGCGACGCAGTGGTGCGCGCCGGCGGCGATGTCGATCCCGATCGCCTGGCGAGGATCATCCGCGCGGTTCGTAAGGCATGATCGCTTCCGGTGTGGTGGTTTACGTGTCGTGCCAGCCGGTCGACTTCCGCAAGGGCGCGGCATCTTTGATGGCGCTGGTCAGGGATGGCGGCCTGGACCCATTCTCGGGGGCACTTCACGTATTCCGTTCGAAGCGTGCGGACCGGGTTCGCATCGTGTGGTGGGACGGCAGCGGGGTTTGTCTTTATTCGAAGACTCTGGAAGATCACAGCTTCTGCTGGCCGGGGATATCGGCCGCGCGCATGCGTCTCGACCACGCCCAGTTGATGGCGCTTCTGGCCGGACTGGACTGGAAAAAGATTCGTCCGGCCAGGGTCAGGCGGCCGTTATCGACGGGCTGAAACCGGCCTGCGGCAAGATGAATCATGCGGCTGGAACGGTTGGGAAAGCGGCTGTTTTTGTGCTCTGTTGCTTGCCATGGTTCTACCGGGTCTTGCCCTTCCCGACGACGTTGATGCGCTGAAGGCGATGATCCTTTCCATGGCTCGCGAGCAGGCTGCAAGCGAGGCCCGGATCGCAGTCGCCGACGCTCGGATCGCAGCATCTGAGGCGGAGGTCGCCCGGCTGAAAGCTGTCGAGAAAAGCGCCAGCGAGCGGATCGCCAATCTCACGTCAATCCTGAAAGTTTTACAGCGCACGCAACATGGCACGCGTTCCGAGCGGCTACGCCTGGCCATCGACGACGAGCAGGCCTCCTTTGCCTTCGAAGAGGTCGAGACCGGCCTTTCGGAAATCCGGAGCGAACTCGACCGCGCGGTCGGGAACAAGCCGAAGCGCGCCCCGCGTCCGCGCAAGGGCTTTGCTGCCCACCTCGAACGCATCGAGGAGGTCGTCGAGCCGGAAATCCCGGCCGACTGCGAGGGGCTTGAAAAGGTTCTGATCGGCGAGGATCGATCCGAGCGGCTGGACGTCGTGCCGCCGAAGTTCCAGGTCATCGTCACGCGCCGTCCCAAATACGCCTTCCGGGGCCGTGACGGCGTGGTCCAGGCTCTGGCGCCGGCGCACATCATCGAAAGCGGGCTGCCGACGGAGCGGCTGCTCGCCTATATCGCCGTCTCCAAATACGCCGACGGCCTCCCGCTTTATCGGCAGGAGGCGATCTATCTGCGCGACGGCGTCGAGATCAGCCGGTCGTTGATGGCGCAGTGGATGGGGCATCTGGGCTTCGAGCTGCAGATGCTTGCTGATTACATACTGGAGCGCATCAAGGAGGGCGAAAGGGTCTTCGCCGACGAGACGACCTTGCCCACCCTTGCCCCTGGTTCCGGGAAAACCACGAAAGCCTGGTTGTGGGCCTACGCACGGGATGACCGACCCTATGGCGGAACCAGTCCGCCAATGGTTGCCTATCGTTTTGAAGACAGCAGAGGTGCGGATTGCGTGGCGCGCCACCTCGCCGGATTCAGCGGTATCCTGCAAGTGGATGGCTACTCGGCCTATACCAACCTGGTCAAGGCACGGGCCAAAGCCGGCAGCAATGAAACAATCCGGCTCGCCGGGTGCTGGGCTCACCTGCGGCGCAAATTCTACGACCTGCACATCAGCGGGGTCTCGCAGGCCGCGACGGATTCGATCATCGCCATGACCGAATTGTGGAAGGTCGAGGACGAGGTCCGCGGCAAGGATGCCGGAAGCCGCGCCGCGCTACGTCAGGAAAAGTCCGTGGCCATTGTCGCGAGCCTCTTCGATCTATGGGAAGCGGAACTGGGCAAGGTCTCCGGAAAATCCAAGACCGCCGAGGCGATCCGCTACGCGCTCACCCGGCGGGAGGCGCTGGAACGCTTTCTGATGGACGGTCGCATCGAAATCGACTCCAATATCGTCGAGCGTGCAATCAGGCCCCAGACGATCACGCGAAAGAATAGTCTATTCGCCGGCAGCCACGGCGGTGGACGAACCTGGGCGACGGTAGCCACCTTGCTGCAAACCTGCAAAATGAACAGCGTCGATCCGCTCGACTGGCTCTCGCAGACCTTGACCCGCATCGCTCAAGGCTGGCCGGCATCCGAAATCGAAATGCTCATGCCTTGGAACTTTAGGCCTGACGTTATCGGCTGACCGCTTACGCTCTATCAACGGCAAGGAGTGATCCAAATGGTCGAACCGCGGCTTTCCGTGCGCGGCGCAAAGGCGCGTGATCTTGCCCATCGGCTGGCTCGGCGCGAGAACCGCTCGATCGCCGACGTGGTTGAGCGCGCGCTGGAATCCTATGAGGTTCGGCAAGCCGGTCGTGAGCCGGCGTCGACGTTCTACCCGCGTATCGCTGGCGCTTATGGCGTCGAAATCGACCTTGAAGCAGCGATCCGGGGCGCTCGGCAGGTTGATGCGGAGCTTTGATTTTCCCTGCTGCCAGCATCATTTCCGAGACGCTGAAGAGGTCGCCTGAGCCACGATTTTCTCGCGCCCTTGTCCAACCACCCCCGCTGAATGGGGGGTGATTGGACAATTTTGCATGGGAGGAAAAGTTCAGCGTATCAACGGTTGCCCGCCCATGGTGCACGACCCCTAAGAACCTTGCCGGGCTGTGGCTGCTTTTCTTTCGGAGCTACCAACGGTTGAGGCAAGGAAGCCGTGTGACTGGTATCCAGGGTCATTCCGCGATTGTCGACGCCAGTAGCAAATCCGCGGGTCGGGTCGCGATCCGGGTTTTGATTGGCAGCGAACGAGACCCCTGTCGACAAGGCGAGGAGGGCGATAGCGATTACAAGTTTGTTCATCGTACTTTTCCTTCAATTTCAATAATGAGCAGACCCGCCAACGGCGGCTCGCGCGGAATTGACTCCTGCTTTGCGAAATCCCGTCAGCTCTCTGTCTCGTCACTATGACGAGGCTTCCTGCTCACGGATGAAACTACGCTACGCCTGTCGCAGAGGTTTGCCCGAGTGCTATCGAAGTGTATCCGAATGTATGAGAATCGATGCGAGGTCCCGCAGCGCTTGGACTTCGACAAATTTGGCTACAATTTTTTTCGGCCGCCTGTCGGTGTTGGCGCAGCCAAAGACCTGTCGGCGTCGTCATCAGGTCCGGCAAGCGGCGCGCCCGAAGAACGCCGATGGCGCAAAAGCGGGACGATTCCCCTGATTTGGTGAACGCACAATTTGCTGATTGGGCGACTGCGCGGCGCCCACCGTCAGGTTGTTCGCGACCGTCGTTTCAAATTGTGCGGCGGCTGTGTTGCTGCGCCTATGAAAAAATGGTAACGCAGTATTAAAGATTGTTTCGGATCGTTACCTCTGGGGCGGGGCGAATGGGATTGGTGGTACCGCGGGCGTGGCTGTGTGCCGGCCTACTGATAGGCTTGATGATGTCCGCGACGCCGATGCAGAAGGCTTCGGCCGACGTCGTGCCTGGCGCCATGGCCACCGGGGAGCCAACCTCCATCCCTGTCGGCTACGTCGAATTCTGCAGACGGCGGGCCGCGGAATGCGCCATTCGATCAGGCAAGAGCGCTCCAGTCCGTCTGTCCGCGGGCATGGAAGGCAGGCTCGCCTCCGTCAACAAGCTGGTGAACAGATCGATCAGGCCGGCGAGCGATTTGGACGTTCACGGCATGATGGAGTTCTGGTCCTATCCTGACGGCGCCCTCGGCGACTGCGAGGACTATGTCCTGCTTAAGCGCCAGTTGCTCAATCAGCAGGGCATATCGCTGTCGAACCTTCTGATCACCGTCGTCAGGAAGCAGGACGGCGAGGGGCACGCGGTGCTGACCGTCAAGACCGACAAAGGCGATTACGTGCTCGACAACCTCAACGACGATGTGAAGCCTTGGTCGGCAACTGGATATCGATTTATAAAAAGGCAGTCGTCTACGCATACCGGGCGCTGGGTCGCGATAATTGAACACCCCGATGTACTGGTCGGGGCAGTCGACTGAACCTCCCGAACTAGCGGATCGACAATGTTTGGCGCCGGCTCTCATGCCGGAGAACGGCCAGAGATGCCCGGCGCCGCCTGTCTCTGCACCGGGCCAGGCACATGACCCGTGATCTTGAGTCGCACTGCATGGGAGTTCCATTCCAGGCACAGGCTCATTACGAGCACCGGGAGCGCTCCTTGCGGCGCTCGATAAGCCAGGGTCGATCAGCCCAGAACTCGACATCATCGCGCGCCTGATGCCGGCGGAGCTTTCTCTTCCTCCGGTTTTATGAACATATCGAATGCTGGAGGTACGGATGAAATTGCGAGACGTGGCGCGTGCTTTTATCTCGAAAAAAAGCAGAGGTGTGGCCTGGTACAAGGTCTCGCAGAAGAAGGCCGACAAATACGGCTTTTATGTTTATTCCAGTCACATGGTCTGGAAGGATCAGCCATTTTTCCGAAAGGCGTTGCAGCGGGTCAAGGACATAAGCGGGATTCCAGACCCCCGCGCTTTTGTCCTGCAAAGCTGTTTGCGATCGATCGAGCGCATCGACGGCGATGTGGCCGAATGTGGCGTAAGACAAGGCCGCTCGACCATATTCATGCTGATGAGCGACCTGCGGCCACGGCACTATCATCTTTTCGATTCGTTCGCCGGCCTCTCGGAACCAACCGCGGAAGATCGCAAGCGAAACGGCAGAATGCCATGGAAGTCCGGCGATCTCAGCACCGACGAGAGCGTCGCCAGGGAGAATATTTCCGGCTTCGGCAACACCACTTTTCATGTCGGATGGATACCAGATACTTTTTCCGATGTATCCGACCGGCGTTTCGCCCTGGTCCATATTGACGTCGATCTATACGAGCCGACGCGTGACGCGCTCGCCTTCTTCTACGACCGGGTCGCCGCGCATGGCATGATCATCTGTGATGACTACGGCTCCGCGCTCTGTCCTGGCGCCCGAAAGGCCTTTGACCAATTCTTCGAAAACCGCCCGGAAGGCATCATCGAACTTCCAACCGGGCAGGCGATTGTCGTAAAGGCGAGCTAGCGGCTGCGGCTACGCCGACGGCGGGGCAAAGTACGCATTGAAGAACTGTTCAACGATCTCGTCGACGACCGGTGTCTTTACGTGCCGCAGGTCCTCCCTGTAGCTGCGAGCAAGGCCTCCATAGGTGACGAGCTCGAACGAGGGAAGGTAATGGACATTGTCCCGTTCCCGGCAGACTTGACCGAGCACGGCGCGAAGGACTGACTTGCCTTCAGTGCTGGCGGTGACGACATCGGCGTCTTGAAACGTCCGGGCCAGTGCTACTGGTGAGACCGTTAGAATTATTGGTGCGTCGGGTTTGCGTTTGCGGACCATGTCCACGATGGCCAAGACGTTGGCGTGGTTTTCCTGAAAGCTGCTGACGTGAAGCGTCGTTTCCTGCATTCCACCGCCGCCGCGATAGAGCGGTTTCTGTGCCGCTACCTTGCCGCTGGCCTTGTTGATGAAGACCTCGGTCATTCCGAAGGTGAATATGAATGCCGTCGCTGCATCAAAGCCAACCCGCATCTCCCGGTTCATGCTCTCGATCACCTCTCTGAGAACTTCCGGAGATTTCGCGAAGATGCCGCGGCGATACGGATCCTGAAAACAGATTGGGCCCCAAGGCACACGTTTCTTAACCTGCCACCAGTCGTCATCGGCTTGATCCCACAAGCCGAGCATTTGCTCGATCTGAAGACGAACAGTGAAAGTGTTGTAGAAGTTCATGTGCTCTTGCCGAGGCAGCTCATCTACAATCGCTTCTGCCGGGTCGAAGCTGATATTTCTATAAGATGGGACGCATGCAATTTGTCTGCTTGTCAATGCACGTCGAATTTCCTGCGCGAAGCAACTCCCCATCGTGAAGAATATATCGTCAGAAGTGAACAATGAGGCCTTGCGAATTGTGATAGCGCCAGAGCTGACAAAGTCGTCATACTTCGTGTTTGATTTGTTCGATGCCATCAAACGGATAGGTTTAATGTATCCGAGTTTGTGGCGGAGCCGAAGGTACTTTCGTCGAACGCGCTCTAGTAATGTCACAATGGCTCCATGATCTTCATAGCCGGCCGCCGACCGCTATGCGCGACATTTAGTCCGCTTCGCCGCCAGCCGCAATCAGGAGGATTCAAGATTGACTATAACTTCGAACGAAGTCAGACGTCAGGTACCAGTTTGGCGCATGTGTGACGGCGTCGAGAGAATTTCATGGATCGGCAGGAGCGAGGGTCGTCGCAAAACGATATATCGCATCGGGAAACAGAATGAGCGCAAAGAAACGAATTTCAGCGGCCCTCGCGTATCCGCTGGTCAAGCGCCTGATCGTCGAGAACCTGCCACCGCATAAGGCGCTTTATGTGACAGCTTTGCTGTGTTCGATCGCCGCTGCGGCGGCGACCGGCGCAACGGCGTGGATCATGAGTGTCATGGTCAATAGCATTTTTGTGGATCGCAACGCTGCCGCCGCATGGGGTATCAGCGCCGTGATCGTCGGCATCTTCCTGATCAAGGGGATCGCCGATTATTGCCAGACTATCACCACGGGCAAGATTCGCCGGGCTATCGTTTCAGACCTTCAAAACCGCCAGTTTTCCCGAATGGTGCGCTTCGACATCAACCGGTTCGCCAACCAGCATCCGGCGAAATTCGTCTCCAAGATCATGTTCAACGCGCGCGCCGCCGCCGCCGTTATTCTCACCCTCACGAGCAGCACCGTCTCCGATGTGCTGAAGTTGATTGCCCTGGCAAGCGTCATGGTCAAGCAGGATCCGGTGATGTCGCTGATTTCAGTGACGATTCTACCCCTGCTGTTCCTATCGGTGGGTGCCGTCACCAGGAAGCTCAGGGCGCTGGCAAGGGGCGAGACGGAGTTGGCAGCACTGGTCCAGTCGATCGGCACGGAAGCCGTAGAAGGCATCCGCACCATCAAATCGTTCCAACTCGAGGAAAAGGCGGCCGCCAGCTTCGCCAAGGCCGTCGGCAAGATGGAAAGGCGCGGCATCCAGATCAACCGGACATCGGCGTTGATGAGTCCGTTGATGGAGACCGGCGGCGGCTTCATCATCGGCCTTTTCATCATGTATGCCAGTTGGCAGACCCTCGGCAACGGCAAGACGCCGGGCGAATTCATGGCCTTTATAACCGCCTTTATGCTCGCCTATGAGCCAGCCAAGCGGCTGGCCCGGGTCAATGTCGACATCCAGAAGCAAATGGTGGCCGTCGAGCAGATGTATGATCTGATCGACACGCCCGAACAGCGACAACTCGCAACTGCGGGTGAGCACCTCGGTGATGTCGAGGGCGGAATCCGCTTTGAAGATGTGGCCTTCTCCTATGGCGGCAACAGCCCGGCGCTGCACGGTGTTTCCTTCGAGGTGCGACCTCGTGAGAAGCTGGCGATCGTCGGCCGCTCCGGCGCCGGCAAGACAACCATCGTTAATCTTGTCCTGCGCCTGATGGAGCCGGACAAGGGCAGGATTCTCCTCGACGGCAAAGATATTTCGAAGATCAGCCTGTCCGACGTTCGCGACAATATCGCACTGGTGTCACAGGACGTCTTCCTGTTCGAGGGCTCGATCCGCGACAATATCCGCGACGGGCGCCCGAGCGCTGCTGATCTGGAGATCGAGGCCGCGGCCGAACTCGCTCGGGTCACCAGCTTTGCCTCGAGCCTGGAAAACGGGCTCGACACGCTTGTCGGGCCGGGCGGTGCCAATCTGTCGGGCGGCCAGAAACAGCGCGTTGCAATCGCACGCGCCCTGCTCAAGAATGCTCCGGTGATTGTCTACGATGAGGCGACATCCGCGCTCGACGGCGAAAACGAAAGAGCGGTCATGGAGGCTGCGTTCGACGATGCGTTCGAGCGCACGGTCATCTGCATCGCGCACCGGCTTTCAACCATCAAGGCGGCCGATCGCATCCTCGTATTCGACGCAGGCTTGCTCGCGGACTCCGGGACTCATGACGAGCTTGCCGGGCGCAGCGAAATCTATCGCTCGATCTTCCATCTGGAAGCGTCCGCTCCGCGCGTCGAGGGCGGCAAAAAGCTGCGTCAGAGCGTATTGCGCTGAAGGCCGATGACCAGTTTTTACCACGGTTCGCGTATCCGGTATGTGATTGGTGGATTGGGCCTGCGGTTGCGCCGATACACAAAAGCGGCGCGGACGCTGTTTGGCCGCTCCAAGCCCCGCTCGGTTCTGGACCAGCAGGCCAAGGTCGACGCGCTGATCGCGCGCAGGGATTGGACAGGGCTTGAAGCAAGTACCAATGAAATGGCCATCATGGCCGATCGTGCCTGTGACCCCGAGCTGATGCAGAAGGCAGGCCAGGCGTTCGAACGGCTGGGTAACTTCGCGCGGGCGGCCGAGCTTCGGCTTTCGGCTCGCCGGCAACGAAAAGGCAAGGGCGCCAATGAATGGACCGGCGAAAACCTCGGCTCAGATACGCTGCTGATCGATCTTGTTGAGGATGACCCTCGAAGTCTTGGCCGCGTCATCCGCCACGCGCGACTGGCTGGCGCCGCCGCTGCATGTGCGCGAAGCGCGACGATTCGCGTCGAACCGCGCCTGGTATCGCTTGTGCAGCGGACGTTCCCCAACGCGACCGTGGTCCCAGCGCAGCAGAATGTCGTTGGCGACAAATTTGCGACCTTCGAAAATCTCGCCTGGATGTTCGGCCGCGATGCCGAAAGACTGGCCGCCGATTTCGTGCCGCTGCGGGCAGATCCTGAACTCGTCGAGACATTCCGCAAGCGCTATCGCTCGATGACGGATCTGCCATTGGTCGGTCTGTCCTGGGGCAGCAAATCACACAGCAAGGACGTGCCTGATTTCCCCGAATGGGCACGGTTCATCGCCCAGACGCAGGCGACGTTCGTTTCTCTCCAGTACGGTCAGATCAAGCCGGCGCTGCGGCGCCTGCGCGATGGCGACGAGGCGCGGCTTATCTACGATGACAGTGTCGACCAGATGGTCGACATGGACCGGTTCGCCGCGCAGGTCGCCGCGCTCGATGCCGTGGTGACGATCAGCAATACGGCAGCCCATCTGTCCGGAGCACTCGGCGTCCCGACCGTTTTCCTGATCGATGACAATTTTCAAACCGCCTGGCCGGTGACTGGCGACCGAACGCCTTGGTATCCAAAGGGCATCGTCATACACAAGCAAGGACGCACGTGGCCGGTGGTGCTTGACGAAGTCGGCCGGCGGCTCTCGTCGGTTCTGACCGCGCCTTCCACGCTGTCTGGCAAAAATTGAGGGCGCCGTGCCGAGCAGACGATCCATCCTGGAAAAGGCAAAAGCCGCCGACCTGCGCCCGCAAGCTGTTGACGGCAGGTGGCTGCGGAAGGCTCTCGATCGGGCGAGGACGTTTTTCAGGCGGCCTTCGCGCCACGACCAAAGCGTTGAACGGCATTTGCACCTGATGGCGCGGAGTGTCGAGCGGCGTGACTGGCAGGCGGCCCGAGATCATGCGCTGGCACTCGGCCTTCTCGGTGAGCAGCTTGGCGATCGCGGGCTGGTCAAAAAAGCTGGGCGTGGACTGAGACGCCTCGGCGGCGGCAACCGCGCCTGGCAGTTGATCGCATCGAGCAAGCAAGTGCCCGGCCGGCCCGAATGGGATGGCGGTGATCTTGCGGGTCGCAGCCTTGCCGTCGAGCGACGCGAAGGCGATCTTGCAATTTTCCTCCAGTTCGCGTCGCTGCTTAGCCCGGTGGTCGCGGCCGCCGACCGATGCACCGTCCTGATCGAACCGCGACTGGCGCCCCTTTATCGCAGAACATATCCCGCGCTCGATGTCAGGCCAGAGGCGGAAGGGGCGGCGGCGGTCGACGCCGATGTCTTCGCCTGCTTCGAGACGCTGGCAAGGCACCTCTGGCCGGACGAGCCGACGGCGCGCGCCCCGTTCATTCCGTTGGAGCCGGACCGCCGGCTGGTCGCCGAGTTGCGCGGCACCTATCTCGATCATGGCCCAGGTCCCCTGATCGGCTTTGCCTGGGGAAGCCTGAACAAGGCCAAGGACCTGCCGGCGCTGGATGATTGGCGGTCGCTGCTCGGCAATCTGCCGGGCCGCTTCGTCAGCATGCAGTATGGCGATGTCGGGCCGGCGCTCCGCGAGTTCGAGCGCTGGGCGCCGGGACGCATCATCCATGACGCGTCCGTGGATCAATTGTCGGATATGGACCGCTTCGCCGCGCAAATCGCCGCCCTCGACGCGGTGGTGACGATCAGCAATACCGGTGCCAATCTGGCGGGAGCGCTCGGCGTGCCGACCGTCGTCCTGCTCGACGATGGGTTTCGGCTGTCATGGCCTGCCTTCGGCGAGACCGTGGCCACATATCCAAGCGTTAGACTGGTGCGAAAGGGCGGCCGGGCGTGGGCGTCCGCGATGCGGGAAGCAGGTGTACGAGTCGCGCAGATCATCGGTGGAGCCGGTTGATGGAAGCCAGTCAACTGCTTCGCCAGGTTCGCCGCGTTGTCGCGCTCGCAGGCTACAATTACAAGGTCTGGTTCCGTCGTCACCGGCGGCAGCTTTTCCTGCGCTGGCGCGATGGCGACATTGCCGATCAGATGGCGGATTACAGGCGAAGCATCGAGGCGCGCGACTGGTCGGCGGCGCTGCCGAAAGCCCTGGCGCTGGGGTCGATCGCGAAGTCGAGGCGCGAGGTTCACCTGCTCGACGAACTCAGCAAGGCACTGATGCGCATGGGCGCCTACGGCCCGGCGGCCGAACTCAAGATCGCCCGGCGCCACATCGTCGAGGGCCGCGTCGACGGCGAATGGTTGGGCCAGGATATCTCGGGCCAGGTCCTGCTCGTCGATCTGATGGAAACCGAAAAGCAGGGTCTGGCCACCGCGATCCACCATGCGAGTTCCGTCGGCCGTGCTCTCACCCGGGCCGCTCGTCTGATCGTTCTGGTCGAGCACCGCCTGGTGCCGCTCTTTCAGCGGACATTTCCGACCGCCGATGTGCGGGCCGTCGGTCCCGGGACCAAGGCAGCCTATGGCGAGGCCCAGCTCTTTGCCGGCGTCCAGCATCTGACCGCCGTGTTCGAGACGGACGAGACCACGATCCGCGAACATTTTGTTCCCCTGAAGCCGGACCCGGCGCGGGTCGCTGAACTTCGCGCCCGTTATCGTAAGGATGGCCGCCCATTGGTCGGCGTCGCATGGGGCAGCTCCAATCCTGGCAAGGACCTGCCGCCACTCACGGCATGGCGTGGGCTTATCAGCCGTCCGGACCTCCGGTTCGTTTCGCTGCAATATGGCCGGATCGAGCCGGACCTGAAAATCCTCACCGATGGTGATCCCGCGCGCATCTTGCACGACGTCTTGGTGGATCAACTCGTCGACATGGATCTTTTCGCCGCGCAGGTCGCGGCGATGGACGCCGTGGTAACCATCAGCAATACCGGGGCGCATCTGGCGGGCGCGCTCGGTATCCCGTCGGTCTTTATTCTTGGCGATGGGTTCAAACGTTCCTGGCCGGTCGAGGGCGATTGCACGCCCTACTATCCTTCCGCCGTGCTGGTCTCGAAACGGGAAAGGCCTTGGGCCGAGGTGATGGAAGACGCACAAAACCACATGGGCTCACTCATCAGCGCTATTTGAATCCACCACGCAAGGCATCGCGAGGTGCCAGGCAGGCCACCGCCGGCCAAGCGGTGAAGCGCCTTTCTTGACGGCAAGAGCATTGTAAACTACCCGGCGGGGCGGCCGTTCTAAATTTCATGGGCAAGAGGCGATGCATATCTTTGGGTAGGTCGAGAACCGAGGCGGTTTCTCCTGTCAGCGAAGGCTTTGTGCAGCGGCTCCTCGCCGCGTACCGGCTTGTGCATCCAGGAAATCTGTTCAAGCGCGGGCGTATCTATGTTCGCGGCAGGGCGGCCACGAGGACCGTCTACTTCGTCCCACACAACCGCAACAATGTTCGGCTGCTGGCTGACGCGGCAGATATTCTGGTTGACCGCGGCATCCGCTGCGTGTTCGCGCATCTTGATGGATTGAAACGCGGCGGTGTAGCGCAACCTGAACTCAACGCCCGGGGAATATCGCATATCGGCTTTGCCGAGCTCGAGCGGATGATCAGACCCGGCGACATGCTGGTGACTGGAAATGACTATGCGCCGCAATTCTTTAGGCGGTTCATCGACTCCATCAACTTTGGCATGGTCCGTGTGGTCGGCCTCATCGGAGGTGCGCGACTGCTGCAGCCGCATCGATTTGTGAGAGCCGATTACATCCTGTCGATGGGACCAGCGGCGCTGCAGCAAAGACGACAGCCGACATATGTTGTTGGCTCCCCGGTCATTGAGCGTGCCGTCGGAAGCGCTGGCGCCAGGCACGACGAAGGGCTTTTTGTGCTGGTGAACTTCAAGGGGGATGTCGAGGACCCCGCAGATCGCCAGGCGATTGAAGCCGTGGCAGCCGCATGTGCGAAACTCGGCCTTGCCCATGTCGTTAGCGTCCACCCTACGATGTTCGCAAAAGTCGATATGCCGAACAAATCGCCCCTGGATTTCGCACAACTGCTCCCGGACGCTCTGGCGCTCGTAACGCGCCCAAGCACGACTGTTTACGAAGCAGTCGCCTGCGGCATTCCGGTGGTGCTGTTTCCGCTGGTTTCGCCCATGGTCGAGTTCGATAGGCCCATGGGTGCCTTCAAGCCAACATTGTCGGAGCATGACCTCGTCGAGGATATCCGCGCTGCGGTCAGGTCAAGGCCGACCTATTTTGAGCAAAGCCGGGACTTCCTCAATGCCAATCTGTCGATCGATCCAGAGGTGCCGGCTTCGCAACGGATCGCCAATGCCCTGATCGATATTTATAATCGCTGATCTGCTCGATCAAAGTGCCCGCAATCGGAGTTCGCTCGTTGAGTTTGTTGTCCAACTTTTTTGCAAGAAAGCCGTCGCTGCTTGTCGTCTCATTTCCCAAATCCGGGCGGACCTGGCTGCGCGTAATGCTTGACGACCTGGGCGTTGATGCGGCCTACACGCATGACGGTTCCGACCATAAGGATCTGCGTGACATAACGCAGATCAGCGCCGACAAATCCCGCTACAAACGGCAACGGATTCTGTTCCTGACGCGAGACCCCCGCGACACTGCGGTGTCAGGATACTTCCAGGTCAACAAACGCCATGGGCTGGAAGCAGGTCCGATCGGCGATTGCATAAGAAGCCCCAAACACGGTGTCGAGAAGATCGCGCTTTTCAATCTGCAGTGGTTCGCAGCCGCAACTCACCTGCGAAAGATTGCGCTTCTGCGCTATGAAGATGTGCAGCGGGATACAAACGACGCATTGCGCAGCATCGGGAAATATTTGGGAAAATCCTTTGACGAGTCCCAGCTTGCCGATGTTGCTGCCAGCAGATCGTTCGAACGAATGCAGCAATCTGAAATCTCAGGAGAACTGGGTGCGCGCTATGGCGGAAGATTGCAGCCACGCGATCCTGACGACCCGGAAAGCTTCAAAGTTCGAAAGGGTAAGGTCGGTGGTTATTTCGACTACCTCAGCGCGGATGACGTAGCTTTCTGTGACGAGGTTCTTGCCAGGCTCGATTACTGGAAGCGGCTCGATGACGCCTTTCGACTTCATGGCATGTCTTATTACGACGGCAGGGCAGGTGTGAATTGATCCGATGCAAAGGCTTTGTCTGCGGATGCGGGCATAGCGGCACGACGCTTATAGCTACGATTCTTGCATCGCATGCCGATGTCTTTTTGCCGTTCGAAGAAACGAACGCGTTTTTCAAATGGGCTCCACTTGCGCTGTATCGCTACTCGAAGCTGAAACAGGCGGCCACTGGGGCGGGCAAGTCGGTGCTACTTGAAAAGACACCGCGTCATATCAGGCGTGTCGACCGGATACGACGCCTGGTGCCGGGCGCGAAGTTCGTGATGCCGGTACGCGATGGCCGCGATACCGTTGCTTCGCTGACAAGGCGGCTTGGCGATGCGGCCGCGAGCCTGGATCGCTGGATATCGGACAACACAATGGTGCTTGCCGAGCGCGGCAGCACGGACGTCCTGATTTACCGCTACGAAGATCTTGTCGATGACCCGGAAGCAACCGTCGAAAAGATCTGCACCTTCCTGGGATTGTCGTTCGATCAGAGTTTGCTCGACTATCATCGGAATCCGCAACGATGGTTCACACTTAATGCGCAACCCCAACATGCTGCGTTGCGCAACCAACAAGTGAACCAGCCAATTTATGATGGCCGCGGCCGCTGGAAGACCGAACTGGGTCAGCAGGAATTGATGGAGCTTACCGAGGGGCGCGGGAAGCCCCTGATGCAGGCGTTCGGATATATTTGAGACGGCCGCGCCACCGCTTTACGCTGGAAGCGCGCGCGGGTAGCCAAATTGATCGAAGTCGCGCTCATACGCACGATAGATGGTATCCGCCAGTTCTGGCGTGAAATAGTCGGCAAGCCTGCGGCGCGAGGAGGTGTGCAGAGGTGGCATCGCCGCGCGTCGCATTTCCTCGCTTGCACTGACATGATCGAGAACCTGTTCGAAATCCCGTGCGAAAGTCTCGGTTTTGCCGATGAGGTCGAACACAACGCCTGGAAGGTCGATGATGTCGCTTTGCCTCTGCCAATGCTTGTCGATGCGCCATGTGGACGTCGTGCAGGCAAAGGCGACGAAATCTGCAAAGGACAGGCTCTTGTCAGCACCGACAGGCAGCGCGGGATCAGCCCTTTCGCGGTGGGCTAGATAGACCTCCACCCTGCCATAACCAGGCACTAGGGGACGGTCGCGATATTGGTCGGCCCAGCACGACAACAGCCTTGTATAGGGATTGCGAACGAAGGTGAATCGCAAGGCTTCGGGACTTGTGGCCATGCGATGGAACTGCACGACGCCATGGCGAGGCGCCTGCAAGCTCGACGCCTTTCGGTTGTGCACCTTCCAGTTCTGGTCGCTGCGCCACCCCGACACAGTGTCGTTGCCGATCATGGCTGCAAGGTTGCTGCGAATGCGGCTGCTCGCCGCCTTCGGCATGGCGAGGTACAGGATTTTGAGTTGCGGCACCACGTCGATCAGGTCGTCCGGCAGATATGCCGTTTCCATCGCCCTGCGGTAGAATGCCAGCGCCTCGGGATTGCGCCAACTCAAGACCTGCTCGACAACCCGCCACCGGAGCGACCGCAGCTTGGGCCTCAACTGGCGTTCGATTCTCCTCAATCCACGAGCCTGCTTCGAGTTCGGGGCGGGAATTTCATACGAGGGGGTGGTGGTAATCATCCGCTGTTTCCTGTTGGTTTTTAAATGCCTCACCGCTGGAAAAACCGCAAGCGACAGTGGACAATCGACCCAAATCTGCCTTCGCCTCGCCGGTAGCGACTTCCTGATCTACTGACGAAGATCTTGTAACGACCCTTGATCCAGTGTTGCTGGACCTCATCGGAATTCACAACAATGATTTACAATCGACGCGCAAGCCGCTGCCGCGATTGGGAACGAGGCGCGACAAACATGTGGCTGCCCATCGGCCAAGTTTGATCGAGATGACTGGTCATGTCATAAGGTCCGGAAGCCGGATCCTTAGCGATCGGAAGCCGACAGGATGTTTGCGGGATGACCATGAAGTTACTGCAGTGGCTCAAGCCGGAGGCAGAAGGAAATTCCAGTAATTTAGGGCTTTGCATTTCCTACCCAAAATCAGGGCGTACATGGTTAAGAGTCATGCTTGATCAGCTTGTCGTCGGCCTTGATTACACCCACGGCGGCAGCGCTTTCCATAGAAAAGATTTCCGCTCTGCCGACGCTTTTTTGGGAAAGCGGCCCCTGATTTTTTTGTATCGCAATCCGATCGACACAACAATTTCCGGATATTTTCATGTCACCAAACGCGAAGCATGGCGCGGCTTATTCCAAGGTGATTTGTCGAGCTATGTACGAGACCCGCACTTTGGCATCGAGAGGACACTCCGGTTCAACGCAATGTGGCTGGCGGCAATCCGCGAAAGAGACGATGTGTTGATCACACGATACGAAACGCTCCATAGCGATGCCCTCTCCGAGCTTAGACGCATCGCCAAATGGTTGAAGGTAGAACCAGACGAAGAGGAAATTACAAAAGCAATTAACGCCGGTCGGTTTTAGACCATGAGAGCCAAGGAATCCTCTGGGCAAAGCGATGAGCGCTATGGTCATCGCTTGAGAACTGCAGACAGTACAGATTCCGATAGCTTTAAAGTTAGACGCGGCGTAGTTGGCGGGTATAAGGACTATCTTGCCGAAAAAGAGATTTTATACTGCAAGGATATGATGGAAAGTTATGGGTTATCCGCGTAGCGGTAAAAAGAATCTTCACTCCAGCAGTGGGCGCGGATAGCCAGACTGGTTAAATTGCGCTCGTCTGCGTGTTTATGAATTCGCCAATGCGAAACAGCGTAGCGAGGTCGCATGGATTTGCCACGGCATGATCACCAGGTTCAAGCTGATCCGAAAAAGCCTATCCTGTTCGTGCGCCAGCGCTACGCGCCCTTTGGCGGAGGCGAGATCATGCTGGAAAATATCATGGCGGCGTTCGCCGCGCGTCAACGGCCGGTGGCCGTGCTGTCAGGCGACTGGCCGCGACACGAAGGCATAGAGTTCATCCAGTGCGCCGGCCGCCGCTTTCCCCGCTACCTGCGGGCGACGTCCTTTGCTCGAGCCGCCTGCGGCAAGATCGCCGAAATGCCGCCGGCCCTGGTGCAGAGCAACGATCGCCTTCCGTGCTGCGACGTCTTCCGGGCCGGCGAAGGCGTTCATGCCGCCTATCTTGCCGAGCGACGGCGTTTTGAGACGCGGCTTGGCAGGGCAGCGATGGCGCTGAGCCCGTTTCACCGCCAGACGCTGCGCCTCGAGCGCGCAACCTATGCCAGCCCTCGGCTTAAAGCGGTGATTGCCATTTCGAAAATGGTGGCTGAGGACGTTGTCCGTCACTACGACTATCCGGCCGAACGCGTGCACCATATTCCCAACGGGGTCGACCTGGACCGCTTCAACCCTCAGTTGCGCCAACAGCATCGAGCGGTGGTCCGCGCGCGGCTTGACGTCGACGAAAACAGGTCGGTCGTCCTGTTTGTCGGCTCGGGCTTTGCGCGAAAGGGACTGCTTGCCTTGATGAAGGCTGTCGCCACGCTGGATGGCGAGCCGGAATTGTGGGTCATTGGCCACGATTCGCGCGCCAATGCCTTCAAGCAGGCCGGCGACAGCCTTGGTCTTGGCGCCAGGCTCCGCATGCTGGGGCCGCAAAAAGATACGCTGCCATGGTACGGCGCCGCCGACATTGCCGTGCTGCCTTCCATCTATGATCCATTTGGCACAGTGGTGATCGAAGCCATGGCCAGCGGCTTGCCCGCCGTGGTCAGCACCGGGTGTGGGGCGCGCGAGCTTGTCGATCATTTCGAGCCGACGCTTGTTTGCGACGCAGCCAGCGTAAACGAGCTCGCCGCCGGGCTTGCCCGCGCGCTGCAGCTGTCGTCACGGCCTGAGACTGCGGCCAGCGTCAGGGCGGCGGCCGAACACTACGATTTCAACGTCATGATCAGGAGGATGATAGCGCTGTACGAAAGTCTCGACCTGAAATGATTTTTCGACATATTTTTTGAATCCGTTAGTATCACCGGAGTGCCAACCGGCCGGGGGAAAGGTTCATTTGAACAACAGTCGCAGTTTTGATGCCGGATCCGTCTGACCGTGCCGGCGCTCTCAGTCGTCATAATCAGTCGCAATGAGGAAGCGTGCATTGCACGTTGCCTTCGCTCGGTACATTTTGCCGACGAAATCGTCGTCCTCGACAATAACAGCACCGATCAAACCAGGGACATCGCCAGTGGACTCGGGGCCAAGGTGCTGATCACCCTCGATTGGCCGGGTTTCGGCGCGCAGAAAAACCGCGCGCTGGCCGCGGCGACAGGCGATTGGGTCCTTTCGCTTGATGCCGACGAATGGGTCGAGCCGCCGCTGGCCGCGGAAATCAGGGCTGCCATCGCCAACCCGAAAGGCTGTGACGGCTTCGAAATACCAAGACGATCACGCTTTTGTGGGCGCATTGTCCGCCATGGCGGCTGGTCGCCCGATCTGGTGCTTAGGCTTTTCCGTCGCCAGTCCGGTCGCTTCAGCAACGACACCGTGCATGAGAAGGTGGTGGTGGATGGCAAGGTCACGCGATTGTCCCATCCCATGGAGCATGACTCGATCGCCGACCTGGCGGACGCGCATGACAAGATCGGCAGATACGCGCAAGCGTCCGCCGCGCGGATGCTTGCCGAGGGGAAAAAAAGCTCGATCAGCAAGGCGGTTTTGCGCTCGGTCTGGGCTTATGTGAACAGCTATGTCTTCAGGCTGGGGTTTCTGGACGGTTCGACCGGTGCGATGGTCGCCGCTTACTCGGCCGGCTACACCTATCAGAAATGGGCGCTTGTCGCGTTGGGCGGCAAGTCGGGGTGCGCCGAAGAAAGCCGGGCCGGGGTGAAGGGCAAATCCGCGGGTTTCAGAAATCGCCCTGGCTAATTTCCGCGCCATTGTTGCCGTGCTGTTGCCAGACAGTTAGTGTATGACCGTTTTGAAATTGGAGCCAAGGTACTGAATATGACTGATGCGTTTAGGGTATTCGTTGGATGGGACAGCCGTGAGCCGATCGCCTACGACGTGGCGCGGCACTCTTTGCTCAAAAACGCTTCGGTGCCTGTCTCCGTCATTCCAATCAAACAGGACGAGCTGCGTGCCCGTGAATTGTATTGGCGGGAAAAAGATCCGCTCGCGTCAACAGAGTTCACTTATACGCGGTTTCTGACGCCATTTCTCGCCGGCTATACGGGTTGGGCCTTGTTCTGCGACTGCGACTTCCTGTGGCTCGGTGACGTCGCAGGTTTGCTGGAATACACGAAGTCGAACAAGGCGGTCTATTGCGTCCAGCATGACTATACGCCGAAGGCCACCACCAAGATGGATGGCGTGGTCCAGACGTCCTACCCGCGAAAAAACTGGTCCTCGCTGATGCTGTTCAATTGCGCGCATCCGGCGGTTAAATCGCTTACCCCGGAGGTCGTGAACCGCGAAAGTGGCGCCTACCTCCACCGAATGCAGTGGGTTGCCGATGAGGATTTGGGCTCGCTGCCGGTAGAGTGGAACTGGCTTGAAGGTTGGAACGAAAAACCGGCGCATGGCACACCCAAGGCAGTGCACTATACAAGTGGCGGTCCGTGGTTTGCCGAGTGGCAGAATGTCGACTATGCGGATCTGTGGATAGCCGAACGCGACGAATTCCTGAATGCCGATCAAGCGGAAGCCGCTCTTTCGCGCTCGGCGAGCCGGTAGCCAGTCAAAAAGCTACGGCATGGCCTCCGCAGAACACCGGGTTGGGCGGGCTCTTCGCGGGCGCCTGGACGGCCCGTGTCATTTCGAGCGGGGTCGGGCGCCTGCTCCGCCCCGGCACAAAGCGCCCTCTACACCTGCCCGTCCAGCCATTCCCGCAAATCGCGGTCCTGCTTGTTCTCGGCAACGGGCGGCGAGGGCCGCCTCCAGACATACCAGATGGCGGCAAGCACGCCGGCAGCCCACGTGCCGGCGAAAACATTCGCAATGAGGTCGATTGGAACCTCCCAAGCCGGCTAGAACATTAGCACGGCATCATTTAAAAAGGGCAACACCAATTAGGAGTAGGGCGGGTGGAGCCGTAGGAGCGTCACCGCCATCCACCGGCGCAAGCAGCTATCCCTTGCGAGGCGCGGCCAAGATGGCGATGAGCGGCCAGCTTCAAGACGGCGCGTAGCATTCTTCGTCAACAGCCAGCGCCGAGCCTGGCGACAATTTCGGATACATCTCTTCCGGGTACGTGGCGAGCGGTCTCTTCGCACCTGCGAGGCGATCAGGGGGCTCATAGCTAAAGCGAATGGGGTATATACCTCGCCTCCCTTGTGTCGCTGGCTGTCAATCGGCCCGCTCCGGTCCTGGAACTGCAGCCAAGGTTAGTCATCGAGCCGAAGTGGCCCGAGCCAGTGAACGAACGCTCTTGTCCGTTGAAACCTCGTCACGGCAATGAGGAATTCTCGTACCGCGCCCAGCGCGCCCTGCCGGTTTTGTGAGGCATCTGACCTGCAGCGGTGAGACTTGAGTGAACCGGTGCTGCTCGATCTGGGGAGTGAAAATCAGAAGGTTGCATGGATCGGGCAGCGGCAGGTTTTGCCCGATTTTGAACGATCGCCGGGTCGCCCCCGACAACGTCAGCCCGACCGCAAGTCAGCAGCAGTGCCTGGCCTTGCTGTCGGTAGAACGAGCCAGTCACGCCGAAAGCCGTAAGCGATCCGCAAGGGTGCCGTGTTCGAAAGTTGCACGGTGTCGCCAAGCGCTTGCGTCCGCCGGTGGCCTCGCCATTCGAATGGATGGTGCAGAAAGTCGGTCGAACTTTATGATGGAATTCGGGTCCTACTGCGCTCGATCAGGCATGATCCTTGCTTTTTTGTGAGAGTGCAGTGCAACATCAGCCAATGGTTGTAGCCTGTGCAGGGTACTCAACACGTTAAAGCTGGAGTACGTTTTTGCGTAGGGAGGTATCTAGGGGAGGATTGGCGGGGTATCGAATGACGTATGCTGCAAGCCTTTCATCGAGTGAGAATGAAAACCGTCCGACGTCAGTCGCAGTCAAAAGCGACGATAAGGCGTACATCAAGGCGCTGGGCTTCGTGCCGAAGCGATATGCGGCGGAAACCGCTATCGTCAATCAGGGGGAGGATGGCGATCGCGTCTTCATAATCGAGTCTGGCTGGGGTTGCATTTCTCATGACCTTGCCGGTGGACAGCGACAGATTTTGGACTTTGCCCTGAAGGGCGACATTGTCCTGCCACAGACCTACACGGGCGCTGCTCTCCAGACATTTGTGGCTCAAACCGACCTAGCGGTGCTGGAAGCCTCGGCCAAGACGCTTGCTCTTGGAGCAGCGAAGTCGCCCCACATAGCCTCGCTTTTTCTTGAGACGCTCGCGCGCCAGCGAGCGCTTGTTGCCCAACACCTCACCAATATAGGCCGACGCAGCGCCTTGGCGCGTACAGCGCACTTGCTGCTCGAACTGAGAGCGCGCCTGGAGCGCGTCGGCGCCGCCAGCCGCACTGGCTTTGCATGCCCTCTCACCCAGTACGACCTCGCGGACGCGCTCGGCCTGACGCCGGTCCATGTCAATCGAATGCTGCGGGAACTACGGGAACGCGGGTTTCTGGAGTTCCGCCAAGGTCATGTCCGCGTGCTGGATCGGCTGGGCGTAACGAGGTTTGCCGAGTTCGACGACAGGTATATCGATGGTTGACGCTTGTCTGGCGCAAGACGCAAAGGTGGTGCGACGCGCCTTGAAGCCGCACTGCCATCGCGGCGCCGGCTGTCTTGCCGACGGACCACCCGCGCCTGGCAAACAACGCGAGGCCCAGATTCCAGTCGCTGTGTTCTCTGGCTATCCTCGCTCCTAGACCAAATTGCTAGGGCCAAGTGAAGGGGTAAAAATTTTTTACGTTTTATTAACCTAAATTAGTGAAGGCACATCTTTTTGGCGGTAGACATTATTGACGGGGTAGTGTTGTCCAAGTTGGGGCTTGGAAAATCCCGAGGTTATAGTGAAGGCGACGCGAACAGAGCATCGTTCGCGGAAATTGTATTTGCCTGCAGTACATATCGTACTGGTCTCGAAACGTTGGGTAGAGTTTGGGGAGTAGGTTCATGGTTCCGACAATTCAACTGGATAGCAAATCACCCGGTGCACTGGAATTCGTATCGCGCAAGGCCGGGAATGGGATACATCTTCAAAGACATGGCTTGACCGAATCCTGCCTTGCTCTGCTGGACGAGCGAGTGCTTGACCGACAATGTCTTGCGCAATGCCTGACCGCCTATGGCATCGGGAAGGAAATCCTGTCGTTCGGCTCGATCGAAGAGTGGCGGCATCAAGAGAATGCACTGTCGATATCGGCCATTCTGCTGAATGTGGGCAGCCGAAAGGTGACAGATGCAAGGACCGGCAGCGAAATCGCCGATCTCGTGAATGAGGCCCACCCGGTCCCAGTGGTGATTTTGGCCGATACCGACGATCTCGAGCAGATTCTGAAGGCGTTGAATTATGGCGCAAAAGCCTACATCCCTTCATCGATCCGTTTCGAGATCTGTGTTGAAGCCGTAAATCTTGTCCTTGCCGGTGGCACATTTGTCCCTGCAAGCAGCGTGCTTGCCCAGCACAAGGCAATCGACACAACCGTCGAACTGACAAGGCCCATGGCGAGTGTGTTCACGGAGCGGCAAGAAGAGGTCGTCCAGGCTCTCAGGCGTGGCAAGGCGAATAAGATAATCGCTCATGAACTCAACCTTCGCGAGAGCACGGTCAAGGTCCATATCCGCAACATCATGAAGAAGCTAAAGGCGACGAACAGGACGGAGGTTGTCTACAAGCTCAATGAGATGTTTCCTGGCGCCCACCTGTTGGGCCGGTCGAGCTAAACGGTTGTCATCGTAACAGTGGCGCGGCTGCATGCTCGAACCGGGGCCCATCGGTGGCGATGCCGCTCGACCGTTGCAGTTCGCCGCTCTTTTTGTCGCAGATATGGAATGAAGCCATGCTAGACCGGCCGTCGGCGGCAATTGCTCACAAGCCATGGCTCGGGGCGGACGCACCGCAGGACTTTATCAGCCTCGCTGACGTTGTCTCGTTTGCCCGGCAGTATCTTTTCTCGATTCTGGCGTTCGTCGTCGTCGGAATCGTTTGCGCGACGTTCTACTTTTCTACCTCGAATCCGATTTATTCGGCGCGCACCCAGATCCTGATCGAACCGAAGATACCCGGAAACCTTCAGCAGCAACCGGCCGATGTGAACCTGTCGCTCGATACTGCTCAGGTCGAGAGCCAACTTGCAGTTTTGCGTTCCCAGAAGATTGCGATGATGGTGATCGATGACCTTGGACTCATGGACAATTCAACCTTCAGGGGTTTGGAGGGTCCGACCATCGGCGAGAGGTTTCGCAGAGCCTGGATGAGCATCGTCGATGCCGGCGGCCTCCATGCCGGCAATGCTGCGCTGACGGATTTCTTCCATCGCGTGCTGCCTTGGCCGGATCGAATGGAGGCGAACAGCCCGCAGCTGGAATCCGAGCGTCGGCGTCAAGCGGTGGAGATGTTCAGCGGTGGCCTGGATGTCCAGCGTGTCGGTGTCTCCTATGCCATCGACATCACATTCCAGTCTCAGAATCCGGCATTGGCGGCACGCATCGCGAACGCCACGGCGGAAGCGTTCGTGCGCGAGCAAGTGCAGACGACAACAGCAACGGCTAGCGAAGGCATCGCATGGTTGGAAAGGCGGATGCGGGAGGTCGGTGATCAGATGAACCGGGCGACCCGGGTCGCCCAGAAATTTCGCGCAAAACACGACTACAGCATCGGTCAGGACGAGACGTCCGTCGCCGGACAGGACCCCGCACTCAGCGAAGGAAAGCCAACAAACCAGATTACGCTGGAGCAGTTGGAGGTTACCGCCGATACTTATCGAAAGATGTATGAGAGCCTGCTAGCGGCGTATACGAACTCGGTCGACCAACAGCTTTATCTGATCGCCAATGCTCGTGTCATCACCTCTGCAACCAGCCCAAAGAAAGCAAGTCGGCCGCGCAAGACGCTGATCCTCGCCTTTGGCGCGCTTGCAGGAATGGTGGCTGGCATCGGGTTCGCCGTGGCGCGACGCGGCCTTGATCGGAACGTGAGGACCCCGCGTCAGATCCGTCGCGAACTGGGCCTGGCCTGTATTGGAGAATTGCCGCCGGTCAGTTTCAGGCGGGGTGGTTTTGGCCGACTTGACGAGGTGCTCAGGAATCCGGACTCTTCATTCAGCGGCAGCCTCAGGAGCGTCAGGGCGATCATGGGCCTGGCCGGGGCCACCCCTTCAAGGCGTCGCATCGGAATTACATCCGTGTCCCCCGGTGACGGAAAGAGCACAGTTGTAAGCAATCTGGCGGCGCTGTGTGGGGCGACGGGCACAGCGACCCTCGTGATCAACGCCGACGATAAGTCGGCACTGGCCAACGAACCGCTCTTTTCGTCCGATTTCAACATGATCGATCGGGATTCCGGCTGCCCTAAAGACATCGGCAAGCAGATCCGATTTATTGAAAAGACATCGTTTTATTACCTGAATAACCATGCGTCGAATTCGGCGAATCTGCTTGTTCCCGACAATATGGAGAAATTGCTGAGCGAAGTTGGTAGTTACAGTATCGTCATTGTTGAGCTCCCACCGTTTAGTTCAGGAGCCGAAGGGCTTGCTCTCTGCCCGCTTCTTGATGGCGTGATTGTGGTGGCGCAGTGGGGCGTGACGTCGCTTGATCAGCTGGAAGACCTAACGCAGACACTCAAAAACACCAATTCCTCCGTCCTTGGCGTGTTGATGACACGTGTTCGTACTGTTTCGGCTCGGCGATACCGGAAGCGCGCAGGTCAAGCGCCGCGCTGACATCCTGTCTTCCTCGCGGCGGCGTCGAGCTAGAGCCCAGCGGCAAGTCGACACCGCCCCGTCAATTCGACACTTGCCCGTCAAAGTGAATCAGCGCCCCCGTCAGGGCCTCACGGGTCGACCGATCGATTCCGATACCGTGCCAGGCATTGGACGGAGCAGCCATTCGTCCGTACCTGGCCTAGCAACTAAGGGGTAGGCCACGCCGACAAACATCCCCTATCTACCACCTTTTCCCTGCTTGCCGGAGATCATCCGTCGTCGACAAGATGGAAGGATAAGTTGAAATCGAGCGCACGCGGAAAATGTCCAACGTGATCGAAAGCAACCTGCGACAGTGCGAAGACCTGGCTGTTGAAGGCTGGGCTCTACTTGTCGGAGCCAAGCCCGCCGAGACATCGCTTGTTCGGCGTGAAGGCGATGCGGCCGTGAGATCGAACACGCCGGACCTTTCGTCGCCTCAACTCAATGCAAGCCATGACCATGGCGCCGTTCCGTTTGGGCCGGATATGCGCACGGCAAGCATTGACGACGATGCGCCCAGCGAAAACCGACAACCGCTCGGCGGTTGGGCCAAGAGGCTGCTGGATCTGATGGTAGCCTCGACAGCGCTCATCCTGGCCGGTCCGATCCTGGTTCTGATCCCGCTTCTGATCAAGGCGACCACGGGCGGTCCGGTGCTGTTCGTTCACCGGCGCATTGGATTCAACGGAAAGGCCTTCGATTGCTACAAGTTCCGCACCATGGTGCCGAATGCCGAGGAGGTGCTCGAACGGCATCTGAGTTGCAATCCGCAAGCCGCCCAGGAATGGGCGGCCAACCAGAAGCTGAGCTGCGATCCGCGCATCCTGTTTTTCGGAAGGATGCTTCGCAAATCGAGCCTGGATGAGCTGCCGCAGTTGTTCAACATCTTGCGGGGCGACATGAGTTGCGTCGGCCCGCGTCCTGTCGTTGCCGACGAATTGCAACGCTATGGCGCCGCATCGCACGAATATTTGAAGACCCGGCCAGGACTGACCGGCCTCTGGCAGATAAACGGGAGAAACACGACCGAGTATTCGCATCGCGTATTGCTGGACACGCAGTACGTTGGGGCATGGTCTCTGCGCCGCGATCTTTCGATCCTGCTACGGACGATACCGGCCATGCTGAAGTTCGATCAGACCTCCTGACCTCGCCTATGGTAAGGAGGGCTATGTCAGGGAGCGCGGCAGAACGGCCTCATACGATTGTCGCCCACGCTATTGTCGCCTTGGGCGATGCCGCAGCACGGCAATCGCAAGGCCGACCACATAGGCAATTTGGGTGACGACAACAAGATAAAACGTCGAGCGGATTGTGTTTGGAACAGACAGTTGAAGAAAACTGCCTACAGCGATGCTGCCGAGGATCACCACCAAGGTCGCCGCTATCAGCGCCGGCGCGCGCAGCGTAAGCCCTATTGCCAGGGCAAAACCGGCAACGCCGACAATGGCAAGCAACACGGCGACCTCCTCCCAGGGTCAATCGACGCCGCGAAGACTAACCCTGTCCCCAAGAAATCAGAGTCGCTCGTTGTTGTGAAGCCCAACCTTTTAGCTCAGGGTCGGGGTATGAAATGCAGGTTTCCGTCGTTGGGGCACTGATTGCACGGGAATAATGGGCCTCGTCGTCTATATGCGCTGGTCTCTGATCACTGCGCTGATTGCCTCTCTGGCAGACGGCAATCGGGGCAACCTCCCTTGGCGGCTCTTCTGGTGGCAAGTTTGGGGGGACGGGGTGGCAGCGGCCGCATCGATCCCGGAGGTCGACGCCATCGCATCGAGTGTCCACGCTTGATCTCCGCAGCTCAACCCTCATCAGGCCAGCGATCTGGCTTCTTGGCGGGCAAACGCAGCAACTTCAGTCTGCTCTGTACGGAACCTCGTCGAACATGAAGCCGGCGAGTTTAATGATGCGCAGGGCTTCCAGCACCTGACGATCATCTATCGTGCCTTCCCAACTGTCGAGTATGGTGTCGACTTCGAAGTCGAAGCCGTGCAATCCCATGACATCGGTCAGGTTCCTGCGGATTTCGGCCCTGATGGCTCCATGCAAAGAAATGATGTTGTCCTTGCTCATCGTCGAACAACATTAGCGGGATCTTAATATTTCCGGTACCTGACCGAAAGGGGAACCTTCATTGACCAAATCGCACAGGAGCCGATCGCCTTCACTTGATGTCAACCTCGACCACGGTTCCGGCTTTACCAGACTGCGCCCTCAAACGTGGGTATACATACTCCCTTTGGGCCTCTAACGGCCGCCAAGCCTCACGTGCTTTGCTCGGACGACTTGGAGGCCGGATCATTCTCGGAGGGACGGTGGCCGCAAGGACTAGTTGAGGTTTTCCGATTCGAGCCGACGCCATGAGCATTGAGGTCTTCAGATGCTGAGCACATTGGAACGGCGGAGACGGCACTATGCCGCTTGGTGGACCTGCTTGCTGGCAATGGCCGTGATGGTGGGGTGCACGAAGTTCACGGCCAGCGAGCCGGTGTCGCTGTTGTCGGCCGTGCTGTGGGATGGCCTCGAATTTCGAATGCAAGTCGTCGACGATCGATCCGGCGACGTAAAGATCGTTGGTGACATTGACGGCGACGGCCTCTTCGACCTCGTGATCGGAGGCGAAGTCAAGGAAGCGTTGGTCTGGTATCGTGCGCCGGATTGGCGTCCATATCTGATCGGACGACCCAAAACCCAGTTTACGACCGACGGTGCGTTGGGCGACATCGACAGTGACGGCGATCTTGACATAGTCGTTCCTGATGGGCCGGAAGGTGCCAATCTAGTGGGGTTCCAGAATCCACTGCCAGGCGGAGACCCTACCGATGGCGCGCAATGGCTCCGTCGCGAGATCGGAGAGATCGGAGGTTGGGGCAAGGATGTCAAACTCGCCGATTTCGATGGTGACCAACGTCTGGATATTGCAACGCGGTCGCAAGAAAGCGTCATCATCTTTTTCCAGAATGCTGACGGATCATGGATGGGCCGCCCTTTGACGAGCCGCGACATTGGTCAGGAAGGATTGGGCATAGGGGACATCGATGCTGATGGCATACAGGACATCGTTGTAAGTGGAGCCTGGGTAAAAAATCCAGGATATGCACAAGCGCGAGTGGACAATTGGCGGAGTTATTCGATAGGGCCGGCACCTCAAAACTTCAAAACGGTCGTTGCGGATATCGATCAAGACGGCCAACCCGACGTCTTGTATTCATCCTCGGAGGACGTTGCAGACATCGTGTGGTACAAAGCTCAGGATGGAAACCCCCGAGGGTATTGGAAAAGCAGCAAAATATTGCCTCTCGTCGAGAAGGCGCACACCCTGGCCGTCGGCGATCTGGACGGAGATGGCGATCCAGACCTCATTGTAGGTCAGATGCATACCTCTAGCGATCAATTGATCGCCGCTGTCTACAACATCGACGGGCGTGGTGAGATGTGGAGGGTCCAGGTCATCGGTCAGGGTGGGGTCCACAATGGCGTTCTCGCTGATCTCGACGCTGATGGTGATCTTGATGTTTACGGCTCCAATTGGGTGACGAATCCGCCAGTTCACATCTGGATCAATGCGCTCGATTTATCACGCGACCGGTTGCCTCTGGACCGATGGGAACTCGCGGCTTCAATAGAAACAGGGCAGCAAACGTGCACCCTCTCAACAGACGACGTCGATGGCGATGGTGTGACCGATGTGGCTTGCGGCGCATTGGCATGGCGCAACACTGGAGGCGATCTTGCAGGGGGCTGGCCACGAACAGTCAACGCCAGGGTCAAAAACTCCGCAAACGATGAATCGAATGGGCCGCGGCTAGTGTCACCCGATCTTGCGCCTCTGTCGGCTGCTGACCTCAACAGCGACAATGCGCCGGATGTGATCGCGGCGGGTACTACTGGGTTGGGCGGGCTTTATGTCCTCGCCGACCATGGCAACGGTCATCGAGGCCTGCAGTATATTAGCTCCGGCAGTTTTGTGGCCGCGCGGGCCGTTGACCTCGATGTCGACGGCGATCTCGATATTGTCGCCCTCTCCAATGGCGAATTTCCATCGCTTCGCATTCTGCGCAATCTCGCGATTTCTCGCGATCGTCGGGGCTAAGAGAGGGGCCGTCCACACAACGGCTCGCGCTTTGGCGCGGCTTTGAATGCGATCGCGCAGGTTTTCGAAGTAGCGGTCGTTGCTCGGCTCGGTCGGCGGCGATGACGCAGCTTCCATGAGCAAGCAGGCCCACGCAACTGTTCGCGATCCAGATCACGCCGGATGTGATCTTCTGGCTTTGATCAACAAGTCCTGACCCCAAGTCCTTATTTTTTCAATCAGAGAACGTATAATACTTGTGGGCAACATAGCTCGTCAACGCAGGGCTGAGTACGCCGATAACATGGGCAAACGTTTCCGGATGCCAGAGGAAACCGATCAATGGGAACAGCCAACGAGCCAATCCGACGCTGACGAGCCATACCTGAGCGAGGGCAAAGACATTGACAATTGTGAAACGTAAGAACTGGGATTTTCCACGTCCGTTTCTCGCATCGAAAACAAATGTTCGGTTAAGAACGAACGCGGTCGTCAAGCCCACAAAATAAGCGAACATGACTGCGATCTCATATGAAGTTGCGAGGTCCAGTAACAAGCGAGATCCCACATTCGCGGCTGCCGCTAATCCACCGACAAAAAGGAAGCGGACGAACTCACCGGCAAGAATCATAGTACAGCCTCGGTGGAGACATGATCGCGTCGACGTATTCATCGCAGGGCGATAGGGGGAACAAAGAAGATTACCCACTAATAGGCGTAGCTACCTTAAGGCTCTCGGGGACCGATGCTGCCATCATTTGCCCGTACCGGATACTCTCCGCAACTCCACGGTCTTCAGGATAGTAATAGCAGGTGTCAGCAATTTGCAGGCCAAGAATCGGTGTCTGAATGGGTGGCAGCTTACTTCTGAAATTCGGCTCGCAAACTGGCTGAGCATACCGCAAGCGCCCCACTGTCGTATCAACAAGATCATCATTCTCGATTGTGGGGTTAATGTGTTGGATGTAACCAAACGCCTGTTCGACAAACTGCTGGTTTGTCCATTTCCACTTCGGCTGCATCGCAGGCATGTAGTAGGGCACATAGACGATGGTATCCCCAACTGGCCGCAGATTTGAAAACTCGATCAGACCCGGAATCTCGATATCCGGGTCGACTATATTGAGCCAGAAATTGGGGGTTACGGATCGCTTGAGCTTCAACAGCACGCATACAACACCAATATTTCGGATCGCGTCATACTTCTCCCGCCACTCGGTAGGTAGATCTGGTACCAGGTTGGAAACAAGCGGCGTCGGAATCGTGGAAATCACGGCGTCGGCAGCGAAGAAGCGGCCGCCTGCTGTGACACCTGTCACCCGTTGATCGACCGTCTCCACTCTTTCGGCAAGTGTCGAAAGGTGGAGGTTGCCGCCTTTCTTGACGAAGGCACCAACAAGTGCATCCACGAGCGTTTGTGTCCCGCCATCGATGTAGCCTAACTCCTCCTGAAATATCGAGCGACGCGAACTACCGACGCGCTTTACCCGTGTGGCAATCCAGGATGCCGAGATGTCATCGGATAACTGGTAAAACTTCAGCTCCATCAGTCGTTTCCACAACGTGTCATAGACAGCCTTGCCGGATCCCCGTTCCAGCCACTGCCGCGCAGTAAGGCTTTCGATCGAGGCGAAATTCTTCCGTTTCGTTGTCCGGAACATCTGCAGCCCGGTACGGAGCTTAGAAATTAAGCTGAGGTGGGGGAAAGAAAGGAGCGAGAACGGGTCGCCCCACGGATGTATCTTCCCCTTCATGTAATAGGCCATGGATGTCGGCGTCCAGCGCATCTTGTCGCCAATGCCAAGTTCATCCATGAGGGCGAAGGTCGCTGTGTCGGACTTGCACACAAAATGATAGAAACGCTCGATGGAAAGTCCGCCGAAATCAAAGTGCGCGGCCATTCCGCCTGGTCGGTCGTCAGCCTCTATGATATGGACCTCATGACCCTCAGTGGCCGCTCTATGCGCCGCAGCCAAGCCCATTGGGCCAGCGCCAATCACGATGACATTGCTCATTCTCGTTTCCTAGAAGTCCAAGACGACGTCGGCGAAACGGCGATCGAGGAAAGTTTCTTTCAAAGCCTCACGAAGCGGTGTCGCCCTCACGTCAAAAATGCTCTCCCAGTCTATGACTGGAAAGGTTTCGGGGATGACCAATGCCTCCAACTGATACGTGGTGAACGGAGGATTCTTGTTGAACTTGGCGTAAAGGAACAAGAGCCACCAAAACACGCCATACGGTAGGTGAACGATTCTCGCCTTCGGTTTTACGATCGTATGAACGAGCCTGATCATCTCCCCATAATGGATCTGCTCCAGACCAGAGATGTCGTAGGTTCCAGTTATCCGGTGCTCCAAGCTTGAGGTGATGATGGCTGCCAGATCGCCGACATAGAGGGGTTGGCGAATGAACTGACCGTCGCCCGGAATCGGGAAGACGGGCGTACGGTCCATAAATCTCCGCAGCCATCCGAGGTGCTTGCGATCGAACCACCCGAACATCAGCGTGGGCCGGAGCACGACGTGCCCGATGTCGCTCACACTGTCTATGAGCCTTTCCTGGGCGGTTTTGGTCTTGGTGTAGAAGTCATTTGCCCGCGAGGTTACTACCGACGACGAAAGGTGGACGAAATACGGCATCCGGTGGACACGCATCGCCGCCACGATGTTCTCGGTCGCAGTTACATTGTTTTGTATGAACTCCTGCTCGCTCAAGCCGCCAATTTGTGCCTGATTGAGGACGAGGGCATCGGCGTCCGCGAGCGCATCGGTCCAGCGTCCGGGCTGGGACAGGTCCGCCTCGATCACTTCGATTTCCGGATGTATCTTCCGTAGAAGTGCCGTGTTCGCCGGATGCTTGTCGATGCCTATTATACCGATGCCAGGTTTAAGCTTCAGCCTGGCGATGAGGTTCTGGCCGACAAGCCCGGCTGCGCCAGTAACTACTATTTTCTGGCTCATACGTTCATCCGATTGAAGATTCTTGCCATGCTGCAATTAAGTTCAGGCTTCTGTCTCATCGTCACTCCTTTGAAAGGCTACGATGAGCCAGATATTCTCCTCTCTCAGGTAAGCGATTATGTCCAATGATGCTCACGTCGGATAGTTCACACCCACAGTCATAGCGTCTCGCGCGCGACAGTTGACCTCGATGGGTGATGGGCTGTTCTAAGACGTTTGCCTCAATTCTCCCGTCGTTCTGAATGAGGTGCCGGTTGGTTGGTAGCGGAGTAGCAGACATATTTCGGGTACGCTGCGGTCCCTGTCGCGTGACACGTGACTCCTTCAATATCCTCCATGACCTTATGATCATATGCTGCCGAGAACCCGCGCTCGCGAATACGCTTCATCATGCCATCGGAGCCGGACGGGATTGGGTCAGACGTCGGCCCCGGAAAGAGGGTCCAGATCAGACCACGCCCAGGCTTTTCGCTGAGAAAGCGAACAAAATGGGGCCGCGGATCGGAGTATCCCTGAAAATCCGGAACGAACTCCCGAACACTCACCTCGGCGCCAACACGGGAAAAGTAGAAGCCGAACACTTTGGTGTGTAGAAATTCGGGATAGGGGGTTGGGAAGCCTTGATCGAGGAAGAAAAAGACCTCTGAGACTCCAGCGTCCTTCAAAATGGCGCTTTCGTGCTCCCACGTCAGGACTTTGTCAATTTCTGCGGCACTTCGGGCGCCCCAGAGTAAGGCTCCTGCAAAGAAGATGGCAACGGTCGCATAGCCTGCCCGCAAGCGAGTGCTAGGCATCGCATCGATGATCCATATCAAGCCCAGAAAGATACCGGGTGCAAAGGGGATGAGGAGACGAGGCATGAAAATAGGTCGAAAAACTGCAATGCAGAGGAAAAGGGATAACCCTAGAAAGCTGACCACAGCCGTCAGGAATACCGGAGATCCAATGGCATTGTGTAACCGAGCCGTCCACAGCTCCGCGACATTTGTGAGTGCATCGCCGCCGCGCCGCGCCCCTTCATCCGCGGTGTTCTTAGCATCGACAAGAAGCGCCACCCCAACAACGCAGACCAGAAGGAGAAAGACAAAAATGTCGCCCGCCAGGAATTGCAGGGCACGCCCGAGATCGTAGAAAGTCAGGGGCTTGAGCCAAAAGTGCTCAAAATTGGTTATACGCACAAAGGCTTCGTAGTGACTCAGGAACACCGCGAGAACTACTGTGTACGCAAGGCCCGCAAAGGTGACCGAGAGGAGCCGCGTTCGCCAAAAAAGAATGAGCAGCGTGATGCCCTGGACTGCCGACATAACCAACGTCGTGTAATGGGTCAGTCCGAGAAACAGACCCGACAGCGCCCACCCGGCAATATCGCCGCGAGCGCCCTTGCTCCGGAGCGCACGAAAGAAGAAGACGGTTTCCAACACGGCGCCGAGCACCGTGAATGGATAGCTTCTCGCCTCCTGAGCGAAATACAAGCCGGGAATCCACAGCGCAACGATGATCGTGAACAGCGCTCTTTGATGCAGTGGCATCCGTCCGCGTAACAGAAGCCACGCCACGCACGGCGCCGCGACGGTCGCAATCAGGCCAGGCGCACGAATTGCGGCATCAGACGAGCCGAAGATTTGGACCCAACCCCAGACAGACAGGTAGAAAAGGGGAGCGTTGAAATCGATTCCGAGAATCTCAAGTGCTCCGCGCCAATCCTGTATCGCAATCGTTCCGGTCCACACCTCATCATACCAGAGTGCTTCATCTGCGTTGACTAGCCAACGCAGCGCCGTCCCCGTCAAAACGGCAGTCAAGACACAAAAGAGAGTAATTGTCTTGTCGATCCGATCATGTGAGGTCGTCGAACGCTGAGGGACCGTTCCAGAGTCGATATGTAGGGAATTCTCATAGGCCATTGCTGCCGCCCCGCCACAATTATCAAGGATAAACTTCGAAGCCACGACAGGCATGCTGATTGCTTACCGTGATGAATACGGCCTTCAGAGCTCATGCACATACAGGTACCGAAGCGAGTTATCGCTATTCCAAATATCACCCTGACCAGTTCGACGTGAACTTCCTAACGTCAAAACCTTTGTGCGGCCAAGCTAGCGCCATCACAACGCATTATATTTGATTATGTCTTGTCGAAAACCTACACAATTGTGGTATCGATTTACTCCGTTTTGCGCACTACGCTGATTCAGAAGCGCATGCTCTCCTCTGGAACCTGCAGAGTGGGCAGAAGCGCAAATGGCGGATCAATCGATACACGTTGAAGATATGGCGGCCTGCCGGTCGCAATCGGTTCGGCGTCGCCCGCTCGTTGTCGATATGGACGGCACGTTGGTCCGTTCAGACCTCCTGATAGAGACCGCCCTGTCAGAACTTGCGTGCCGGCCTCGGTCTGCGATCGGCATGTTCAACGCATTGAGGTGTGGCAAGGCTGCCTTGAAACATTACGCTGCTTCGTCACTCGACTTCGACGCGTCTGCACCTCCATACGACGAGGCTGTGCTCGAAGAGATTGAAATAGCGCAGAAAGACGGGCGGCCAGTTTATCTGGCATCTGCCGCAACCGAACGCGTCGTGAGGGCTGTTGCAGATCATTTGGGTGTCTTTGACGGACACGTTGGATCGGATGCGACGACGAACTGCACTGGAAAAACGAAGGCAGCCAAGCTTGTCGAGGCGTTCGGCGAGGGGGGGTTCGACTATATCGGCAACGACGCCGACGACCTGGCCGTCTGGTCAAAATGCGGAAAGGCAATAGGCATCCGGGTATCTGGACGGGTGTCCAGAAGGCTTGCGGCAATGCCTGTCGAAGCGAAATACCTGACCGACGAGAAACCAAGCTGGCGGACATGGGCGCACCTCTTGAGGATGCACCAATACTCGAAAAATCTTCTTCTGCTGGTTCCCTTGCTGGCTTCGCACCAACTCACTCCCGCGAACCTGGTTGTGCTCGGGATTGGCTTCGTCAGCTTCTGCCTCTGCGCTTCGAGCGTCTACATCATCAACGACCTCGTTGACCTGCAGGCCGACAGGATGCATCCGACCAAGCGGCTTCGGCCATTGGCCGACGGAAAAATTCCACTGATCCACGCTCTGTTCGCCGCGCCACTGCTTTTCCTTGCGTCATTCATCCTCGCTGCTGGTGTCTCCCCTGCCTTCTTTGCCGTCCTCCTTGGGTACTTCGCCCTTACCACGGCCTATACGTTCTACCTCAAGCGCAAGATGCTCATCGACGTCGTTACGCTGGCGATGCTTTACACAGTGCGCATCATTGCCGGGGCTATCGCGATCGGAGTGGACGTCTCGCCGTGGCTTCTGACCTTCGCTATCTTCATTTTCTTGGCGTTGGCGCTGGTCAAGAGATATGCCGAACTTGCCACACGCCTAGATCTCCAACTCTCCGAGCCTTCGAACCGGAACTACAAGTTCGAGGATCTCGGCGTGGTTGCCGCGTTTGCAGCGGCCGCGGGGTACAATTCCGTCACCGTGTTCGCGCTGTACATATCCTCGCCGGACGTGAACGTGCTCTACCAACGGCCGCAAATGCTCTGGTTCGTCTGCCCCGTACTCATCTACTGGATCAGCCGTCTGGTGATGATTGCCCACAGGCGCAGCATGACCGAGGATCCGATTGTGTTTGCGATGACCGACCGAAACAGCCTGCTGTCCTTCCTCATTGCCGGACTAGCTGTCGTGGCGGCGGTCTAGGGGAGCGCAAAAAGGTGTAACGAAATGCGTTCCCTTCAATTCATGACATACCCGACCCGTGATGTGGCTTTCGCAGTCATCCAGACGGCAGCCGTTCTCCGACATGCCATCGGCTATGCAACCAAATTCGCCCTCGATAGCAGATATACCTTCCGTTCCGGGAGGCCACAGTGGAGCTAAGCGGGTGGGGACGGTATCCAAGGCACAGCAGCAACGTCGTCAGCCCGGGAACTCCTCACGAACTGGCGATGCTGCAGCGGCACATACCGACCTACGTGGCGCGAGGCAATGGACGCTCATATGGCGACGCCGGTATCGGTGCAGGAGTGACGCTCGATATGCGTCGCTTCGACCGAATGACGGGTTTCGACGAGACCTCGGGCTTACTGACAGTCGAAGCTGGTGTGTTGCTAGCTGACCTAATCGACAGGTTCCTGCCTCGAGGGTTTTTCCCTGCCGTGGTACCGGGCACGCGCTTCGTCACGATCGGCGGCATGATTGCTGCGGACGTTCACGGCAAAAACCATCATTGGGTCGGGGGCTTTGGCGATCATGTAGAAGCGCTGAAACTGATGTTTCCCTCGGGACAGACGGTCCGATGCTCCCGGGATGAAAATTCTGACCTCTTCAAAGCTACGATTGGGGGGATGGGCCTGACTGGAACGATCGTCGAGGCCACGATCCGGTTGATCAAGGTCGAAACAGGATGGATGAGGCAGAACACTGTACGAGCCGAGAATATATTATCGGCCGTCCAGCTACTGACTGCTAATGAAGGCGCCAGCTATGCCGTAGCTTGGGTCGATTGCCTTTCCAGGGGAAACGCGCTTGGCCGCTCGCTGGTTTACCTCGGCGAACATGTCAGCTCTGACGCTCTCCAGGAAAGAAAGCCGGGTGCACCGATCTACCCGAATACCCGTGGTCGCGGGATTGCTGTGCCATTGGATGCCCCGGGATTTCTTCTCAACAGACACTCCATCCGAGCCTTCAATGCGCTCCGTTACGCCCGCGCACGCACCAAGGATGAACTGGTTTCGTGGCAATCCTATTTCTTCCCCCTGGACGGCCTTGACCAATGGAACCGGCTCTACGGCCGCCGCGGGTTCCTGCAATACCAGTTCGTTCTCCCCCATCAGACTGCGTCACGCGTCTTGCCTGAAATCATGGGGGAAATTGCCACAACGAGGGACCCATCGTTCCTTGCCGTCCTCAAGACTTTGGGCAAAGGTGGCGGCCAGCTTTCATTTCCTATGCCGGGAGTCACGCTGGCTCTCGATTTTCCAGTATCCGACAGCATCTTCTCACTTCTTGACAGATTGGACCGCTTGGTCGTCGAAGGGGGAGGGCGGCTCTATCTGGCTAAGGACGCCCGCCAGCGGCCCGAAACATTCGAGGCGGGCTATCCGAACCTTTCCGTATTTCGTCAGCAGCGCCGCGCGATTGGGGCCGAAGGACGGCTCGCATCGATGTTATCGAAAAGGATCGCAGTATGACGACACAACCGGGAACCGCCTTGATCATAGGCGGCACTTCGGACATAGGGAGGGCAACTGCCCTCGTCTATGCCGAGCATGGCTGGAAAGTGATCCTTACGGCCCGAAACGGCGAAGAAGGCCTGCGGGAGGTCAACCACCTTCTCACCGCCTCGCAGGCCAAGGCCGAACTTTGCCGCCTCGACATTTTGGATACGGAGTCGTTCGGGCCGTTCATCGATTCACTCGGCACATTGCCCAATACAGTCGTCTGCGTGGTGGGAATGCTTCCAACCCAGTCGAGAGCGGTTGCCGACACGGCATACGCCTCATTGTCACTCCGCACGAATTTTGAGGGGCCTGCAATTCTCCTTGGCATGCTGGCGGACCGATTCGAGCAGCGGGGCACCGGCACCATCGTTGGTGTCAGTTCAGTCGCCGGAAACCGCGGCCGCGCCTCCAACTATGTCTACGGCTCCGCCAAAGCCGGATTGACTGCTTTCCTGTCGGGGCTTCGAGGTCGATTGTGGCACTCAGGCGTGAGGGTGGTGACGGTCATGCCGGGTTTCGTCCGGACCCGGATGACAGACGGGATGAAACTGTCGCCGTTCTTAACGGCAGAACCTGATGAAGTAGCCGAAGCCATCTACGAGGCTGCGGAATCGCGGCACCGCGACATCATCTACGTGAGAAGAAGCTGGCGTCTTGTCATGGGGGTAATCGCCGCGATGCCTGAGGGTGTTTTTAAGCGGGTCAAGTTCTAAGGGCACTGACGTTCGGTACAACAGCCCTTGTTACGTTAGGTTCGCTTGGGGATCGTCAGGGTCTGGATCATTGATCGTCGGAGTGTGAAATGCAGGTTTCCGTCGTTGGGGCTCTGATTTGCACGGGAATCCTGGCCCTCGTCGTCTATATGCGCTGGTCGCTGATCACTGCGTTGATTGCCTCTCTGGCGTTTGGTGCGACGTCAATCGGGACACTAACCTCGCTTGGCGGTTCATCGCCGCTTATCTTTACCGTCTTTGCTATGCTCGTAATAGTAGCCGCGCTGGCTCGACGGGGAATCTGGAGGGAAATAGGGGCGGTCTTCGTTCGTATAGGTGCCGCATGGATCGTCTGCGCGCTGATGATCTATGTCTGCATCGGAGCGCTGTTGTTTCCGAGGCTCTTTGCAGGGCAGACGAGCGCCTTCGTCTCGTCCCGCACGGCCAGGGGCGTCTACGAAGCGGCCTTAGCGCCGGTGTCCGCCAATATCACTCAGGCGGGGTACTTTATTCTGGGCGGGTTGACCTTCCTGGCGACCTGTCTGCTGCTTCAGCGCAGCGGCACGTTAGCGGACATCCGGCGGGGCTTCTTCCTATGGTTCAGCTTGCACGCGGCGATGGGCGTCCTGGATTTGCTAGGCAAGATCAGTGGCGCCGGTGACATCCTTGCCCCGATCCGCACCGCCAACTACAGCATGCTGACCCATGTTACGACAGCCGGGTTTTGGCGGATTGCAGGGGCCTTTTCGGAGGCATCGGCGTTTGGCGGAGTATCGCTGGGAGGACTCGCGTTTACTTTTACCTATTGGCGGAAGACCGGATCAAAGCTTGCATTGGCGCTAGCAACGTCCCTGTTTATTCTACTGCTGCTGTCGACGTCATCGACCGCCTACGTGGGTCTTGCGATCGTGACTGTGCCTGTAGTCATTTCCATCGTGAAGTCGCTCGCTTCAGGTCGGCTGAGATCGGAGGAGGCACTGCTTGTCGCGCTTATACCGCTGCTGCTCCTCTCCGGGCTGGCCGCAATTCTGTACTACCCTCATATCTTCGATCCTGTATTGCAGCTTGTCGACAGCACGGTGATCAATAAAGCTGCGTCAGCCTCAGGTCAGGAGCGCAGTTACTGGAATTATAAAAGTCTGCAGTCCTTCTTCGATACGGGCGGGCTGGGGATCGGACTGGGGAGTTCGCGGGCCTCGAGTTGGCCGATAGCGCTGCTTTCCCAGTTGGGGCTGTTCGGCACCGTAATGATGGCGATCCTGTTGACAATGCTGGTGCGGGGGCTGTCGGGGCGAGGTCACGTCGATCGAGAGGTCGACGCAATTGCTTCGAGTGTTCGGGCTTGCGCCTTGTCGGCGCTTGTCGCGGGGTCGCTGACAAGCGGCAGCGCCGACCCCGGTATCATCTTCTTGGTTCCCCTTGCTGTCGTTCTTGTCAGCCGGATCCTGGTTGTTGAAGGCAGCCGCGATACTCGGGCGCCATATCCCCACGGTGACGGCCGGCTCGCTGAGGTAGGTTGACGGCTGCCAATCCCTAGTGATTGCACTAGGACTAGTGCAATCACTAGGAGTAGCCTGTGACGAAGCATCAGATCGAAGTGATCACGTCGTGGCCCCGGTCCGTTGACCCAGGCGCTGTGCTGGGTGCATGCACGTCGCAAGTTCTTCGTGCTCGCCGACATCGCTGCTAAATGGCAAGCGCGGCAAGGATGCCGGACCAATCTCCCTGATCGCAGGCGATCGACTGGCCGGTGCTGGAGGAGCGTTTCGGCGCCGTCTATTCGGACGGCCCCGGCACGCCGCCGCTGCCGACCCGGCTGATGGCGGGGCTGGCGATCCTCAAGCACACCTTCAACCTGTCGGATGAGGTGCTGTGCGAGCGCTGATGGAGACCCCTTAGTTCCAGTATCTCACCGGCGAGGAGTTCTTCCGCGACGCAGTGCCCTTCGACCTCTAGCCCATACCTCGCATGGCCAAATTGACTTTCCTTGCGCCGTTTCCTCCACTTGCGGCGAGGCGTGCGCGCTTCCCAAGCTCATCGACAGGGGGATGGCATGACGATAATCCAAACGGCCCAAAAGGCGCGTCACCACCGATCGGTGCACGCGATTTTCAAAGGCTTGATGAACCCGCAGAACATTTCGGCTGTCGCCAAAATACTCGGACAATGCAACCGTCCAATTGATTTCCTCCGTCGCTACCTGTCCTTGGGCGGAGGTGAATACCCTGTGTCATACGTGATCTCGACACCCACCGGGAAGGCAAAGGTTACTGCCTTCAATGCCGACGACGTCATCACAATAAACGAGATATTCTTCAGGGGCGACTATGGAGACAGCAGGAAGAAGGAAGTTATCGTCGACTTTGGCTCGAACGTCGGCATATCTGCTCTTTACTTCCTGACTAGGAACTCGGGTAACTTCGTCTACTGCTTCGAACCTCTGCCACAGAATATCGAGCGCCTCAAACAGAACTTGAAGGCGTTCGAAGGTCATTTCGAGCTCAATCCAGTGGCGGTAGGCTATGCTAACGGAACCGTTGAGTTCGGGTGGGAGCCATCCGGACGCTATGGCGGCATCGGCCAGCCTCTCGCCGACAAGATGACGGTTCAGTGCGTTGATTCAAACAAGGCGCTCGAGAGGGTCATTAAAAAGCACAGTCGAATTGACTTGCTGAAGATCGACATCGAGGTGCTCGAGCGGGAGATCACCGAACGCATTCCAATGGAACTGTCCAGATTAATCGAGAGGATCGCGATAGAATGGCACTTTGTGAACAATCCATTGCCCGCAACGCACGAGATGGCTTGGCGGAGGCCTATTACGACGCTTGTTCGCCTGCCAACACTGTGATGGACTGACGCCTTTGAGTACGCCCACACGCGTCGCTTTTAAGTGTTCTCGGAGTGCCTCGTAAGGGTCTTGCCTTTGAAGGCACCACGAGGCCCTCGAAAGGTTATAGAAGCGCGACCGCACTCGGTGAAGGAACGGATCGCTAATACTTCGACCGCTCGTCGATGACGCCCTGGCGCAGCCGCATGGGGCGAGGAGCGGATCGTCGCGCTTCTGCAGGGAAGCCTCAGCATTGCGGTCAAGGCCGGGGCGATGAAGACGACCGACACGTGCCAAGTGACCGTGGACACGACCGTGCAGTCGAAGAACGTGATGGTCCCGACCGACGCCAAGCTCATCCACCGGGCCCACGGACGGCTGGTGCGGCTGGCCAAACGGGCGGGGCTGGATTGCGCCAGACCTATGTGCGGGTCGCCAGCGCGGCCGCAACATCTACATCTTTACCTAATCATTCCAGCAAAGCCCGCACGGAAGGCTACGGGATGCCTACAGTATTGCCGGCGGTTTCTGCCTTGAGTTCTAGTCCCGGCGCCTTGTGCCGCTCGCTCAATGTCAGGTCCAGCGCGCCCGTTTCATCCGCAGCCAGTGGTATTTCAACCTTGATCGTGTCTCCGGGCTCGATCGCGCTCGTTTCGTTAGCTTGGATTTGCACTGTCGCACCATCCGCCGATAGCCGGAAAATCGTATAGATCGGCGCAGCCAGCTCCGCGTCGGCTCGGCGGGCAAGAAGGGCCGGGGCAGATACCGCTGACTCGTACAATAACCGCCTTGCTGTTTCTGTCTTGCTTTCGATAGCATCGAGCTCAGCTTGCGTTTGGCGCAGGTTGATCGTTACCTCATTTTTGCGTCCCTCCTGGAGCGCGAGAATTGATATGTCTGTTTTACTGATTTCCTGACGCCCGCGCAGCAGACTGGTTTCCGCCGACAACCTCTCGCTCTGCACCTGGGCAAGGGCCCGCTCCAGAGAAAACTCGCGCGGCGCAGCCGCAAGACCTTTGACGACAAGCGTCGAAACCGCTGTCAACTCTTTCTGGATTGAGCCGATTTGCTTGTCGAGGAAAACCAATTGCGCTTCCAGCGAGGCAAGTTCCTTCTGGAGGAACTCGCGCAGACCACGAAGCGCCTTGACCTGAGTGTCCAATCCCTCACTGCGCGCTTGGAAGATCAAGCGCTCCTGCTTCAAGAGCATGGCAAAGACGTCGTCCTGAGTGCGCGATGTCAACTGGGTCGGAAACTGAATGTCGCTGGCATGCGAGAGTTCCGCCTCGAGTCGCGCCTTGCGAGCGAGGAGACTGGCCTCGCTCAGTCTGAGCAGGCTCACATCCCCTTGGCCCTGGATCACTTCGCGCTCGAACCTGGCATCCCTGTCCTCTCGCGTCCGCAACCCGCCCGCGATGCTCAAGGCCTGCAAGACGGTCAGCCCGGGCCGGTATGGGAATTCTCCCGACTGCGTCACCTTGCCGACAACATAGAACGGTCGGAACTGAACGATTTCCACCGCCGTATTCGGTTTTCGGGCAAGGCCGACACTTTTCATGAGGCTGTCGCCGATCGAATTCGCAACTTGGCCGGCTGTGAGACCGACAGCCTTGATTTCGCCGACCAGCGGCAGCGAAATGGAGCCGTTGGGACCGACCGTGTATTCGTCGTTGAGAGCAGCCCAGGCAAAAATCGTGTCGCGCGACGCCCGCCATTCGTAGACCTTGATGCGGATCTTATCTTGCGGCCCGAGTACATACTCTTTGGCATTCACAGCCGAAGTACTCAACATACAGGCCAAGCCTAGCCCTGCCGACAACACCACGTGGAGAAGGCGCCAGGCGTCGCGCCGATTGGTCAGGGTATCCATGCAGCGGGCTCGATTACTTGAGCAAGTGCCGTTCTCAACTAAAAATGGCAGTTCGTGCATTTTTACCTCTACATTGGATTCCCGAAGATAGTGGTCCCGGCAGTTAAGTCTCCGTCCAGGCCAGTAGACATAAGTAACGCTTCCACGATGGCTCCCGAAATCGGAGCACCACCATCGTAATCCACCAAGCGCGCCGATACAGCCTGCGCATAAGGTTACCGTCGATGCGTGCTTAGGCCCATCGAAGTAGGAGGCGTACCCCGTTGGAGTACGTCCAGCCACGGGAGGGTGCGGCGCTTAACCCGATAGGCAGCTTGTTTGGACGGGACGGACGACACACAGTGGCTGAGCATCCGGGCAACAAGAATTCCGGAAAGGTGCCAACATTCCGGGAGGGCAATGCATGCGCCATGTGCGACAGCCGAAAGCAACCACCATGGTGGGCCGGGATACCAAACAATTGCGATCCATCAGCAAGACGCCGTTTGCCGGCATCGACCGCAACGCGCGCATCGCCGTCGTGCATGATTGGTGCCCGAACTTTCGCGGCGGCGAGCAGGTCCTTGCCCGGATCTGCAAGATTTTTCCGAGAGCCGAGGTCTTCACCCTGTTCGATTTTCTTCCGACGGAGATCAAGGAAGAGTATTTTCCAGGCGTAATTTTCCACGTTTCCGGCATGAACCGACTTCCGTTCGTGGAAAAGTACTACCGGTCACTGTTCTTTCTCTGTCCGTTTATGATCGAACAATTTGATGTCACGGGTTATGACGCGGTGATTTCCTCGTCAGCCGCATTCTCTCGAGGCGTTCTGACCCGCCCGGACCAACCACATTTATGCTATGTGCACAGTCCGGTGCGGTATGCGTGGGACGAGCAATTCTCCTATTTGCAACAGGCCCGCTTGGGATTTGGCCCGAAGGGTCTTGCCTTTCGCTACATGCTTCACAGGCTGCGGACCTGGGACACGAGAACGGCGCACGGTCCTGACCTGATGCTGGCGAACTCGAATTATGTCCGCTCTCGAATCGAGCGGATTTACGGCCGTCACGCGCGGGTCGTCCATCCGCCCGTCGCCATCGAGGATCTTGATCTCGTCGTCAACAAGGATGACTACTACGTCACGGCCGCGTTCCACGCCCCGTATAAACGTACGGATCTGATAATCGAAGCGTTCAGCAAAACGCCGTCGCGTCGCCTGGTTGTTGTCGGCGACGAAGTACAATCCCAGCATCTGCGATCGCTTGCCGGCCCTAACATAATCTTCACCGGTTATCTGCCGCGGCATGAATACATCGAAAAAATCGCCAATGCTCGTGCGATGGTGTTCGCTGGATGCGAAGATTTCGGAATAACGCTTGCCGAGGCCCAGGCGTGCGGCACGCCATTGATCGCCTTCGGCCGCGGCGGCGCGCGCGACATTGTCCGGCCGCTTGGCGAGAGCGCCCATCCGACAGGTGTGCTCTTCGACCGTCAAACCATCGATTCCGTAGCTGGGGCCATTGATCTGTTCGAGAAAAATGCGGTGTCCATTACGCCGCACGCCTGTCGTATGAACGCGACCCGGTTCTCCGAGGAAAGGTTCGACCTGGCGATACTCGACGCCTTTGGCCTGGCCCAGTCTGTCCAACTCGCTCGCGCAACCGAGTACAATGAACTCTTCGGAGCCGAAAGCTCGACGCGCGATATCACCGGTTCTCTTGTCGAGCCAATTCTACAATGAATTCATTTGACCTTCACATGGCAAGCAACGGAAAAGCGCTTCGACTGACCGCGTGCCCGTGCTGCTCGGCGCCGGTCAGCCGGTCAATCTACCGGGTCGAATCCATCCCGGTGCATAGTTGCGTCCTGCTGAACTCGGCCCGAGAAGCCCACGCCTTTCCCCGCCGCGACCTTGACCTCGCATTCTGTGAGGCATGCGGATTCATATTCAACAGGGCCTTTGATGAATCGATCATGGGTTACTCGACCAATTTCGAGGAATCCCAGCATTTTTCCAGCACCTTCAACGGTTTCGCGAAGGGACTTGCACGCGAGATTGCACAAAAATGTGCGATTGCCGGCAAGCACGTGTTGGAGATCGGCTGCGGCAAGGGTGAATTTCTCCGCGAACTTTGCATGTCGGGCGGCGCCACCGGGCTCGGCATTGATCCAGCCTATCGAGCCGACAAAGGCCGCAATGATGAGTATGGCGACGTCAAGATGATCGTCGACTATTTCGGACCAGACTACCAGCATCTCCAGGCGGATATGGTCCTCTGTCGCCACACGCTCGAACACGTAAGTTCGGTGTCGAGTTTCGTGCGGCTGATCCGCAAGATGATCGGCAAAAGGACCCAGGACTGGGCGGTCTTCGAGACGCCTGATGCCAAACGTGTGCTCGTAGAGAGCGCGTTCTGGGACATTTACTACGAGCATTGCTCCTATTTTAGTCCTGGCGCGCACGCACGCCTGTTTCGCCAGGAAGGTTTCGACGTTACCGATCTGGAACTCGTCTATGACAACCAGTACATCGTTCAGTACGCTCGGCCGTCGGCCGGCCGGACGACGCCGAGACTACCGCTCGAGCACGACCTGGAAGTGATGCACCGTTTGGCGGAAACCTTTCCTGCCCGCGTGCGAGCCGCTCAGAATTCCTGGCAGGAGCGCATTCGCGCCGCGCACGCCGCCGGCCGGCGGGTCGTGCTATGGGGCGGCGGCTCCAAGGCAGTGTCGTTCCTGACGACCTTGCAGCTTGGAGACGAAGTCTGGGCAGCAGTCGACATCAACCCCTACAAGCAAGGCAAGTTTACGCCCGGTACCGGTCACCCGGTCATCGCGCCAAGCGACCTGTTGGACACTCCGCCTGATCTCGTCATCGTCATGAACCCGATATACCTGAACGAAGTGGCGCAATCCTTGATTGCGCTGGACCTGCGACCGGAAGTCGTCGCGGTCTGATTGCGCTCTCATCAAAGAAGAACCTGAAAATGGAACATCCCAAGTCGCCGCAAGTGTCCCTTGGTATGCCGGTCTACAACGGCGAGAATTTCGTCGCCGAGGCGATCCGGTCGATCCTCGAGCAGGATTTCGGTGATTTCGAACTCGTCATCACCGACAATGCTTCGACAGATAGAACAGCCGATATATGTCTGGAATTCGAGAGGCTGGACAAGCGCGTCCGCTATGTCCGAAACGCACGCAATTTGGGCGCTGGTGCCAATTTCAATCGAGCTTTCCAGCTGAGCACAGGCGAATATTTCAAATGGTGCGCGCACGATGACCTCTTGAGCAGTGGTTTCTTGACAGACTGCGTGCGTGCACTTGACGCGAATGCCCGCCACGTCATTGCCTACCCGCGACTGCTGGGGATCGATGAAACCGGTCAGCTAACTTCTTATGTCGAACGGGTGCGGCCGGATATGGGAGGATCGTCGCCCGCGTCCCGCTTCCGGCAGGTGGTTGCCGCACACGGATGGGATGCGGCCATGTTTGGCCTTTGGCGCCGAGATTCTCTGCTCAAAACGACATTGCACAAACCTTATTATGGGTCCGACTGTGCGCTTCTGGCCGAGATGGCCATTCTCGGGCCGTTTGTTCACGCGCCCAACGCGATACTATACAGCCGTGACCATCCGACGCGCTCGGTGCGATTGCCAAACTCCGAACGATTGGCTTGGCAGAATCCCGATGGCTCTACCGCGAACGCTTTTGAATTGTCGAGGCGGGTAAAACACCTCGTCGCGATTACCTATCGGCACAGGCGGACAGCGCCGCTGGGTAGGACACTGTTTCATCTGCTTGCATGGATATTGGATCCAGTGCTCGTTGCGAGATTTTGCCTGGAAGCTGTAGGCGTGGTTTCTCCGCAGCTCCGGGAGAAGCTGCGTGCCGCCGGCTGGGGGGCACTGAAACGCATTTACGTCGGCTCAGACCGATCTCCTGGTTAGAAATCTGCTGCGCCGGTCAGGGTCCCTTCCGACGACGTCGCCGAACTGTCACCTGCGATCGCGGCAACCCAGCCTCCCGATCGGCTCGAGCAGCCAAGTTGGGCGTCGTAGAGATGCGGCGAAAACAAACAGGCGTGCGGGGAATCCTGGTTCAGTCTGACGTCGTCTGTGAAGAAGGTTGATTTCGGGATCGGAGGCGAAGCGGGAGCATTCCCACCCGCCATATCAGAGCTGATATGGCGTCAGGCTGATCGCGGCCGGATTGGTGGCACTGCAGCGGACGTGAGCAGTACCAGGAAGAAGGCACACAAAAGCCTCAGCCAGTTGAGCAGGAGGCTGAAGTTATAGCCGACGGCTGCAAGGACAGCGTTGTTGGCATCGCCCTCGGAGAAGGCCAGGAAGTTGCGGCCCATGCGGTGGTCGTTCTTGAGATGGCCGATGACGGGTTCTACGGCGGCCCGGCGTCGCAGCGCCCGTTTGACGGCCTGGGTGAGGCCGCGCTTGTAGCCGGCGACATGGACCTTGAACATCTTGTCCTTCGGCGCGTTGTGGCCGCGGTAGCCGGCATCGGTGACGATCTTGCCGAGGCTGACGCCGATGGTGTCCTCGATCGCCGGGATGATGGTCGCCAGCGTGTGGCCGTCATACGGATTGCCGGGCAGCGCCTTGACATGGGCGACGAACTGGCCGCCGCGGCTGCGCTGCAGCGGGGTGGCGACGGAGACCTTGACGCCGAACTCGTAGGGCTTGTGGGCCTTGCCCTTGCCAATGCACTCGATCTCCGGAGCGTGCAGGGAATACACCTTCTTGCCCCGCTCGCGCTGGCGCTGGTCCCTGACGCGCCGGGCCAGCGACAGCGGCAGGGCAAAGACCTGCATCAGCTCTGGCCGCATGGCGAGCTTGCGGACGATGTCGCGGATCACCGCTCCCAGCATGGTGCGCAGGCGCTTGAGTTGCCGGTTGGCCCGCTTGAATTGCTTGGCATGGGCATAGCGCTGATGCTTGATCAGCGCGATCTTGCCGACCCGCGCATAGGACTGGCGCAGGGCAATGCCATGCTTCCTGGCCAGCTTGACCAGCCGCTCGCGGGCGCGATGCATCAGCTTGGCGTCGGTCGGGAAGGTGATGGCCTTTTCCTGCACGGTAGTGTCGACGATTACCGCGCGGAAGTCCGACGGCTTGGCCGCCCCCAACCTGGTCGCCGCCGCAAGGCTCTCCTGGAGCAGAGCCGTGAGCCGTTCTTCGCCCATGCGCAGGCGCCAGCGCGTCAATGACGTGCGGTCGAAGGGCAAGCGGTGCTGGAAGAACTCCTCGCCGCAGAACAGCTGGTAGTAGGGGTTCTCCAGCCAGCGTTCGCACAGGCTTTCGTCGGACAGGTTGTGCATCGACTTGAGGATGGCCAATCCCGCCATCAGCCGGGTCGGCAAAGGCGGCCGGCCAGGATCGTCGTCATAGACCTCGCCCAGCCGTTCTTCGAGGAAACGCCAGTCGATCGTCTTGGCCAGCTTCACCAGCGCATGATCCATATTGAGAATGTGGTCGAGCCGGGATCGCAACAGGTCCGTCTGGCCGCTCTCGCGCCGTTCCTTCGGTCGCATCGCTCGCTTCCCTCGCTGCTTCGTCATCGTCTCGAATCACGCAGAACAAGCGCATCCAATTTGCCGGAAACCGCAGCCCAAAGCCACGAAATTCGGCAATCTGAAAACCGAAATCAGGGGAAATTGTTAAACGGAATCAAAGCATTCCGAGTTTTTCACGGACGACTCTGACGCGAAGCCGCTCTCGTCGCTGGCTACAAGGTGGGCCGCTTCAGGCGCCTGGACCAATCGACAGCGGTGGGGATCAGAGACGCTAAACTGCAGCGGGCAGATCATCGAATTATGCCACGATGATCTCCGCCGAGAGACCGAGCTTGTGTGCGGCCTGGGCAACTTCGTCTCGATAGAGCGGATTCATCACGACGATAGACTGCAGGGGCTTGCCGCGCAGGCTCTCGGGACCGACAACCGGTGTCCCGGTTCCAGGAGCAAAGCGCCCCTGCTTATGCGGGTTGACGTCGACCAGCGCCCCAATCCGCGCCCCTTCAGGAACGATGTTGACGAATGTAATGCCCTTTGATCCCGCACCCCAGACCACGGTCTGCTCCGGATCCCGCGTTGCAAGATAATCCCGCCACCAGGCGACTTTGTCCCGATAGGTCTGGTCGAAGCGACGGACCAACGCGTCGATCGTTCCGGGCCTGGAAGAATCGGCCGTCATCCCAGTTGCGGCAGGCTTTGCTTCGATGAAGAGGTACTGGTCACCGAACGACGCGCCCTGGTCCAGCACCTCGAAGCCTGCTGTCTGCATTGCTGCCCGCAGCGAGTGAGGCGTGAAATAGGAAACGTGCTCGTAGATCAGATCCCAGATTCCCATGTCGCGCAATGTGTAAAGGGCATTAGGCACCTCGATGTAAAAGACGGTGCTCGGCTCAACGCCTGGATGGGAGCGAAGTCCTTGCAGGAAGGCGATCGGGTTGGCTATGTGTTCCAGGACGTGACGGCAGGAAACGAAGTCAGGCTTGACGTCCGGATAGGCATCGCTGAACCAGTCATTGATGAACTCAACGCCGGCGACGTCGTCACCCCGATTGTCTTCGAAGCTCCTGTCGAAACCAATGCCTCTGGCGCCGCCGGTTGAGCAAAGCCGTTTGAGGAAATCACCCTTGCCGCAACCGATATCGACGACCAATTTTCCGTCAAGTGCGTAGGCAGTGGACAGGCGACCCGCTAAATCCTCGACGAAGGCGACGAATCGCGGCGAGAAATGCAGGGAGTTCTCGTAATTCTGCGTATAGCCGATCCGACCATCTTCGAACGCCGCGTTGAAGAAATGTTCACAACTGCGGCAAAACGCGAGGACGAATTGGCCAGTCGGCGCAGCAATGGCCGAGTCTGCATCAGAGTGCAGGGAATTGCACGAAAACGGAATGGCTTCGAATGATACCGAGCGCAGCAGATCGTTGCGCCGACAGACCGGACAATCGCCGCGAAGGCGGATCGAATTCGTCACTAGCTTATGCGTCTCGGCGCAGGCAGCGCTTCGGGCTTGCACGGTCACACGATCCGCGGGTTCGGCACGGGAACGATGAATTTTCCGCCCCGAGCTCGATATTCAGCCTGTTGTTCGATGATTTCATCGAGGAAGTTCCAGGCCAGCACCAGAACATAGTCAGGTTGCGCCTCCAGCAGCGCCTCGGTGGAGCGGATCGGAATTTTCTGGCCGGGCATGTGCTTGCCCTGTTTGTGAATGTTGCGATCCACGACGAAGTCGATCACATCGCGTCCGATGCCAACCGTGTTGATCAAGGTGGCGCCTTTGGCCGCCGCTCCATAGGCAGCAATTGAGGCGCCGCTGGCTTTCAGCCGGTGCAGCAATGTGGAGAGCTCGACTTTCAATCTGTCGACCGTCGCGGAAAAATCGAGATAGTAATCGATGGCGTCGATCCCTCGTGCTCTTTCGTGAGCGATCTGGTTGGTGACGCTCGCTCCGACATGTTCCCGCATTTCGACATACAGGCGAAGTGAACCGCCATGAATCGACAAGTGTTTTATCTCGTTGAGATAAAGGCCATGGCGTCGAAACAGCTTGTCCAATGCCGTTACTGAAAAATAGCAGAGGTGCTCGTGGTAGATCGTGTCGAATTCGCAATGATCGATCATTGGTTCGACATATGGCGCCTCGATCACCGCAACGCCGTCGTCCTTGAGCAACCGCGCAATGCCCGCAACAAAACCATTGGTGTCGGCCACGTGGGCGAGAACATTGTTCGCGTGAATGACGTCGGCTCGCTTCCCCTGTTCGCGGAGCTTCTCCGCCAGTTCGCGGGAGAAAAAAGCCAGGCGTGTCGGCACGCCTATTTTCTCCGCAGCGGCGGCAGGTCCTTCGGCCGGGTCGATGCCGAGCACTGGTATTCCTGCCTCCACATAGTTCTTCAGGAGATAGCCGTCGTTACTCGCCAACTCGACCACAAAGCTGCTGGCGTCCAATTTACGACGCTCGATCAAGTCACGCGCATTGTCTCGGGAATGCCTTAGCAGCGCTTGCGAGAACGAGGAATAGTACGGATAGGCATCGGCAAACAGAATCCTTGGGTTCACCGTTTCCGTGATCTGCACCAAGCTACAATCGCCACAGAAGGCGACGCTCAGCGGAAAGACAGGTTCCTCCTCGCCATCGTCGATGCTCGATGGAAGCCGATCGGCAAGCGGCGTCGTGCCGAGCTTCAGGAAAGTGTCGATGTGACTTCCGCCGCAGGAGCGGCAAAACTGCTCGGTTACAGAGGCTGCACCAGCAATCATCATGGCCATGGCTCCCGCCTGTGTTTGTTCAAACCGCAATCGCTAACTGCGGCGTGCGGCGCAGATCGGTATCCAGTTCGCCGTCTTGGATCAGCTTCTGCACATGGGCGATGCGCTTGAACCGCTCGCCCTCGAAATCCCCAAGGGCAAGGCCTGTGGCGCGAAATGTGTGGTAGAGCTGTTCGATACCGCGCCGCGCTGTCCATTGCGGCTTAAACCCGTGCAGGCGGCGACCAATATAGGTGCAGTCGACGCGATAGCACCGTTTGTCTGGCCCGGCGTCGGGCGCGAACTTCACCCGGCTGTCGGGAACGATCGTTTGCACCAACTCCGCGATATCCCGAATCTGATAGTTTTCCGTGGTCAAGCCGACATTGAATGCCTCGTTGTGGACCAGCTCTCGCTCGGCTTCGAGCACGGCGATATAGGCTAGCGCAATGTCTTCCACATGGACGATCGGACGCCATGGCGAGCCGTCGCTCTTGAGGTAGACCAGGCCGGTCGTGTAGGCCCAGGCGGTCAGGTTATTGACCACGAGGTCGAAGCGGATGCGAGGCGACAGGCCGTAGGCAGTGGACGCACGCAGGAATGTCGGGCTGAACGATCGATCGGCCATCGGCGCCACCGCTCGCTCCACATTCGCCTTCGAGGCGCCGTAAGGCGTAACCGGGTTGAAGGGGGCATCTTCAGTTAAAAAGCTGTCGCCGGCCGCGCCGTAATTGCTGCAAGAGGAGGCATACAGGAACCGCTTGACGCCGGCGGCCTTGGCGAGCTGCGCAAGCCTGACCGAAGCGCCGCAGTTGATTTCCTCGGTAAGCTGGGGTCGGTAGTCCCCCAACGGATCGTTTGACAGTCCGGCGAGATGGATGATCGCGTCGAAGCCGGCGACGTCGTCGATTTCGACGTCACGGATGTCTTTCTCGATCGTCGGCACATTGGCCAACGTTCCTACGAAAGTGCATGACCGGAAGATGTCGCTGTCCAGGCCCATGACGTCATGGCCGCGTTCAAGCAGCATCGGAGTCAGGACGGAACCGATGTAGCCGAGGTGGCCTGTAACCAGAACTTTCATCGATCAATTCCCATGTTTTCCAGGGCGCTTGCCCGCTGTCCCATAATTTCTGAAGGAGATGCTTTTCGCGAATGGTGTCCATGCATTGCCAGAAGGATTCGTGGCGATACGCCATCAGTTGGCCGTCGGTCGCGAGCCGCTGCATTGGCGCGTGTTCGAACATGACATCGTCGCCGTCGATATAGTCCTTTATGCCCGGCTCGAGCACGAAGAAGGCGCCATTGATCCAACCCTCCGAGGCCTGTGGCTTTTCCGTGAAGTCGACAACGCGATGGCCGTCGAATTCGATGTGCCCGTAGCGTGCTGGCGGACGCACCGCCGTCATCGTTGCAAGCTTGCCATGCGATTTGTGGAAGGCGATCAGTTTATCAAGGTTGACGTCCGAAACGCCATCGCCCCAGGTGAGCATGAATGTCTCGTCGCCCATCCAGTCGATCAGGCGTTTTATGCGGCCGCCCGTGAGCGTATTCAGTCCCGTCTCCACAAGATCCACGGACCAGTCAGGCAGCGAGTTCGAGTGGCGCTTGATGCTTCCCGATGCAGCATTGACGGTCAAGCTGCCATCGAATGCGACATAGTCGCTGAACCAGCGTTTGATGTATTCGCCCTTGTATCCCAACGCGACGGCGAATTCGCGGTGCCCATAGGCATAATAATGCATCATGATATGCCAAAGGATCGGCTTTGCTCCGATTTCGACCATTGGTTTCGGCCGGATCTCGGTTTCTTCCGCTAGCCGCGTTCCCAGTCCGCCAGCAAGAATTCCTACCTTCATTGTTTTCTCACCCCAATCGCCTACAGTGTTTTGCTACCATGCGCAGCTCGGGTTGAACCACACCGAAGAAGGGATGATCGGAACCATCGATGCATGACGTCAGGCATACAATTGGCGCTATGCTCGATAGAGCGATGTGTAACCGGTCTCATCCATTCGACGTAGCAGACTGGCAGGCATCGGCGGTCATCATCGCACCCCATCCCGATGATGAAACGCTGGGATGTGGAGGGGTCGCCAGCAAGAAGCTTGGCGCGGGTGCCGATGTCCGGTTTATTTTCGTTACCGACGGCTCGGCGTCCCATGCAAATCGGGTTGACAGTGAGGCACTGCGGATCGCCCGCGAGGACGAAGCGATTGAGGCGGTCTGCCGGTTGGGAGGGTCGGCCGATCGCGTCAGATTCCTGCGTGTTCCCGACGGGATGGCAAAGCATCATATCGGCAAGATCGCAGAGGCGATCGCTGAGTTGCTCTTCGTTTGGCAACCGCAGAGCGTGTTCGTCACCCATGCAAAAGAGCCGCCTGCGGACCATGTTGCCACCAATCTTGGCGCGCAAGGCGCGCTTCAACTGTATGGCCGGCGCGTGACCGTGTTCGAATATCCCGTCTGGTACTGGTATCAGTGGCCGTGGGTTCGCCTGCACGATCGAGTGCCTGGCCTCAGTCGCGTCGCATTGCGGCAAACGATCCGGACCTTTGCAGGTTTGCGTGGGCTCACGCTGTTCAATTCGAACGCATATGTCGGCGACGTCGTCGATGTGAAACGGTATGCGCTGGCCGCGCACCGGTCACAGATGGAGCGGCCGGCGGGACTCGACGACTGGCCTATCCTGGCGGATGTAGGTGGGGGCGATTTCGTCAAACGGCTGCTTAGCGATCACGAGATGTTCACGCGCTATGAGTTCAATGCGTGAACGATGTCTTGCTTGCTGTGCCACCTCTGCTCACGGCAGGTGGGTCTGTGCGCTCGCGGCCAGGCCGAACTACTGATTCAAGTGCACAAGAGCCAGCTTGCCCCCGACCGCACCTGCCGCTCACCGACTGCCAACCAGGTGCGCCTCGTCCGGCGCCTGAAATGGGTGGACGTCGCGCTCAGGTCGGGACGTGCTGACGAACTCGGCGAGCTGGAAGAGCCGTTCCCTATCGGCGCGCAGTAAATGCTGAAAACACTGAGCCCGTATCGGTTCCCCATTCCCAGTTCGTCGCCAGCCCGACGCGGGTGATGCTCAGGCGAGGGTCGTCTGGATAGATGTCCGTCAACCTGCGCTGCAAGACCGGCTCACCGTCAACGAAAACAACAAAGCGTTCGCCGTCAAAGACGATGCGAAGCTGGAACGGCTTTCCCCAGTCGATCTTCTTCCACAGCATCGTCCAGACTGCGTCATAGAGTTCCTCGAAATCGTGACGCTTCGTAAACAAGGCGATCGAGGCGCCATGATAGGCATCGTCCAGGTAGGCCGTAAATGTCAGATAATTGGCATCGTCCTGCCAAAATACCAGCCCTGCGCGGCAGTAGTGGCGCTGGCCGCGCGCGCTGCCCGGCGGTGTGATGGTGACTTCCAAATCCGCAAATTCAGACTGGTCCCATGGCAGCGTGTAGAGCGAGCGCCCCGGATCGGGGCTTTCCTTTGTGCCGCGCACGCGCGCAGCTCCCATGCCGTCAACATCAACGAAGCCGACGCCCAAGGTCCGCTCCCAGCTATGTGTGCCTTTTGAGGGGGCACGTCCTGCCAGCCCGCTGGGAACGCCAACGAAGTCATCGGCATACTCCACCTCCTCTCCGAATCGGGCCCATGGCGCGTCGAACTGCATCTCGGAGGGCACGCCTACCTCGCGAGGATGCGCCTCGAAATCACGAAGCCGCGTGCCGCCGCCGTTTAGCCAGATGCCAACACATGTTGCGTCTTCAAGAAATTCACTTTCGAACCATCTGTCGAAAAGGCGGTCTCCATCCAGATAGCAGCCGATCTGGCCATGAGCATCGAGGACCTGTAGGGAGTGCGTGGAATTCGGCTTGAGACGATGCCGTTTGTCGCTTGCCACAGCTGTTTCGACACCCTGCTCGACACGCAAAAGATCACAGCCCTCCGCTGAAACCTTGAGCAGCCAGAAATTCTCACGATCGCAGCCGCGCCATACGAGACCTGCAGCGGCTGCGGCCTGGCCTGTGTCGACGAGCACGTGAACGAGACCGGACGATGCGCCGGCATCAAGTATTGCCATCGCGTGGTCGTCGCGTGTCAAAGCACCCGCAACAGTCCGATGGATGTTGCCATGCAGGGCACGCCAAATTCCGCCCAGCTTCGCCATATCCCCAACGTTGTCATTTTCGGTCAACGAATCGCCGGCATGGGCGGTGCCAAACGGCCGCGCAAAGTCTTCCAACCGCTGGATCTGGATGGCGTGGACCCGCGTATCGACGCGAAACCCGATCTGGCCGAGGACACATTGATGGACGCCAGCGTAGACCAAAGCGTCGCTGTTGAAGGGATCGATGGCGATCGGACGCATCATCGGGACGGCGGCCATCCCATGGGCCCCCTCCATCGCGGCTGCGTAGTAGACTGCACCGGACTCGCGAAGCGCGATCAGGTAGTGGATCTCTATATTCTTCAGTTGGCGGAAGGCGCTGAGGCAACGATTCCCCACGCGCGTCCACAATTCGCCGTTTTCGCCCTCGGCGGCATGCATAACGAAGCCGCAACCATCGATCAGCGGATTCTTCGGCGCTTCATTGGTGAACCAGCCGATCGCCAGGTTCTCGTTGTGATTGGGCAGCTTGTACGTTCTGGAAGTGCTGCGAATCCACCACAGAAACCGCCGAAGGGTTGCCTTTTTCCGTGGTGCGCGTGCCCAGGCGACCAGCCGCCGCGGCCACGGATCGGTGTCGGGGCCGACAGCCCAGCGATGGAATCGCTTCAGGATATGCTCCGGAATAGGGCTACTCTGGGAGGTGTTGTGCCCGTTGGTGATCGAGACGGCCATCACCAGGCCCGCTTGCCGGCGGAATGGGCCATAGGCGATGCCCTGACGTTGCCAACCTGGTGTGATCAGAGGTTGGAAGCGGAGCGCGCCGTGGTCAATCGCGATCTGCCGTTCGACATCGCATCCCAACCTGACCGCGCCGCCGGCCGCACAGGTTCCGACGACCGTCCCAGCAGCTCGGTCGTCGGAAAAGAAGTCCGCGACCTGAGGCTCCAAGCAGCCTGTCTGAACTGCCGTATCGATCCTCACCGGCACGGTCATCGAGAACTATCCCTTCAAAGCTTTGGCTGCACGTTCGTCCTGACTTCGTGCCGTCGTGATTTCAGCTAGCATGTGTGATCCGCGTCGAACAACGCCAGCGAACGGATGATCGATACGCACCGATGCGGCACCCACACACATTTGCACCATGCTCGATAGGGGTATGCGACTCCGGTCTAAGTCGCTTGAGGTAGCCGATAGGTCAGCATCGGCCGGGTTTTGCGCCGCATCCTGATGACAGCCGCTGGTTGCAGTTATGTTACGGCCAACAGGATCGCCGCAGGTGCGCAGGTTCGGTCGAATTTCGTTTTCGATGGGCAGCGCCTCATCCCGGCTTTCAGGATAACGCGACACGCAACCAAAGCGTGTGCGCATGCCATCGAGGCGGTCCGTTCATCAGAACGTATTACGCTCTTACGGCTTCCTGACGGGGCGATTTCGCGTCTCGTCCGTGAGATAACGACACTGGTCGTGTCGTTGTTCGGCGAGTAGCGACGTGTCCGTGCGAGGGATCCGCCTCCGATCGTCGCACCATCAATGCGGCCGTCCAGTGCGACACTTGGACCGTTTCGACCGTCGTTTGCCGTCGGTGCGCATGCTGAGTGAACTGCCCACCGCGCGGGCAGACCGTCAGGCCTTAGCGGGATTGGGTGAGCCCTACACGCCAGGTTCGCCATTGCACCAAAGTAGGGGAGACCAGGGTGATTGGCACACGCTTGTGGATTTGTCGGGCGGCCAATTCGTCGCGCGGCTGCTGGCCGGCGACGAGATGTTCGCACGCAGCGAAGTCAATATTCGACGTCTGCTGCCGCCTCGTCGTCGTCCTTGTCGTCGGGGCCTCCATCGCAAGCTGTGATTCTGCTCGCGGCAGGGCGCCCGAAGAAGCGCTCAGAACAGGTCTTGCGTTCGATCGCCGGAAGGTCGCCGATTATTCCGGGGATGTGAAGCTCGTCGGCGACATCGATGGCGACGGTCGACTGGACCTGGTTCTCGGCGGATTGCCACAGACCCCGCTGTCGTGGTGGCGTTGGCCGGACCTGCTTCTCACCACCATCGCAACCGCCCGTGTGGAGTTCACGTCGGATGGCGTGCTCGCTGACGCCGATGGAGATAGTGATCTCGACATCGTCACGGCCGACGGGCCGGATGGGGCTAATCTCGTCTGGTTCGAGAATCCGCGCCCGGACCGTGATCCGACCGACGGCCCAAGCTGGAAACCCCATGAGATCGGAGCGCTCGGCGGCTGGGGCAAAGACATCAAGGCGGCCGATTTCGATGGCGACGGCCTTGCCGACATCGTCGTTCGGGCACCCAGCGAACTGATGATCTTCTTCCATGACGAAGCCGGCGCCTGGACTCGCGTGGCCTTGCCATCCTTGCATCTGGGCGAAGAGGGGATGGCCCTCGGAGACATCAACGGCGACGGGGCTGTCGACCTGGTCCTGCACGGACAATGGGCCCAGAACCCAGGCGCAGCGACAGCGCGCAATCCTGCCCAGTGGCAAAGCCATGAGGTTGGCGCGTTCAACCCTGCTTTCAAGGCGCTCGTCGTAGATCTCGACCAGGACGGCAACGCTGACATTTTGACCTCGAGCTCCGAGCACACCGCCGACGTGGCTTGGTTCCAGGCCGTCGACGGGCCGGCGGGACGGTGGACCCGCCATATCAATCAGCCTGCTGTTGCCGGCGCCCATACGTTGCAGGCGGCGGACATGGATGGAGACGGCGATGTCGACGTCGTGGTCGGGCAGATGCACACGACCGAGGAACGCGCCTTGTCCATCCACCTCAATGTGGATGGCCGGGGAATGCGCTGGGCACGACAGGTGATCGACACCGCGGGGCTGCACAACGGGGCCGTCGCCGATGTCGACAGCGATGGGGATTTCGACATCTACGCCGCCAATTGGGCGGGAAACCCGCCCGCCTGGATCTGGATCAATCGTCTCGACCTGTCCGGGCCGGTCCGCCGCCTCGACCGCTGGAGCCATCATCAGATCACGCAGGCGCATGTCCGTTCCTTTGGCCTTGCATTCGCCGACATGGACGGCGACGGACGAACGGATATTGTCTCGGGTCCGTTTTGGTATCGTCAGCCAGCCGACCCCTGGCAAGCTGATTGGCAACAGATCGCTCTCGGCGAGGGGGTGGATGCGATAGCGGCAATCGATGTTGACGGCGACGGACGCGTGGAAGTGATCGCTCAACGCGGCGGAGGCGAGACGCTGAATTTGGTGTGGCTTCAGACGCAGCAAGCGCCAGGGCGCGGCTTTGGTGAGCATGCGATCGGCGAGGTTCCCGCCGCCAGCCACGAAATCGGGGCTCAGGGCCAGGCACTGGCACAGATCGTCGAAGGCGGCCAGCCGGAGCTTGCGGTATCGAGCGGTGCCGGAGTCTTTTATTTTGCCATCCCCGACGACTCGGCGGCGGGCCCCTGGCCGCGAACCCGCATTTGCGCCGAGGCCTCCGACGAGGGAATCGCTTTTGCCGATATCGACGGTGACGGCCTGCTTGACCTTGTGGCCACTACCGGCAATGCCAAGGGGATCGCATGGTGGCGCAATCCGGGAGATGGCTCTGCCGACTGGCAGCGCCGCGACGTCGCCAATGTCCCCAGCATGGTCTATCCGGACCGCGTGGCGGTCGCCGATCTGGACGGCGACGGACGACCTGACATCGTCGTGAGTGAAGAAAACGGGCAGACCGACCACGCAAAGGCCTATTGGTGGCGCAATCCCGGCGACATCAGGCTAAACTGGGAGCAGCAGGAAATCACCTCGCGCGGCTCGCTCAACAGTCTTTCGGTGGCCGATATGAATGACGATGGCCGGCCGGACCTCGTCATGGGCGAGCACCGCGGCGCCCTGCGTGTTTCGCTCTGGCGCAATCTGGGAGGCGGGCGGTTCATCGAGCAATTGGTCGGCGAGGATGTCGAGAGCCATCTCGGCGCCCGCACGGTCGACCTGGACGGCGACGGTGATCGTGAGATCGTCTCGATCGGGTGGGATGCTCCCCAGGCGATCCATGTCTTGCGCAACGATGACACCGTTCCGCCGGACCGAGAGGCCGGGCAGGTATCCCCAAGATGAGATATGGCAGCACAATCGGAGTAGCGATCAGCCGGAGGAGGTAGGAGCCGGCCAACCGTTGTCGGGGTCGATCCGGGGCGCACAATCTGTCACCTTCGCGACGAGCCGCACGGGCTGGCCCGCGTCCCGAGGCGTCGCAAAATGGGGAAGAGCGCGTGACATTGACAGCAAGGTTCCTCAGCGTGTTCGGCGACGCGCGCGTCATAGCCAAGGGCGAGGCCGCCGGTCTCAAGCTCGTGGCGAAGAGCGCCGATCCGAACTTTGTTCGCGGCACGTACGAGCTGCCCATGCAACAGGCGATCGCGGCAAACCTGGCGCCTGGCGACGTCTTTTACGACATCGGCGCGAATATCGGTTTCTTTTGTCTCATCGCCGCGCGCCGCGTCGGGCCGCGCGGTCAAGTGTATGCGTTCGAGCCTGTTCCCCGCAACGCCGCCGCTGTCGCAGAAAGTGCACGGCTCAGTGGCTTCGACGCGATACGGGTTTTCGCCGAAGCTGCCGGAGCCACATCCGGCCGTGGCCAGCTTCTGCTCGCCCATCACATCGGCGGCGCCACGCTTGCCTCGGCGGGAGCACCGCCGGACATGAGTGGCCGCCTGGAAGTCAGCATAGTCGCCATCGACGATGCCATCGCCCACCGAGGCCTCAGGCCGCCCTCGCTGGTCAAGATCGATGTGGAAGGCGCCGAAATCGACGTGCTGGGCGGTATGACGGAAACGCTGCGCAGGCACCGTCCGAAGGTGATTTATGAGGTCGACGATGCAACGCGCGAGGGGCTCGACCGCAAGGCCCGAAAGATCGCGCAACTCCTGACTGCTGCCGGCTACGCATTGAAACCGCTGCCAGCCTCTTATGCCAATGGGGAATGGCGGGTCGAACATGTCTTGGCGCAGCCGGTGGGCGCTTAAGAACTAGATTTGCGCCACGGAAGGAATCTCATGCAAGACACGGCAGGCGTGATCAAACGGACACGAAACGCGGTGCGCGACTTCTGCCGGGCGCGCGCTCCGGGGCTGGTGCGCCATGTCAGCACATTTCACCTGACCGAAGACCGCAAGCTCCTGGAAATGGTCATCCTCACGCAGTTGCGCCACGATCCAGCGGTGAAGCGCATCCTGTTCGTCGGCTGCGAGTGGTATACCAAGCCTTATGAATCCCTGTTCCGCTCCAAGGAATATTGGACGCTCGAAATCGATCCGGGCAGGCGCCGCTACGGGGCGCTGCGACATGTAGTCGATGCCTTGAAGAACCTGACAAGCCATGCGCCTCCCGACTACTTCGATGCGATCGTGTGCAATGGCGTCTTCATGAAGAGCGCGATCGAAACGCGCGAGGAGGCGGAACCGTCTTTCAGCGCTTGCGTGCATTGTCTGCGTCCCGGCGGCTGGTTCATCCTCGGTTGGAACGACACGGACGATCTGCGTCCCTATCCACCCTCCGATAGCCCCGTGCTTGCAGCCTTGACGCGCACATCTTTTCCGCCGCTCGGGACAAGCGAGCATCGGACTGACACGAGCTATCGGCACACCTTCACATTTTACCGCAAGCCATATGACGAAATGCCTTGATTGCAGTAGTGTGCCAGTTAAGCAGCGTCGGGTAGCGCGGCCGCTGGACGACCCATTCGTCATTCTGCTCGAGCAAGGCTTGCTACCTAATTTGGATGACACTTCCGACAGGTTTTTGAACCAACGACGGTCATCAAACTGGTCCGAGAAAGGTCTACTATCCCACCTTGCCGCTTAAGCCGCTTCGTTCCGCTGACCACGGGAACTGCCGCATAGTGATGAATATCACCGAACCCACCAGAGCAAAAAGTTCGCTGAGGCGTCTCAGATTGTTCGTTGTGCACGAGTTAACCTATGCTGCTCGGATTTTATACTATCACGTCCGGTATCCAGGCGATTCTGTGTTTTCAGTCATTTATAGAGCACGAGCGTGGGGAGATGGCCATAGCGCGTCGGGCGGCGGCTCCGAGATGGCCGAGACGCAAACGATTCGAGAGCTTCTTCCGGCGCTTGTAAAAGAGCTAGGCGTACGATCCTTGCTTGATGCGCCTTGCGGCGATTTCCATTGGATGTCCCAGATTGATTTGAATCTGGAAGTCTATTACGGCGTAGACATCGTGGAGCCGATAATTTCTATAAACAGACGAAATCACCAGGCTGACAACGTACGTTTTTCTTGCTTGGATATAACAAGGGATCCCCTTCCGAAGGTCGACCTCATACTCTGCCGTGACTGCATGGTTCACATGTCGAATGCCGATATCATGCTGACGCTGGAAAATTTCAAGCGCAGCGGAGCGCAATATCTTCTTGCTACGACCTATCCCGGAACAGTCAGCCGCAATAGAACTATAGTGAGCGGGATGTGGCGCTACCTTGATCTGCAGCGCCCGCCTTTCAACTTTCCTCCCCCTTTGAGGTTGGTGGACGAACATACCAAGGAGGCCTACCAATCCAAATGCCTCGGCCTTTGGCGTCTCCAGGACATCAGCTAAGTCTATAGTCCGGACTGAGCTGGTGCGGGTCGATCTTAGCTGACCGATCCCAAGTTGCGCTGGCGACCGCGGATGTAATCGGGCTGTGAAGCGGCCACGACCGATCGCGATCGCCGTCCCGACAGGGCCTGTTCGTGAAGGTCGCGGGTGATGCCGGCGACGCGCTCCCACGAATAGAGTTCCGCGACCCGCTGGGCGCCCCGTCTGCCGATTTCATTGCTCGACTCGGGGTCGGCGACAAGGCGGAGGATCGCGTCCGAAAGTGCGGCCGGATCATTCTTTTCGACGAGCAAGCCGCCACCAGTTGCTTCCACAATGTCCGTCATCCCGCCGACCCGCGTGGCGACGACCGGCGTCCCGGTCGCAAGGGCCTCCACCAGGCTCATGCCGAAGGATTCGCTAAGTGACGGATTGACGAGGAGCGACGCCCCGGCACAGCGCTCGATGACTTTTTCATACGGTTCCATGCCGGTGAAGCTGACCGTGTGGGCGAACTGCGGCGGGATCATTTCGCGCAGAGCCGTCTCGTAGGAACCTCTGAAAGCGCCTCCCCCGGGATAGAACCGTGAAAGGTCCAAGACCTCCGGATCCCGGCTCAGGTCGATCAGGAGGTCCCGCGGCAGTGCCGCGGACGGACCAACGATCTCAAGACGGGCCTCAGGGTGAGCGGCGACTACTTTGGGCCAGGCCTCGAGAAGGGTATGAACACCCTTTTCCGGAGAGACACGGCCGACGAACAGCACCTTTGCCGGCGTGCGCCGCGCCGTAACGTGAGCGAGCCGATCCACTGGCGCACCATTCGGCAGGACCGCAAAAGGCGTCCGCGTGCTTTCGAAGCGTTCGCGCGCAGTCATAACGACATGCTGCGAACAACCGGCCACAAGATCGCATGCGGCGACGCCGCGCGCCATGACATCAGGATCGAGCTGCGCCAGCCAGTCGCAGTGCATGTGCAGGAGGATCGCCGCGTCGGGAACGGCGCGCCGGATGGCGGGTGCATAATGCGGAAAATTCTGAAGATGAACGACGTCAGGCGCCAGGCGGCGGAGCCGTCGCAGCGCTTGGGCGAGGAAGTCGAACGCATAGAAGCTTTGCGCAAAGAGCGGAGCGCCTGGCCAGGCGCGGCTCCACATGCGGGACGCTCTCCCCCACACACGCTCCGGCGCACAGGTGAGGAGTTCGACCCGTACGTCATCGATCTCGAGCCGCTTAGGGTTTCCGCGCGGGCGGCGCGCGATCACCGTTGCATCGCAGTCCGCGGCCAGACGGCGTGATACTTCATATGTCCAGATGCCCACCGAGCTCTGGCCGGGCGGAAGGACCACGTCGAAATGTTGCGAGACGAAAGCGACTTTCATGAACTCGGTCCCTATGCAGGCCGACGCAGCCTGAGAACTATGTCGCGTGCGTCGAGAAGGTCGGGACGCACGAGCACAATGGCGGCAGCGACATATACGGCAGCGCCGATGATGATCCCACCTGCGATGAGGAAAGTTTGCGGGGTCGATGCCGGTGCCGCGACCTGCCAAGCGGTGACAGCGACGAACATGAGCAGGCCCGCCACCGCCAGCCGCGGGAATATTTTGAGCGGCTTCAGTACGTCGACGCGTGCGATGCGGTGAACGAGGATGAGAAAGACCGGCAGGAGCAGGAGGTTGCAGGCCAGAAGAGCGGCCATCGTTGTCTCGAGGTCGATCTGCACGGCAGCGGTGAGGAGGATCACGGCCAAGACGGTGTAGGATATGTTTAGCTTGAGAATCAGCCCGGAATGACCGAGCGCGAGGATGGTGAGTGCACAGATGCTATCTACCGTGCGTTGCAGGCCAAGGAGCATCAGGATTTGAACGGCGACGACACCACTCACCCATTGCTGGCCGAAGATGAAAGGTACCGCGACGGGAGCGATCGCGGCGAACCCGAGGAATGCCGGGAAGCCGGCAATCGCGGCCACGCGTATGCTGGTGTTGAAGAATGCATCGATCTTCGCCGGATCGCTCTGCACCCGAGCGACCGCCGGCATCGTCACCGCCGTAAGCGGACCCAGAAAAGCCTCACTCAAAAGGTCCAGCGGCCGGCGGGCGAGGGCGTATACACCTACCGCATAGGGTCCGAGGAAGCTGCCGAGTATGACCTTCGGCATTTCCTCATTGACGAAAGTCCACAGGGATTGGCCGATGAGAGGACCAGCGAAGCCGAACAGGTCGCGACAGCGTGCGTGGGAATATCTGAGACGCGGCCGCCACGAACTGCCGAGCAGAATAACGGCGGTCTCCACAGCTGCCTTGGCGACCTGCATCCACACCAGGCTCCACATGCCGTAGCCGGCGATTGCTGTGCCGATTCCAAGCGTTCCGCCGACGACCGTGCCAGCGAGCGTTCGCAGCGCGAACAGTCGAAAATGAAGCTGGCGCTTGAGGATCGCCGCCGGCACCGCCGCAAGCGCCTGGAGCACGATGACGACGCTGGTCCAGCGGACAAGCTCCTCTAGAACGGGTTGGTTGAATGCCGCGGCGATTGCGCCGGCAAAGCTCCAGACGAGCGCGCTGAGCACCGAGCCGGTGACGGCAAGGAGCCAAAAGGCTGAGTCGAAATGGATGGACTCGACATCCGGACGCTGGATGAGTGCTTCGGGGATTCCGCGCGTCACCGGAACGGCGACGATGACTGGCACCACCATGGCGAGCGTGGCGAAACCAAATGCCTCCGGGCCGAGATGGCGGGCGAGAATGACGAAGACGGCAAACATCGCCAACTGGCGGCCCCAGGTCTCGACTGCGACCCAAGCCGCCCCGTTGATAATCGCCCCGCCGATCGCCTTCATTACCGCTCTCTTTCGCCGTCGACGGGCGAACGGGATATGCGCCCAGATCCAAAAATGTGAAGACCCGCCACCACCCGCATCGACATCGGGCGTGCCGTCACGTCATTGCGCCATCGTGTGGCGTAAAGCTGCTCGCCCGCGGTAAGGACAGCGGGCTGCAGCCGTACCGTTCCATACGTATCGCGACATCGGTTACTCGGAAGGAACCGACGAATTATCGCGTGCCGTCCGGCCAGCGCGACGCGCGGATTTGAACTGAACTCTCTGGACTCCCTCGGCCTCGAAGGCGACATCAATTCGCCCTCATCGAGCCTGCCGCCAGTTCCTTGCCGGAGCTAACGAGTCGTCAGTATGCGAGACGCCCCCGAATCGCCGACCGTTGACGCATGCGGTAGCCAATGCGACACGACCAAGCATGGCTCACCCTTTCTCATTTGCTCTCGGGATCATGCGGCTTTCTTGCTTCAAGCGGCAATCCGCCCTTATTGACGAAACGTCCGTTTCGGCCACCGCCTTTCGACTGTGGCGCCTAACCTATTTGTCAGCACTGTCCGCAGCAAACCTGGAAGAATAATGGACCAGACATGATAGCTTCGGGCAGCAAAGGCGGTTGAGGAAGATTCTACAGTTTTCGTTAACACCGCCGTAGCCGGCCAAAGCTGGTGTCTTCGTTCGCCTTCGAGGTTGCGCGGACGGGTCCGGCCAAGACGTTAGGTTCGAAGCAACCAATATCAAGACCGCCAGGCTGCCGGCCTTTGACGTGCCGCCCCCGATCAACGGTCTCCGGTTGGAGTCATTTGATAACCTCAGAGGACCTTGGTCATCGTAGAGCCATTGCGTCCACCTGCAGCATCAGCTCGAGGTAGATTTCAGCGACGGAGCGCCACGAATAGCTGAGGGATCTTTTATGGCCTGCCTCGATCAAACCTTGGCGCAAATCCGGATATCGCTGGATGTCACGTACCGCTCTGACCCAATGTGCCAAATCATCCGGATCGGCATAGAGCGCTGCGTCCCGGCAGACCTCGGGGAGGCAAGGCGATGTCGAGGCCACGACCGGGCATCCGATCCTCATGGCTTCGACGGCAGGCAACCCGAAACCCTCGATCCTGGACGGAAAAAGAAAGCACAATGCACCCGACAGAGCTTTCTTGAAATCATCATCGCTGATCCGTCCGAGGAGCCGGAGATTGTCTGGCTTCGGCTGCGCAAACCGGGAAACCTGCGCTTCGTCGATTTCGCCCGCCATCCACAGGTTCAAGCCCAACGCGTCAAGCAGCGGAGCAAGCCGGACCAGTAATTCGACGTTCTTGTATTTTTGATCACGCCCAAGGCATAGCACATAGGGGCGGTCGGGCCGGATTTGCAGCTTCGATCGATCGGCATCCCATCGTTCTGCATGGTCGCTGCCGTTATATGTGACGGTGATCTTCTCCTGCGGTGCGATGCCGTATTTGATGAGATGCTGCCGCGAAAGCTGCGAGACGGTGGTTATATGTGCAGCCCGTCGGCCAAGGAGCGGAAGAATGAAACGGTGGGCCCATCGGAAGCCGCGCCCATAGCTCTCCGGCATCAGCCTGGTATGCAGGTCGTGGATGCATGCGATTTGCCGCGTCAGCGCTACCGGCGCCAGATTGCAGAAGCTGAGCAACCCGCCCTCAACGTGGCGAGGCAGTTGCATCTGCACCCAGAACTGCGGAAGGCGCGGTTTGTTGAATTCGGGAACGACCCGAATGCCAATCGCCTGCAGTGCTAATTGCTCCCGACGCGGGACCGCCAAATCGAGTTCAAGTCCCCGCGCCAACGGATGGCCCTCGTCCAGGAGAGCGTCGAGCGCAAGGGTTACCTCGCGCGCATAGCGGGCAACGCCGTTTGGAGGCAGCGCGACGAAATCCCCATTTATGGTCCAGCGCCTGGTGCGGCCACCGGGCCCCCCGTCCTCAGCGGGAACCGCCGGAAATGAGCTGTTGCCATAACTCTCGAATGGAAGCGGATCGGTGCCGATTGTTCCGGCCGCGCTGGCGGCCACGGGCGCAGACCTTCCGTAATTTCGCTGTCCCATAAAGTGCACCATGTCGCGTGATCCATATTCAACCTAGCACCCTGGAGACAGCGCGAACCTCTGCACCTTCGAAGTATGAGCTTATCCCTTGGCGTTAATCCGAGGTCCGCACTGCCCTTGCGCTGCTGACGGAGCAGAGCCATGCCCGCGACATTGAAATGAAATTGGCCGTGCCACCTGTCCGGCCGCGTGAGGCGTTCACCCTGCGAGGATTCGGGGCCCTAATCGTGGAAGGCTGCGAACCTGCGCGGCCGCTAAGCCCAAAGGAGAGGCATGCGACCCGAAGGTGGGGTTGCTACACCGATCGAGGCAGTCGGTAGCGCCGGATTAGCCCCGCAGCCCCCTTTTTAACAGGCTGTCTGCCCCCATCCCAGGGCTTACCATCGCAGCGAAATCGCCCTTGTCGCCTCTAGCTGGATTGCGCATGAAGCTCGTCGTGATCATTGCAACCCTTGGCCGCGGCAGCCAACTTTGCCGATTGCTATCGCATCTGCAGCGTCAGACACAACCACCTGACGAAGTCGTCGTTTCCGCGCCCGATGCCACGCATGTCGAGCTTCCTGAGACGATTAGCTTCCCGGTTTCCCTTATCTTCGGGAAGAAAGGGTCGTGCGTGCAACGCAACAGCGCGCTCGACCACGCGAGCGGACGTTTCGATGTCGTCACTTTCTTCGATGACGATTTCGTGCCGGCCGACGATTATCTCGAGCGCGTCACGAGAGCTTTCGAAGAGCATGACGACTGGGCTGTGGTCATGGGCAGAGTTGTCAAGGACGGCGCCGTCAACGCGGGGTTGGATTGGGATGACGCGATGCTGGCTCTCCACCAGTCGGAACAGGAGCCGCCGCCACAGCCCGAGGTCGTCCATCATCTCGGCGCATATGGTTGCAACATGTCCATTCGGGCGGCCAAGATTGGCAAGTTGCGCTTCGACGAGCGCCTGGTTCTCTACGGCTGGCAGGAGGACATAGATTTCACCAGCCAGTTGAGGTCATGCGGCCGCGTCGTCGCGGTGAATACGATCCGCGGCATTCATCTTGGTATCAAGACCGGGCGCGTGAGCGGCGAGCGGTTCGGATATTCGCAGATCGTCAATCCGGTTTATCTGATCAAGAAGGGAACCATGCCCGCTACATTCGCTCTGCCGCTCATGGCGCGCAATCTCGCCGCCAACCTTGTGCGCAGCGTGCGGCCAGAGTCTTACATCGACCGCCGCGGGAGGCTGCGCGGCAACATCCTTGCCATAATTCATGTCCTTACGGGGCGTATCGAACCCGAATATGTTCTCGATATGGGCAGAATCCGCCATCCCGGAGATCCGCGCGCATGATCCTCGTCATTGGCGTTGCTCGTTGCGGAAGTCGCGAAAAAGGCGGCCGGGGCACCGCTCGGACCACAGGACAATGCGCAAAAATGGTGCTCATGGTGAACTGCCAGCATCATGTTTCGAACGCTGTCCAAGCGCAACGACAATCTGCGGCCGGTGATGTTCATTGAACTATTGAGGCTCGTTGGGAAACAGAACCGGGTGTCTGGAGCGAAACTCATGTGAATGGATGAATTCCGCCACGAGCTGTTCTCCACTCGCCTCGCCTCTGTCCAGTTTCGACACGTAATCAGAAAGACCCTGGCCGTCTGGCTCCCGTCCCAGCAATGTCCGATAGAGAAGGGTCACAAATTGCGCATTGCCAAGACCAACTGGCTGATTGTCGGTCCTGAATTCGACCGAAAGCAACATCTTCGTCAGTGTCGGAAAGATAGATGGATCCTTCTTCATCGCGACGACCGCGCGCCACTGCTCGGCCGGAGACGGCATGCGACGCAAGATTAGGCAGTAAGCATATGCAATCTGGTTGGCGTGGTTGAAGACAGACTTGTCGAACGCATCAAGCGAACAGGGGTGAAATGCACCAGCATCGGCAACGGGGGGTACCGACGTATGGTCCGCAGGCGGCAAGCTCTTCGTCGAGACCGTCGGCGAACTGGAACCTGCATTGCCGTTCGCAATGGTCTTCTTTACGGCATCATATGCCGGCTTTCGCCCGCTCGGCGCCCAAAGCCCGTCGCCGCGCTTCTTCAGTCGAACTAGACCCATGAAGGCTTCGTAGCTCGGCGCCCAGTACGGCTCGTCGAGCAGTTCGTAGATGTGGGCAGCCTCCACTCCATATAAGGCCTGATATCGCCTCAGCAGCGTCATCGTCTCGACGAGACCGTCCGCCTGCTGACTTTCTCCCTTCTGGCTGCCTCCAGGGTGGTTGAATTCAGTGAGCCAGATTGGGCGACCGAGCGTGGCCAGAAACTTGAATACGTCTTCGGGGTCGCCCCCGTACAGATGCCAGACCGATATATCCCATCTGATGCCGTCCTGCAGCATGCGGGTGAACGCCCCGCGGTGACCCCAGCCGGCCGTTCCCATTGCTTTTCTTATGGTCGGATCCACCGCGATGGTTGCATCCGACAGACCGCGCAGTACTGCGCTCACCTTAGACCAGCGCGGGCTGAAATAGTGGGTCGTCTCGGTGCCGCCGGCAGGGCCCCAGGAGCAGTTGTATTGTTCTCCGCTGTCCCGCATCTCGCACGGCATCAAGATGGCGTAATTCTCCATCTCGTTGCCAAGCTCCCAAACGCGGATGTCGTCCTTGAAGCGGGATACCAGTGTCGACGCGAGATCGTAGGCCTGCGCATAGAGATCATCGACGGTCCCATTGTCCAGGTCCAGGTCGGGCGTGATTACCGGCAGGATCTGGACTCCGCGCTGCTTGCCCGCTTTGACCAGTTCGGCAAGTTTGGTGGCGCCGTCGGGGCTGGATATGTTGACGCGATACGACTTCATGCCGAGGTCGCGGACATAGTCGAGTTGCTGTTCGATCGATATTCCAGGATAAGCGGTGAAGGGATGGCCATTCACCCCCCAGAGCAGATCCGCTGCGCACGAAGCTGTCATGCCCAGCAGGCATGCCAGGATTGTCCACAGACGTCTGGTCGCGGCGACCGCCCGTCCAACGGAACCCGGTTGGGATGGATTGGTCGGCCGCTGCATCAGCGCGAACTTGCTTGTTTTGCGCCAGACATCATGTGGCGTCACTCCACTCGCTGAACTCGCCTGACATCCATCCGAGCACGACGATTGGGATCTGCCGCACCGCGCGACGCAGTCTATCAAAACCGCGCCACGCAGAACCTCACACATTTGGCGTAAACGCCCATGATTGGCCTCGCCATTCGGATGAGAGCTGCCTGGAAGCCTCTGAGGCAAACGACCGCGTACGTCCCAAAAGCCAGGATGACCCTGCTGTCCTGATCGTCCAAACTCGTGGAACTGAGGCATGGCGCTGGTGACCAAAACCCTGTGATGACACGACATTGGACAATCAACGGCCGTTTTCTCGCGCAGCCGACCACCGGGGTTCAGCGGTACGCACGCGAGATCGTTTCGGCGCTGGACGCCTTGATCGTGGGCCAGGCTGCCTTGACGCGGGATCTGACGGTCGAGTTGCTGGTTCCGCCGGGGGCGCTTGACACGTTGCCCTTGGCAGCAATCCGTGTCCGCACTGTCGGCAGCTTCGGCGGGCATGCATGGGAACAGGCTGTGCTCCCGGCCTATCTTCGCGGCGGGCTGCTTAGCCTCTGCAATACCGGCCCTCTGACGGTTCGTCGGCAGGTGCTGTGCATTCACGACGTCAATACATGGGCATGCCCGCAGAGCTATTCACTTCCATTTCGGCTTCTTTACCGCACCTTAGGTCCTGCCTTGGGCAGGGCCGTGCTCAAGGTTACGACGGTGTCGAAATACTCTGCGGGTGAATTGGCGCGCTATGGCGTGTGCCCGGCGGCAAAGGTCGAAATTGCAGGCAATGGGCATGAACATGCGTTGCGATGGGCTCCTTGTCACTCAGAACAAACTCTGGCAGTGGCCGGCCCTGGTACGATCGTCGTGCTTGGCAGTTCTATCCCGCACAAAAATGTCGGCCTGATCATCGGCATGCACGACCGGCTTGCCGCGGCGGGGCTGCAGATTGCTGTTGTGGGCGCGGCAACGTCTCGCGTTTTCGCCAGCATCGGCGACCAGAAGTCGCCGAACGTCATTTGGCTGGGAAGACGGTCGGACGCAGAACTCGGCGCGCTTCTGCGCGATTGCCTGTGCCTGGCGTTCCCATCCCTGGTCGAGGGTTTCGGGCTGCCGCCCCTCGAAGCCATGACACTGGGATGTCCGGTGGTCATGTCGGACCGTGCCAGCCTGCCCGAAATCGGCGGCGATGCGGTCTTGTACGCATCACCTTGCGATGAGAATGCATGGTTCGATTGTTTCATGCGCCTGGTCCACGAAAAAGACCTCAGAACCAACTTGATCGCACGCGGTCGCGCCAGGGCGGCGCGATTTCAGTGGGCCGCGTCGGCTCAGCGCTATCTGGAGCTGATGGCCAGCGTGGATGGAGTTGCAGAAGTGCCGCCACCACCGCTCAGGGAAGTCGAGTGCAATCCGAATGAGCGACTTGCGGCGGCGGCCAGCATCATTTGAGGCAATCTCGAGCCAACGATATCTGCCATCCAGGCGCAGCAGTCCCGTTCAGCCTGCCCGCGATCGTAAGCTGGATTCCGGAGGCATGAAGCGATGGCGAAAAGAAGTGCGGGCATCCTGCCTTACCGCAGATTAACCGGCGAATTGCAGGTGCTGCTTGTCCATCCGGGCGGGCCCTTCTGGCAAAATCGCGATCTTGGCGCCTGGTCGATTGCAAAGGGCGAGTATGGTGATGACGAACAGCCGGAAGCTGCGGCGCGTCGTGAATTTGCGGAGGAAACCGGCTGGGAGCTTAAGGGAGCGCTGCTTCCTTTGGGGGAACTGCGCCAGCCCGGCGGCAAGCTTGTTACAGCCTTCGCCGCCGAAAGCGATTTCGACGCCGGCACATTGCGCAGCAACATGTTCGAGTTGGAATGGCCGCCGCGCAGCGGCCGCAAGCAGATTTTTCCAGAGATCGATCGCGCAGGCTGGTTCGGCCTCGATATGGCCCGGGAAAAGTTGCTTGTCGGCCAGCGGCCTTTTCTCGACCGGCTTGTGGTGTCTGTCTAAGGTTGCATGTTTTAGCGCCCGACCACGTGAAGGCGACATGCGCCAGATTCAAACATGCGCCAGAATCAGAAGACGAATTCGACAGATGTCAGCGGCCAGCAGCCGCGGGTCCATTCGATTGCTACGCCGTTGCGATCTTCGTTGACGGCATTGATGCGGAATACTGGCGTTCCGGGCGTCAGCCGCAGGATTTCCGCTTCATCGGGGGATGCAAAGCCGCCACTGATGCGCGTCTCGGCCCGCCGGTAGTTCTCGATGCCATGCGCGCGGAAAACATCGGTCACCGACTGACGCACATCGTATCTCTGCTCGAAGTCGGGGAAGAGATGCGCCGGAAAGAACTTGGTATTGACGTAAACCGGCTGCTTGTCCGACGTTCTGATCCGGCACAGGCGGATAATGGTGGTGTCAGGTGCGAGACGCAACCGCTCGGCCACGGCCGGTTCGGCCGGTTCCCGGACAATAAGCAGCGTCTTGGTGCCGATTTCCTGGCCGTGGGCTACGAAATTGTCGAGAAAGCGCTGTCCGTCGCGAACCGTGAACGTCGAGGGCAGGTTTCGCACGAAGATGCCGACGCCCTTTCGGGCGGTGAGGTGGCCCTCGTGCTGTAGCTGCTGCAGCGCCCGGCGAAGCGTAATGCGGGTGACCGCGAGTTTCTCTGCCAGATGCGTTTCTCCGGGAAGTTGGCTGCCCGGCGCAAGACAGCCGCTCTCGATCAGATCGAAGATGTGATCGTAGATCTGCTGCCAGATCGGCGTATCGCTGCGTGGCCGAAAGACCAGCCCGTCAAAGGCCAGAAGGCGATTGCTGCTGGGCTCGTGTGGCGTTGAAATTTTCGTGTCCAAGTTCATGAGACCTTCTCCACCGGCGACCGCTGTGCACATCGCCGATCTGTGCGCGAGAGCCCGGAGCAATAGACAATTTGTCCATGGACCATGGTGGCCATCACGCGCGGATGCTCTGGATCGCCTGCATCGACCAGGATCAGATCCGCCCGGCGGCCGGCAACAAGCGAGCCGCGATCGTCGAGGCCGGCCACCCGGGCCGGGTTTGCCGAAACCAGATTCCAGATCAAGCGGAAGTCGCCGGCGTCTGGCGAAGACAGCCTGAAGGCCGCATGCAGAGGCGAAGGGTAGTGGTAATCGCTGGTCAGCACCGTGCAAAGCCCGGCTCTGACGGCCTCGGTGGCATTTAGCGCTCCATTATGGCTGCCGCCGCGCACGACGTTGGGCGCGCCGAGGATCACGTCCTCGCCCATTTGCCGCGCCGCCTTGGCTGTTTCGAGCGTTAGCGGAAATTCCGAGGCCTTTGCGCCGAGAGCGCGAAAATACATGCGTTCCTCGGGAGATGCTTCGTCATGGGCAAGAAGTACATTGCCATTGGCCCGCGCAGTCGCGGCCAGTTTCGCGATCGCGATCTCGACCTCGGCCCGGCGGGACCAAATCTGGTCGAGCAACGTCATATATTGCTCCCGGCTCAAGCCGGACCGCTCCGCCATCTGGCCGATCTTGCGGGCAATCGTGCCGTTCAGCACCGACCCCGTCGTATGATCGTTGACGGCGATGATCGGCCGTGGCGAAAGCGAGAGCCATCGTGCGACCTGCGCCATCTGATCAAGCGCGAAGCTCTCCCAGCGCAGATGAAGACGCGTATCGCAGCCAAGGGTGTCCCGGAGATCGCAGACCGCCCTAATCAGCTGTTTGGCAGCGTCGAGCGAGCGAAGTCCAGGCTCCCATGACACCGTGACGCCGTGAAAGGCCGTGGTCACGCCATTGGCGACAAGCTGGCGGTCTGTATCTCTAAGCGCCAGCGCGGTGTCGAAGCGGACACCCGGCCGCGGCATGATCTGGCGCTCGAAGCCGTCGCCGTGAATATCAACGATCCCCGGAAGCACGAGCAGTCCATCGGCGTCGATTATGGACGCATCGGCCGCTCGCAGCTCTGACAGCATCCCGCCGGAAATGCTCAGATCCGCGGTTTCAAATCCCTGTTCGGTAAGGATGCGACCACCCTGGATGTGCCAGTCCACTGTATCCCTCAAAAAGCGTATCCCTCAAAAGCAAAGACTGCCGGTGGGCGCCGATGAAATGTCACGAGCGCGTCATCTGCTGCGTATACGGATTAGCGGGTAACAGTTTCCTGTCTATACAGCAAAGGAAAAACGATGATCCGCACCATCGCAACCGCACTTGCCATAATGATCGGCTCCGCTCTTCCAGTGTTTGCGGAGCCGGTGAAATTCGCGGTGACCGACATGGAGGGGCTGGAGGCTCTTCAGCAGGAATTCGGCGCTTTCCAGACTGCTCTTGAAGAGGCGACGGGCCTGGATGTCGAGCTGTTTCCGGTCAGTTCGCGGACCACCGCCGTCGAGGCGATGAATTCCGGGCAGGTCGATCTTGTGCTGACCGGTCCTGCAGAATACGTGGTCATGAAGGAGTTGAGCCAGCCGAAGATTGTCGTTGCCTGGCAGCGCCCCGATTATTTCGCGCAGATCGCCGTGCTGGCGAATGGGCCGATCCGCTCGATTGAGGACCTGAAGGGCAAGAAGATCGCATTCGGCTCGGTCGGCTCGACCTCGCAGCACCTCGGCCCCGCCCAGGCGCTGGCCGATTTCAACCTGAAATATGCCACCGATTACGAACCGGTGATCATATCGCGCAACATCGCGGCTGAGGCGCTCATCCGCGGCGACATCGCCGCTATCGGCTTGAATTTCGGCTATCTGAACTCGGTGCGGGAAGCGTTCCCCGGCGTTGCCTTCTCGGTCATCGCACGCGGCCGCGATCTGCCGAACGACATTCTTGTCGCCCGCAAGGACATTTCAGACGACGTGTTCGTCAAGATCCGCGATGCCTTTGCGAAGAATGGCAACGAACTGATGAAAGCGATCCTGACCGGTGAGGACAACCAGAAATTCAAGGGCGGTTACTTCCTGACCGACGTCAGGGACTCTGACTACGACTATGTCCGCTCGATGTACCGCACGATTGGAATCGAGACCCTTACCGACTTCGTCAACTGAGGCTTGCTCCTTTTCATCGGCAAGGCCGGCGGTTAACCGCCGGTCTATTTCGTAGTCCGGGCCAATAATCCGGGCCAGCAATCCGGATTGGGCCAAGAGGTCACTATGACAGCTATCATTCGCGCGCACGATTTGGCGAAGAGCTATGCGAACGGAAAGGTCGTTTTCTCCAGTGTCGGCCTCGACATAGCATCGCGCGAACGGGTTGCCCTGATTGGCTCGAATGGTGCTGGAAAATCCACCCTGCTCAAATGCCTTATCGGCCTTCTGCCGTCGAGCGGTGGAGAGGTCGTCACCCTCGGCGAGAACTTCCGCTCGGCGCCGTCCGTCGCCCAGCTGCGGCGCATCCGTAGGCAGATCGGATTTGTCTTCCAGCACCACGGGCTGGTCAGCCGCCAATCGGTTCTTACCAACGTTTTGCAGGGCAAGCTCGGGCTGCCCGGCGGCTGGCGTGGCTGGCACCAGTCCATCGCAAGGCAACATTGGCGCGAGGAAGCAATGCAGGCGCTCGCCGACGTGCGGCTTCTCGGCAAGGCGGGCGCCCGCGCCGACGCGCTTTCTGGAGGGCAGGCGCAGCGGGTGGCGATTGCCCGGGCGCTGGTCCGGCGTCCGAAGCTTTTGATAGCGGACGAACCGGCGGCAAGTCTCGACCCGGCGGCCGGACATGATGTGATGCGCGTTTTCTCCGAGCTCACACAGGAACAGGCGATAACCCTGGTCTACACCACGCACGACATGGAGCATGCTCTCGGCTACTCCGACCGCTTGATCGCGCTCAAGGCGGGCAAGGTCTTCTTCGACCGGCCGACGACGCAGGTGACCCGCGCTGATCTGAAAGACGTCTTCGATGCATGACCGCCTTTCGCCGAGCCGGATTCCATCGATCTCGCCCCTCACTTTCAGCTTTGCCGTCGCATTGGCCGCTCTCGTGATCGTTTCCGCCGGGCAGGTCGCACCATCGCCGGAACAACTGGCAGGCGGAGTGCCCAGAATGGCCCATCTCGTCGGCCGCATGATACCCCCAAATGTCGAGCCAGGGTTCCTCCTGCGGGTTTTCTGGCGCATGGTCGAAACCTTTCAGATAGCGCTCGTGGGCACAGCAATAGGCGTCGCCCTCAGCTTGCCGTTTGCCTGGCTTTCGGCCAAGGACATAACCCCGCTCGGCCCGTTCCGGCATATATCGAGGATGCTGGTCTCGTTGTTCAGGACCGTTCCGGATTTGGTCTGGGCGCTTCTTTTCGTGTCAGCCGTTGGTCTCGGGGCGGTTGCTGGCACCATGACCATCGTCGTCGATACGATCGGCTTTTGCGGGCGCTTCTTCGCCGAGGCGATGGAGGACGCCGACGAAAGACCTCAGGAAGCGCTGTTTGCCATCGGCGCCAGTCGGTTCTCTGTCCTGTGCGGGGCAGTTCTGCCTGACGCCATGCCGTCGCTGATAAACACCACGCTGTTTGCGCTTGAAAAGGCAGTGCGCTCATCCGTTGTTCTCGGCCTCGTTGGAGCCGGTGGCATCGGCCAGGAGCTGAAGGTCGCGTTCGATCTTTTCCAATACAGGAATGCCTCGACCATCATCCTCGTGATCTTCGCCATCGTGGTGTTGATGGAGTTCGTGACGGATCGCTTGCGCTCGAAGGTCCAGTAATTGCAGGCTAGCCCGCAGTTTGGCCATGTGAGCCGCAAATCGACAGGACGCTGCATCCGCATCGGTTAGATACGATCCCAAGCTTCAGGGGTTGGCTCAGCGCAGCGATGGCCATTGGGCGGCGGCTGATCGCTGTCCTAGGGCACGAATATAAGGAACAGATAGGCGACGAATACGACGAGATGAACGAGCCCCGTCAGCATGGTTGTTCGGCCCGTCCCAAAGCTCACGATGCTGATGGCAAGCGCGAGGAGGAGAAGCACGGTATCCCCCGCACCCAGGCCAAGAGTGAGGCTTCGTCCGGTGAGCAGGCTCGCCGCACCGATTGCCGGGATTGTCAGCCCGATTGTTGCGCAGGCGGAGCCGAGGGCGACATTCAGCCCTCGCTGAAGCTCGTTATTGAGCGCTGCCCGAACCGCCGATACCGCCTCCGGCATAAGCACCAGCGCAGCGACGAAGAAGCCCACGATTGCGTCCGCCTGGGTAACTTGAAGAGACTCGAGCCCATTCTCGATGCTGCCGGCCACCTGCTCGGTCAGAAGAACGATCCCTGCCAGCCCGACAAACAAAAGGAGCACGCCGGTGGTCACGTTCCCGCCCTCGGATACATGCGCCTCATGTTCCGCGCTGGACGTCAGATCCTCGATAAAATCGCCCCGGTGGCGCACCATCTGGGCAAAGACGAAGGCACCATAGAGGAGGATTGAAAGAACGCTCACGAACGCGAGTTGCGATGCGGAGAACGTACCGGGGCTTGTCGCAAGAGTGTAGTTTGGAAGGATCAGCGTAAGAACCGTCAGCGCCATAATGACGGCAAGCGAGGCGTTGGTGCCCTGTCGTTTGATGTCCTGATATCGATGCTTCAGCCCACCCAAGGTGAGGCAGACCCCGACGACGCCAGCGCATACGATCATGACCGTCGAAAACACGGATTCGCGTGCCAGCGTCGGGTTGTTCTCGCCGTGCAGCATCATCGAAACGATGACCGAAGCTTCGATGGCCGTCACCGAAAATGTCAACAGCAGCGTGCCATATGGTTCACCGAGCCGCAATGCGGCGGCTTCTGCATGATGCAAAACCACAAACACTGTCGCGAATATGAAGACAGCGACGACGATCAGCGCCAGGATTTTGATCGAGAGCGGCGAATGCTCGATCGACGCGGCGCCGAAATGAATGAGTGCGGCCAGGCCCAAGGAGCCGATTGGGAACAGATATTGGCCGATCGATCGGGGATGAGCAGCCAAGACGGAATTCCTTCAGCGCCATCGACGGTCGCAGATCGGCTATTGCAGAAACTGGCCGAAGCCCACTGTATCAGTCTACTTGCGGCTGCCGGGCCGTTCAATGGCCGCCGAGCTCGATGCCGCCTATGCGGATCACAATTAAGCCTTGAGTTTTTGCGCTTGGGGCAATAGCTAGGTGCTGCCAGGCCGGGCCCCTCTGGCAGTCCATCAGGACTGCGATGTCGGACTGGAATTCCAATCCGGGTGGCCTGGCTTTGAGTTTTCTTCAGCTGTAGCGGCATTTCTCTTGTCATACGCGGTGTCCGCGTTGCTCTACGGTTATGCTCGCAAGCCGCGTCGCCCCTAGCTGAACGCAAGGGTGCCGTATGACAGAATTTTTTAGTCCCGAAGCAATGACCGCTCTGTTGCAGGTCATCATGATCGACCTGGTGCTGGCCGGCGATAACGCCATCGTTATCGGCCTTGCCGCGGCCGGACTGCCCAAAGAGCAGCGCAGAAACGCAATCGTCGTCGGCATAATCGCAGCGGCCGTTCTGCGCATCGGCTTTGCGGCCGCGACAACCCAGCTCCTGCAGATCGTCGGCTTGCTGTTCGCCGGCGGTCTATTGCTGCTGTGGGTATGCTGGAAGATGTGGCGCGAACTCCGGCAAAACCATGCGCAGGAAACACAGGCGATCGAAGCGCTTTCGGAAAGTGACGTCGACTACGATGGCATCGTAGCTGGCAAGGCTCCGCGCAAGACCCTGGCCCAGGCAACCTGGCAGATCATCATCGCCGACGTCTCGATGTCGCTTGACAATGTTCTGGCGGTAGCCGGTGCTGCGCGCGAACATCCGAACGTGCTGATCTTCGGCCTTGTCCTTTCCGTCGCGCTGATGGGCATCGCTGCAAACCTGATTGCCAATCTGCTTCAGAAGCATCGCTGGATCGCCTATGTCGGGCTGGTGGTCATCCTCTACGTAGCTGGCGACATGATCTATCGAGGTGCGATTGAACTTCTGCCTCACGTCCCGGGGGCATGAGACGCAAAAGATGGGCCGGCCGGAACGACGTCGTTCCGGCCGACGTCTGCCGCTAATAGGGCTGTGGAAAGAATTCTCGTGCTCAGATCCGTGTGAATCGCGGCTTGGCCCCACGCAAACGACCAAATTGGAAGGCATCCGACACGGCTGAGCGGATCATGAGCATCTCGCCTATGGTTTCGTGTGTCATGAGCCCGACCAGCCGGTCGGAATTGTCCACGACGGCGATAGCCGGCACATCTGCCTGCTGCATCAGCCGCAGGCTTTCCTCGAGACTTTTGCGGTAATGTATTTTCGGGATGTCGTGCCGCATTGCGCTGGCGACCGGTGCAGCGGGTCCCTTTTCCTTCAATGTCCGGATCATGTCGTTGCGTGTCACCAATCCTTCAAGACGGCCAGCGGAGTCGATTACAGGGAAATCGTGCTGCGTGGTCGCGAGCAGCATCTCGATTGCCTCGTTGAGCGTCGCCGAGCGATCCAGCCGGGCGAACTCGGTGATCATCACATCCGCGACAAGGACGCTTGTGGCTACCTCCCGGATCTGTGCGTTTTGCGCTTCCGCTGCCGCGGCGAGATAGACGAAGATGCCGATGAAGATCAGCAACGGATTGTAGAACAGCCCGAGGAAACCGAAGACGAAGGCCAATCCTTGGCCGATGGTGGCAGCGATCTGGGTCGCGCGCGACCACGAGAGGCGGGAGGCGAGGGCGGCGCGCAGGATACGGCCGCCATCCATCGGGAAGGCCGGGATCATATTGAAAAGGACCAGGAAGACGTTGACCCCGGCAAGCCTGGCGAGAAAACTCATACGCGGGTCCTCGATCCCGGCCATCTGTTCGGCGCCCGCCGACCCGCCGAGCAGGACGAAGAGCAGCGCGGCGATCGCGACATTGACCAGCGGCCCGGCAACCGCGATCACGAACTCCTGCCCCGGCTCTTCGGGCATGCGTTCCAGCCTGGCGACGCCACCGATCGGGAAAAGCGTAATGTCCGGCGTGCTGATGCCGAAAAACCGTGCGGCGGCGATATGGCCAAACTCATGCAGGACCACGCAGGCAAAAACCGCAATGATGAAGGCAACGCCTTGCCAGGCCGCCGGCGTGCCGCCGATCTGATAGTGCGTCAGCCAGATCCAGACGAGCAGAAGCAGGAAGGTAAAGTGAACGCGCACGGTGGTGCCGGCGATCGTCCCGAGGTTCAGCGACCAACCCAAATCCGTCCACTCCGAGAGGCCCCACCTTCGCAAGAGGCTTTGGCAGGACGCTTGCAATCGCTCGAGAACATCAGGTGCTCAAGCTCGTCGTCTGCGACCAAGGGCTGCCCGGCCGCGAGATGCCCGTCGCAAGAAGAGCTTATCACGACATTATACTCCGGTGAATGTCTCGGCGCGTCGTGACCCGACGTCCGCGCCTGCACGATGATTTCGCCCCGCCGCGCTTTTTTCGGCGCTGAAGGACACGGTGCTTCGGATCGTTATCATCGATGCTCCTGAACCTTTGCCGAAGAACATCGCAATGCTCCGGCGGTGCGCCGGCATTTGCCGGCGCACCGCGAAACAAGTGATCGTTGGCCTTCGCTAACATGTCTCGGCGTCAGTTAGTGGGCAGTCTGCGAGTGCTCGCCACCTGGCTTCGAGATGTCGCTTAAAGCCTCTCCCGCTTCTGCCGCTTCGGCATTCGTCGCGAGATCACTGAGCGAGACGATGCCGACGAGCCTCTTGTCGCGGTTCAGAACCGGGAGCCGACGCACCTGCAGGTCGCCCATGTTCTCAAGCACATGCTCGACGTCTTCATCATCGAAGCAATATTTGACCTCGGGGCTCATGACATCACGCACTTTCGTGTCAGGACCCTTACCCAATGCTACGCCGCGGATCGCGATATCCCGATCGGTGATCATTCCGACCAGCCGGTCGTGGTCGCCCACGGGCATCACTCCGGCGTCAAGCCTGCCCATGATCTCAGCTACTTCGCGGATGGACTGTTCAGGGTTAGCGACCTGGACATTTCTCGTCATGCAGTTGCCGACCTTCATGGCAATCTCCCTTCATTTTGCGAAGCCCCGCCGCCGATACGGCATTGGTGACCGATCAACGAAGTATTCGGCGGTAACGTTCCCTTGAACGTGGTTTGAACGGCCCGCACAGGGTTTTCACGGGGCCAGGGTGGGCTGGGAACGCCTGCGTCGCGGGCATCTTGCGGTTGTCTTTAACCACCCGAGGTCGCCGGCTCCCCGATGTCGCCGGCTGCAATGAGCCACTCGCGGTTGGAACCCTGATGGGCGATACGACGTTCCAGGAGATCGGCAGCCAACGGAGAAGTCGAATGCAGCCCTCAGCCGCAAATTCCACCAGCCGTCCCGCCGCGCTGACGATTACCCCGTTCAATGGAACCGTGACGGTCAGGTTCTCCGACGCGATTATTGCCTCGACCGAGCGGGCAAAAGTGCTCCATGAAGATGGGCACGATCCCGTCTTCTATATCCCCTTCGAGGATATCTATTTCGACCTTCTGGAGAAGACCAACACCACAACCCACTCGCCGCTGAAGGGCACGGCCAGTTACTGGCGGGTCCACGCGGTCGGCGGAGCGGCTGACGACTTCATGTGGGCCTACGAGACGCCCGACACGCCGGCATTGGCCATCGCCCGCCATGGCGCCTTCGATCCCAACAAGGCGCGGATCGATGCCGATCCTGCCGAGGACAAGCGACATACGCCTCATATCCCCGAATAGAGCCGAGCATGAGGTCGCACATCGGCCGATCACGCCACAGACGACAATCCTTTCGTCATTGGGCCTTTCGTCATTCGGAGAATTCTTCGTCGAGGATCCGCAGTCCGTCTTCATATTTCGATGTCGACGCGCCAATCTGCTTTGCCTGCCATAGGTTGTCGGCAAGATCGGCGCGCTTGACCGGCAGCGCCAATGGGTTGGCTGCTGCTCTGCGCACGAAAGCGAGGTCATCCTCGTCCGGCCTGCGTGTCATCGCATCGACTGCCGATACGATGGATGTTCCGAAACCAGCCGCCTCGAGCCGCTCGCGATCCCAATCGTCGCTTTTCTCAAGAACGTCGTGCAGGTAGGCAACGGCCTTCTGGTCGAGCGTTTCGACGGCATCAACGACCCGGCGGCAATGCTCGATATAGGATCGCCCGGTCTTGTCCGTCTGCCCCGCATGAGCTTGTTCGGCGATTTTTGCCGCGCGGTAAAGGAAGCTCACTGCCGCGATCCTTGCGTTGTCCCGATGATCCCTTGGTTTAATCATCAATTCGCTGCCGAGTTCCATTCGACGAAACCATGCAGCGCGAGTCTTGCGACGAAGCGTCGTAGGCAAGGCTGAGTGGAGACCCGCAATCCCTGCAGAAGCCTCTGCGGGCGAGTGGTGATGACCTGCGATCGGTTGGTCTTGGCACTTTCAGAAGCCAGCCACGCCAGAACGGCACGGGGGCTCAACTCGCTTGTGCCGCGATATCGGCCAAGGACGTCTGGACGAAATGCAGCGGCGCCTCGAGCGTCCAGGTGATGCCTTGCGCGTGGAACTCCAGCCGCCCGCTGCCGCTGAGAGCCTGCGGCGCCACGCGCTCGAGGACGACCACTCCGAAACCGCGCCCCCCGACAGCGTCGAGGATTGGCCCGTCCAACTCACGCCAGACCAGTCGAAAGGTGTCGGCGCCGTCGCCGGCAGGCATCACATTCCAATCGATTTCGACGCGTCCGCCGCTGCACGACAGCGCTCCATGTTTCGCCGAATTGGTGGCGAGTTCGTGAAAGGCTATGCCGAGATACTGGACGGCGTTCGGCTGGAGTATCACCATTGGCCCGGCCGTCGACACGCGGGACTGCGCTGCGAACGCCTTGAGCTGTGCCTGGATGAGCTCGCCGACCGTCGCGCCGCGCCATTCGGCATTGACCAGGAGATCATGGGATTCCGAAAGCGCCATGATGCGCTCTCGAACTTGCTCGAGGAAAGCCTCAGGTGTGCTCGTCAGCTTGCTCGTCTCGCGGATCATCGAGATGATGACCGAAAACTGGTTCTTCACCCGGTGATTGACCTCGCGCATGAGCAGACGGATGCGCCGTTCGTTCTCCTTGTGGGAACTTATGTCGCGCGCGATCTTGGAGGCGCCGACGACGCGCCCGATGGTGTCGCGGATCGGCGAGACGGTGAGCGAGACCGAAACGAGTGTGCCGTCCTTGCGCTGGCGCATCGTCTCATAGGAGGGGACGCGTTCGCCGGCGCGGATGCGGCTGATGATCGAGACTTCCTCGTCGAGACGATCGGGCGGGATGAGCATCGTCACCGGCCGGCCGATCGCCTCGGCAGGCGTGTAGCCGAACAGGCGTTCTGCAGCGTCGTTCCAGCTGGTGATGATGCCATTCATGTCCTTCGAGACGATGGCGTCCATCGACGACTCGACAATTGCGGCAAGACGCAGGCGGGCTTCATCGCCCAGCGTCTGCGTGCGCAGATCGAGCAGCGTGTTGATGGCACCGACAACATTGCCCGCTTCGTCGCGAAGCAGGCGTGGGTGGGCCCTGAACGGAACGAGTTCGCCGTCCGGCCGCTCCGCAATCGCCTGGTCCCAGGAGACGTCCCGGCCTTCGCGCAGCGCCACGGCCATCGGACACTCGCCATGCGCCATATTCCGACCGTCCAGATGACGAAGCTTCCACGAGCCGCACCATAGGTCCCGACCGACAACGGGACGATGGCCCCAGAGCTCAGCTGCGGCTTCGTTGAAGAAGGTGATGCGTCCCTGTTCGTCGACGGTGTAGATGGCGACGGGCAGTGCCTGCATCAGATCGTCAGGCGGAATCCCCGGAACTCCGAGGCCGATATCGGCTTGTTCAACGAAGTTCACGTGTAAACGCCATTCTCCTGGATTTCTGCAGCGGACATAATGCCCTTGAGCGATTTCGGTTCCGTCGAGACAATCACGTGCGCCCCTTGTCCGCAGCCGCGGCGACATTCCCGGACGAGGCCCTAAAGCGCGTGCGTTCGACCGACCTCACGCGACGCGCTTTAGGCCGTTGTTTTCATGATGTCGTTATCGCAAAACCGCTGCGCAATTTTGCGCGACATGCATTGCAGCGACACGGATCAACGCTGAAGTTTGTCCGCCTGGTCATGCGGGCCCTAAATGCGTCCGAGAAGGACCAGGATAATGACGATCAGCAGCACAAGCCCGAGGCCGCCACCGCCATAATAGCCAGTGCCGTAGAACGGCCCGCCACCCAGGCCACTGAACCCGCCAAGCAAGATAAGGATCAAAATGATGATGAGTATGGTTCCAAGGCTCATGGTGGTTCTCCCATTCTTGCGCTGCCGCGCCAAACAAAGGCCACGTCCATGCGCCTGTTGATGACGGTAGGAACTCCCAGAAGCGGCTTCCAGTTCCACCGCAAGTAGCATCGCTGACGCTCTCTAGCGGGAAAGGCTGGTAGGCTGACGAGAAAGCTCGCCGGCCGCGAGCCTGCGGGCGACAGGCTTTCTCAGCCTCGGACTGCCTGGAGGAGCGCCTCGCCCGGGACGTGAATACAATTCACCTTCCCTGGCGTGCCGGTCGGGTGCCGCCGCCCTTCTTTTCCGGGTCATGAGTATGGTGGCTGTCGCGTTCGCCTCCGCCGCCTGAGATCTTGCTGCGGCTGCGCAGATCGGAATCGGCTGGCGGCTTTTCTATCACCAGCGGTTCCTTGGCATTTTCGTGCGATGCGCCAGGACCGCCATGACGGATGCTGGCGCGGGTCTTCTTCGACGTGGACATGAAATCACCTAACGGTCCTGCTGGTGGCCTTGATGGGTCGTATTGACCCTCGTGTTGCCCTGCTGGCCCTGTTTGTCGGGATTTGGGGCGGAATGGCTGTGCTGCGTTTGGTCGACAGGAACCGACTTTTTGTCGCCCGGACCCTTAGGGCTCTGGTTCTCTGACGGAACGGGTGGTGGTCTTGTGCTCATGACGTTCTCCTTTCACTAGCCAAAACAAGCAGGCCCCGGGGAAGGTTCCTGATAGGAACCGTGCGAGGAGCAAACTACTGACATTGCCAATTCCGGCCTTGTCGGCGCGTCGCAGCGCAATAATCTTTTGTTAGGGCGTGGGCGCTTCCACCAGTTGAAAGGAGCCGACCATGAAACACCAAACACTCGACCAACTGCAGACAATTGCAAAAGTTGAGCCCTCGGCGACATACCCGACCATGACTCGGGCGCAGCGGATCGAGCGTTGGGCAGAGCTTCTCGAACAAAATCCACGGCGTTGCCTAGGAGCCCTTTCAGGCACCGAATATCTCAGTCCTGAAGCTCGTGACGTAGCGCGTGGCGCGGGGTCCCCGATCACCGTTGCCTATGAGGATCCGGTGCTGCGCGCCATGGGTCTGAAAGATGATACTTACGGTGAGGCAAAGCGCTTCTTCGAGCTGAGTGACTGGCAGTTGCACAACATCGTCTGTCACTGCCACGTTGGTGCTACGATGCAAGCGCGATGGGCTGCCGCCAGAGTCCGCCGGACAATAACCGGGAACAGACTCCTGGCTTGGTTGCGGGCAAGGTTTGTGCATTGAAGCCGGCCCAGAACGGTGACGACAGGTCTTGATCGTTTTCGTTAGCGGCTGGCCGCCAAATCCTGGTGGCATCGCCGGCAACGCAGTGGATCGTGGAGCCGATGCCGTGCTTTCAGAGCGGGCGGGTGAAGACCTCATGCTCGTCCGGTCGGGGCTCATTGTCGGCGAGCACAAATTCGAGCGGACCCATCTGGAGGGTGACCAGATGAAGCTCGACTTTCATGTGAACACGGCCCGCGCTCATACGATCCAACCACCGCATGTGCATCGCTCTCGGAGCAACAATAGCCGGTCATGGTTGTTGGGATCATCTGTTGGAGAAAGGCCGCTACGAGACGAGTCTAGCCGAGCAAGGAAGAAAGTGATGGCGTTCACTTTGACCAGTCCCGCCTTTCAAAATGGCCAGCCGATTCCGGATCGTCATGCCCGGCGCGGCGATAATCTCTCTCCGTTTCTGGAATGGAACGATCCGCCGCCGGGCACTCAGAGCTACGTGCTCGTCATGGAAGACACGGATGCACCGTCACAGGCGTCCCGGCATTGGGTCGTCTACGACATCGGCGGAGACCGGCGTCATTTGGCCGAAGGGCGGAGTTCCAAAGCGCGAACCGAGGACCTGCCTCATGGCTTCAATGATTTCGGCAACCTTCATTACGATGGACCCGACCAGCATCCGGGCGGTAAGCCACACACCTACCGCTTCAGGCTCGCGGCTCTTGGCATTGCCAATCTTCCCATCGGCCCGGAACCCGATGCCCTGGTCGTGTGGCAGGCTGCCCGTGAAAACATGTTGGCTGAGGCGGAATTAATCGGCACTTACGGATGAATCAGCGCCAGGCAGGTTCGTTCTTCTGCTCGCAATGGCTGAACGCGGTTCGCAGTCGCTGGAAATTCCTATGAATCTCCGGGGTCGCGTCGTGGCGTTCAAACACCGTTCTCTCGGGCTCTATGAGAGAGACTGCGCAGAGTTCATCCCGTGACATTCCCGCAATTTCGCCGGGGAACCTTTCTTGACGGACATGGTTGGGATGTGCAGCCGAAAGAATCCGGGCCTGCGCCAGGGAGGTTCGCCATGAAGCTTCGCGAGTTGATGGACCAGGGGAAGGATCTGCCCCCGGATACCCTGGTCTGTGCCGCCGAGATTGACGAGGCCTTTGCGGCCAACGTTGCCGGCATAGAAACGGTAGAAGGTGCCCGGATCGAAAGCCGCAAACCGGATGGCACCGAAGCTGTCGAACTCGCCAACGGCAACGACAGGGTTGTCGTAATCCGCTGGTGATCCGCTGGTTCATGCCGGAGCGGTCGCATGCTGATCACTGAACGATGGAGGAGTCGCAGTCCATGTTTTCGGTATTGAACCAAAGACTTTGCGCCGGCCTGATCGCTGGAACTCTGATGCTCTCGGCCGGCGGCCTTGCTCCGCTCTCAGCCCAGGAGATCCCGAACGACTTCACGGCAATCGTGCGCGAGAAAATTCCGGCCGTGGTTGCAATAACGACCAAACAGATCATCCAGGACCAGGCGACGCTGGGTGACTTTTTTAGTCCTTTCGGCACTCCCGGCCTCGGGCCGGCTCAACCGCGGGTGCGAGAGGCGCTTGGCTCAGGCTTTGTGATCAGCCCCGATGGCTACATCGTCACCAACAACCATGTGGTTGCCGATGCAAGCGAAATTCATGTCGTATTCTCCGACAAGGAGAATTTGCCTGCGCAGCTCGTCGGCCGCGATCCGGCAACCGACCTCGCGGTGCTGAAGATCGAGCCACGGCCCAATATGACAACGACCGCCTGGGGTGACTCCGATGCAGTACAACCCGGCGCATGGACGATCGCTATCGGCAGTCCTTTCGGGCTCGGCGGAACCGTCACCGTCGGCGTGCTTTCGGCCCGTTCGCGCGACATCAATGCCGGTCCTTACGACGACTTTCTCCAGACCGACGCCTCAATCAATCGCGGCAATTCCGGCGGCCCCCTGTTCAATGCGCGCGGCGAAGTGATCGGCGTCAATACCGCCATCGTATCTCCCACAGGCGGCAGCATAGGGATTGGCTTTGCGGTGCCATCCCGCACTGCCCGCAATGTCGTCGACCAGTTGATCCGCACTGGCCGGATCGAGCGCGGTTACATCGGGGTGCGCCTGCAGGAGATCACGCCGTCGATTGCCGAGGCGCTTGGAATACAAGGCAGCAAGGGAGCGCTGGTCGCCTCGGTCGAGCCCGGCAGTCCGGCAGACCAGGCAGGCATACAGGCGGGAGACGTGATTACGCGATTTAACGGCAAGGACATCCAGAGCGTCCATGATCTGACGCTTGCGGCTGCGAGCCAAAAGCCCGGAACCAAAACGACGCTGACACGGAACCGCGGAGGCAGCCAACAGGAAGTAGCTCTGACCATCGGACAGCGCGACGATGAAGAGCAACAGACCGGCGCCGTTCCAAGGTCGGAAACGGTCGACCAGCGTCTTGGATTGTCGCTCAGCCCGATCCCGGATGAGGCGCGCCAGCAACTCGGACTCCAGCCGGATACTACAGGCGTGTTCGTCCAGGAAGTGGCTCCAAAAAGCCTCGCCGCCGAAAACGGCTTTCAGCCTGGCGATGTGATCATCTCGGCCAACAACCGGGATGTGACACAGCCGTCGGACATCCAGGAGGAGTGGGCGAAGTCCCGCCAGCAGAACAAGCCGATATTGTTCCGCATCAGCAGGCAAGGGCAGTCCCTTTTCGTTGCTGTGGCCACCGCCAAATCTTGACGGGCCAAATCTTGACGGCGAATGCGTTAAAGCGCGGCGAGCGTAAACCTGGCCGAATAGATCACACGCTTCGCGAGAGGCGGCCTTTAGGGACGGGAACAACAGCCGACCGAGGCCGTTTCGTCCAATGAGTCATTCAATCTGTTGAAAGGAGGCTTCGATGAGCGCCACCGGACTCGACGTATTCGACAAGACGCTGCAGACAACAAACATCTGGCTCGACGAGATCATGACCGAGCTGGGGCCGGATCGGCAGGTCGCATGGCATGTGCTTGGAGCGGTGCTCCACGCCTTGCGAGACCGCATGCAGCCGGATCTTGCCGCCCACCTCGGCTCGCAGCTGCCGATCCTCGTGCGCGGCGCCTATTACGACCAATATCAGCCCTCCAAGACTCCCGAGAAGTTGCGGTCGCTCGACGAGTTCCTGGCCAAAATCAAGGCGGAGCTGGAATTCACCCGACCGGTCGATTCCAAGGATGCATTCAGGGTCGTATCCAAGGTGCTCGCTCACCATGTGGGAGAGGGTCAGATGATCAAGGTTTGGGATTCCTTGCCAGCAGAAATCAGGCGCGTCGCGGAAGCTCAGCAAGCGGCGTGAAATAGCGCCAGATATCGCTGGTCTCGTTTCTTGGGGAGACGGAAATGCCACTCACCCTTATCAGCCCGGCGTTCCCGGCGGGCGGGAAAATCCCTGAAAGGTATACCCGCGACGGCCAGAACGTCTCACCACCGCTAAAATGGTCCGGTATTCCCCACGGTACCAAGAGCCTTGTGCTTGTCGTGCAGGATCCCGACGCGCCGAGCGGGATTTTCGGGCACTGGGCGGTGTTCAATATCCCGCCTGATGCCGGCGAGCTCACCGAGGCGCAAGACGGCAAGCCAGGCCCGTCGGCACTCAGTCAAGGCACCAACGATTTCGGCAATGCCTATTACGATGGCCCGCAGCCGCCGGTGGGACATGGCGTCCATCATTATCATTTCCGGCTGGCCGCGCTCGACGTGCCGAGTCTCAGTGTGCCGGGACAGGCGGGCGTGCAGTCTGTCTGGAAGGAAGCCCAGAAGCATGCGCTGGAGCAGACTGAGCTGGTCGGAACCTACGCACGGTAACGCCGGCCCCTGGCGGTCGCTGCTTTTATAGCGCGGCCGGCGCAAGCGGCTTTCGAGCCGGGCCATGGATGACCGAACCGTCGGCGGCGAAAATCGAGCCATGGCAAGGACAATCCCAGGTGTTGTCCGCGTTGTTCCAGGTCACGGTGCAGCCTTTGTGGGTGCATGTCGCCGACACCGGGTGGAGCACCCCTTCAGCGTCTCTCCACGCCGCGATCTTTTCGTCACCCCTGACGATCACACCGCCCATGCCGGGCATGATGTCGTCGAGGCTTGAGACAATCGATTGGCTGCGGCCATTCTTGTGAAAGTCGTCGGGATAAGACCGCGCCGGATCATAGAGCTTTTGCCATGGGCTCGGCCGCGCGCAGATCAAATCCGCAATCATCATGCCTGCGGCCGTTCCATTGGTGATGCCCCAGGCGTTGAATCCCGTGGCGATATGAAACCCGGAGGCTTTGTCCGGATCGGGCTCGCCGGCATACGGAACCCTATCGGCCGTATCATAGTCCTCATTGCACCAGCGCCACGCAACGTCCCCGACTGGAAGGCTCATTCTTGCCCATTGTTCCAGCTCGATGAACCGTTTCGCCACGTCGCCGTCCTGGCCCGTGTCGAACTTGGGGCCGAGTGCGACAAGCAGCGGGCCTTCGGCGTCGCGGCCGGTGCGGATGGAATGCGTCGGATCGTCGATGCCGATGAACATGCCGTCGACAGCAAGAGGGTCATCGATCCGAAACGCCATGGCAGTGTGGCAGCGCGGCTGGGTCCGGTTCGCCATGCCGACGGGGCTCTTCACTGTCATGTTGGTGGCGACGACCACATGCTCGGCGTGAACGGTGCCGCTGTCGGTGACGACACGCCAGCGGCTTGCCTCGCCGATCGAGATCGCGCGGCTGTTTTCGAAAATCCGTCCGCCACGGGCCGTCACCGCTTGAGCCAGGCCAACCAGATACATCGCCGGATTGAACTGCGCCTGGTCGGAAAAACGCAGAGCGGCGGCCGTTTCGAAAGGCAGCGGCGCGCGCTCGAGAACATCGGCGTTCAATCCAACCTGGCGCGCGGCCTCTGCCTCGGCCACGATCGCCGCGCGCTGGCTTGCGTAGCAGGTGTAGGTATAGGCATCCTTGTTCTCGAGGTCGCAGGCGATGGCGTAGTCGCGAACCCATTCCCGGATCTGGGCGGCGCCGGCGGAATTCGCATCGGCATAGGTCTGCGCCAGGTCCTGCCCGAACGTGTCGATGAGATGGCGATAGATCAGCGCGTGCTGCGTCGTGATCTTGGCCGTCGATCGGCCGGTTACCTGGCCGCCTGTTCGCAGGCCTTCGACGACGATCACCGATCGACCGGCTTCGCAAAGGCGAAGCGCCGTCGTGAGCCCGACCATCCCGGCGCCGACGACAACGGCATCGGCATGGATCGAGCCCTCGAGCGGGGGATAGTTCGTAGCGGTGGCTGCCGCCACCCAACAGCTTCCCGGTTTTCCCGAAAGAATGGCCATTTCACCGGCGTCCCATGCGTTCGATGCATCTTCATCGACAACCCGCGCCGGCGCGAAAACGTTCCGGATTTGCCATCTTCAGTCGCTGTTTGGCCGTCCGGAAGCTAGAAACGCACCTGGAAGATGCGAGGTGCAAGCCATCACCCAGGTGATCGCCTCGCGATCGTATTGATCGCCGGAGGGCCAATTCTCGAAGAAAGTGTTCAACCTCGCGATGCGTTCGGGCCAGACGCCGGCGGCCTGCAGGCCCAGCGAAACGCCGTAATTGGTGAAGGCGAATTTCGTATCGGGCAGCCACGGCGCGCGGCTGAAATAGCCCGGCGGGTCGACCCACATCGTTGCCAGATTCCGCAGCGAACGTTTCGTCTGCGCTTTGGCCCATGGCTCGGCGGGAAAGAAGTGGGCGAGCCACAGCATCATGCCAAGGCCGAGATCCTGTTCGATGTCGAGGGTGCGCCAGTCGCGCTCCATCAGGTCATGCATCTGCGCGATCTCGAGCGCCAGTGCGTCTTCATCGAGCATCCGGTAGGAGACGTAACCATCGTAGGCGTCCATGCTGCCGAGACCGTAACCGGGATAAGGGCCGCTCAAATCCTCCTGCATTTTCCAGATCACGCCGCGGCCGGGGATCACGAAGGCCGGATGGATATCGCGCGCCAGCTCAACGCCGCGCGCGCGGTATCGCGGTTTCAGATCGCCGAGCCGCGCCAAGGCGAACAGCCACATCGCCAGGTAGTGGAAATACTGTCCGTCGCGATCTGCCGCTTCGCCGATCCTCAATCCGCGCGGACGACCGAGCACACGCTCGACATCCGCCACAAGCCGTTCAGCGTCACCCAGCCAACGTTCCTCGCCGAGCTCCTTGTAAAGCGAGACATAGAGCACGACCCCAAAAGCATCGGTCCAGAGATAGCGCAGGCCGTTGGGCCAGATGCCTTCGGCGCGCATCCAGTCGAGTTTCCGCAGGACGTAGTCAACGTCGCGCAGCATGACGCTGGTCTGGAGCCCGAACGGAAAGTATCGGGTGCTCCAGCCTTGGCATGCTTCGGCCCAAGCGGAGTGCCGACCGGCTATGTGCGCGTCGCAGTCGCGAGCATGCGGGATGTCGAGCATGTCTGCCTACGTTCCGATTAGTCTGGGTCAGATCGCAAACGATCTGGTCGGCGGCGGGTTCCTTGGCCGTCGCAATAAGCACCAGCCCGTACCGTCAGCCTGACCCCGGAACCCTCCATCTGTTCACGAGTTCCCTGGTCAGTCGCTCACTTCCACACGAAATGGTTGAGGAGGTTTCGTTGCCGCGCCCGATCGTGCTCTCGCTGGGCAGCATCAATGCCGATCTGCAGTTCGACGTTCAGGGCTCCCTTGGCGTCGGCGGCACCGTTAGGGCCAGCGGCTTCGCCCAACGCGCCGGCGGCAAAGCCGCCAACGTTGCGTATTTCACCCATCGCCTCGGTGTTCCGACCAGGCTTATCGGGCGCATCGGCGACGATCATTTCGCGGAGATCGCAGTCGGTCCGCTGAAGGCGGCGGAACTCGACCTCGGGTCCGTCGGCGTCACCCGCGACGTCCCGACTGGCGTTGCCATCGTGGCGGTTCCGAAGCACGGCACGAAAGCCATTCTGTCCGCATCCAATGCCAACAAGTCCTGGAATGACGCGGCCGTTGACAACGTCGTGGCAGCCATCAGGAATTCTCCTGATCGATCGATACTCATTGCTGACTTTGAAATTCCCTTGCCCGTCCTGAATGCCGCTTTCGAGACAGCGCAGGAACATGGGTTCAGAGTCCTGGTCGACCCGACATTCGCCGACCAAATCGATCGGTGGTCACAACTCGGGTGCAGGCGACGCGTTTATCGCGGCGATGGCCGTCGCCTTGCTCGACGGCAAGTCCGCCTACGCCGCCGCTTGCTGGGGCGTCGCGGCTTCGGCGATTGCCGTCAGGAAAAAAGGCGCGCAGGAATCCTATCCATCAATGATGGAACTCCGGCAGATGATCGGGTCGGTCGAACTCTGCAACGGACGTGAATTGGTATAGGCTGACGCATTACTGTCAGGTCGGCGCCGAAGACTGCGCCGTTGCGGTCTGTGGCGCAGGTCTCCTGCGCGCGCGGCAAAGCCTGAAGAATGGTTTCGAGCCACCCGCACCAGTATTTTGGCGATAAAACAATTCGTACCTTGTTTTTTCTCACTGCAATTGCCAACCATGGAAAGGGATTGATTCGGAGCTTGTCTATGCGTGGACTGCAAGTGGCCCTGGCTGCGGTGATCTTGGGCATTTCAGTCAGTTCTGGACTCGCCGATGACAATTCTCCGTTTATCTATTTTGCGACCCAAGATCCTTTCGCAGACGGTTTGCCGACCAAGAATGATGTCTATGTCTTTGGCGGCGTCTTTACGCGCGGGGCCTTCGGCGACGCGATCAATGTTTTCGATGCCGACTACACCGACAACTATATAGTCGGAGCTGCATACGGTCGTGATTTCGTCGATATCGGCGCTGGCTTCGTTCTTGGCGGCGTCGCCGGCGCGGCCATAAGATTTGGCGAGGACGATGATACGACTGGCGAACTTTGGGCCGGAGCGCGACTGCGCCACCACGGCCTTGTCGTTGGTGATTTGGCGATTGCGCCCGCACTGACAGCTGGATTCAGCGCCGTTACCGGCCCTACCGAGATCGAGCGCGAACGCGAAATCGTCCACGATGGCGATGCATCATTCCTCGGCTTCGTTGGCGCGGAGCTTTCGTTCAGAGTGAGGCAGGCTCCCAACGTCGAACTCGTCTACCAACTCCACCATAGATCCGGCGCCGATGGCACGTTTGGAGATATCACAGAGGGTTCCAATGCGAACACTCTTGGCATCCGTTATCGCTTCTGACGCTCGGTGCTGTAGCCTCTTTTACAGGCGCCTACGCACCCACCCTGTTGGCTCACGGTGAGGACAGCGACACTCCCGTGAGGCTCGGCACGATGTACCATTGAAATTTCAAGGCGGTGTCGCCCTATAGCGCCGGGTCACCCTCATGCTATATCCTTCAGCGTATCCAGCGGCCCTTTCAATGCAGACCTGGGCTGGATCAACTCTGGCGCAATCAGGAAAGTCTGCGGTGCCGTCGGCGGTTCATCGATCAGCTCGAATGCTTTCGTGATCATCGCCTCAACATTCTGCCGCACCATGATTACCGGGAAGGGCAGGAAGGAGCCGAAGGGGTCATAGTCGTAGCAACCGACGACGAGCTCGCTGAACATCTCCGCCGGCCGGCCCGCCATGAAACGCAGCAGACCTTCCATATTTATCGACGAATTGATGAACAGCGCGCGCGGCAGCTTGCCATGGCGTTGGTAAAACGCCTCGAAGGCACGCAAAGTTATATCAGGCGAATACCCGGACGACTGCACACCGTCTTCAGGGTCGGCGCCCAGCAGTGCCTTCTTGGTCGCATGGAAAGCGGCGATGCGTTCGCGGCTGGCGTGGTCGTTGCGGCCGCCAAACAGAAACAGCTCGTCCGGCCGCAGGGGATCATCATTGCCGAAGCGGCGGATGATTGCTTCCGTCAGCATCCGTGCGCCCTCATAATTGTCGCTGATCACCGAATGCGCCTTCGCTCCCGGCAGGTCGATGTTGATATGCCTCAGCCCCGCCGGTTCGCAGACCTCGTGCACACCATCGGGATCGGTGGCACCGACGATAAAGAGCTGGTCGATTGAATAGGAGATCAGCGTCTCCGCGGTCCGCCGTTCCTCTTCCGGGTCGCGGCTGGCGCTGACCACGACCGGGCATTGGCCGCGGCTGCGCACATGCCCTTCAAACGTCTGCGCCATGGAGGAGAAGTAGCGATTGTCGTGGACGGGCAGCATCAGGCCGACCAGGCCCGATCGCGAGCGTCGCAAGCCTCGCGCCTGCAGATTGGTGGTGTATTGGTGGAGTTCGGCGAGGCCGAGAATTGTTTGCGCCGTAGTTTCCTTGATGCGGCGCTTGCGCCAAGTGCCGTTCAGCACGGCACTCACGGTCGACGGCGAACTGCCTGATAACACCGACAGGTCATAGATCGTCGCCTTCTTCTTGACCCGCTGATCCATCTGGTGTCTCCGGCGCGTCTATTTAGCGCGATATCCCGCTTGACGAGAGCTTCTCGATGCACAATAGTTTCTGCACCATCGATTGTGCAAGCGAAAACCGGTGGATGATCGATGGGGAAGTGCCCCGTCTCTTTCGGGGGAGGTTTCTAATGGCCGCCGTCGTTCGACGGCTCGAGTGTGTTCCCACTGGGAATGTTATGGGAGGAGTACAGATGAAAAAGCTCATGATCGCGGCGCTTGCCGCGACCCTTATGCTTGTTGGATCATTCGCTGTGATGGCACAGCAGGCCGGCAAGGTCGGCGTTGTCGTCAAGATCGGCGGCATTCCGTGGTTCAACGCAATGGAGGCGGGTATCAAGGAGCGCGGCCAAAAACTCGGCGTCGACGCATTCATGGTCGGCCCGACCAGTGCTGATCCAGCACTGCAAGTTCGCGCCATCGAGGATTTGATCGCGCAGGGCGTCAAGGTCATCGGCGTCGTGCCGAATGATGCGAAAGTGCTTGAGCCAGTCCTGCAGAAGGCCAAGGATGCCGGCATCATCGTCATCACGCATGAATCGCCTGGCCAGAAGGGCGCCGACTGGGATTTCGAACTCGCATCCGCGACCGGCTTCGGCGAGGCTCACGCCAAGCTATTGGCGGACAAGATGGGCGGCAAGGGTGAGTATGCAGTCTTCGTCGGCTCGCTGACGGTGCCGCTGCACAATGCCTGGGCCGATGCGGCAATCGAGTATCTGAAGAAGAACCATCCCGACATGAAGCTTGTCGGCGAACGCTATGGCGTCGCCGAGGATGTCGACAAGAGCCGCAGCACTGCGCTTGACTTGATCTCCGCCAATCCAGGTTTGAAGGGCTTCCTCGCATTCGGCAGCCAAGGACCGATCGGCGCTGGCCGCGCAATCGAAGAGCGCCGGAAGGTGGGCGAAATTTTCGTGCTCGGACCATTCTCGCCAGGCCAGGGCCGGAAGCTCATCAAAAGCGACGCGATCTCCGGCGGCTTCATGTGGAATCCGAAGCAGGCGGGCGAGGTTTTCGTCACGTTGGCCGACCACCTCATGAAGGGCAAAGAGATCAAGGATGGCGATACGATCGAAGGGCTTGGGACAGTTAAGCCCGACTTCGAAAACCGTAACATCATCGTCGATCAGCTGGTCCCCATCAACAAGGATACTGTCGACGATCTCGCGGCGATGGGCCTGTAAAGCCTCCCAAGGCTAATGGCAGTCGGGCCCGGCATCGAGCCGGCCCGGCTGCAGGATTGCAAACGCGATTGGATCCAGGTTTCGACTCGATGGCTGATCAGGCACTCGATGGCGCCGCACCACGGCCGCTGCTGTCGCTCCGCAACGTCAACATGACGTTCGGCGGCGTGAAGGCGCTGAAGAATGTCAGCTTTGAGGTGCTGCCGGGCGAGGTGCATTGCCTGGCCGGCGAGAACGGCTCCGGCAAGAGCACGCTGATCAAGGTCATCACGGGCGTGTACAAGCCCGAGGCGGGCGCCGTGATCGACTATGATGGCCAGAGCTACTCCCATATGTCGCCGGTTACGGCGCAAGCCAGCGGAATTCAGGTCATCTGGCAGGACCTCGCCCTGTTTCCCGAGATGACTGTCGCCGAGAATATCGCGTTCCAGACCGTCATCGGCCGCTGGCCGCGGCTGGTGAACTATGCCGAGATGCGCCGTGTCGCGATCAACGCCTTGCAACGTCTTGGTGTTACCTTCGATGTCGATCTGGCACTCCACCACCTTCCCATCGCACAGCGGCAGATCGTAGCAATCGCGCGCGCCCTCGTCGGCGAGGCAAAGCTCGTCTTCATGGACGAGCCGACGGCATCGCTCACCCAATCCGAAACCGACTATCTGCTGGACATTGTTCGCAATCTGTCGGCGTCGGGCGTCGCCGTTGTGTTCGTCAGTCATCGCCTGGCGGAGGTTCTCGAAATCTCCAGCCGCGTCACCGTGCTGCGTGACGGCGCCCTGGTTGGCGTCTATCCAACCAAAGGCCTGACCCAGTCGCGCATTACAGAGTTGATGACGGGCAAGACCTTCGACTATTCCGTCCTGCATCGGGATTTGAGCAGGAGCCCGGTCATGCTTGAGGTCAAGGGACTGTCGCGGCCCGGCGAGTTCGACGACGTGTCCTTGATGGTCCGGCGCGGCGAGACGGTCGGCATCACCGGGTTGCTCGGGGCAGGGCGCACCGAATTGGCGCTGACATTGTTTGGCATGCGCAAGCCGAAATCGGGCTCCGTCGTCCTGGATGGCAAACCCGTTCGCTTCGGTTCCAACCGTGACGCGATCGCCGCCGGCGTCGCCTATCTTTCGGAAGACCGGCTGTCGCTCGGTCTCATTCAGCCCCAGGCAATCGCCGACAACATGGTCATCGCCTCGCTGGACAAGATCCTTTCAGGTGGTTTCATTTCGAGCGATCGCAAGCGATCTCTGGTCAATCGCTGGATAAGGGATCTCGGGGTCAGGATCGGAAAACAGGACGACGCGATCTCGACCCTGTCAGGGGGAAATCAGCAACGTGTCGCCATTGCAAAATGGCTGGCGACCGACCCGAAGCTGCTTATCCTCGACGCACCGACGGTCGGCGTCGATGTCGGCGCGCGCGCCGGCATTTTCGACATCGTTTCCAAGCTTGCGGACAGCGGCCTGGCCATTATCCTGATCTCGGACGAGGTGCCTGAGGTCTATTTCAACGCGGACCGTGTGCTGCACATGGCTCAGGGGCGCATTGTCGGCGAATTTACGCCGGGCGCTACGACCCTCCAGGCGATCGAGGAGGCGGTCTATGCGTAGGTTTGTCCGCTCCCACGCAACGGAACTGGCTTTGCTCGCCGTTATCGCCGTCATCTGCGTCTTCCTTTCGTTCGCAACGGACCGGTTCTTCACCCTCGGCAACGCGTTTGACCTTCTGAACACCAGCTCGGTCAACATCATCTTCGCTGTGGGCCTGCTGGTCGTACTGATCGCCGGCGGCATTGACATCTCCTTCGCGGTTGCTGCCTCCGTTGTGCAATATCTGACCGCGACCGTCCTCGGATGGGTCGGCGGAGGAAATTGGATTGTCGGCTTCATCATCGCTGGCGCACTGGGCGTCGCGTTGGGCTGCATCAACGCCTTCCTGATCCACGGGTTCAGGATCATCTCGATCGTCGCCACGATTTCGACTTTCAACATTTTCTTCGGCTTGCTGATGTTTTTCACAGGCGGCGTGTCGATCTACAACCTGCCAGACTGGCTCACGACCCGCGTCGTGCTGTTCGAGCGAGAGATGGCTGACGGGACCTGGGCGGAGATCACCCTGCCTGTGCTCATTATGGCCATATGCGTGTTCGCTACCTGGGCGTTGATCACGCGCACCACCACTGGCCGCCAACTGTACGCATTCGGCGACAACCCGGAGGGCGCGCGCCGCTTTGGCATCAATATCGGTGCCATGCAATTTATCGCCTTCGGCTGGCTGGGCCTGATGGCGGGTATCGCCGGTCTCGTCCAAGCGCATTACGCGCAGGAAGTTGTGCCGAATGCCCTTTATGGGCGCGAACTCGACGTCCTGGCAGCCGTGGTCCTTGGCGGGGCGCGGCTCGGCGGCGGCAAGGGCAGCGTGCTCGGCTGCATTCTGGGCGTTCTGTTGGTCTCGATCACCCAGAACGGACTAAATTTGATGGGCGTATCGCCTTTCGCGTTCAAGATGATCGTCGGCGCCATCATTCTTGCCGCCATCACCTTGTCGAACACCAGCATCGAACGCCTGCTGCCATTCCTGAAAAGCCGACGGGTGCCTTCATGACGGTGTTGATTGAACGCGTCCGCAACGCGCTCGGCCCCGAACTTGCAGGTCCGTTTGCCGCGTTCGTAGCTGTCATGATCGTGTTCGGTTTTGCCGCACCGAACTTTTTTTCCCGCGCTACCTTTGGATCCGTCGCCTTCCAGCTGCCGGAACTCGGCCTCCTCACACTCGCCATGCTGCTGCCGATCCTGACCGGCGGCCTGAACCTGGCCATCACCTTCACGGCCAACATGGCCGGCCTGACGCTCGCTTGGGTACTGCAAAGCCAGGGAGGCGTCGACGCCGGGGTCGGCGCCTTTATGCTTGGCTCGGTCCTTGCCATCGCGGTCGGCGCACTGAGTGGGCTGATCATGGGGCTCGTCATCGCCTACACCAAGGCTCACCCGATCCTGGTCTCGCTGTCGATGATGATTTTCCTGCGCGGTCTCGGCGAATTCCTGACGCGCGGCGGCGACGTGTCCGGCATTCCCGGCTTCCTGGCGCCGATCGGCTACGGTTCGATAATTGGCATCCCGGTGCCGTTGCTCATCTTCATCGCTTGCGTGCTGATCTGGCACGTTTTGCTGACGCGCATGAAGCTAGGCTTCAACACCTATATGATAGGCTCCAACATCGAGGCCACGCGTTATTCCGGCATCAACACGCGCAAGGTGCAGGTTCTCGTCTACACATTGTCCGGCGCGATGTGCGCGGTCGCCGGCATCATCATGCTGGCGCGCTTCAATTCGGTGCGTGTCGGCCACGGCGAGTCTTACCTGCTGATCACCGTGCTTGCCTGCTTCCTTGGCGGTGTCAATCCGTTCGGCGGCTTCGGTCGGGTGATCCCGGTCTTCGTTGCGCTGGTCGTGCTCCAGCTTCTGTCCTCGGGACTCAATCTGATGGGCGCAAGCCAGCATCTTGCGACGGCAGTCTGGGGCATCCTGATGATCACGGTGATGATCCTGCGCTGGCTTGCCGGGCGCCTCAAATTCCTGACCACAAACAGAGGATGAGTTAGATGCATGGTTTTGGGGTCCACACCTCGATGTGGACGATGAACTGGGACCGGGCCGGCGCGGAGAAGGCGATCGCGGCTTCGGTCAAATACGGGATGGACTTTATCGAGATCGCGCTTCTGAACGCGCCGGCGGTCGATGCCGCGCACACACGCGCCTTGCTCGAAAAGCACAATCTTCCTGCCGTTTGCTCGCTTGGCCTGCCGGAGCGCGCCTGGGCCTCGGTGCGGCCGGATGCGGCCATCGAACATCTCGAAGTGGCGATCGACAAGACCGCCGAGATGGGCGGGCTGGCGCTTTCCGGCGTGATTTTTGGCGGCATCGGCGAACGCACCGGCCTGCCACCGACTGAAAAGGAATACGACAATATCGCCCATGTGCTGACCGTCGCCGCCAGGCACGCCAAGAAGCGCGGCATCGAGCTCGGAATCGAGGCGGTGAACCGCTACGAGAACCATTTGATCAATACCGGCGCGCAGGCCGTCTGGATGGTCGAGAAAGTCGGGGCCGACAACATCTTTGTTCATCTTGACACCTACCACATGAACATCGAGGAGAAGGGGGCCGCCAACGGCATTCTGGCCGCACGCGATCACCTGAAATACATCCACTTGTCCGAGAGCGATCGCGGCACACCAGGCACCGGCAACTGCCCCTGGGACGAGATTTACGCGACGCTGGCCGCGATCGGCTTCAAGGGCGGACTTGCCATGGAAAGCTTCATCAACATGCCGCCGGAAGTCTCCTACGGCCTCTCGGTCTGGCGGCCGGTTGCGAAGGACGAGGCCGAAGTGATGGGCAATGGCTTGCCGTTCCTGCGCAACAAGGCTCGCCAATACGGTCTGATCTGACACGATGGGTGACGGGCAGAAGGCGGACGGCGCGAGGATCGCCGTCTTCGACGTCGGCAAGACCAACATAAAGCTCTCCGCGATGACGCTCGATGGCGTGCTCGTGGAGAGCCTCTCTGTCCACAACGAAGTGCTGCCCGGTCCACCTTGGCGGCACCACGATCTCAAGGGCATTGGCGACTGGCTGTTCGGCTCGCTCGCCACTTTGTGCCGTCATCATCCGTTGGAAAAAGTGGTCGGCACCGGACATGGCTCCGCGGGGGTTCTGGTGAACGCAGATCCCGACGAGACTTGCGCCCTGCCGATGATCGATTATGAGCAGGACCTGCCGCTTGCAATTCGCGATGGCTACGCGCCGCTTTCGGGCGATTTCTTCGATCGCGGCAGCTCGATCATGCTGAAGGCCGCCCACCAGGCGCGCCAGCTGTACTGGATGCAGCAGGTTGATCCGGAGCGCGTCGCTCAGGCTCGGTGGTATCTGGGCTTGCCTCAATATTGGGCCTGGCGGCTGTCAGGCGTGCCATCGGCCGAAACGACGATCCTCTCGGCGCAGTCGCATCTATGGAACAATGTGCGCAAGCAGTGGGCGCCCATTGTGGCGGGGCAGGGGTGGCAGCGCCTCATGCCACCATTTCATCCGGCCTGGGAGACGCTGGGGCCAATCCGGCAGGATCTGGCGCGCCGGCACGGCATACCGGAAGAACTTTCTACTCTGACCGGCGGCCACGACAGCAGCCTGAACCTCTATCGCTATCAGGCGGCAGGCATGCGCGACGTTTGCGTGATCTCTACCGGAACCTGGATTGTCGGAATGTGCGCGGCGACACCTCTCGACCAACTCGATGAAAATCGCGGAATGGTGCTGAACAGCGACGTGGCAGGACGCCCGGTCGGCGGCGTTTTGAGCATGGGCGGACGAGAGTTCAGTCATGTGGCAGGGCAGGGGCAAGAAGGGAATGCAGCCGACGCTGCGCTGGTCAGCTTGTTGATTGAGCGCGGCAGCTTCGCGTTGCCGTCGTTCGGCGACGATGACGGCCTGTTTCCCGGCAGCGCTGGGCGCGGCCGGTTTGAGGGGCCGCCTGCAGAAACCCCTGCTGGGCGCAAGGCGCTCGCGGTGCTTTATGCCGCGCTGCTGACGGTGGAATGTATCGATGCGCTGAACGAAGACGGGCTGGTTGCATTGGATGGCACCTTCCTGCGAGACCCGCTCTACGCCACGCTGGTTGCCGCGCTGCGGCCAAACGCCGAAACGGTCTACAACCTCGACTCCTATGGCACCGCTTCGGGTGCGGCGCTACTTGGCGAACACGACACTCGTGACACGCCGGCTCCGATCGCGCTCAGCCTGCCGACTGCCTTTGCCGGCGATCGTGAGGCGCTCGCAGCCTATGCACAGCGGTGGCGCGAACTGGCGAAGCGAAACAACTTGCAACAGGGCAAGACCAGCAAAAGGAAAATTCGATGACTGATGACAGCGCTCTGCGCCGCGAGATGGTGGATGTTTGCCGCCGGATGAACTCGAGCGGTATCAACCAGGGCAATGCCGGCAATTTGTCGGTGCGCTGCCGCGACGGTTTCCTGATCACGCCCTCGTCGCTGCCCTACGAAACGATGACGCCCGAAGATATCGTCGAGATGGGTTTTGACGGCACCTATGTCGGCCGACGGCCCTCCTCGGAGTGGCGCTTCCACCGTGACATTTTGAGGGAGCGGCAGGAGATCGATGTCGTGCTGCATTGCCACTCGCTATACGCCACGACGCTGGCCTGCCATCACAAGACGATCCCGAGCTTCCACTATATGACGGGAGTGGCGGGCGGTACGACCATCCGCTGCGCAGACTACGCAACCTTTGGCACGCAGGCCTTGTCCGACAATGCCTTGGTTGCACTCAAGGATCGCCTCGCCTGCCTGCTCGGCCAGCACGGCCAGATTTCGCTCGGCAAGACCATGGAAGCGGCGTTGTGGCTGGCGAATGAGGTCGAAACCCTTTCGCGCATGTATGTCCAGGCGCTTAGCCTTGGCGAGCCGCCGGTCCTTTCCGACGAGGAGATGGCGCGGGTGATCGAGCAGATGAAGAAGATGAGCTATGGCCAAGCGCCGGATCCGGAGGGAACGAACGATTTGGCAAGGCCGCGCGATGCTGCGGTCTAGCGCTGCTCCGGCAGATTTTAGTGAAGAGGTCTGTTTCGCGCTGGGTGGCAGGTGAAGACTGAGTTGTCCTCCCTACGGCAAACGGTAAATCAAATCGTTCAGCAAAAGCAGTGACGCGCCGGCGAACACAGCCGCAACCGCGTCGTCCAGCATGATGCCGAGCCCACCCCTTACCTTCTTATGCACGACACCGATGGGCCAAGGCTTGACGACGTCGAAAAACCGGAAAGCAAGGAAACCTGCTGCCCACCAGACCGGGTCTGGCGGCAGCATGGAAAGCGTTGCGGCGGTGCCGAAGGTCTCGTCAATGACGACGATCTGCGGATCCTCCGTCCTGGTATGGGAGACGACATGCGACGACGCCAATACTCCCACGGCGAATAAGGCCATATAGGCGAGCACGATCAGCCAAGGCGATGCAGGTATCAGGACCGCGGCAACAGCCACTCCGACGCCCGCGCCGGCCGTCCCCGGCCATACCGGAGATAATCCCGCGCCGGCAGAGGTCGCGAGCAGGTAAGCAAGCTTGGGCAGAAATTTACGCATGGCGTTTCGAACGGCTTCTCCGTGAATTGCGAATATGCGTTGTATCAGTCTTTCCGGTTACTTCCGCTAATGCAGGTCGCGCAAGAGCATGTCCCCGGGCCCTGACCCAAGGCCCAACCCGGGGGTGCGCAGCGGTTTTGCGACAACGACGTGCATAAAAACAAGAGCTTGAAGCGCCTCGTATGAATCCATTCAGCCGCGACGCGCGTTAGACCGCCAGTCGATTTGCGCCAGCGGACACAATGGGCATTGCGCTGACCACCTCGGACGCTGCCGACGGGCTGGAACGAACCCACAATTTGCCGGTTAAACTTCGCGGAACGACATCATCAGAGGAGCCAAGTCATCATGATCGCCGGTCTCATGAAACGTCGTATCGACCCGCTATGGGAGCACGCCGCCGCTCCGCTGATCGGGATCGGCATGACCCCGAACCAGGTTACGTCAGGCGGGCTGGTGCTCGTCGCCCTGTCGTGCGCCGCCTACGTGTACCACCAGTCAAGCCTTGCCTTTGGCCTTTGCCTGGCGTTTGCCTTCACCTTCGACGCGCTCGACGGGGCGGTTGCTCGCCGCAGACATATGAGCACCAAGGCGGGTGGCTATTTCGACGCCATGGCCGATCGTTATCAGGAACTTGCCGTGTTTGCGGCAATAGGCTGGGTCGCCGACCTGTGGGCGATCGCAATGATCGCGTTCGCCGGCGGACTCCTCACCAGCTACGCCAAGGCGCGGACGGCGATCGGTAAGCGCGTAGGCGTCCCCACGTAGCGTGCAGGCGGTTGATCGCTCATTTTCAGCATGAATCATGCGGAGAATCCTATGAGCGACAGTATGAGCCATCATCGAACATTCGAGATTTTGACGGCGGAGCCTGTGCCGTCCCGACGCAAGCCGCGCCATCGGTCGGACGAAGAGAAGGCACGGCTTGTCGCCGAAGCGTTCTCGCCAGGGGGCAATGTCTCGGCGGTTGCGCGTTCCGAGGGGCTGGACCCCTCGCAGCTCTATGCGTGGCGCCGCAAGGCGCTTTCGTCGGGCATGGTTGCGCCACTGACGGAGGGAGCGAGCAAGCCGGCGAAGTTCACGCGCTTTGAAGCGGTGGGCAGCGACACGGTGGAAATCGTCATTGGCGACGCAGTGGTGCGCGCCGGCGGCGATGTCGATCCCGATCGCCTGGCGAGGATCATCCGCGCGGTTCGTAAGGCATGATCGCTTCCGGTGTGGTGGTTTACGTGTCGTGCCAGCCGGTCGACTTCCGCAAGGGCGCGGCATCTTTGATGGCGCTGGTCAGGGATGGCGGCCTGGACCCATTCTCGGGGGCACTTCACGTATTCCGTTCGAAGCGTGCGGACCGGGTTCGCATCGTGTGGTGGGACGGCAGCGGGGTTTGTCTTTATTCGAAGACTCTGGAAGATCACAGCTTCTGCTGGCCGGGGATATCGGCCGCGCGCATGCGTCTCGACCACGCCCAGTTGATGGCGCTTCTGGCCGGACTGGACTGGAAAAAGATTCGTCCGGCCAGGGTCAGGCGGCCGTTATCGACGGGCTGAAACCGGCCTGCGGCAAGATGAATCATGCGGCTGGAACGGTTGGGAAAGCGGCTGTTTTTGTGCTCTGTTGCTTGCCATGGTTCTACCGGGTCTTGCCCTTCCCGACGACGTTGATGCGCTGAAGGCGATGATCCTTTCCATGGCTCGCGAGCAGGCTGCAAGCGAGGCCCGGATCGCAGTCGCCGACGCTCGGATCGCAGCATCTGAGGCGGAGGTCGCCCGGCTGAAAGCTGTCGAGAAAAGCGCCAGCGAGCGGATCGCCAATCTCACGTCAATCCTGAAAGTTTTACAGCGCACGCAACATGGCACGCGTTCCGAGCGGCTACGCCTGGCCATCGACGACGAGCAGGCCTCCTTTGCCTTCGAAGAGGTCGAGACCGGCCTTTCGGAAATCCGGAGCGAACTCGACCGCGCGGTCGGGAACAAGCCGAAGCGCGCCCCGCGTCCGCGCAAGGGCTTTGCTGCCCACCTCGAACGCATCGAGGAGGTCGTCGAGCCGGAAATCCCGGCCGACTGCGAGGGGCTTGAAAAGGTTCTGATCGGCGAGGATCGATCCGAGCGGCTGGACGTCGTGCCGCCGAAGTTCCAGGTCATCGTCACGCGCCGTCCCAAATACGCCTTCCGGGGCCGTGACGGCGTGGTCCAGGCTCTGGCGCCGGCGCACATCATCGAAAGCGGGCTGCCGACGGAGCGGCTGCTCGCCTATATCGCCGTCTCCAAATACGCCGACGGCCTCCCGCTTTATCGGCAGGAGGCGATCTATCTGCGCGACGGCGTCGAGATCAGCCGGTCGTTGATGGCGCAGTGGATGGGGCATCTGGGCTTCGAGCTGCAGATGCTTGCTGATTACATACTGGAGCGCATCAAGGAGGGCGAAAGGGTCTTCGCCGACGAGACGACCTTGCCCACCCTTGCCCCTGGTTCCGGGAAAACCACGAAAGCCTGGTTGTGGGCCTACGCACGGGATGACCGACCCTATGGCGGAACCAGTCCGCCAATGGTTGCCTATCGTTTTGAAGACAGCAGAGGTGCGGATTGCGTGGCGCGCCACCTCGCCGGATTCAGCGGTATCCTGCAAGTGGATGGCTACTCGGCCTATACCAACCTGGTCAAGGCACGGGCCAAAGCCGGCAGCAATGAAACAATCCGGCTCGCCGGGTGCTGGGCTCACCTGCGGCGCAAATTCTACGACCTGCACATCAGCGGGGTCTCGCAGGCCGCGACGGATTCGATCATCGCCATGACCGAATTGTGGAAGGTCGAGGACGAGGTCCGCGGCAAGGATGCCGGAAGCCGCGCCGCGCTACGTCAGGAAAAGTCCGTGGCCATTGTCGCGAGCCTCTTCGATCTATGGGAAGCGGAACTGGGCAAGGTCTCCGGAAAATCCAAGACCGCCGAGGCGATCCGCTACGCGCTCACCCGGCGGGAGGCGCTGGAACGCTTTCTGATGGACGGTCGCATCGAAATCGACTCCAATATCGTCGAGCGTGCAATCAGGCCCCAGACGATCACGCGAAAGAATAGTCTATTCGCCGGCAGCCACGGCGGTGGACGAACCTGGGCGACGGTAGCCACCTTGCTGCAAACCTGCAAAATGAACAGCGTCGATCCGCTCGACTGGCTCTCGCAGACCTTGACCCGCATCGCTCAAGGCTGGCCGGCATCCGAAATCGAAATGCTCATGCCTTGGAACTTTAGGCCTGACGTTATCGGCTGACCGCTTACGGCGATCGAAATCCCCATAGAAAACCACGCGTGGCCGGATTTCTTCGAACGGATGGAACGCCTGGTATTCATTTGCGTGCTGTTGGTCGCCGACGGGTTGGCGACCGTCATGGGCACCGCTTCGCCCTGGATTCTGACGGGCGGGTTCGCACTATACGCACTGCTGGTAAACGCCACAGCGCTGCAACGGATCAATCGCGCATTTGCGATGCTCAAACGAGCGGACGCGAAGCAGCCGTGAGACGGCGAAATCCCATAAGGATGAGGCGGCCCGGCGCTCCCTGCGTGCCGGATGTCCGTGCTCTTGTTAGACCGTTTCGAGCCGGCTGAACCGAACCGGGATGATTTTGCGGGTCTTCAGTTGTCCTGCCGAACCCTTGTCGATGACCGTCAGCAACTGCCCTTGTTCAGGGCCCACAGGCATAACCAGGCGGCCCCCCGGCCTGAGTTGCTCAAGCAAAGCCGGCGGCGCCCGCCCCGCCGCGACGCTGACCAGGATCTTGTCGAATGGGGCGTGCTCGGGCCAGCCGCGAGACCCGTCCCCGACACGAATGCTGACATTGGATAGACCGAGGTCCTGGAGCAGAGCCTCGGCATGGCTTGCGAATTCCTCGATGATTTCGACGCTCCAAACGTGCCCGGCGAGTTCCGCGAGGATTGCGGTTTGATAGCCCAGGCCGGTGCCGATCTCGAGCACCGCCTCGTGCGGTTGGAGGGCAAGGAGATCGGTCATGAGCGCGACGATGAACGGCTGCGAGACGGTTTTGTCGAAGCCGATCGGCAGTGGCATGTCCTGGTAGGCATAAGGCGCGACCGAGCTTGGCACGAACAGATGGCGCGGCACCCGCTGCATCGCTGCCATCACCCGTTTATCGAGCGCCGCCTTGCCAAGCTCTTCGCTTGCAAGGTCGGTATGGATCGCAATCATCTCGACCATGTGCCTGCGTAGCACTGCGAGATGCTCTTCCTTCATTGGCTTCATGACCGTCGGGCTTTCTTCAACCAGGCTTGCTGCCAGTTAGGCTTATATCCTGTTCGTCACAGCAACGCCCGCCATCGTTTCCAGTTGCGGATAGCCACGGCGACCGGAGGTAATTTTTGGCGTTGCGTCTGGTAGATATCGGCGGCGGCCGTGGATATCCGGTGCCATGTCGCCAAAACGCTATGTCCTAGATCGCGGTGATCGAACGATGAGCCGCTGAATTGCCTGCATGCGTGGGCAGTCAGCGATTGTTGTCGGCACGACTCGTGGATCACAGGTTGGGTGAAGATCATGTCCGAGGTTTGAGCCTGGTTCCACCTACCATCTCCCTGCCCTCGTGCGGGAACCACGCGTTTGACCTCTGCCTTGCCGCTCGGCCGTCGTGGTTGAATCCTTCATCGGCTAAAGTAGTGAATTCTGATGGAACTACCGGCCCTGATGTGCCATTTTACCACGTCGCGAGAGAAGACGAAGGCAAATGAGCCAGCACAATGCCACTGTGATAGGCGTGGTGGTGCCCATGTTCAATGCCGAGAGAACCATTCTCCCGACGCTGACCAGCATCTGCCAGCAGAGCCACCAGGCGCTGGACATTGTCGTAGTGGATGATGGGTCGACGGACCGGTCCGCGTCAATCGTGGCCGCCTATGCCGAGCAGGACCGGCGTATACGCCTTCTCAGGCAGCCGAACGCCGGTGTTGCGCACGCGCGCAACACCGGCGCCGCTGCCACAGATGCGGAGTTTCTAGCGTTCGTGGATGCGGATGATCTTTGGGCTCCGTCCAAAATCGCGCTGCAACTGCGCGTCCTGCAGGAAGGAGGCTCGTCAGCTGGCCTGGCATATTGCTGGTTTGCGGAGATCGACGAGGACGGCCGGATATTTTCATTCCAGCAGCCCGATGCCGATGGTCGCGTGCTGCAACGCATGTGCAGAAACAACTTTGTCGGTAACGGAAGTTCGATGCTTGTACGTCGCTCCGCATTCGAGCGGGCGGGACAGTTTGATCCTTCCCTGAGGGCAAGGAACGCACAAGGCTGCGAAGATCTTCTAATGTGCCTCAGAATAGCGGAGAATTACGAGTTTCGTGTCGTGCCCCAACATCTAGTGGGTTACCGGAGGACGATCGGCAACATGTCGAGCGATGTCATGCAGATGTTTCGTTCGTATGAAATTGTCCTGGCCGAGTTTCGCGAGAAATATCCGCAATTTGGGAGCGATCTCAATGCCCATCTGCTTGACACGACCAATCGGCTTGCCGTGAGAGCTTTGATTCAAGGGCGGCTTTCCGCAGCCTGGTACCTGTCGAAGAAGCTCTTTGCCCTGGAGCCGCGCACCGCCATTTCACGTCTGCCTCACACGGTCGACGTCTGCTGCCGGGGGCTGGTTCCTCGCTGGATCAAGGTTCGAGTGAAACGGATGCGAAACGCCGAGTCACGGCCTCTTTATGGAAAGATTTATCTGGAGAGGTGAGGGCGTCGCTGTTCGGGCGAGCTGTTGAAGCGAGATGCCTGATCCCAGACTTTGGCGGCGCACTCGGCAATCACGTCACTGCCCGAAACCTGAGCGGCCACCAGAACGATCCTGCGCCGGACCATATTTCCACAGGACATGGGCAACTACGCGCCGCCTCTATACAATACCTTAATTGTTTAGTTCGCGACCGCCGCTCCTGGTGGGGTCTCCAGCGTAATTGTGATGGTGTCACCCGGAGCAAGCAGAGTATCTTCAGTCGCCTCGGTCGTTGCTGCCCGTCCGTCAGTGGAGCGGGTTACACCGATCGTAATTCGGTCCCCTTCGCCTACAAGGTCGCTGCGCATCTGCATCACGTAGGCGATTTGTTTGGTCAAAGAATCCATCTCAGCGCGCAATTGCGTCATCGCTGCGCGTTCAGTCTGCAAATTAGCCATCAGGTCAATTCGACCCCGGTCGATAAGCTTATCAAGACTGCGCTGCAAATCTCCTTGGTCGCGTTCAAGTCGAGCGATTTCGGCGTTGGTTTCCAAAGCGCGGGTCGCCGACAAGAACACTGCGCGTTGAGCATTGTTGACGCTGGTGATCTGGACCAGACCTTTTTCGAAGAGCTTCTTGAGGCGATCAAGTTCCGCCGCATCTGCGGCTGCGCCCGCTTGATCCGCCTTCTGCTGCTCCTTCAGGTAGCCCATTCGTTCCGCCGCCTTGGTTCTGGCCAACTCAATCGAAGCGCGCTCCTTCTCCTGATCCGCATAGACAGCTTCAAGATGCTCCCCCTCCTGCTGCAAAGCTTCGTCGCGACGAGGTTCGAGGCTCGGGTCACGTTCTGCGTTCGGAAGCTCAATCGCTCTGGCGCCGCTCAGCTGCGCCTCTATGCGAGCAGCTTTGATTTCGCTTTCCTGGTACTTGATGCGCAGAATGTGGAGGCGGCCGCCAAGGTCCGCTGCTGTCATTTCAGGGTTTTCAAGCTCACCGCGACCGAGCTGATAGCCGCCGCCAGCCGCCACAGCTTGTCGGACAGTCATGCCTGGTCTGAAGGCCTGAGTCCCAGGAGAGGCAATGTCCCCGTCAATATAGACGGGTCGGTATTCCTCAATATCAACTACAATCTGATCCGGATAAAAACCAGTCCAAGTCTCAGTGCCGTCCGTGGATCGTTGCGGAAGGGATTTTGGTTTTAGGACCTCAACTACCTCCTTGCGAACATCCTCTATTGTCTTCCCGAGAACGTTTAATGGGCCCAGCACCGGCAACACAATTACACCGCTTTGGTCGATCACAGCTCGCTTCTGCATCTCGGGATAGCCTATGACAGCGAAGCCGATCACGTCGCCAGTCTGCAGACGGTACTGGCCGACATTGTGCTCCTCAGCTAGGGCAACGCCATTCGACAGATTCGCATATGCGAACAACAAAAACATGCATGCGAGCGCAGCGCAGCTGCCTGCCCGCATCCAGCGCACCGATCTATTCAACATTCGCGATCACCCCGCAATGCTTGAGCATGACATCGACGCAGACCTTTCTCACAACGCCATTGCATTGAGGCGAATTTACGCTCTGAACAACGGCAACAAGGCAGACGATGTTCTGAGATCGCCCCACTCTGATCATCATTCGGCTGGAAGAATATCCGGCGGCCACCGCGATCGTTCGAGATGCTGCTCGTCAATCTGATGCAGTCGTGGAGCTGTAAACGCTATGGCTGACGTCACCATCGTGTCGCCGACCGGAAGCGACACCGCTGGCCAGCGAGCAGCCCATTTTGCTCAACTTGGCACACACACCTCGACTCAACCTCTGCCAAATCCCGATTGCATGTCATGGCCAATCCGCGTGGCAAATCTCTCTTGGCCGCCGAACGGGAGTTGGTGGCGCCTGGAAGCAAGCGTCCCGGCCCAGGTTGGGGCATCTTTATTCGCACCTGCTAATATATTGGTCGCTCTGACGCGTTCCGATATGTTATGATGGTTAACGCGCTGAGGCTTGGATAGCCGAGAAGCGCGTCACACCAGCGGCTGCGAGTGGGACGGCGATGTCCTTTTTGCTTTTTTTGCGAGGCCTTATCATAGTACTGTCGGCGTTTGCCATCAGTATATATTTGCTCACCGACTCCCTCTGGGCCACATTTGTCCAAACGTTAATTTGTGGGATCTTGATACAGATTGGGTACTTTGTTGCTGTCATGCTGCTGGTGTGGCGCTCGATCCCCAAGGAACCGGCGACTCCGAAGTCACACATCGCGCGATAAGTCCGGAGCAACTGCCGAGCCACTTAATAAGTCAGGCGGGCCAGTCTCCGCCTTTACAGGCTCTGGCTGCTAAGCAGGACGATGAGCAAGATGACACCCCACACCACGAAACAAAATGTGACTGCAACCTGTCTCATTCGGGCAGCGGAAAGGCTTTCCGCGCGGCGCCAAATGCGCGCAGCGCACTTGCGGTGATCGTTATCGCGCGTCTGTGATCGACGAGCCATCCCTGTTTCCCGCAGGACAGGCTCAACCTGAGCCCGGAATCTCTTGCCCAGATATTTTGCCATTTGGCGATACGACTCAATTTATTCCTTCAATTGGAGCTTACGACATGCAGCGGAATTGCGGCAGTCGGAGCATGGGCCGCGTGAGGTTTCGTTTATGGCATCGAGGTTAGGAGTTGCGCCTTTGGCGACGAGCGGGCTGATGCCCGCCCCGAGCGGCATGCCCTGGGCTCCGCGGGCCTCGATATTGAATTGCAGACATTTATTCAGGTAATGTGATAAGGTCTTTGTTACTACCAATGCGCTGCCAGTCTCATCGCACGGGTTTGAAGGCGTATGCTCCGCGAAGTTGAAAAGCACCCGGATTCTGCCTTCACATTCGGCGATCCTCAGTGGGGAACGATTGATCTCGAAACACTCGTGGCGGCAGCGCAACGGCAGTTGAGGTTCGTCCTTACATGCGCGCTCGCAGGACTTGTGCTGGGGCTGGTGTATCTTTGGGCCGAGGTGCCCTTGTATGAGTCGACCGCCAGAATCCTGATCGACAAGAACCAGCCATCCGTCGTGACGAAGTTGACAGAGAGCGGAAGCTCCGCACAGCTTGACCCGATGATGCTGAGTCAGGTCGAATTGTTGCGTTCCGACCGCATCGGGCTAAAGGTCGTTGACAGCCTCGGTCTTGCTACCGATCGCTCTTTCTTGTCAGCGCCATATTCATTGCTCGACAGTCTCACAGGATGGGTCGCTCGGTGGCCATTCATCGGCAGTTCCGAAGCAAGCGGAGCGCCGGTGAAATCGAGCGCCGCGCAAGGATCCGATTCTCGATGGCAGGCATTTGGCATTCTGGCTGAGAATATAACGGTTGAACGTGTAGGGGATTCTTACATTCTGCAAGTCCAGTTTCGGTCGCCTAGCGCCGAAATGGCGCAAAAAATAGCCAGTAAATATGCAGAAATCTATATCTCTGACCAAGTCGGAGCCAAAGACGAGTCGATTATCCGAGCTCGCAGCGCACTGGCGGAAGAACTCGAGACAGTGCGGAAGCGATCGGTCGATGCCGAGCTCGCAATCCACAGGTTCCGAACAGACAATACGCTGACCAAGGAAACGCTGGTTACTTTGCGCCAGCTCGAACTTGAGGCGTCCTCTCTCAAGTCGCAATATGAACAGGTCCTGCAGCAGTACCAAGCGAGCCTGCAGAACCTTTCGATGGCGTTGACGGAGGCGCGGACTATCTCGGAGGCAGCAACGCCCAGCAGCCCGAGTTCTCCGAATAGCAGTCTTACATTGGCGTTCTGCGTCGTGCTCGCCGGCATGATTGGCGCCGGTGTGGGCGGAATTCGGGAGTACCGGGAGCGCTTTTTCCGCACGACGGCTCAAGTGCGCGATGAACTCGGACTTCAGACGCTCGGAATGATCCCTTTGCTGGACGGGAAGCCAATTCGCCGAGACAAGCACGATCGTGCGGCCGGAGAGCCGTCATTCATCGAGGTGGGGAACAGCGCTTTCAGCTGGGTGGAGCAACATCCGCGCTCGGAATTCGCTGAAGCGATGCGAACTGTGAAAGTCGCTGCTGACGTCGAGTTGCCGAGGAAGAGCACCAAGGTGCTCGGCATTGTTTCTTGCCTCCCGGGAGAAGGGAAGTCTCTGGTCGCTGCTAATTTGGCGATCGTTCTTGCTATGCAGCGTTGTAAGACGTTGTTGATCGATGCCGATATCCACAATCCGGGCTTGTCCCCTATGTTAGCCAACGGCTGGGAACGAGGCCTGGCCAACTTGTTGGCTGGAGAATTCAATGCGAGAGACTTGCTGGCCCATCAGTCATTGCCATTGAGGTTCCTGCCCGGCGTGAACCAGAGCCAACAAAAGCTCGCAAACACCGTGCAGCCTATCGAGAAAATGGGCGACTTTCTGCTCAAGGTAGGCCCTATGTTCAATTATGTCGTCGTTGATTTGCCCCCGTTGGCTCCAGTCGCGGACGTGAGGTCCTTTGTCCAGCACCTCGACGGCCTTGTTCTGGTTGTTGAATGGGGTGTGACCGCTCGTACATTCGTGCGCGAAATTCTCAACAACAATCCGATCCTGGCGGATAAATGCATCGGCGTTCTGCTCAACAAGGTCGATTTCAAGAGAATCAAGCGGTATCAAAAGTTCGGCAGTGCCGAATTTTACAGTGAACGTTATAGTCAGTATTACCAGACCTAGTTCTGGAGCAGGCATTGTTTTGTCTTGAGCAGATGGCCCAAGGAGGGGCTTTGACGAAAAAGCTCCGTCCGGGCCTATCCGCGCAAGACGCAGGAGATGGTGTTCGTCGGCAAGGACCGGCGATACATCGTCGCTTCTCGGCCCGCCTACAGTATCCCCTCATATCGGCTAAAGGCGAGGCGGGCGGCGTTGGGAGTTCTTGACCCATGATATCTCAGCCTCCGCACGGCATCATCCTGATGACGTACGAATATCGTCCATTTCCTGGTGGCATCGGAACATACGCCGGACGGTTGGTCGACATCGTTCGTGCTGGTGGCCACGCTGCGACCGTCATAGCGCCTGCCTATCCTGACCTTCCTGCCGTTCCCCAGGAGCCGGATACCCATCGCATTCTGCGGCATCATCAAATTTCCCCATTCGGGGCGCTGCGGGCGCTTTCTATTCTGCGCAACGTTCCCAAGGACAGGTTGTTTTTGGCCGCCGACATACGCAGTGTACTTTTGACATTTGTGCTACGACCGTTCCATCGCAGAGGGTATCGAGCGATGATTCATGGCAGCGAAGTCAGCAAATTCAGGACCGATTCCATCCTTTTTCGGTTTGTACGCCGCGCCTACGAAGAAGCAGAGGTCGTTTTCGCCAACTCACATGCGACGCTGCGGATCTTTTCCGAAAGTTTTGGAATGCCCCGGAAGGGTGTCGTCACGTATCTCGGCGTGGATCCCATGTGGTTTCAGCCAATCCATGGGAATTTTGAACACCCGCAACTTGCAGCTGTACCACAAGCTGCAAGCGTCATTTGCGCAGTCGGACGTATCGAGCCTCGGAAGGGTCAGTTGGAAACTGTCCGGGCTATCGCGAGCGCGCGCGATGAATACGGATTAGACAATCCGATCTTTGTGATGGCTGGACGGGCCGAAGATCAGGCCTATGCCTCAAAGATATTGGATGAAGCGGCACGAGCTCGTGTTCCAGTGATCGCTACCGGTAGGCTGTCCGACGACGACTTGAAGCGCTTATACCGCCGTGCGGCGTGCCACACATTGTTCGCACGAGAGCTACAGGGAAAGATCGAGGGCTTCGGGCTAGTGTTGGTTGAGGCCGGTGCGCAAGGATGTCCTTCGATAGCGACGGCCGTCGGCGGCATACCCGAGGTCATGGGCTCCACTGGTGTGCTGGTGCCCCCGGAGGACGTGAACGCGATGGCCCGCGCGATAGCAACCTATGTGGCCAATGCAGAACTGCGTGAGCGCGACGGTGCTCTTGCCAAATCACGGGCACGCACCTTCGACTGGGCAACCTGTGCAGGCGCGACGTTTCCGGAGCTGAAATGGGGCTGAGCCCGAGGCCAAAGTAGCTGCTCAGCTTTTCCGGAGTCGGGAACACCGCCGAGCGCGCTCTGCGCGATATCGCTCTGGGGCGAAAGGCATGGCTCTTCGCTGGATCGCAGCGCGGAGAGAAGCCATTGAAGCCGATGGTTTCCATTTTCTAATGTCTGAACCGGGCGCCGAAGACGCCGTCTGTTGCAGCCGGGCCAAGGGCGACAGACTTGCCGATGACGGCCTCGCAGAGGCGTATGGAACGGCCGAGGACAGAGCTGCTGACCGCGGGGGGACGAGATCGCCGTTCCCGGTACTTAGCGTTGAGCGCCCCGATATTCGTCGACAATGCTGCTTAATGAGATACTGGTTCCGGTGAGCCTTCCCAGGAAATAGGCTCCATTGCTGCCGTCAATTTTGTGATCCTCTCTGATCATGCGGTCCATGAGCGCGGCCAGCGCGAAGGGAAGACTAAAGACGTCACCAAGCCACCGGCTCCGGGTGAGGCCACGTACGAAATATTTCGCCGCCCAGTAGAGTGACAAGCCGGGTCCACCGAGCGCTCCGCGACTGATCGTCTCGAATTTCCGGAACAGCCAGCGATGTCCGACCTCAGTGAAGCGCGTAAAATCATAAGCGCCCTCATGTACTTGCTGCATGAACGGTGTCTCGGCGTAGACGAGACCACCGGGCTTGAGCACGCGGGATATTTCTGAAACGACCTGTTCCGGATTAATAACATGCTCGAGGACCGCCTGAATGCAGACGCCGTCCACCGAGCCAGTGGCAAGCGGAATTTGATGGGCGTCCGCGATGAAATGCGTGTGTGCGGATGGGTAGATGTCGAACGCAATTTGTCGAACGGCCTCGGTTTCATAAAGGCCGTCGGTCCCCGCGCCCTTGGTCCCGGCGCCGATCATGAGCACGAGGGGGCACTCAATGCCGTACGCGAGAACGTGATCGCGAAAGCTGACAACGTTTTGCGCGCTGAGATTTGCAGTTCCGAAGAGCCAACCCTTCGTGATCCTCAGCCAGTTTGGTCGCCTCTTTATGGGTGAGATGCCACTTGCCGTCAGCACATCGGGACGCACGAGACTGCAAGAGAAATCGATCAGTGCGGGCTGACCATGCACCACCGGATAATCGGTCGTTCGCGCATCGGAGAACTCTGATTTCGCCTCCGTTATGGTCCTGCCGTCGCGGCACAGAATAATCGCTACGGAAGGATTCCCGGGCTGCCGCATGAGATGCTCGAACTCTCGCCATTCCGCCAGCATCTTTAAGAGCCGTCAGCAACGTGTTTGCGCAAGGCGCGGTAGAACAACAGCTTGGCTGCACGGCGCACATGCGGATCCATGCCCCTCGGCAGGGCGCAAAGAAAAAAGTAAACGTACAACCGCCATGATAATGGATCGTGCCGCATCGCGCGAATGAGCAAGCGCGCTCCGCGTTTCTTTTCGCCTTGAGCCACGCAATCATTGCCCGCCTTTGTGTACAAACGCGCATTGCGCCGACGCGCGAGGTGCGTAAGTTCCGGCCGTCGCATGGCCCATTCTCGCGTGAGGCGTTCGGCTACCGGCAGAAGCGCGTCGAGTCTGCGGGTTATGTTCGAGCCATGGCGACGCTTGTAGACAAGTGCTTCGGCCACATGTTGAAATGTCCAACGCTCGGCTGCGCGCAAACAAAACTCTGTATCCTCTCCAGCCCTGAATGCCTCGTTGAACAACCCGATATCTTCGACCATCTCCCGCCGCATAACCATACTGGAAGGAATAATAGGCCCATCAAGCAGAAAATATTTCGGCAGAGTATCGCATTGGTCCGCGCGATAGCGGCGCACGGCGACGTGTAGAGCATCGGACAGATCCGGAGCGGAAAAATCGACAAAATCACCATAGACAAGACCTGCCTTGCAGCCATTGCCCAAGACGGCTAATTGACGCTCAAGCTTGTCCTCGGCCCAGAAGTCATCGCCGTCGAGAATTGCAATAAAATCGCCGGCAGCATGTCTGATGGCAAGATTCCTCGCCGATGAAAGCCCGATACCCGCCGTCGTCAGGACATGTACGCGCGGCTCCCTGCGACCCAGCGATGCAATCACCTCCGACGATCCGTCCTTCGAGCCATCATTGACAATGATGATCTCTTTGATGTGGCTCGACGCGGTCTGATTGATCACGCTTTCCACTGCCTGCGCGATGAAGCGTTCTTCATTGTGGCATGTCATGATAACCGAAACACTCATCTCGTGTTTCCTGGCACGGGGCTCGCGAGAAATCGAGGATGTCTCATGCTCCTGGCGTGGCTCCTCCGCATCCTGAGCAATGATAGGCAAAGCCCGTGCCGCGTCAATTCAGGCAGGAGCGAGACAAGACTCAGCGTAACGAAAGCTCGTGTGCCGGAGGCTTCTGTTCCAACGTAAAGGGCGCAAGGAACAAGGAGCACGAGGGGCAGAAGCCGTGCCTGGGCCGCTCCGATCAATCCGTGAGAAAGCGCCCAGCCTAGAGTACGGCTTAAGCGAAACCATGCAGCAATCCATATGAGAAGATAGAGGCTGAGCCCAATGATGCCGTTCTCGGTGAGGATACGTTGAAACTCGCCATGTATCCCAAGCCGCAACTCGTCAGGAAGTCCGCTGAAATCCGTATCGATGATATTCTTGAATTGGTTCGTACCCACGCCCATCAGTGGATGTTCGGAGATGAGTTGTTTGGACAGAGTGAAAGCAAACGCGCGCTGGACATTGCTCGGGGTATCTCCAGGGGCATATTTCCCCGTCGCGGCCAGATATTCGTATTGCCCCATGCTCAGCGGATCGAGGATGGTCTGCAATTGCTTTTCGACATAGTCGTTGTCGACCATGGCCGACAGCACGAAAAGACCCGCGAAGCCGGCGGCGATCGCCGGAACTACCGCAGCGAGCCGCCCGCGCACCAGAAGCGCAGCGGTCAGAAAGAGATAGATCAAAAACGCCTTGCGTTCCCCAGATAGCACGAGCAGGGGAAGTATCCCCGCCCACACAAACCAAAGGATGCGCCGCTTGCCCCGGTTGACGAAGAGGAGGAGCCCTGCGAGCGCAATTGGAAGGAAGGTGAACGCGAGCCTCGGATCGACCAGGTGCTTCCAACCGACCAAGTAGCCATGGGCGACATGCCAGGTGATCGTATAGGCGAGGATCAGCGCCATGCCGAAAAGCAAGATGTTGGCGGCCTTGTGCGTGTCGACCCGGCTGGCCTCCTGTGCCAAGGCGAACGCAAAGGCGCCCACAGCGGACGTCTGCAACAGCTCGCGCAGGCCATTCTCTGCGTCCACGCTGAAGGCCGAGACCATGTGCCAGCCCAAGAAGGGCAGGAGCAGTAGAAAACCGGCTGAAAAAGCCAACCTTCGCCAACGCCCTGTCCCCAGGCCAATCAAGAGCATGAGCAATGCGATCAGCTCGAACGGACGCAGCAGTACAAGACCCGTCTCGAGCCTGATTGGCAGGAAGAGGCTCAGTACCGCGAATGTGAGAAGATAACGCATCACAGCTCTCTCGCTGGGCGCGATCTTCTTTAGCATGTTCTCTTCCCCGGAAACAGAACTTATTGGATGTATCAATGCCAGCCCGCGGAGAAACACTTCACCGTGCTCGAGCCGACGGCCTCATCGTTCCGCCCGCTGTGGCAATCGCATATCGAAGAGGTTTCCGCCTGTTGGGAAAGCTCACCCTTCTCGCTTGCGGGGAGGACTGCTAGTGGCAGAGCACGTCAGGCAGTCCGACGGAGAGTGATGACGCATCCTGGCGTCGCGCAGTCGATGCGTTCTAGCCGACGGTCTCGCTCTCCGGGGTCCAGGCTTCTGGCTGGTCGAGCACGGAGACCGCGCGAACATGGCAGCGAATCTTATGCCCGACATCCCGCGAGCTGAGCTCATAGCTTGTGCCGGTTTCGCCCACGATCGGAACGCCGTCACGATACCATAGACACTCAATTTGCGACGCAATAACGTTCGGTACGACGGTCAGCGCCTGGCCCGATGAAGCCTGGCCCGAGAAGGCCGGCAATGCGCTGAATCCCGTCGGGACCCTAGCCAGATCCGTTTCCGTCTGCCGGACCCGTATATAGTCAATCACCATGTCATACGTCTGCGACGGGTCCGGTTGAGCGCGACCCTTTTTTTCATCGTAAGCGAAATCCACCATGATGTATTTTTTCGCTGCGAGTTCCGGCGTCGTCGGAACGCGCGCGACTTCATGGCCGTCGATCACGAAATAAGTATAATCATCCTCGATCTGCGCGTACCACGTATGAAATTCGCCATCGTATACGTCGATCGTGCTGGGAAAACCACTTGATGGATCGACTTGATAGCCGGCGATTTTCCGGTGCACGCCACGTGGCGTGATATGTGGATCTGCATAGCCGAGGCTGGGTTTGTGCACGTGCTGGCTGATGTTGATATAGGCCCCATTGAGACCGTCATATTCCCAAAAGTCCGTCTCAAGACGATTGCGTGTCCGCCAGAATAGATGATCCCTGCCATACGCCCAAAAAGCAGGAAAAAATCCAGGGCGGGGCGCTGCGATCTTCGGCAGTCTGGCGCGGATCTCAAAGATACCCTTTCCCCAACACCGCCCCTGGCCATTGTTGTTCACGGAAGAGAACGCACCTGTTCTCCAACGGCCCTTATGCAAGAGCCGGAGCGCCAGCGTGTGGCTGGTGGCGTCGTGCACATAGGAGGAGGGTGACGCCGAGATCGGCGGGGTAGCGGCGTCGACACCAACGGTCGTCAGATGGGTCGGCGCATACCAGATGCTGCCTTGCGCGCCTTTGGAATAATCGACAACCGAGTTGGATTCGAAGTCGTCAAAAAAAACCGTTGTGTAAGCGCGGATCGGGGGCGCCGCCTCACCACGATGAGCATATCGCCGCTCTTTGCCGATGGCTGCCCAGGACGCCCACGAGGCTGCATCGAACGCATAACGTGCCGGTTTGTCATTCGCATCCACGGCTGAAGGAGGGCTCTGGCGATAGGGATGAACGTCGGGTAGGGCGGATTGCCGGCCGACGCGCCACATGCCCCATCCCATCAGCTTGTCGATCTGCGAGTCACTCAGTTCGCTTTGTCCGATAATGACGCAATCGATCGCGACATCGGCCCTCATCGGATTGTTCACATCGCCCATGAAGCTCTGCGATTTCATCCGGTTGGGTGTCAATGCATAAACCGTCTGGCCGGCCGTCTTGACCCCGTTCACCACGGCCTGCATCGCGAATCCGCGGCGGTACCCGACCATGACATTCCAGTCGCCAAAATCCGTCGAGCATTGCCCTTCCTCGCTCTTAATCTTACCGTCATCGATCTGCGAAACGAATGCGCCTGCCGAAGGCCTGAAACAGACCCGCGGCTGGCGATGCACCGAGCCACCCTCCGCCCCATTGACGCAAAGAACGGAAACATTTTTCGCGTCGGCGTTGACTGCCGAATTGCACCGGGCGATCACCAACCACCAGCGGTGAAGATACGGGGCATCATTATCGGCGGGCCAGGTCAACGCCTGTTTCGTGTCCTTCTTGAAGAGGACGCCGCCGTTATTCGGAAGCTTTGTTGGGCGCAGGGAGGGCTCGGCTTGCGCCGCAGCCACCGACTTCACGCCGCCGGATTGCCACGAGGAGACTTCGCCTTCCGATAGATCCTCCTGAAACCAGGATTTCACAATCATTTCCGGGAACAGACCAGGATGCCAGGAGTGAGCTTTCGACTGCGAGCCTTGCGCGGGACCGGCGGCGCGAGCATCCCGTCCTGGGCGACCAGTTGCCGTCAGCACAAGGGCGGCGCATACGGCCCGCGCCAGATCCCGGCGGGAAATGCGGTTGGTCATGGTCGTGTGCCCTACTTATCTCACGTCGCACCAGTAATCGCTGGCTTCGGGGTAAGACTGCACCCTGGACGGACGTTACCGACCATTGCGCTTCTCCTCGCAGGAAATTCACCGCGGAACACGTCAACCCCGGCAGTATATCATGACGGCTTGATTTGCCTATGAACGGCCAAAGAAAGCCTATATCGTGGCGGATGTGAACGCCAGACCGCTGCCCAGCTCGATCCGTATCAACACTAGACCGGAACTCGCACGCAACTCTGTCGACCGTGGGATTGTTCGGCTACGCCGATGACACCCTTTGACCCGCTACATTGGCCTCGCAGAAAGGAGACGCAGCGAAAAATGTCCCTCCTTTTTCTCGGCATCCGTCACGGAAAACAGCTTTGGCGCAATCTGAAGCCAGGCCCCGGCTACGGATCAAAGAGCTCGCATATGCGCCTGCAACGAAACATCTTTCCGAGCATCGGGGTGATCTTCGTCCATATTCCCAAGACGGCCGGCACGTCTCTGCATTCCTACTTCTCTCAATTGTCCGACGCGTATGGCGCCACGCCGCGCCTTCCCGAGTTGGAGCCCTATGCCCGCGAGATTGCATACAAGCACAAGATGGCATGCGAGCTTAAGGCATGGATCGGAGACGAACTCTGGAGCCGCGCATTCAAGGTCGCCTTCGTCAGAAATCCGTGGGATCTGATGGTCTCGAGCTATAATTGGTGGCTTCAGAAGGCGCCGACCTATCCGCATTTCGGCGCCCAGGTTGAGCAGGTCCAGGCTCTGGGAAGCTTCAAGAGCTTTCTCGCCTCCGATTTCGGAACGCGCATGATCAACGAGGTGACCGGCTCCATGGAAGATTGGTTTCAGGACTCCGGGCGCGATATCGTGGACTATGTGGGCAAGGTCGAGACGATCGATGCCGATCTTCGGGCCATCCGCGATCTTGCGGGTTTGTCGGATGGAGGAATTCTGCTGGAGCAACTCAACCCGACCAAGCGTGAGGGCTACCGAAGCTACTACGACGATGAATCCCGCGAAATGATAAGGCGACGATTTGCCTATATTATCGACCGGTTCGGATACAGGTTCTGAGGCTTAGCGCAGCGTCCATTTGAGCTTCTTGGATGTCACGCTTTGCAGGACTTCCACCCCGTATTTCCCGAAGAGGAGCGACGCTCTCAGATAGAGAGTGACAACGGATAATGTACCTACAACGAGAAGCCCGATCGCGAGCACAAGATAGGCGGGCGATCCGTCAAGCAGCATTTTGACCGCGGAGCCGGTGGCGAAGACCACAGCGGCGAATGCGACAGGCGGCATGTGGACGAGCGCGAAATCCAGAGCTGATAATCCCGTTATCCGACAACTCATCGCCGCATAAAGGAAGAAACTCGTCGCAATGGCGCCGGACACTGCAAACGCCACCGCGTTCACGCCGTGGGGTGCCGAGAAGAATGCGAGTGAAGCGACAAGGGCCATGTAAATGATCTGCATGGAAGCCGTTCGGTAACTTTGGCCCGTTGCAAGCGTCACGGCTGCGCACACTCTGTAACCCACGCGGAAATAAATTACTGCAGAGAATACGATAATAGGAGCGACGGCATCCATCCATTTCTGGCCGAGGACTGTCAGGACAAGCTCTTTCGCAAAACAGCATAGAAACGCGCTAGTCGGTAGGGCAAGCGCCGCTGCCAACGCATAACCCTTGAGCTGAGCGGTGCGGAGCCTGGCCTTATCGTGATGAACCTTCGACAGGAGTGGAAAAACCACGCTCTTGTTCAGATCGCCGAACAGATTTGCCGGCATCGCGATCAGATAATACGCTCGCGAATAAATGCCCAGCTCGGCGGTGCCGATCAAGCGCGCGACAATAACATTATCGATATATTTGGCGGTGAAGCTCGATATACCGGCCAGCGAATAGCCCAGGCTCTGTCTGCGGATATCGCGGTAGGACTGAATGTCGAAACGGGGACTCACGAGATAGTCCCTGGCGATGAAGAAATAGATGGCGGCCAGGATGAATGCCTCAGCCATATACGCGACCACCAAGGCCCAATAGCTGAATCCTAAATAGGCAAGCGGAATGGCTAGGCCGACGTGGGAAGCAATCCAAGCGACCAGCCTCGCTATAGAGGATATTTTGAATTTCAGGTGCCGCGACAAAATGGCCTCGGCGGTCAGATTGAACGCGTTCGCGACCATCATGACCGCCAGGACGCGCGAAACGAGGACCAATTCCGGCACATGAAGGAAATCGGCGATCTGACCTGCAAGCAGCCACTGAAGCACAGCAAGCCCGACGGCGATCAGCAGAGACAGGAACGAGATGGTTCCCATATGGCGCTTATCGAGGTCCTTCCGCTGGACCACGACGTTGGACATGCCGAGATTGGCGATTGTGTTGCCGAGGGCCCCCACGATAAGCGCGGCGCCAACGACACCATATTCCTGAGGAGAAAGCAGGCGAGCGAGGACAGCCGTGACAAAGATGTTCAATACGGTCCGAGCCAGCAGTGTGGCACCCGACCACGAGAGGCCCCTGGCCGCCCTTCTTGTCAGGTTCTTATCTTCAGTTATTTCGTCCAAGTTGACCTGCTCCAGACCGTTCAATTGGCCTGCGGCGTTTCCCTGCATGCAAACGCGATCCAATATCATGGGCTATTTTTCTCGCCCATGCCTCGCGGGTGAATTCGCGCTCCATTCGCCGTCTCGCGTTCTCACCAAGTCGCCTCCGCAACTCAGTATTGTCGCGCAATTGGGTCAGCGCCCGAGTCCAATCCATAGGATCATCCGGGGAGCAAAGAAGTGCGGTTTCGCCACCGGTGAATATTTCTTGCAAAACCGGAAGATCGCTGCAGAGGATGGCTTTTCCATGCGCCATGTATTCGAATGCCTTCAGGGGCGACATCCAATCGGCCAGGTTCGTGGCATCATTGCCGACGCCTCGTACAACCCGCTGGTAGGGCGCGAGCGCCACGTCGAACGCCGCAAGGAAGGACGGGATCCGCGCATGCGGCACATATCCGTGAAAGATGATATTTCTCTCAGATTCTGCCCGCGCCCGCCACTGGTCGATGTCATGCTGTGCCCCACCGACGATATGAAAGGTAGCCCAAGGGCAGGCTTGCGCAAGAGGAAGTATGATCTCCATTCCTTTTCCTGGATAGAGTTGCCCCGCATATCCAACATTGAAATCCCCGCAGAGCGGGATCGCGCCTTGCGTCGGCTCTGTCACGAGATCGCCACCGAGCGGCGTGGACAGGATGCGACCTGACAACTCGGGCCACCGGCTTTCAAAGTGTTTCCTCAACGCTTCGCTGATGACAACGAGTGAAAGAAGGTTTTTCGACTTCACCAACATGTGGAAGCGCTTGATGACAGCTTGGCGCTCGGCTTCAACCGGGCTGTGCAACTCCAGGACCGTTGGCCTGCCCGCTGCAGCCGTAACCCTGGCAACGGAGATCGACCGTGTGATCACGGCATCGCGCGCCGTCAGCCATGCGAGCAACGACACGGCACCGCCAAAGACAAGCTGTTGGGCTGGAAAATGGTCGAATGGTATGCGCCACAAACCAACACGCCGCTCTGGATTGTAGGCCTTCCTAATTTCGCTCCACTTGTTTGTGCCGGGTCGATCAAGGGGAATTGCAAGAACAGTTCTGCACCCGATTGCTTGAAACGCGCTGCATGCCTTCACGACCTGCACGGTGTTTGCCGCCTGGCCCGGAATAGGCACGGGATGCGCATAGACAAGCTTCAAATTACTCATTGCTTAGGCGCCCAATCGCCGTTGCCGTCATCGCTTCATCAACCTAGTCTTTATGCGGACGGACAGGCACCCCCCGCTAAGCATCGCGACATCACGGCGCACTGGTTCACTGAAACCGGCTTGTTGCTTCCAGCAACAATCTGCGTATTCCGCTGCCGCGCGCAGAATCGAGAAGCCATGAGAGAAATGGCAGCCGCCTGCGCGTCAACGACGCCGCCCGTATGAGAAGGCGTTCCAGACGGAAGCCGACCTGACGTTGAACGGCGTTGTAGTGGTGTTCGATCTCGCGCCTCTTTTCGAGCGAAAGTCCCGGATAAGGCTGCCAGGACGCGCTGGCCGCTTCGAGGTCGAACCGCGGAAAGGGCGGCAGAGTGAATTCCGTTCGTAGCCGCTCCATGGAGGGCTCTAGCCTCGAAAGGAGCGCGGCTCTTTCATCGGGTGAGAGATATTCGTGATTGTTGTTGGGGCTTGTAATTATCTTGTCTACCAATTCAAATATCTTGCGCTCCAATTTATGCTCGGAATAAGAAATATTCTCATGTCTTAGGCGCTTATATTCCAATACATCTCGGCTTATCCTCTCATTCGAACGAAGACGCAGCTGCGTGAAAGACGAGATATCCTCAAGATCGAGAACATGTCTCACGAAATCTTCGATCAGATTTGGCAGGGCCGCTTCGTAAGCGCGTACCGAACACGCGCTGCTCCCAAAGACTTCGCGCCAAATGGACAGGCATCGATGATAGTCCAGCATACCCTCGATTATTTTTAGGAAATCTATAACGTCTCCGGTGAACAGAGATACTTGGCGCGTTTGATCGCCAAGAAGTCCAGCGCCGATAACGCCGCGCTTGACGTTCTGGTTGTATAACGACTCGAGACAATGATCCGGCCTTCTCACATAACACAGCACACGGCATTCCACCTCCGCCGGAATGGAAGCACGCAACTGTTCGATCAAATTGCGCTCCTCTAATAGGGCACTGATCGAATAGAGACTTTCGGAACTTGCGATGATCGTGTGAGCTCCGTCTCTTTCGGCCACTTTCAGCTGATTCAGGAAGAAAGTCCGAAATTTATCCAGTCCGGTCAGCAACAGAGTATTGGTAATGCTGTTGAAATTGAACTCGTTCGGAGGCGTGGCGTAGTGAATGCCGTACTTGCGGAGCTTCTTTGCATTCACGCACAGGAAATGCTGCAACGCTGTGGTGCCCGTCTTAGCAGTGCCGATATGAAGGATGAGCTTCATGTTATCTTTTTACCCGAGGGTTCAAGCAAGACGAAGCGAGCAATGCGGACAAAAGCTGCGAGATTCCGCCGCATTGTCTCGCAAGCAAGCTTCAGCGGGCGCATGGCAAAGCTTTCTGCATAAGCGTGGCGAAGAGACTCATTTGTCGTGTTGCGACGCTTTCCATAGTGAATCGCGATACGATCGTTTGTACTGCGCGCCGCGCCATCTCATCGCGCTCGGCGTCCGATAGGCCGAGCGCGCGAAGAAGGAGTCCGCAATACTCCGGATGCGAGTGAGCCAAAAAACCGCTGCGCTCATGCTCTACAATATCGGACGCACCGCTGACATCGGTGACGATCGGCACCACGCCGCAGCTCATGGCCTCGAGCAGGGCGTTTGACATGCCTTCTGACACCGAGGTGGAAAGATAGAAATCTGCGTCGCATAGAAAGGGAAAGACATCTTCGACTGCGCCGGCGAATGTGACCCTGCCGGAAAGGCCCAACCGGGCCGCCTGTTCCTCGAGCGCGGCGCGGCACTGGCCATCGCCCAGGATGGTGAGTTGCGCCTTTGCGTCGGCGGGAAGTGCCGCGAACGCATCGATCATGTGCTCGAGGCATTTCTCCGGATCGAGGCGGCCAAGGCAGATAAAGCGTCGGCTCCCATCGGCGTTCGGCTTGCGGCGCGGCTTGCGGGGCAGATCGATCCCATTCGGAATCATATGAATGCGATCCGCGCCGATGCCATGTCTCTTCAGATCACCAGCGATTTGGCGGCTATTGGCGATGAAGGCCGTGACGTGACGCTTAATCAACGCGGACGCCCAGCGACCGATGATTTTCTTTTCGCGCACAACGTCGAGATCGAAACACCGTCCGCCCCGGGCCAATTTTGCGAGAACCGGTTTGCGCAGGAGGGCTCCTGCCAATGCCGCCGGAACAGCGTGAAGTCGGGCATGGATGATATGTACGACGTCGAATTCGTCGCGACGGCGCAGCATCCAGATCAAAACCTGGACACACCACGACAGGAACGACAGCATATGCCGCCCGCCCAAATACGGAGCCGCGCGCAAACGAAGGCGATGGATAGGCACCCCGTCGATGGCGGACCGTTTCGGGGTCGAGCGCGACAGTCTGGGTGCCAAAATGGTTGCGGAAACGCCGCTTTCAACCAGCGCCCGAGCAAATCGCCGCGCCTGTTGTTCGCCGCCGCCATATGACTCAGGAAAATAGGTTGGGAGCACGAGCAGAACACGTATGCCGGGAAGAGCTTCGGCTCGCGGGGGCTTCATCGGATAAGCGGAGGCAACTTCTGCTGCAATCATACCAATCCGCCGGATAGCGTTCCTGGAGCCAAGGCGGCCACCAAGTTTACTCCCGTCCCATGTGCAAAGAAAGAAGATGCCTCTTTGGCGTCTCACTGCCTTTCAGCGCTTCGATCCCCTTGTCGTCCAGATCGGCGCACTCCACCTCATCCCCGAAATCGGCAAAGTATGCACCGCTAACCAATCCGGCAGGCTGCCCGATCACCGTCAAACGCATAGGCTGCACCCGTTCATCGCGGAAGCGCCACATTTCGGACAGGAGACCTTGTTGACACTCCCCTGCTTGCCCGATGCTGGTCAAGAGCCTCGCGGTAAACGGCATCGATGCGGTTGCCCATCAGCTTGACGTCCCAGTTTGAAAGATCCGTCGCCGCGGCACCTTGGGCGAGGCAAGCCAGTCTTTCACGATCCTCCAGGACGGCGGCAATGGCGTCGGCCATGGCTGCCAAATCGTCCGCGGGTGTAATCACACCGTTGATACCAGGGCGGAGCACTTCGCGAAGACCTGGCAGATCGCAAGCGACGCAGGGTTTGCCGCCGGCGAGATATTGCATGACCACGCGGGGCAATCCCTCCCGCATGGAACAGAGCAGACAGAGATCCGCGAGTGCAATCAGCCGCTCGGGGTCGTCCCGATAACCGGCAAAGACCACTTGTCGCTCGAGCCCAAGCCGCTTGGCCCGCGATTCCACGGTCGAGCGAAGCGGCCCGTCGCCCGCGAGCACAAGCATCGCGTCGGGTAACCGGAGGGCGACTTTGTTGAAAGCGTCCAGAAATTCCGTGTGTCGCTTGCGTGGCTCGAAAGCCGCGATCATCAAGAGCACGGGCGGGCGCGGCGCGCCCGGCGTCAAGCGCAACAAATCGCGCCAATCGTCGGGCGGACCGGCGTTGCGAAAACGATCGAGATCGAATCCGGAACGGACGACATAATGTCTGTCTGGATGTCCCACTCCTGCGCTCAAGCATAAGTCGCGGATGCCCTCGCTCACACTGATGAACGCACTGGTGACTGGCGCTGCCAGCTTTTCCAAGGCGAGATAGACAAACCGCTCGGCGACGCCGACATTGACAAAAGGCACGATATGCACGCCATGAACGATCGCTGGAACTCCCGCCGCCCATGCGGCGAGCCGCCCGAGAATGCCTGCCTTGCTGGTGTGCGTATGCACGATGTCGGCATTCAAGGCGCGGAATCTCCGGGTGAGCGCCAATAATGCCTTCACGTCGGAGACAGGCGAAATGGATCGGGTCAGGCCTGGGACGCCAATGAGTTCCACCCGCGGGTCCACTTTAGCTACAATTTCCGGCTGGACCACCTCGCCATGCAGCAGGACAACATCATGCCCCCCTTGCGCGGCCCAATTGCAGGAATGGACGGTATTCTCATCAGCACCGCCATTGATGAGACGGGTAATGACATGAGCGATACGCAGTCGATGCCCCCGGTCAAACTTGCCCTCCGCATCCTGTGCTTTCATATCGCCGCACCGATCGCGCTGAATCCGTCCGGTGGGTGCGTTCCCACGCCGAGCCGCGCTTTCGGTCTCATGCGTCCCGATATCGGTGCTACTGCATTGGGGTGACATGCCACACCTCAGTGGGTGCCGTATGGAGACGAACCCCGAATCCTGGGATACCCTTGTCCTTTTGGGTCGTGGCACGTGCCGTCCATAGGAGGGGTTATCCCAATGGCTTCCAGTCGGTCAGATCAGATTTATCTTGTTGGATTTAAACGTCTCAGAGACGTGTCGCTGTTACCCCGGGCACAGCGGAGCGATTATTCTGTGATATGTTAGTGCTAATACTTCTGCGTTTTGCGCGGAATCGGACTGGGTCCAAAGGACTAGTCAAGGCCACGCTTCAAGGGACCTGGGCGCTTTAGCCTATCAAGGGGACAGAAGCCATGGCAGAGGGCGGTTCACCAGCACCTTGCGGATTTTTCGCATGCCCCAAAGCTACTTCTTGTCGATGTCCGCCGGCAGCTGGTTGAGGCGCTCGAGCGTGCATTGGATCAAGACATTGTCTCTTCCCTGGTCGGCGGATCCTACGGGGACTGAGTCGAGAAGCATCCTGTCTTGGTTCGCCATAGCCGGCCAGCTGGTCCTCTTCATCGCGCTGGTCTATCTCCTCAGGCTCGAGACTACTGCGCTTGTCCGCGTCCTGCTCGTTGCCCTCGCCGGCTGGTGCGTGCACTACTTCCTGCCACAGCTTTACCGGCTGCCGTTTTTCGTGCTGCTCTCGTTCGCGGCTATCGCCGCGGTTTTCGCGAACCTTGGGCCCAACTGGCACCACTGGAGATTTGATGGCCTCATCGATGCCGCCTGGATCGTCGCCATTGGGCTCGTACTGATCGGCATTGTCCACCTACCCATCGCTTTTGGATGGAGAGTGCTGGCGCTGGTTGGCGCCGGCTGCGGGCTCGCCGCCGCACGAATGGACTGGATTGCGACCCCGTGGACGCGCGCCGTCTGGCCCGTGCTCGCTTCCATGTTCATGTTCCGTCTCATTGTCTATGCGTACGAAATGCGGCGTGACCAGAGGATGGCGACGGTTTCAGAACGTCTCGCGTATTTTTTCATGTTGCCGAACGTGTGCTTCCCGCTCTTTCCGGTCGTAGATTTTAGAACTTTCCGCAGCAGCTACTACAATGCTGACCGGCACTACATCTATCAAACGGGCATTCAGTGGATGTTTCGCGGCGCTGTCCATTTGATATGCTACCGCATCGTGTATCAACGATTTGTTATAGATGCTGCGGATGTACAGGATCAGGTCGATCTTTTGCAATTTATCATATGGCCGTTTTTACTTTATCTAAAGGTTTCAGGAACTTTTCACATAATCACCGGGATTTTGCATTTATTTGGATTCAACCTTCCAGAAACCCACAATCTGTATTTTCTTTCCTCAAGTTTCACAGATTTCTGGCGTCGAATAAACATATACTGGAAGGACTTTATAATGAAAATTGTATATTATCCGTTGTATTTTCGTTTTCGACGCTGGGGAGAGAGCATAGCGCTGGTCAGCGCGACCCTCCTCGCGTTCCTCGCGACTTGGCTGCTGCACAACTATCAGTGGTTCTGGTTACGTGGCACCTGGGTATTCACCTGGAACGACTTCCTCTTCTGGATGATCCTGGCCGTGCTTGTGACGATCAACGCCCATTATGAAATGCGGCACGGTCGCACCCGGCGCCTGCGTGGCGGGGCACTAAGCTGGAACGGTGCGCTGCAGACTGCGAGCCGGACCATTGGCGTATTCGTCGTCATCTCGCTCCTTTGGTCGTTTTGGAGCGCGAGCTCGGTCCCGCAATGGTTCTCGGTCTTCGACACTGTGGGCGTAGAAGGACCTGGCAAAATGACGCCCGCCCTCGTACTGGTCGCGGTGGCAGCTATCATTGGCATTCCTGCGCTTGCGCTCGCGCGCGGCGGCGCCGACCGCCAGTACAGTTTCCAACGGTCGGTTGCGTCGGTCGGTGTCTGCGGGTTGATCGCGGTTTGCATCTCGCTTCCCGTGGTTCACGATCGCCTCGGGGAGACGGTCAGTACCGCAATGGCCGACATTAGAATGCCGACCCTCAATAGCCGCGACAACGCGAACCTGGAGCGCGGCTACTACGAGAACCTCGTCAATGTCGGCGCATTTAACCCAGAACTCTGGATTGTCTATGGCCAGCAACGACACGACGGTTGGGACAATTTGGACAAGACGCCGCTGAGCGAGTTCACGGGTGCGCTTCCCACGACCTATCTGCGACCACTTTCCCAAGCAGACTTTAAGGGAACGCGGGTCCACATCAACCGCTGGGGCATGCGAGATCAGGACTACGAAAAGATTCCTGCTCCCGGCACCCCGCGATCGCATTCGTTGGCTCTTCGCATGTCTTCGGCGAGGGCGTCGCGGATGACGAGACTTTCGAGGGCCTGTTGGAGCGGCGGCTGAATGCGCAGGCAGCCGCCAGCGGGTATCGACACTACGAGGTGCTGAACTTTGCCGTTGGGGGTTATGTTCCTCTGGACATTCTGGCCATCATCGAGGATCGAGTGCTCGCATTCAAACCAAAGTACATCTTTTACTTCGAGCACAGCGCGCTTGTTCCACGAACGCTAAAGCGTCTCGGGAAAGCAATCCAGAATGGCTCCGCATATCGCTACGACTTCGTGCGCGACATTGTACGCGAGAGCGGGATCGATCCTCGTGCCGACCCCGAGGTACTTCAAAGAAAGCTCACGCCCTACGGAGACAGACTTCTGCGTGCGATCTATTCTCGGATCGTGGAAGCTGCGAAGCGAGAAGGGGTCGGGGTCTTTTGGATTTATTTACCCAGACCAGACGAGAGGACCAGTACCGATCTGGAGAAGCGCCTCGCTGCCGAGGCTGGCTTCAACGTTCTCGATCTTTCCAACGTGTATGACGGGCACGACAGGCGGACCCTTCTTGTAGCACCTTGGGACGATCACCCAAACGCCGCCGGCCATCGGCTCATCGCCGACAAGCTTTACGAGGTGCTGCGGCAACACCGGGATCTAATTCGCCTGAACCTTGCGGCTGCTCCACAAAAGGAGAAACAATGAACGCGATCCAGATCAGGACGATGGCCAGGGATTTCATATTGAAGGAATTTCTGCCCGGTGAAAGGCCGGAGAATCTGACGGATTCAACGGAGCTGATAACTGACGGCATTCTCGACTCGTTGGCGACGCTTAAGCTCGTTGCCTACCTGGAAAAATCCTGCGGTATCGAAATCGCCCCTGACGAACTCGTGCCGGAGAACCTGAACTCCATCGCCCAAATTGCCAATTTCGTCCAATCGAAGCAGGCGTCCATATAGAGAGCCCGCCATGACGGTCGCTGCCTTACACGAGTATCTGGAACAGAGCGCGAGGCGGGATCCCAAGAGGTGCGCCGCTGTCGAGGCGAGCTCTGGGCGGCAGATCACCTACGGCGAGCTCGACGCGCTGTCGGACCAAGTCCGCGACCATCTGCGTCGGATCGGCGTCCGGCCGGCGGACCGCGTCGGCATTTGCCTTCCAAAATCGATCGCCTCGCTCGCTGTTCTGTTCGGCATCTTAAAGATGGGCGCAGTCTATGTGCCCGTCGACTCTCTGGCACCGCCTGCGCGTAACGCGTTCATATTTAACGACTGCGGCGTGCGCGCGATTTTCGTGGAGGCGTCCCGAGCCGAAACTTTGCGCTGTGAGTTGGCGCGCTTGGCTGCGGAACCATGTCTCTTGCAGCTCGACTGGTCCGACGGTCCCTCGCCGCTCGCGACGTACCTGGCTCGCGTAGCGGCCGGCGGCTTGGCGGTGGAGGACGAATCGGCGCGGCCGGGGCCGGACGACCTCGCTTACGTGCTTTACACTTCGGGCTCGACCGGCCAGCCGAAGGGCGTGATGCTGACGCATCGTAATGGCTCGAGCTACGTGGACTGGTGTTCCGATATCCTCGCCCCTGACGAGAACGACCGCTTCTCTTCCCATGCGCCTTTCCACTTCGACCTGTCTATTCTCGACATCTTCGTACCGCTGAAGCACGGCGCGACCGTATTCCTCATCGGTGAGGAGCTCGGCAAGAATCCGACCCGGATGGCGTCGGTTATCGCCGAGCGGCGGTTGACCGTCTGGTATTCCACTCCCTCCGTACTCACGCTTCTGGTCGAGCACGGCAGCCTTGATGCTCGCGACGACCACGCTCTTCGGTTCATTCTATTTGCCGGCGAGGTTTTTCCGGTCAAGCATCTGCGCAGGCTGAAGGCTGTGGTCCCACGCGCACGCTACCTGAATCTCTATGGCCCAACCGAGACCAACGTCTGTACCTACTACGAAATCCCGCAGACGATCGCCGAAGACCGCTCGGCGCCGTTTCCGATCGGGCGCGCCTGCTCGCATGTTAAGGCACGCGTGATCGATGCGAATGGTCGCGACGTGCCGCGAGGCCAGGAAGGCGAGCTCGCAATCAGCGGTGCTCCCGTGATGCTGGGCTATTGGAACATGCCTGAGCGAACAAGCGCCGCTTTTCATGTCGATTCAACCGGTCGCTGGTACCGTACCGGCGATGTAGTGATCGAAGGCGATGGCGGAGTCTACACCTTCCGCGGTCGACGCGACCGGATGGTGAAGAGACGGGGATATCGGATCGAACTCGGCGAGATCGAGACGGCGCTCTATCGCCATCCAGCGATCTCCGAGGTGGCGGCGATCGCTCGCTCGGAGGAGTCGGGCGTCTCCATAAAGGTGTTCTATGCCTCGCGCGGCGGCCATGCGCTGTCGCTCATCGAGCTGAAGCGGTTCTGCGCCCACAACTTGCCGGCCTACATGGCCCCGGACTGGTTCTCGCACCAGCAGTTACTTCCCAAGACATCGACAGATAAAATCGACTACCAGCATCTGATGAGGATGGAGTAGTGGATTTCACGCTGAACGAGGAGCAGCGTATCCTGCGTGGCCAGATCCTTCGCTTCGCGCAAGATGAGCTCAATAAAGATGTCAGGCAGCGCGACCGAGACCAAGTTTTCCAGCGCGAGTTGTGGGGGGCCTGCGCGCAGATGGGCCTGACCGGCCTGCCAGTCCCCCAGGCCTACGGGGGACCCGGTCTCGATTCCCTGTCCACGGCCATTGCAATCGATGCGCTTGGCTACGGCTGCGAGGATTCCGGTCTGGTCTTCTCGATCTGCGCCCACCTTCTCGCCTGCGTGGTGCCGATTTGGAAGTTCGGCACTGAAGAGCAGAAGAATCGATATCTTCCGGGGCTCTGTGATGGCACTTTGATCGCAGCCAATGCGATGAGCGAACCGGAGTCGGGCTCCGATGCATTTGCGATGCAAACCCGGGCGGAGCCTCATGGCGACGGCTTTCTAATCAACGGCACGAAGACCTTCGTGAGCAACGGGCCGGTGGCAGATGTTGCCGTCGTCTTTGCTGTCACCGACCGCGCCAAGGGGTATTTCGGCGGCATCACGAGCTTCCTCGTGGACCGCGCGCTGCCCGGCTATCGGGTCGCGCAAAAGTTCGAAAAAATGGGACTGCGGACGTCTCCGATCGGGGAGCTTGTCTTCGATGACGTATTTGTTTCGAAGGACGCTGTTCTCGGTGGAGTGGGCGGCGGCTCCAGGCTGTTCGCTCACAGTATGGACTGGGAGCGGGCGTGCCTATTCGCCAGTCATGTAGGCACCATGGAGCGGCTTCTGGAAAAGGCAGTGGCCTATACGCGCACCAGACGTCAGTCCGGCCAGGCCATCTCCAAGCACCAGGCGGTCGCCCATAAGATTGCCGACATGAAGATGCAGGTGGAGGCGGCCCGACTGCTCGTCTACAAGGCGGCGTGGGGCCTTGAGCGCTCCGAGTCCGTATCCCTCGACGCCGCCGTTTCGAAGCTCTTTGTGAGCGAATCGCTAGTCCGCACTACGCTCGATGTCGTCCAGGTCTTCGGCGGCTATGGTTTCTTGAGCGAATTCGACGTCGAACGTGCCGTGCGTGATGCCATCGGCAGCAAACTATATTCCGGAACTTCGGAGATACAACGCAACATTATTGCTGGCTGGCTGGGGCTTTGATGATGGCTGTGGTCAGAACCTGTCCGATGAAGGGCGGCGTGAGCTGCCGCTGGGCCTGCCCTCAGTTCGCGAAAAAGGCGACGCTCGATTTTGGTAAGGCAACCGGAGAGTGGTACTATCGCAACCCATGGAGCCACCCGGCCGGAGGGCGCTTTTGTCGTTCGACTTGGGTGCGTCTGCCCAGCCCGTGATCTCCGAACTTGCGGCTCAGAGGCGAAGAACCAGACCAGCCGCGACGCGTGAAAGATAGGCTTTGTGGATGCGGCTTCTCTATATACATTCTGCGCACGTCCCGGCACCGGCCGCCAATGCGGTACAAGTCGCAAAGATGTGCGATGCATTTTCGGGTTGCCGGAGCGGAGGTCTTGCTAGCGCTTCCACGCGCCTCCATGAATACACGGGATCATTATGATCGCGCGCGAATACGGATTCGCTACCGAGTTCCCATTCCGCGTTGTCCCTGTACCCTTTTGGCCTGTGCCCGGCCGGGCGCTTTTTTTTCTGTGCTGGCGCTGCTTGCTGCGGTCTGGCTGCGGCCGCATGTCGTCTTTACACGCTCGGCTACTGTCGCGCTTGTTTCTGCCGGACTTTTCGGGTTCACGACCGTTTTTGAGCTTCACGACCCGATTGGCAGTTTGAGCAGACGTCAGCGTCAGCGCCTTGCCAAACTGATAGGCCTAGAGACGTTCCGTATGCTGGTCGTCACGTCGCAACGTCTGGGGGACGACAGCGTCGGCCTCTTTCCTCAACATGCGGGAAAATTTCTCATCGCGGCCAAGTACGAGCGGAAGCTCATAGGCTGCATAGTTTAAGGCGGCTGCGCCATCCCATGATCGCCGCCGAATGGAGATCGTTGAGCCTCGTGGGCTGGCCGAACGAGCGGCCGCGGTGCGCGAAGCGCCCTCATAGATCGCGCCCAGCGCCAGAAGGCGCCGCGCCTGCGCTGCGGTCTTCGTCTGCTTGGCGATCGCAGGCAGGTGGGCCGCGCCAAAATCCGTCCGGAGCGGAACGGGAATGCGAATCTTCTCGGTCCGCCATGTCGAATCGAATCATACCCCGACGCTTCGGGAAGCCCTCAGCGAGTCACGATCTCAGAGACTTGATATGACTCGAAGAAACCGGAGCCGCACTCCATCGGCCCTGCCGAATCGCGAGCCTCAGCCCCGCAGGCGCATGAGCCCGCCAAAGGCACTGAGCAGTAGGACGATGATGAAGTGCCGCACCAGCGCTTGGATGACGACCATGGGCATGAGTATGGCGAGGCAGAACACCACGAAGGAGAAGCTGCGCCACCGTCCCCATTCCCGCATGGCGGCTACAACAAACCCGAGGAGGCCAGCAAGTTCCAGAAGACGGTAGAACACCTGATCTACCGCAGGTGAGATCAAGCAACCGTAGCGGCCGCCCAAGCACGCATTCCCACTCACGAGCTTCCAGAAACGCAGAGCCATGCGCCGCAGGGCGCTAACCGGATCGCTCCGGATCTCATCCAGGGCAATGGCCTTGAAGATGCGCCGCTGGTTCTCGTCGTGCAGCCATTGCTCGTAACGCCCCTGTGGAATGAGAGGCGGCTTTGGGAATGCCACCTTGTCGCCCGCGGCGTAGCGGCGCTCCATCTCTTCGAAGAGGTGGTCCACGGCTGATCGCGGATGGGTTCGCAGGAACGGGTTGTTGCTGCGCGCCAAGTTCTCCTCGGCGGTCGTCGCGAAGAGGACGAAGCCGTTGTGAATCAAGTTCTGTGCCACAATATAGGGCCCGCCTATTGCGAGGAAGCCGATCAAGAACATCGCGCGGGCGCGCCGACTCAGGCAGGCGAGCACCGAAAGGTAAAGCGCGGCGAGGAGGAAAACCGCGTGGGTCAGGCAGATGAGCGCTGCGAGGATTCCGGTCGTCCCGTAAGCGCGCCGCCAGCGGGCGTTCCCTTCATCGGCCGAGAACAGGCCCTTGCGCATTATTAGGAAGATCAGGGCGGCGATGAGCAGGATGGCAAGGTTCTCGGGCCGAATCTGGAAGTAGTTTCGGGTACCAAGCACGAACAGGACGGCGAGGATCACGCTCGCGGCCCGGAGACGCGCATCCGTGATGGCGGCCGCAAGGAGCGCGAACCCGGCATAGGCCATCGCCATGTTGAACACGCGCAACGCAGCGAGATCGGCCCCGGTCAGGCGCTGCACGAACCCGATGGTCATGGAGTAGAGCGGCGGCCAAATCCCGCCGGCGTAAAAAGTCCCGATGGTGTTGAGGGAAATGTCTCCCCCCACCATGCGCGAGAACAGAAGGGCGCGGCGATAGTGCTCGGCCTCGTCCGAGTAGGTTTGCGGATTCCACAGGACGCCATTGCGGCTCAACATCCAGAGATTGAGCAGGAAGAGGTGACCGAGTAGCACCATGTAGAGGTTGCGGGTGAGCCACCGGTCGTGCCGGGAATTGAGCTGGTCCATCGTTCGGCTCCGAAACACCGCAGGCCCGGTCCGGTCAGATCTTCATCCGCATGAAGATCGGCTCCGGCAAGAGGCGGATGACGAGCATGATGAGACGCCAGCGCCCGAGGATGTAGATCACGGTGCGCCCCGCGAGCTGCGCCTCCACGATAACCTTGGCAACCTGATCCGGGCTGGCCGTCAGGGCCTTGGAGAGCTTCAGGCCGCGTGTCATGCGGGTTGCGACGAAGCCGGGCTTCACGGTCATCACCTGCACGCCGCGCCCGGCGAGCCGGTTTCGCAAGCCAGACAGAAAAGCCGTGAAACCCGCTTTGGCGGAGCCGTAGACATAGTTCGTCGCCCGGCCTCGATCGCCGGCCACCGAACTGATGCCGATGATCGTTCCCGCGCCTCGCTCGGACATGCGGTTCGCCAGAGCCGAGAGGAGTAGCGCCGGAGCGACATAGTTGGTCTCCATGATCCTCCGCGCGGCCTCGAGATCGGCCTCGGCCGCCTTCTGGTCGCCCAGCAGGCCGACCACCGAAACCACCGTGCCGGGTACCTCGTTGAGCCCCGCCAGAAACGCCTCGCGCTCGGCGCGGTCAAGGATGTCGAGCTCGACCGCCCGGGCCGTGGCCCCGTGCCGATGCAGGAGGTCGCGAAGATCGGGGTCGAGCCGCTCCACGCGACGGGCCGCCAGCACGAGGGAGGCGCCCCGGCGCGCATATTCATGCGCGAGGGCGCGGCCGATATCCGACGAGGCGCCGATGATCAGGACCGGTGACAGGATCGCGGTCAAAGCCCGAGCCTTTCCGACTGGACGGACGCAAAGTGGCGTTTGGGATCGAAGCGGTCGCGCAGGCGCGCGAAGTCCCGCAGGCGCGGATAGCCCCTTTCCATCACGGCGATGCCCGCGCGGGCGTCCTTGGCGAGATAGAGCCGCCCGCCATGGTCGGCCACGATGGCATCGAGCTCAAGCAGGAGGCTGAGATTGGCGGTCGTGCCGGGGAAGTCGAGGGCCAGGGTGAAGCCCCTCATCGGAAACGAGAGCGGGCCTGCGCCCTCGGCACCGCACAGCTTGAGCACCGCCAGCAACGACCCGGCGTGCCGGGCGGAGATCAGCGAGAGCATCGTCTCGACCCCGTGCCGGCTCGCCTCCTCGGGCAGCACGCTTTGGTGCTGCACGAAACCAGCGCGGCCATAGATGCGGTTCCAATGCGCAATAGCATCGAGGGGATAGAAGTACGGATCCAGGGGAACCAGCGCGGTGCCTGGGCGCCCGCGGGCGTAATAGAGCTCGTTGAAGGCGGCCACGGTGAAGCGGTTCAATGTGGCGCCCGGAAAGTCGAAGGGGACCGAGCGCATCCGCCCACCGCGGGGGAGGTAGGGCCGGCCCTTGCGCTCCTTTGGCAGATCATCGAGGGCGACGTGTTCTCCCCGATAGACCAGGGACCGGCCGAGGCGGCCGCCCCGGGCCAGGCAATCGATCCAGGCCACAGAATAGTTGGCGATGGAGGCCTCCTTGAGCCGGGCCATGCTCTCGGCGAGGTTCTCCGCCCGGATCGTCTCCTGCCGGACGAGGTCCGTCTCGATGGCCCGGAGCGGGAAGGCCGCCCGCAGGATGACACCGGTGAGACCCATGCCGCCCTGGGTCGCTCGGAACAGGTCGGCATTCTCCGTCGGCGAGCAGCGAAGGATGCGACCATCCGCCAGCGCGAGGTCTAGATACGCCAGGTTGGCCCCGAAGCACCCGTCCCGGTGATGGTTCTTCCCGTGCACGTCGGACGCGATCGCCCCGCCCACTGTGACGAACTTGGTGCCCGGCGTGACCATTGGAAACCAGCCCCGCGGGACGAAAATGTCCGCGATCTCGGCGAGAGTCACCCCGGCCTCGCAGGTCAGAAGCCCGCTCCCGGAATTGAAATCGAGGATGTGGTTCGAGGCGGTCATAACGAGGGTCGCACCCCGATTCAGGGCGGCATCGCCGTAGGAGCGGCCGGCCCCGCGGGCGATCAAGCTGCGGTTTTCCGCAATGATTGCAATCACTTCTTCCTCGCCGCGCGCCTCGAGGACACGGCAGGACACGCGCGGAAACCGTCCCCAGCCCGAGAGCATCATAGGGCGGGCGCCATAAATACGCTTCTGCTTGACGATCGACGCCGGCGCGAGCTCGGGTGCGGAAACGACGGCGCGGGACCCGACCTCGGCCGGCCTAGCCATGACGGTCATCAAAGGCTCTCCTATCCGGAGGGAACGTGAGAGGCGGCCAGTGTATGCCCCTCTTTCTTCAGTCGGTATTCCTTGTAGGCTGCGATCAGCATGCCCTCGTCGAGGTACTGCGGCACCCAGCCGAGCTGGTGCTCGGCCTTGGAGACATCGAGCACGCAGACATCGTCGGCGATGAGATACTGCTCCGGATCCATGATCGGCAGGTTGAGGAGATCGAGCAGGTCGAGCGTGCGCTTCACCGCCCAGGCCGGCGTCGGGATCAGCAGCGACTTCGAGCCGGCATGGCGGATGAGGTCGTCAGCCTTGATGCCGACCGCGGCGACCGCGGTCCGGTTGGTGACGTCGGTTTGGACGAAGCGCACGCCGCCTACCTCACATGCTCGCCATAACGATGAAGGCGCAGAGGAGCCCAGTGACGAGGCTCACCCGATCCCGCACCGCGAACACCACCGGATCATCGTTCATCTGTAAGCGGTCAGCCGATAACGTCAGGCCTAAAGTTCCAAGGCATGAGCATTTCGATTTCGGATGCCGGCCAGCCTTGAGCGATGCGGGTCAAGGTCTGCGAGAGCCAGTCGAGCGGATCGACGCTGTTCATTTTGCAGGTTTGCAGCAAGGTGGCTACCGTCGCCCAGGTTCGTCCACCGCCGTGGCTGCCGGCGAATAGACTATTCTTTCGCGTGATCGTCTGGGGCCTGATTGCACGCTCGACGATATTGGAGTCGATTTCGATGCGACCGTCCATCAGAAAGCGTTCCAGCGCCTCCCGCCGGGTGAGCGCGTAGCGGATCGCCTCGGCGGTCTTGGATTTTCCGGAGACCTTGCCCAGTTCCGCTTCCCATAGATCGAAGAGGCTCGCGACAATGGCCACGGACTTTTCCTGACGTAGCGCGGCGCGGCTTCCGGCATCCTTGCCGCGGACCTCGTCCTCGACCTTCCACAATTCGGTCATGGCGATGATCGAATCCGTCGCGGCCTGCGAGACCCCGCTGATGTGCAGGTCGTAGAATTTGCGCCGCAGGTGAGCCCAGCACCCGGCGAGCCGGATTGTTTCATTGCTGCCGGCTTTGGCCCGTGCCTTGACCAGGTTGGTATAGGCCGAGTAGCCATCCACTTGCAGGATACCGCTGAATCCGGCGAGGTGGCGCGCCACGCAATCCGCACCTCTGCTGTCTTCAAAACGATAGGCAACCATTGGCGGACTGGTTCCGCCATAGGGTCGGTCATCCCGTGCGTAGGCCCACAACCAGGCTTTCGTGGTTTTCCCGGAACCAGGGGCAAGGGTGGGCAAGGTCGTCTCGTCGGCGAAGACCCTTTCGCCCTCCTTGATGCGCTCCAGTATGTAATCAGCAAGCATCTGCAGCTCGAAGCCCAGATGCCCCATCCACTGCGCCATCAACGACCGGCTGATCTCGACGCCGTCGCGCAGATAGATCGCCTCCTGCCGATAAAGCGGGAGGCCGTCGGCGTATTTGGAGACGGCGATATAGGCGAGCAGCCGCTCCGTCGGCAGCCCGCTTTCGATGATGTGCGCCGGCGCCAGAGCCTGGACCACGCCGTCACGGCCCCGGAAGGCGTATTTGGGACGGCGCGTGACGATGACCTGGAACTTCGGCGGCACGACGTCCAGCCGCTCGGATCGATCCTCGCCGATCAGAACCTTTTCAAGCCCCTCGCAGTCGGCCGGGATTTCCGGCTCGACGACCTCCTCGATGCGTTCGAGGTGGGCAGCAAAGCCCTTGCGCGGACGCGGGGCGCGCTTCGGCTTGTTCCCGACCGCGCGGTCGAGTTCGCTCCGGATTTCCGAAAGGCCGGTCTCGACCTCTTCGAAGGCAAAGGAGGCCTGCTCGTCGTCGATGGCCAGGCGTAGCCGCTCGGAACGCGTGCCATGTTGCGTGCGCTGTAAAACTTTCAGGATTGACGTGAGATTGGCGATCCGCTCGCTGGCGCTTTTCTCGACAGCTTTCAGCCGGGCGACCTCCGCCTCAGATGCTGCGATCCGAGCGTCGGCGACTGCGATCCGGGCCTCGCTTGCAGCCTGCTCGCGAGCCATGGAAAGGATCATCGCCTTCAGCGCATCAACGTCGTCGGGAAGGGCAAGACCCGGTAGAACCATGGCAAGCAACAGAGCACAAAAACAGCCGCTTTCCCAACCGTTCCAGCCGCATGATTCATCTTGCCGCAGGCCGGTTTCAGCCCGTCGATAACGGCCGCCTGACCCTGGCCGGACGAATCTTTTTCCAGTCCAGTCCGGCCAGAAGCGCCATCAACTGGGCGTGGTCGAGACGCATGCGCGCGGCCGATATCCCCGGCCAGCAGAAGCTGTGATCTTCCAGAGTCTTCGAATAAAGACAAACCCCGCTGCCGTCCCACCACACGATGCGAACCCGGTCCGCACGCTTCGAACGGAATACGTGAAGTGCCCCCGAGAATGGGTCCAGGCCGCCATCCCTGACCAGCGCCATCAAAGATGCCGCGCCCTTGCGGAAGTCGACCGGCTGGCACGACACGTAAACCACCACACCGGAAGCGATCATGCCTTACGAACCGCGCGGATGATCCTCGCCAGGCGATCGGGATCGACATCGCCGCCGGCGCGCACCACTGCGTCGCCAATGACGATTTCCACCGTGTCGCTGCCCACCGCTTCAAAGCGCGTGAACTTCGCCGGCTTGCTCGCTCCCTCCGTCAGTGGCGCAACCATGCCCGACGAAAGCGCCTTGCGGCGCCACGCATAGAGCTGCGAGGGGTCCAGCCCCTCGGAACGCGCAACCGCCGAGACATTGCCCCCTGGCGAGAACGCTTCGGCGACAAGCCGTGCCTTCTCTTCGTCCGACCGATGGCGCGGCTTGCGTCGGGACGGCACAGGCTCCGCCGTCAAAATCTCGAATGTTCGATGATGGCTCATACTGTCGCTCATAGGATTCTCCGCATGATTCATGCTGAAAATGAGCGATCAACCGCCTGCACGCTACGTGGGGACGCCTACGCGCTTACGTTCATCTCGCCCCGGCGGGTCTTGATGATGATCCGGCTGATCCAGAACAGGATCGCTATGCAGATCAACCAAAGGCGCTCAGGGTGGCGGTAGAGGGAGGTGACCGCCTCGCTGTTCAGGTAGAGTGCCATCACGAGGGCGGTGAGATAGCCGCTCGCCGCCGCCATCGCCTCCAGGCTCGGCAGGTCGCCGAGCTGATAGCCCCGGCCGGCCGGATCGCCTTGCCCGCTCTTGACGCGTTCCACCAGTTCCGTGCAGCGCTTCACCAGGGCGAGGCTGAGGAACAGGAACATTGAGAGGGCCTCGAGCCAGTGCGAGATCGCCACCCCGGCCGCGACGCCGCCGCCCACGAGCCGCAAGGCATAGAGGATTGCGAGGGTCATCACGTCCGCGATGATCTTGCGCTTGAGGTAGAGCGAATAGGCCGTGGTCAGGGCCAAGTAGCCGCCGACGACCAGCAGGAAGGTGGGCGTCAGCATCAGTGCCAGCAGCAGCGAGGCCAGGAGCAGGGCCGGCACCATCGCGATCCCGTGGATCAGCGGCACAGCCCCTGACGCGAAGGGCCGTCGGCATTTGCGCGGATGCTCTCGGTCGGACGGAAGATCAAGGAGGTCGTTGACGATGTAGACCGCCGAGGCGCAGAAGCTGAAGCTCAGGAATGCGATGGTACAGTTCAGTGCTGAGGGCACGATCACGTGGCCAGCGGTGGCCGGAGCGAAAACGAGAATGTTCTTCAGCCATTGGTGCGGCCGCAGGGCCCGCACGTAATCGCGCCAGTGCGATCCGCCCTCGTCCAGTGACACGGCGAACGGCATGGTGCCGCGCAATTGCCGTAGCAGCCGCGGGGTGCCGCCGGCCACCAGGGCCTCGCCGCAGCGGCTCCAGACGTGCAGATCCACCCGGTCCCCGCCGATATAGGCGAAACCGCGCTCGCCGAAGCGTTCGCACAAAGCTTCCGCCTTGGTCTTTCCAGCGAGATTTACCTCTTCGCCCGAGCCGAGCACGCCATCGAAGAGGCCGAGATGGCCGCTCACCGCCCGGACGAGGCGTATATCGGATGCAGAGGCGAGGTAGATTGGCCGGCCTTTCGCTCGCTCGGCTTCAATATAAGCGAGCACGCAGCCATTGTAGGGAAGGCGCGCCACATCCACCACGAGTTCGTCCACAATCCGAGTCTTGAACACTGCTTTGCCCTCGCGCAGCGCGGCCAACGTCCGGAGCGCCACAAATGGCTTATTGGCGAAGAGCGCCAGGAACGACTCAATCAGCAGGTCGGACTGGATTAGCGTCCCGTCGAGATCGACCACGAGAGGGCCCCGCCCAACGCCGGACGGCGGCTTCGCGGTGCAAGGAGGGGGAAGCTCCGAAGATGTGACGGACCGCTGGTCCACGCCCGTCGATGATGACACCACATCCGTCCCTTTCCCTCGGCTAGAGGATACTTGAAAAATCTTGCTCCCGGTAAATTCACCAAAACTATCCGTTCAATCAATCAGTTGGAAGACAGAGTACATATATCCATTCAGCTTCCTGAGAAGCTGCTATACATCAATAGACATTACGATCAGAAAAGATCAGTAGAGCAGTTTTCCAAATTATCTTAATGTCGAGAAGCATGCTCCAGGATTTTATATACCAGAGGTCGTGCTCAATGCGTTTTTCCATCCTCCAGAGTTCCTTCGTTTCCCCTCGAAAGCCATTGATCTGAGCCCAGCCTGTCAAGCCGGGTTTTACATGATGGCGATAAGCATAGCTCGCAATGGTCAAAGTATAGGTGTCGTCATGAGCGACGGCGTGAGGTCGGGGCCCAACCAGGGACATCTCCCCCCGAAGCACGTTGAACAATTGCGGCAGCTCGTCGATGTTCGACCGGCGCAATATTCGGCCAAGTCGGGTAACCCGCGCATCATTACGCTGAGCCTGGCGAATTTGTGGACCGTTCTCCTGCACCGTCATAGATCGGAATTTGTAAATATTGAACGGCTTGCCACCAAAACCTCGTCGCATCTGCCGGAACAGCACAGGCCGACCGTTCTCGAGCGCTATGGCACATGCGACCAAGGCCATCAACGGACACAGGAACAGCAGTAGCAGGGATGCAACAGCAATGTCGAACAACCGCTTGAGCAGGCGTTCGGCAGGCCTCAAAGGCATACGCTGGACTTCGAAGGCTCGCTGCCAGCCGGTGTGCAGCGGGCTTCCAGCCAGAATTCTGTCTATGTAGGCGTCGGCGAAAAGATAAATCGGCAGCGGGAGGCGGGACATTTCCTCCAAGATGCGTTCGATCAACTTCCGCTGGTCCCAGGAGCAAAAGAGATAAACTGCCCCATACGAGCCATTACGAAACGCAGCCTGTGCAGCTGCGGCGGCGGCATGTACCGATCGTGCTGCGATCGCGCCATCATCGTTCTCGATGTTCGAAACACCACAAACCGCGATGCCCTGTTGCCCAAGCTTGTTGATTATCCCCTGTTCCTTTCCAGGAACGCCAGAGTAAAACAGATAAACTGTGCGCAACACGAGTTTCTCAGCCGCGAGAAGCCGTCTCAGCCCACGCGCCAGAACCGCGTGGCCAGGCGCCAGGATTGGAAAGCCGACCGCAAACGCCAGCGTCAAGGAGCCGCGCGAGAACGTCGACGTCGTCTTCGTGAGAAAGGCGAGCCAGAGAATTGAAAAGAAAACGAACACCCAGCCACTGAAGAGTGTTTTGATCCTGCAGTGATCGTCCAGGATGCCACTAACCGTGTAGGCGCCCCTGGCGGTCATGAATGCGACCAGCAACAGACCGGCGGTAACACTTAGGCAGATCGAATCCCAGATATCTGGCGGCCTGACGCCGAAGGCCCTATGGTAGAGCTCAATTGACGCAAGAAGTATTGTCTGTCCAAGAAGGAAATCAGCAGTTGCGAGAAACACGCAAACTGCTCCCACAGGAAGCCGTAGCGGCTCTACGCTTCGCTTCCAGAGCGCACGCGACGCCTCGGTTGGTGCATGCCGCATAGAGACGAACCCCCCGAATCCTGTTGCATCCCTTCTCCTTCTTGGCTCATGGCACACGCCAATCCCACAAGGAGGGGGTTATCCCAACGGCTTCCAGTCGGTTGGATTTGATTTAAATGTCTCAGAGACATGCCGCTGTTACCCCGGGCACAGACGAGTCGCTATTTTATCGTATCCTAATGTGCTAAATTTTGTGCCTTAACGCGTCTGCGCGAGACGGATTGGAGGTCGGACTCGTTCAAAGAGGTGGTCAAGGCAACGCTTAAGGGGCTGGGGCGCTTACCCTATCAGGGAGAGGAGCCATGGGAGAAAATGGCGCTGAGGTTCGGGTCAAACAGCTGAACAAAATACGCTTATTTCGGCAATTTGGGGAAGATACTCTTAGTGAAATGGCAAAAGCATCCATCCTAAGGAGGGTTCCAAAGAATAAAGTCTTAACTCACATTGGAGACATACCGCGTTATATTTACTACATAATTCATGGAAAAGTTCGTCTTAGTGTTCCCCTCTCAGATGGCCGAGAATTCATCTTTTCCGATCTCGGTCCCGGTGACACTTTCGACTTGACTAGATTGTTCATCGCGCGACACAGTAACATGAACGCTGCGTCAATCGTGGACAGCGATTTGCTTCAAATCGAAGCAGCTTTCATGGCTAGTGTCTTCGACAAGCACCCAGATCTCGCACTGAAGGTGATCCCGTACTTATGCCAAGCTACGCACGACGCGCAAGAGCGAGTGATCCACAGTGCGTCCAATGCCCTATCCATTCGATTGGCGAGCACGCTCTTGCGATTGACTGAGACCCCGCACAGTACGGCTACCGTGAATGGAGCTCGGAGAATCCACATTTCGCAGACCGACCTCGCGGCAATGATCCCGGCGTCTCGAGCGAAAGTAAATCGTTGCCTGAGAGAATGGGAACGGCGGTATCTGACCCAATACGACCACGGCTCGCTGACAATTCTCAATCGCACCGCATTAGAGTCTGTAGCTCTTGGCTACTCGCGTTTGATCGTTCAATGATGCCTTTCCCGTGTGCTCGGGCATCTCCACGCCATCCTCCGGGAAGATAGTGAACCGGAGGTGGTGGCGGTCGTGCTCGGATCGCTCGGTAGAGTCTTTTACGTCGTCGTCGTAGGTCGCCGCACCGGACGTATGCGCCTTCGTCGGTAACGAGACACCGCTCACTGCCGTGCAGACTGCGTCGACTGTCGCCCGAGATTGGACGATGGCACGCACCAGGGTACCGCCCCTTTGCTGTGCTCGGCGCGACTTTGCTGTTGCAGAATCCGGGACTACACTACCATCGGCTCCGCGCAATTACCTCACATCGGGGGAAGAATGGATCTGCAAGCCTTCAAAGATTCGATTGCGAAATCACAGCCGCTCGCCGGCTTGAGTCCTGCCCTGCAGGCGCTGTGGTGGGATGCAAAGGGCGATTGGGACAAGGCGCACGAGCGCGCACAGCTGCGCGACGATATGGCGGGTATGCGCGTGCATGCCTACCTGCATCGCAAGGAAGGCGACCAATCGAATGCGGAATATTGGTATCGTCGCTGCGACGCCGCACCGTCGACCTTGCCGCTTGATGAGGAATGGCAAGAGTTGGCGCGGGAATTTTTGCGGCAAAGCTGACGCCTTTCCCGCGTCAAGTCTGATTGTGGGCCGCGATCCCGTCGTCGTATGCAGGTTTTTCTCACGATGCTACCGCCTGTCGACGATTCTTGGCTTGCAGGCCTGGGCGAGGGCAGGGGCTATACTAGCTCCTGACTTTGATCGGCAAGCGACACGGCGAGCTCGCCATCTGCGGCTCGGCCGCCGCAGTGGCGCGAAAAGGATATTTGGCTCGCTCGCTGTGCAAATAGAAACGCGCGATGTGAGGAGTTGGCCATGTTTTCGTACGATTGCGTCGGCACTGTTCGCCGCGCTGCTCTGCTCGGTGGCCGCGCGTGCTGCTGCGGAGGAAGTCCGCTACTATCCCGTTCCGGAGGGCGCCGGCCCGCACGATGTCGCTCCGGCGCCGGATGGCTCCATATGGTATACCGCCCAGGGACAGGGCGCGCTTGGGCGGCTCGATCCTGATAGAGGCGCGTTCAAGCACATAACCCTTGGCGACGGCTCGGCGCCGCACGGGGTGATCGTTGGTCCCGACAGAGGCCCCAACGCCATCGTGCGCGTCGATCCCGAAACGGAAGCGGTGAAGGCGTTTCTGCTCCCCGAGGGGCACGGCAACGCCAACCTCAACACCGGTTCCTTCGACAAGGACGGGAGGCTCTGGTTCACCGGGCAGGAGGGCATTTACGGCAGGCTCGATCCGGCGAGCGGCAATGTCGACGTCTGGAACGCCCCGCGAGGTCGCGGCCCCTACGGGAGGCAGATGCCGCTCTACACGAAGAGAAAATCGCTGTTCGAGATGCTTGCAACGAGGACACCGTTCAGTGAAAGCATGTCACTGTCGGAGAAGACGACCAGCGTGTCGCTCCCGACCTGCCGGAGTTCGCTGTAGCTTTGGTAGCCTGAAATCTCCAGCAGATCGTCGCCGGAAAGGTCGAAGTCGGTGATGGTGTCGTGGCCATGGCCGGCGGCGAAGACGAAGCTGTCGTTTCCGGTTCCGCCAGTAAGGATATCGGTGCCAAGACCACCGACGAGCCGGTCCGAGCCGCCCCGGCCGTCCAGCCGATCGCCGCCGCCGAGGCCTTCGAGCGTGTTCGCTGCGCCGTTGCCCACCATGGTGTTGGCGAGCTCGTTGCCTTTTCCCGCCAGATTGGCGGCCGACCTCAGGAAGAGGTTTTCGACGTTGTCGGCCAGGGTCCAGTTCACATAAGCATGCGTCTCGTCGAAGCCGCCATCGATCTCTTCGATGGTTTTGTCACCGGTATTGTCGACATGGTAGACGTCATCACCCGCGCCGCCGACATGCATGTCGGCACCCGCTTCTCCGTTCAGGATGTCGCTGCCGCCCATTCCATAAATGACGTCCGCACCGGAACCGCCGGTAAGCGTATTGTTGCCGTCGTCGCCTACGATTGACCCCGGCGGCGGCTCGTCGAGGGCATCGTTCCAGACGAAATCCGAACTGCTCAAGGAGGCGCTGGTCACGCCTTTGAGGAGAACAGTGTCACTGTCGGAGAAAACGACCAGCGTGTCGCTCCCGACCTGTCGGAGTTCGCTATATCTTTGGTAGCCTGAAATCTCCAGCAGATCGTCGCCGGAAAGGTCGAAGTCGGTGATGGTGTCGTGGCCGTGGCCGGCGGCGAAGACGAAACTGTCGTTTCCCGTTCCGCCGGTGAGGATATCGACGCCAAGACCACCGACGAGCCGGTCCGACCCGCCCCGGCCGTCCAGCCGATCGGCCCCGCCGAGGCCTTCGAGCGTGTTCGCCGCGCCGTTGCCTACCATGGTGTTGGCGAGCCCGTTGCCTTTTGCCGCCAGATTGGCAGCCGACCTCAGGAAGAGGTTTTCGACGTTTTCGGCCAGGGTCCAGTTTGTATAAGCATGCGTCTCGTCGACGCCGCCATTGGTCGCCTCGATGGTTTTGTCACCGGCATTGTCGACATAGTAGACGTCATTACCCGTGCCGCCGACAAGCGTGTCGGCGCCGGCCCCGCCGATGAGTTGGTCGGAGCCGCCGCGGCCCTCCAGCAAATCATCGCCAGCCAGCCCATCCAGCACATTGGCGCCCTCGTTTCCGCCGAGTTGGTCGGCAAAGGAAGAACCTGTGAGATTTTCAATGCTGGTGAAGGTGTCGCGGTCGCTTCCGATACCGGTCCCGTCCAGGCCGAGATGTTGCTCCAAGGCGTCCATCCAATGTGAGGCGATTTTTGCATAGCCCCCGGCAGTCGGATGCAGCCCGCTATCAAGCGGCGGCGCGGTGATGTCATCCGGTGTCAGATCGCGCATGTCGACAAAGGCGATCTTATGCCCCTGGGCGGCCAGTTCAGAGATCAGACCGGGCATTGCATCATTATACGCATCGACACGGTCTGCACGCGCTTGTGATTGTTGGCCGACGCGAACGGGAGGCACGGATCCGACGAAGACGGTCAAGGCGGGATCGCTGGAGGTCAAGCTGAGCAACAGGCTGCGCAGATCCTGCAGCATTGTTGGCACGCTATCGGTCGAGCTGTCATTGGTTCCGGCAATCAGCAGCACGGCGTCGGGTTTCGTGGCTGCCACGACATCGTTGTCGATGCCGTTCAGTTGATTGAGCGTCCAGCCGCGGTGACCCTCGTGATCCCGATCGCCCATGCTGGCGGGTCCGTTGGACGAGGAACCGACGAAGTCGATCTTCACATTGAGTGCCGCCAACTGATCCAGCATAAACTTCCGATATCCGCCGCTTTCGGTATCGGAAGAGCTCGCGATCACTCCATATGTGATGGAATCGCCCAACGGCAGTATCGACAGCAACTTGTAAGCATAGCCGGAAGCCAAATCGGCGATGACTCCACGGGACGAAGCGCTGTAACTTACGGCGTCGCTACCGGCTCCGCCGACGAAAGCGTCCGGACGGCTGCTATCATAGAACACCGTCATAGGATTTTCTCCTCCTGGCAAAGCTGCTCATGGGGATGACCGCCTGGGCCGCAGCAGAAGATCGCCATACCTGATCGGCGAGTCGAGACCGATGCCGTAGGGGCCTTTCAGCCCGAAGATGTTAGTATTGAACGGCGGCGTCTGCCCGGACCCGCAGTCGGGTCCGGCTGTCAGGCCGATCGTGTAATTCCACGCTCTGCCAGCGTCGTCGCGGATATTGCTGTTTGCGCCGCGTTCGAGCTGCCGATCATGCGGGTTGTGGCAACCCCATTCGAGGACGGGAACGCTAGCTTTCTTCCGTCCGACGAACTGCTGCAGGAAAAAGGCTGAATCGAAGCCAGCGCCGATCACGACGATACCATGGTGCACGATACCATTGTGCTTGTCGGCGACCTGTTTGGCCCGGGTGTCGAGTACCATGTCCATGGCCTCTTCAGCCACTGACCCTGCACCTGATGCCGATGCGATCGGTTTCCTGCAGGTCAGCGAGACGAATTCAATGTTGCATCGCACTCTTAGGCACTGCAACATAACATTTGCCACTACTTTGGGTAGTTAGGCAACATTTTTTTGAGTCTCCGATACCTGGCCCGGCACCGGCACGGGTGACGACGGCTGGGCGATCGCTGTTGCTGTTACTGGACCTAAATTGCGACAGATCGGCAATTCAACGCGGGTATTTATCGATAATTGGCGCAAATTGTGCGCGCGCATTGAGCCGGGGCATCTTGAACTTTCGTCGTTGCCTGTGCGTTTAGGTTGTAGTACGCGTCCTGTTGCAGTGCAGCAATGTCCCCTGCAAATGTGCGGCCGCGTGAGGGCTCAATTCGTCATCGGAAAGGTGAGCACCCGAAAACCGAATAGGTGAGGCGGAAATTCCGGAAGACGGGAGAAGCATGGTATGAGCATCGGAGCGGGCAACGCCCCGCCTTGGCCGTCAGTCGGCATCGAGCGTTCACCCGTTGAACGCTGTGTCCTTGCAGCCCTTCTTTTTTTCCCGTTCCTGTGCGGGCTCGTTCCGATCCTGCTCTACCAAAAGGCGGCATCCCGCGTGGCGTGGCACGATCCTGCCTTTGCCACGGCAAGCGCTTTCGGGTTGGCTCTACTATGCTGCCTTTTTTCATTCGTGCGCTATCCCGCCGAGGCGCGGGCTGCGCGAATTATCGTCGTCGGCTTGGCGATAACGCTGGGCCTCTTCAGCTTCGGGCTTGGGGACGAACTTGGCATTGCCGACGCGGCTCGCGCCGACGCGTTGGGCAATGTACTCATCTATTCTCGCCTGATCGCGCTTGTGGCGGCGTTTTTTTCGATCCTGCGGCCCTCCTTTGCAATTTTCCCGATGGTCTATTTCGCCTTCCACAAGGATGTCACACGGGCAGTCTCCGGTGCTGAGGAACTGGGCCGCAACGACTATGCGCCCTTGATTGAGGCCGGTCTCTTCCTGGCCTGTGGCCTATTGGCCCTAAGCCTGCTGCAGGGTTTGAGCCGGCTGAAGCTCTTCACCAGGAACGTGCCCAGCCTTAACGAACTCGGAACCAGGGATTTCGCGGCCCAGGCTGCCGGCATACTGCTGCTTGCTGGGATCGGCGCCCATTTTGGCAACTACTTCATGTCCGGGATCGCCAAGGTCACGCTTGACGGAGGGCCGTTGAGCTGGATCCTCGAGAACCCGACCAGTTCCATCATGCTGGCCGGGTACGGGTTGGGCGCGGCCCCGCTGGGCTTTTCCGAATCGCTGCTCGCTCTTGCTTATGAAGCAGTCAGGGCGGTCCAGATTCCGATGAATGTCCTCATCCTTGCTGCGCAGCTTCTGTGTTTTCTCGCTTTTTTGCGCCGGCGGTGGCTCATCGGACTGACCGCGTTCTTCGATATCATGCATATCGGGATCTTCCTTCTGAGCGGCGCCCTTTTTCTGCATTGGATCATCTTGAACAGTCTGATCGTCGCCGCTCTGACGAGAATGAAGGAAAATTCGTTTTCCAAAATTGCCATCGCGACCGGGATTGTTGTCACCATATTCGGCGACGCGGTCTTTTATAACGCGCGGCTCGGCTGGTACGATTCAAGGCAAATCCGGCAAGCATATTTCGAGGCGCTGACGAAACAAGGTGACTGGGTGCGGGTCGCACCGAGCTTTTTCCGCGACGCCTCCTATCTGCTCTATGCCCGTCACTTCGGCTATCAGGAATATCGTCGTGAATCCGGCCACGTTCCGACCTCAGCCTGGGGCCAGATCGGGATTAGGCAGGTGCAGCCAAAGTCGTCGGACGTTGCCTCGTCCAACTATGAGGTCATGAAGCTTACCAAAGAGTGCGCCTATCCAGTCGAACTGCCAATCACGCCGGCTGACTACGATGCGGCCCGCCCGACGTCGTTTATTCTCGGCCAGCACAATCGCGCCGCGAACCTGGCGAACTCGGCTGTTGCGGTCGGTTACAACTTCTATCCACACCATCATTATTCCATGCCGTTCCTGCACCGCCCGTTTGAGGCGTTGGAGCCTCGCGACGTCGTTGCGTATCGATACCTGGTCGATACCGTCTGCCTCGATGTCGCAGATGGCAGGATCGTGCGGCGGGTCATGACCCAGACATTGGGACCCCGGATTGATGTCCGCCAGTGAATCCGGCGAGGGCGCAGCCGACGTTTCAGCACGCGAGCTTTGATTACAAGGCAGCACCAGTTCCGTTCTCGCAATCCTACCCTGACACTGGTCCAGAATTGCCACGGAAGTTGAATTTCATTCCCTCGGCAGCCCGTCATAATAAGGCCGGCGGCGGCATTACCGGCATGTCTCGAGGAGGAGATGAAGATGCGGCTCAACAGGCCTTTGGTTTTTACGGACAAGGTTTCATCGGCGCTTTCTGCCGCAGCAGGGAGGAAACGGCGTCTGCGTCATATCCTGATATGTTCAACTGTGGCGGTCGGTTCCGCGATCGCAGGTTTTTCGGCACAAGGCGCCGAAAAGGGAAACTGGATCACCACTTGGGCTGCCACACCTGCTCCGCGCTGGTCGGACGATCTTCCTGCGCCTTTCGGAGTGCCGGAGGTATTGGAGAACCAGACCATCCGCCAGGTCGCCCGGATCAGTGTTGGCGGCAATAGCGTGCGGGTCGTGCTGTCGAATGCTTTCGGCGAAAAGCCGCTGACCATCGGCGCTGGCAGCGTCGCAATAGCAGGCAAGGGCGGCGAGATCGACCAGAAGACCCTGAAGCCCCTGACCTGGGGCGGCAAGAGTTCTGTGGTCGTTCCGCCGGGAGCTCCGATCCTCAGCGACCCCGTCGCGCTATCGGCAGAAGCGCTTTCCGAAATCTCGGTCAGCATCTTCCTGCCGAAGAAGACGGCACTGTCGTCGGTGCATTGGGATGGCGTGCAAACTGCCTACATCTCCGGCCCGGGTAATTTCACGAGCGACGCAGCGTTCAAGGCTGACACCACGCTCAAGTCGCGCCTTTTTCTGAGCGATATTTGGGTTGATGCCGCACCGGAATCTGAGGCGATCGTGTTTTTCGGGGATTCCATCACGGATGGCAATTGCTCGACCCCTGACGCCAACAATCGCTGGCCAGACCATATCGCCAAGCGATTGCAGGAGGCCAACCGCAAGGTCGCGGTGGTCAACGAAGCCTTTTCGGGCAATCGCGTGTTGACCGACGGTATGGGTGTCAATGCTCTGGCCCGTTTCGATTCCGATATACTGAGCCATCCCAAAGTCGCGACCGTTGTCCTGATGATGGGCATCAACGATATCGGCTGGCCCGGGGGAAATGCAATCACGCCGGACGACAAGCAACCGACGGCGCAAGACATCATCACCGGATACAAACAGCTCATCGACCGCGCCCATGCCCGTGGCATACGCATTGTAGGCGCGACGCTGACCCCCTTCGCCGAAACCTTCAAAGGACTTCCCACCGAGGGTTACTACACAGCCGAGAAGGAAAAGATACGCGTCGCGGTGAACCAATGGATCCGCACCGGCGACGGATTCGATGGCGTGATCGACTTCGACAAGGTGATGGAAGATCCGGCCAAGCCGGGGTATCTGCGCGACGACTACGACTGCGGCGATAACCTCCATCCCAACGACGCGGGATACAAGGCAATGGCAGACGCGGTCGATCTCGAAATCCTGTTGGGTCCAGCCAAGTAGCCGGCTGTCGCTGCCGACCTTGCCGCGCTGCTCAGGCATTGCGGCAAGGTCGGTTCGCGCATGGCTCAAGTGAGCCCGAGCCGGACAAGATGGCGTACGACCGGCGAGAACATCTCCTGACCGATGTAAGCTCCGGTGTTGGTATTTTCGAAGAGTGGGCCGGCGACTGACGCATCCTCGAGCACCGGAATACCTGCCTGGCGTGCTTGAGCCGCCATCTCACCAGCCGCTCGGCCCTGGCCTTTGCCGACGACCGTCGGCACCGGCGTTTCGCCCTTGATGTAACGCAATGCCACTGCGCGGTCACCGGACACGAAGACGATGACCGCGTTTTTCACGCCCAGCTTCGCAGGTTGCATCACCGCCTCACGGCGCTGGCGCTGCTGTTCATGCCGAATCAACGGATCGCCTTCGAGGTCCTTGTGTTCGCGCTTGTATTCAGTTGTCGTCATGCGCATGTCGCGCAGGAACAGCCAGCGCTGAATAGGTACATCGATCACGCCGATGACGACAAAGGCCAGGGCGGCGGCAATTCCAAGCGGTGTCAGCACCGCCTTGATAATTGGCTCCAGGCATGACGGAGCGCATCCCGGAGCATCGAAGAGCGGTTGCAGCCATGCGATCAAAAGGAATGCGAACAGGCCGGCTAGCAACACCACCTTGGCAAGGCCTTTGGTGAACTCGACGACGTTGCGCAGCGACAGGATCTTCTGAAGACCTTTCGCCGGGTTTATGTGATCGAATTGCGGCTTGAGCGGCTCAAACGAGAACACCGGCCCAAACGTTCCCAGCATGCCGAAGACCACGGCGAGAACGACAACGATTCCGACGAGCGGTAATGTGGCGAGCATCAGCAATGACAACGAATGGCGGATGGCCAGCAGGCTGACTTCAATGAACGAATCGCCCGGGGTGGTCACCGTCTGCACGAGTTCCGAAAGGTGCTCGACGAGCATCGGCCAGGCAAAATAAAGATAGCCAAGCGCTGCGAAAAGCGTGAAGCCGGAGCCCAGGTCGCGGCTTTGCGAAACCTGGCCTTTGCGGCGAGCGTCGCGAAGCTTCTTGTCGGACGCCGGTAGTTTCTTTTCCTCAGCTTCTTCGGCCATGTTGCAATCTTATCGCACTGTTGTGGTTCCAGTCGGCCAAGGCCGTGTGTAAGGTGCGGCGGGCTTGAATACGGAGAGGTGGATATGCGGCTGCACGTCGTGTTCTTGCCCGTCGTCGCCATGTTGGCGGCGGCCGGTTGTCAGACGACCAAAACCGATACCGCGCAGGCAAAGGCACAGGGCCCGTCGTCGCAATCGGAGCGTCTGATCAAGCTTGCGGACGATATCCATGCGCAGGGAGACAGTGGCACCGCAATCGCGCTCTACGAGCGCGCGGCAGCGATGCCGGATGCCAAGCCGAGCGCCTTCGTCAAGGCGGGCGAGGCCTATATGCGAGCCGGCTATCCCGCCGAGGCGGCTAAAGCCTATCAGGCCGCGCTCGCAAAAGCGCCGAATGACGGAGGGGCAATGCTCGGGCTTGGCTCGGCGATGATGGAAACGGGCGATATCGATGCTGGCATGCGCGCGCTCGCGCAGGCCGCGCCGCTGGTCAATACCAGCAGCGCCTATATCAGGTTGGGCGTGGCGCAGACATTCGCCGGCCAGACCGGGCAGGCGCAGGCTGCTTTTGCTCAGGCGTTGAAACTTGCGCCGGGGGATCTCGACGTCGAGAGCAACATGGCGTTGGCCGCGGCGCTCGAAGGCAATTCCGCCACAGCACTGCCGCTGGTCCAGAAGATCTCCGCCGCACCCAATGCGCAGTTGCATCACAAGCGCAACGTCGTGGTGGTCTACGGATTGCTTGGCCAGGCCGATCAGGTCAGGGCCTCGCCGCCGATCGGCCTGGCGACCAAGGAGGTGAACACCTTGCTTGCGCGTGCCAGAACCATCCGCTCGAAGGGCAGCACACAGGCCAGGGCGAAAGCGCTCGGCTCTATCCTCGGCTAGAGCAATTCCAGGAAAAGTGTGAAACGGTTTTCCCGGGAAAAGCGCATAGCGCTTTCCCTGGGGAATTGCGCAAAAACAAGGAGATAGAGCGGTTCGGCGTTTCCGCGAAACGATGAACCGCTCTAGCGGATCGGACCGGAACGCGCGAAGCCGATTTGGGTCGAGCCCGACGCGCAGACAACCGGACAAATAAGTGCACCGCGGGCAGGGCCGCATCGGTTCACTCGACCGGGAGCGTTGTTTGCGGCGTTGGCGGCCCGCTATTGGCCCCACCTATGGGAGCCTCTTCGCCATTGAGGTAGCGCCGGGCGGCATTTGCCGTCGGCGCCGCCGCAGCCGCCCCCATGCGCCGGCCCTCGACCAGGTCGCGCTGGCTTTCGGCCATTCGTTGAAGATTGTAGGCGTTGGCGCAGCCGGGCGGCAGGTGGGAGCCGACGCCGCGGACGATCGTCAGATCGGTCGCAGCGGCAGAACGGTCGTCGTCGGCCGGTTCGTTCAGACATGCATTGGGAGCAAGCACAGAGCCGCCGACGCCCTTCTCGGAACCGCCGGTGTCGGTCGACACATAGCTGTAGCCGGGAGAATAGTCCTGCGGCTGTTGCCGGCTGTTCGCGCAGCCGACCAGAAGCAGCACCGGAAGAACAGAGCACAAAGCGAAGCGAAATGTCATGTCCGGTTCCCCGCTACTTTATGATCAGGCCCATCGCCGATGCGTCATTGGCGCGCTTCCTGGGGCGCTTGGCTGCCGGACGATCGAGCGGCGTGGCGAGGCTGTCGCGCACCGGCTCGACCAGATAAGGCGTTATCAGGATCACCAGTTCCGTCTCTTCGCGCTGGAAGCGCTGTGACTGAAAAAGCGGGCCAAGCACCGGCACATCGCCGAGAACCGGAAACTTTTCCAGATTACGCGAGGTCCGCTGCTGGAAAAGACCGGCGATCGCAAAGGTCTGGCCGCTCGCCACTTCGACCGTGGTGTCAGCCCTGCGCACGACGAAACTCGGCATGGCAAAGCCATTGGCGCTGACTGAGCCTGCTTCCGACAAGGAACTGACTTCCGGCTGGACATGCAGCGCAATGCGATCGCGGCCGATCAGCGTAGGCGTGAACCCGAGGGAAACGCCGAACGACTTGTATTGAACGGTAACGACGTCCGTTCCCTGCGGAATCGGAACCGGAATTTCGCCGCCGGCAAGAAAGCTCGCGGTCTGACCGGTCATCGCTGTCAGGTTCGGTTCGGCCAGTATCTTGACGACGCCGTTGCGTTGCAGCGCTTCGATGAGAATGTCGAAGTTGATGCCATGCGCCGGGTCCATGCTCAAACCAAGATTGCCGGTGCCGGAAGGCACGCCATTGTCCTGGAACATGTTGAATTCAAAACCGCCGCTCCTGTATCCGACAGACCAGTCGACGCCGTAGGACTGCAACTCAGTGCGCGAGACTTCGGCGAAGCGGACCCGGATGTTGACCTGCTGCGACCCCTGCACGGTCATGTTGTTCAGCGGCGGCTGTTCCGGCGGCGAGAACGTGCGGGCGATATTGTCGACATCCGTTGCCTCCTCGACGCCTCCTGCCTCGCCGGTCGCAACAATGCGGGTCCCGAAAATCGAGAGATTTGTCGCCGAGTTCGGCTGCATTGCGTGTTTCGCTTCGTTGGCAGGCGTGACATCGGGGGTGACGCGGAACTGGGCCGTTGCCTCGATCCGCTCATCGGCTGTGATTGCAATGAGGTTGGTCAGGCCGGGCTTTAGGCCGAAGACATAGACCATCCCCGGCGACACGACCTGAAGGTCAGCGATCGTGGTGTCGGCGATCAGGACTGATTCTACGGGTTCATTGAAGCGCAGCAGACGTCCTTGCCCGACCGGCAGGTCGACCGTTGGCCGGCTCGGCAATGGCGACACATCCTGTGCCATAGCGTCGGCAAATGTGGACAAAAACGCCACCAAGACGCCAGCCGTCGCGATAGCGAGCCAGCGCATCCGCCCGGCGAAAGTGGCGGATCGAACGCCTGCTGCGGTATCGTGAATTGTCATGCCGTTCCCCTGTTGAGCATGTAGTTCCCCCAATTGTCCCAATCCGCCCGGCTGGCATCATGAGGCTGCCTCTTGTCCGGCTTTCGCCTCAGTTGCTGATGGCAGCGACCGAGAGACGTTGCGTGCGACGCCCGAACGGCCGGATATCGTGGCCAATGGCTGGACGTTGAATTCCTGTGCGATTTCCTGGAACGACAGAACCGGAAGTTCGATGGCATTGTGCGTGAGCAGGCTTCGCATATGACGGCGTACATCCATCGCCGCGAGGACGACCGGTGAGACATCGGTGGCGTTCTGCGACAAGGCTCGTTCGATTTCGGCGATCAATGCCTGCGCATCGTCATCCGAAAGGTTCAGGAACGTGCCGGTCGATGTGCTTTGCACCGCGTTTCGCAGGATGTCCTCGGCCGACCGCTGCAGAACATAGGCTGCGATGATGTTGCTGCGGCCAGCGAAGCGGAAGCTGATCTGGCGCTTCAAGGACGCGCGAATATATTCCGTAAGCAGAACGACGTCCTGCTCGCGTTGACCCCATTCGATCAGCGCTTCGAGGATCAGGCGCAGGTTGCGGATCGGCACGTTTTCGCCGACAAGTCGCCGAAGCACCTCCGCGATTTTCTGCAGCGGCACGATCTCCTGCGCCTGTCTGACCAGATCCGCATAGTCCGGCTCCATGTCCGACAGCAGCCTGCGGGTCTCCTGGATCCCGACGAAATGGCCGGCATAGAGCCGAAGTGCATTTCCGGTCCATTTGGCCGCTGTTTGTGCCGGCGTGGAGAAGTCGAAGCCGGCTTCCCTCAACGCCGAAAGGTGGCGATCGTCGACCCACATGAATTTGCGCTGACCGGCAATCGGAGACCCCTTTTCGTAAGTCACATCGAGCAGGTCGAGATGGGTTGGGTCGGATTCGACAAGAACGCGATCGGCGGGGATTTCAGCATCCAGGATGGGTGCGCCCTCCAGATCGATGCGCATGCTTCTCGCTGAAAGCTTCTCGTCGACCTGCAGGCCGATGGCCGGGACGTCGACACCGAGATCGCCGAAAAGCTCGCGGCGCACGCCATCGGCGAGCGTGGCGAATTCGGGTTCCGGGACCGAGCGTCCGAGTTCGGTTCCGAAGCGTACGACGATGCGGGATGAAGAAGGCAGTGCTGCAACGGGCGTTGATGAAAGCGACGCCGGTTTTCCAGCTTGTTCGGCCATCGCGGTCTGGCCGATATCCCTAAATTCGGATTCCCGGGCGGTGCGGCGGTTGATGGCATAGGCGCCGGCGCCGAAGCAGGCGCCAAGGATCAGAAACACAAGGGATGGAAAGCCTGGCACGACGGCAAGGCCGACCATGATCACCGCGGCGAGTGCGAGCGCACGGGAGTCGCGTAGTAGCTGGCTGGTTATTTGCTTGCCAAGGTCGCTCGTGCCGTCCGAGCTGCCGACGCGCGTCACCATCGTGCCGGCGGCCACGGCGACGAGCAGTGCCGGGATCTGCGCCACCAGCCCGTCACCCACCGTGAGCAGTGAGTAGGTCACGGCGGCGTCGCCCAGCGACATGTCGTGCTGCATCGTTCCGATCGCGAAACCACCGATCAGGTTGACCAGAATGATGACAATGCCGGCGATGACGTCGCCCTTGACGAATTTCATGGCGCCATCCATCGCGCCGAACAGCTGGCTCTCTCGCTCAAGCTGCTGGCGCAGCCGGCGTGCCTCCGCCTGATCGATGTCTCCGTTGCGCAACTCTGCATCGATGCTCATCTGCTTGCCGGGCAGAGCATCGAGTGTGAAGCGCGCGGCAACTTCTGCAACGCGTTCCGCACCCCGCGCAACCACAATGAACTGCGCAACGGTGATGATCAGGAAGATGACAAGGCCCACGGCAATACTGCCGCCGACGACGAAACTGCCGAAGGCTGAAACGATCTCGCCTGCGTCGGCCTGGAGCAGGATCAGGCGCGTGGTCGTGATCGTGATCGCCAGCCGGAACAAGGTGGCGATGAGGATGACCGATGGCAGCGACGAGAACTGGAGCGGATGAGAAACGTAAAACGAAGCCAGCAGGATAAGCACGCTGACGGCGATATTGGCGGTGATGAGAATGTCGACGAGGAAGGTCGGCAATGGGATGAGCATCATCACCACCGCAACGAGCATCAGGATGGCAATGACCAGATCGCTGCGGCGTGACAGCTTGGCAAGGAAGTGCAGAAGGCGCTCAGATATCGTCATTCGGCGCCTCGATGCGACAGGAAGCTCCGCAAGGCACTGTGCGCCTCGGCCTTACGGCCGGCCACAAGCAAGGCGCGGCTCTTCAGCAACGCCAGTGTCGGGTGGTCCATTCCCTCCAGCGTCTCCAGCCTGGCAATGGTGGCAAGCGCCTTGTCCGCTTCGCCATCGAGTATCAGCAGATGCGCCAGCGTGCGCAGAACGCCGGCATTTCCCGGCGACAGCTGCGCTGCGATAAGCAGGTATGCCGCGCCCCGCTTTGCCTGCCCGTGACTGCCGTAGAGATAGCCCAGGACATGCAGCAGATGCACTGTTTCATGCGGATCAGTCAGGTTTCGATTCCTTCCTGTATCCGGGCAAGCAGATCGCGATGACGCTCGATTTCATCCTCCATCAGCGTCCTGGCAAGTGTCTTGAGTTGCTCGCCACCCTCAAGATCGGGCACCAGATGCGCTACAAAATGCTGGAGAATGGCTACCGAGCGACGCAGGATGGCTGGCTCGGGAATAGCTGGCATGACGAAATTGATGAGCGCCTCGTCGAGCGATTCGCCAGCCGTACCCCGAGAGGACTGGAATTCCGCTGTTTCTGGCTTTTGCGTACCAGCGGCCGATCTGGTCCCCTGAGCACGGCTTGCGGCCTTGTCGACGCCATTCATCCGCCGGCGGTTGATTGCCTGACCGTGCACGCCTTCCGCCTGCCGCACCTCGCGGCCGGCTGCGTCCATCCTTGCCGTATCGAACCGCGGCCCCTCAAGCCGGCGGTTCACGGATATTTCAGCGCGACCGTGGCGCCGCCCTTGGTCAGGAGAAGTTCCGTCTCGCCAATGCGCTTCACGGTCCAGCCGTCATTGGTGAATGCGCCTTCATGATAGCGTGCGCCGTCGGTGGCGATGACATAAGGCCGCTCGCCATACCAGATCGCCTGCAGCCTCAGGCGCGGCGCCTGCTCGGCGTTGCCGACCATGACATTGGAGGCGAGGGTGATGTGCGCGCCGAACGCCTGGTCGAACCAGGATTGCGTTTCGATCCAGGCACCATGCTTGTCATTGGCGATCATGCCCGAGACCACGAGTCGTCCAGGTGACTGCTGAACGGCCAATGTACTGATGCCGGATTGCTCGAGGCGCAGCTTGAGCTGGCGTTCCGCCTCAGTGGCGCTGGGTGCTTGTGTCGGCGACGAATCGTCCACGACACTCTGCCCGGCGTCGCCGGCGAAGGCCAACGTGACCGGTTTATCGACTTGAGCGGATAGCTTTTTGCCACTGTCGGGCTCGGCGAAGGAGAACCCGTTGGCGGCGACGGAAACAGCGAAAACGGCAAAGAGAACGCTGCCCGCAACCAGGAGGGGTCGATTGGAAACAGACCAGCGATTCGGCCGGCGTTCCGGGTTGACCAGCCGGATATGGGCATCGCCGATGCTTATCGTCAGCGGCAGCTTGCAGCGGCTGCCTTGGCCTTCACGGATGATCTCGCCGGTGGCGAGCGTGACATCGCCGCCAACGGCTTCGATTTCAATTTGGCTGCCCTTGCGCCGCAACCTTGCGTGGACTGGCGCGATGCCGGCGTCCCTGAGAACAACGTCCGACTCCGTGCTGGAGCCGAGCGTATACAGAGGCGCGACCAGGCTGAGCTGGGCGCCGGCGTGAAATCCATGCGTTACGCTGAGCGCAACGCAATGTCGCGATGCCGGGGTGCGGGCCGCCGCATCCCGATTTTTGCCGATAGCCCAATCCTTGCCGATCATGCCACTTCATCTCCCGCCGATGACAATTCAGACGCAGCCCGACAACGGCATCGAAAGCCGTGAACGTGCGCCGCCGGCGCTTGCGGCGGCGCATGATTTCGAGAATCCCGCCTTAGGCCTTTTCAGCCGACTGGCCGAGCGTCTTGGCGGTGCTCATCAGCATGTCATGTTGGGACTTCGCGATCTCTTTTGTGATCTCGAGGCCAAACATGCGCTCCTGATGCTTGATCATCTTGTCCAGGTTCTGTTCCGGTGACCCGGCAGAGCCGGACGTAATGGGAGGGGTAGCAGCCATCAATTGTCTCCTTGAGGGATCATTCAAGTTACAAACTCCGGAATCGTGTCGACGCCGGCAGGTTGCGAAACCAGCTTAAGGCAGCATGATCGAAATTGAAAGTCCACTTGGAATATTTGAACCAGTTCAGTTCCAACTGTTGCATTGCCACCATTGGAGGAGTAACCTTGCGATCGGGGTAAATTGGGGTATGGCAGAATGGAACAAGGTCCTTTGGCGGAGCTGTTGGTCGAACGGTTCGAGAATATGCCGCCGCAACTGCGGGTCGCGGCGCGTTTCGTGCTAGACCATCCCAAGGATGTCGCACTGATGTCGATGCGCGAGCAGGCACATCAGGCCGGTGTTTCGCACAGCACGATGATGCGGTTGGCGCGATGGCTCGGCCTTGACGGCTACGAGGACATGCGCAGCCTGTACGCGCGCGCGCTGCGTGAGACAGGCGCCGGTGAGCCGGCGCGAAGGGGTGCCGACCAGGGGGGCGATGCGGGATATTCGACCGCAGGGGTTGTCGCCGACACGCTCGCGGCGCAGGTCTCAAGCCTGGGTGAGTACGGCAATGCCTCGCAATTCATTGCCGCAGCGGACCTCCTTGCACGATCACGCAATCTGTTTGGCCTCGGCTCGCGCTCCTTCTATCCGGTCGCCAACCACTTCGTTCACATCATGTCGTTTCTGGCTGGCGGCGACCGCAAGGTGACGCTTGTCGGCGAGATGGGCGGACATGGTCTGGATGCCTTGCAGGGCGCGGGACGCGGCGATGTGCTGCTTGCTGTCGGCATGTCGCCTTATGAACGCACGACGATCGAGGTGGCGCGCCAGTCGGCCAGGCAGGGTGTCGGCGTGCTGGCAATCACCGACAGCAGCGTGTCGCCGCTGGCCCGGATCGCGCGGGAGACCATCATCGTTACGGCCAATTCGCAGTCGTTCTTCCGCAGCATGGCGCCGGCGTTCGCCGCCGTCGAGATTCTGGCGGCACTGACGGCTGCGCAGTCTGAAGTGAATGCTGCAGAACGAGTAAGACAGTCGGAAGAGCAACTCGCTGCTTTCGGCATTTATTGGAAGCCGCCCCGCTAGGCACAGGGCTTCCACTGTCGGGCGCGGGGGCGTTGACGGCAGGCAGACTGCCTGAACCAGGACTGGACCGGCTCCGGAGGTTGTTTGATGATCCGCCCGATTAACACCGTCAAGCCGCCGCCGCCGCCCAGGGTCGATCCAAAGGCCCAAGTCGAGCAGACCACGCGGCTGCAGGCGGAAGCCACGAAATTGCAAAACGAAATCCGGCTCGCCAACAGGATGGGCGAGGTCGACGCGGCCGCGGGCGCCCGCCAGCGGCTGACGCAGGTCAATGCGGAACTTAAGACGGCGCAGCCGACTGCCCCGATGCAGCCAGGACCGGAGCTGCCTGCCGCGGTCACCGCGGCAACCGGCAATGGCGTCGCCACAGCCGCGCCGGCGCTTTTCACGCAGGATCTCGGCGGCGCGCCAAACCTCGTTGTTTCGCCGGAAGTCAAGGCGCCGGAAGTCAAGGCGCTGGAAGTCAACGCGCCGGACATCAAGGCGAACGACATTCTCAAGGCGATCGACGGTGGCAAAAGCATCGACAACATCGCCGCCGAGCAGCGCGTGGCTCCCGAGGATGTGGTGGCGGCTCTGAATGCCGGCGGCATGACGGCGGTAGCGACCGAGCATGCCAACGGCGACACCCGCACTGTGGTGATCACCGCCGGAAACCGCACGATCACCGAAAACCAGGATTATCAGCACGGCGGCTACTACACCCAAGAGACCGGCCTGGACATGCAGGCGAAGTCATCGCCGATCCGTGACGATCTCGGCCGCAAGGAAACCACCAGCGTCGACGCGCAGACCGGCGCGATCACCACCACGCTGGTGGACGATCTCGGCGACGGCGCGGTCACCGAACGCACGACCAATCCCCAGACCCGTGAAACCACAACCACCGAAACGACTGGTAACGGCGCCGTCACCGTCACCAGCAACCTGCCGAATGGGTCGACCGTGCAGACGGTGACGCCCGCCGGCGGCCCCGCATTGCCGGTAACCACGGTTACGGCTCCGGACGGCGAGGTGACCACCCTGGCGCAATCGCAGACGGCGGACGGCTCGGGCGTAGCGGCGATCGAGGAACAGCTTGCCGCCGGCAAAAGCATTGACGAGATCGCCGAGGCGAGCAATCTCACGCCGGAGCAGGTGATCGCCGAAATGAACGCCGCCGGCCTCGAGGTGACGCAGGGCGGTGACCCTGGCGAGACCCTGCAGACCGTCGTCACCGATCCGAATACCGGCAGGACCGCCACCTACAACAACGACTACCACCATGGTTCGCGCTCGTCGACGATCACCGAAGGAAGCACCGAGACGACCAGCATGGTCGACGGCAACGGCGTGACCACGCAGACAGAGCGCAACACCGAAACCGGCGAGCAGACCACGACCATCGTCGACCCCGTCAACAACACCGAGACGAAGATCGTCGTGGACAAGGATGGCCGACGCATCGAGACCATCGTCGAGACGCTGAACGACGGCGAGCCGATCGACTACGAGGTCAAGCCGGGCGACAATCTGAGCGACATCGCCGAGGCCAACGGCGTGACGCTGGACGATCTCGCCGTAAGCAATCCGGAACTGTTCACCAATCCGCGCGACCCTGACCTTATTCATCCAGGCGAGACGGTGGTGATCGACGGCGCCACCAGGACCACCGTCAATGTGACGTTCAACGGCTACACGATGACCACGTCGCCGGACGGCAAGATCACGCTGACCAATGCCGCGACCGGCGCCGTCACCGACATCGCGGCCGGCACCGCGCAACAGGCGCTGGCCGAGCTGCTGCTCGACATCAACCCGAACAGCAGTGACCCGCAACAGGCCAAGGAAGACCAGATAGTCAAGACGGCGCTGGATGGCATATTCGGCGGGGCGACACCGGAGCTGACCGCGGATGCGCTTGAAAAACAGCAGGCCGTGGTCGCTGCGATGGAAGCCTATGGGGCGCCGGTCCCTGCCACGCCGCAGCTCGAGGGCACGCCGACCTCGGTCGGCCCGTTCGGCGAACCGCCGTCGGCCACCGCGCCTTCAGGCGGCAAATGGGTGCCGCTGTTGGTGGACGGGAACTGGCAGTGGTACGATCCGGAGGTGGCCAAGGCGATCGCGGCCGAGAACGTCGCTGTATCGCGCCTCGGCGAGGCGCAGGCAACTTCCGTGCAAAGCCAGGCGCAGCTCGACGTCTACGCGCTGGATCCCGCTTACAAGGAGGCCATGGAAGCCGCCGAAGCGACGCTCGACGACACTTTGGCGCCTTATGGATTGGAGTTGAAGCCGACCGAACCCAAGGGTACGCTGGCCGAAGCGCAGGAACGGCTGAGCCTCGCCAACAGCGCGCTCGAAGATGCCGCCACGGCCGCGGCCGAGTACCAGGCAGGTCAGCAGAGCCTTCTCGACGCCATCGCCAAACAGGTCGACCTGCCGGCGATCAGCGATCCCAACCAGGCGGCCGTCCGCAGCCCGGATGGTCCCAGCGCGGAGGAAGCAAACCAGGACGCCAAGGCCGAGCATGCCGAGGTCGCCCAGCTGCTTATCGATTCGGCGCTGCACACCGCCAATGGCAACAAGGCCACCGTCGATCAGCTGGTCGCCTCGACCGAGCTCGAGCTCAAGCTGACCGATGCCAAGCCCGGAACCCCCGAATACACGGCCATCGAAGAGCGGCTTCAAGGTCTGCAGACGCTCCAGGGCGCCGCGGCCAATCAGGTGACCTTGGCCGAGGCATATCAGGAGTATGGGATTGCGCAGAAGGCGGCGGCGGATCTTGCCGTGACCGTGGAGCCTCTCAAGCAGGAACTGCTTGCGCAGGCGCGCGAACGAAACCCGCATCATTTCGACTGGGAAGGTTTTACCAACGGCCGCGGCGAGTTTACCGGCAAGATTCTGTCGCAGGACATCGTCGAGGAGAACGGCCAGCTCTATGTCGTGACCGTCTATGAGAACGCCACGTTCACCGACGAGAATGGCGATGACACGAACGTCCATAAATCCGCCCTGACATACGACCTCAACGACGAGAACATCCGGCAGGATTTCCGCGACGATCCGCTCAACAAGCAGTGGCAGGAGATGCTGGCCTCGACGGACGTATCGTCGGCGCCGGTATGCACAGCCAATGCAAACGGATCGCAATCGGCGCTGGACGCGGCCAGGTCGAAGATCGTCGATGTGCAGGTCAACAATCTTGATGCCGCGCTGAAAGATGCGAGGGCGGCGCTCGTCGACGCGACGGCGGCGCGCGACCAGGCGATCACCGACCACGGGCCGGGAACCGTCGAGGCCCCCGCTGGCACGCTCAAGCCGGGCGAGACGGCGGTGCAGGTCACGGTGAGCGGCCGCGACATGTGGGTCGCGCCGGAGGTTGCCGCGGCCTACGAAGCGCAGGGGCCGGGCGCTATCGGCGAAAGCGGCAAGTCGGTCCAGATCGAGATGGACGGCCAGAAGCTGTGGGTGTCCCCCGAACTCGCCGCCGCGGAAATCAATCACGACCAGGCGGAAACCCAAAAGGACCAATTGGAGGACTGGGAACAAAACGTGCGGCCGGCGATGCTGGCGGGGCGCGACTGGTATGCTTTTTCGGCAAGCAAGCCCAAGCTTCTCGAATATGGTTCGGGGGAGGAGTACGAGGCGAAACTCAAAAGCCAGTATTTTGAAGAACGCCAGGACCAGGCAATGGCTGGCTATCAGGTGCGGTTCGAGAGCCTTTATGAATCCGGTTTCACCGGCGAGTACAAGACCTATGCGCCCGGCGAACTCAGCGGTACGGTTGCGCAGACCCTTGGCCAGGATCCCTCGAGCGAGGGAGTCGGGAAGGTCGTCGACGAAATCGCCGACCGCGCCGGCGATGACGCCGAGGTCAAGATCGTGCCGATCTTCTCGCTTGATGGCGGGATGGAATCGTCGACGGCCCTGTTCGCGATCAAGAGCGGTGGCAACGAGGCCGGCTATGTCGACAGTGCTGGTAAATACTACAGCAGCTTCGACGAATTCCAGCACGAGAATCGCCTGTTCAGCGGCAACGGCAATCTGGTCATGGCCAAGGGCGGCGACATGTCGCTCGGCAAGGATGGCTTTTCGCTCGACGAACTGGAAGTCGCCGATGCGCGCAAAGTGGATTTCTGGGACAAGGCCAGCGACATAGGCCTCGGACTCCTCGCCGGCGCCGCAACCATTGTCTCGTTCGTGCCGGGCGGCCAATGGGCCATTCCCATCGCTGTCGGCGCCGGTTCAATCCTTGGCGGCAAGGCTCTGTACAAGGAGGCTGATCACCTCCTGCAGGGCGGCGACTTCGACAGCCAGTCGGCCTGGAATGTCGCGACCGGCGTAACCGCTTTCCTGCCAGTGGGCGCCGGCGCCCTGCGCACGTATGGCCTGGCAAAGACCGGACTGTCCTTCGGCAAGGCTTCGGCGGGCGGCTTCGGGATGACCCACATGAATGAGGTCAAATGGGGCATCGGCAGATTCCAGGTGAAGGTAGACAAGGCCCAGTATGCCGATGACGTCTCGGCGTTCATGCAAAGCGGCAACAAGCTGACCAACGCTGCGTGGGACCTTGATGCCGCCGCCGTGGTTACCGGTGTTCCGCTGCTCGGCAAATCGGTGCAAGATCTGGTGGCGAATTGGGGCGATATGGACATGCTCGAGCTCGCCAACGCAATCGTGGGCATAGGCGTCGGCACTGTCGGCACGGGCCTGGGCGGCCGCTCGCTGTTGAACAACATGCCCGGAGCGGGCGGAACTCGAAATGGACCTCATGGGTCGGCCAGTTTTCCTAACGCCGGAGGGGCTGACGTTCCAACCGGTCCGCGGGCGCTGCCGCCCGGCGATGGCGACGGCCAACCGCCGCCGACGGGTGGCAGGTTCGATCCGCCAGGCGACGGGCAATCGTCGCGGCCGATGGTCGTGCATGAGCAAGGCGCCGACGGCACGGTTGTCAACGTCCATGACGAAGGGCCGAGTGCCCCGGGCGAGCGCGGCGATCCCAAGAATGCCAGCGACCAAGACGCCCAGGCAGCGCGTGAGCAGAATGTCCCCGCCGACGGCGATCCGATCGTGGTTCCGCCGGCCCGCGGCGACGCAACGACGCGCCCGGCCGACAGCGGCATGCGGCTCGTCTGGGATCCGGCGACCAAGACGTTCACTGGCACGCCGGGCCCTTCCGGAGCGAAGCCGTCGGAAGGTGGTGCCGAAGGCAGCCGCCCGTTGATGCGCTACACTGTCGGCAACCGCCATACCGGCGAGATGCTCGTCGATTTCAACCTGCCGGAAGGGCAGCGTGTTGTCGCCATACCCGAACCCAGGGCGAACACGGCCCCGCCGGAGCCGGTGCCGGCTCCTGTCGAGCTCGACCCTTCCTTGCCGGTGCTTTATCTCGGCGCCGACGGCCGCTGGACAGCCGATCCGAACGCCCGCACTGAGCCACCGGTCGTGACGGACTCCGGGCACCCCAGCCCGGTTCGCCCCGACGGCACGCCGATCATCAACAATTTCTCGTCAAACCCGTACAGCTTCGGCCAGACGTTCACTGCAGTCAAAGCCGGCCTGCGGCGTATCGGCACGCGCTACCTGAACACCGAACCCCGCTATGACTATCCGAAGCTCGGCGAGTTGGTCGACAGCATCTATCACCGGCCGGTTGCGCAGGACGGCGTCACCGCCGGACAGGACATCTATGTCGAGGCCGGCGGCGAATACCTGCCGGCCAAGGTCGTCGTCGCCGGCCCGCAGGCGAGCATGACCCGCGACGTCGTCCCATTGGGCGAGCATGCCACGGAGGCCGGCTATTTGGGGTCCGGCCCGACCGTCGAACGCGCCAAGCGCGGGTCGATAACCACGCCGAACGGCCAGAACAGGGTCAACACCCCGGCACGGGAAGTGCAGACGTTCAAACCTGCCGACAATCCGGAAGTCAGCCATCGCTCGGCGCTCGGCGAGATCCTGGCCACGACCTTGCCGGCGCTTCCCGACGATGCGGCGACGCCGGCGCTGACATGGACGCCCGAGCAGTTGGAACTCGTCGGCGACTACCTCAATTCCCTCGAACGTTCCAGCGATCTTGTCGTCCGCGACGCGGTGACCATGACCAGGGTGCAACTCGGCGGCAAAGGTCTGCCTCAGTCCGGCACGGAGATGACGCAGGCTCAGCACCATGCGCTTGGCGAAATGCTCAACGCCGACCGCAACAGCCCGTTCACCGGCTCCAAGCCGGCCGGCCAGCTTTCGAAGAACGGCTTGACCACCCTCCAGGTGTTCAGCGCACAGGGCAAGCTGCCGCATCTGTCGCCGGGAGAAGTGATCGACCAAATCGGCCTGTCGTCCCACGCCAGGCTGACCGGGGGCGAGCAGTTCCTCACCGCCGGGGCGCTGCCGGGAGAAGCCGGCTGGACCGATGCCGGCCGTGACATCGTCGGCGATTACCTCAAGGCGGCGTCACGCTCCACCGATCCGAACCTTGCCGCCGCGGCAAATGCCGCCTCGCCGTTGTTCAAGGGGCGCGCCACCAAGCCCGGCAAGGCGGTGACCGCCGCGCAGCAGGATGCGCTCATGCAGGTCCTGCAGGCCGACAGTGGCAGCACGTGGGTCTACGGTCCGAAGCTTCAGCCGGGCTCTTCGTTCAAACTCGCCGGCGAGCTTTCGCCGGAAGGCCGCTACAATGCGAAGGTTCTGTCCGGCCACGACACCTGGACGCCATATCTTTGGCGAGAGATGCGCGGTTACGCCGCCAACCAGCAGAAGTCCGCGGACCCCGCGGTCCAGTCGCTCGCGCACGCGCTGGAGAACGCGCTGCCCGCAAGCAAGCCCAGGGCCGGTACCGAGATCAACAGCGACGTGCCCGTCCTGCTGGAGCGGTTGCTGGGTGCCGACAAGGCGAGTTCTTGGCGCGCCCCGACATTCTTCACCGACGCACAAGGGGTCTGGCGATCCGACCGCGCCACCGTTTCCTGGTTCCTGCAGGAGCACGAAGCCAATGTCCTGGGCGGCCCCGTGCTGAACGACATGGCGACCAACGGTGCCTTGCAGGCTGCCGGGTGGATCCTCGGCCCCGATGGCCGCACGGTCACGCTCGGCATCGGATCGATGCTCGGCATCGGCCTCAAAGTGCCGCTGCCCAGCCGTCAGGTCTATGGCGAACTCAGCCTGAAGAACAATGGCCCGATCTCGGACGGCGGCACCGGCTTCCTGCTCCCGGTCCACCCCAACGACGCGAAGGGCCAGAAACTTTTCGTCAATGGATACCGGCCGAATTTCGCTTATGACGAGGCGGCGGCTCCCTCCGCCCAGTGGGTCGCATCGGCGCCGATGCTGTCGAAGAATACGTTCCAGAGCGAAAGCGCCACTGGCATTTCACTATCCCTCTTTGGCTTCTCTGTGAGCGGGGCCTACGTCCATCGCACGCTGCGCTATCTCGGCGGCGAAGGCGGCCGGCCGGGATATACGCGCAGGGAGCCTGGCCCGCTCAGCCAACGGGCAGCCTCTTTCTGGGAGGAGGCGGCGAGAGGTGGCGCCAGCCACTATAGTTCCGAAGGCAAGGTGCCGGGTTTCGAGGATCGTATCCTCTACCGCAACTACAACGTCATTCCGCCCCTCGGAGGCGGCAAGGAACCCTGGCGCGGCAGCCCCGCCTTCGAGGGCGTTCCGCGCGAGACGGGCGCCGGACCGCTCAACCGCCTGGACCGCACGGACCACGGCGCCGGTCTCGCCGTGAACTATGGGCCATTGCCGCTGACGACGGTGGAACTCGGCTCGGTGAGGAAGGATGTTGTCCCGCATGCCCGTACCGCCCGCGCGCACCCCGGATCCTCCGAAGGCGCGCAAAAGGTCTTCTCGGCGCTGGACACCTCGGGGGGGCGACTGACGCCGGACGTCCTGCAGCATCTCGACGCCTATCTCGCCGAGGTTGCGGCATCGCCGCACGGCGATTTGAGGTTCGCTGGTCAGCGCGTGTTGGATGTGTTCCCGGAACTGGGTGTGGCGCCATATCCGGACCAGCTCGCCGGCGGACGGCCAGACGGCATGAGCCGGCCAGCATGGAAAGCGTTGCGGCAACAGCTGGACCAGCAGGCCCGCAGCGAACTGACGCCCACGCAGGCGCATTACCTCAACCGGCTGCTCGAGCAGGACGTGCTGCACAATTCGCCGCCCCCGGACACCGCGCCGGCCCCGGCGGGCGACGGCCCGATTGCGCCCAGGAGTCCGGCGCCGCGACGGGAACAGGGTCCGGCGGCTGAAGGGTCGTGGGGACCGTCGACGGCAAAACCGCTGACACAAGCTGAAATTGCGGCCAACCGCCAGGACGCATCGAGCATGCTGGACGATATGATCCAGCAGGATCTTGGCATGCCCGAAATGACCGAGATGAGGGCCGATCTTGCCGATCAGGTCAGCCGGTCGCCCGAGATGATGGAACTCTTGCGGAATGCCCACGCGAAAGGCGTGCGCATCGTCAACCCGGCGCGGCGCGATCTGCGGATTTTCGATCCGAGCTTGGAACAGGATCTGACTGCAACCGGATCTGGGTTGGACCGATCGCTCGACGTGATTTCCGTGGATGCCGATATGTTCCGCACGCCGGCCGCGGACAATGACGCGGTCGTCGCCGGATTCGTCGATGCGCTTAGCCATGAACTGTCGCATGTGACCGACGCCCCGATCGACGTGATGCCCCAGGATTTCGCGAACCGCCAAGCCCATAGGGACGCAAACGTAGACGCCCGCTTGAAGTCGGAGGGCGAAGCGGCGCTGGTTCAATACATCGTAGCCGATGAGCTTGCTGCCAACGGCGGCAAGCCGAATCTCGCGCTGCGAGCCGACCACGCGCAGGCCGATATCTATGACCGCTTCGCCGCCCGCGAGATCGACCGCACCCAGGCTGTCCACGAGATGGCGGCGCTCTACAGGAGCATGGAGCCGAGCATTGCGGACGGCGGCACCTACGCAGACTACTACGGACATTTCGCGGACGCGGCATATCAGGCAGCGAATGTCGCGTCGGGCCGCGAAGGCGATGTTGCATCCAACGCATCGCATGTCGTGGGTGAACCGCGCGCTGCCGCACCAGCAAACGGCGCCGGCGACCCTGCAAGACCGTTGCGCGGCAATGTCGGCCCCTATGTTTTCCGCGCCGATACCCGCGCGCCGAGCGAGATCAGGGATGCGGGCGGCTTCTCGCCACCGCCGCCGACCGGAATCTGGGTGGACAATCCGCAAGGCATTGTCCTCAGCAACTATGTGCTTGGCAATACCCATGGCCGTTTTGTCGGCACCAGCCAGTCGATCTCGGGCGCCAAGGCTTTCGTTTCGGAAGAGTCACTGGCCGCGCGGCAGCAGGGCTATACCTATCTCTACACGCTCAATCCCAGCAGACCGCGCCTCCACGTCCCGACTGAGTTCGAGGCGATGGGCCGGCCGGTCAGCGACAGCATGGCCCGCGTCGACGAGACTGCCATCGATGGCAGCATACCATGGAACGAGGTCCATGGCTGGCGGATGATGGATCCGGATGGGAACTTCGTCGGGGAGTTCACGCGCAATGAGGATGCAGTCGCGCCCGGCGGACCGACGCAGAAACGCCCGCAGGTGATCCTGCGGCCGGCCGACGAGTTCTGGGACGCGCCGGCGCAGGCCGAAGCGCCCCCACCGCCGGTCGCCCCGGAGGTCGGCAACGAAGCCCCGCCCGTGGCTGGCGAAACGCCGCCGACCGAGAATAGTGCTGCCGAAACGCCGACAGCCGCGACATGGCCGCCGGCGCCCGACCGGGGCAGGGTGGTTTTTGACCCTGCCAGCGGAAGGATCGTCAGCCTTGAGCTTCCGGTGAGTTCCGCAGCGGAGCCGGGATTTGCCGGACCCGTGCGGGCGCCGACCGGGCCGGAGGTCAGGGCGCTTGCAGCTGACGAGATTGCCGAATTGACCGGCCCGCAATTGCACGCCATCAAGCCGGAGCAGATCGCCAAGCTGGCGCCTGAACAGGTTACTGCACTCAGCCCTGAGCAGGTCGGGCAGCTGACGTTCGATCAACTTGCCGCATTTCGGCCGACGCAGTTGCGGGCGCTGGGTGGCGAACAGCTCCAGGCGATCAGGCCAAGCAAATTGCAGGCAGTTGCCCCTGGCCGGATCACCGGCTTGCGGCCGGATCAGGTCGCGGCCTTCTCGCAAGAGCAACTCGCCGGATTGACCATCGAGCAGGTGCGCAAGCTGACGCCCGACCAGATCGCCGGGCTCAGTGACGAGCAGCGCAACGCCCTTACGCCGGAACAGGTCGCCGCCATGCGGCCTGCCCAATTCAGCCATCTCAACGCCACCCAGTTCGTGGCGCTGGACCCGGCTCTCGTCGCAGCACGCGATCCCGCGACAATGGCAAAGCTGTCGCCACGCCACGTCGCGGCGCTGACGCGGGAGCAGCTTGACGCTCTGACCATTCACCAGATCGAGGCGCTGACCAAGCAACAGATAGCAGCGCTGACGCCGAAGCAGCTTGGAGAGTTGAGCCCCGGCCAGTTGCGCAAGTTCACGCCCAGGCAATTTACCTGGATGTCGACGGAGCAGACCAACGCGCTATCCGTGCTGCAGTTGACGACCTACCGGGCGACCCACAAGAAGGCCATGACGCCGGATCAAACTGCGGCCGTCGATCAGGCGCTGACCTACGCCCGGCTCAAGGAGAACGCGCAGTTGGTCGCGACCTTCGGTCCGATGGCCGGCTACTCCTACACGGTGTGGCAGATCCTGCCACCGCATTGGGCCGCGACGGCTGCGGGCGTTGCGTTCGGCGTGCGCGGCGTCGTCTTCAGCGCGCAATCGGTGTTTCCCAACGCCACGGCCAATCACAAGCCGCTGGGACGCGCCCTCAATGCCGCGAGCGGGGCGTCGTTCATCTTCTCGTCGCCAGGCTCGGCCGCCGGGCTGCTGCGCGGCGACAATATCGGGGTGAACGGCTCCTTCACGCTGGGCAATGTGGTCTACGGCACGAAATCCGCGCTGCAGTCGATCGCCGGACGGCCGGTGATGCGGAATGTGGCCGAGCATCTGGCCGGTCCAGGTTATGTCTTTGGCTCCCTGCTCTACACGGCACAGAACCTGCACTCGCCGCTGGCCGCGACGGCGGGCGCCTTGTTCACCGTCGGCAGCGCCGAGTTCTGGGTGTCGGCCGTGCGCACGGATCTGCTCAATCGCCGGGCGGCGCCAAGGACGCCAGAGGAGATCGACGCCCGCGCAAAGTCCGACGCGCGCTGGGGGATCGCCGATCGCATCGCGCTTGGCGTGACCTTCGGTGTCGGCATGCTGATGTTTGCCTGGGATGCGCTGGACGATCAGCCATGGAACAACACCGGCAAGACGCCGGCAACCGACCCGACCGCGCCGGGCGACGCACCTTCCGGCGTCGATGGCGCGCCACCGGACGAACAGACCGCGCCGGGTAACGATCCTTCCGGCGTCGACGGTGCGCCGCCGGATGAACAGACCCCGCCGGGTAACGATCCTTCCGGCGTCGATGGTGCGCCGCCGGACGAACAGACCGAGCAGCCTGACCCCGCGACGCAAACCCCGCCGCAGGATTTCCCGCAGCTCGCCGTGCTGGCTGATGACGGCCTGAACTTGCGGACCCAGCCCGACGCGGATTCGACCGTGGTGACGGTTCTGCAACCCGGCACATTTGTCGAACAGACCGCCGGGTCTTCGGCCGATCAGTCAGGGGAAGCCTGGATACCGGTCGAAGGTCCCGGGCCGGACGGCGAAATGCATAGCGGCTGGGTTTCGGGCGACCATGTCGAGGCACATGCCGACGGCAGCAGCAACCCTGCGGGCCGCACCAATCCAACGCTGGAGAAAGACGGCTATCAGTGGGTCGAGGTCAAGAACGGCGACAGCATTCGCCTGATCGCCAGGACCCATTCCGCTGACGTGGCCGAGACGGTGGTGCTCAACATGGATCATATAATGAGCCCGGATGTGATCTTCTCAGGCGACCGCATCTACCTGCCGGCCACCTTGGGTTGAGAAACCGCGGGCCTGAGCTTGTCGGTTCTCGCAGCATAGGCATGCGCGACGCAGCCGGCCAGCTTTGCCGCCCGCTCCGCTATTGGATTGGAGGGCTCGGAAGAGTAGGAGGCGGTGAACTGCAGGTCTGACGGGTGCCATTCGCATTCGACGATGCGCAGTTTTCCGCTTGCGAGATAGTCCTGGACGACTCCCTCGGGCAGCGAGGCTATGCCGATCCCGTTGAGTGTCATGGTGATGGACGCGGCCAGCGAATTGGCCGGAAAGATGCGCGGCGTCTCTTCGAATTCGCCGGTGAGCTTGCGGTAGAGTTCGCTGTAGGGTCGCGTGGTGCGCGCGTAGCTGATGATGGGAAACTGCATCAGGTCGTTCAGCGTCACCTGGCGCCGGTTGGGCAATTCCAGCTGCGGCGAGCAGACCCAGACAAGCGGAAAGGACGGCATCTCGATATTCTCGATGCTGTACTCCAGGACAGGGCCCATCAGCACCGCAAGATCGAGCCGGTGCGACATCAGTTCGTTGCGAAGGGTCGTCGTCGCATCGACGACGATATCGGTATCGACAAGCGGAAAGTTTGCTTTCAGTGCCGTGAGGAAATCCGGCAGCCAGGTGTGCACGATCGTTTCGGCAACGCCTAATCTCAGCACCCTCGTCGTCTCTGAAGTCTCTGAAAGAGAGCTGGCCATCAGCTGCAGCCGCTCCGCGACGCGCAGAACCCGTTGGGCCGGTGGCAGCAGCCGTTGTCCCTCGGCGGTCAGCCTGACCGTGCTGCTCTGCCGCTCGAACAGCCTGGCGCCAAGCGCTTCCTCCAGCCCGGCAATCCGGGTGGACACCGCCGGCTGCGTGGTGTTCAGGCGTTCCGCCGCCTTGCGAAAGCTTCCGAAGGTCGCCACCAGGAGAAAGGTTTCGAGCTGCTTGATGTTGAAGGGTATCACGGCTGGGAATCACTCATTTGCGGCTTTCGGGAACGGCCATCAATGCCGCACAATGATCTGGCTGCCGATCTTGACGCGGTCATAAAGATCGATGACGTCGTCATTGGTCATGCGAATGCAACCGGAGGAGTTGGCCTGTCCGACGGTCCATGGCTGGTTGGTGCCGTGGACGCGATAGAGCGTGTTGCCGATATACAGTGCGCGCGCTCCCAGTGGATTGTTCGGTCCTCCCTCGACATGCACGGGCAGGAAGCGGCCATTTGACGCTTCTCTGGATCGCATTTCGGCCGGCGGCCGCCAATCTGGCCAGGTCTTCTTGGCCGAAATCGTGTCGCGGCCGGACCATTCCAATCCCTCCTTTCCAACCCCCACCGCGTAGCGCAGCGCCCTGCCGTTGCCCAAAATGTAGTAAAGCCGCCGCTCCGTGGTGTCGATCACGATCGATCCCTTCGGTTGCGCCTCGCTGAAATGCACGATCTCCCTCGGGATTGCCGACCACTCCTGCTGGACTGCGCCATCGGAAGTCTGGTCGGGAGCGGAAGGCGAGACCAGTACATTTCTTGCCGCATCGTAAGTCCAGCTTCGTGGGTCATAACCGCTATTCGATTGGGCCTGCGCCGGCGCCATGGCGGCAATCGAGAGGACAGCGATCAGAAATCCACGCAATCCCGCAACCTTGACGGGAACAGGCAAGTTCGCAAGCAGGATCATGATTGCCGCCAAGACCGATCTCTTCTGCATCCAGGCGTCCGCTGGCGATCACCTGATTCCAGCGCGCACCATATCGCTTTGCATGTGGTTCGCAACATTTGGCACCAAATGCTCGCGCGCAATCCAATTGGACTTCCAATTTGGCAATGTGCACGATAGAGTGAATCGGCGGGTAAACCATGAAACCAGCGACGCGGGCCATCGCTCGTGCGTCCCTTTGCGATAGGACCAATGTTGACGGGACGCGACACCTGCCATGCGGATCGGTTGGGAGCCAGGGCTGCGTTCGCCGCCTGCGGTCTTGCGATGATCCTGGCGTTCGGTCTTGCCTCGTCGCACGCCAACGCCGCCGAACCGCGCTGGCCTGCCGGCCCGTACAAATACATAACCGTCGATCAGTCGGTGGCCGACGCGCTGGTCGAGCTGGGCCGCAACATGCACGTGCCCATGCGTGTCAGCAAACTCGTAAAGGGCCGTTTAAGCTCCGGCATGCCGGTTGGAACCGCCCGCGAGTTCCTGCAAGAGATCTGCAATCGATACGGGTTGGTCTGGCATTTCGATGGCATCGTCATGAACGTCGCGACCGAAGCCGAGGTCCGGACGGAAATGATCGCGCTTGACGCCAACACGGCTGCCGGTGCGGAAGATCGGCTTTCGCGGCTGGGCGTCATCGACCCGAAGTTTCCGATAAAGGTGTCCAGGCAGGACGATGTTGTCTCGGTATCGGGGCCGCCGTCCTATGTTGAACTTGTCAGGAAGACACTGGGAGTTCCTGCGGCGCCGAGCGCCAAGCAGGAGGCTGGCAAAGTTGTTCCGGTCCGCGTTTTCCGCGGCAGGCAGGCGGAGGCGCAGAATGTTCCCTCCGGCAAACCGAACTAAACAAGCAGGAGGGCAGGTTCATGCAAATCGCGCCGATTGGAGCCCTGGAAGCCACACTGGCAAACTTGACCACCAGCATAGCGTCGCAGCAGCAGATCACCGCCGGCTCGACCGCGCAGCCGGGCAACCGAATGGTGGGTGCCAATCAGGAAAAACATGATGCGGCGAAGGTTGCCATGCCTGAACGCGGTGATGTCGCCGCGCGGGCAGGCCAGCAGGTGGCGCAGGCGTCTTCGGGGGCCAATCCGGCAATGGCCGGACAATCCTCCAAACTGGAAAAGACCGAGCCGATCGCCGAACACAAGTTGTTCGACTATCTGGCCGAGGTGGAGAAGGCTGGGGGCGGGGCGCTCACGGACCCGTCTGCATTGTTCGGTTCTGCGGTTCAGTCGCTGGAAGGGACCATGCAGCAGGTCCAGAAGGCGCTTGGCCAGACAAACGCTCCCGTGAATGCTGAAACGGCCACCATCCAGGATGGCGCCGGCAAGACCGCCCCGTCAGGCAAGGAAGACGAAAACGCCACCGCAAAAAATGCCGAGCAACTGCTCGAACGATCCATTTCGGTGATGTGGGCAGCCGCCAATCTCGAAGTGGTCACGAGCAGCGTAACGGCCGTTACGTCGTCCACCAGCACGCTGATCAAGCAACAGTAAGCCTACGGAGTGTTCGTGCACACGATATCCTTGCCGCGGCGGTCAACGCTATTGGCGCGATGCGGCGTCCGGTGCCGCGTCGCGCTCGTCGTGGTGAGCATGCTTGTACTCCAGGCGTGCTCGGTTGAGTTGTATTCCAACCTCAACCAGCGGCAGGCCAACGAGATCGTGGCCACGCTGATGCGTCATGGCATCCCGGCCCAACGGGAGGCGGCCAAGGACGGCAAAATGACGGTTTCCGTACAGAAGGACCGTTTCGCCGAAGCCATGGCTATTCTCGACGAAAGCGGGTTGCCCAAACAGGAATTCCAGACGCTCGGCGACGTGTTCAAGCGAGACGGGCTTGTATCCTCGCCGGTCGAAGAGCGCGCGACGATGATTTATGGCCTGAGCCAGGAGCTGTCGCAGACGATTTCGGACATCGACGGCGTGCTTTCCGCGCGCGTTCATCTCGTCCTGCCCGAAAACGATCCGTTGAGACAGCGGCTGGTGCCATCGTCCGCCTCGGTTTTCATCCGGCATCGCGCATCCGTTCCGATGAATGAGCTGATCCCGCAGGTCAAGATGCTGGTGGCAAAGGGCATCGCCGGGCTGACTTATGACAATGTATCCGTCACGCTCATTCCGGTGACCGCGGCAGTTCCCGAGAACGCAACCGGCGAGCCAGGTTTCACGACGTTCCTCGGCCTCTGGTTGCACCCCGACAGCGTCGTCGCCGCGATGTGGCTGTTTTACGGCATGACGGCGGCACTATTGGCGCTGGCTGCCCGCCTGGCTTACGTCCAGTGGTATCGACGACCCGGCGTTTATGCGCTCGACGCCTCGGCCATGCCGGTGAAGAAGACATGATTCAGACCGGCTCGAAGCAAACCGCCAGCCCGGAATGGCAGGCATTCATGGCCAATCCCGCATTCTATGCGGATGCGGCCCGGCTGGCGCAATGCTTTGACGGCACGATCGGCGAGGCTGCCTGCGAGCGTATGTTGCGGTCGCAGCGCCTGCAGGAGCGATTGTCAGTGCTCCTGCTTGACCGTTACGGCCTCAGCGGCGCCGTCTCCAGCGAACCAGCCGACGAGATAGACCGGGCGATTGCCTTGTCGTCGGCAGAGGAGTTGGAGGACCTTGCGCTTCGCGCCGGCGCCATCCACTGGGCCGGCAGTCTGGCCGCCGTCATTGATGGACGCCAGGCCGCCGCGCTACAGGCAGCACTCGGCGCGGAAATCTGCGCTTTCGCAGTCGCCAACCGCGATCTGGCCGGTCCAATGCAGCCGTTGGAGCCGCTGGAAGACATTCATAGTCGTGTCCATGCCGACGGCCTGCGTTGCCTTGGCGCCTGGTGTCAGGCGATGCCGGGCGAAACGGGCATGCGGGTCCGCCTCAAGCTGATGCCGCATGCGCTTGTTGACCAGCCGACAGCCGAACCATTCGCCGAAGCTGGTCCGGCGATTGTTCGACGGGCGATGGGTTAGCCAAAATGGTCGACCCGGGCAAAGCGACCACTGCCGTGCCGAGGCGCCCCTTCGCCCGCATCCTGCGCGCTGCCGAGGCACGCGCCTGGCAGGATGGGCACGCCTTTCTCGATGAGGCCAGGCGTGATGCGCAGCAGTTGCGTGACGCCGCGCGGCGAGCCTATGCGGCCGAATATGCGCAGGGCTATGAAGATGGCAAGGCGCAAGGCGACGCGGACGCCGCGCGTTTGGTCAGCGAGACCGCGGTCAAGGTCGATCGCTATCTTGGCGGACTGGAAGCCGAAATCACCGGCCTGGCGCTCGATGTCGTCAGGCGCGTGCTGGGAGAATTCGACGCGAGCATGCTGGTCGCCAAGGCGGCCGCGCAGGCCGTCACTGAAATTCGCCGCGCCAAATATCTGAAGGTCCGAGTTCATCCTGCTTCCGTCAACAGGGTTCGCGACGAACTGAACGCGGTCTTGCGCGAGAGTGACCTGGTGGGCATGACGGTCGAGATCGACGCCGACGATACGCTGGCGACAGGCGCCTGCATCCTCTTGACCGACATTGCCGTCATCGACGCCGGCATCGAGGCGCAGCTCAACGCGATTGCCGCTGCGATTTCATCAAAGGCCGAGGCGGCGGCATGACAAGTCCCGCCAGCAAGCTCGAGAGCCGCCTCGCATCGATCGTTCCGAACTTGCGTTCCGGCCTGCGTGACGATGCCAGCCGGCCCAGGAAAGGGCGTGTACGGCGGGTCACCGGCACGGTCATTCACGCGACGGTGGAGGAGGTTCGGATCGGCGAGATCTGCGAACTCGTCGATCCGAGGACCGGCACGGCGACGAAGGCGGAAGTCGTTGGGCTCATGGACGAGATGGCAATCCTTGTTCCGCTTGGCGATCTCACCGGCCTTTCAAGCCTCACCGAGGTCATTGCGACCGGAAAGACCCAAACGGTGCCCGTCGGGCCCGGCCTGCTTGGTCGGGTGATCAGCGCGTTCGGCGAGCCATTGGATGGCAAGACGCTTTCGCCGGATGGCATTGCCGCCAGCTATCCGGTCAACGCCTATCCGCCATCGCCGCTGGAGCGCAGTTTGATTTCCGAGCCTATCCAGCTCGGAATCCGCGCCCTCGATGGGCTTCTCACCTGCGCGCGTGGGCAGCGCGTCGGCATCTTCGGCGAGCCTGGCGTCGGCAAGTCGATCCTGCTTTCGGATATCGTCAGCGGCACCGACGCAGATGTTGCCGTGGTTGCGCTTGTCGGCGAACGCGGACGTGAAGTGCGCGAATTCATCGAGCATCAGCTTGGGCCGGAAGGGCTGGCGCGCGCAGTCATCGTCGTCGCCACGTCCGACCGGCCGGCGATCGAGCGCGTCAAGGCCGCTTATGTGGCAACCAGTATTGCCGAATATTTTCGCGACCAGGGCAAGCATGTGCTGCTGGCAATGGACAACATCACGCGCTTTGCCCGTGCGCAGCGCGAGATTGGCCTCGCTTCTGGCGAGCCGCCGACGCGTCGCGGTTTTCCGTCTTCGCTTTTTGCAGTTCTGCCCCGATTGCTCGAGCGCTCAGGGCCTGGCCGCGTCGGCTCCATTACAAGCCTCTACAGCGTTCTTCTGGAGGGCGATGGCACGCTGGATCCGGTTGCCGAAGAAATCCAGGCGCTTCTCGACGGCCACGTCTTTCTGTCGAACGAGCTTGCGCAGCGCAATCATTTCCCGGCCATTGACGTGCTGCGCAGCCGCAGCCGCCTCATGGACACGGTGGTGCCGGCTGAGCATCGCTCGGACGCCGGCCGCTTACGCGAACTGCTCGCCCGCTACGCCGACGTCGAATTGCTGCTGCGCGTCGGCGAATACGAAAAGGGCAGCGATGCGGTGGCGGACGAGGCGGTGGCGAAGATCGACGCCATCAACGCCTTCCTGCGACAGCCGTCCGCCACCCACGAAACAATCGAGCAGACACGCGAACGCATGCGGGGGATCGTCAATGAAGGATCGTGACATGATCGCACGATTGCGCGACCTCAGGCGCCACAGTGAACAGCGCGCAAACGAAGCGGTCATCAGGCGATACGCCGCTGCGCAGCGGGCTGCCGGAGCGGTTCGGGAGGCAGCCGCCGCGGTCAGCGAACACCTGCAGCACACAGCCGACGCTGAGGATGCAGCATTCGCTTCGCTTGTTGGACAGCCGGTGAAGCCCGCCAGCCTTTACCGGCTTCAGGGACAGTTCGAGACCGCCGCCAGGCAAACCGAGCAGCTGCGGGAAAACCAGAAGATGGCCGGCGTCACCGAGCAACGACGCAAAACGGAGTTATCGGCCGCCCGCAACGGTCATCGCGCCAGCATGAAGTCGGTGACGAAGCTGGACGGGCTGTTGCAGCATCTGACCAAACGCACTGCGCGTCGCAGCCTGGCGCTTGCAGAGCTTTCCGAGGAAGACGAGCGCAGTCCACCGCGCTTGCCCACAGAACGATAGTCCAATCCGTGATCGTGAATATGGAAGTGTGATGCCTCAGGCCTTGGCGTCGGCAAAAAAGAAAGCGCGCGCAGAACCGGTCAGACGCACACGCTCGAGCGTTGGCGAGCCGCTGACATTGGAATCTGTTGCGGCTGCGCAGGTCGAGGCATTGAACGCCTTCTACCGCCGTCGTGCTCCCGCGCAGATCACGATCGCCGGGAAAACCATGGCGATCGCGGCGGTCTGGCCGGCGCCGAACCCTGTGGACCAGCCGTTGTGCACGATTGCGTTCACGGTTGGAGACATGGCGGGCAAATTGCGCCTGCCGTTATCTGTCGTCGAACGGGGTCTCGCCAGGGCTGACGAGCTAGTCGACGTGAAACGATTGGCACCCGCTCACGCCGGATTGCTGCTGGAGTCCGAATTCGAAAAGGATCTCGAATGGCTCGAGAGCAAGCTCGGCGAGACGGTCACTATTACCTCCGTCGAACAACAAGACAGCGTTCTGGACGAAACCGCTTTGACTTTCGCCCTGACCGGCAAGAATGAAACCATAGGTTGCGCCTTGCACGCCGAGAGCGTCGATCTGGCGGTGCGGGCCGGCGGCTTTCTCGACTCGATCGGCAAAGCGAGGCCCCCGCTCCCTGCCGAATTCCCGTTGCCGGTCCGCCTCTGGCGTCATGCGCTTACAATCAGCCTTGGCGAGCTCCAAAGTCTGCAACCTGGCGATGTCGTGCTCTTCGATGACGAAGAGCAAGAGGCGGCATTGGTCATTGCCGAGCGGCTTTATGCCCCGGCGGTGCTGACTGCCAGCGGGCCGCAACTGCTTGCCGCGCCGACTGCAATCGCTGGATCGAAATGGGAGTGGACCATGAATCAAAACCCGCCGCCGCACGCCGATCAGGCATTGGAAGAGGCAACTCTGGACGAGCTGCCGGTTGCGCTTGCCTTCGAGCTCGGCCGCACCGCGATGCCTCTCGGCGAGGTAAGGCAGCTTGCGCCCGGCGCCATCGTTCCGCTCGCCAATGTGACGAAGGAGACAGTCGACATCATCGCCAATGGCAAACGCGTTGGCCGTGGCGAGATCGTGCGGATTGGGGAGAGCCTGGGCGTGCGGATCGCCCGCATGTTCGACAATGCTTGACAATTCGCCCAACCTGCTTGGGATTCTGATTGCGGTCGGCTTTGTCGGTCTGCTGCCGCTGGCAGTCGTCACCATGACCGGATTCCTGAAAATCTCGGTCGTGCTGTTCCTCATTCGCAACGCGCTCGGCGTCCAGCAGATGCCGCCCAATCTGGTGCTCTACGGCATAGCGCTTGTGCTCACGGTCTATGTCACGACGCCGTTGCTGAGCGAGATGTCGGGACGGCTTCAGGAAGGGCAGGTTCAGTTCCAGACGACCGACGACCTCGCCAGGGCGGCGCAACTGGTCAGGGAACCATTGCAGCAGCACCTGATCAAGTTCACCCAGCCGGAAGAGCGGCAGTTCTTTCTCGATGGAACGAACCGCCTGTGGCCGGAACAGGCACGCCAGGACCTGAAGGACGACGATCTTTCGATACTTGTTCCTGCCTTTGTCGCGTCCGAGCTTACGCGGGCGTTTGAAATCGGCTTTCTGCTTTATCTTCCCTTCCTCATCATCGACATCGTCGTTGCCAACATCCTGATGACGCTCGGCATGATTATGGTCTCTCCGGTCCTCATTTCGGTCCCGCTGAAACTGTTCCTTTTCGTCGCCATAGATGGCTGGTCGCGGCTGATGCACGGTCTGATCCTGAGTTACGTCTGACGCCGCTGGGAGGTTTGCATGAGCAATGACTTCATCCTGGCGAAGGTCCAGGGCGCGCTCCTGACGGTGCTGTTCGCGTCAGGCCCGGCGATCGTCGCGGCGCTGGCCGTCGGCATCCTGGTCGGGCTGGCCCAGGCGCTGACGCAAATTCAGGACCAGTCGCTGCCGCAGACGATCAAGCTTGTCGTGATCCTGCTGGTCGTCATCGTCTTCGGTCCGCTGCTTGGCCAGCAGATCGCCGAGCAGGCCTCGACGGCGCTGGACGAATTCCCCGTCGTTACGCGTTGAGGCGCGCGGATGCCGGTCGAACCCTTCTTCGCGTCGGTCAAGGAGCTTCAGTTGTTTCTTCTGGCGGGAGCTTTCGCGCTCGCCCGCATGACCGGGTTCATGCTCTTGATGCCGCTCTTTTCGCGTGTGCCGCTGTCGGGCCTGCTGCGCAACGGCGTTGCCCTGGCGCTGGCGGTTCCGATCTTTCCGATGGTCGTCGACAGATTGACCAACACCGACATCGCGACGACGATGATCGTCGCCTACATGCTCAAGGAGGTCGTCGTCGGGGTAACGCTCGGGCTGGCGATGGGCATTCCGTTCTGGGCGGCCGAGGCCGCCGGCGACATCCTGGACCTGCAGCGCGGCTCGACGATGGGGACGCTGATCGATCCGATGATGACGCATGAGACGAGCGCCACCGGCACTTTGCTCGCCGTCATCATGGTCACGGTCTACCTGGCCGCCGGCGGCCTCGAGCTTTCCCTGACCAGCCTCTACGACAGCTATGGCCTGTGGCCGATCGACCGGCTTTTGCCGGTGTTCAGCAGGGATGCAGCCAGCATCTTTCTCGATCTGCTGAACCGCATTCTGATGATGGCATTGACCCTGGTATTCCCGCTGATCATCAGCATGCTGTTGTCCGACCTTGTGCTGGCCTTTTTGGCGCGCGCCTCACCGCACCTCAACGTTTTTGCGCTTTCGCTGATCGTGAAGACGCTGGTGTTTAGCCTGGTCTTCGTCCTCTACGCCGCGTTTCTGCTTTTCTACATGGAGCGGGACCTTGGCTTCCTGCACGAGGCAGGCCGACAGATAGAAGCGATCGGCTGCCGCAACTGTCAATGACAGCAGGAAGATTTGGGACACAAGCAAGGTTTGCGCAAGCGTCGATCGCAAGATGAAGCAATCGTTGGCCGGCCAATAAATACAATTTATCGTTGAGGAAAGATTCTGACGATTTGACAAGCAGCCGAGCCGCCAACGATCTTACGCCCTCCCGACTTGGATCTGAAACGCGCATACCCCTCGGAAGCCATGGCTCGCCTGACCACTTCACCGATCTTCGAGGACCTGCGGCTGGTCGATGCGGACAGGCTGCGCAGGCTTGTCAGAATGGGCGCCTATGAGGGGCATACTGGGGGGCTTGCACACGGCAAGCTCCAGGCCAATGTTGTGATTGTGCCCCGCAGCTTTGCCAGTGATTTCCACCAGTTCTGCATCCGCAACCCGAAACCCTGTCCATTGGTCGGCGTTAATATCGCCGGCAGCCCATTGATCCCAGCGCTGGGCGATATCGACATCCGCACCGATGCCCCCCAGTACAACATCTATCATTTCGGCGAGCTGACCCGTCGCAGGACGGACATCATCGACCTGTGGCAGGATGATTTTGCCGCTTTCGCGCTCGGCAGTTCGCTGACCGTCGAAGCTGCACTTGCCGAAAAGAAACTGAGCCGCATCGGCTGTGGCAAGGCCTCACCCAAGTTTCGGACCAGGATCCAGACGTGTCGCGTCGGACCGTTTGGTGGCGAAATGGTCGTCTCGATGCGCCCGATAAGCCGTTGCGATGTCGACAGGGTTCGCGCCGTCACCGCACGTTTCCCGCATGCCCACGGCTCTCCCATCCATGTCGGAGATCCCATGGTCATCGGAATAGCCGACTTGATGGCTCCCGACTGGGGCGATGCGGTCAAGATCATGGACGGCGAGGTCCCCGTATTCTGGGCCAGCAGCATAACCGCGCAGGATGCACTAGCCCGCGCCGAACTGGCGACCTCGATCACGGTATCGCCGGGGCACATGCTGATCACCGATATCGATGCACGAGCCGATGCCGGCGCTTTCAAGGTCTATTAGCAGTTCTTCATCACCGGTCAGCGGTAATTCTTTCGAGGGGCGAAATGCCGTGAGGGTCCGTCTCGATCTGCCTCACCACATCTTCGATCATGTTGCAGCGGCCCAAACTTATGCACTCGAGGCAGTGAAGCTCCCGGCAAGTGTTCCCACTACGTGATAACCATTTGGTAACCCTCCGAACGCGAAAGTGAAAAAGGACTGGCTCCTTTTGCCCTCGATAAATGTTAGGGCTGCCATCGAGGCGAGACATAGGAGAAAACACCGCGATGGCCACGGTTCTGAACGCCAAGGGTGTTCCACTTCCCTACAGCGGCTCCTCCGCAAAGTGGTATTCGGCGACGAATTCCGGCCCGACACTTTATGGCAGCACGTACAACGACTCGATGTATGGCGACGCCGCCGTCACCGTCACAATGCATGGCGGCAAGGGCGACGACATCTATTATCTGTATGCCGCGAAAAACAAGGCCGTCGAGCTGTCCGGCGAAGGGGTGGACACCATCTCGACCTGGATGAGCTACAAGCTCCCAGCCAATTTCGAGAACCTGACGGTCACCGGCGACAAACGCTATGCTTTCGGCAACGAACTGAACAACATCGTTAGCGGCGGCTCCGGCCAACAGACGCTCGACGGCTTGCAGGGCGATGACGTGCTCAAGGGCGGCTCCGGGGCGGACATTTTCGTCGTCAACCCCGGCAACGGCAGTGATCTGATCCTGGACCTTGGCGCGACGGATACCGTTCGCGTCGGAAGCTACGGCTTCACCTCCTTCGAGGAGGTGCGCGCCAACATGGTCCAGTCGGGAACCAACGTCCGGCTAAATCTGTCCGACGACGAGTTTCTCGTCTTCGCCAACAAGACCATCGGCGATTTCACCGCAAGCCAGTTCAAGCTGGCCGTGGACAGGTCGGCTCTGGAGCTCACCTTTTCGGACGAGTTCGACACGCTGGATCTGTGGAACGGCTCGAGCGGCACCTGGGACTCGAACTACTGGTGGGGGGCCGAGAACGGCAGCACGCTCACGAGCAACAATGATCTTCAATGGTACATCGATACCGACTACGCCCCGACACGCTCCGTCAATCCGTTCAGCATTGATGACGGCGTTCTCACCATTACCGCCGCCCGGGCTCCTGAGGCGATCCGTCCCTACATAAACAACTACGAATACACGTCAGGGTTGCTGACGACCTACGAATCCTTCGCGCAGACCTACGGCTATTTTGAAATTCGCGCCGACATGCCCGAAACACAAGGGGCATGGCCGGCCTTCTGGCTTCTCCCGGAGGACGGCTCCTGGCCACCGGAACTGGACGTCATAGAAATGTTCGGTAAGGATCCAAACAAGCTCATCCTGACAGGCCACTCGAACGCGACGGGAACTCATACAACAGTGGGCACCACGGCCTATGCCGCGGACACCGAAGGGTTCCACACATACGGCGTGCTGTGGACAGAAGACGAACTCGTCTGGTATTTCGACGACGTCGAAGTCGCTCGTGCCGCAACGCCTGCCGACATGCATGACCCGATGTATATGCTGGTGAATATGGGGATTGGTGGCCAGGCGGGAGAGCCCGCCGACGACCTTGCGACGCCTGCGGAAATGCAGATCGACTACATCCATGCCTATGCGTTGCAAGATTGGGTTATTTAACATTTGACAGAGGGCTCGGCACCGACACGTTCGTCATCAGGCCTGATTTCGGGCGCGGCCATTGCCGCTGAGACCGAACTGGAACTGATGTGAAGCCGACGTCGCATCCCATTCCACCCGAGCCGCCGCGGACGACACTGGCGGCGGTTCTGGCTTCCTTCCGGCGCGCGTTGGCCGGAATTGCGCTGATGAGCGGCGTCGTCAACGTTCTGGCGCTGACCGGCTCGTTTTTCATGCTGCAGGTCTACGATCGCGTCATACCCGGCCGCAGCGTGCCGACGCTCGTCGGGCTCGCCGTGTTTGCCGGCACGCTCTTTGTGTTTCAGGGCGCCCTTGAACTCATCCGGTCGCGTTTGCTGGTGCGCATCGGAATGGCGCTGGACGCGCGCTTGAGCGGACAGGTCTATGCCGCGCTCATGCGTCTGCCGTTGCGCACCAAGCTTGCGGGCGACGGCCTTCAATCCTTGCGCGATCTCGACCAGGTGCGTTCGTTCATGTCGAGCGCCGGTCCGACCGCGCTTTTCGACCTGCCGTGGATGCCGCTCTACCTGGCAATCTGCTTCCTGTTCCACGTCTGGATCGGCATGACGGCGCTGGCCGGCGTGGTCATTCTCTTCGGCCTGGCATTGCTTGCTGAAATTCGCACGAGAGAGCCCGCCAGAAAGGCAAACAGTCAAGCGGCAGCGCGCAACACACTTGCCGAAGCGACACGCCGCAATGTCGAGGTTCTGCAGGCCATGGGCTTTGGCTCGCGCATCGCCGAGCGCTGGTCAGGGATCAATGCCGACTATCTCGACACCAATGCAACAGCCAGCGACCTTGCCGGGACGCTCGGAACGATCTCTAAGATCCTGCGCATGATGCTGCAATCGGGTATCCTGGCGATCGGCGCCTATCTGGTCATCCATCAGGAAGCGACCGGCGGCATCATGATCGCCAGTTCGATCATGATGAGCCGGGCGCTCGCACCGATCGAACTGGCAATCGCCCACTGGAGGGGCTTCGTCACCGCCCGCCAGGCCTGGACCAGGCTGACCCAGCTTTTGGTCCTGCTTCCCGAAACGGCGGTAAGTGTCTCGCTGCCTGCGCCGAGATCGGCTCTTTCGGTCGAAAGTATCAGCGTCTCGCCACCGGGGGAGCGCCGTATGGTCGTGCAGGACGTCACCTTTGCATTGGAAAAGGGCGTCGGTCTTGGCATCGTCGGACCGAGCGCTTCCGGCAAATCATCGCTCGTCCGGGCAATTGCCGGAATATGGGCTCCAATCCGCGGAACCGTCAGGCTGGATGGCGCAACGCTCGACCAGTGGTCGCCGGAAGAACTGGGCAACCATGTCGGCTACCTGCCGCAGGATGTGCAACTGTTCGACGGCACCATTGCCGAGAACATCGCGCGCTTCGAGCCGCAGGCGCCGTCGGACAAGATACTGGCGGCTGCGCGCGCGGCCGGCGTTCATGATCTCGTCATCCACCTGCCGGAAGGCTACGAGACGCGGATCGGCGAGGCCGGGTCGGCGCTTTCGGCCGGCCAGAGGCAGCGGGTGGCGCTTGCCCGGGCTCTCTACGGTGACCCGTTTCTTGTCATTCTCGACGAGCCTAACTCCAACCTCGATGCGGAAGGCGAAGCCGCGTTGACCGTGGCGATCCAGGGTGTTCGCGCTCGAGGCGGTATTGCCATCGTCGTCGCACATCGGCCGAGCGCGCTGGCCAGCCTCGATCAGGTTCTCGTGATGGCGAACGGCCGTATCCAGGCCTTTGGCCCGAAGAATGAGATCTTGAACAAGATAACCCGCCCGGCAGGCGTTCCCCTGAAAGTCGTTTCCGGACTTGAAGAGACGGCATCCTGATGGCGCAACGCACGATATTCGCGACCGATCGTACCATTCGACGCTATCTGCTTGGCGGTGTCGCAACCTGCATCCTGCTGGTTGGCGGGGCGGGGAGTTTGGCTGCCGTCACCGAACTTTCCGGAGCCGTCATCGCATCGGGAAAGCTGGTCGTCGATTCCAGCGTCAAGAAAGTGCAGCATCCAACCGGTGGCGTGGTCGGTCAGATCTTCGTCCGAGAAGGCGATGCGGTAAAGGCGGGCCAGGTCTTGATCCGTCTCGATGAGACCATCACCCGGGCCAATCTGGCGATCGTCACGAAGAGCCTGGACGAATTCGAGGCGCGCCTGGCTCGCCTTGAGTCCGAGCGCGACGGCAAAGGGAGCATCAGCTTTCCAGCTTCGCTTGTGTCACGCCGGGATGCGCCCGAGATTGGTCGGGCGATGGCCGGCGAGCAATCGCTGTTCGAATTCCGCCGACAGGCACGCGCCGGTCAGAAGGCTCAGCTGGAAGAGCGCATTGCGCAGCTTGCCGAAGAAGTTTCCGGCTTGACCGAGCAAAGAGAGGCTAAGAGCCAGGAAATCAAGTTGATTGGCTTTGAGCTCGAAGGCATGCGCAGCCTGTGGCAACGAAAGCTGGTCTCGATCGATCGCATCACTGCGCTTGAACGCGATGCCGTGCGGCTCAAAGGCGAGCACGGGCAACTGACCGCGGCCATAGCGCAATCGAAGGGTCGCACCTCCGAAATCCGTTTGCAGATCATCCAGATCGACCAGGATCTGCGCAGCGAAGTGGCAAGCGAATTGCGTGACGTCCAGGCAAAGATCTCCGAATCCGTCGAGCGCAAGGTTTCGGCCGAAGATCAGCTCAAGCGCATCGATATACGCAGTCCGCAGAGCGGTGTCGTTCACCAGCTCGGCGTGCACACGGTCGGCGGCGTCATTTCTCCAGGCGAGCTCATCATGCTGATCGTCCCGGTGACAGACGACCTGACCGTCGAGGCGCGCGTGGCTCCGCAAGACATCGATCAATTGACGTCAGGGCAAAGCGCGACCCTGCGGCTGTCGGCATTCAATCAGCAAACGACACCGGAACTGAATGGCGCCGTCAGCAAGATTTCCGCCGATCTCAACGTCGATGAGAAAACAGGCACAGGCTTTTACACCGTGCATGTTGTTTTACCGCGCACCGAACTTGCCAGGCTCAAGGGCGTGGCCCTGGCGCCAGGCATGCCTGTCGAGGTGTTCTTTTCGACCGGCAGCCGCACCATGCTGTCCTACCTCGTGAAGCCTTTGGCGGATCAGATCCAGCGCGCCTTCAGGGAGGAGTAGGCTCTCTGGACGAGCCGACGAGCTCCGGAGCAAGGACGCGATTTTGCCGTTTCGCCTGAAATCGAAAGCGGTCCAACATGTCCGAGTTGACGAATGAAGAGATCGAGGGGCGGCTCAATGCCCAGCGAGAGACTCTGGCGCTGGTCGTCGCGCTGCTTGCCGGCCGCGACAAGTCAGAGCGAATATGGGCCGAGCTGGAGGCCCGTTTTCAATTCCAGAACAATCAGGAAGACCCCGGCGCCGTGCCAAGCCGACCATTCGCCATTGAGAGCGCGATGATGCGGGAGTTCAAGCTGATCTTCGAGGAAGCGCGGGCACGCAAGGCGGAATGGAACGTGGACAAGCCGTCCACAAGTGGCGCCAGTTCCTCTGGATAGGGGATGGTCTCTTTGACAGACGGTGGCTGCCGGCCGGCCTGCAGCACCAGGCCACCATGCTTTCGTCATCCCAGGGCGAGCGAAGTACCTCAGAGCGTCGCGACTGTACAGAACCTTTGATGGCAGAGCGAGGCGCCCCCCTCTGTCCTGCCGGACATCTCCCCCACAAGGAGGGAGATTGGCCTTCATCACTGATTTCGCCAACCACCAGCCTTGCAGAAAGGACGCTGTCCGCGAAGCTGCCGATCTCCCCCCAAGTGGGGGAGATGTCCGGCAGGACAGAGGGGGGCGCGAAGGATCGCTACAGAGCGCTTTGTTCCGGGCCGCTGTATTCTTCGGCTTGGGTAACGGAATGGATCCCAGGGTCTGCGCCGCGTCGCTTCGCTCCTTGCTTGCCCTAGGATGACGAAGGGGAGGGATGCATCCGCTAGTCTCAAAGGGTTGTGATTCGCCACTGACGGAATTATCGGCGTTCGCTGCTGGTCGCCATCTGTCAAATTACTGTGCCGAGGCTGAAAATCGCGGTCGTGGGCATCGCTAGGTTCGTGCGGGCGTTGCGCCGAGGGGGGCCCACAGTACCGAATGGCGGGGCGGCACAAATCCACTCCGGACGGGAAAGCCATATTTTTTCTGACCTTTCCCGGAAACATTTCCGGCATGCCGGTGTTTAACGCACTGAGTGGGCGCGAGGCGCAGTTCCTCTGCGGCGATCTTCCCTTTGGAGTGAAACGATGCCGGCAACCGCCATGACAGAGGTCGAGGAGGTCAGGATCGAGCCCGACGGGCTCATCGGCCTGCTGGGCGTGCCGCACGGTGCGCAAGGCATCGTCATCTTCGCTCATGGCAGCGGAAGTGGACGGCTCAGTCCGCGCAACAATCACGTGGCCGCCGCACTTCGGCAGGCGGGATTGGCGACCCTTCTCGTTGACCTTTTGACGTCGATCGAGGAAGGCGACAGGCGAAACGTCTTCGACATTGACCTGCTCGCATCGCGGCTCGCACTGGCGACGCATTGGGCGGCTGCGGAAGCACGGGCCAGAAGGCTTGTCCCACTTTATTTCGGGGCAAGCACTGGCGCCGCAGCCGCGCTGGCGGCCGCCGCACGCCCGGATGCAGGTATCGCGGCTGTCGTCTCGCGCGGCGGCCGGCCAGATCTGGCGATGGACGCGTTGCCGGCCGTGCGTGCCCCGACACTGCTTCTGGTCGGCAGCCTGGACGGGCCGGTGATCGGGATGAACGAGCGTGCCCTTGCCGCGCTACAAGGCGAGAAACAGCTGATCATTATTGAGGGTGCCGGCCACCTGTTCGAGGAGCCGGGGACAATGGACGAAGTGATCAGGCACGCCACGCGATGGTTCCTCGATCATCTCGCGCCTCCGGAAAGGCCGGCGCAATGATCGTGGGCAGGTCAAAGCGCGAGAAACAAAATGAATCCAGTTCCAAGTTGCCGGGCGAGCCGAGCAAGGCCGAAGCGCACCACGCCATCGGGCCTCTCTTCCAACGCGAACGGGCCTGACCCATGGCAAATCACGGCGCGCCCCTTCCGACGGTCCTTATCACCGGCAGCAGCGGCTTCCTGGGGCAGGCGATCGCGCGAGGCTTGATCGACCGCTATCGCGTCATCGGCCTCGACGTCGCAAAACCGAAGCATGCCCCCGCCGGCATGGAGACGATCGAGATCGATCTCACCTCCGATGAGAGCGTGAGTCGGGCTGTGAAAACAGCGCGGGAGCGCGGCGGCCGTATCGCTTCGGTCGTCCACCTCGCCGCCTATTACGACACGACCGGCGAGGACAACCCCAGATATGACGCCGTCACCGTGCAGGGCACGCGCCGGCTCCTGAAGGCGCTGACGGCGGTCGAGACCGAGCAGTTCGTGTTTTCCAGCACGCTTCTCGTCCATGCGCCAAGCCCGGAGAAGGGCGCGAAAATCAATGAGGACTCGCCGCTTGACCCGGCCTGGGCATACCCAAGATCGAAGGCCGAAACCGAGGCGCTGATTTCGAGGGAGCGCGGCCAGATCAAGACGGTGATCCTGCGGCTCGCCGGCGTCTATGACGAAGACTGCCGGGCGGCCTTTATCGCCCAGCAGATCGCCCGCATCTTCGAGCGCTTGCCGACCGCTTATCTGTTCGCCGGCGATATCACCGCCGGCCAGCCCTATCTGCACAAGGACGATCTCGTCGACGCGGTGGTGCGCACCGTCGACCGGCGCGCCGAACTTCCGGCCGACACCATGCTTCTGATCGGCGAAGAAGGCACACCGTCATACGAGGAGATGCAGAAGCGCATCGGCCGGCTTATCCATGGCGAGGACTGGCGCACCCTGGCGCTGCCGAAGCAACTGACGAAGCTGGGCGCCTGGGTGCAGACGGAGGTGCTCGATCAGGACACCGACATCAAACCGTGGATGATCGAGAACTCGGACGATCATTACGAGATCGACATCTCGCGGGCCAAAACTCTGCTCGGCTGGACGCCCAGACATAGCCTGTTGGAGACATTGCCGGAGATGATCCGCCGGCTGAAACAGGATCCGACGGACTGGTACGCGGCCAACAAGCTCGATCCGCCGGTTGTCGCGGCTTCGGAGCCCGAGATCGAGCAGGCCCAAAAGCGGCTCAAGGGACCGCTCGAGCGAAGCAAGGAAGACGTCGAAGCGGCGACAAAACGGCATCGCTCGAGGACGCTCTGGGCGCCGATGACCAACGCTGCGCTCGGACTGTGGCTGGTCACCTCGCCGATGACGATTGGCCTGTTCGATCCCGTCACGGCCGCGATACCTCCCGCTCTGGGCCACGCTATTGCAGAGCCGCAATTGCGCAACGCAGGCCTTGGCGTCAGCGAGATCGTTTCCGGCCTGCTGGTGACGGTCTTTGCGTTGATGGGCATGTCCCGACGCTGGCGCTGGGTGCAGTGGATCACGGCGTCGCTCGGCGTTTGGGTGATGCTGGCGCCGTTGCTGTTCTGGACGACCAGCGCCGCCGCCTATGCCATCGACACGCTGGTCGGCATGCTGATCGTCGCGTTTGCGGTGATGATCCCGCCGACCCCTGGCATCAGCCGCCGCGCGCTGGCGGCCGACGACGACATTCCGCTGGGCTGGACCTATTCGCCATCGACCTTCACGCAGCGGATTCCGATCGTCGCGCTGGCCTTCGTCGGCCTGTTCGTCTCGCGCTATCTCGCCTCCTTCCAGATGGGCCACGCGGATGGCCTGTGGGACCCGTTCTTCGGCCCCGGCGGCGCGCCGGTGCGCAACGGCAGCGAGGCGGTGGTGACGTCATGGGTCTCAAAAGGTTTCCCGATCGCCGATGCCGGGCTCGGCGCGCTTGCCTATTGCCTCGATATCCTCGCCGGCGCGATCGGCGACCGCCGGCGCTGGCGCACCATGCCGTGGATGGTGCTCCTCTTCGGCTTGCTGATCATTCCGCTTGGCGTGGTCAGCGTCTCCTTCATCATCATCCAGCCACCGCTGATTGGCGCGCTGTGCACGCTCTGCATTGTCCAGGCCGCCGTCACTGTGGTGCTGATCCCTTACTCCGTCGATGAGGTGCTGGCGACGATCCAGTATCTCTGGGGCGCCAAGAGGGCAGGCGAGCCGTTCTGGCGTACCTTCTGGATGGGCGGACCGGCGCTGTCGGAGAACCAGACGCCCGGGGCCGACCTCGACCGTCCGGTTTTCGAGGTGCTGAAGGAGTTTGTCACCGGCGGCGTCAACTTCCCGTGGACGCTTGTAGCAAGCACGCTGCTCGGCGCCTTGCTGATGACGACGCCATTGCTCTTCGGCACGCAGCCACCGCTTTACTTCAGCGATCACGTCCTCGGCTGTCTCATTATCATGGTCGCAGTCACGGCCATGGCCGAAGTGGTCCGGCCGGTGCGCTTCCTCAATGTCGTGCTTGGCGCATGGATCGCGATGTCCCCCTTCGTGCTTGCCGGCGGTGAAACCCTGGCGATCGTGGCTGACGTTGCGATCGGTCTGGCGCTGATCGTGCTCAGCCTGCCGCGCGGCACGCGCAGCGACCAGCACTATGGCGGTTGGGATCGAGCGATTGTTTGAGCAACTCGACTTCAGCAGCTGGCGATCTGGGCCGGTATCGCAACGTATCTAATCTAATCTAGTGACGGGCTTATTGGATAAGCTACATCCCTCTTATAACTGCCGCGGCCCTTTGCGAGGGCGTGAGGCTCGCGATGCGGGCGTGGAATGGCCGCTGACCACTAGGGCGTGCGGTCTATGCGGCCTTTTTCAGCAGCGAGCATCGGGCGGATCGCGCGCCTGATCGCTTCCATAAAGGTCGGGCCGAACTTGCCGCGCGGCTTCTGGTTCGGCTCGAAATAGTAGGACCGTTCAGCTATGTCATAGTTGTACTCGCTGATCGTGATCCAGCCGCGCTTGAACATGGAGAGACCCGCGCGACGGATTTCGAGCGGCGGAATCTCAAGCGCCATCTGGCCTTGGTGAGGCGGTGTGCCGGAAATTGGCAGAATGACGAGATGGGTAATCTCATGCTCAGGATCTCGAACTGTGATCGCGAGGCAGACGGGGCGATCCTTTTCGGCATTCTCCCGCCCCTCCTCATGTTGCCAGCGCCAGAGATAGGGATAGCTGACGATCGAACCGCTCGCGAAGCGATCAGTCATTCTTTCCGGCCTCGTATTCGGCCGACTGGCGGTCAAGCTCGGTCACAAGGATCTTGGCCAGTTCCGGCGGCGTCTCGCCGGCGGCGTAGGCGCGGCGTGGGTCGCCCTGGGCCATCAGCCGTTCGAAGATCTCGGCCGAAACGACGACAACTGACGCGCGGCCATGCTTGGTGAGGGTGAGCGGCGCGCGCTGCGCCTCGTCATGATAGCGCCCGAAATGCCGGATAAATTCGGCGGTGGACACGGATTTGGTTTGCATGTCGGCTCCATTCTGTATTTTCTGCATTATACAGAAAACTTGCACAGTTGCAAGCAGGAGGCCGGACCTTCCCGCGCGCCGATCCAATGCGGTCAAAATGGAGCAGCATCTCCTCTCGATGCTAGTGACGCGCGATCTGCTTGGACTGGGTGACTGACCGCTCCCGAACAGTGGTTTCGGCGCAGGGCTGGCCGCCAACATGTTCGCGACTGGCCGAAAAGTCGATGCCGAAAGAAACTATTCGATGAAGGGACGCGATGGGCTATCGCCCTATGCCATGTTTGTGGCCGGGCTGAATCCCTTCGAGTCCATCAACGACTTGAACCAGCACGTGCTAGGCGCCGATGGCGGCCGGTCTAGATTTGTTCGCCGAGCAGGATCCTCGCGTCCTTGGCCGCGACGATGAACGCCTGGCGCGCGACCCTTGGCGGCTTTTCGCCGCGGATAACAGCGAGGCAGGCAGCGATTGCAGCCAGTCGCGACTTGGACGCTGGCGTCGGCCAGTCCCTCAGCAGCACTTCAGCCGCATCTGCGACAGACAAAACAACCCTGTCACGATCGATCCGACCGGGTTGAACGACAATTGGCTTCCTGAAACGTCTCGTGCGCACGACACTCTCCAAAGCGAGGAGTATGTTAGCCGCGTCTGATCTTGTTGGCCACCTCAAATGCCAATTGCAGCTGGAAGGCGAGGTTCGGACAACGTCCGCAAAGGCTGTGAACGACCATGATCTATTTCACGGCCGACACACATTTCAGCGATCCCCGCATTCTGCGCATCGATCGCCGCCCATTCGGCTCGCTGGCCGAACACGATCGAGCGCTGATTTCGCTCTGGAACGAAACCGTCAGCCCGGACGACGAGATCTGGCATCTCGGCGACTTTGCCAAGGGATCGGCCGAATTCGTTGCATCGCTGCTGTCGTCTCTTCATGGCGAGAAGCATCTGATCATCGGCAACAATGATGGCGCGGCGACCATAGAGGCTGCGGGTTGGGCCAGCACACAACATTACAAGGAACTGACGATAGACGGCAGGTTGCTGATCCTTTGCCACTATCCTTTTCGCACCTGGAATCAGATCGGCAAGAAATCGATCAATCTGCATGGCCATTCCCACGGCAGGCTGAGCCCGGTCACGCGCCAGTACGACGCCGGCGTCGACAGCTGGGATTTCCGCCCGGTCACCCTTTCCGCCATCCTAGCAAGCCGACGCCGGCGAACCGTCAGCCGCGAAATTCAACGCGAATGATTAAAACGCAGGTCATCCCGAGCCTGCCAAGCCGGGCTGAACGTTTCTGCCATCTGCTGCGTTCTCTTCCGGGTAGAGCGGGTTGGGGGCAGGGCGCGTAGTGTCCGCAACATCGGCGCCCAATAACGAGGAAGCGTTGGGGCCATAACGAGGAAGCACCGGAACGAGCGAGATGACCGAGCGCAGAGGCACCCAGCCGAGCCAGCCAAAAGGCACCGTGATTGCATTCTCCGCGCCGGGCTGCGAGCCTCTCTACGCGCACGAGCGGGAAGCCATAGCTGCCGTCGCCCGCACCATTGCCACGCTCAAGGGGTTTGCCTTCCGGCAGGGTCTGGGCAACAGCAGCGGCAATGGCGGCGGCTTGTATTTCGTGCCGGACGACAGCTTGCTTGCCAGCGATGCGGCGCGGCTGGGTATCAACGGGCCGCAAGACCTCTTCGGCGGCGTGGTGCCTTGGCGCTTCGCGACCACCAAGGCGATAACCCATGAACTGGTCGACGACTTGGCCGAGCGACCGAAAGAATGGTCAACCGGCTTCGGCAGAACTGTCGCCGCCGCAGTATTGCCTGGCTACACCGTGTTTTCGCGGCACGATGCGCTGCGAGCAGCGCGACGCCTGCTGAGGCTCGGGCGGGCCCGACTAAAGCCACCGCTTGCCTCGCGAAGCCAGGACCAGCACATCGTTCGCACGGTCGCTGACGTCGAGAGACTGCTCGAGCAATACCGCTCCCCCGACTTCGACGAGTGCGGTCTGGTGCTCGAAGCCGACCTTCGTGACGTCGTCACATTGAGTGTTGGCAGAACCGAGATCGACGAGATCATGGTCGCCTACTACGGCACTCAAACGACGACGACCGATAATGCGGGACAATCCGTTTATGGCGGATCGGATCTCATTGTCGTGCGCGGCGGATGGGAAGCTCTCGAAGACCTTCAGCTTCCCCGCGCACTGGCTTTGGCAATTGCGCAGGCGAGGACCTATGACGCGGCGATGGCTGAGTATCCTGGATTTTTCGCCTCGCGGCGCAACTACGATATCGGCCAGGGTGTCGATTCGTCGGGTATCTGGCGATCCGGTGTGCTCGAGGCCAGCTGGCGCATTGGCGGCAGCAGTACCGCCGAGCTTGCGGCAATAAAAATTATGAAGCAGGACCCTGGCATCCAACTGGTGCGTGCGTCCGCAGTCAAGAAGTTCGGCAATATCAGCCGGTTCCCGGTGAACGCGGACGTTCATTTTCAAGGAGAAGACCCCGATGAGGGTCCGATCACGCGCTATACCGTCGTCACCCATGCGACCCGCGAGCCGCCAAAGAAAGCGGCGGATTAATGTCTTAGCTAGGGAACATCCGTGGGCGGCTTGAGTTGTTCGGCATAATCCCGAAAGCCAATCTGTCGGGGAGCGGCCATGCCAACCATCTACAAAAAACGACAGGATTCGGACGGTTGGTGGGAAGTCTATGACGACGAGAGCGAGGAAGCCGTCGTGGTTGACGGTATGCCGCTTTCCGGCCTGGATGAACTCGAAGCCAATGAAGCCATTCGAAAACTCGAGCGGGGTGAGGTGACTTCCGACAACATTCCGCCGACGGCCCAGTCTGGCTGGCCTCCGACCAAAGACGGCATATAATGAATGCAGGCGTCTTGCCCCTCCGTCGTCTTCGAACCGAGAGCGGACTGATTCAGTGTTGCAAAACCGCGAACCGCGTAAGCCGTTGTCCAGAACCGCACTGGCAGCAATTGCAATAATCTGCGCGCTGATCCTCGCTGCGTTTTTCATCGGGTTTGAGTATTCGGCCCCCGAAGGAGGCGCGCTCGTTATCCCCGGATCGCAACATTCGCCGTAATGCCCCATCCCTGTACATTCTTACCAGTTCAACAGAGTTGCCAATTCGACAGACCGGCGCGAGCGAGGTTCGTCCATGACCAAGCAGTATCTTAACCACCAGTTGGAATGCCCTTATTGCTTGACGATAAGGCTGAGGATTCCGGCCGACGCCGGTCCTGACGACCGGATCTTTTGCGACGACTGTGGCGAATTCCTCGGGACCTGGGACGATCTGCTAACCGATTTTGAGAGGCAGGGCGGCCAGGATGGAGTGTTCCGTCTCGACAAGGGCCGTATCAAGCGGATCGATTGAAGTTGCTGCCATATGCGAAGCCATTTGCTCGCACTGCCGCCTCACCAGCGTAAGCCTTGCAGCACCTGTGCGGCCTAAAGCGAAAAATTTCCAGCGGCTCGAATCATCAGGGAACTTGTTGCCGGCCGGCGGGGTTATCGGACCGCCTTCATGGTTAAGGAGGCTAGCTCCAACCTCAGCGGGAGACGACCATGGCAACTGCAAAAAAAGCTGCGAAAGCGACAACCAAGGGTCTTGAGGACCTGTTCCTCGACGGGCTCAAAGATCTTTACTACGCCGAAAAGAAAATACTGAGGGTGCTGCCGAAAATGGCCAAAAGCGCGGAGTCGGAAAAAGTGACTGCTGCCTTCGAAAAGCATCGCATGGAGACGGAAGCTCACGTCGACCGGCTCGAGGAGGTATTCGAGAAATTCGGCAAGGCGGCACGTGGCAAGAGCTGTCCGGCGATCGACGGCATCCTTGAAGAAGGCTCTGAGATCCTCGAAGACTATGACGGTGCTCCTGCGCTCGATGCCGGACTGGTCGCAGCGGCGCAAGCCGTCGAGCATTACGAGATCGCCCGGTACGGCACTCTTGTCGCCTGGGCAGAACAGATGGGAAAGGCCGATGTCGCCGCCCTTCTCAAAGAGACGCTCAAGGAGGAGGTCGCGACGGACGAAGCGCTGACCGGTTTAGGCGAGGGTGGCGTCAACCAACGCGCTCTCCAAGCCGCCGCGTAGTTCCTTGTGCTACAGGCTTGCGGAGCCCAGGCAAAGATCGCCAGGCTCCGCTCGGAAGATGAAGGTAGCGCTGCCGTTCGAATTCTTGAACCGGCGTGACCGACTGACCGTTGCCGGGATAAAATTATTTTGAACCGGAATCCACAAGCAAATCAACGGGTTCAAAGACACTGCGCAGATATCAGGTGAAAGAGCAGGATCACGGATCCGGTTGTTATTGGCCTGAGCGGTCGCATGGCGGAGCGACCCGTTTAGAGAGCCCGGTCGCGGGGTGATTGGAACATCTGCCGACCAGCGCCGTTGATATGCTCGTCAGGCGAAAGGGCTGCATATGTCAAAACTTCAGGCGGTGACTCCAGAGCATTTGCAACGGCTCAAGCTCGAGGCGTCTGCTTATTTTGCTCCGAAAGTGCTCCACGAAGCATTGTTGCGTCTTTGCCAGGCTGGCGGAAGCCGCAGCCTTGACCGGTTCGAGAAGACCATGGTCGATCAGATCGAGGCAATGCAAGATGAGAGGGCGGATTTCGAGACAATGAAGGAATTTGCCATCGAACAGCTTTACGCCTGCGTTCGCGAGGTCCGGTGTTCGCCGCAAATGAAACAGCCGCTGGAGGAGGCGGAAACCCGAAGGACGCCTGGTCGGTCGGAAGAGCCGCAAACCCTGGAAGACCAGTTGCAGGCCGGGCTTGAGGATTCTTTTCCCGCGAGCGACCCGCCTGCCGTGGTGTCCACGGCGATATCCGGCGGGGCGAAAAAGCTGGTCGGGACTGACGAAGTCCTGAAAAAGCAGCGAGAGGAGGCGGCTAAGAACAACGATCGCTCATAGACGGCCCGCGGACTTGCTGCAGGCCGGCCATCGGGCGACAGATGTGCGTTCGCCCGATCCGAGATTTTCCAGCGACTTATTCGATGTCCGGAACGATCCAAACCTTCATGCATTTAGCTTGGCTGCGTTCATCAACTCGTTCTTGCTGGGAGTTGGACTATTGTCCTCCAGGGGGTACGCCTTGGCCAACCAGGAAAAGGATGACGTTTCCATCGTTGACCTGATACCTGCCTTGCGAGCCTTCGCCCGCACCTTCTGCCGTGTTCCCGACGATGCCGACGACCTGGTCCAGGAGACATTGACCAAAGGGCTTGCCAACATCGACAAGTTCGAGCCCGGAACGCGTATGAAGTCGTGGCTCTTCACCATCATGCGCAATACCTACTATACGCGCATCAAGGCCGCCGACAGGGAAAAGCCAGGCCTGCTTGACTGCGCCTCCGCAATCCCGATTACGGAAGCGACGCAGGAGTGGTCCGTTCAGAGCAAGGAAGTCTCCAATGCGGTCCAGAGGTTGCCGCAGCATCAGCGCGAGGTCCTGATGCTGATCGGGGTTCTTGGCGTCAGCTATGAAGAAACTGCCGAAATATGCGGTTGCGCGGTGGGAACGGTAAAAAGCCGCCTTAACCGAGCGCGTGCCAGCGTGCTAGAATACCTCGGCGAAAGTTCCTTGCAGACATTGGTAGAAAGACGCAATCACTTGTCGGAAGCCCAGGGAAACTTCGCAGTCGACAGGCGTCGATAGCTAGAGCAACCACGCCTTCGTCATCCCAGGGTTTGCCCTAGGATGACGAAGGGAGGGTCTAGTCCTGTTTCTTTGCTTTGCATCGACGCTTCTCGACAAGCGCATTCTGCAGTTGAACCGCAAGGTCGGTCAGCCGGTCGGGGACCTTTTCCTGCTCGATGGCAGTCAGCAGAGATGCGATCTTCCGGTCTATTGCCAGCCGGAGTTGCGGGCTGATGCTATCGTCGCTCGAGCGAGACATAGTGTTCTCTTAACGAATCAGTCCCTTCACCAGTGTGGTGACGGCAATCAGGGTTTGCAAGAATTCGCGCGCCATCCTTACAGCCAGCGCCGTCCTCACAGCCCGTCCCTTGCACAGCCCGTCCCTTGCACGGCATTGTGTATCGAAGCTGCTGGTCTCGTCGGGGAAGCCTATGCTTTCCCCTCGGGTCCTCCCGGCACTAGTCCCGGGTGCGCTCGACATTTCGACTCTCGCGACCTGGACTGGCCACTGGTCATGATTGGCGTCTGCGGTTGCAGCAGTCAGTCTTGGGAGAGCCGATCTGCGGCGTGATACTGATCGGAGTTGATCCGATTGCCAACGAGCCGGCATTGCTCGGTGTGCAGCTTCCGCGTTTCCTCGACCTTGTCCTCGGCCCAAATCGTCATCGCGCCGGCGTCGGAGCCTTTACCTTGACGGCAGAGGTGATGTCTATCTTGCCGCCGGGCGCCATCTAGTCCTCCTTCGGATTGTGCCCTTGCCTGTTTGACGCCCGAACAATCTTTGGGCCGTAATGTTCCGTCGGATGCCGTAAGAAGAAAGGCATTGCCGTCCCACAGAAGGAACGGCTTCTCGCCGTCAACCATGACCTGCATGCCGTGGGCTTCGGCAAGGCGGTGAACGTCGGCCCGATCCAGCGCCGGCGATCCGCGATAGGAGTAATTCAGAAGTGCCGCCCTGCCTGACGGTTTCAGAACACGCGAAATTTCCTCAAAATACCGCTCCGCCAGGCCAGCCAGCACCAGGTAGGGGAAGCTGTCGACGGCCAGCACGCAATCGAAGCTCGCGTTGCTGAAATCGGCAAGATCGAGACCAGAGGTCGGCCGCAGGTCCACATTGCGCAGCCCGGCACATCGCCGACGAGCGACCGAAATCATCTCCGGGGATATGTCGATGCCGACGATCCGGTGCGCTGCATGCGAGAGCGCGCGTTCGAAACGCCCGATGCCACAACCAATGTCCAGAATATCACGGTCGGTGCCGGTGAAGCCTTGCCCCTCCAACCAGGCGGCGATCTCGTCGGTGGCGGCGCTGAGTTTCTCCTCGTCTCCCAACGAAGACAGCTGAACGCTCGCCGCCTGGGAGATCGTCGCCGCGGCATCAAAGCCGGCGGCCAGCCGCCTGACGACCGCGGCGTCGGTTTCCCATTCATCGCGTTCATGGCGGACGGCCGCCGCTGTTTGGCGCAGCGTGGCGAAGATGTCAGACCTGTGACGAAGCAGATCGGCGATCCGCTCCAGCCTGTCGCGTTTTCGCAGTTCGGCTGAACTCATTTCCAGCGCCACATCGGCCAATTCTGCGGCATCGACCCCGGTCTCGAAGCGCAGCGCCAGTCTGGCGATGATGGCTTCGACGCAGGCGCCGTCGGCCATGCACTCCTCGATCACCATTTTTGCTGTCGACGCCGCCTGTGGCGATGGCTTTCGTCCGGTGGTGCTCATTGAGCCATGCTCCGCGTCCAGACCCTTCGCATTGTCCATTGGTCGACGGCGCCCCAGCCATACTTGTAGCTCTCCTGGCCGCGCAGAAAATCGAACTCCCGCGCCCCTTCACGAGCCGCTTCGGCGATCGCGTGACCGATCAGGATTGCGCCGGGACTTTCCTCGGCATAGGCCGGATCAAAACCGCCAAGGTAGGCGTAGGCGCGGTGGCGATGATGAAATCCGTAATAGGCGCCAACGACCGCATCATCGATAGCAACAAGCCAGCATCGGACAAGACCCTGTGCGGCAAGCATGGGAAGCGCCTGCCGATGGAATTCTTCTGCAGCTGGATCGGCCAGAACGCCGTCGCCACGCCCGGCCCAACGCGCGCCGTGAAGGCGGACCAGGTGATCGAAAAACGCTTTGAAATCGGCCTGCGCCGGTATGATGGAGACGCAGCCGCGCCTGCGTGCGGCATTGTGCGCGCGGCGCAACTGGCGTCTCCGTCGCGCTGGAACGCAGACCGCGAGCGCATTGTCGCCAGCGATCGGCAGCACGGGACAAGCTGCGTGGTCGACGAGTTGACCCGCCTCCAGCGCAGGGTGCGCGATAGCGAGACCGGCAGCACCGGCCGGCAGGTCCGGTAAAATCCATTGCGACCAATCGATCGCAACAACCCGGTCGGCAATAACGGCGGCGACAGCCGCTTCGATGCCGGGCAAACACAGGATATCCAGATAGTCGCTCAACGAAATCCCGACCGGAAGCAGTCTCGACCCGGAAGTTGTCTGTTCCAGGTAAAGCGGCGCCAATCCCACTAGATCGTCGCCTCGCCAGACGGCGATCGTGGCCAACTCTCCGGGCGCGAATGCGCGCCACCACGGCACCAGCCAGGCTGGGCTTTGGAACGGCGTCGCTGTCCGGCTGTGCGCCCAGAGCTCCCGCCAGCGCGGCGCCAGCGCCGCAAGAGCGGCCAGGTCGTCGATGATCTCGGAGCGGAGCATGAAAACCGCTCACTGCACCGTCGAGAGGCGCCTGCGGCCGGCACCAAGCCCTGCCAGCGCATGGTAGGCGTCCATGTAAGACGAAATCATTTGCTTTAGCGAAAAGCGCCGCCGCGCTTCGGCCCGGCATATCTCGGCATCCAGGCCGGATGCTGCGACGATGGCCTCCGCCATCTCACGGATGTCATTGACCAGAAAGCCCGTCTTGCCGTGTTCGACCACGTCCGGCAGCGCGCCGTTGGGAAAGGCGACGACCGGCGTGCCGCAGGCGAGAGCTTCCATCGCGACAAGCGAGCTGGTTTCCGCGGCAAGGCTGGGAATGACCAGGCAGCGGGCAGCGTTGAGAAAGCGCCGCTTCGCGACGAAGCCGAGCGGGCCGAGGAAGCGGCGCCGATTGCCGAGGCGCGGCTGGACTTCGTCACGAAAGTACTGCGCGTGCGTTTCGTAGGGGTAAACCTTGCCGCCGATGATCAGCGGCACGCCAGCCTGTTTGGCCGCGTCCTGTGCCAGGTGGATGCCCTTTTCCGGGCAAATGCGGCTGAGCACCAGCGCGAAGCTGCGCTTGGACTGGCGACCGCTCAGCGCGTCGATATCGACGCCGTTTGGAATGGGTGCCAGCAGCCTGGCACCCGGCGGCGCGGTCCTCTGTTGGGCCACCGAGACGGTGTGAAGCCATAGATCGTCGCGGGCGGGGCGCAAGGCATCCGCGGGGTACCAATCGAGCGGCAGGTGCAGGCTTACAAGGGTCGGGCCATCATCAGGCAGATAGGCATCAAAATCGATGCCGTGCAGATGAACCACGTCGATCGGCCAACGGGCGCGTGCGACTTCTATCGCGGTGCGGTGAGAGCGCTGTGCCCGTTTTTTCGCCGCATCGTCGAGCACACCCGGTTCAGCAGGCGTCTCGATGAGGACGCCCGCCGCTTTGGAGCCCCGGCAACCGATCACGATGGAAGCGTGCCCGGCGCGCACAAGTGCCTGGTCGAGCATCGACAGCACCTGCTCGGCACCGCCAACCGCATCCGGGCCGACTGGCGCGAGAGGGTAGGCGACGTTCAGGACGGTGAGGGTCATGGCCGGTCGAGCCCAAGCTCCTCATGCGCAGCCGCCGCGGCGTGAAGCCAAGCCGCTGGCTCGAAGCCGAGCGGCAGCGCCTCGTAGTAAAGTCTGCCATTGTTCGGCAGCGCCAGGAAATCATAAGCAGGCGCCACCCGGAAACGTTCGACGCGCGCCGTGAACGGCGCCAGCGTCCGTTGCTGTGTCCGGTGGCAGGCCAGCATGCGCTGCTTTCGTTCGAAGGCAGCTTCGGTAAGGTGCAATTCGATGCACTCGCTGCCGGAATGGCTGTTGAAATCCTGAAGGACCGCACCCTCAGGTCCGGCGCAATAGAATGCCATTTCGACGATGGCCGGCGCCTGGCGTCCGTCGCGGCGCAGCAAATGGCAGGCCGCATGGACGGCAAAGGCGGTCGCGTCATGATCGGGGTGACCACCTTCATAGGGATGCGTGCAGACGAAGCTGATGCCGCGATCGGCCAAAAGGCCGGTCAGCTCCCGTGCGAGCGAGCCAAGATTTCCGGCGGCCTGCTTGTCGGGATAACCGAGGCTGATCAGCGCCGTCGACGGCAATCCCGCTGCCGCCACCGCCGCCTCCAACTCCCGATGGCGGGCCTCGGCATAGTCCTGCCACGTCTCGAAGCCGTATGCTCGCGCATCTTCAAGATCTCGCGGCGCGCCGTCGGTGACATGAACGATGCGAGATCCGCGCAAGCCGGCAAGATGCCCGCCGATGCCGACGGTCTCGTCGTCCGGATGCGCGACAACGATCATGATTTCAGCACCGTCAGAGCCGTGCGGAGCAGCACCTAGCAACAAGGCCGCGAATTCGGCAAGCGGTCCGGACCTGTCGGGTGCGTGTTGCATGACACACTCATGCTGCCGAAGCCCGCACCGCTCTGACCGGCGAGGCAGCCATGGCAGGAGCGTAGCGGCGGGTCATCGTCGCACAAAACTCCGCAAATTCCTCCGGCATCAGCGGCGGACTGGTGTGATGCGGCATCACTCCGCGGTGCTCTGGCGTGAAGCAGAAGGTGATGGTCACGTCGAAATCGGCAAGTGCTTCCATCTGCCGGTCGTACCAATCCTGCGCATTCGGTCTGAAACTGTCGGCCCAGGAAAGCCCGGTGCGCAGATTGGTGACGCCCAGCCGTTTCATCCAGGCGACGGCGTCGTCCAGCCGGGGATCTTCAAAGTGGAACCATTGCACCAGCCCCATCCCGGGTGCGTAACGCAGGAATTCTTCGAGCGCCGGTTTGGGCGTGCCGTCTTCGCGGAGCAGGCCCATGTAGAAGTGGCGATAGTAGGACGAGCCTTCGGCCTCGCGATGACGCGTCGTTGCCCCCCATTCGCGCGGAAGATCGTAGAGGCTGTACCATTGCACGCGCGCGGCATTGCCGAGCAGCAGTTCGGCGCTCCGACGCAAACCCCAGAGCTGTACCTCCTCAGCCCCGAAGCTCGACACACCAACTTCGCTGACCCATACGGGAAGATCGGTGACGGTCGAAATCTCGCCGATCTTCTGGGGCCATTCCTGAATCTGCCAGAGGTTCCAATCGAGCGGGAAGCCATGCACACCGACGGCATCGACATGATCGAGCACCCCGTATTGCTTCATGAGTGCCATGAAATCGGCATCGATCGGCGAAATGCCGCCCAGGATCCTGGTGACGGCGGGGTTTGCCGATGCGATCGCATCGGCGGCCAGTATTGCCATGTTGGCGAAGCGGCTCCAGTCGGGGTCGAGTTCGGGATCCCAATGGGATTTGTTGTTCGGCTCGTTCCAGATCATCGCGGCTTCAATCATGAAGTGGTCCTTTCGACGGGTAGACCGCGCCGCCGCCGGCCGGCTCACCGGCGGCGCGGCAGAAATAAACCTCTTGCTCCGGGTGCAGCACGATCTCGAAGCCAGCGCTGCGCAGCATCGCTTCGGTGCAGGCGCGATTGGGAATCCACCAGTTGGTCGGGTCGTCGGCATAGCGATGCTCGACGAAATGCAGCTTGGGAAACTCCGGTCGGTCGAACAGATCGTGTGTCCAGAAAGGATAGTTCTCATCGAGTGCAGGCAGTTCGATGCTGCCGCGCTGCATGGACTGGAAGATCATCAGGTCGCCGGCAACGTGCTCCCGGATCAGATCGAGAGCGAGCAGCGGGTGGCGCAGGTGATACAGCACGCCCATGAACAGGACGATGTCGAATGTCTCCCGCAGGGCGCCGACGTCGTAGACCGACAGCTGCTGGAATTCGATGTCGCAGTCCGCGATTTCGGCGGCGAACCGCGCCTGCGCCAGATAGGCTTCATCGAAATCGATGCCGAGGACGCGGCCGGCACCGCGTCGCTTCATCTCGATCGAGTAGAAGCCGGCGTTGCAGCCTATGTCGAGCACGGCCTTGCCGGACAGATCGGCAGGAATGGCGTCGGCGAACTTGCGCCATTTGATCAGCGGATAGTTGCCGAGGAAATGGTCGGGGGCGGTTTCGACGCCCGCCAACTCCATATTGTGGAACCACGGGCCAAGGGCATCGATGCGGCGGCGTATTTCGGCGTTCGAATGCAGCATGGCTAGCCTCCTTCGCCTGGATGGCTTGGTATCTGCGCCTGCCCCGGCAGCACGAACATGAGGTTTTTCGGGTCCTGCGACGTGGTGTCGTTGTTCTCGAGAAGCCGCAGCGCCGTGCGGTAGCCGTTGAACGTGCCGACGTCGACATAGGCGGTGCCTGCCTTGAGGCCGCAAGCCTCACCGCCGGCCGCCAGATAGGCGTTGATCAGGGTACCGACATATTCGTCGCTTTGATCCCGTTCGCGCCAAAGCGCGGCAAGCTGGTGGAGTATGCGGCCCGGCATCTTGAACGCCCCCCAAATCCAGTTCGATGCGGCGGCTTGTTGCTTGACCTGGATCTCCTTCACCAGGTCATCCCCGTCGAGAACGACGGCATCGAACAGTTCCGGGTGATCCACCGGGAACAGCAAAAACGACAGCCGGTCGTCCGGCAGGCGGCAAAAGCCATCTTCCGGAAACCAGATCGTGTCGGGCAGGCCGACCAGAACCGTCTCGTCCGCCGCGACCAGCGGCGCGGCGCGGAAGATTGCGTCGCAAAGCCCGACGGGGTTGGGCTGCACGACAAACAATGCGGCGGCGTCGCCGTAGCCGGCGGCGTAGTATTCGAGAATGTCCGATTTTCCCGATCCGATGACGAAGCAGATTTTGTCGACGCCGTTGCGCACCATGCGGCGCACCAGATATTCGCTCACCGCGCAAGGACGCTCGGTCTGGCCGTCGATGCGGCTGCCGACCGGCAGGAGCTCCTTTGAGAAGCCGAGCGGTTGAATGCGGCTGCCGCGGCCGGCGGCGGGCACAATGCCCAACATCAGATTGCTTCCTTCAGCGGCTCGCCCGCCATCAAGCACTGCAATGCATCGGACAGGAGGCGGTCCAGTTCCCTGGCGCGTTGCGCAGAGGTGTGTTCGTCCAACACCCGCTCGCGGGCCCGGCGCCGGATTGCGTCGACTTCGCTGTCGGGCAAGCCGACTGCCGCGACCACGTCGTCGGTGCTATCCGCCAGGATGATCTCGCTGCCGGGCTGGAAAAAACTGCTCAGCCCGGGCCAGTTGTCGCTGACGATCGCCGCGCCGCAGGCTGCCGCCTCGAACAGCCTGCCCGAAGGACACCAGCCCCTCTTGGCCATCGCCTCACGGGTCACATTCAGCGTCAGACGCGATGAGCAGAAGAAGGCCGGATGATCCGCAGGCGGAAGGTGCCTGACAAAGAAGATGTTTTCGCCCCACGGAAATTCGTGCGGATATTGGGCGCCGCCGATGACGAAGCGGTGGTCCGGCAGGCGCGCTGCCGTGCTGACCAGCAGCTTTTCGACGCCGGCCTGGCGATCGGCCGCATAGGTTCCGAGATAGGATAAATCCCCGGCGAATTCAGCCCGGGGCTCGGCCGGCCGGTGTCGCTCGGGATCGACATGGCCGTAGAGAGGCAAGACACGGCGGGCACCCAGCAGCGTTTTCAGCGCATCGATTGCGGTTCCGCCCGTATAACTCAGGGCGAGGTCGAAATCGCGCAGCCCTTCGGGCCCGTAATAGGCCGGTCGCAGACCTTGTTCGATGCGGGCGAGTGTGACTGGCGTGTCAAGATCGTAGAAAACCTTCAGCCCGCGACAGGCCTGCTGCGCCAGGCGCGATGCCTCCACGGCGTCGGGACAATAGGACGTGACGATGACGACGTCGGATTGCCCGATCGCCTGTTCCGCGACATGGCGAATGTCCTCCCACTCCGGATAGAGAACGACATCGCCGCCATCGAGATGATCAAGATCGCGTGCGCCGGCATAGTATGGGGTGTTGCGTTCGAAAAAGCTGACCGACCAGCCCAGCCGGCCGAGCGCACGGATCAGCCCGCGCCATAGCGTCGCGTGCCCGTTTCCCCACGAGGAGGTGACGGTGAGACCGAAAATGACCATACGCATCCGGCAGTCCTCGTCAGACGGCTTCGTTCAGTCGGATCAGCTTTGAGCCCCAGTCACCGGACACGACCGTAGTGATCGAAGCGGGGTCGATGTCGAAGCGAAAGCAGTCTCCCAGCGGCAGGCCGAGCACCTTGCAGACGGCGGCTTTGATCACGTCGGCATGGCTGACCAGTGCCACGGACTGGTTCTGGTGGCGTTTGCGAAGCTGCTGCATCAGCGAGATGACACGTTGCTGGACGTCCAGCATGGTCTCGCCGCCGGGCGTCCTCGCCTGCTGACGGTGACTGTTCCACGTCAGCCAGTCGGCGTCCTGGCTCAACTCTTCGAAGGTCTTGCCCGACCACGCGCCGAAGTCGATCTCATCGAGCTCCTGGCAGATTGTGATCTTCTCGGGTTTGCAGGCGATTGCGATCGGTTTTGCGGTTTCCATGGTTCGTTCGCGCGGGCTGCAACAGATTGCCGCCAGCGGCCGCGCCGCCATGTGGCTGGCAAGGCGCGAGGCTTGTGCCCTGCCGGTTTCGCCGAGGCAAACTCCAGCCATGCGTCCGGCAAGATAGTCGCCGACATTGTCGTGCGCCGCATGGCGGATCAAGAGGAACGTCGTCGTCATTCCGCGGCATCAAGCATCGGCTCGTCCCTCCCGGCGATGAAAGACAGCGTGCGCAGGCGTGCCTCGGCATCGGTGAACTGCTCGGGCGGCGACTTCATGAAATAGCTGCAGGGGCCGGTCAGCGCCCCTGCGATGCCGCGGTCGAGCGCCAGCTTGGCGCAGCGGACAGCGTCGATAACGACTCCGGCCGAGTTGGGCGAATCCCATACTTCCAGTTTGAGCTCTGCATTCAGCGGCACGCCGCCGAACGTCGTGCCTTCGACGCGGATGTAGGCCCATTTTCGATCGGTAAGCCAGGGCACATGGTCGCTGGGGCCGACATGGATGTTGCCGGCCTCCAGGGGAACATCGAACTGGCTGGCCACGGATTGCGTCTTGGAGATTTTCTTGGATTCCAGCCGCTCGCGCTCCAGCATGTTGAGGAAATCGGTGTTGCCGCCGAAATTCAGCTGATAGGTGCGGTCGATGCGGACGCCGCGCTCGCGGAACAGATTGGCGAGCAACCGGTGCACGATCGTCGCGCCGACCTGGCTTTTGATATCGTCGCCGACCAGTGGCAGACCGCGCTGTTCAAAGCGCCGGCGCCATTCCGGCCGCGATGCGATAAAGACCGGTATGCAATTGACGAAGGCGCAACCGGCCTCGAGCGCACACTCGGCATAAAAACGCGTGGCTTCTTCCGAGCCGACCGGCAGATATGAAACCAGGACGTCCGCGCCGCTTTCCCGAAGCAGCGCGCTGACATTCGCGACCGGCTCCTCTGCCTCCTCGATCGCATCGCGCAGATATTTGCCGATGCCGTCAAGTGTCGGTCCGCGCTCGACGCGAATGCCGGTTGCCGCAACATCGGCAAACCGGAAGGTATTGTTGGGCGCATTGTATATGGCTTCGGCCACATCACGCCCAACTTTGCCCTTGGCGACGTCGAAAGCACAAACCACCTCGATATCGCCGACATGATAGCCGCCGAGGTCAGCATGCATCAGGCCTGGTATCGGCTCATTGCCGCTGGCGTCCCGATAATATGAGAGGCCCTGGACAAGGGAGGATGCGCAATTGCCGACGCCGACTATTCCAATCCGTACCTTTTTTGATCCCACGAAACTGCCGCCATCGCTGTTGAAGGTATGTTCCTCGCGCCGAACTGTCGACTGCCGCGAATGTTCCTTGCGACCTGGAAAAATCACGAACCTCTAATCGGATCAGAGCTGCGCCCTGTGTGTCGCAAGTCTCAGTCGAGCGTTCGCAGCATGTCCGCTTCTTTTTCCAGGATGCTGGCCACTTCCTCGCGCTCAAGATGCGTCATCATCAGGCTCACACAGCATTCGAGGTAGGTGATCGAGGCACGTCTCAGAAAGGCAGCCGCTTCCCGTTCGGCCATTTGCTCGATGTCCTTGGCGGATCGTTTTCGATGCACGGGTCCGTTCTCCCTGCCGATATCTTCGCCCAACGGCGAGCTCGACCGGATGTTCCCACAATGAGGAAAAGTGAAAGCGCCTTTCGGGACGGTCAGGTCCTCACCACGATCATGCCGAGGGCGCAGCTCTCACCGACTTCAGGCCGGCAGGTTTTGCAGCCGGCCTGAAGCGGACCTCACGCTTGTCGCAATTGGGGAAATTCGGTCCTCGTTACGGCTGGCCTCGAGCTCCGTAAAATAGCTGATCGTCTGCATCAGGCCTTGCTTGAGCGGTACCTTTGGCGACCAGTCGAGAAGGGCTTTTGCACGGGAAATGTCCGGTTGCCGCCGGCGAGGGTCGTCCTGCGGCAGTGGCAGGAATTTGAAGACCGAGCTGCTATGGGTCATATCCCTCACCAATCCCGCCAGTTGAAGAACGGTGAATTCCCCGGGATTGCCCAGATTGACCGGTTGGCGCGGATTGGGGTCGACATCCATCAGGCGGACCAGGCCGTCGACCAGATCGGAGACGTAGCAGAACGACCAGGTCTGCAGCCCGTCGCCGAAAATCGTCAGTGGCCTCTTCTCGAGCGCCTGCATTACCAGATTCGAGACGATCCGGCCGTCGGCAGGATCCATCCTCGGACCATAGGTGTTGAAGATGCGCGCGACCCGGATGTCGGCCATTTCGGTTCTCAAATAGTCGAAGCACAGGGTTTCGGCGGTTCGCTTGCCCTCGTCATAGCAGGCACGAGGACCGGTGCAGTTCGCGTGACCGACATAGTCTTCCCTTTGCGGGTGCTGTTCGGGATCGCCATACACTTCGCTTGTCGATGCCTGCAGGAAGCGCGCATTGTCTCGGGCGGCGAGCTCAAGCAGATTGAGGGTTCCGATCACGCAGGTTCGCGTGGTGTGGATTGGATCGGCCTGGTAGCGCGGCGGCGATGCTGCGCACGCCAGGTTGAAAATGCGGTCGACCGGCTCAGCAAGGTCCAATGGTCGACAAATATCCTGCTCGATCAGCCGGAAACGAGGACTGTCCAGCAGCGAGACGATGTTCTCCATCCGACCGGTAAGAAAATTGTCGACACAGATCACCCGGCACCCGGCCTGAAGCAGTGTTTCGCAAAGATGCGAACCGAGGAAACCCGCGCCGCCGGCGACAAGCGCCGTTCTGGTCCGTTGCGTCCTTCTTGATCGCCGCATCTCTATTTTCTCCTGTCTGCCAGTCATGCTGCACTTTCGATGTCCAGATCGAGAGCTGGACGTGCCGATCCTGGCCGCGCCAGCAGCGAAACGAACTCGCGGGCTCTCGCGGCGCTTGTATGTGCCGCCAGGATCGTTGCACGCGCTCGCTTGGCCATAGCCAGCCTGACGCGGTCGGGTTGGCTGGACAGGATATCGATCACCTCTTCGGCTTGGCCGGCCGTGTTGATCGTGGCTGTCGGAAAGAAGCTGTCCAGACCGGTCCAGCGATCGCTGATGATCGCGGTGCCACAGGCCGCCGCCTCGAACAGGCGTACGCTGGGGGACCACCCAGCCGCTATCATGGAGCTGCGTGTGACGTCCAACGTATAGCGTTGGCGGCTGTAGAACGAGGCGTGGTCCGCCGGCGGCAAGTGCTCGATGCGATCGACATTGCTTGGCCAGACGGTCTCGGACGGAAATTGCGAGCCGGCCACGACGAAGCGACGGTCCGGCATGCGTCTTGCCGGTTCGAGCAGGAGAGCATCCAGTGTCGCCTGCCGGTCCGAGCTGTAGGTTCCGAGATAGCCAAGATCCCAGCAGATTGGATCGGCCGTTCGGCGATGCCGCTCCGGGTCGACGGAGCAGTAGAGCGGCTCGGCGCGCCGTGCACCAAAATCCGCCGCCAAACGGGCGAGCGTTGGCCCGCCGGTGAATGAGAAATAGACATCGAAATACGGAATTTGCCGGCGGCATAGGTAGTCGCAATCGTCCGCGGCGAGCTTTGCCAGCGTGACCGGCGTGTCGATGTCGAAGAAGCAGAACTGGCCCGTGCACAGGGAGGCGACGATGTCGATGACGGCTCGCCCCTCCGGAACGAACGATCCGACCACCACGACATCGGCCTGCTGCAGGCAGCCGGCATAGGTCCGACGAAGATCGTTCGTCGTTTCGTAGTAGCGCAACCTGCAGAAATCCGGGTCACGCAGATCGCGATGGTTCGCGTACCATGGCACGTCGCGCTCGAGGAAGGTGATGCGATGGCCAAGCTGGTGCAGGCCCTTGAGCAAGCCGCGAAAGGTCGTGGCGTGGCCGTTTCCCCATGAAGAGGACAAGGACAGGCCAAGAAAGACGATATCGAGCTGCCTGGTCATTCGGCTGCCTCCACGGTAGGGCGCTCGAAATGACGCCTGAAGACAGCGTCGGCCACAGCGGCCCTTAACGCATAGGTATGCTCGGCGAGAACACGCCGAAGCGCAGATGCGCCGATCGCCCTTGCCCGCTGGGGGGTGAGGGTGCGCATGATCTCAGTGACATCGTTGCCATCGCGCGCCACGAGGATCTCTTCCCCAGGGGCCAGGAACAATTCGACGCCGAGCCAGGCGTCGGTGATGAGGCATGCGCCGGCACCCGCAGCCTCGAAGACCCGCGTGGCAGGCGAAAAGCCGTTGGCGGCCATGCTGTCGCGGCTGATGTTCAGCACCGCCTTGGGGGTGACATTGAACGCATTGTGGTCGCGCGTCCCGACGTGGCCGAGCCATGCGACATTTGGCGGTAGCTGCTTGTCACCCCAACCCGATCCGCCGAGCAGGAAACGCTGATCGCCCGAACGGCTGGCCGGATCAAGGAAGAAAGCTTCGACGCGCGCTTCACGGTCCGGCAGGCGGTTGCCGAGAAAGGCAAGGTCGCAGGCGAAACGCTTGTCCTTCGCGACCGGATGGTGCGTTTCGGGATCGAGCGCATTGTAGATCGGCACGCATTCGGCAGCCCCCAGGGCACGATAAGCCCAGACGACCGGATCGCCGCCGCCATAGGTGAGGACAAGGTCGATCTCCCGCAAAGCGCGGTGCAGGGGATGATCCGGCTCGTCGCGCAATTGGCCCAGAGTGGCCGGTGCGTCGACATCCCAGAACACTGTCAGCGCATCCGTCCGGGCGTGGTCGAGCACGGCGCGCAAAAGCGCGTCGTCTTCGAAGCCAACTCCGCTCGCCTTGACGACGATGTCGGCTTCGCCTGCGCTTGCTGCCACCTGCATCAGCGCATGCGGGGTCGCCTCGTAGATGACGACGTTGCACCAGTCCGGTGCCTCGATATCGCGGTTCTTCTGCCGGTCGTAGACGTCCGGTTCATAGAAAGTGATCTCGTAGCCGAGCTGAGAAAGAGCCTTGAGCAATCCGCGGTAATAGGTCGCCGCGCCGTTCCAATAGGACGACAGCAGGCTCGATCCATAAAATGCAATCTTCATGCGACTGTCTCCTCTATAACGATGCGATCGATGGCTTGGCGGTTGCCGCAATCGGCGAGCACGTCGAACAACTCGTCGGCCCGGTGCCGGCAAGTGTGTCGCCTCCGAATGGTTTCGAGGCCGGATCTCACCAGAGAGGCGGCCAGGTCAGCATCGTCCAGCAGGTCGCGAAGATGACGGCGCATCTCGGATCCGTCGCGCGCGAAAAGAAAGTCGATGCCTGGCCTGAAGAGTTGTTCGACATCGGCCCAAGGCGCCGAAACGAGCGGGATGCCACAGGCGAGCGCCTCGAACATGCGGATCGTCGGGATGCCGGGCAGATTCTCGCGGTATGGGCGCCGCGGGATGTGGACGGTAACGCGGTGGGCGGCGAATGCCTTGGGCACGTCGGCATTGGCAATCCAGCCTTCGTAACCCAGGCCGGCGGCGGCAAGATCGGCGAGCGCTTCGCGTGGATAGCGCACGCCATGAACAGTGCCAGCCAGGCCAAGCTCTTCCACTGGATCGATCAGGAATTCCTTGATTTCGGCACTGCGCTCGTCATCACCCCAGTTGCCGATCCAGATCAGGTCGGCTGTAGGGGCGATCTCCGGATGCGGCTTGAACAGGCGCTCATCGGCCGCCTCGTGCCAGGTGAAGGCACGTTTGCCCCAGCCGGCACGAAGGTAGCTTTCCCGCAACGCCTCGCCGAAGGCGAGCACGCCGTCATAATGCTCGAGCCGCAGAGCCGAGATCGCCTGCGTCGCCGAGACGGCGCGATGGTGGGTGTCGTGGAACAGAAGCGTAAAGCCTCCTCCATTCGCCCTGGTCCTGCCGATGCGCTCGACAAGGCCCGGGTCGGTCCATTCGTGGACGATCACCACATCGGCGCCGGCAATCCAGCCTTCATGGTCGAAGGAGGCGTCGTAGGTCACCGACATCAGATCCGGAAAATCCTTTCTGAAGCGCTCGACCGCGAAGGGCCCTCTCTCTGCCAGCAGGTTCGAACGGCTCCAGCCGTCTGCTGGCTCCAGCGCGATCGCCTGGTGCCCGCGTGCAACCAGCTCCCGCATGATGCCGCGCAGGAAATGCGCGTTGCCGTGGTTCCAGTCGGAAACGACCGAATGGGTATAGAACAGAAACCGCATTGTCAGCGTTCCGCAACGGCCGGCGCGGCCCGATGGTAGATGTCGCGCATGGCCGCCGCCTGCCTTTCCGGCGAAAACTTGCGCGCCCGGCGTGCGGCGGCGTCGCCGAGCCGGCGCCTGTGTTGGGTGTCGTCAGAGAGACCATCGACACATCTGGCGAGATCGCGAGGATCATGCACGTCGTAGAACATGGCCGCGCCATTCCACAATTCGCGATAGGTCGGGATGTCGGCGAGCACCAAAGGCGTTGCGGACGTCGCTGCCTCCAGTGCGGCAAGGCCAAAGGGTTCATAGACGGACGGCGATACGAAGATGCCGGCCCCCGCCATCAAGCGACGCACCTCATCGTGGCAGACAGGACCCAGAGGAACGACATTGCTGAAATTGGCGCGTTGGCGATCGCCGCCCTCGAGCGGCCCGGCAGCAAAGACCGGCCATTTCGTCAGTGCTGCTGCCTGGTCCAGCGTAGCTGCGTTCTTTGCTTCGTCCCACCAGCGCGCGGCGGCGAGAACCACTGGTTCGCGCCTCTCTGCCTTTGGACCCGGCCGTGCGCCGTTGCTGACAACGCTCAGCCGGGCGATCGGCCCGTAACAGGCCTCGAGCATGTCGGCATGGCTGCGGCTGGGCGCGACTACCGCATTGGCCCAATCGAAACCACGTCTGTTGCGGTCCCTCTGCCAGGCCCATTCGCCGTCCACAGCCTGTCCCCTGACGGCGTGGAGCCAGGTCACAACGCATGAGTGCGAGACCGTCACGACCGGGCAGGGCAGATCAAGTCCCACGGCCTGGGTCGGCGCATTGAGATGGACGAGGTCGATCGCGTAGTCGCCAACAAGCGCGCGCACTTCCTGCGGCAACATTTCCAGATCGTCCTCATTGCGGGTCATCCAGTCCGGCGGTGTCTTGAGCCACGCCAAATCAGCGAAAGCCTGCGCCTCCTTCGCCTGCGCTGCGGACGGTCCCGGGCCTAGCCCGGCGAGCACGATGCTGTCGCCGGCATGAGCCAACTCCCGCGCCAGATCGAGCGCGTAGCGCCAGACGCCGCCGACGGCATCGACGGTCATCAGGATTCGCCGCGGGCGGCGGATCAGTGACTGCAACATGTCACCTCCAACTCGGCCAGCGCTCGCGGGCGCTTCTCCTGGATGTCGCTGAACGTCTGGAACGAGGCCAGGTAATGCTCGTGGGCGCGCTCCCAGGCGAGATCGTCGGGCTCGCCCCAAAGCTCGCGATAGCTGGGCGAACTTGGGTAGGGATAGAGCGGCACCGGCTCGTTGGCCCACACGCCGCGGTCAATGAGGTGCTTGCGCCAATGATCGACCAGAGCCGGATCGTCCTCGACGACGCCGATCAGATTGGCCTGGACGAACGGAACGTGACGTCGTGCATTGACCAGCAAAGCGGCCAGTTCCTCGGTGTCCAGCCGGCAACGCTTTGCCAGCATGGCCCGGCCTTCCACCGTCAGGCTTTCAAGGCCGGCTTCGATCGAAACGCAGCCGGCGGCACCCAGCAGTTCCAGGAGCTCCGGCTTCCAAAGATCGATGCGGGTCTGCACGCCGAACTTGACGTCGCGATCGACCAGTGCCTCCAGCAGCGCCTTCTGCGGCAGGAAGATCTCGTCGATAAAATAGATGTAGCCGACGCCTTGCCCGATCAGCCGATCGATTTCAGCGGTGATCGCATCGTGGTTCCTGCGGCGGTAGGCGTCGCGGAAATCGATCTTGGCGCAGAAGCTGCAATTGTAGGGGCAGCCGCGAGACGCCTCGACCTCGGCTCCGAAGCCCAGCTGATCGTCGTCGAACCGGTGGTGATGGTGCAAATGCGCGGCAATCCAATCGGACGGCCAGCTGAGCGGCGGATGATCGACAAACGAACTGGCATGAACGCCGCCATCGCCGACAAGTGTTCCCTCGTAGAAACGAGCGGTGTGGGGCACGGCGCTCCAATCGTCACTGCGGGCGAGTTCGGCGACGACCTCTTCGCATTCGCCGCGCACGACGACATCGACGCCCAGCTTGCGCAGCGTCGGCGCCGGCGTCGCCGAGCCGTGCGGCCCGACAGCCACTGTGTGGCCGCCGCGCCCGGCGAGGCGGTTGAGGAAGTCGGCGGGCACACGCAGCTCGGGCGGCGCGCAGCGCCAAAACAGATAAGTGGGCGCCGTGCTGACGACGGTCATCGCCGGTGCGAAGGCGGCGACGCGATCGGCAAGTGCTGCGTTGTCCAGCTTCTGGATTTGCCCGTCCAGCATCAGCACCTGGTGGCCGTCGGCCTCCAGCAAGGCTTTCGAGTAGCCCAGTTCCAGCGGCAGATGTGGCTGGCGGCAGCCGAAATAGATGCTGTCCTCGTAGGTCCAGAACGGATTGACCAGGGCGATTTTCATGCCACGTACCTCGCTGGTTCAGGCTCGAGGCGATGACGCTGGAGCCAATCGGCGAGATCGCGGACCCCGTCGCGCCAGGAGACATGCGCTTTCCAGCCGAGCGTCGCTTCTATTTTGCGCGTGTCGGCGACAAAGAAAGGCTGGTCGCCGGTGCGTTCCCGGTCGTAGCGGATCGAGAGGTTCCGCCCGGTCAGCTCGCCGATCTCCTTGAGCAGCATGCGCAGGCTGACGGCGTTGCCCGGTCCGCCACCGAGATTGAATGCCTGGCCGCCGATGTCGTCGATCCTGGCAAGTACCCCGCGATAGGCCGCAACGGCGTCGGAGACATGAAGGATATCGCGCACCTGCTTGCCATTGCCGTAGATCGTGATCGGCCGGCCGGAAAGCGCGCTTAGCAGAAAATGGGCGACCCAGCCCTGGTCCTCCGTGCCGAACTGGCGCGGCCCGTAGATGCAGCTCATGCGCAGGACCGCGGTCGGCAGATCGTACGACTTGGCATAATCCAGCACATATTGGTCGGCCGCGCCTTTGGAGCAGCCATAGGGCGTGCAGAAATCCAGGCCGCAGGTCTCGTCTATGCCGTTGGCGCCGATGCCGGCATCGCAGGGCACGCACCGATCCTCCTCTTCGCGCACTGTGACGTCGGGCAGGCCGCCATAGACCTTGTTGGTGCTGGCGAAGATCACGGGAATGCGTCGGCCGCTGCGGCGAGCCGCTTCCAGGACGTTGAAGGTTCCGCGAAGATTGATGTCGAAATCTTCGCTTGGCCGGACGAGGCTCGTGGTGACGGCGGTCTGTGCGGCAAGATGGAATATCGCCCTGGAATGCGCCAAAAGCGGCGCCAGCACGTCTTCGTCCCGGACGTCAACGGTTTCAACGGCAAGTCGATTGCCGTGCTTCTGCGTGAGCCAGGCCAGGTTCTGATCGACGCCCGGGCGGCTGAGATTGTCGATGACCAGCACCGGAACCCCATCTGACAACAGGCTGTCGGCGAGGTTCGAGCCGATGAAGCCGCTGCCGCCGACGATGGCAACCGGCGCTTCACGAAAACCGTCCGGCCTCATGATACCAGCCCTCGCTCTTCGAGTTCCCGTTTCATGTCGGCGCCGCGGTCGATGGCGACCGTGTTGCGAACCCATGCGACGAACTCGTCGAGCGAATCCTCCAGCCGGTGCTGCGGCTCGAAACCGAGCAGTTCGCGCGCCTTCGAGATATCGGCGAAGCAATTGCGGATATCGCCGGCGCGCGCCTTGCCGAGGATATCAGGCAGCTGTTCGGGCACACCCATGGCGTCGGCGAGCATCCGGGCGACCTCGCTGATCGCATAGGCCCGTCCGCTGCCGATGTTGATGACGTGGCCGCGCGCCTGGCGTTGTTCCAGCGCCAGGCGGAAGGCGCGGGCGACGTCGCGCACATGCACGAAGTCGCGTTTCTGCTCGCCATCTTCGAAAATCATCGGCCGCTGTCCGTTGGCGAGGCGGGAAGCGAAATTCGCCAAAACGCCGGTGTAAGGGTTTGACAGCGCCTGTCCGGCGCCGAAGACGTTGAACAGGCGCAGCGCCACCGCATCGACGCCATAGGCATCGCCAAAGATCAGCACGGCGCGCTCCTGGGCATATTTCGTCAGCGCATAGATCGAGGCGAGGTCGACCGGCTTTTCCTCGTCAGTCGGCAGCGGCGACAGGCTTTCATCCGCCGCCGACAGCGGATTCCATTGGCCGCTCTTGACGTCGCTGGCCTGCCGCCGTGCATTGTCGACGCGCCGGCCGCCTGGCGTGGCATAGAGACCCTCGCCGTAGACACTCATCGACGAAGCGACGACGATCCGCTCGACCGGATGTTTGATCAGTGCCTCGAGCAGGGTGGCGGTGCCGAGGTCGTTCGCGCCGACATAGCGGGCGATCTCGTACATCGACTGGCCGACGCCGACCTCGGCGGCCAGATGGATGGTGGCGTCGACGCCCTGGAGCGCCTGAGCGACGGCGTCGCGATCGCGAACGTCGCCTTTGATCAGGTCGGCTCCCGCCGGCAGGCTGATCGCCTCGCTGCCGTGCACCTGTTCCAGCAGTGCATCGAGAATGCAGACGGCATAACCATGTTCAACGAGTTCCTGGACGACGTGGCGGCCGATGAAACCGCACCCTCCTGTAACCAGTATGCGTTTCACGACAACTCCTTACGCAGTTGGCCTTGGCGCCCCGAACTGTTTGGCAAAAGGTTTGTTCCCTCTGCTTCAACAAAGATGGTTTGGCGCGGCTGCAACCTCAGGTGAACGCATGCCGAACAAGCCTTGGGCGATGCGCTGGAACATTGCAGCTTCTTTGGGGTTAGGGCGCTCATCCGGTCCGTGGGCGGCCCGTGGGCGGAAGCAGTGGCTGGCAGCTGATGATCGAAGCGGTATCGCGTAGCAATCCAGACCCGATCATGAGCCTCACACGCCTGCACAGCCTGGATCAAAGGGAGATTTCAATGTCTGAATCGAAAACAACCACCAATCATGACGACATCCGTCAATGGGCCGAAGATCGTGGTGGCCGACCTGCGGTTGTACGAACCAAGGGTGAGGGCGGCATCCTGCGCATCGATTTTGGCGAGCCCGAGGAGGAGTTCGAAGCCATCGAATGGGATGAGTTCTTCCGGATTTTCGACGAAAACAACCTGGCCTTCCTCTACCAGGACGAAACCGGCGGCGGCAAAGCCAGCCGATTCAACAAATTCGTCGACCGCAACCAGAAAAGCTGAGGAGGCTGCTTTTGCCAGCGGTGTCGGTAGCCCTTAGGCGCGCCTCACTTTCTGACGGAAAAAGTCGCTCTAGATTGCTGTTTTTGCGTATCTTACGACTGTTGGAAAAACCAGCCTCAGTGCAACAGGCTCGTTCCGCCCGATCTGGCAATGTTTCGCATGATGCCGTTCAGCCAGTCTTCGGTCGACACGCCGGCCCGCCTCCTGTCGATCTCGCCGATGGCGCGCTCCAGCGTTCGCTCGACCAACCGATCGGAAGCACCGACGTCGCCCAGAAGCAGACGCGCCGCGAGCCTGAGCTTAGGCAGAAGTGAAAACACATTGTCCGACAAGTTCACGGCAGGGCGACCCGCCAAGGCCGATCGTTCCGGAGGAAACAAGGCGTCGAAGATGGCGTAGCTATCCGACGACTTTCGAAGATTGCTGGCGTGGCGGAGACGTTCGGGAATGATGATGTCCTCGTCAGCGCTGAAAAAGACGAAGGGAACGCCACGGCGCATCAGTTCGTCTGCGATCGGAAACACTCGCCGGCCGTTGAGATTGACGTCGAGGATCGCCGCCTCGGCCAACTCGGTATGCATGGATGCGTGTTCGACCGTCGCCGCAGGGCCGAGGACGACCGCGCCCATATTGCCGAAATACTTTGCAAGATCGCCGGCCAATACCCAATCGTCTTCGACGATCAGGATGCGCACTCCTCGTAGATCGCGCACCTCATCGTCCTTTCTTCGAGCGGGATTTCTTGTCCGCTCGAGCTTGTTCAGAATGTTCCTGCAAGGCGGCCTGCAATCGTTTCGCCAAAACCAGCATGCGGGGTGGAATGGATTCGTTTCCCGGCAAACTCAGCAAATCCTCGAAGCGCAACGACGCTCGTTTTTTCGGCTTCAGGTCAGGCGTGCGTTTTGGCATTGGAATTCCACAGCAATTCAGACTTTAACGCCGTCTGCGCGGACTTGTTCCGGCCCTCGTGCCCGTTGTATGCTGGCGTTGAGTGCAGCCCAGTCGTGGGCTTTGGGTCGATTTGGCGGACTTGTCGTCCAGGCTGTTAACCGAGGGCTTGCGGTGACATCCCAGATGAAGAGATTTCCCATTGTGGGCGTCGGCGCGTCAGCCGGCGGCATTCCCGCAATGGAGGGCCTGTTCAAGGGCATCACCGGCCGGCCCGGCATGGCGTTCGTCATCGTCACCCATCTCAGCCCCGGGCGCGAAAGCCTGCTTCACGAGGTCGTCGGACGTTACACGCAAATGCCGGTGGTCGTCGTCGAGGACGGCACCACTGTCCTGTCCGACCATGTCTATGTGATGCCGCAAAACGTCGTGCTCACGATTGAGCGGGGAGTGCTGCACCTGCGGCCATCCAACGTGCTCAGCCGCGAGCGAAAGCCGATCGATATTTTCTTTGGCGCGTTGGCCGAGGATCAGGGCGAATATGCGGTCGGCGTCATTTTGTCGGGCGGCGATTCCGACGGTACGCTTGGCGCGAAGGCGATCAAGGAACATGGCGGACTGACGGTCGCCCAGGCTTCCGACGGCTACGGTCCGCGCAATCCGGACATGCCGAAAAGTGCGATCTCCAGCGGGCTGATCGATATTGCGGCGCCGGCGGAGGAAATCGGTGCCAAGCTCGAGGGGTTCGCCCGCAGCTTCGATATGCTGAACGGAGTTGCCGGAGACGGCGAGCACGAGGCGGCAGAACTGGGTCGGCTCCGCGACGAGATCTACGGCATTCTGCAGGGCCAATCCGGCCACGATTTCTCCGGCTACAAGACCAAGACATTCCTGCGGCGCATAAAGCGGCGCATGCAGATCGCGCAGCTTAATTCGATTGCAGCCTATGTCGAGTGGCTGAAGAAAGACCCTCGCGAGGTGATGGACCTGTTCCGTGATCTCTTGATCAACGTCACTGATTTTTTCCGTGACCCCGATGCGTTCAAGGTGCTCGAGGACAAGGTCATACCGCAGCTGTTCGAGGGCAAGACCGCCAGCGACGCCGTCAGGATCTGGGTACCTGGCTGCGCCACCGGCGAGGAGGTGTTCTCCATCGGCATGCTGTTGCGCGAACACATGGAGACGCTTTCGGTTGTGCCGCGCGTCCAGATATTTGCGACTGACATCGATGAGCCCGCGCTTACGGTGGCGCGCGCGGCGCGTTACCCGGCGGCATTGCTGCAGGGGGTTTCGCCCGAACGCAAGCAGCGTTTTTTCAGCAGCGACGGCGAGAGTTACGTGCTTGCCAACGAGGTCCGGGAGCTGTGCGTATTTTCCCCACACAGTATCGTGCGCGACCCGCCGTTTTCGCGCATGGACATGGTTTCATGCCGCAACCTGCTGATCTATTTCGGCTCCAACATCCAGAACCGGGTCGTTCCGATCTTCCACTACGCGTTGAAGCCGGGCGGTTATCTTTTCCTCGGCACGTCCGAAAGCGTCGGCCAGCACGACGACCTGTTCGCCACCGTCGACAAGAAGCAGCGCATTTTTCAGGCGCGCGAACATGCCTCGCCACACATTAGACTGCCGATGCTGGTCGGCGACGGCCGTTCGGGCGCCTTGCTGCCCGAAGGCACGGGGCCGAAGAAGGCAACCGCCAGCTATCCGCTTCGGCAGGCGGTCGAGGCACAGGTGCTGGAGCGTTTCGCGCCGCCGCATGTTGTGGTGAATGGCGATGGTGACGTCGTCTACTATTCGGCGCGGACCGGCAGATTTTTCGAAGCGCCGCAAGGCATTCCGAGCCGGCAGGTGCTGGCTTTGGCCCGCTCCGGGCTGAGGCTCGACCTGCGCGCGGCGTTGCGGGAAGCCGCCACGACGCGCCGCACCATCGTACGGGAAAATGTCGTCGTCGACGAGGACGACGAACAGGCCCAGTCGATCAAACTCATGGTCGAGCCGTTGGCGGAACGCGGCAAGGGCGAACAACTTTACCTTGTCCTGTTCGAACCATCAGGGCCGGTGCAGCCGCGGCCGGATATGCGGCGCGAAAACCGGGATGGCGAAGGCGCTGCTGATCTCGAGCGGGACCTGCGCGAAACGCGCGAGCGACTGCAGTCAACGATCGAAGAGTACGAAACCGCGCTGGAAGAACTGAAATCCTCGAACGAGGAACTCGTCTCCGTCAATGAGGAGGCGCAGTCGACCAATGAGGAGCTTGAGGCCTCGAAGGAGGAGATGCAGTCGCTCAACGAGGAGCTCAACACGATCAATTCGGAGCTGACCAGCAAGATAGAAGAACTCGACCGCGCCAACAGCGATTTGCGCAATCTGTTCGAGAGCACGCAGATCGCGACCATTTTCCTCGACCGCAATCTGGTGGTGCGGACCTTTACTCCGGCGGCCTCGTCTTTCTTCAGCCTGCGTCCGTTCGACGTCGGCCGGCCGCTGACCGAGCTTTCGAGCCAGATCGACTATCCCGAGCTGAAACAGCACATCGATGCCGTCTTCGAAACCGGGGAGACCCTGAACCATCATCTGGCGCGCGACGACCGGGGCCGGTTTTACATGGTTCGCATCAACCCGTATCGCGACAAGGACAACCGGATCCAGGGCGTCGTGGTCACGCTGGTCGACGTCACCACCTTGGCCGAGACGGAACAGCAAAACCGGGTGCTCATTTCGGAGCTGAACCACCGCGTCAAGAACATGCTGGCGGTGGTCGCCAGCATCGCCAACCGCACCCGCGAAAGTTCGGACTCGAAGGAAGAGTTCGCCGACGCGCTGATCGGTCGCCTACACGCCATGTCACGGGCTTACAGTCTGCTGTCGAAGGAACGCTGGAAAGAAGCTTCGATCAACGAACTGCTGCATCAGGAGCTCGAACCTTTCAGCATTGACCGGTTCGAACTTGACGGTGCTGAAGTGAAGCTTAGCCCGCAACAGGGCCTTTCCCTCAGCATGGCCATTCATGAACTGGCGACCAACGCCGCCAAATATGGCGCGCTGTCGAAGCCCGAGGGCAGGGTCGTTGTGAAATGGTCCGGCGAGGGCGATGTTTTCACGCTTGCCTGGCGCGAGAGACACGGGCCGGCGGTCAGAAAGCCGCAGGTTAGCGGCTTCGGGCTTTCCCTGCTGCAGGGTGAGATCGGCTACCGGCTTGGCGGAAACGTCGAGACCACCTTCAATCGTGACGGTCTTGAGGTCCAGATCACATTCCCGATGATGCGCAAGGAGGCGCCGTGACCGACCGGTTGCGCGTTCTGGTGGTCGAGGATGAATGGCTCATCGCCGAGGACATCGCTGCTTGTCTGCGCGATGCGGGACATCAGGTGATCGGCCCGGCCCCGTCGGTGGCGGCGGCCCTTCGCCTTATCGGCGAAAATCCTGTCGACGTGGCGCTGCTGGATGTTCAACTGCATGGCGAAACGAGCCTGGCGATCGCAGAAGAATTAAAGACCCGCGACATTCCGTTCGCATGTCTGACCGGCTTTGGGCCGCACGATGTTCTATCCGCCTTCGCCAACTTCAGATTTGTTCGCAAGCCGGCAGATCAGGCTGCCATTCTCAGAGCCTTGTCTGAATTGGTCCCGACGTCCTAGTTCCTCTGCGCAGGGGATTTGGTTCTTTGACTGACGGTCGCGCTGCCGGCCGGCCTGCAGCCACCATCTCTGATGCTGGGGATTAGCCACAAGCCATCACGCCTTCGTCATCCCAGGGTCTGCGCCGCGTCGCTTCGCTCCTCGCTTGCCCTGGGATGACGAAGTGGAGGGGTATGTCGAACTTACGGTGGCTGCTGATTCTCCGCTGCCAACGCAGCGGCCGCTTCCTCGGTCGTTGAAACCTCTCCTGCTGACGTAAGCGATTTCTGGCATTTTCGTATGGGAAGCACGGCGTGCCCAGTCTCCGGAGGCGATAGCCGGCCGATCCTGCTGCTTCTTGCCAACGCATGTTGATTGGCCCTTGCTGCGAGCCACTCCGCCCGCTCCCGCGGCAAGCCGATAAGGCAAATACCGGCGAAGTACGCCGGCACATCCACGGTCGTATCGAACACGGCCCATGTGTTGGTCGGTTCCTGAACGGGCAAAAACCTCATAACAGTTCCTGCTAATATATAGCACGAACTTACCGACGGAGCACTGTTCCGCCATCAACCAAACGAAGGAGAGTTTTTCGCTTTGCCACGCCGCGGCGCGCCGAGCCTCGCGAATTCATCCACAGCTTCTGCGTCGCGGCTGCGACGTGGCCGCAACAGGTGGCAGATCTCGACGAGCGAACGCATCCAGGAGCCCGCAAGGCGGCAGCGCTTTTGCGTGTCAGCTATCCGCCTTTACGCGTCCTCGGCGTATCACTCAAGGAACTGTCCTTGGGAGCGCTGCTCGGGATCAGGAATCCACCCTTTAGCAACTCCAGGGCGTCGAGCGCCTCCTCATCCAGCAAATTTGTCAGAGCCACCCCTTCTGCGAAGACAACCCTATTGTCGTCTATGTCGTAGACCTCCCAAAGCCCTTCCTTGATCCGTCGAATGGCGTGCCGGTGCTCCATAAGCGGACGCTAATTGAGTCGCGGAAATGGTGGCTAGAAAAAATCCGGGGCAGGCCGACATTAGCAGTGGAAAACCTCAGGCCCCCTGCCGCGTGATGCGTGCGCAAGTCAAGGCTATGCCGGCCGCGCCTGGTCCGAGGGGGGCCAAATCGACCCCGGGCAAATAGTTGAGAAACCGCTTGACGATCATTGCGGACACTCGGGCTCTGATGTAATTTAGGGGTCGATCAAGTGAGGAATATACCGCTGTCGCGACGGCTTTTCTCTCTTTTCTGTCTCGGCAGACAGCATGCTCTCTAACGGACCTTGGCCCTGCAAGCTGTGTTCTTGTGGTCGCCAGGTAACGACGGTTAAGGGATTTGCCATGCTCCGACGTTGCGGATTCGTTGCAGCCTTTGTGCTCGCAAGCGTCGCGACTTTCGACGCTTCTGCAGTCGAACGAAGGGTCGCCTTTGTAATCGGCAACTCCGATTACCAGGAAATCTCGGCCCTCAAGAACCCGGCCAAGGATGTGGTGGACGTGTCCAACACGTTTCGATCGGCTGGTTTTGATGTTTTTGTCGCCAGCAATCTTACAAAGCTGCAGTTTGAAAAACAGTTCCGCAACTATCTTGCCGCCGTGGACGGGGCGGATGTAGCTGTCGTCTACTATTCCGGCCACGGCTTTCAGATCGGCGGCGAAAATTTCCTGATTCCTGTCGATGCCTCGTTGAAAGATGCGGCGGACGTCGAGGTCCAGGCAATCAAGCTGAACGATGTGCTGCAGCAGATGCGTTCGAAATCGAAGATCCAGGTGATCATCCTCGATGCCTGCCGCAACAACCCATTCCCTCGCAAGGACTATTGGCTCAGGGACCAGCTTATGACCGCCAGCGGTAGCGGCCTTGCGCAAGTAAGAAGCTCACTGAACACACTGATTGCTTTCGCCACCGAACCCGGCGCGGTCGCCTATGACGGCGCCGGCGACCTCAGTCCTTTTTCATCGGCGTTTTCTCGTCGCGCGCTCGCCCCGAACCAGGAGATCCGCACGGTCATGTCGGCCGTCCGCCGGGATGTGGTCGAGGCGACCAAGGGCCTGCAGGTTCCCTGGGAGAACTCTTCGCTGATCGACGAAGTCGTTCTGATGCGTCGTATTAGCCGCCCATCGCTGCCGCCGGTATTGGAAAAGGTCGTGCTATCCGGGGCCGGCCCCGTCGATCTGGACCTGCCGGAACCGGTCCAGGTCGACGGCGGGACAATAACCGTCAGCATCGAAAGACCACCCGCCTTGGGACGCCTGATGCTGGACGGCAAGGTCGTCGAGGCGGGAGAACTGATCCAGGGCAAGGATCTGCCGCGTTTGCAGTTGGATGTCCCCAAGGGAACTGGCGAGCCGGAAGAGATGGATATGCTGGCCTACTCCGCACGCGACAGTTGGGGCGGAGAAGCCAAGGGCATGCTGGTGTTTCGGGTCAAGAGCGGCGAAGGAGCCGAGGGCGAACAGGTGATGGCCTCGCTCGAAGCCGAGCAGAAGCAGCAGGTCCTGCAGCGCGGCATTCATGTCACCGGTGCGGCCGAGGCGATCGAGAACCGGGAGGTCGACGTTCCGGTCGGAGTGGGTGCCGTTGCCCTGAACCTGGATGTCCCGACAGACGATGCGGCGGTCAGCCTGAAAGTCACAAGCTATCCGGCGACGGGAACGCTATCCCTGCCGGATCGGACCCTGTCGCCCGAATCGAGCTTGACGGTCGGCGAAGTCGAGGGGCTGCGCTATGAACCCCAGATCGGAGCCGGTGCACCGGTCGAGATCGCCTTCGAAATTCGGGCGGACAGCGGAGCATCCAAACCCGCCAAGATGAAACTGTCGCCGAGCGTCGATCCATGCGACCTGGCTGCCGGCGAACCTCTCGACCTTCAAGGCGTCGTCCCCGGCCTGCTGCCAAATGAAATCGGCGCCGACGCGGTGAAGCTGTGCGAGGCTGCGGTGAAGGCGTATCCCGATGTCGCCCGCTTCCGTTATGAACTGGGACGCGCGCTGCTTGCAGCCGGCAAGGTCGATCAGGCCAGGAAAGCCATACAGCAGGCCGCCGACAGGGGGCATGTGCGCGCGGTGTTCGAACTCGGCTACCTCCATGCGACGGGAACCGGCATGGCCGTCGACCGCAAGCAGGCCAACACCTTCTACGCCGCTGCGGCCGACAAGGGCGATCCCTACGGGATGACGTCGTGGGGCCGTGCCTTATTCCATGGCTACGGCGTCGAGCGCGACACCGGCAAGGGGCTGGACCTGCTGCTCAAGGCGGCGGCGATGGGACACACCTATGCGATGAACGATCTCGGCGCGATCTTCACCGAAGGCCGCAACGGCGTGCCCGCCGATCAGGCCCGTGCCGTTGCCTTCCTCAAGGCCGGCGTCCAGCGCCAGGACATGTATTCGATGAACCTGCTTGGTCGCAATTACCTCAGCGGCCGAGGCGTCGAGAAGGATCCGAAAGCTGCGCTGGCGCTTTTTCAGAATGCCATCGACCTCGGCCAGCCCTATGCGCCGGCCAGTCTTGCGCGCATGTACCGTGATGGCGTTGGCGTGGAGCAGAACCTTGATGAAGCCCAACGCCTGTTTGAACTGGGAACCTCGCGCGGCGACCAGTCCGGCGCCTACGATCGTGCGGCTCTCGAGATGCAAAAGGGCGACAAGGCCGACCAGGCCGTCGCCGTGCGTTTCCTGGCATTCACAGTTGCGCTCGATCTTCGCAACGAACTGCCTGACGCCCGGGCGACGTTGGCGAAATTCGGGGCCAAGCCGAAAGCGGCGGCGCTGAAGCAAATGCGTGGGGAACTCAAATCGAAGATTCCGTTGAGCGGTTCTGTCGACAAGCAACTGGTCAAAGTGGCCAGGGCGGTCTGGGAACAAGCCAATCCGCGTCGGGATTTGTTCTGATCAACAAGGAGGCAATGGTGGGCAGAAATCTGAAGCAGGCAACAATCGGGATAACTCTGTCCATCGCCTTGGCGGGGGTCATGGGCTGCACATCCTGGCAACCCCTTCAACCGACGCCGCTGGTGGCGACGCCCACGCCGGCGCCGAAGGCTGTTCGCAGAGCCCCTGCGCAGAGGAAGGTCGTCAACCCCGCTCCCAAACCGGTGGCCGCCAAGAAAGCGGTCAAACCGGTCGCGGACAAGCCTGCTGCCGCACCTCCCGTCATCATTCCTACTTTGGGAGGTGGCGGAGGCGGCGGAGGTGGCGGCGGTTGGGGATAACGTTGAATGGCGGGTGCGCCAAGCAACTAATTCAGAGCATTCTGCAGCCAGGTTGAATCACTTGGCGTCGCAGGAATGCGACTCAATCAAACCGATAGAGCCGGATGCTCAGTTCAATTTGAACGTCGCGGATTCGGGCTATGGTCTAATTCGCATCCGCTGATTGGCGCAGCGCCTCTGTCTCGGCCAACTGGATGCCCATTTCGACAAACGCGGAAAGAACTGAAAAGCGGTCCTCCAACGCAACGCGTGCCAGTCCGGCCAGAACCCCCGCACTGACAGCGCGGGCGACTGGCGGCGATAGCGCTGGCGCCTCCATAGCTGAACCGTTGCCATGGCGTCCTGCGGCCAGGGCAATCCAGGCGGCCGGCGTTGTTGGCGGCATTGCCGCAGCCTGGCTCGCATCTGGTCGATGGTGAGGGCTATCCGGCTCGCTGACCCAGTCACGGACAACCGCGAGCAATTCCTGTTCCCTGCTGTCGAGCAGAACGGTGAGGTGGCTCAGGCATTCATGTGCCCACCACACCGCAGCCCGCTCGGGAAGCAGATAGGCACAGAACGTAATCGCCTCCTCGGGCACCCGCCCGGCCAGCAGGGCGCGGCAAAATTCGATTGAAGGCTGTTCGGTCGGAAGCGCCACGATGTCCCTGGAAACAGCCGGGCAGGCCATGAAAAGGTCCCGTGCCGTTTTGAATCGAAGCTCATTGGCCATGGCGCCACGCTTTCCCCAGGGAACACTCGACACTGAAGCCCTGGACGGGGCAGGTCAAGTCTCCAGTCCGTGGCAAGATGCAACTGCCCTCCACCACTCGTATGCTTGACGTTTATTGACAGACAACCGCTTCGCAATTTGGTATTATCCGCAGTCGATGAAATCGATGCTCAAGACAGGAGTAACCGTTATGCGGTCGGGCAGTTTAGCCTTCGTGTTTACGGTCGCGCTTTTTTCGACCCACGCTTTTGCTGATCCGCTTCAGAAGTCGGAAGACATCGTGAAGTTTTTTGACGCGGCGAGCGAGCTCGGCCCGCCGCGTGGAATCTGTGTCGGCACCGAAGAAGAGTGCAATGGCAAGAACAAAGCAGCGCCTGCCAAAAAAACCAGCCTCGACATGCTGATCAATTTCGACCTTGATTCTGCGGAACTCGATGCGACTGCGCGTGCTGAACTGGACGAGTTCGCCAAGGCGTTGAAGGACAGCCGACTGAGCACTTTGAACTTCGTTGTCGAGGGTCACACCGACGCATCCGGCTCGGCTGATTACAACGAGGGACTGTCGGAACGCAGGGCCAGATCGGTAACAACCTTCCTCACCTCCAACGGCATCGATCCTGCCCGCATCAAAGCGACAGGCCTGGGCGAAGCCAACCCGCGCAACCCCAATCCATTCGATCCGGTAAACCGCCGGGTGGAAATGCGGATAAGGACTGAGTAGCTTGGAGCGGGTGTGCTGGAGCATTTTGCAGCCAAGTGGAATCACGTGCGACAGCACTCCGGCCACACCCCTCAACCGTCTTGGCGCTGCGCGCCAATCCACCTTCTCCCACAAGGCAGGGCTGTCCGGGGAAAGTTATTCATAAATGAAGGCCATCTGATTGGGAGAGGCTCGGTCCCTTGGTCGGCTTGGATTGACCGGTGGCGGCTTATCGATGGTGTGCAGTTTCCGCCGCCCGAACAAGTATTGAGCGACCAGTTCTGTGAACCTCAAGATAGGAATAGTGACGCGGCGGGTGCGCGCGACAATGCGCAGCAGCGCAAAGGCGATCATTGCTGCAAAGAGTTGCAGGCGACTTGCATTGCCGTTGTTGCCGAGGAACTTGCTGATCTTGAGGTGCTGCTTGATCCATCGGAACAGAAGCTCGATGTGCCAGCGGCCTTTGTAGAGCCGTCCAATCTCGACGGCGGAGCGCTCCAGATCGTTGGTCAAAAGCGTGATGGTGTCGCCCGTTTCGCGCTGAACGCGCAGGCGACGCAGCCGCATCGGCAGCTTGCAAGCAGCCTTGCTGACCAGGCTTACCTCACTGTCTTCCACAACCAGGAAGCCGTCGCCCTGCGGCTCGGCTACAGGGCGATCACGCAGCAGCGCCAGCCTCATGTTGGATTTGGGCCGCGTCACGAAGATCGATCCGGCTTCGGCGATCGCCGTCCACCAGCCATAATGGCAGTAGCCCTTGTCGAACACGTAGGTCGCTCCAGCTTCGATCGTGATCTGGCGACCGACCTGGGCGTCGTTGACGTTGGCGTCGGTGATGTCGAGGACGCGCGGACAGTCGGTCTTCGGGTCATAGACGACATGCACCTTCATGCCGCGGATGCGCCCGTTCGACTTGGCCCAATCGCACAGTTTGCCGAGCGGAATGGGGGTCGAGTCGATCAGCCGCAGCATTGCTTCGCCCTCGCGCCGCATTTGCCTGTCGAGCAGGTTCGCCACCAGACCGAACGCCTCGGCAAAGATGGCGACCGGACGCCGTCTGTTGGCATCCGACAAGGTCGAACGCATCAACGGACCGCTGCCCAGGTGATAATGATGCTGGCTGTTGGCGTTCCAGCCGGCTTCCAGGCCACGCAAGCTGCTGCTGCCGCAGAACTGGGCATAGATCAGCGCCACCAGATGATCCCAGCTTCTGAACGATTTGTCGTACGCATCCCCGTCGTGGCGATCCACAATTGCTTGGAATTGACGCCGATCGATGGGTTCAAGAAGCTGCCCGAAGATGCTAGGTGCAAAGCGCATGCCCCGTTCCTTTTCTGAGTCTCGACAACCAGAGAAAAGACGGACAAACCCCGTTTTTACGGGGCATGCACATGTGGCATTTCGATTCACTCAAAACTTTCCCCGGACAGCCCTGCCCACAAGGGGAGAAGGCAAGAGCGTGCCATTACCGCCACGCGTCGCAGAAATGCGGCTAAAACAAATAGATAGAGCGGGATGCTGGCTCACAGCGCATTCTGAACGGAACTCACCATAGCCGTGATCGCCTGCTTGTATTTTTCGAACTCGGGCGATGTCTGCCGGACTTCCGTCGTTGCCTGTTGGCTCACTGCAACCACCGCCGGGCTCAGCTTCCGCCCCATTTTCCTTTCGGCCCAGCTCACGACATAGCTGGCGGACTTGCCGGTGAGAAACGGGTTGGCTTGAATGACGGCCGATCCGAGCACGGCGCTCAATTGCGCCGAGCCCGGCGACGACAGCACTTGATGGGCGCCTTCCATCCCCAGGAAATGACAGAGATAAAGCCGGCCGGCTGTGATCTGGTGGCCGCGCGCCCGAAGATAGGCTTCGCCTTCGCGCGCCAGATTGCTGACCATCTCGCGCGAGATGGTGGCGTCATAACGCAGAGCGAGCAGGTCGGCGGTTGACAGTGTCCGCACCAGTTCGGGGCGGTAGGTGTTCATCATTCTGATCCACGTCTTGGTTATGAACTGACCGGCGCCGGTCGCCGAAGAAAGTGGGTTCTTGGCGCGGGCTTTGCCGCCACTTTCGACTTGAACGATACGCTCGGTCAGCGTTTCGACAGCGGAAGCATCCGTCGCGATTGCCGTAACCGTGCCCAGCGGATCGATTGCCTGGCCATTGCGATAGAGTTCGAAATGCAGGTGCGGCCCAGTCGAAAGACCGGTTGTGCCGATATAGCCAATGACATCGCCTGCCTTCACCTTCGTGCCGACACCGGTCTTGTCAGCGAATTTCTGCATATGGGCATAGCGCGTCTCGCTGCCGTCCCCGTGCGAAATCTTCACCAGATTGCCGTAGCCACTTCCATCGCCCTGGAAGACGATTTCGCCGTCGAAGGCGGCGGCTATCGGCGTGCCCAGAGGCGCCGCCCAATCCACGCCCTTGTGGATACGAACGGTTCCGAGGATTGGGTGCTTGCGTGGGCCGAAAGTGGAGGTCATGACCCCGTTGACCGGCGTGACCATGCCGTTGGCGACTGTCAGCGAGCGAACCTGATCGTCGCCGCTGACGCATGCGAACTGGCCGTCGCTCTGCTGGAACACGAAACAGTCAAGGCTTTTTTCGCTGCCCTGGACGCCAACATACAGCACCCGTCCGGCCGTCTCTTCCTTGCCACGTGGTCGTTGCGAATAGATCAGGACCAGACGCTGGTCTTCGCTGGCGAAGGCATCCAGATCCTGTCCTCGCGACAGGTACATGATCGCTTCTCCGATCACGCCGGTCGGAACCTTGTTGCGCGCTGCTGTCGAGTAGATCGCGTCGAGCAGCCGGTATTGCCTTTTGTGCGTGCCTTGCGCCTGTGCGCCCGAGTAGTTGAACAGGTCTTCTCGGACCCAGGGGTCGACACCAGACACAAACACACCGGCGGCATTGCGCGTCAGCGTGCCGACAAACACGTTCCTCGCGTAGATCGAAACCTGCATGAGGGACATGGTTGTCGTCTCGCGCGTTGGCCTGAAACCGCGCATGGCGACGACATGACCTGGCTCAAGGCTCTCCCGATTGAAAAGCGCCTTCAGGGCTTCGCCTGCCAGCCTGGCATCCTCGGCGGAGAAATGCGCATCGAGCGCAACGCTGTCCAGGCTGCGGTCGTTGAGGATCTTTACGAAAATGTCCTCGGTAGCCTGGTATCGTTGATGTTCACTGACGACATTTGCAACGCTGGTGTTGTTTTCGATCTGGGTTTTCTGGAACGCGGGAAGGGCTGCCTCGCCTGAATCGATCGTTTCGCCCCAACCTGCTTCGGCGTCACTGGCATGCGGGTCCGACGCAACCGGGGCCTCGTTTGGAACGGGCGGTGGCTGAACATCGTTTTGCAGCTCGTTGGATGGCGCCGGCGCGGTCTGTCGCTGCGCCTGGAAGAATGCGAAATCTTCTTGCGTCGACGGTATCGTTGTCATGAACTTTTCGCTGGCGCTAAGCATCACGTCAGACAGAATTTCGATCTGCGGAGAAACGCCGGCCTGATCGAGTTCTGCCGGGCGCGGGATCACTTGGCTTTTTGTTGTGCCGCCGGTGTCGGGCGCAAGGGTGATCCACATCGGGTCGCCTGCGAGATCGATGATGGCAGGCACATAGACAGATGCGTCGGCCGGCACATCGTCGGTTCCCTCGACGGCCTGCAATTCCTCATCTTCGTCGCCAAACGACCAGTAGTCGGCGGTGAGATAGAAGCCGGCAGCGATCGACAACAGGACAACCGCAGCAAGACCGGCAAGCAGCCTGCGCCAGAGCCTGCGTCTGCGCAGGGCGGCGCGCGCCTGCTTTTTCAACCTGAAGCTTGTGTCGATAGAGTGCGTCACGGATTGCTTCCGGTCAGAAAAAACGTCCACCGCACCTGTTCAAGCGTATCGACTTCGAGAAATCGTGCGGCGATATGGCCGCGCTGCCAGCATTCATCGATGCCGCGTATCGAAAAACGCCGCCGGTCGATGCACATTTCGGTCGACCCGGTCAGGGTCGCATGGCCAAAAACGTCCGTCGCATAGATGTAGATGTAGCGGTTGGTGAGTTCCTCGCGGATGACGTTCACGCACTGATTTGCGCCGATGGTCCACCAGCCATCGGTCTGGTCGGCATTGTCGACCTTTTGGCCGACAGCGAGATTGACGACGTCGAGCGTCTGATTGCAGACGGTGAATTCGGCGCGCGCTTCGTGGGACGACAGGAGAGCCAGCAACGCCGCGCCCAATATCACCGTAAGTCTGATACGGCCTCTCAGGGCAAGCAGGCCGCGAAGCCGGTCACGCTGATTGTTGAGCGGGACAGCGGCCAGGAAGGAAAAGCGCGAGCGGCGGTGGTCCATCGGCGTCCATGCTACCCGCCGAGCCGGAAGTACTTTGCCGTTGCGGAGAACTCAGCTCGGTTGGCGTCGATCTCGTCGAGAATTTTGGGCAGCAGCAGTGCGGCTGGTGTCGGCTCAGAGAACGCCGCAGCGTGAATATCCTGTGGACCCGTGATCACCATTATGATCTGCGGCACGACCTTGCCGGCCGCCTTGTCGGCTGCGCCGAGATCGATCGGAATGTTGAAGGTGGCCTTGTCCGCTTGCGCCAGGATACGATCGTCGAGGCTGAATGCCATGCCCCTGTGGTCGATCAGCAGCACGCTGGAAATGAGGCCGCCCTGCGTCACCAGCGTGCCACCGATCGGCGAGCCGCTCGGCACCGTCGTTCGATCGAGAACAAGCTGCGGCTTGTCAGCCGGCATCTGGTCCAGAAAGCGCAGAAAGTTGGTGACTTCGCATTGAGCCGGCTCAATGAGGCGGACGCTGATGTCCGGTTCGACACGGAATCTTGCCTGGAAGTCGGACAGCATTCGTTCGAACGGCTGGACCTCTGTGCCCAATCCTTCGATGGCGACGGCGGCCTCGGTTGCCGAAGTCAACGTCGCATAGAAACAGTCGCCGCCGTTGAAGTCGCGCACCCAGGAGACCCGTTGCGCAGCGTGGTCGAGGGTTTTTTTCGGCGGCAGTTTCAGGTCCGGTTTCGGCACGTTCAAGACAACAGTGGCTTCGCCCGGCTGTTTGCCTGGCGCCGGCTCGTACCGCTGCCGTTTTGCGTTCGCATCATCCGTCTGGCTTGCCGCAGGTGCGGGCACCCGCGCGGCCGCCTTAGGTTGTGCCTGCTGGCTGGCCGGCTGATCGGGCTTCCGGCGCTCCGTCATTTCGGGCTGGACCGCTGCGGGCGAAGCCTTGTCGGCCGGCGGCCTGGGCGCGACCTGGACGCGCGGCGGAACCGGGGTTTCCTCCGATGGCGCCGGCTCAGAGGTTTCCTCGGTTGGCGAAAGGACTTCGGCGGGCCGTGTCGGCTCCAGCTTTTGGTCCGCCGCGGCATCTGCCCGATTTTCAGCCGGCGATGGCGCCTCGGCTACCGCCGGCTCCGAGGTGTCATCGGATGCCGCCGGCTGCGAAATGTCATCGGATGCGGCCGGCTCCGAGGCGTCATCGGATGCGGCCGGCTCCGGGGTTTCCTCGGTTGGCGAGAGGACTTCGGCGGGCCGCGTCGGCTGCAAGCTTTGATCCGCCGCGGCATCTTGCCAATTTTCAGCTGGCGGCTGCGCTTCTTCTGCCGCCGGCTCCGAGGTTTCCGCGGATGCCAACCGCTCCGGGGTTTCCTCGGATGTCGCCCGCTCCGGGGGTTCCTCGGATGGTGAGAGGACCTCGGCGGGCCGTGCCGGCTCCAACTTTTGATCCGCAGCGGCACCTGCCTGACTTTCGGCCCGCGGCGCAGTGGCTTCTGTTTGTGACTGCTCGGGTAGAACTGCCTTTGCCGGCTCATCGCCCGGTGCAGCGCTGTCTGTCGCGGCCGGTTTTGATATTTTTGGCGACAAAAGCGCTGTATCGCCGGGGGTCGGCGTGGAAGGCGTCATCACGCCGCTGAGATAAACGCCTGCACCCGACGCGACGGCCAATGTCGCCAAGGCAGCGATCGCGATCGATCGGGTCCTGGCGGATTTTGCAGGGACCTTTGGCAAGACCGCCCGAGCAGGACCGGCAACTGGCGAAGGCCTTGGCTCGGACAGAAGCGCCGGCCGGACATGTGGAACGAAGCGCTGCTCACCGGCAGCCGCCGGAGGCCGACTTGCCATCTTGGGACCGGCAAGCTTGGGGCCAGGCGCGGCGGTTCGCGGCGTCCGGTCGCGCGGTGTGATCGACGTTGGCGGCCTTGTCTCCTCGTCCGTGTCGTCACGTGTCGCCCTGGCGATATCGGCCATGCTGATCGGCCGGTCCTGTGGATCCGGCTGCAGCATGGCCTCGACAATTCCACGAAAATCGGCGTCGATGTCGGACAGGTCCGGAACGGTTCGGCGTTTTTCCACGATCTCGAACTGGGTGCCGCCCATGTCGATCGGTTTCCCGCGCAGAGCAGCAGCCAGCACCAAGCCCAGGCTGTAGATGTCGGATTGCTCGCTGACATCGCCGCCGTACAGCCCGAGCTGTTCGGGAGAAACGTAGTTGTACTTTCCCGCGAACTTTCCGCCGATCAGCGTCTCGCCGCCGACGGTCGCCGACCGCGCGATGCCAAAATCGATGATCTTTGCGCGATCGACCCGGCCTCCCGGCAGGATGATATTGTCGGGGGAGAGGTCGCGGTGTATTGCTCCCGCCTGGTGCACGGCGCTCAAGCCGGAAGCCAGGCGATGGCAGAGCTTGCGCACGTCTTGCGTCGGCATCGGGCCACGTCGCATTATATCGAACAGCGATTGGCCGTCGACGAATTCCATGGCAAGGTAGGGGCGACCGATACCGGGGTCGATCGTGAAGACGTGATATCGCACGACCGCGTCGTGCGACAGGTGATTGAGGATCGACGCTTCCTTGCGGAACAGCGACAGGATCGTCTGGTCACGGGCGAACTCGGGCAATACGATCTTGATCGCGACATGGTCGCCGGTCTGGATGTTGTGGCCACGGTAGACTTCGCCCATGCCACCGAATGCGATCCGCTCGTCCAGTTCATAGATGCCGCTGAGTTGCGTGCCGACGGCTGTGGTGGCCACGTCAGGCGATATCCGCGTCTTGTCGTCGGCGCTCATCAGCCTCAGCCTTCCGCTCTGGAAGGACCGGGATAGGCCCCATTGCGCCCGTCTCCGATCTTCACGAGCACGATCGTGACATTGTCCGTTCCCCCGCGCGCCAGCACCATTTGCAGCAGGTTTTCGCATGCCGCCTGAGGTGTCGCCGACACCGCCGCCGCCTCGATCTCGGCGTCTGTGACATGCGCTGTCAGCCCGTCGGTGCTCAACACGAATATGTCGCCCGGCATGATTTCGCCTTGCTGGAAATCGATGACGATCTCGTCGCTGACGCCGACCGCATGCGTGATGACGTTGCGGCGCGGCCAGGCGAGCGCTTCGGCTGCGCTGATCATGCCCTTGTCGAGAAGTTCCTGGACTTCGGTATGGTCTCTCGAAATCTGCGAGATCGAGCCGTTGCGGATCAGGTAGACGCGACTGTCGCCTGCCCACAGGCAGGCAAACCGCCCATCCATCGCCAGCAGGGCGGCGACAGTGGAGCCAATGGTTACGCCGCGGGATTGCGATATCCTGCGGATTTCGGCGTTGGCCCGGCTCAGCCGGTCCTCGAAGCGTGCGCGCAGATCCGGTGCCGAGCTTGCAATGCCGATCGTTGCCAGATGATCGACGATGCTGGCCGAAGCGACTTCCCCGGCATCATGGCCACCCATTCCATCGGCCACCACCCACAGGCCGGTTTCCGGCTCGACCAGATAGCTGTCTTCGTTGAGCTCGCGGACGCAGCCTCTGTGGCTGACGCCGAAGCTTTCAAAGGGGAGGGCGACATTGTTCACTTTGCCACCAAGCGCTTCTCAAGCGTCCTCTGCGGCGCACTGTCAGGCGCTCGCTCGCGCCAGTTTGCCACAGGCTCGAACGTTAGAGTATCGAAATAAACGTCCACCCATCTGTTGCCGATGACAGCCGCACCGTATTTGGAAAATTCAAAGGTCATCTCAAAACGCCTTTGGACAGCTGAACCCGGAGAGCGCAGGAAGGAAGAGAGGGTTTTGGTCCGAACTGGCCTGGACCGTATAGGCGACATCGCGTCCGCCGATGACGAAGCGGGCTTGCGTGTTGCCGCCGGTGCTGGTGATATCGGCCTTGTCCAGCAGGCGCTTCAGTGCCCACGGACCATCGAACTTGATCGCGGACTCACGGCCCGGCATTTCCGGAATGAGGCTCAGGCTCGCCGATGCGGAAGCCATGCCGCTCGGCCAGGTCACCGTGCTTGGGGCGTTGCCGGCCTGGTTGCTTTGGACGATCTGGCCATCGACGTCGAGTACCGCCGTATCGGCATCGCCATGCAGTGAAAACGGCGTAAAGGTGACGCTGACCGACGGCACCGAACCACCTGAAGGAAAGAAGGCGTTGCGGATTTCCGCCGCCAGCTGGAAGTTCTTCAAGGTCGCCTTCGACAGGTCACGCCCTAAACGCGCATCCTGCTTCCAGTTCCAGTCCTGGCCGGTCATGTCGATCAGCGATGCCAGATTCTGTGCGAAGAACCGGTCCATCAGTCCGCCTGGAGCGAACAGTTTCGCGAAATCCGCCATCGCAATATCCTCGGGGCCATCGCTGGCGAAGGGATAACGGCCCACGACCATCTCCTCGCAGGCGCGCGTGACCGTCTGGTCGAGCATCTGGTTCAAATTCGTCAGCGAGGTTTCGGCGACGTTGCCGTCAAGCTCGTCGGCGGTCGCAGTAACCATTCGGGCGAGTTGCTTGGGCAGCCGCGAGACATTGGCGCGAAGCGTGGAGATCTGCAGCTGCAGATTCATGTTGGCGTGTTCCGTTTGCGAAGGGACATCGGCCGCCAATTTCAGGCTTTGATGGATGTCGCGGAAATTCTGGGTCAGCGCATCGATTGGGCGGCGTCCGGCGGGACCGTTCACCAAAGCCTGAAATGATCTGAATTGCGCTTCGATGTTCGCCCCGGGGTTCTGGTTTTGCCCGCTGGCGGACCCTGTGCCGGCCCGGCTTTGCGATTTGCCGCTGGCGATTTGAATGCCGATGCGGGCCAATCCGCTGGCGATGTCTGCAGCGTTTTGCGGCTGGTTTTGAACCATGCCGGCTTCGGCCTCGGAGCCTGACTGTTCGCTGGAACCAGCGTCTCGCGTCAGTGCTGTTTCGTCGGCGATCGCCGTAAAAAGCTGGTCGATTGGCGAGCTCGGTGACGCGGCGGCTGAGAGCGCGATATAGTCCGGCTTGTCCTTCAGCATTGGCTTGAACTTCAGTCGGTCGAGAACGCCGTTCCACGCCGCGGCGAACTCCCTGCCATAGCGCTCGACAAGTTCGGGACCGAGTTTTGGCAACTCCTGGTCGATGCCACCTTGCTCGCCACCACCGCCGAGAACCCACTGGTCATCGACAAGCATCTGCGCAATGCGCGAGAGTTGTCCGAGATAGAAGTCGTTGAAGCCGCCATAGGTGTAGATGCCGGGAACGCGAAGGCCTGACAGATCGCCGCCATCGACACGCTCGAACAACAGCTGCGCTTCTGGGCCGCCTTTGACGGAGACGGAAAAATCGTCCAGCGCTGCGGCGTATACCGCCGACTTCACCAGGGCAGAGGCACGATCGGCAAGGCTCATGCGTCCGAGCGAGCGTTGAGCGGCTTCGACCAGTGGCTGGTTGAGTTCGAAAACCGGATCATAGGCGTCGTCCAGCGCAAGCATCGCCCGCAGATGCTTTTCGAGTTGCGCCCGTCCGTCGCGGTTGTTTTCACCCGGATACCGGTTCTGCTCCCAGTCCTGCCTCATCCAGGACACGATCAACTCGTCGTCGACCTTGGGCGCCTTGCCGCCAAGCATCATGTAGATTTTTAGCGGTTCGTAGAGCGCGGTGGGATCAGCCATCCTGGCCTGGATCGTCCGTTCGGCCTGAAGCAGCAGACGCGAGCGGAACATGCGCTCCAGCGCCTGCCGGTAAGCTGTCTTTGATGCCGAAAGCAGTCTTTTCCGCTGACTGAGGCCGAACGTCTCCTGGATCGGGGTCGGCAAGTCACTGGTGTCGAACCCGGCCGGCAGTTCGCGCAACTGGTCGAGCGGGCCGATGACGTTTTCGAGGTCGACGTCGGCGACCGTCGTGCTTTTGAGGAGCGGGTCTGCCGTCCCGCGATACTGACTTGCGGCTTGCGTGGTAGAAGCGATCAGCGACCTGTTGGCGGTAAAGCTCAGGGCCAGGGCGCCCAGAGCCGCGGCAGCCATCAATGCTATCGCGCCAAGGCCGCCATACCTGGCGATCGCTGCACGCCTTTCAGCCGATTTGTCGTATGAAACCCAGCCGGATTCCGCGAAAACGACGCCGGTCAGAAGATCATGCAGGAAGAAGCTTTTGCCGGTGCCGGAAAGATGGGCGCGAGAAGCGCTGCCGAAACTGCGACCGATTGCGCCCAGCACCTGGTCGATCGGCGTGCCCTCCTGCGTGCCTGACGAAAAATAGAGTCCACGCAGGCTGACATTCACCTGGCTGCGGGCCGGATCGAACAGGCTGGCGACGAAACTGCCAACACGGCTTTTCAGCGCGTCAAATTGGGCTGGAAAGCCAAAGATGGCTATGCGCGCGACCGGATCGGCCTCTTCCTGCAGGCGGTCGGCCATCTCCTCCGTCAGGCGCTTTGCCAATGCGTCGAATTCGGCCGGTGCCTCACCGGCCATGTTCTTGCTGCGATCGGCGGTCTGGAATGTCGCGCCCCACACTTTGCGGCGGCGCTGCTCGTCGAAGCCGCCAAAATAGTCCATGAAACCGGAGACAAGGTCGGCTTTGGTGAAGAGCAGGTACACCGGGAACTGGATTTTCAGTGTTTCGTGGATTTCGCGCAGACGGCTGCGTATTTCGACGACATGGACGTCAAGCTGCCGATCATCGAGGCTGATCAGATCGGCAAGGCTGATGGCCAGGATAACCCCGTTTATCGGTTGTCTTGTGCGGTATCCCTTAAGCAGCGACAAGAAGGCGAGCCAGCTCTTCTTGTCGCTCGGCGCATTGGAATCCTGCGTGGTGTAGCGTCCGGCGGTGTCGATCAACACCGCCTGATCGGTGAACCACCAGTCGCAGGATCGTGTGCCGCCAACGCCGGCCACCGGCTGTGCGTCCCCCGAACCGGCAAGCGGAAAATTCAGGCCCGAATTGACCAACGCCGTTGTCTTGCCGGCACCGGGCGGGCCGATGACGACGTACCAGGGAACTTCGTAGAGGAAATTGCGCTTGCCGCTCGACCGCTTGAGCGCAGCGATGGCTTCATTCATCCGCGCCTCGAGCACCTGCGAGTCGTCATCCCTGTCGTCATTGCGGGCGACTATCGTCTCGAGCGCCTTTTGCGCCTTTCGCTTTTGCCAGAAACGCACTCCATAAAACAGCGTCGCGATCGCAACGATCACGCCGATGATCGTCACGCGCAGCCAGACGGGTGCCAGCGGACGCGTGTCGGCAAAGCGGATCAATGGGCCGGCAAACCAGACCGCTGCCGCGAAACCGGCCAACGCGATCGCGCTGAATATCCGCAGCAGCCAGCGCGTCATCGGCGCTTCCCAATGGCCGTGCTCACAGTGTTTCCTCCTTGGGGATCATCAAGTCGACACGGCGATTCTGGGCGCGACCTTCCGGCGTCGCATTGTCGGCGATCGGTTCGTCTTCACCCTTGCCGTCGACGGTGATCCGGGAAGGCTTGCTGAACCGTGGCGCCATCATCGCTGCGACGGCCTTCGCCCGGGCGATGGAAAGGTCGAAGTTGGATTTGAACGGGCTCGATTTCCGCGGCTTCACATTGTCCGTGTGGCCAACGATCATGATCGGCCCAGGCTCCGGTTCCAGGGCGGCGGCAATGTCCGCGGCGATTGGTGCAAACTCCGGTTTTATCTCGGCCCTGCCGGACGGGAACAGCAGGACATTGTTGATCTCCACGATGATGAACCTGCCCTGCGTGCCGACGCTCAGCCCGCCGCGCGCGATAGTCTTGGCCAGTGCCGCATGGATGCGATCGATCTGGGAGCGAGCAGGGGCGACAGGCGGAGCGACCTTCGCCGGCGCAGCCGACGGCACCACGCTGGCGCGTTCGATGGCGATCGGCGTCGACGGATCGAGCGCCAGCAGCCTGCCGGCAAGGGCATCGCCCTCATTGGTGATGAAGACCCGCAATGCGAAGAATGCCGCCGTCAGCAGCGCCGACGCAGCCGCCGCAATCACCCAGAGCGGCAACCGGGCCGACTCCTGTTGGCTGGACACCGCCAGGCTTTGCCAGTGGGGCGAGATGTCGTCGTCGGCGCGCGCCCTGAAGTAACGAAGTGTCTCGTAGACGTCGCGTCGAACGCGTTCGAGATTGTTGTCCTCGCGCGCAAGGCCTCGATATTGGCCTTCGAACCCCAGCGACAGGCAGGCATGCATCAATTCAAGCAGATCGTAGTGTGCCTCCGGCGCGGCCAGTATCTTGTTCAGCGCTTCGTAAAAACCCGAGCCGGTGGGCACGACGTGGAAGAACTGTGACAGCATGCTGTGCTGCGCCCAGGCGTCTGGCTTGGGCCAAGGCAGGTTGCCGATGAGGTCGTCAGCAGTTTCGCAGAGAACAAATTTTGCGATCCGTGCATCTTCTTGGGGAATACCGGCCTTCTCCATTGTCCGGTCGAATTTTTCGATCGCCTCGGTGACATGTTCCGCCAGCTGCTCCGCCTGTCTTTCGACGGCCATAAGCCTGAGCTGGCCAAACAGCATCAGCAGAGGAGCGGCCGCAGCGAGGATCGGATTGGCTGCGGAATATTTCACGCTGTCCGTGGCTTGCAGCAGGATATCCTGCTGAATGCCCGGGGCCGCCGCGAAGGAGCCGGTTGCCGCCGCTGCGCCGGGGTCCTGATAAATCACGGTTCCGGATGTCCAGCCCGGCGGTGCATGCCGACCGACACTCGGATCGAATACCGTTGAATCCTTGACCCGCGAGGAACCGGGCTGCCCGTCGTCGGGAACAGGTCTGTGAGGACCGGGCGTTGATTTTTCGGCGCGGCGCGGTGCGCGAATAACGGTCTTGCCGGCTGGGCCGAAAGGATCGTCCTTCGAGCTCATCGCCAAACGTCCGTCCACGCGTCGGTGCCGCGTGTGCGCCACATCAGGGCAAGACGGTCCCCGGCCAGGCGCAAGAACTGCAGGCGCAGCAATTTTGGGCGCTGCTGACGAGGGCAGTGTCTGGAGGAAGGTCGGCTATATCTTTCTAACCCGCCGTAACATGACATGTGCCACAGACCCCCAGGTCAATCAGCCTTACCCGCTGGCGAACTGTCGTAAGTGATCGTAAGCTTAGAAACGGTCGATTGGAACCAGATGCAGCGCTGCGAAAGGATTTTTCTTCGCCAACGACAGCGCCGCATCTTTGGGGCTCGCCAAGGACGCCCTGATACATTCCACCTGGTGCTTGATCCGGTCCGCAGCCGAAGGTCAGCGCAGCAAACCGATCAGTTTTCCGGGGCATCTGCCAGGATCAGTCCTCCCGGTCTACTTTTGCTTGTCGGCTTTGGCATAGGCTTCGCTGAAATAGGCCAGGAATATGTCCAGCATTCCGTTTTCGTGTGCTTCCTCCATGGTCCGCCATTTGGCGACGAAGGCGTCCCAGGCCAGGCCCTTCTTCGATGTGAATGACGTTGGTGGGAGTTTTTTGCTGATCGCCTCAGGCGACAGGTCGTCAAGCAGCCGCGAGAGCGCAGCTTGCATGGCTGCATAGGTGGCAAATTCGTGTGTCTTGAGATCGCGGAACGCGTCTTCGACACTGTGCCTGGCGTCGAGATAGCCGGATCTGCGCCGCGCAAACATGATCTCAAGGATGTCGTCGGTTCCCGGGACGAATTTTAGGGGATTGTTATCGACAGCGCTGATCATCGTCCGGTGTGTGCTCTTGGCCAGTATTTTCGCAGCCGCACGTGCCTTCAGCAGCTGGGCCAGCTCCTCGACAACCGTTCGCAGCACCGCGCCGATTTCGGCGGCCACTTCATGCGGATCACGCGATTGAAGCAATTCCGGCGAGATGCCGGCTGCGATCGCGATGTCCCGCAGCACCTCGTCTCTCGTCGAAGCGAGAGGCGCGGGCGGCGAAGCCACCGGTGCTCTCTGCCCGGGCCGTTGTTCCACCGGATCGAAGAAAGGCTGGTCTGCGAAATCCAGCGGCCGGCCGGTTGCGACAGGCATTTGTCGCTGCGTCGAACCGTGGCTGCTTCGAGGATGCCCTGTCGCGGCGCGCTCGTCATCAATCGAAACCAGGACGACATAGCGGCCGATCAGCAGCCGGTCGCCTTGACCGAGCCGGTGAGGGCCGGCCATGCGCTTGGTCGATCCGTTGACGAATGTGCCGTTGCGCGAGATGTCGTGCAGCCAGAACGCGCCTGCCTGGTAACGCACTTCGCAATGTCTGGCGGAGATGAACTTGTCGGGGTCGGGCAAGGTCCAGTCACAGCCCTCGCGGCCGATTTCGAAGCTGCGATCACGAGCGGAGTAACCGGTCGACATACCGGCGGGCAGGGAGACGACATTATTGATCTGCAGCCTGATGAACATTCAAAAATCGCCGTCGATCCTGTCGGGAAACTCACCCAGGACATCCCATTATACCAGCAATTTCTGAGCGCGGCGGCACAGAAGCGTGCAAGTAGATGAATCCGCGGGCGACCAGGCCGCAGCGCCAAGCGTCCCCTTTGGTCGCTGCTAGACATGTGCTAGGCTGAAGCAGAAACGAGCGGCGGGAGGGGGCACGACCCATGCCGAACGAACGTGCCACGGTTGTGCAGACGCCGGTTGGCGCTGACCTGTTGACCTTCACGCATCTTGTCGGGCGCGATGAGATCAGCCGTTGTTTGGCCTATACGGTCGGGTTCGTCAGCAGCAGCCCCGATATCGATCCGCTGAAGATGCTGGGCGGTGCGGTTTCGATCGAAGGTGAATCCGACCCGAAACGCTGGTTCAGCGGCCTTGTCTCCGAGTTTCGGCTGACCCGCATCGAGGACCGCCTGGCCTACTACGAAGCCGTCGTCAGGCCATGGCTCTGGTTTCTCGGCAATACCACCGACTGCCGTATTTTTCAGAACATGAGCGTCATCGAAATCGTCGAGGAGGTTTTCTCGAAATACAGCACGGCAAAGTTCGAGAAGCGCCTGCAAGGCTCTTATCCGCCGCGCGAGTACTGCGTCCAGTATGACGAGACCGATCTCGATTTCGTGCAGCGCCTGCTCGAGCACGAAGGCATCCTGTATTTCTTCGAGCATGACGAGGGTAAGCACACGCTGGTGCTCGCCGATGCCATGAACAAGCTCAAGCCGGCGCCGGGCTATGATAAGGTGCCTTATCACTTTGAAGGGCAGGGCTCCCGGCGCGATGTCGAATACATCACCGAATGGATTCCGGGCAGTTCGGTGCGGCCGGGCGCCTATGTCCATACCGACTATGATTTCAAGAAGCCGGGCGCCGACCTGATGGCGAAATCCGCCCAGCCGTTCAGTCACAAGCTGGCGGCGGGCGAGAATTACCGCCAGCCCGGCGCGCATCTCGACGTTGGTCGCGGCGACAGCCTGGCCGCGATCCGGCGCGAGGAAATCCAGGCCGTGCACCAGCGCATTGCTGCAGTCGGCACCGTGCGCGGCCTGTACTCCGGCTGCACGTTCAAGCTGGACGGCTTCCCAAGAGAAGACCAGAACCAGGAATATCTGGTGGTCAGCGCCGAATACAGGCTGTTCGATCCGGGCTACAGAGCCCTTGCCGATGTCGAAAGCGAGAACTTCAAGGTGATCCTCGGCGTGGCGCCGACCGCCTTGGCCTATCGCCCGCCGCGGGTCACGACCCGGCCGATCATGCGCGGCCCGCAGACGGCGACGGTGGTCGGTCCGTCCGGCGAGGAAATATTCACCGACAAATACGCACGGGTGAAGGTCCAGTTCCACTGGGACCGTCTCGGCAAGAAGGACCAGAACAGCTCCTGCTTCGTGCGCGTCTCGCAGACCTGGGCCGGCAGCGGCTGGGGCTTCATCCAGATACCGCGCATCGGCCAGGAGGTGATCGTCGACTTCATCGAAGGCGACCCGGACCTGCCGATCATCACCGGCCGCGTCTACAACGCCTCGCAGATGCCACCCTACGGACTGCCGGGCAACGCCACGCAATCCGGCTGGAAATCCGACTCCTCGAAAGGCGGCGGCGGTTACAACGAGCTGATGTTCGAGGACAAGGCCGGCTCCGAACTGGTCAATTTCCAGGCACAGAAGGACCACAACCTTCTGATCAAGAACGACCGCACCAAGCTGGTGCAGCACGACCAGTCCGACCGCATCGACCACGACGCCAAGCACTCGGTCGGCCACAACCTCGACGAGGACGTCGGCAACAACAAGACGGTCAAGGTCGGCGTCGACCAGACCACCGATATCGGCAACAACGACACCGAGACGGTGGGCGCGAACCGCTCGCTGACGGTCCAGGCCAACGAGACGATCCACGTCGTGTCGAACTCGACGGAGAATATCGACGCCAACCATTCGCAGACGGTGGGTATCGTCCAGACCGTCACCGTCGGCGCGGCGCGCATCGATACGGTCGGCGCCTCCGAGACGAGAAGTGTCGGCGCGGTGCAGTCGAACACGATCGGCGCGTCGAGGTCGGTGACTGTGGGGGCGGGGCAAAGCCATCAGATCGGTGCCGACGACGGCTGGAACATCGCTTCAAATCAGGACGTGACGATCGGCGGCGGCCAGGCCTTTAACATCGCCGGCGACCAGAAGTCGAAGATCGGCAAGGGAAGGCGTACTGAAATTGCCGCCGACGACGGGACCAAGGTGGGGGGCGCCTACGAGTTGCGGATCGCCAAAGCGAGCATGGTTCAGATCGGCGAGGACGGAAAGATCAATGTCGGCAAGACGTTCCTGATCGAGGCCGGCGACGCTATTGCACTGAAGTGCGGCTCTGCGAGCATTACCATGAAAAAGGATGGGACGATCACAATCGAAGGCAAGGACATCAGCATCAAGGGATCGGGCAAGATCAATGTGAAGGCCTCAAGCGACATCACCATGAAGGGTTCGGAAATAAAGCAGAACTGAGGACACGCCATGTCGGCGACAAAAGAGCGGATTGAAGGTGTAGTAATCGGCATTTTTTTGGGTTTCGGAGAGGATTCACCCCTTGTGGTTTTCCCGGGCAATCCAAAGGAAACTGCCGTTTCAGCGCGAAGCCTTTCGGAATTGACCTCCGACATGATCGGCGCCGAAGTGGCGCTGCTGTTTCAGGACGGCGACCCCGGCAGGCCGCTGATTGTTGGGCGTATTGTTGACCCAGCGCACAAGTCGGGTGCACCGCACATCGTTCGGAACGGAGAAAATGTGCGGATCAATGCGAACGAGCGAATCGAACTTCGCTGCGGCAAGGCCACGATCATCATGGAAAAAGACGGCCGCATCACGATCCGCGGCACTTATGTAACGAGCCATGCCAGCGCTACGAACCGTGTTCGTGGGGCATCGGTGAACCTAAACTGATGCCCAAGGTTGTCCTGCGCGAGATTGTACGGCAGCATGCGGAAATGGCGGCGTTTCTTTGGACCGTCTATGACCATCATTTGCTGAATCCAGACGAGAATCCCGATATGGACGAGGAGCGCCTTGCTCGGCTCGTTGAAAGGCTGGACGCTCATATTGATGGCCTCCGGATCGCCGGTGAAGTGGGGCGGGAAGTCTCAGAGGCGCTTTACGCCGAGTATCCGGAAGCCGGAGAAATGTTCGTTTTGCGGATGTTGGTTGACGGCGCGCCGAAACGCATTGCCGAACTCGACCTTGCCAATGTGCGGGCATATCTGTCGCAGAACGGCCGCTAGTCTAGTGGCCACATCACCCGTCTGAACCTTGTAAGGGGAGAGCTGAGGGTAACCAACTGAGTGGTGTCAGATAAGTCGAAGGCCGTCGTCATAGACGAGCGTAAGCGTCTTCCATCTGCGGCCATCAAAGCGCCACGCTGTGTCGATGCCGGCGACGTACAGGAACTCGCTATCAGTGCGCAGATCTGAAGCAATGCCTGTATCCTCGAATGGCTGAAGCGCGTCAGCCGTCTCGATATTGAGGCCGGCCTCGTCGCCCCAATAGGCTTTGCCATTGAAGCTGCGCACGGAGAGATATGTCATGTCGGAGGTGGCGGTCATCTCGGTTACTTCCTCATTTGCAATCCGAAGGCAGACGCCGTCGTCCCCGGCGACCCTGATCTTGCCGTCCGGCGCGACGTCGATACCGCGCAACTGATCGTGCCGATGTGTTTCCAAGGCCTGCCAGCCTGTCCCCACCAGACGGTGGAGAGTGCCCATCTCACCGCATGCATAGATGCCGTGCTTGGGGTGTCCATGAATATCCAGGTACTCATTTGCTCCGAGTGGCGTAACGGCCTGCCACCGCGACCCAACGAGGCGGTAGGCCACACCGTCCGTGCCAACGGTGATCGGTCCCCCGGTATCCTCTGCCCAGACCTGCCTGAGGCTTTTATCGCTGACTTTGTCACGCGTCCAATTGGTACCTGCGTACCGCCAGATCCAAGTGGTCGCTTCAAGTGCGAACAACTCCCCTGAAGGCGCGGCTGAGAGCGCCATCAGCCATTCAGACGTCACTAGTGCGCCACGAGCTTTCTTGGGGTCGAAATTCTCGACGACAAAAATCACGGAGACAGTGGTGACGTAATCGGCGTCGCTGAGCAGGAACAGGATCGCCACTTTGTTGCCGCTCAATGGCGCAACCTGCAGGCATTCGATGTCGGTGTCCGGATCGGTTGCGAATCCCTCGAGGTCTTCCTTGTCCATCTTCATTCGCTTCGTCCTTTCCGGCTAACAGGAAACTTTCGAGGGGGCGACATCTGCGGCTGTCACAACGACGGACTCCCCACCCGCCGCTTTCCTGAGGCGCTTTTTGGCAACTTGCACGAGACGAGCCTGATCCTTCGCCTTAGGGCAAGTCCCGTGGCAGGCTTTCTTGTCCTTCACTTCCTTCTCGGACTTGTTCATGCTCGTCTTCATGTATTCCATGTTCGCAGTCTTGAGGCACTCTGTGGCGGCGGCGTGCACAGCATGCGGAATTTTCGGATCGTCCAAGTTCCTGACCGTGCTGTTCACGCATTCGTCGGTAAAGTCACCCAGCTTGCCGGCAGAATTGTTGCTCAGCCAGTTGCGGGCATCCGCCGACTTCTTGTTGTGCGGGGTTTTGCGTTTCTTGCCGACCACCTTTTTGCCGGGCGCGCCCGCTGCCTTGGCCTTGGCAGCTTCGCCGGCGAGCCATTTCGCCTTCATGCAAATGCATGGCGCTTCCTTGTCGTCATAGTCCTTGCAGCAGTCCAGGGTCAGGTCGCGCACGCCTTCGGCGGTGAAGAACTGGACCTCAACGGTATGCTCCTTTTCGTAGCCTTCCGGGCATTCAAGTTCCTTGTACGGCTTTATCTCAAGATCGGAGCATTTGAAGGTCGCGGGCGTGGCCGTTGCCACCTTGGGCATTGGAGGTCCGCCGGCGGTAGGGGAGGCGTGATCGTTCGACGAAATGTCAGTGAAACGGCTGATCGGCTCGCCGTCCATCTTAACGTCGCCGGACCAGGCATGGGCGTACTCTTTGCCGGTGTTTACCGAGGTGATGATGTTCTTCTTGGGCGCGCAGCCGGCCTCATTGCCAGTGCATTTGGTGTAATAGGATTTGTTCTTCTGGGTGACAGTCTTCCCGCCGATCTTGACCGTGCCGGTTCCGTTGTCCGTGTCACTGTCCATTCCAAACGTTGGATAGGGAACCGGAACTCCCGGCGGGGTTGCCGGAGTTTGCGGCGGAGTGAAGCAGACGTATGGAAAGGCCGCGATAACCTGGTTAGCCTGCGCCTTGCAGGCAACCTCAAGGCCATTGGCATAGACGGTCATGCCGTCCTCCCATAAGCGAATACTGCGGCGCCGCAGGCACCGGCATCGGACGAGGCCTCGATGAGAACCGGATTGCCGGCGGCATACCCTTTGCCGGCTGCGGTCCAAGCCATGCCAACCATGACTGGAACGGCTGCGGCGCCAACGTTTCCCAGAGACTCAGCGGGCGACCATAAGTCCTGAAACTCATGGCGTCCCCGCAGGAGGCGGATCGAGGCCAACGCGGTCTGCTTGAACCAGTACTGCTCGCCGATCAGGTCCGCGATGCGATAGCCGAGCCGGTTCATGTCAATCCCGGTCTCTCGGAATGCCACATCATATGCCGCCGTCATGCCATCGGCGCGTAGCGGCAAATCCCGGTCGTTGTAGATCGAAGCTTCCTCGCGCGAAAGACCGAGTCCGAAGAGCCTGAAACCGTTGTTTCGCGGTCGTGTGCAGATAACCGCAGCCGCGGCTTCGCCTGGAATGAAGCCGTTGGAATTGTCTGCGGTCAACAAGCGGCCCCTGCTGAGGTAGTGGGAAATTGTTGGCCCCGTCAGATAGCTGTCGACGCCCGCGATCATGACATAGGGAGCTTCGCCGGATGCAATCAGTCTGCGGGCCTGATCGAACGCGACATGTCCGGAAGGACGACCATAAGCCACGATACGAGAGCGCAGATGAGGTTCGATTTCAACGATCTCGCTGATCCGACGGAGCAGGGAAGAATTGTCTTTCACCGGTCGGCCGGGCCGATCCTCCTCCGGCAGGCAAAGGATGAGCGCCGTCTGTCCTCGCGCTTGCGGGTGATTTTCGAAAGCCTCCGATATAGCCCCGGCTGCCAGATGGGCTATACGCTTCTCCCCGATCCAGTTGCGTGGCAGCGGCACGGGCGCACCAGTAAGCCATCCTGCGGGTGAGCCGACGAAACGGGTTTCCTGGAAACCATCGAGCCGAGCGCGCATCGCAGCGCAAGCGGAGGGCGCGTCGAGGCCAACGGCAGTCACCATACCAACCGAAACAATCTCGATCGGAGTGGTCATGCCTCTTCCTCCTCCGGCGCGATGCCGTTGGCACGGATATACGTGCGCCCCGTCGCGCGCGCCCTCAGCATAGCCGGCGTCGGCGGACCGACCCAGCACTCCGAGAAATCGAGGATGGTCCGTTGGATGCGCTGCGAGATGCGCCAGACGAGCGAGAAACGCCGATTCTCGGGATCGAGGAGAACTGTGTCTGGAAGGATGTCGGCCTCATAGGCCTTATGCCTGCCCTTGAACAACGTCATTGGCAGTGCTGTCGAAGGCAGCCGGAAGCTCACCCGTCCTTCCGATGTCAGGTTGACCAGCTGCACCTCCTCGCCACCCCTCGGCAGATCGATCTGCTGGTCGGCCGGCGCCATCTGAAAATAGCGTTCGTCGAAATCCGGCGGCAGGAAGGGAAAGATGTTCTTCGACCAATTGTCGTCATAGGTGCCGCCATACTCAATGCGGCCAGGCCAGCCACGGCCCATCGGCCCGAAACTCATCGGCTTGTAGTCGCCGAATGGCGAGCGGATCTCCTCGTCGACCACCTGCGTGTTCGGCAGCCGCAGGCCCGGAATGAGGCGCTGGTTCTTGGTGCGCGACCAGCCGGTGCCGACCGGATTGTATTTGTAGCTGGCCGGGAGCTCGTCTTCGGGGTCCAGTCTGTCTACACCGCCCCAGGCGACATCATAGGAGATGGGCATTTTTAGGAAGGGCTGAGGCGAGGTGGCGGTAAAGACCGGGCCGATGGAGCGCCATTCACGATGGCCGACGACCTCGAAGAGCTTCGACCAAATGCCCACCTTGATGCCGACCGGCACACGCTCCGCCGGGCGTCCTCCTGGCGCGTAGGCACAGCCGTTGGCAATCACGTCGCAGCGAGGTTTGCGGAATGCAAAATCGGTTTCCCAGAGCGTGGCGGAATAACCCGGTTGGCCAGTTTGCGTGTCAGCGAAAACCAGAGGAACTTGTTCCGCCGATTTGCGCACATCTCCGCCAGGTGTCTCCGGAAAATCGAACGTCCCCTTCACCACGACGACGAGCCAATCGTGCCCTGCAACATCCGCTGCTGCCGTGAACTGATGCGGATACCCCATCTGGTTCCAAATCTGCATCAGCTGGTCTCCCAGCTTGCCGCAAAGATCTGCTCCAGCGTGGCTTGCGGCGACAGCGGATCAACGTCGAAAATGTCCGAATGCGCAGTCCACATCACCATGTCGCAAATAATCTCGTCGCCCGGCTCGACCGGCGGCACCGGCAGTGCGCTCAAAGCGGTATCGAATTCGTCAGGCGTCAGCTCGCCCCGTTGGGCGGCGATGGCCGCCTCTTCGATCGCGGCAAACCACGCATCGGCGCGAGTCAACTGAATAGAAGCGTCAGCAAGCTGCGCGACGACGCTCAAAGGGAACTGCCTTCCGACCCTGTCGGCGCTCTGCAGAATGATGCCGGCCGAGGCGCCGAACGCAGCCGGGCCGGCCAAAAAGCGCAGCGCGGTGGTGCGCGGCCAGGTTTCCGAGCCGATCAGCGGGACGATGTACTGCGCCAGCCAGCGGTCCCAAACGCGCACAAAATCGGCCGGCAGCCGCCGCGTGACGAAATCGCCGTTGGCGGGCATTTTGCCGTAAAAGCCGGGCAGGATCATATCTGCGGCGGACATGAGAATTTCTTGAACATTTGCAAATTGTAGGGATTTTCGACGCTTGCCGCCTTGAGCTCGAAATCGGCGTACATGCCTTGTGTGCCCAGCCGCAGGCTGTAGACGTCGGACAGCGAGGTGCCGGTGAAGCGGCCGCTGCGCAGCAGTCTCAGCCATGCCCAGCTGCCGGTTTCGTTCAACATGACTTCGGGCGAGCCGTCGATCGGCTGGAAGGCGAGCGAGATGACGCCGGTGCCGTCCTTGCCGGGCCAGGTCATCGGCTGCGGCCGCGTCGCGTTGTTGTAGTAGACGAGGTTCTGGCCATCGAGATTGAGCGTCACACGCGTGACGTTGGGCGACAGGTCCTTGGGTTGCAGCGTAAAACTCATCACCGGCCCCGTACCACCTGGAAACAGATCGTCGCGGATCCGCCTGGCCTGTTCGAATGCCGCCAGGGCCGCCGCATCGAGGCCGAAATCGGCGCGCCATTTCCATGGCTGGCTGGCGGTGTCGACATAGCTGATCAAATGGTCGTTGATGAAGGTGTCGATCATCCCGGCCGGCCCGAACAGGCGGGCGAAATCGCGGACATTGACGTCGACCGCGCTTTCGGGGCTGAACGGATAGCGGTCGTTCAGCGCCGCCTGGCAGAACGGCAGGATGTCGGCGCGCCAGATGGCGTTAAGCTCCGAGGTGACCGCCTTCTGCGTCAGGCCGCTGGTGTCGCCGGCAATGCCGCCGAGCCAGTCATCGACCGGATCGGGCAGGATCTGCGCCTGCCTGGCGACAGCTCCGGTCAGTTCGGCCAGCCCGCCCTGTTTCTTGATGGCGTCCTGCGGGTCGGGATTGGCGGTTACCGTCTGCAGCACGTTCGAAAGTGCGGTCAGCGCCACCACCGCGGCGTCGAGTGCCGGCGGCTGGCCGTCGACCTCGGCGATCGCCCCCTTGAGCGGCTTGAAATGTTCGGCCACCAGACTGCCTGTTAGATCCACCTCGTTGGCCGAGCCCGCGCGCGGCAGCAGTTTTGCGCCTGTCTTGGCCAGCTTGCCAAGCTTGCCGAGTTTGCTGAGCAGTTTCGAGCCGGCCTTGGTTGCCGCCTTGTTGTCGGCCGGCGCTTCGTCGGACCGGGTCAGCTCGGTCTCCTGAACGACCGCCGTCAGCAGGCGCTTCAGCGCGGAGTCGGCGCTCGAAAGGTCCTTGAGGTTCTCGCTGGCGACATTCAGGTCGGCCAATGGCGCGAGCCTGATATCGCGCAGGATGCTGTCCCATTGCGCGATGTAGTCTTCGTAATAGAGTTTTAGAATATCCTCCGACAGCGCCGAGACCGAGGTTTCGGCATTTTCCGAACAGCCTCCGGCAAAGACCGCCCGATCCAGCGCGGCCTGGGCGGCGACATCCTCGACCCGCTCGAGAATGGCGTCGTGGAAGCCGGAATAGGTGAACGCGCCCGAAATGCCGACGCGCAGCGTCTTGTCGGAACGCCGTGCAAAGACCTTGGCGCCGTTGGGGCCGGCGAAATTCGCCGGGATCCATTCCTTGAGGCCGGCCACCGCCGGGTCGGCCAGCAACTGCCTGTAGGCACGCGCCGGCAGCGAAATCGTGCAAACCGTTTTCAGCGCCTCGGCAACCAGCGCCTGGTCCGGCGCGATGTAGCTGTCGTCGACCGCCATGCGGCGGATCGCGGCAAGCTGGTGCTCTTCCGCGTCGGCGGTCGGAAAGGGCGCTGCCGGTGCGAATTCCGGCAAGTCGTTGACCCACCAGTTCTGGACGTAATCGGCGTCCATCTGCGACAGGCCCGTCATCATGCGATAGCTCTTCAGCGCCCCCAGCATGAAATCCGGATCGCGGATCTGCCGCCACATCGTCGCCTCGAGCAGAGCGACCATGTGCGGCTCGAGAATGTTGCGCAAAGCGTGTTCGTAAGTGTCGGCCTGCGCCCGCAGCAGCTCCGCCGATGCCGATGGCCCGAGCAGGTCCTGGGCACTGCTTGGCGGTGCCGTTCGGGCATTTGCGACCTCGGCCATCGCGTTGAGCGCGCTGTCGATGGCCGGCTGCTCCACCGATGCCGGGCTTGCGGCTGCCGCGGTCAGCGGCGCCTGCAGTGCTTCGAACTGGCCCGCCTGCGCTGCGATCGCATTGCTGTTGTCATAGTAGGACCAGGTGAACATCGCACCGGCCAACAGGGCGGCGGCGGCACAGGCGGCCGCGGCGCCACGCCAGATCCAGGCGCGGCGGCGCTGCGCCAGCGGATCGAACGTTCCCAGGCCGGCTTCCCTGAAGATGACCTCGGTCAGCAGGTTCTTCAGGAAAAAGCTGCGTTTCTCGACGCGCGGTGCCGGCATCGCCCGTCGCGGCGGAAGCCCGAAGGATGACGACAGCGCTGCGGTCAGCCGGTCGATGGGCGCGCCTTCCTGGGTCGCCGAGGTCAGATAGAGGCCGCGCAGCCAGGCGGCTTCTTCATAGCGGCTTTCGCCGAACATCGCCTCGACCAGCACCTGGATAGGCTCGGACAGGCTCGTCAGCTGGGCGGGAAACCTGAAAATCTCGGCGCGGGCGGCGAGTTTGTCCTCGTCCTCCAGGCGCGGCACCAGCCGCCGCTCGAGTTCCGTCGCCAGGGTGGCGATTTCCCGCTCTATGGTCTTTGCGTCGACACGCGCATCCAGCGCGAAGGTCGTGCCCCAGACCTGCTCGCGCGAGGCCGTCGACAGGCCGCCGAAGAAAGCCTCGAAACCCTTGATCAGATCGGCCTTGGTCAGCATCAGATAGACCGGAAGGCGGATTTCGAGCCGGTCGTTGAGCTCGGCCAGGCGACGACGGATCTTGCGGCCATAAGCCTTGATGGCTTCGTCGCCCTCTGAAAGCGCATCGATCGAAAGCGCGACGATCAACCCGTTGAGCGCCCGGCGGCCACGGTGCTTTTTCAACAGGTCAAGGAAGCCCAGCCATTCCGCCGCATCGACGTCGGGCTGGCTCTCCTGCTGCACATAGCGGCCCGCAGTGTCGATCAGAACTGCGTTCTCGGAGAAAAACCAGTCGCAGTTGCGCGTGCCGCCAACTCCCTGCAGATCGTCGGTGAGATCGATCGGAAAGTTCAGGCCGGACTGGCGCAAGGCCGTGGTCTTGCCGGTGGCCGGCGGCCCGACGATGACGTACCAGGGCATCTCGCGCAGGAACTTGCGTCCGCCCAGCTTGCGGCGCTTCAATTCGGCCATCACCTCGGCGAACTTGGCGCCAACGGCGGCGACGTTCTCTTCGCCGGGGCTCAGCGGCTTTTCGACCACGGGCGCAGCGATTTCGGCGACGAACATGCGATTGGCTCGGATCGCCCGGCGCTGCGCGACGATCAGCCAGATCAGCCAAAAAATGACCAGCAGCGCAATGATGACGATGCGGACGTTTTCCGAGGCGAAGGGCTCGTAAGCGCCGATCCTGACGATCGGGCCGAACACCCAGATGACCAGAGAAAGCAGCGCGATGCCGATCAGCGTCCACAGCCAGCGCGATGTCAGAACCGCCCAGAGGAAGCGCAGGATGAACATCTCACAGCCTCTTTTCGACCAGCACCTCGACGCGGCGGTTCAAGGCCCGTCCCGCGCGGGTGCTGTCGTCGGCCACTGGATCGGTAGCTGCACGTCCTTCGAAGCGAATGCGGTCCTGCGGCACGCCGTTCTGGACCAGCATCTCGGTAATGGTTGCTGCGCGCGCTTCCGACAGCCGCTGGTTGGTGGAAAGCGGATTGGACCGCTGCAAGGGAATACTGTCGGTATGGCCGACCACGGTGATGTTTCCGATCAGTTCCTGATTGGCGAGGATCACTTTGGCGATTGAACCGATCAGCGGTTCGAAGCCTTCCGTCAGTGTCGGCCGCGACGACTGGAACAGTTCGGGGTTGGAGGCCTGAATGATCAGCCTGGCCAGCGAAACGCTCTCGGTGCCGCTTAGCGCGGCTCTGAGGTTGGCCGGCGCTCCGGCCTGGAACTCCGGCACCAGCGCGAAATCCACTGCCTCCGGCGGCGGCGCGTCGACCTGTGGCGATGTCCGGCTGATATCGCCGCGTGCCGGCGGCGGCAAAGCACGAACCAGCGTCGAAAGCTCGACCGCCTGACTGCTCAGTCCCATCGACAGCCCGAGATAGATTGCAGTGGCGAGAACCGCCGCGCCGAGCCCCATCACCCAGATCGGCACGATGAAGCGCTGCGGCTCGTCGGATGCGATCACGCCTTTCCAGTTCGGCGACAGCGGTGCGCCGTCGGCATCGGCATCGCGCAGAAAGCGCGCTGCAGCAACGCGAACCGCATTGATCGAGCGGTCGCCCGACCGGCCCGGAACACGATATTTGCCGCGAAAACCGAGCGCCAGGCAATGATATTGCAGTTCGAGCAATTCGCGATCCCGGTTCGGATGCCGCTCCAGTTCGTCGAGACGCGTGAAGAACTGCGTGCCGGCATCGACATCGCCTCGTAGCATCACCACAAGCGGCTGGCGCGGCCATGCGCTGGCGCCGCCCCATGGCGTGTTCAGGGCCAGATCGTCGAGCAATGCCGCCACCACCCAGGCTGCCTGGTCGGCGCGCTCCAGAGAGGACCCCGACGCCATTGCCGCGTCACGTGCTCGAACCAGCTCGTCGAGCAACCGGGTGCGCAACGCTTCCGGGTTTTCCGGCGGCAGCGCGCTTTCAAGCTCGGGGGCGAATTCGAGCAGGGGGGCGAATGCGTTGACCAGCGTGTTCGGATGCGTACGCGACCGTTTGATCGGCACGCCCGACAAGAGTGGCGTCATCGGTCGCGGGATCGGCGCGCCGGTCAGTCGTATGCGCGTGCGTTCGCGATCCTCCGACAGTCCGAAAGGATCATCCCGGCTCATCATCTCACCTGTTTACCGAATAGCAGTCGACCTGCGGTTCGCTCGGCAGCACCCCCGACACACCGATGACGAAACCGGGGGCATCGAGCAGCGAGGCCCAGTGCTCGCTTTTCTGATCCAGCTCAAGGCACAGCCGATCGCCATCGTAGGGGATTTCGCGGGGCTGGGAATGAAGCGGCTTCAGTGGAATGCCCGGTAGACGGGATTTCCAAAGGCCCTCGAACTGATCGGCCGAACCGACGGTCGCCTGGTTGACGAAAATCTTGCGCAGGGCGTCTTCCGACAACTCGGAACCGACCCGGATGACGATCCGGCTGGCCACCAGCAGCTTCGGGTTGTCGATGCGGATTTTCCAGACATTGGTTGAATGCCGCATGACCGGCAGTGCGCGTGATTTGGGCTCGATGTAGCGCAGGCTCAGGATGAGCGAGCGCAAGGCGTCAGCCAGCGCCGAATAGGCGGGGCCGGGCGCCATGTGATCGTAGGCAGGCAACTCGCTCAGCCGTCGCGCGCTTGAGCCATAGGTCGCCATCGAACCGGCAAGACCGGCAAGCTCCAGGTAGAGTTCGGCCGGATGGAAGACATCCTGAGCCAGCATGTGCGCCAGCCGCGGACGCGCCGCATTGGCGAGATTGAGCATCAGCAGGTCTTCGACGCTGCGCCCTGGCCCGCCCATGACCATTTTGCCATGCGCCTCGGCGATCTGGTCGAGGCCGGTGACAACCTCCAGAAGCAACTGCCGGTACCAGGCCACCGCTCCGGTAACCAGTGTCGGCGGCAGGAACGTCTCGTCCAGCGAGACGCCGCCATCGGCTCGAACCCCTTTGATGTCGGCGATCGGCAGGGCGGTGTAGCCGCCAACCGATTTTCCGGGTGCAATCAGCAGCGCCTGCGGGCGGGCGATCTCGATTTCTTCAGGATCCGAACCGCCCTGCACGGCGTCGCGCACCGAAACGATCCGCCCATGATAGCGTGCGCCGGTCGATGCGGCGTGCGCCGGATCGAAGCCGACACCACCGGCCGGCTCGAGCGGCAGGCCAACCAGCACCGGTCCCGCACCCGTATCGGCGGTGACCGGCAGCGGTCGTGGCGCGTCCATCAGGTCGGGGATGGAGAACGGGGTTCCATCCGGAAAGATGCCCCGTGCCGACAGGATCGAGACTTGGCCGGCATCGAGCATTGCCTGGTCCAGCGTCAGCTGCTGAAAGCCGAACGTATGCAGCTGCCCGGCCTGCAACGCGCCGCGCACGGTCGCCTCGAAAAAGCGATCCTGCTGCTGAAAATGCTGGGTCCGCAGAAACAGGCCTTCGGACCACAGCACCCTGTTTGCATCGCTCATGCCGCTACTTCCTGCATCGAGCACCCCTTGCCCTGGCCGCTAGGCAGAAATGCCGCCGCTGCCAAGCGTGACGTTGACGGTAACTGTTGATCCCGGCGACACCGACTTGGTCGTACGCCAGCTGCGGCCGCCGGGCTCGCGAACGAGGGCAACGAAGCCCAGCGCAGCCGCGTCCGGCTCGACCGTGATGGTTTTGGATGCGGTCTTTCCGGGCCCGACGGAGATCTGGTCGGATCCGATGAGATCGCCTGCGAGTGCCGAGCCGGCATCCCCCTGCAGCGCGAAATAATCGGCCGAGTTGAATTTACCGGTGCTGCGCAGCCGCATCACGAGGACCGTCACCGGCCGGTCGCCGCCGCCTGGTCCCGGGTTCATGCCGGCCGCGCCGGTCAGGTTGACGGTCACCGCGGATGGCTTTGGCGGACCGCTCTGGCAAGCAGCAAGCAGCCCGGTTGCGCCCAGGGCAACGACAAATTCGCGGCGATCGATCATGTTTCACTCCTCCTCATATGCATCTCGAAAATCAGCGCCGATTTCGCCCAAAAAACTCGATTCCGCGCTCTGGGCGATTTCACGATGGCGTTTCTGGTAAAGCTCCCACAGCCTGGCGCGGCGCCCGCCCGAAAGCACGGTGCCGATCGCGGAACTCGATTTGAGCTCTTCCTCGATTGCTGCCGGGTCAAAACGGTCGATCATTCGCCGCAAGGCGGACTGCACGCCTCGCCAGGCGCGCACATGATGTTGCGCGAGATCACGGACCGCGTCGGCGATTGCCGCTTCGCCGGCCAGAAATCCGGGGCTGCGCTCCGCGATGAGGGTCACGATGGCGTCGTCGACCGTCGGCAGAAACTTGAGCGGATTGACTTCAGAGGCCCCAACCACCGTCTGGGCGACGCGAGCGTTTCCCTTTTCCTCGGCCCGCTTGCGCAGCAGCTGCATCAGGCCTTCCATCATCAGCCGATACTCGCGACCGAATTTTTCCATTTCCGCGACGCTGTCGCGTCCGGGAAAATCGGCTTCCTCGATGCCCATGCCACGCAGGAAAGCGCTGCGAAGGGCCATGTTCGCCGGTTGCGCCGCTGCCGGGGAGGGGGCGGGCTTGGGCGCAACGCCAGCCCGTGGCGCAGATGGGATAGCTGCCGCCGGGCCAGGTAAATCCCAGGGATGGGCCGGCTCTCCGGCGACGTGTTTGCGTTGACCGGCCGAGCCGTTTCTCAAATCGGGCGACGCGGCCGGCCCGAAACCGAAACCGTCATCGAATTCGGAGGACCTTCTTGAAACGGGCTGGCCTGGAACGGGCTCGCTTGCACCGGAAGGTGCCGGATCGAAGCTGAATGGGTCTGCGGCGTCCGGCGCACCACGCGGTTCGGAATAGCCGGCGCCATTCGGCGCTGGCGTTGCTACCGGATCGAGGCTGAACGGGTCGTCGAAGGCAGGCGAACTGCGCTGGTTGGCGCGCTCGAACGCTCCCGGAACGGGTTGTTCGAACGGGTTCGGCAGATCGGCGGGACGCGGTCGGCGCGGCTCTTCTTCGACCGGGGCTGAAAAGAAGTCATCGCGGCCGATGCTTACCGGCGCGCGCGATGCCGGCGGCGACGGTTCGGCGAACGATTGACTGGCCACAGGTGCATGAGCGACCGGCGTCTGCAGATCGACGCATACGATATAGTCGCCCAGCCTCAGCCGCATGCCGTTCTGAAGACGGGCCGACGTGCCGGTGCCGAGCGGGCTGTCGGAATCGTTTATGAACAATCCGCTGCTTGATGTGTCGGTGACGAAATATCCATCCCGCCCGCCGGTGATCCTGCAATGGGCGCGTGAAACGAACATGTCGGGATCGTCGATCTGCCAGTCCGCGTCCGCGCTACGGCCGATCACCAGTTCACCCTCGTCCAGCCGGGTCTGCCGTACCGCCTGGGTGCGGGGCCCGTGCTCCAGCGTCAGCAGCAGACTCATGCCGCGACCTCCGCCATTTCTGGCCGCCATCCGACGATCGTCCGCAGCCGCATATCGTCAGCATCGCCCCTTTCGGCGGGCCGCGCAAGCCAGGTGGTTCGGCCGAGCTGTACCGCTCCGATAAGCGGCGGCGGCACTGCTTCACGCGCGAGCACGATCCGCAGATCGACGTCGAGCGATTCCCCGACCATGTCGCGAACCGCCTGCTTGAACATTTTCAGGCGTTGGCCGCCCGGCAGGAACGTCTTGAACTCCTCGTAGCCGATTGGGCCGACGCGCAGCTCGATCCTGCTTTGGCGGCTGAAAACGCGCGGGCCGATCGTCGCCCCGCGGCCCAGCACTGCGTAAGCCTGGGTAAGCCGGGTCTGCAGCGCCGCCGGGATGGTCATCCAGGTGGCAACGAATTCCTTGATCGCGACCGGCACCTTGAACGCTTCCGCCAGGAACAGCGTCAGCCGCTCCGGACCGTCGACCTGGCTGGCGAGCGACGCGGCCTGGCGAAGTTTTACTGCGTCGAGCTCGGGATTTTGGGTGCCGGGAAGTCCGGTTCCCGCCATGGCTTCAAGCATGGCCCTTACCCGACCGCCGACCGCACGTTCAACCTGTACCGCCGGATGCGCGTCGGCCCAGGCCCGATAATACAGGGCGATCATCCGGTGTTGGAGAATATTGACGAAATCCACGAACGTCGTGTCGACGGTCTGTCTTGCGTCAGCGCCGGTGAACCAGCGTTGCGACAGACGATCGAGCACCCAGCGTGTCAAATGAAGCGGCATCGGGCCTTCCGGTCCCATCAGCCCGAGATTGGCAACCGTGACCCGGGCCGGCGTCCCGTCCTTCCCCGACGACTTGTCCTTCGCTTGGCGGAACTCAACCACGTCCTTGGCGGAAAAGCTGAGGCGCACATGCTGCCCGAGCCGTGCCGGCTCGCGATCCGCGCGGCCGGAATAGCCGAACAGCCCGCCCCGTTGTTCTAGCCGGCGCAACAGTTCGAAAAAGTCGAACGTATCATCCAGCGCTTCGGCCCGGCCCGGATCGAGCGTGCCTAGATCAGGTAGCGATTGCCGGGCGTCATCGGCCATGGCACATCCTCCTGCTTCTGCAGCAGCCGCGTGCGGGTCCGCACAAAGCCGTTTATTCCGGCGTGACGGGCAAACAGCCGGGCAAGCAAGGCCGAAAGCAGCAATGTGCTTTGCCCGGCCAGCACCGACTGGTCCACATGCAAAGTCACTTCCGTGCCCCGTCCGAAGCACATCGGCCCATCGATCTGCAGCCGTTCGATGACGGACCGCGAGTCGATGCGAACGATCGAGTGCACGTTGCGAGCCAGGCTCGGATCGCCCCGGTCGGCATAAAGATCGAGCAGCGCATGCAGCGGATCGACACCGCGGCCTTCCTTGGCGAGGCTGAGAAAGTTGAGGGCCAGCTGCGCCACCAGCCGCCATGCGAGATTATCGGCGCGGGATTCGCCTTCGGCGCCGGCGGGCAGCGCGGCCGGGATAGCCGGCTGGGGCGGGCGCAAGGCACCGATGAGCCGGACCGTTTCGACCGGATCGCCTGTCTCCAGCGTCAAGGTCGGGTTGTCGTCGAGGATCGGCAGATCGCGATTGGTGCAAAGTGCCACGATGTCGAGACGCTTCAGCGGCCGGTTCGCTGGGCTTCCGGCCGGCCGTGAAACCGAAAGGAAAACGTCGTCTCCGGTGTAAGAAGTGCGGGTCAGTCCGTCGCGCCGCTCATCTTCGGTGGCCCGGCGAGGGCGCCGTTCGGTGGAATAGACCCAGCCATTGCTGCGGTTTTGCCCCAGGCTGAACAGCTCCGGAATTTCGGCGTCAGGACCCTCGGCATCGGCGTCCTCGACGCGGGTCACCCGATAGATTTCGAAGTCGCGCGCCCGCGTGCGGTCGGCATGCAGCACTTGCCGTGTTCTGCGCGGATCTAGCTCGATGACATTGCAGTCACGCTCGAACAGGTTGATGATCGGCGTCGCGAAAAGTTCGAAATCCGCCGGCGTCACATCGGCAAGCTCGGGTACCGGACGCCGGAACATGAAGATGATCTCGACCCCGGCCTCGCATCGGCGCACGACCGATTGCAGTCCTGAAACCCGCACGTAGTGAAAGCGCTCGGGCATCATGAAATATTCACGCAGCAGGCGGTAGCCTTCGAATGTCGGACGGGTACGAGGCATCAACGCCTCGTCGTCGCTGATGCCGACCATTTCGGGTTCCGGCAACGGCGACAGCGGATTGGCCTTGCCCTCGGCGCGGGCGCCAACGGCCGAGCAGGCGCCGAAAATCGCGTCGAACAGCAATGGCGCTTTGGTGCGTCCGGCAAAATAGAAATCAAGCCGGTCGAGCGCCAATTCGCCGAGCTTGCCTTTTCCGGTCCGACCCAGCGTGATGCGCAGCGCCGCCTCGCCGCCTACGCCGCCGATCGGCGTTATGCCGGCCGCCGCCAACCCGCTGCGATCCTGGAAATAGCTGACCGCCGTGATGGTTATCGGCCACAGCGTGATTTCCTGCGCGGTGGTGAATGTGCAGCGCGTCGACAGGCCGGGGTGCAGACTGGACACCAGCCGCGTGTTCCGCTTGATGACATGGCCGGCAATCATCGACTGGACCTGCTGGCCGGGTTTCAGCACTGCCATCGCCGTTGCCGGCGCCGGGGTTACCAGATCGGGATAAAGCACATCCAGCACGCTGCGTGAAAACCGCGAACGCTCGGCGTCGACTTTCATTCTGGTGCGTGCAGCCAGGAATGCGACGCCGTCAAGCAGTCGCTCGACATACGGATCCGGGCAGGGGACGGTATCGAGAGAAAGATTGCGTGCCACCGCCGGATGCATGTCGGCAAATTCCGCCGCGAGTCCGCGGATATGGGTCAGTTCCTCCTCGTAATATTCTACGAAGACCCGATCCATCTCAGCTTTCCCTGAATTCGGTCCGCGCCAAACCGTTATCGAGGTTGACTGTTGTGCGCAGGCGCATGCGTTCCGGCGTCGGCGTCATGATCAGCACAGCGTCTATCTCGATCTTCAGGCCCGCACTCTTGTCACCAAGGGTCACCGCTACCTTGGTTGCGCTTTCCCTAAGACGCGGCTCGAATGTGGCAAGAACCGAGCGGATCTCGCGCGCCAGGGCATCGCGATCGAAGTCGCGGGACGAACGGCCCGAAAACGACGGCACGCCGTAGTTGACCACGCTTCGGCGCACTTCGGGAAAATCGGCCAGCGATGGCGGATTGTCTGCAGCCTGTTCGTTTTCGAAATCGGAAAGAAGCGGAACAGCTTCGAAACGCTCGGTGTTGAACAGGGCCTCGATGTCGCGCCGCACCGCCTCCCTGAGGACGCGGGCCGATACGACCACGCCACGGCTTTCGATTTCGGCGCGGTGTTGGATCTGAAAGCCCAGGCGGTGCAGACGCCGCTTCTGATCGGATGTCAGTTCCATGTCGGCATCGATGAGCCGCGCGCTGCCGGCAAGGAGCGTATCCAGCCGGTCCGCGCCCAGCTCGTCCTGCAAGGTCTGACGCAGCCCGTCTATCTCGGAGGTGACGCCCGGCAGGTCGTTGACGAGGCGGTCCCAAAGAGAGGGCTGGACCGCCTCGCGTTTCGCCCGCGAACTGCCGGTAACCTGTAGCTTGTCGGCGCCGGTCCGCCGCGCCTCACTTGCCGACATAGACATCCATTTCGATTTCGTCATCCTTGTCATAGACGAACTTGATCTTCTTGTAGGCGAAGCTGACCTCCTCCTCGATCAGGTCTTCCTCGTCCTCGGCCTGCGTCATGTCGTATTCCATGATCGAAGCGTCGGTCAGGGTGACGACCAGGTAGTCGCTGGTTTCGCCATCTATGGTCCGGCGTGCGGAGAACACCACTTCATCCAGCGCCTTGTTGTCGAACAGCGCCTTTTTCAGATAGGGCGAGGACTTGTCATAATGCTTGGTGAACTTGATCATCCCCAGCGACACGCGGCCGCGGCGCGAGAGCGAATTCGGATCATATGGCGCGATCATCTTGTAATCGACCCCGTGGACTTCGATTTCGTCCTCGTGGCCGTCGCGAACGCTTGGCCCTTTGATATCCGGAACTTTTAGAAAACCATCAATTTTCACGGGCATTGTCTTCCTCCAGCGTTTTCAAACAAAACAGGACTATGTTGCTGCAAATCAAGCCTTTACGGACGGTAGTTCCGACACCAGTCGAAGCGAGGCGTTGATGCCCTCCAACTGGTAATGCGGGCGTAGATAGAAGCGGGCGTTGTAGTAGCCCGGCCGCCCCTCGACGCTGTCGACCTGGACCTCGGCGGCGGCAAGCGGGCGCTTGGCGCGCGCTTTGTCGTCGGCAAAGGCCGGGTTGGCCAGCACGTATCGGTTGATCCACTCGGTCAACCAGATCTGCATGTCCGACCGCTCCTTGAACGACCCGATCTTGTCGCGCGCGATGGCTTTGAGGTAATGCGCAAACCGCGAAACCGGGAAGAGATAGGGCAGGTTGGCGCTCAGCCGCTCGTTCGACTGCGCGTCGGGATCGACCAGCCGGCCGGCGCGGGTCTCGTCGTCCTGCAGCGAATGCGCGCCGATGAAAGCCGCCAGATCCGTGTTCTTCCGGTGCAGGATGGGCATCAGGCCGAGCTTGGCCAGTTCTGCCTCGCGCCGGTCGTCGATGGCGACTTCCGTCGGACATTTCATCGCCACCGATCCGTCGTCGGTGGGGAAGGAGTGCACCGGCAGGTTGATCACTGTGCCGCCGTTCTCGACGCCGCGGATCTGCGTGCCCCAGCCATAGAGCTTGTGGCTGCGGTTTATGTTCACGCCCATTGGGAAGGCGGCGTTCATCCAGACGTATTTATTGTGGTCGCCCTGGACCTCTTCCTCGAAGGTGAAACCCTTCACCGGAACGGTATCAGTGCCGTAGGGCAGTCGCGCCAGGACCCGCGGCATAGTCAAGCCGATATAGCGCGCATCCTCGCTCTCGCGCAGCGATTGCCACGAGGCGTAGGCGGCGTTGGAGACGATCTGCTGCAGGTCCTGCGGGTTCGGCAGTTCCTGCCAGCTGTCCATGCGGAACAGGCGCGGCGAGGCCGCCGCGATAAACGGCGTGTGCGCCGAGGCGCAGACGCCCGAGATGTTGCGCAACAGGCCGACGTCACGCGGATGGTTGGAGAATTCGTAGGCGCCGATCAGGCAGCCGATTGGCTCGCCGCCCAGCATCGAATACTCGTCCGTATAGACCTTCTTGAAGATCGGGCTCTGGTCCCACATCTGGCCTTCATAGTCTTCAAGCGTGTCGGCGAGTTGCTCCTTGGAAATGTTCATCACCCGGATCTTCAGCTTCTGATCCGTCTCGGTGTTGTTGATGAGATACCACAGGCCGCGCCATGTGCCTTCCATTTCGCGCACTTCCGGCGCGTGCAGGATCTCGTTGACCTGCTCCGACAGCATCTTGTCGATGCCCGCGATCAGCGACTTGATCGACTTGATCGCGTTGGACGAGATGGTCGTGGTTTCGGATCGCGACTGCGCCGCCAGCGCGAGATTGCGAACGAGTTGCTGCAGCTTCTCGCTATCGTCCTTCTTGACCTTGAAATCCTTTTCCAGGAGCCCGCTGAATTCTCCGAGATCGATGGTCTCCGCCTCGGCGGCGACGTCTGCGGTTTTTTGCTGTTCGGCCATGACTTACACCTCAACCTTGTCTTCGTCCGACAATGCCTGGCTGGCGATCTTGCCAAGAAGCGGCTCGTTGTTCAGAAGCTGCGCGATGCGCTTTTCGGCGTCGACGCGGCCATCCATGAAGCCGAGCAGTTCTTCGAGCTGGCGACGCATCTTGAGGATCTCGGCCAGTTGCGGGACCTGTTCGGCAATCTTGTCCGGGGCGAAATCGCCCATCTTGGTGAAGGTAAGATCGAGCGCCAGCTCTTCCTCCCGCTCGGCGCCCTCCGCCTGGGGTAGTGTATTCTTCACGCGGGCTTTCACGCGTGGCCCGAGCGCCTCCATGAACTTGGGGAAGCGATTCGCGTCGGTTTCGACAAAGGCGCGGTCCAGTACCGACTTCATCGCTTCCTTGGTCTGTGAGGCGCCGGAAAGATCGGCCATCACCCCCATGACGAACGGCAATTCGATCGTCGTCGGGCTACCATAGGTTTCCACGTCATAGGCGATCTGCACGCGCGGAGCGCGGTTCCGTTCGATGACTTTCGCTTTGCTTTCAGCTGGCATGGCTCGTTACCTTTCATCCTTCTGGGCCGTCTTCTTGGCATCGGGAACGCCGGCAAGCAGTCGGAATTCCTTCAGCCCCGACGGAGCGAGATCTTCCATCAGTTCAACGAAATCCATATGCACCATCCGGCGCACCCGGCGGGCCAGGTGCGGGATCGGGCTCGACGGTTCGGTGCGGTCATAAAAGGCGACGACGAGGTCGAGGCATTTCACGACGTCGTCGCGCGAGGAAATCCGCTCCGGCAGCCCCGTGCTCGGTTCGGCGTAACTCGCCAGACTTGCCATAGTATCGGCTCCCTGACCCTTTTGAGCAGGCATTTGACCGTTTCGAGCGGGTAGTTCCGGATTTGCCGTCGTCGGGGCTGGCTCGGCCGCGCCGTTCGTCGCGGTCTCGATTGCCGAATTCCGTTCGAGGGTCGACAGCAAACGCTGCAGAAACCGTTTCAATTCCGGAACAGCGGCGCCACCGCCCTGCAGACGAACGTTGAGAGCAGTCTCGACCGCATCAAGGGCGGTGATCGCCGCTTGGGCGTCGGCAATGAGCGACATCATCTCCGCATTGGCTTGATCGGCCTGCGCCTTGCATCCGCTATGAACCCGGTTCAGAAGTTGACTGTGCGCGCTGGCCAGCGCTGCCTTTTCCGCCGCATTCAATCCCGAGGCCGCTTCCAGAAGCACGACCCGTTCGTCGAGTGCGCCTTGTTCCAGATCGCGTCCGCTGATCGGTCCGATAGGGCGCGGCGCGAAGAACGTCATTCGTCGCAAGTCCGCCAACAGCCCGTCCTGACCATTCTGGAGGTCGAGCAGCGCGTTTATGCGACGCAAGGCGGCGTCGCGTGGTGAAGCACCGGGCCGCAGGGCCGGGTGCATGGTCTCCCAGTGCTGATCGAAGGTCCGCGCAACAAGCGTCAGGCCATGCGCGAGCCCGGCGAGCCGCTGCTCATTGGCCAGCGCGCGCGTGACAATGACGAGCAGGCGCAGATCCCGGCCATGCGCACGCAATTCCTCCGCCTTGTCGAGGACGGCAGGCCAGTCGACCGGAATGGTGCTTTGCGATGAGGGCTGGTTGTGGCCGCCATGGACGACCTTGACCTGCGGCTCGGTGAGACGCTCCAGCTCATGAAAGGCTGGATCGTTGCGCAAATCCTCCCCCGACGGATTTTCACCGTCCAGCGGATTCAGCCAGAGTGCGAGATCGATCACACCATCCCCCGCGCGCGGCTCTTGGGCCGTGCCTGACCCAGCGTTACCACACTGCGACACTTTACCACAATTTAGTTGATGCTCAATCTTAATACGAGCCTGCAACCGGCGCGCTGGGTTCAAAAGCGCTGGCGCGATTGTCGAACCATTTCGGTGAATTTATCGCCAACAGGCGGGGCGTTCGATGGCGCTGTAGCCGATCGCGCCGGCGCCTGCCGGGACGGAGGAAATCGACTGAATCGAACACCCGGACGCCCTGCTCATAAACGCTCTTTGTCAAGTCGCTGCTTATGTGGCAATTTGTTGGCTGGCAGATTGGAGGGGCAAGTTCGATGGAACAGCGCCGGTCGTCGCAGAGCTTTAAACGCAAGGAACTGGTCGGCAAGCTCAACCCCGTCTGTTTGCGCGCCTTCAAGGCGGCGGCCGACACCGCCAAGCTGCGCGGCAATCCTTATGTCGAGCTCGTTCACTTCATCGAGCAACTGGTGCTTTCAGAGCGCTCTGATGTGCAACTGATACTGGCAGACGCTGGGGTGGATGCGAGCCGGCTCACGGCCGATATGACCCGCGCCGTCGACAAGCTGCCTTACGGCGCCACGTCGATCGAGGAATTTTCCGATCATATCTTTCACGCCATCAAGGAGGCCTGGGGCCTGGCCGGGCTGGAATTCAGCGTCGACGAAGTGCGCAGTGCGCATATTCTGCTCGCCTGCCTGAAGACGCCGGTGCTGGAAGGCCTGCTGTCGAAGATCAGTGGCGAATTCGACAAGATCGATGCGCAGGCCGTCATTGCGCGGTTCGCAGACGTCGTGGAGGGTTCGCTCGAAGCCGGCGCCGCGACTGCGGTTGCCGCCGCCGAAACACCGCGGCGGGCTCCGGGCGGGGATTCGGCGCTGGCGAAATATGCGACCGACCTGACCCAGCGCGCCCTCGACGGCAAGATCGATCCGGTCGTCGGGCGCGATCCCGAGATCAGGCAGATCGTCGATATCCTGATGCGACGCCGGCAAAACAACCCGATCCTGACTGGTGAGGCGGGTGTCGGCAAAACCGCCGTCGTCGAGGGCTTTGCCTTGCGCATTGCCCAGGGCGACGTGCCGCCGACGCTGCAGGGCGTCAGCGTGCGCATGCTCGATGTCGGCCTGATGCAGGCGGGCGCAAGCGTAAAGGGCGAATTCGAAAAACGGCTGAAGGCGGTCATTGACGAGGTGCAATCCTCTGAGACGCCGGTCATCCTCTTCATTGACGAAGCTCACACCTTGATCGGCGCCGGCGGCGCGGCTGGAACCGGTGATGCGGCCAATCTGCTGAAGCCGGCGCTGGCACGCGGTGAGCTTCGCACGATCGCGGCAACGACCTGGGCCGAATACAAGCAGCACATCGAGAAGGATCCGGCGCTTACCCGTCGCTTCCAGGTCGTTAAGATAGATGAGCCGTCGGAAGCGGTGGCCGTTCTCATGCTGCGCGGTGTCGCCGGTGTCCTCGAGCAGCATCACAAGGTGCAGATACTCGACGAGGCGATCGAGGCGGCGGTTGGCCTGTCCCACCGCTACATCCCGGCGCGGCAACTGCCCGACAAGGCCGTGAGCCTTCTCGACACCGCCTGCGCCCGTGTCGCCATTTCGCAGCATGCCACCCCTGCCGAGGTCGAGGACATCATGCGCCGCCGCCAGGCGCTGGAGGTCGAATTCGCCATCATCGGCCGCGAGGCAGCGATCGGCATCGACGTGGCCGACCGGCAGGCTCGGGTCGAAACTGGGCTTGCCGAGACCGAACTCACGCTTGCTGCCGCGCAGCAACGTTGGGATCGGGAAAAGGCGCTGGTTGGCGAGATACTCGAACTGCGCGCCAGGCTGCGCGGCGAGGGTGTGCCGCTCGACGCCGTGGAGCCTCCAGAGGCGGTCGCCGAAACCGCGGGCGCCGATGCCCCCGAGGTCATAGCGCCTGAAACCGATGCGCCTGAAACCGATGCGGATATGACGGCCGTTGCCGATCCTTCTCCACCCGATCCGGCTGCCGATCTCGCGCGGCTGCGCGAACTGATGGCCGAACTCGCACAAGCGCAGGGCGAGACGCCGCTGATCCTGCCGTCAGTCGACCGCAACGCCGTGGCCGCCGTGGTGCAGGACTGGACCGGCATCCCGACCGGCCGGATGCTGTCGAGCCAGACCGAAAAGGCGCTGCGGCTCGCCGTCACACTGTCCGAGCGCGTGGTCGGTCAGGATCACGCCATGGAAATGATTGCCAGGCGCGTGCAGACCAGCCGCGCCGGGCTCGGCGCACCCGAAAAGCCGGTGGGGGTTTTTCTGCTCTGCGGTCCCTCGGGCGTCGGCAAGACCGAAACCGCGCTGGCCCTGGCCGAGACGCTCTATGGCGGCGAGCAGAACCTCATTTCGATCAACATGTCCGAGTTCCAGGAGGCGCACACCGTCTCAACCCTGAAGGGTGCGCCACCCGGATATGTCGGCTACGGCAAGGGCGGCATCCTCACCGAGGCGGTTCGGCGCAAGCCCTATTCGGTAATCCTGCTTGACGAGGTCGAAAAGGCGCATCCGGATGTGCATGAAATCTTCTTCCAGGTCTTCGACAAGGGAATGATGGACGACAGTGAAGGCCGGCGGATTGATTTCAAGAACACGCTGATCCTGCTCACCTCGAACGTCGGCTCCGAAGTCATCATGGACCGGACCAGCAGCGGCACGGTGCGGGCGGGGCTCGACGATCTCGACACAGCATTGCGCGCCCCGCTGCTGAAGGTTTTCCCAGCGGCGTTTCTTGGCCGGGTGGTAACCATTCCCTACTACCCGCTCTCGGACATGATGATCGAAGCGATCACCCGCCATCAGTTCGCTAAGATCGCCCGCCGCCTGCGCTCGAGCAACGACGCCGAGTTGGTGATCGGTGACGGCGTCATGGATCTGGTCAAAGCCCGCTGCACCGAGATCGAATCCGGCGGGCGAATGATCGACGCCATTTTGACAAACACGCTTCTGCCGGAATTGAGCCGTGGCGTGCTGAACCGGTCGCTCGAGGGCGAAAAGATGACGAAGGTGACGGTCGGAGCCTCCGAAGGAGGTTTCACCTATTCCTTCGAATAGCTGAGCAGCAATTCAGATCGACGATCCCCGCATTTTACGATCAGCTTCGAGAAGATCCGCGCGAGCAGAGAACCCGGTCTGCCAAGACGCAGCACGCGTCACGTGGGAACCAGCCTCGGCAAGACACGTTGCTAAGCCATCGACCCTCACAAATAGGGATCCGTTCAATGGCGATAGAGATATCTCGCGAGGAAGAGCAACGCGGCACCGGGAAAGTCATGATGTGGGGCGCTATAATCTCCGCTGTGCTTTTTGTTGGCCTGATTGCCGTATTCGTCCTCGGGCCGATCTGATCTGGTTGCGGGAGCGAGCTTCGAACTGTCCGTCACATTGGCTTATGTGATCGGCCAAGGCCTGCAGTTCTGTTCGTTTCGCGCGTCGGACCCGACGCTGCCGCCGGCGCTCAACTTACCCAAGCTACCCTAGTCCCAACGCGGCAACGCCAGACCTTGTTCGAACTGGTTTCGCGCGTGGGTTGCATCCCGACCGCAGACACGCTACTATTACCTTCTCGCGTTCCCGGGGGGGAAGGTGGATGAGCATCGTCCATAGGGTCGGTCCAGTTCTAGATCAGGCGATTGCCGCAGTCCTCAACAGGGCCGGATATTGCGACACCGTCTCGGTCAAAGCGGCATTGGACCAGGTTCGGCAGGCTGCACCCGGTTTGGTCGCATCCGATGACGATTTGACCGAAGCTATCCTCGAAGTCGCTGCTGCGCTGGGCCTGTGCGTGGCTTTCGATGAGTGCGAGCAGTATCCTCTCAATCCCGCTTAGTTATCCGATCACTGCTCGGAAGGTTCTAATGCATGTCGCCTAAAGGCATGCCCTCGGGCCTGAACCGTGGGTGCGCAGCGGTTTTGCGATAACGACATCCATAAAACAAACAACCTTAAAGCGCGTCGCATGAATCCATTCAGCTGCGATGCGCTTTTAGCGAAATGATCCGACCTCTCATGGAACCCTTTAGCCAGCGACGAGTTCCGTTCAAAGCTAAAGGTGACCGTCATGGCAACCCGAGAGAGCGATCGCGGATTCCGAGAGTTGGTGCATTCGGAAGACAATCGTCGGAGTCTTCGCAAGCGATTAGGATTGGACGGCGATCAAACCCTGTCGCCGAGACTTCTCGCGTTAGCTCTGAAGCTTCAGAAGGAGCTTGAGCGGCGAGAGCAAGAACTGGCTGACGAGAACCCTCCATCACGCTGAAGTTGGTCATGGCACTCATTCCGGTGACCGGAGACGGCAACGCGTGACAGAGCGGGCCATAAGACCCTTGCCGACGCCGTTCGCGAATTTGATCGGCACCAAAGACAATCTTCGTCACGCACACAAGCTGTTGGAGCTGGCAGTTGATCCAAAATTACCTCCAAAGCTGCGCGGTCTTTCAGCGCGAGCGTCGCTTGCTGGAGCTGCGTTAGTCGGTTGGAGGCCAATGGCATTTTTTATGGAAGGCTAATATAAATAGAGGCTCGAACGAGCAGCGCCTGCCAAACACCTAGGGGACGCCATGCGAAGACTCGTCTTAACGGCGATGTGTATCGCCACCGCAACCGCCGCTAGCGCCCATGATTGGTACGAGGGCAAGGTTGACCCACTGACGAAATTCAAGTGTTGCGGTGGCTCTGATTGCCGCGCCATACCGCGGTCGTCGGTGCGGTCCAGGATAGACGGTGGTTACACTTACCTGCCGCATAATTTCACCATCCCACGCGACCGTGTGCAGGAATCCCCGGACGGCCAATACCACATCTGCGAGAGTACCTACGTCGTCACCAATCAGCTGTATTGGCGTTGCTTTTTCGCGCCTCGCGCAAACGTCTCTCTAATTGTTCCAGGCGCACGGCCGCCGGCATTCGCACCCATTCGTAATCGACGACACGCACTCGGTCTGGCCGACCAGGAACTAAGCCCGCAATATGCGGCCGAGATAACTTCCGAGCGCGCCGGCGCGAAACAGCATGAACGCGATCATCGCGATCCAGAGCCCGTGGTTCCCCAACGAGGCCTGCAGGAAATAGGCGGTCCCGAGAAACACCGCAGTCGACAGGAACATGCTGTTGCGCAATTCGCGGGTGCGCAGTGCCCCGATGAAAATACCGTCCAGGAGAAAGCCTGCAAATGACGCGATTGGAAGGATGACGACATAGGGCAAAAACCTGGCTGCGGTTTCCCTGATTGCCTGCTGGTCGGTCAGCAGGCTGACGATCGCATCGCCCGCCAGCCAGTAGGACAGTGAGAACAGCAGCGCCACTGCCAGCGACCAGATGCCGGCAGCCCTGATCACGCCGCGCAATGCGGTCCTGTCCCTGGAGCCTATGGCTGAGCCGACCAGCGTTTCCGTCGCATGCGCGAATCCATCGAGGCCGTAGGCCATGAAGCTGTGCAGGTTCATCAGAACCGCATTGGCAGCCAGTACGACTTCGCCTTCGGCGGCTCCCGCACGCGTGAACCAGCCGAACGAGACCAGCAGGAAGAAGCTGCGCAGGAAAATGTCTATGTTGACCCCGAACAATCTTGCGAAGGCTGCCCGGTCGAGGATGGCCCGAACTATCGCCGGGTTCATTCCCTTGAAGGGCTTCACAAAAAGCAGCGCTGTGAGGAATGTCGCCCATTCCGCGACTGCAGTGCCTGCGCCGATGCCGGCGACGCCCCAATCCAGGCCAATCGCGAGAAAGAGAGTAGCCACCAGATTGAAAATATTCATGCCGATCTGCAGGACCAGTGCCAAGGTCACGCGCTGGCTGCCGAGCAGATAGCCGAGCACCACAAAATTGCCCAGCGACGCCGGCGACGACCATATCCGCGCATAAGCGTAGTCCGCCGCGCTATGCTGCACCGCCGCGCTGCCGCCCATCAGAGTGATGCCTGTGCTGATGATCGGCCACTGCAGGCAAACGATCACGACACCCGACAGAGAAGCGATCAGCAAGGCACGCAGGAGGTGCTTGCGCAATTCGACATGGTCGTTGGCTCCATAGGCCTGCGCAGCGAGCCCCGTGGTTGCCATGCGCAGGAAACCGAAGCTCCAGAACAGGAAGCTGAACAGGATGCAGCCCAGCGCAACGCCGCCGAGGTGCTGTGGGCCACTCAGGTGCCCGGCCACGGTCGTGTCAACCATGGCAAGTATTGGTAGCGCGAGGTTAGCCAGAATGATGGGAAGCGCCAGCCTCACCACGCGGCGGTTCCAGTCCATGGTCCCCGTTGAGTGGGGCGCCCCTTCCATGTCAGGCCGGGAGGCCGTAGCCGTCGCGCGAAAGCCGCCGGAGGTCGTCGAGCGACATAGCGTCCATGTCCAGCGCCGCGAGAAGATCGTTCTCGCCGACGAAATCACGTCCGTAAAGCGCCGAAAAAATCTGGATACCGGATTCATGCAACGCAGCCGGCTTGCCGACGAGACGGCCGAGCTTGGCCGTTGCGACCAGACCAAAGGGCACGTCCTCGAGCACATAGCGGCTGTCCGCCGTCGTCGGTCCTTGCCCGCCATTGCCGGCTTCATGCATCGCCTGGTTCATCTGCGAGATCGAGGCCAGCGGCACGTGGAACGAAAGATGGAAGTGCTGGAAGATGGTGCGCACGTCCTGCCCGAGCGCGGCAGCGATCGCCAGCCGCTCCTCGTCGAGTTGCTCGAGCAACCGTCCAACCTTGGGCGTGACGTTCTGCCCCTGGCTCCAGGTCTCGCCGCGCTCCATGCGCGTCAGATTGCAGAGCGCGATCCCCATGTGATTCTGCGGGTTAAGGTTGCTGACCGCGATTGCCATCAGGCTGCCACGGTCGACGAAGCGATCGCCGAACAGCTTTTCGCACAGCGCCATGCCTTCGGTGCTGCGCGCATGGGGTACAGTGGCGATGTCTACTTTCTTGCGCACAGTCGAGACATTGACTTCGGCCTGACCCTTCTGCCGTCCTGCAACGACTGTTGTTCCCCAGGCGATGATGGTTGCCGTCACGTCGTGTGCCGCGAGCTCGCGTGACAGATAGAGCGCGCCGAACGAGGCGTGCGAGCTGATGATGACGGTCTGGTCGGTGCGCACATGCGGCGCAATCGCGTCGAAGGCGAACTTGTGCCCATAGCCGGGCAGGGCGACCACGACCACCTCGACACTGTCCACCAGCTCGGCAGCACCTGCGGCGACCTTCGGGTGAAACTCTCCCGTGATCGCGCCGGAAGCGGTGAGCGCTTTGCCCGTCGCCAATTCCTTCGTGCGCTCGCCCGATGGCGACCAGAGCATGGCCTGATGTCCCATCTGCTCCAGCAGGCAGGCAACTCCAAACGCGATCGACCCGGCGCCCACGATACCAACTCGCATGTCATGCCTTTCGATGTGCTCGACTTCTATCTCGTTCACGCGGGCCTGGTGACGTCGAAGGCAAGCTCCTCCTGCGTCAGGTCGCGCGCCTTGCGCTGCGTCTGCAGGCGCAGCGCAAGGCGGGCGGTTCATTCCGCGACCGGCTCCCCAAGCGTGTGCATCAGCCGGTTCGCCCAGCCGAACAGCGAGGCCGAAAGCACCAGGTCGAGGATTTCCTCGTCGCCAAGGCCGCAGTCTCTCAGCCGCGCAACGTCCTCGCCGTCGGCTGCGGGCGGACATTGCGAAAGCTTGACGGCGAATTGCAGGATCGCCGATAGCCTGGGCTCAAGCTCAGCATCCACGCCGTCGGCGAAAATTTTGCCGATGGAGGCTTCGTCTTTGGAAAGCTGGGAATAGCGCTCCGCATGGACGGCGGCGCAGTAGATGCAACGGTTAACCAGCGAGGCACCGACCGCGCCGATTTCGCGCTCGGCGCGTGACATGCCGCCGCGATTGTACATGATGCCATTGAACAGCGGCGACCGGTGCTTCAGCGTCTCGGCGTCATGCGCCAGAACAAGCACATAGTCCGAGATTTTTCGGTTCGACGGCGTCACCTGCAAAGCGTCCAGCTGCGCGGGCGTTGCATGTTCGAGATCGACCGGCGTAACATGCGGCTTCCAGATCGGAACTTTGGTGGTGAAATCCTGCAAGACGCGTGTCATGCCGATTGCCTCATCAGTCGCAGTCCTGCCACGACCCGGATCTGGTAGCTGACAAACGCCACCAGCTCGGAGAGACGGACGACATCCGCCTCGGCGATACCCGCCTGGCGCAACAGCTCGATATCTCTGCCGCTCGCCGAGCGCGGGTTGGCCGCGACCAGGTCGGCATGACGGATCAGCGCGCTGATGCGGGGGTCGCTAGCTTTGAAGTCGAGGTCACTGACCTGCCGCTCTATTTCATCAGGAGCGGCCTGATCGAGCATCGCGCCGAAATGGTCGCGAAACGCCGCATCGCCGTTCAGGCTGGCGATGCGGCAGGCAATGGCCGCGCGCATCGCATGCGACAGGCCACCGGGATCAGCGGGACGCAGGGCCGCGTCATGGGTTTTTTCCGTCAGCTCGAAAATGTCGGCGCGTTTGGCAATGACTTTGGCGAGTTCGCTCTGCGGATCGATTCCTGACAGGCGCAGAAGGACATCGTTCATAGCGCACCTCGCTTCTGGGATGGTCGATCGAACTCGCGGTCGGGGAGCTCGGACGCCGTCCACTCGTCGCCTTTGAGTTCAGGCGTGTCGTAGTCGAGCAGTCGCTGCCAATGGACCTCGACGTCCTCGCTGTAGAGTTTTGCGGCAATGGCCCGCGCCAGCCAGCCTGCGCCCTCACTGATGCCGGGGACGTCACCGCTGGTCTTGCCGAGGCTCACGCTGGCGCCATAGTTGAAACAATGGATGCGAGAAAGCCACGTCGCCTCGCCCGCGTTGCGCTCGACGAAGCTGAAATCGTCGGCGAGGTAGGGGAAGGCGCCGAGCTGCTCGTTTGCCAGTCCGGCCGGCGGCTGGTAGCGGTCGCGCCACAGGGCGATGCGGTCGGCATATCCTTCGAGCTCGGTACGCGCCAAAGGGTCGACGATAAAGCCGGTTCCGAGGATGATGAAGTCGGTGTCCAGCACCTTGCCGGATGTCGTCGTGATCTCCAGCGCACCATTCGCAACATCGACCCGGTCAATGCCTGCGTCGAAGTGGAAATGGGCGTTGGCGTGACGGCTGACCCGCAAGGTCGAGCCGCGCGGCGCGGGCGTCTGCGTCTGGAAGGAATAGTGCATGATGCGCCAGCGCCAGTCGTCGCCCAGGTCGGGAAAGGCTGCCGTAAACCCTGTCGAGCCGATACCCATCAGCTTGTTGATGGTCGGCATCTCGCGTCGCCGCGCCAGGTGCCGCACTTCGGCGGCGCCTGCTTCCAGCGCCTCGGCCGCATTGTCGACAGCGGAAGCACCGACGCCAATCACGACGACGCGTTTGCCCTTCAACCCGGCAAAGTCGATCGCCTCTGACGAATGCGCCCAAAGCGTCCTGGGCAGATGTTGCACAAAGTCGGGTATGTTCGGCCGGCCGGTGCCGTCGCGTCCCGTCGCCATCACCACACGGCGCGTCAGCACGATGTCCTCGCGTCGCCCGGTTCCAGCCAGATCAAGCCTCAGCAGGTCGCCTTCGGGAACGATCCGCCTGACATCGACGTCGTTCTCGACTGGCAGCTCAAGCACCTGTCTGTACCAGCGCAGGTAGTCCATCCACATCGGCCGCGGGATCTTGTCGAGGGCTTCCCATGCACCTTCGCCAAATTGCGCGGTAAACCACGCCCGAAACGTCAGTGAGGCCATACCATAGGCGGGACCGGTCAGCTGTTTCGGCGAGCGTAGCGTCTCCATGCGGGCATAGGTCACCCATGGCCCTTCGAGCCCGCGCGGCGCGCGATCGAAAATGCGGATGTTCCTGATGCCGGCGATCTGCAGCGCGAAGCTGGCGACCAGCCCGCACATGCCGCCGCCGATCACCACCACGTCATGCACGGGGCGGCCGTCTGCTGGCGCTCTCGGCGCGACCCAGTTGACTGGTGGCACGCACAGACACGCCAGATCGTCGCGAACACGTCGAGCGAGCTGTTCCAGGCTGTCGGCCATCTCGGTGTGGCGAACCCTGGTCATCCCGCGGCAGACTCGTCGCGGATGACGGTGGCAGCACGCGGGTTCCAGCCTAGCCACACATCCTCGCCGGAAATGGCTTCGCTTTCGCCGGGATGGACGAGCGCGTTCAACTGGCTACCATCGTCGACTTCTATCGTCATCGACGTGTGGTTGCCTTTGAAGACACGCTTTCTGATCTTGCCGGTGAAGCCTTCGCCGCTCGGCACGGACAAGAAGCGAAGCGCTTCCGGCCGCACGACGATCAGGACAGAGTCGCCCTGTTTCATCGCATGCGCGCTGGGCAGCGCGCCGACCTGCCTGCCGTTCCAGGTCAGGGCGGTTCCCTGCGCGTCCGCGCCAACCACCTTGGCCCGCAGCAGGTTGGCGTCGCCGATGAAGTTCGCCACGAAGACGCTCTGCGGTCGCGAGTACAGAGTATGAGGGTCGCCCATCTGTTCGACCTTTCCATTGTTCATGACCACGATCTGGTCCGACATGGTCAGCGCTTCCTCCTGGTCATGGGTGACGAACAGGAAAGTCTTGCCGGTTCGCTCCTGGATCGACTTGAGCTCGATCTGCATCTGCTGGCGCAGCTTGGCGTCGAGCGCGCTCAAGGGTTCGTCGAGCAGCAGGACCTGCGGGTCTGGCGCCAGCGCCCGCATCAGCGCGACGCGCTGTCGTTGCCCGCCGGACAGCTCCGACGGCATGCGCGTCGCGTAGTCCTGCAACTGCACGAGCGCCAGCAGTTCCATGACGCGCTTGTGGATGGCCGATGCATCTAGCCCTTTCAATTCGAGCCCGAAGGCGATGTTGCGCGCGACATTCATGTGCGGGAACAGCGCGTAGTCCTGGAAGACGATGTTGACGTTGCGCTTGTTCGGCGGTAGCCGCGTCACGTCCTTTCCGGCCAGCAGGATGCGTCCCGAATTGGGGATTTCGAAGCCGCCGAGCATGCGCAGCGTGGTCGACTTTCCGCAGCCGGACGGCCCAAGCAGCGTGACGAACTTGCCGGCCTGGATTGTGAGGTTGAGATCATCGACGGCGACGGCCTGGCCATAGGCCTTGGTCACATTCTGAAATTGAACGACCGGATCCATCAGCGGCTCCTCGAACGGCGTGTGTAATATTCGGCGTAAAGTCCAACCGCTCCGGTCACCAGCAGCACCAGTGTCGCCATCGCATTGATCTCTGGCGACATGCCGCCCTGGACTTTGGCGAAAATCAGCATCGGCAGCGTCGGGCGATAGCCGCCGAGGAAAAAGGTGCGCACGAAATCGTCGATCGACAAAAGGATGCAAAAGATCATGCCGCCGCCGATGGCAGGCCCCAGATAGGGCAAGGTGACGCGGAAGAACGCGACGACGCTGTCGGCGCCGAGATCTCGTGCCGCGTCGACCAGGTTGGCCGGCATCGAGCGCAGCCTCGTCAGCGCCATCACGACGACGAAAGGCACCGCATGAACGGTGTGGCCAAGCACGATCGCGGCCGTGCCGGTCGGCATGTCGATGGTGCTGATGAAGATGCGCAGCGAAATGGCGGAAATCATTCCTGGCACCACCGCGGGCAGGCAGGCGAGCGCGAACAGCACGGCGCCCCAGCGCCCTTCGGTCGTTGCGATCAGCATCGCGATCCAAACGCCGATGACCGTCGCCGCAAGCGTGGTGAGCCCTGCCACCAGCACCGAATAGACGCAGGCTTCCAGGAACGGCTTGTCCTGCATAACCTTCAAGTACCAGTCGAAGGTCCAGTCGCCGATCGGGAAGGCGATGAAGGCGGCATTCTTGAAGCTCATTGCCATCATCAGCGTGAGCGGAAGGAAGAGGTAGAGCACGAAGCCCCAATAGGCCATCGTCAACGCGGTGCGCGGCGCGTCGGCAAGCATCGTGCGCATCACATCAGCCTCGTCGATTTACCGCCAACGATCCGCATGAAGATGGCAGCGGTGGTAAGTGCCGAGACCAGCATGATCATGGCAAAGGCTGCACCCACAGGCCACTTGTCGCTGGCGCCGTGGAAGAAGCCGCTGATCGTCTCAGGAAACAGCACGGTGGTTGGCCCGCCCAGCAGCATCGGCGTGGCGAAGACGCCGATCGACGTCAGGAACACCAGCGAGCATCCCGACACGATGCCGTCGCGCGACAGCGGTAGCACAATGCGCCTGAAGCGCGTGAACGGCCCAGCGCCGAGATCGGCTGCAGCGTCGAGCAGATGTTTGGGGATCTTGTCGATGGCCGAGTAGAGCGGCAGGAGCATGTAGAGGCTGATCAGGTAGACCAGGCCAAAGCCCAGCGAGAACGGCGTATAAAGCAGCGGGATCGGCCGGTCGATCATGCCAACGTCGCGCAGGAAAACGTTCAGGGCGCCGCGATTGGCGAGCAGCATGATGATGGAGAAGGTCCGGATCAACTCGCCCGCCCAGAACGGCACCAGCAGAAGCAGCAGCGCCTTCGATCTGCGATCGGGCTGCACGATCTTCGCCACATAGTAAGCGACGGGATAGACGACCAGCAGCGTCACCGCCGTCGCCGAAGTCGCATAGACGAAGCTGCGAATGAGCGGCATGAAATACAACGGCTCGGAAAAGAAAATCGCGTAATTGGCGAAGGTGACGGTCGGCGCGCGGCCATGCTGGATCGGATAGTTGCTGAGCAGGCTGATCTTCAGCATCTGGTAAATCGGCCCGATATGCATCATGACGATCCACACGATCGGAACCGCCGCAAGCAGCACCATCCGCGTCGTCTTGTTCGAGACCAGCGCGCCCAGCGTCGACTGGTAGAGACCCGAGTTGAAGAGTGCGGGAAGCCGCGTTGAATACGCCGGCGCGGCGACAGCTGGCATCGCTCCGCCACGGACAAGGGTCGAGTTGCTGGCCATTATTTGTCCACCTGCGCAAGGAGGCGCCCGACCCCGCCGGACGGTTGAAGGTTGCCGCCCGCAAATGATCGCGGGCGGCGGTGCTTAGGCAAGATCAGGCTGCCTTGACTTCGGCGGTCGCCTTGTCGATCATCTCGTTCTTCATGTCGCGGTTGACCGGCGAGAAGAAGACGATGCGCTCGACCTGTTCCTGTGGCAGCGTGCCGGCCGCACGCTCGATGTCGGTCAGCACTTCCGGAACGCCGGAAATGGTGGAGGCGAAGCCCGATTGGCGTTGCATCGAGGCGCCGACATCCGGTGTTGCCAGGATCGCGTCGAGCAGCTTGTAGGCATTCTCTGCATTGGGCGCGTTGTTGACGACATTGAGGGTGTAGCAAAAACCGTATGTGCCTTCCTTCGGAACCGACAGCTTGATCGGATGGCCGTCGGCAATGAGCTTGGCGGCCGGACCCGACCATGCGTGCCCGAGATAGATGTCCTCGTTGATGAACATCTGCTGCACTTCCGAACCCGCGTCGTAATATTTGCGCACCATGTCCTTGTGCTTGATCAGGTGATCGCGCGCGGCATTGGTGGCCTTCAAAGCCTCCTCGGGCTTGTCCGTGTAACTTACGAAGTCACCGTCGAAGCCGAGATATTGCATCGTGATCGTCATGAAGTCGCTGACAATGTAGGAAGTCAGGCCCTTGAACTGAGGGTCGAACATGACGTCCCAGCTCTGCGGGTCCTTCACGTAATTGGTGTTGACGGCCAAGCCCTCATAGCCGGCGAGGATCGGCAGGCCCCAGAGCTTGCCGTCGACCCGAGCCCAAGGCGCGTTCTGATAGGCGGGGTTCAGGTTCTTCCAATTCGGAATCTTGCCGGTGTCGAGAGCCTGCAGAAGGTTCGAACTGATGAACTGCGAATATCGGTGGCCAGCCACTGTCACCATGTCCGTCGAAGGGTTGGCACCCTCTGCCGCCAGCAAATTGTACTGCTTGCCCTGATCGTCGGTCAGGCGGACATTGACCTTGATTCCGCTGTCCTTCTGGAATTTGTCGAGAAACTCCTGCGGCAAGAATTTGTCATAGGTGGTTACGTTGAGCACGGTCGACTGCGCCCAGGATGGCAGCGGCCGAATGATGTAGGGCATTGCCAAGGCGCCAGCGCTGCCTCCCAGCAAGTGCAGTGTGTTTCGGCGATTCAAAACAAGCTTGGTCACTTTCGATCCCCTTTGGTTTGATTGGCAAGCGTATGGTGGGAGATGAAGGTGCAGGGCTGCAGCCATGTATCAGCTGGAAGGGACGCTCGACCCACGCCGGGGGCTCGTCCAGTAAACCGTCCGCAGTTTCCCTCATATTGGAATTGGAATTTTCGTAGGCAATTGTCTGCGTAGATCGATGTGGGCGATGCTGTTTTTCTCATCGGAGCTCATTGCACTCGATCCACGTGCCGAAGGCGCGATTGGCTGCAAGTCCGATATCATACATTTACATTTCACCAAGGCAACTTTCAGTGCAACTGCGGGCTCAAGCTGGTACCTGGTCTCGTCAGCTTTTGGTCGGAGGCAAACTCCGCCCTAACGACCGAAATCAGGCGCATGCTGGCATACGCAACGCGGACAATGAAGGCCACCGATGCTGCATCGGCGTGAGTTCGCCCGAGCGGATGCGAGCTTCCGTTTGAGCTGGACCAGCCCCAGCGCTTCGGCCGCAGAAGCAGCTGTTGTGATCGCTCAGCCGGGGAACATTTTCGTCAGCCTTCAATTTAAGCAGAGAAGCTGGTTTGGAGCAGATCAATGGGCATTTTTTCCGACCTCAACAAGAAGCTGACGGAAAATCTCTACGCGCACGGCAACGACCTCGTCGATCCTGCTGCGGATCTTCCCGAGAGCGTCGAGGAACGGGTCGAACTGTTGATGCCGTTCGTTCAGCCCGAGGCTCGCGAGTTGGTCCGCTCGCAAATCCTTGGCCTCATTCACGAGTACAGGAACGAGGAATCCGCCCCATCGAGCTAGAGACCGTGGTCATGCGGTCATCATCACCCCTGAGCAGCTGGCCGAAAGACGTGTGCTTTCGCAGCGCCGGAAAAACATCGATGATATGGAAGAGATACGCGCCGAATGGAACGGCGACGATCTCGTGGCTATCGGAGATTTGGGGTCCGATGAGAATTCTCGTTGCTGGAGCCACCGGTTTGATCGGCGCTTCGGTCTGCGCCCGCCTCGTTTCCGAAGGACATGAGGTGGTCGGCATCGTCCGTCGCCCTCGGGCAAATGCAGTCCGTGATTACCAGACATTGGTGCTGGACATGGCCGCCGCGTTACGCCCTGAAGATTGGCTGCCGCATCTGACTGGCGTCGATGTCGTGGTGAACTGCGCCGGCGTTCTGCAGGACAGCCCTCGCGAAAAGACCGGGCAAGTCCATCGCGATGCGGCGGCGGCTCTTTTTCTCGCCTGCACGCGGGCCGGCGTTACCAAGGTCATCCACTTCTCGGCAATGGGTGTGGATCGGGCACAGCCTTCGTCGTTCTCGGCGACGAAATATGCCGGCGATCAGGCGCTTATGGCGCTTGACCTCGACTGGATAATCCTTCGCCCTTCCGTTGTGCTCGGCCGGCCTGTGTTTGGGGCCAGTGCATTGTTTCGCGGCCTGGCCTCGCTGCCGGTCCTGCCGTCAATGCCAGATACCGGCCGGCTGCAGGTCGTGCAGCTCGATGATGTGGTCTCGACGGTGCTCTTCTTTCTCAATCCCGGCAGTCCGTCTCGTCTGGCGCTGGAACTTGCAGGTCCCGAACAGCTGACCATGGATGAGATCGTCGGCAGTTTCCGCCGCTGGCTCGGCTGGGCTCCCGCTGCCAGGATTGTCCTGCCGGGATGGGTTGCGCGGCTTCTCTACCGCCTCGGCGATTTTGCCGCGATGCTCGGCTGGCGACCTCCTATGCGCACCAACGCCGCCAGGGAGATCGCACGGGGAGCGGTCGGAGATCCCTCGGACTGGATTTCCCTGACCGGCATGCGGCCGCAAAGCCTGGCGCAGTTCCTCGCGCTCAACCCTGCGACGGTGCAGGAAAAATGGTTTGCCGGGCTTTATGTCACCAAGCCTGCAATCTTCGTCGTGCTGCCGTTCTTCTGGATCATGACAGGGATTGTGTCACTGACCACTGGCTACGGCAACGGCATCGACCTCATGCAAAGCACGGGGGCTGGCATGTTGTCGGCGCCTACAGTGATCGCCGGCGCTCTTGCCGACATCGTCGTCGGCGCACTGATAGCCTGGCGGCCAACGGCGCGAAAAGGCCTCTACGCCGGCATCGCGCTCTCGCTGTTCTACCTGATCCTCGGCACTTTCCTGCGCCCCGACCTGTGGAACGAGCCACTTGGGCCGTTCCTGAAGGTCTTGCCGATCATCGTCCTTCACTTCGTTGCCTTGGCGATCCTGGAGGAGCGCTGATGCTCTATTTCGTGCTGAAGTTCCTGCATGTCATCGGTGCCAGCGTGCTACTCGGCACCGGCGCCGGCATCGCATTCTTCATGCTTCTCGCCCACAGGACCGGCAATGCGGCAACCATTGCGGCAGTGGCGCGCATCGTCGTGGTCGCCGACTTTCTCTTCACGGCAGCTGCAGTCGTGGCGCAGCCGATAACCGGCGTCGCGCTCGCCTGGCTGGCGGGCTACTCGCTCTCCGAAGGCTGGATCGTGCTGTCCATCGCGCTCTATATCGTCACCGGTGTATTCTGGCTGCCGGTGGTCTGGATGCAGATGGAAATGCGCAATCTGGCGTCCGAAGCCGCCAAGGCGGGGGCCCCGCTGCCGGCCCGGTATATCAGGCTTTTCCGGCTGTGGTTCGCCTTCGGCTTTCCCGCCTTTGCTGCCGTCCTCGGGATTTTCTGGCTGATGATCGCGCGGCCGGCGATCGAGTGGTAACGCCTTGCCGCGATAATGCATGTCGCGCAAAAGCACGCCCTCGGGCCTGACCCGAGGGTGCGCAGCGGTTTTGCGACAACGACATGCATAAGACAACAACTCAAAGCCCGTCGCCGTTCAAATACGACGCGCTTGTCGTGGCTCGATTTCGGCGCTGGAACATCTTTCCCATGAATGCGTTCGGCGCGCATGGATCAACCCGCGCGCAAACGCCGACATTCAGCCTCGTCCGCGACCGAAGCGGATGTTCTCATTGTTGGCGGTGGACCTGCGGGGCTGGCGGCTGCTGTCTATCTCGGCAGGTTCCGTCATCGGGTCGTCGTGGTCGACGCGGGTGAATCGCGGGCGATGCTGATTGCGGAAAGCCGCAACTGTCCGGGATTTCCGGAAGGGATTAGCGGCCCCGATCTTCTGCAGCGGCTTCGTTCCCAGGCCGCCAAGTTCGGAGCGACACTGGTCCAGGTTCAGGCGTCATCAGTCGAGCCGACCGTAGGCGGGTTCGGCGCCGAGACCAACGGCGGGCGGATCGTCGCCCGCAAGGTATTCCTGGCGACAGGTATCGTCGATGTCGTGCCTGCAATTCCGCGTCTGCGCGAGGCCATCGCTAAAGGCAGCGTACGCCTTTGCCCGGTTTGTGACGGCTACGAAATCATAGATCGTCAGGTCGCGGTCATCGGTCACGAGGCGCAGGTGCTGCGAGAGGCCTTGTTCCTCAAGCAGTACACGCAGCACGTCACAATGCTCGCACGCTATCTTCCAGATTTTTCCGCCACCACACGGCGCGTGGCCATGGAAGAGAACATTGCGGTTTGCGACGCGTTCAAAAAGTTTGTTCCCACCGACAGCGGCTACCAGGCCATCCTCAAGGACGGCGAGGTGCGCCACTTTGACGTCATCTATCCGGCGATGGGATGCCGGGTGCGGTCCGAACTCGCGCTGGCAATGGGCGTCGAATGCTGCGACGAGGGCTATGTCGTCGTCGACAAGCATCAGCGGACCTCGGTTGAGGGGGTGTATGCCATCGGCGATCTGGTCAGAGCCCTGAACCAGATCGCAGTCGCTTTCGGCCAGGCTGCGATCGCCGCGACGGATGTCCACAATGACCTGGCTCTCGGGATCGAATAGCTCTCGAAACCTGCCTCGCTAGCCCAGCATGGCTGCTAGCACGAAGGCCGCAGCCGCTACGAGAACGACTGCGGCAATCACCAGCACCGGCCAGTTCTTGCCAGGCTGAAGACCAGGCTCGCTTCCTATCGGGCGCATCGCGTCGCCGAAGCTTGCTTCATTGGTGAACTCGGGCTGTCGCCGTCGACGAACCTCGGCGCCAGGATTTGGCATACCGGCCGCTTCGGCGTCGGTCTTTTCAGGTGCCGCGGCAGGGTCGAACCCCGGGGTCTTATCCCTTATCGCCCCGTCCTGAATATCGCCTCTCGCTTTGGTCTGATCTCGTCGGACGGCCATCATGGTCTCTCCCCTGACACCAAACTTCGATCTGCGTCAGCGGTTCCAGTCTGCGCCGCATTTGCTGAACACCCCCATTTCTGAGCACAGCCAGTTTGCTGAGCACAGTTGGCGCTGATCCGGGCTTCTTCGGAACAGAGGGCGCCGTTCGCAGTTGTGTTGGATCATTGCCTGGTGAGTTGGCCATGCCGTCTGCACTTGAGCAACTGGCCCGATCCGTGAAAGAGCGACGAGCGATCTTGTTCGTTGGGGCGGGGGTGTCGATGAGCGTCGGCCTGCCATCCTGGGAGAAGCTCATCGAGCATATGGTGGATGAACTCGGCCTCGATCGAGAGGTGGTCGACAGGCCTGAGTCAAGTTACCAGGCTCTTGCCGAATATTACCGGCTGAAGCATGGCAGTCTCGGCCCCCTGCGCAGCTGGATGGATCGCGAATGGAGCGTCTCGCGGGAAAAGGTCAGGGGATCGGCGATCCACAAGCTGATCGTGTCACTCGATTTCCCGATCATCTACACCACCAACTATGATCGAAACCTTGAGGTCGCGTTCGAAGTCCACGACCGCGCGTTCGTGAAAGTGGCCAATGCCAAGGACATCGCCAAGGTGAACGGCGAGGTTACCCAGATCATCAAATACCACGGCGATTTCGACGACGATGCATCGCTGGTTCTGGCGGAGTCCGACTATTTCGAGCGGCTGTCGTTCGAGTCGCCGTTGGACGTGAAGTTCCGCGCCGACGCACTGGGGCGCACCGTCCTGTTCATCGGCTACAGCATGTCGGACATGAACATCCGTCTGTTGCTGTATCGGCTTTGGGAAACCTGGCGCCGGTCCGGTTATGAAAGGAATCGTCCGAAATCGTTCGTCTTCATGCCGCAACCGAGCGTCGTCCAGGAAGCGGTTCTCGGACGCTGGGGTATCGACATGCTGACCAACGAGGCCGATCGGCCGGAGGATGCCCTGGTGGCATTCCTGAGCAAGCTCAGGGACGCGATAGACCGCGCCTAAATTAGTAGCATGCAACGCGCTGAAGCCGAATCGTTGGCGGCAAAGTTAGGAAAGCTCGCCTCCGTTTGACCAGGCGGGGAACATTGTAGATCGTTGCGACGTTCATAGCCGCGAAGGGATGCTGTTTGCGGAGGCCTAAGATGGGCCAGTTCCAGATGATAGATCTCGTTTCCGTCATCGACGCCTGCACCACCGACCGCGCCGCAGGGCGATTGGTGTCGATGGCCAAGGCCGTCGAAGAGTTACGGGTGCTGACCGGTGATTTCATCTCGCCGGACGAAGTCGTGGCCAACGCACTGTCGCCGGTGGCGTGGGAGCGCGGCTGCGCGGTTCTGTTCGACGAGCAGCCGGGCGCCGACATCCTGCACGCGCCATGGCAGGACGCCTGACCGGCGCAGGACGCCTGAGCGTCGCCGAACATCGGCAGCCGTGTGACCGCGGGGTGCTGCGCGCCGCATATGGCGGCCCCTCAGGAGTGCCGGCAGCCGGAACCCTGACGTCACAGGACCGTTTAATCGCCAAGCAAGCTAGTGAGGCAATCGGAGAAACGCCGTGACTGAAAACGAAACCCGTTACGAGCATGGCGCGACCAAGTACCCTCGCAAGAAAGTTGCGGACGCGTCGGATCAATTCTCCCAGGAGGCGGCCGGCAACAAGAAGCCTGCCGGCGGCATGGGCCTGACCCGGTCAAGGGACGAGGTGGAGGACAAAACCCGTCAATCCGAAGGGCAGGACCCGCCCAGGCAGTCCACGCCAGATTCGGCGAGCGAAAAGACATCCACCGCCGCCAAGCAGTGACCGGTCAGGAACCCTGCAGGTCAACGGCGCTTGGTCGCCAAACAGGCAAGCGCCGTCAGCCCATCATCGTCTTCAGCGGCTCGCGAGCGAGGTTTGCCTCGATCTCCTTGCGGCCCGGCGTTTCCGGCAGGGCTGTGCGCATGTTCTTGCGATATTCGTCCGGCATGCGCGGCGGCAGCATAGGTTCGTAGGCGTCGACGACCGCCTCTATGATCACCGGGCCTTCCGCGGCAAACGCGGCATCAAGAACCCCATCAACGTCTTCAGGCCGGGTGACGCTGTAGCCGATGCCCCCCATGGCTTCGGCGGCCAAAGCGAAATCGATCGGCTGGAGTTCGCAGGCAAATTGCGGGTTGCCAAGGAACATCATTTGCTCCCAGGCGATCTGGTTGAGCATGTTGTTCTTGATCACCAGCAGCTTGAGCGGGATCCTGTAACGCACGGCCGTCGAAAATTCGCCAAGTTGCATCGCCAGCCCGCCATCGCCCACCACCGCGAAAACCGGCCGGCCCGGATAGGCAATCCCGCCGGCAATCGCATAGGGCAGCCCGCAGGCCATCGATGCCAGTGAGCCGGAGACGGCGAAATCCTGCCCCGCCTTGATATCGATATGACGGGCGGCAAGTTCGGTGTTTTGGCCGGAATCGCTGGCCAGGATCGCATTGGCCGGCATTCGGTCGCCGAATGCCTTGACGACGCGCTGCGGCTTGAGCGGCACGTCGTCCCGGCTTTCCGCCTGGGCCATCATCTTGCGCCAGCGCTGCAAGCTCTGCTGCGCCTTCTCGAGAAAGGTTCTGTCCTGCTTTGGCTTCAGCCTTTCATTGAGCAATTGCAGCGTGATGGCCGCATCGCCGACGAGACCGGCCTCGATGGGATGGCGAAGGCCGATGCGCTGCGCATTGCGGTCGATCTGCACGCCGCGCGCCTTGCCGGGCTTCGGATAGTATTCGATGTAGGGGAAGGTCGAGCCGACAATCAGCAGCGCCTCGCAGTCCTCCATGATCTCCTGCGAGGTCAGCGAGCCCAATATTCCTATTCCGCCCATGACGTGCGGGTGATCGTCCGGCAGGACGGCTTTTCCGAGCAAAGCCTTGGCGACGGGTGCGGCGAGGAGGTCCGCCGTCCTCTCGAGTTCCGCCTTCGCGTGCAGCGCACCGCGCCCGGCAAGTATCGCCACCTTCGAGGCTGTGTTGAGGATGTCAGCTGCAAGAGCAAGCTGGGCTTCGTCGGGTCGCTTGTCCCCTTCGAACCACCGTTCGGGCGTGTGATTTGGAAGGTTGCGGGGCGAGCGCTTTGCCGACGCCTGTTCCTGCACGTCGCTGGCTATCGATAGATGGGAGACGCCGCGTCCCGCAAGCGCGGAACGACAGGCCAGGCCGGCAACGTTTTCCATATGCGCTGCGTCGCTCACCTGCGTGTTGAAGATGGCGACGTCGTTGAAAACGCGGGTGAGATCGACATCCTGCTGCGTGAATGTCTCGATCAGGTCGTGAAATTGCATGCCGGTTATGGCAAGGACCGGCGCCTGGTCTAGCTTTGCGTCGTAGAGGCCGGTGAGCAGGTGAGTGCCTCCCGGCCCTGAGGTGGCGAGGCAGACACCGAGCTTGCCGGTCCATTTGGCATAGGCCGTCGCCATGAAGGCGGCGGATTCCTCATGCCGCACCTGAACGAAGCGGATTTTGTCCTGCCTTGTGCGCAGCGCCTCCATGATGCCGTTTATGCCGTCCCCCGGCAGGCCGAAGATCACGCGCACGTCCCAGGCGATCAATGTGTCGACAAGGATCTCGGCAGTGTTGGGCATGGTTGCCTCCTGTGTGTGTTGTCCCGGGCCTGCAGCTTTACGCGCTCGCTGCGGCGTCAGACGTCGACTTGGGCGATCAGTCGCCGAACGACGGAGATGCCCTGATGTTCCATCGGAACACCGCGAGGAGAGAAACCTGACGGATCATGGCAGATGCGGATGAGCAGCCCGGGTTCGATGAGCGATGGACCGGTTTATTCGGCCGCCATCTCGGAACGATCCCGCCGCCCTGCGATTATCGTCATAAGGACCGGCTCAGATCGTGGTGGCCCACGATTGGTCCGCTTCGGCAACGACCGTGGCCGCCTGCAATCACTGGAAGTCGACGATTGCCGCCAGCGATCTGGGCTCAAATCGAACGCGAGGCAGCTTGGAGGAAACCAATGGCTGGACGCAGAACCCATGAACAGCAGTTGCGCATCATTGAAAAGCGGGAGAACACGAAGGGCGCCGGCAAGGATTTCGACGCAGAGGCTGACCTGAAGCGATCAGCAGCGGAACGTGAAGCGCTGCGCAAGGGGTCGGAAATCAGGCCCAAGACACCCGACCTCGTCGACCCTGACGATCGCAACATACTCCGCGGAGAAAATCAGGAGAGCGTTCATCACAAGAACCGTCCCGACGATTAAGAATTGGAGCAAGCCTATGGCAAAAGGTAACAAGAAGCACATCGGAGCGGGTGCGCGGGGAAAGGGTTCCGGTGCAGGCGCCATGACCACCACCCCAAAGGACAAGCTCGAGGAAAACAAAGTCCTGTCCAACCGCGACAAGGCCCAGCATACGAAGGAACGCGGTCTGGATTCCAGACAGATCGCGACTGAGCAGCGCCAGGATCACGCTGCCAATCGTTTGCGCGATTGACAGCTCAACCGCCGCTGGCGCGCGGTGGCGCGGCCCTGACCGGAACCGCGTCAGGTTGACTGCAAGCTCAAGGGGAGGGGGCCGTACGGCTCAGGCCCATTCGCCACTGAAAAGCGGTTCTATCGGATGGCGCGATTTGGCCATTTTGAGTTCGCGCAGCATTTCTGAATGGCGTTCGTCCTCCTTCTCGACGTCAATGTCGACATTGTAGGCCTTTTCCGGATCGGTTCGCGCGCCGACAAGGATGAATTCGGCGCCTTGGATGTCAAGCAGCTTGATGTCCTCGCGAGCGAAACTGCGGCCGCGGAATTCCCGCTGAAGCCTGTCCGGATAGTCGGGCTCCTGGGCCTGTCCCAATCCAAGACCGGGAGGGCTGGGCTTTTCGGGGTTCTTCACCGAAAGCGCGAAGCTTGCCTGCGGCGCGATCTTGAAGGCGCGCTGCACTTCGGATGGCCGCTCCGGAAGCTCGAGCGCGTAGCTGAGATGCAATTGTCCGTTGAGCAGGGCGACAAGATAACGGCCTTCGCCCGCCGGGCGTGCTGCAGGCAGACGCTGTCGGCCGCGCGTCTTGGTGTCATAGGTTTCTTCGCGGAGATCCTTTTCCAGCGCGGCGGCAGAAGCCGCAACCGCGCCGACGAAACCCCAGTGACGCTCGTGCTCATGCGCATCGGGCAGTCGCTTGCGCCCGACAACGAGAAGCCGCACCTTGGTCGCGTGCTCCGGCCGCAGCACGACGAAGAAGCGCTGCACGTCGGAAAGACTGTCTGGATCGGTTTCTCCCACCCTGGGCCGGTAGAGAAAGAAAATATCACCGCGCTCGACGATCTCCATCGGTTGTCGGTCCTTGCTAGCCATGACGTGCTCCTTAGGCAGATCGCGTCGACGACCTGCTCTCAAACTGCTCTGCCTCACGCAGCAGCCGGATCACCTCCGCGTCCGTGGTCTGTTCGAAATCCTCATAATACCGGCCCACCGCAACAAACGGCTCGGGCGTGGCGAGACACACCACTTCCTCCACATCGGCTTTGATCAGGTCGAGCGTGTCCCGGGGTGCGACCGGGACCGCCAACACGACATGCGCGGCGCGGTCCTTTCTTAGCGCCTTGAGCGCCACTCTGACCGTGCCTCCGGTCGCAATGCCGTCATCGACGACGATGACGGTCCGGCCCAGGACCGAAGCCGCAGGCCGGCTGCCGAGATAGAGATTTCTGCGACGCTCGATTTCGAGCAGTTGCCGCCGCTTCTCTGCTTCGACGTATTCGTCTGACGGCCGGACCAAAGCCATCGCCTCCTCGTTGAGGACGAGCTGCGGATTTTCCCCGTCGACGACCGCGCCGATGCCATATTCGGAATGGCCCGGCGCGCCGATCTTGCGCACAAGCAGCACGTCGAGCCGGGCACGGAGTGCCTTCGCCACTTCGAAGCCAACCGGCACGCCGCCGCGCGGCAGCGCCAGCACCAGTGGGTCGGTTGCCGCGAACCTGGTCAAAGCGGCGGCAAGCTGGCGCCCCGCATCCGTTCGATCTTTGAATTTCAAGGCGTCAAAGCGCATGGTCTTCAGCTCCAAGGCCGAAACCCTGGCGTGGTGCTGCTCAGGCCTCCTCCTCGCCCAAATTCAGCTTGCTTGCGAAACGGCGATTGGGGGCAAATTGTTTCATCAACCCTGGCAAAAATCGGGCGACGATGCGATTGAGAACCCGGTTCTGGGCCCGGATGCTCTCCGGCAAAGGGTTATCCCGTGGGCTATCAACGGTAGCCGAAAGCCGCAGACTACCACGCCTTCGTCATCCCAGGGCGGAGCAGGAGCGAAGCGACGTCGCGGAAACCCTGGATCCATGCCGATACATCCGCCGAAGAATGCTGCGGTTCAGAAACGGCGCCCGGTGGTGCGCCCGATTCTGGTCGGCCGGAGCACTGCCGCGAGGTCTGTGCCGTGTCCCTGCCGCCGTGCTGTTTGTACGTCCCGAACTGCGCTTGCGTGCATCGGTTCCTTCACAAACCGGAAAAGAGATGGATTCTTGGCTGCAAATCTACGCGCGCGAAAAAATCGCTGCTGGAACAATCGATCGCCCTGCTGCGTTCGACTGTTTTACTCCTGCCGGGGGTGCTCGATGGCGCCACGTCCTTTCTGGAAAGGCTATCTGAAGCTTTCGCTGGTGACCTGTCCGGTGGCGATGACGCCCGCTACCACCGAGAGCGAGAAGGTCCGGTTCCATACGCTCAATCGCAAGAGCGGGAATCGCGTGGTCAGCCAATATGTCGATGCCGTCAGCGGCAAGCCCGTTGCTGAAGACGACGAGGTGAAGGGCTATCAGCGCGGCGAGGACGAATACGTCCTGCTCGAGGACGAAGAGATCGACGCGGTTGCGCTGGAGAGTACGCGTACCATCGACATCGACATGTTTGTCGATGCCGATAGCATCGGCTGGATCTGGTACGACAAGCCCCACTATCTCACCCCTGACGACCCGGTTGGGGAGGAGGCATTCTCGGTCATTCGCGACGCGATGAAATCGACGGGGACGGTCGGAATATCGCGACTGGTCATGTACCGCCGCGAGCGCGCCGTCATGCTTGAACCACGAGGCAAGGGCATCGTGCTGTGGACATTGCGCTATGGCGACGAGGTTCGCGATCCCAAGGATTATTTCGGCAAGATCGATGACGTCAAACCCGACCCGAAACTGATGGATATGGTCACGACCCTTATCGATGAGCGAACCGGGCAGTGGGATCCCGCCATGACCAGAGATCCCGTCCAGGCGCGGCTGCTCGAGATCATTGCCTCGAAGAAGAAGGGCAAGAAGGGTCCGGCCAAGGCGAAGGCCAAGGCCGAGCAACCGGCCAGCAACGTGATTAACATCATGGATGCGCTGCGCAAGAGCATCGGCTCGGAGGCCGGAAAGCGGAAATAGGCGCCCGGGAGCAGGGAGCACAAGGCAGTACAATGAAGGTCATCGCCCGCGACGGTGGGTTCGCCCTGCCGCTCGACACGCCAACGATGGAAGCCAGGGCGGCTGATGCGATTCCCGAGGGAGATGGATGGCAATACGAACGCAAATGGGATGGCTTTCGCTGCCTGGCGTTCCGGCAGGATGATACGATCGAGTTGCGGGCAAAGTCGGGCAAGCCGCTCGGACGGTATTTTCCCGAACTCGTCGCGACATTGATGGAACTGCCGTCGCGCCGTTTTGTCGTCGACGGCGAAATCGTCATCTCGATCGACGGCAAGCCGTCGTTCGACGCGCTCCAGATGCGGCTTCATCCGGCCGAGAGCAGGATTCGCAAACTGTCCGCCGAAACCCCGGCGCACATCGTCCTGTTCGACATTCTCTGCGACCAGCACGGTACCGTGTTGTTGGCCCGGACCCTGAAAGAACGGCGGGCGATCCTTGAGGCTTTCGTCGCTTCGGCAAACCGCACGGATATCGTGCTTTCGGACTGCACGCGCGATGTCAAGGCAGCCCGCTCCTGGCTAAGTGGTGCTGGACATGGCGAGACAGACGGCATCGTCGCCAAGCGTCTGGACGATCCCTACCAGCCGGGCGTGCGGGCGATGGTGAAGGTAAAGCGGCTGCGGTCGGCCGATTGCGTGGTCGGCGGCTTTCGCTATCTCAGCAACAGTTCGCAGGTCGGTTCATTGCTGCTGGGCCTGTACAACGACGCCGGCAAGCTCGATCACGTCGGTTTTACCTCGACCATCGCCAAGGATGACAGGGCCGAGCTTACCCGCAAGCTCGAAGCCATGCGCGAGCCTCCCGGCTTCACTGGAAAGGCGCCGGGCGGGCCGAGCCGCTGGAGCACCGAGCGCAGCGGCGAATGGGAGCCGGTGCGGCCCCAACTGGTGGTCGAGGTACGCTTCGATCACGTCACCGGCGACCGTTTCCGGCACGGCACCAAGTTCCTGCGCTGGCGGCCGGACAAGGCTCCGGAGCAATGCACGTTCGAGCAGATCGCCTGATTATTCCGATGCATGCACTCGCAGTGCCGTCCTCAAGCCGCTTTCTTGCGCCGGTTTGCGCGGTTTTCGATTGGCGCTGCTGCCGCGCGGAAATCCTGCCAGGGGTCCGACGACAGCGAGGCAAGCCGGGTCGGCGTGTTTTCGACGGTAAAATAGGCCGGTCCGATGCTGGGGCCGAGTTCGTCCCAGGCAAGCGGCATCGACACCGCTGCACCCGGTCGTGCTCTTGTCGAATAGGCTGCGACCGCGGTCGCACCACGCTGGTTGCGCAGATAATCGACAAGGATTTTCCCGCGCCGTTTCGATTTGGTGATGGTCGAGACATAGCGGCCGGGACTGTCGGCGGCCATCGAGTCGGCAATCGCCTTGGTGAAGGCTTTTACCCCAGGCCATTCGGCTTTCGGCTTCAACGGCGCCACGACGTGCAGACCCTTGCCGCCGGAGGTCTTGACGAAGGGGACAAGCCCCGCATCCTTCAGCCGGTCGCGGGTTTCGACGGCGGCCTCGATCACCGCCTCCCAGCTCACGCCTTCGCCGGGGTCGAGATCCATGATGATCGTGTCCGGACGCTCCCAATCGCTCACCGTCGAGCCCCAGGGGTGGATCTCCAGCGCCGCCGACTGGACGAGACCGATCAGCCCATCGAGATCATTGATGCTGATCAGCCGCTCGTCGGGCGGATCCTTGGGGTCGCGGACCAGCACGATATTGGGGTTGAGCCCCTTCCAGGCATGCTTCTGGAAGAACTGCTCGCCCGAAATCCCGTTGGGACATCGCACCAGCGCCAGCGCCCGGCCGACGATGTAGGGCGACGCATAGCGCCAGACCTCGGCATAATAGTCGGCGAGACCTTCCTTGGTCACGCCCTGGTCCGGCCAGTAAAGGCGGTCGGGATGGGTGAGCTTGACGGTCCGGCGCTGAGGTTGGGGCGCTGCCTTGCTCGTCTTCGGCGTCTCGCGCACGATCTCCTTCGCCGGCTTGTCTTCACGCAATCCGCGGAACGAGGCGTGGCGCAGAATGCCGTCGGCGGTCCACGCCCGGAACTCGACTTCTGCGACGAGTTCCGGCCTGACATAGCGGACTTGCCGAGCCTCCCCGGCGGCCAGCCGTTCGTCGAACGGGCTTGACGGAACGCGTATCCGCTCGAGCTTCTTGAACAGGCTCTCGGCGACCGCCGCCGTGTAGCCGGTGCCGACGCGCCCGACATGATGAAGCTTGCCGTGGTCATAGACACCCAGGACAAGCGAGCCGATCGCCTTGCGCGAGGTTGTCGAGGGGACATAGCCGGCCACGACAAATTCCTGCCGCGCCGAGCATTTCGACTTCACCCAGTTCTTGCTGCGGCCGGCGCGGTAGGGCGCATCGCGAAGCTTGGAGACAATGCCTTCCAGGCTCAGCCGACAGGCGTGTTGCAGCACAAGGGCGCCATCCTCCTCAAAATGGCCGCTGTAGCTGATGATGCCGCTGTCACTGCCGATGATCTTTTCCAGCAATTCCTTGCGCTTGATCAACGCAACCTCGCGCAGATCGTAGCCGTCGAGATGGAGCAGGTCGAAAACGTAGAAGCGAAAGCGATCACTGCGGCCCTCGCTGAGATCGGCTTGCAGCGCGGAAAAATCCGATACGCCGGCGGACGTCTCGACGACGAGTTCACCGTCGATCAGCGCCGTCCCGACAGGGATATCGGCCAGCGCCGAAACGACCGCCTTTCCGAATTTCTTCGTCCAGTCGAGACCGCTTCGCGTCAACAGTTTGACGCGGCCGGCTTCGATCCTGGCCTGCAGCCGGTAGCCGTCGAATTTGATCTCGTGCAGCCAGCGCTCGCCGGACGGAGCTGACGAGACCAGGGTCGCCAGCGTCGGCTCGACGAAATCGGGAAGCACCGCCTTCTTGGCGCCCTTGATCTTTGACGGTTCGGGAACGCTGACAGTGGCCGGAGGCTCTTCAGCTGGAGTTCGCCTGGTGCTGCCGCCGCGTCGCTTGCGAATGCGTCCCGTCTTGGACGACCAGCCGGGCTCTTCGCCGGCGACGTCCTCGATCTTGCGGCCGGTCGCGACGGATTCCGGCCGCTCGTCCAGAATGTCGGGATCACCTTCGGTGCGCGCGGCGTCATCGTCGCCTTTGATCAGCAACCAGTTCTCGCGCTTCTCCCGGGGCTTTCCGGCCATCCGGACAAGATGCCAGCGGCCGCCAAGCTTCTCGCCGTGAAGTTCGAAATCGAGATGGCCTTTCGCATAGCCGCGATGCGCGTTGCCGATCGGCGTCCAGGTGCCTCTGTCCCAAAGGAGGACGGTGCCGCCGCCATACTCGCCCTTCGGGATAGTGCCTTCGAAGTCGCCATATTCCAGAGGATGGTCCTCGACATGGACGGCAAGGCGCTTCTCGCCGGGGATCAGGCTCGGCCCTTTTGTGACGGCCCAGCTCTTCAGGACACCGTCCATTTCGAGACGAAAATCATAATGGAGCCGGGTGGCATCGTGCTTCTGTATGACGAAGCTGTTGCCTCTCTTGGGCGCCCTGCGGCCTTGCGGCTCCGGGGTAACGGAAAAATTGCGCTTCTTGCGGTAGGTCTCGAGCGCCATCGGTCAGCCGGCCTTCCGACGCGGCGCTGTCTGCTTCGCCTTGGCATGGCGCGCCGGCTTTGACTTTGCCGCGGGCTTTTTTGTCGCGGGCTGCTTGCCGCCAACGCTGGCACTCTGGCGCAGCGCATCCATGAGATCGACGACCTTCTCCCGCTTGGCCGGCTTCGGAACGGCGATCTTCTTGCCTTCGAGCTTTGCCTTCACAAGCTCGGCCAGCGCCGCCTCATAACGATCGTCGAATTTGGTCGGATCGAACTTGCCCTTTTTGGTCTTGATGATGTGCTCGGCCAGTTCGAGCATCTCGCCCTCGATCTTCAAATCGGGGATGCTGTCGAAAACCTCCTCCGCCGAGCGCACCTCGTAGTCGAAGTTCAGCGTCGTCGCGAGCAGGCCTTCATCATAGGCGCGGATGAGCAGGGTCCGGACGCGGCGGAACAGAACGGTCTGGGCGATGGCGGCGACCTTCTTCTTGCGCATGCCTTCGCGGATCAGCCCAAACGCTTCCTCCGCGTGTTTGTCCGACGGGGCCAGGTAATACGGCTTGTCGAAATACACATCGTCGACATCGGAACAGCCAATGAAGGCCGAGACCGACAGCGTTTTGTCGCTCTCGGGGACAGCGGCCGCGACCTCTTCGGGTTCGAGCACGACGTACTCACCCGAGCCGATCTCAAAGCCTTTGACCTGTTCGTCCTTCTCGACCGGCTTACCGCTATCGCTGTCGACGAAGGCGCGATGCACCCTATGGCCGGTGGCGCGGTTTATCGTGTGGAAAGCGATCCGCTCCGAGGTTGAGGCAGCCGTATAGAGCGCCATCGGGCAGCTGAGTTCTCCAATTTTCAGAAAACCCTTCCAATTTGCTCTCGGCGCCAAGACGATAGCCTCACTGTCAAGCATTGCACAGGAAATGCAACGTGGCGGCGCCGAGATTTGTTCCTTTTGCGGCTGCGCGGCGATGATCGGAAGGGTCCTGGGCCAGCAGACAAGCCATTCCGCTGCAACCGAATTCACCACCCGTCGTTGTGTCGAGCAGCAAGGGAGCGGTTGGCCATGACGCTATTATCAATGACGAGACTGTCGTTTTTGTCGGCGTTGGTGGCGGCTCTGGCTTTGGCGGGTTGCAGCAACGAGGCCGAGCCGACACAGGGCGGCACTGGCGGCACTGAGCCGACCCAGAGCAACACCAACACCGTTGATCAAAATCCCGAGGTCGACAAGGACCCGACGCCGAAGACGACCACGGGCGGCGATCAACCCGGTACGCCGCCGGCGCAATGAGGGACGTCATCCCAGCGCGGAGCAGTCGCGAAGTGGCGCAGAAACCTGGGAAGAATGCAACGGTTCAGAGTAAAAGCGCTCTGTAGCGATCCTTCGCGCCCCCCTCTGTCCTGCCGGACATCTCCCCCACTTGGGGGGAGATCGGCAGCTTCGCGGACAGCGTCTTTTTTGCAAGGCTGGTAGTTGGCGAAATCGGTGATGAAGGCCAATCTCCCTCCTTGTGGGCAGGGCTGTCCGGGGAAAGTTATTCATATATGAAGGCCATCTGATTGGGGGAGGCTCGGTCCTTTGGTCGGCTTGGATTGACCGGTGGCGGCTTGTCGATGGTGTGCAGTTTCCGCCGCCCGAACAAGTATTGAGCGACCAGTTCTGTGAACCTCAAGATAGGAATAGTGATGCGGCGGGTGCGCGCGACAATGCGCAGCAGCGCAAAGGCGATCATTGCTGCAAAGAGTTGCAGGCGAATTGCATTGCCGTTGTTGCCGAGGAACTTGCGGATCTTGAGGTGCTGCTTGATCCATCGGAACAGAAGCTCGATGTGCCAGCGGCCTTTGTAGAGCCGTCCAATCTCGACGGCGGAGCGCTCCAGATCGTTGGTCAAAAGCGTGATGGTGTCGCCCGTTTCGCGCTGAACGCGCAGGCGACGCAGCCGCATCGGCAGCTTGCAAGCAGCCTTGCTGACCAGGCTTACCTCACTGTCTTCCACAACCAGGAAGCCGTCGCCCTGCGGCTCGGCTATAGGGCGATCACGCAGCAGCGCCAGCCTCATGTTGGATTTGGGCCGCGTCACGAAGATCGATCCGGCTTCGGCGATCGCCGTCCACCAGCCATAATGGCAGTAGCCCTTGTCGAACACGTAGGTCGCTCCAGCTTCGATCGTGATCTGGCGACCGACCTGGGCGTCGTTGACGTTGGCGTCGGTGATGTCGAGGATGCGCGGACAGTCGGTCTTCGGGTCATAGACGACATGCACCTTCATGCCGCGGATGCGCCCGTTCGACTTGGCCCAATCGCACAGTTTGCCGAGCGGAATGGGGGTCGAGTCGATCAGCCGCAGCATCGCTTCGCCCTCGCGCCGCATTTGCCTGTCGAGCAGGTTCGCCACCAGACCGAACGCCTCGGCAAAGATGGCGACCGGACGCCGTCTGTTGGCATCCGACAAGGTCGAACGCATCAACGGACCGCTGCCCAGGTGATAATGATGCTGGCTGTTGGCGTTCCAGCCGGCTTCCAGGCCACGCAAGCTGCTGCTGCCGCAGAACTGGGCATAGATCAGCGCCACCAGATGATCCCAGCTTCTGAACGATTTGTCGTACGCATCCCCGTCGTGGCGATCCACAATTGCTTGGAATTGACGCCGATCGATGGGTTCAAGAAGCTGCCCGAAGATGCTAGGTGCAAAGCGCATGCCCCGTTCCTTTTCTGAGTCTCGACAACCAGAGAAAAGACGGACAAACCCCGTTTTACGGGGCATGCACATGTGGCATTTCGATTCACTCAAAACTTTCCCCGGACGTGGGGGAGATGTCCGGCAGGACAGAGGGGGGCGCGAAGGATCGCTACAGTGCGCTTTTATCGACCTTCTCTGCCAATCGGCCCCGACCTGTCAAACTCGCTGTGCAGAGGGACCAAATGGTAGCTATACCGGTCTCGAATGAACGCGTTGAAGAACCGGCCTTTTGCCGAGGCCTTGCAGAATGCTGCGTAGGTCTGGGGCGGCACGTCGTGGTAATCATAGCGATTTCCGCTTGGGACAAACCATACGGAGAGGGTCCTCGTCGCCGGATCGTAATTCATGCTTTGGATAACAGTTGAAGGCATTTCCCAACACTCGACCCCAACACTCGACGCGCCTGGGCAATAACCCGCCCCGGCAATCCGGGTTCCGTCTCGCTCAAGATGTGCAGGCGATGATCGGGCCGGCTCGTCGCCTCCAAGGCCTTGCCGCCAGCGGCCGACTTCACCAATTAGGGTTGATGCCATCGCTCAAAACCAGGCAGCCGGAATTCGTTGGCCAAGGTGACCTGTTTCGCGCGCCCGACTTTCGTGCGCCCGCCTTTCACGCACGTGACGATCTGCCGGAAGGATTTCACTACCAGCCGGAGCTGATCACGGCGGAGGAAGAGGCCGAACTGGTGCGGCAGCTCGAAAGTCTCGCCTTCCAGCCTTTCGACTTTCATGGCCATCTGGCAAACCGGCGCGTCGTCGGTTTTGGCCTGCGCTACGATTTTGACCAACGCAAGGTGGTCGAGGCGTCGCCGATCCCTGCTTTTCTGATGCCGCTGAGGGACAAGGTGTCGGCATTTGCGCGGCTGCCCGCCGATGCTTTCGTGCAGGTCTTGATCAACGAGTACCGGCCCGGCGCGGGTATCGGCTGGCATCGCGACAAGCCGCAATTCGATGCCGTGGCCGGCATTTCTCTTCTTGCGCCATGCAGCTTTAGGCTCCGCCGGAAGAACGGCACGAGATGGGCTCGCGAGAACGTCACCCTCGAGCCAAGGTCGGCTTACCTGATGACGGGCCCGGCGCGCACCGAATGGCAGCACAGCATCCCGCCGGTTGCCGCGCACCGTTATTCGATCACGCTGCGGACCCTGCGACCGCAACGGTCGAGATGACCAGAATCGAGACCGGATCCGGTTTTTGCGGTTCGATAAGTGCTGAGATGCACGGCGACCCGTTCTGGATTTGCTTCTTCACCTTCGATACCTAGTGTTGAGCAAGGCATAGATCGGCAACAGGCAGCAAGATTTGGCACAACGATCGGGAAGCGCAGACCTTCCACTTCATGGCGGACGCGTGCCGAAATGGCTCGGCGACCGGATGACGCGGCTTGGCGCGGTCATGTGCGAGGCGATCATTCACCACTACGGTCGCGAAGAGCTGCTGCGCCGGCTGGCGCATCCCTTCTGGTTCCAGTCGTTTGGCGCCGTCATGGGAATGGACTGGCATTCCTCCGGCATCACGACCAGCGTCATCGGCGCCCTGAAACGTGGTTTGACTCCACTCTCCGGCGAACTCGGTATTCACGTGTGCGGTGGCCGCGGCGCGCATTCGCGCAAAACCCCGCACGAGCTTGCCGCCATCGGCGAGCGCGTCGGCTTCGATGGAACAGGCCTGGCAACGGCCAGCCGGCTCGTCGCCAAGGTTGACAGCGCCGCCGTCCAGGACGGCTTCGACCTTTATCTGCATGGCTTTATCGTCACCGATGACGGCGACTGGGTCGTGGTGCAGCAGGGCATGAACGGCGACAGCAAGCTGGCGCGCCGCTATCACTGGCTGTCCGAAGGCCTGAAGAGTTTCGTCGACCAGCCGCATGCCGCCATCGAAGGCGCCAACCAGGGCGAGATCGTCAACCTGACCGACCGCCGTGCCGATGCCTCGCGCAAGGGCCAGTTGGAACTCCTGCAGGATCTTGGACCGGATCGCATTCTGAGGGAATTCGCCGCGCTCGAACGTGATATGGCTGCCGCACCGGAGCCCGACCAGCCAATGCTGCCGCACCTGGTCATGCCGGCGCACCACGATGTTCGCGAAAGCGATGTCGTCATGCGTCGTCTGCATGGCAACATGGCGGCGGCTGCCGAGCGTGGCCCCGCCGATTTCTCCGAGCTTCTCCTGGTGCCCGGCGTCGGTGCGCGCACGGTGCGGGCGCTGGCGCTGGTGGCCGAGGTTTTGCATGGCGCGCCATGCCGGTTTTCCGATCCTGGCCGCTTCTCGCTGGCACATGGCGGCAAGGACAGGCATCCGTTCCCCGTGCCGCTGAAAGTCTATGACGAGACGATCGGCGTGCTGAAGTCGGCCGTCCACAAGGCCAGGCTCGGTCGCGACGAAGAAATCGGCGCCCTGAAGCGGCTCGACGACCAGTCGCGGCAGGTCGAACGCTATGTCACCGGCCCCAGCGCCTGAAGGAAATCGTTGCCGGAGAGTTCGATCGGTCGCATCTGCTCGGCGGCCGCAGCGTGTTCGGCAGGGAGACCGCACCGGAGGCGCCCGCGGATGCCAAACAAATCAAGCAAAAGCGGTGATCGGACCGGAACGCGGTTCAGCCGACCTGGCCTGATCCGTGTTCAGGCATCCAGATCGATCAAGGCGATGCCGAGTTCCGGACGTTTTCTGCGGCGCAGATGACCAGGCGCTTCCACCAATGTGACTTCGAGTGTCGGCCGAACGATGCCATCGAGCAGATGTCCGCCCTTCGTGCTGCCTTCGCGCAATCCGAGCACCGCATGGACGTGAAGGCTGGGCTTGCTGTCGTCGCCGATCGCAACGTCGCCGATCGCGCTGAGCACCTCGCACTGTTCCAGCACCGGGATTTTCCGAAGTTTTTTCCTCGATGTCGAACCAGCCGATAGTCGCCTTTTCGAAGGCGCCGAGCGCGGTCAGCGAGGCGCCGCCAATATCGTTATCGACCGCGAAAGCCGTAAGCGCAGCGAACGCTTCCTCGCCCGGATCAAGCACCACCACGAACGTCCTTTGTCCAGCGCTTTCGGCGACGAGTTGCGATTTCATGATTTCACTCCAGACGATGTGTCGGCCTTGGGTTGTCATTCGATCGAGAGCCTGAACGGAAAGCTGGCTCGCGAGTTCCCAACAGGTTTGGCCTGGGTTTGAACGTTGCTGCGCCGTTCGACTGTGGGTCCGGAACAAGATTGCCCAGGAAACATTGTTCCCCGCAGGCAATCTCTGAGGAGCGGACGTGGCGCCAACCGAGATCATCGACAGGCATGCGCTCACGCCGCGTGAGTTCTGGATTGGTCTTGGCCGTGCCTTTGCAGGAGCGTTGATCTTCGCCGTCCCGGTGCTGATGACCATGGAGGCTTGGGCGCTGGGCTTTCACCTTCACCCATTGCGGCTCGCCCTGTTCCTCGCTGTCACTTTGCCAATGCTGGTGCTGCTGCACAAGTACGGAGGCTTCCGCCACACTGTGGCGCTCCGCGACCGCATCGCCGATGCTTTTGTGGCCATACTTGTGGCCGCCGTGGCGGCTACGGCGGTGCTTTTTATTTTCGGCATCGTCACCGCCGAAATGCCGCTACGGGAGGTAATTGGCAAAATTGCGGTGCAGGTTGTCCCGGCCAGTCTCGGAGCGTCCCTGGCACGCGCTCAGCTCGGCCCGAGTTTATTGGAGGAGGGGGACATTCCCGAGTCCGGCTACACCGGAGAGCTGTTCCTGATGGTGGTCGGAGCGCTGTTTCTATCGGTGAACATCGCACCGACGGAAGAGGTCGTCCTCATCGCTTACAAGATGCATCCCTGGCAGGAAATCGCTCTGGTGGTGGTCACCCTCGCTCTCATGCACGCCTTCGTCTATGAGTTCGAATTCCGCGGCTCGCACAGTCCCGAGCCAGGCGCTGGTTTCGTCAGCATCTTCTTTCGCTATGCGATCGTCGGCTATGTCCTGGTGATGCTTGTGAACCTTTATATCCTGTGGACCTTCGGCAGGACCGATGGCGCCGGCTTTTCGGAAACACTTAGTGCAGTCGTGGTTCTGTCGTTTCCTGGCGCGCTCGGGGCGGCGGTTGCGAGGCTCATTCTGTGACAAGAAATCCCGCAAAAGGCGACAAGCAACAGAAGCAGCAGTCCGACGACAAAGGAAAGACGCGCAAACCCGGGACTTCGGTCACCGAGTGGGTCGTGGCGGGAATAAGCGCGATAGCCCTGCTTGCCGTGCTCGGCTATCTTGTCGTCGATGGCTTGAGCACGCGCGACGGAACCACCCGGATCGTTGTGCTGCCGCTCGTGGTCGCGGCCACCGAGGGCGGCTACGTGGTCGAGTTCGCCGCCGCAAACAGGGCGGGGAAATCAGTTGCTGCTGTCGAGGTCAAAGGCGAGCTCCGCAATGGCGATGAGGTCGTCGAGGAGAGCAGCGCTACCCTCGATTATGTCCCGCAGAAATCCCAACGGAGGGGCGCGTTGATCTTCACGCGTGATCCCGAGGCCTATGATCTGCGCCTGTTCGCCAGTGGATACAGTGAACCCTGAGCATCGAAAACGCCATGGATGAAATGCAACTTGGCATGGAGTCCTTGGTTCCGACCGTTCGCTGCGGTGTTCATCCTCTATTCCTCCGGGGCAGTGGCAGGCGCCGTATAACGGCGACGGACCGCATCCAGAACGTGCTTGCGGCTTTCCTGCGCCGATAGCTTTTCATCTTTTTCCGCCTCGGCGGTCTCGCGCGCCAGCTCCTTGTCCCTGATCTGTCGGCGAAACCATTCGGAATAGTCGCCGGCGCGCAGATGATGCTCCCAGGTCCTGTCGTCGATGCCCTCGGCAATCTGAGCGAAGATCATCAGATTGTGGGCCCGCAGGTTCATCGCGTTGTCGGGACCTCTGAAATAGAAGCTGCCGGCCTCGTCGAGTTGACCTTCTGCATATTTGCGGCTGTGGCGCCTGAGCGACTGGCGTGGCTCGATCGCTTTGACCATGGCAATTTTCTTGCGGGCCTGTGGCCGCCAGAACAGCACGCGCTCGCCTTCCGGCGAGGGAATATCCTTTGGCGGCTTGGTGTCGGTCTCCCGACAAAAGGCCTTGATGACATTCTGGGCCTTGGGGCCGAGCGCAATGACGGCAGTGACCAGACGCAGGGCGTCGGTCGAGATCGCTTCCGGATGAACCGTGATCAGGACAGTTCCCGGCAATTCCAACGACAGGACGGCGCGCGTGTCGTCGCGCCGCTTGGGCAGAAGATGATGCGCCTCGTCGATGACCAGCCAATGCGGCCTCGCCGTGCGGTAGCGGAAATTGCCAAGACCTGGGAGCAGGTCGGCAAAGAAGTCCGGTCGCTCATCGACCCGCAGCGCCAAGCCGTTGACGACCACATTGGTGTCGGGTTTTTCGATCAGGTCGAGCACTTGCGCCTTTGTCGGTTCGCTTGAGCCATCGCCTATCCGGACGGCGCCTTCGAGGCCATCATAGTCGCCTTCCGGGTCGAAAACGCAGAATTGAAAGCGGTTCTCGACGAAGCGCTCCGTCAGCGCGGTGGCCAAGGTGGATTTGCCGATGCCGGAGCTTCCGGCGATCAGAACCGTGTCGGTCGGCGTCAGGTAGACCTCGTCGCCGCCGATCGAACCGAGAAGGATGCCGTCACGGGCTTTTCGGACAAATTCCCGATCACGCTTTACCAGCTTTTCGATCAGTTCCTCGACGCCTTTTCCACGCGCGCCGCGCGTCACAAGATCCGCTGTATCCTTGACCGCCGCAAGGGCGTTGGCGACAGCGACGCTGCAGCCGCAGGCCCGCAGGAACGCATGATCGTTTTCAGCATCGCCAATACCGACCACATTGTGTGGCGACAGCTTGAGGTCCTCAAGTGCGGCTGCCAGCCCGGCCGCCTTGTTGATGCCGGTGGGCAGCACCATCACCGCGCCCTTGTTGAAGATGATTTCCAGTTCCAGCCCGAGCTCCTTGATGACCTCAAGAACTGTTGCCTGGTGTGGTTCCCAGGTAGCAACGATCGACCGTCCGACTGAAAGCGGCTTGACGCCGCGCTTCTTCAAGCTGGCGACCAATTTCGGCGCCGGTGCCGGTGAGATCGCGCGTTCTTCCTCGCTGGCCGGCGTGTAGATCAACGCTCCATTTTCGGCGACGACCTTGTCGAACACGCCGAGCTCGGGAAAAACCCGCTTGAGGTCGGGCAGTTCGCGGCCGGTGACGAGGATGAGCTTGCGGCCACTCTTCTTGAGCCGTTCGACGGCTGCAAGCGTCTTTTCAGCGACGATCCCATCGTGCGCCAGCGTGCCGTCATAGTCCGTCGCCAAGGCAATGAAATACATCTGTCGACCATTTCATATCTGAGGTCGCCGCTGCCGCCGTCACAGGCGAGAGGTCCACGATGATCGGGCAGGGCGGGCGACAAGCACTCAGTAGCCGCCGATGATCGGCAATATCTCGCCGGTGATGTAGCTTGAACAATGCGGCGAGGCGAGAAACACATAGGCGGGCGCGATCTCCTCCGGTTGCGCCGGCCGTTTCATCGGCGTGTCTGCGCCAAATTTCGAAACGTCGCCGGCCTGCTTGTCCGACGGGTTGAGCGGCGTCCACACCGGGCCCGGCGCCACGCAGTTCACCCGAATTCCCTTTTCGATGAGGTTACCGGACAGTGCGCGGGTGAAGGCATGAATGCCGCCCTTGGTCATCGAATAATCGACCAGCTGCTTCGAGCCTTCTATGCCGGTTATGGAGCCGCTGTTGATGATTGCCGAACCGGGCTTCATATGCGGAATGGCCTCCTGCGCCATGTGGAAATAGCCATAGAGGTTGGTTTTCAGCGTCGTGTCGAAATGCTCCTCGGTCAACTCGCTGAAGTCGCTGGAATGGATCTGGAAAGCGGCGTTGTTGACCAGCACGTCGATCCGGCCGAATGCCTTCACCACCTCAGCCACAGCCTTGTGGCAGTGGCGGCGTTCGGTGACGTCGGCCCTGACCAGCATGCAGCGCCGGCCCTCGGCTTCGACGGCCCTCCTGGTTTCTTCGGCATCCTTGTCCTCGCACAGATAGACGATCGCCACGTCGGCGCCTTCGCGCGCGTAGAGCACGGCCACGGCTCGGCCGATGCCGGAATCGCCGCCGGTGATGACGGCCACTTTGCCGTCGAGCTTTTTTGATCCGATATAGAATGGCGCGTCGTAAAGCGGCGCCGGCTCAATCGCCCATTCGTGCCCGGGCTTCGGCTGGTGCTGCTCGGGAAAGGGCGGCTCGGGATATTTGCGTGCTCCGGCCTGCATGGCGCCTTGCTGCTTGCCGTTGCCCTTCGATTTGTCCTTGGCGTCGATGCCGCGCTGGATGTGGCGTTGCTTGGCGGCCTCGCCGGCGATTTCCGATTTCATCTGCATGGCTGTCTCCCTGGCTTGAAGAACGAACAACGCATGTCCGGCGAAAAAGTTTACGCGAAGCCGTCATTCCTTCGGTGGCGAATCAAAACTCCAGGAAATCGATGGCGCGTACTACTCAATCGGCAACGAAAGACGCGGCCGGACGTTGGGGCACAAGCGGTGTCCGAGACCCTGAAAGCGCGCCAGCCAGGGCAGAAGGTATTCCGAGGCTGGTGACCTGAAGATTTCCCGCCTCTCGTCCGTACAGGGATTTTGACACTGGATCGCGCCAAGGGAGAGTAAAATGGCTGAAGGTCATGGCAAACCGAGCGGGCCGGATCTGGTCGAGGGTATCGCGTTATCCGACCTTCCCGATGGCGGAAAGCTCCTCGGCCATTGCGGCGATGAGCAGGTGCTGCTGGTGCGCCGCGGGGCCGAGATCTTCGCCATCGGCGCGACTTGCACACATTATGGCGGCCCGCTCGTGGACGGTCTTGTGGTGGAAGACACCGTCCGGTGTCCCTGGCATCACGCGTGTTTCGACCTGCGAACAGGCGAGGCCTTGCGCGCCCCGGCTTTCAGTCCACTCGCTTGCTGGTCGGTGGAGCAACGCGATGATCGGATATTTGTGGGCGAGAAGCGCAAGCGGACGGCACCCAAGCCGCGCAATGGAGGCTCCGGCCAGGTTCCGGAGAAAATCGTCATTGTCGGGGGCGGCGCCGCCGGTTTCGCGGCGGCAGAAACACTGCGGCGCGAACATTATCAAGGCAGCATTGTCATGCTCAGCAACGACGAAGCGCCGCCGGTTGATCGGCCCAATCTTTCCAAGGACTACCTCGCCGGCAAAGCACCGGAGGATTGGATTCCGCTGCGCAGGGAGAGCTTCTATTCGAAGAACGATATCGACCTGCGCCTCGATGCGGATGTCGCCAGCATCGATGCACGTTCTCGCGAAGTCGTGCTCGCGGACGGCACCCGGACTGCCTACGACAAGCTACTCCTGGCGACCGGAGCCGAACCGGTTCGCCTGACCATACAAGGCGCCGACCAGCCACATGTTCACACGCTGCGCTCGTTCGCAGACTGCAAGGCGATCATCGAGCGAGCCACGACTGCGCGCCGCGCCGTCGTGCTTGGCGCCAGTTTCATTGGCCTGGAAGTTGCCGCGGCCCTGCGCTCTCGCGAAATCGAAGTTCATATCGTGGCGCCGGAAAAACGGCCGATGGAACGGATCATGGGGCCGCAAATGGCCAACTTCATCCGCATCCTCCATGAGGAGAATGGTGTCGTATTCCATCTCGAGGACACCGCCAGCAGCATCGACGGCAGCGAGGTGAAACTCAGCGGTGGCGATATTTTGGCGGCGGATCTCATCGTCGCTGGCATCGGCGTACGACCCCGGACAGGGCTTGCCGAAACGGCGGGGCTCACGCTTGACCGCGGTGTCGCGGTAAACGCCTTTTTGGAGACGAGCGCACCAGGCATCTTCGCGGCCGGCGACATTGCGCGGTGGCCAGATCCCCACAGTGGCGAGAACATTCGGGTCGAGCATTGGGTCGTTGCCGAGAGGCAAGGGCGAACCGCGGCCCTCAACATGCTCGGCCAGCGCCAGAAATTCGTCGCCGTGCCTTTCTTCTGGAGCCAGCATTACGATGTTCCCATCAACTATGTCGGCTATGCCGCGCATTGGGACGAGATCGCCATCGATGGTGACATCATGGCCAAGGATTGCCTGCTCCGCTTCAAGCGCGAAGGGCGAACGCTGGCTGTCGCTTCGATCTTCCGCGACATCGAAAGTCTGGCGGCCGAGGTGGAAATGGAGTGCCAGACGACCTAGCCCGGATATCTCAAGCGAAGCGCACATGTGCGGCCGGTTCAGTCCCGGCGCGCAAGAATCCAGTCGGTCGCCGCCGCGAGATCGGCGACGGTTGCGGTCGGGCGCGGATCAAACCGCTTCTCGTCGCCCTGCCGGTATTTGCCGGTCCGCACCAGCAATGCGCCCGACAGTCCAGCGTGCAGCGCGCCAGCTATGTCGGCCTCGGCGTCGTCGCCGACCATGATCGCGTGATCTGGCGGACAGTCCATGCTTGCCAGCGCCGACAGAAAGAATTCCGACGAGGGCTTGCCGAGAACGGTTGCGCGCTTCAGCGAGGCAAATTCCAATGCCGCGACGAATGGCCCTGCATCGAGGCTGAGCTCGCCGTCGGCATCCCGAAACGTCCGGTTGGTGGCAAGGGCCAGCAATTCGGCTCCGGCGCTCAGCTCGCGGAACGCGTCATTCAACGTCGCATAGGTGAAGGCGTCTCCGGCATCGCCGACGATTACGGCGCGCTTGTCGCGATCGGGCAGTTCGCAAAAATCCGGCGCAAGACCGGGGTGAATCAGCAGATATGGCGCACGGCCATTGCGAAGCAGCCAATCGCGTGCAGCGTGCGCCGGGGTGAAAACATCTGCCTCGGCAACGGTGAGCCCCATCGCCTGCAGACGTTCGAGAACCCTCTGTTTCGACGAGCGCGTGGTATTGCTGACGAAGCGGATGACCAGACCGGCCTCGCGCAAACGCGTGACGGCGTCGATCCCGCCTGGTATTGCGGTCTCGCCATCATAGAGGACGCCTGCGAGGTCCAGCAGTACACCCCTTGTCATCGGTCCAGCATCCCCACGAGTCCGTCAGGCGTCAAATCCGCAACAGGCCATGGTTGTTCCTTTTGGATCAGCGGGGCAGGGCGGCGATTAACGACCCTCACTGCCACCATGCGGGGAAGGCCGTCCGTGCGGCTTGGGCCAGCGTCGCAATCTCCTTGTCGGGAACCGAGCTGTAAGGCCAGAGCAGTCGCGGGCCAAGCGGCGCCCAGCCGCCGGCCGCGGCCATCGCTTTGTCGAGCGCCGCATCGCTGACGTCATAGCGAGCGCGAAAGGGCAGTACGTGGGTGGCGAGAAAGGCCTGGATGCGCGTCTCGACCTCGGCAGCGGCTGCCGCGTCGGTGCGGATCGTCTGCCACCACATCATCGCGCCCTTGGGGTTGAGGCAGGCGACGTTGGAGTAGCTGCCATGCGCGCCCTGGGCAAATCCCGTCGCCAGCGTATGGCCGGGCACGAAGACCGAAAATCCCGGCAGTTCGCGGCGCATGTCGGCGTACCAGCCGGCGTCGCCGCCCGGCAGCTTGGCGCCGACCAGCGACGGCACCGCTGCACGCAGTCTGGCGATGCCCTCGAACGTCAGGCGGCGCTTGGCATGCGGTGGATTGTAGAGCACCAGCGGCATGTCGGGCGCGGTCTCGCACAGGCCGCCGACGAAGCGCATGACCTCGCCGTCGCTGGGCGGCCACCAGTCGGGCAAGGTGAATTGCACCGCGGCCGGGCGAAGCGCCGACACGCGCACCAGCCGCTCGCGCGCGACGCGCGGATTGGACTGGCTGATGCCGATCTGGAAGGGCAGGCGCGCGCGGCCGGCAATCGCGGCCACCAGGGCGCAAAGCCGGTCGAACTCCGGCTCGGTCTGGCAGTGGAATTCGCAGGCCGTGCCGTTGGAATAGATGCCGTCGACACCTGATGCGCATAGCCGCGCGATCGTCTCCTCAGTCGCTTCCCAGTCGATTGCCCCGCGATCGTCGATGGCCAGCATCACCGCGCCCCAGACGCCGCGCGGCGCATGTGCAGGCAAATGGGTCAGATGGTCGTTCGATTCAGCGGGCACCGGCGATCTCGTGCTCGCGCCGGGCTTCGTTCGACGCAAAGGCGGCTTCGATGATGGCGATGATCTTGCGGCCATAGGCGCCGTCGACCGGCACCGGCTTGTCGTCGGCAATGGCATCGCGCATCGCGCTCCATTCGCGCACCAGCGCAGCATGCATCCAGTTCGGCTCGAACGATCCGGGCAGGTCGGTCCAGGCCGCGTCGCGGCCCAGCATCGTGCCGCGGTTCATGTCGATGCGCAGCGTTCCCTGCTCGCAGACCAGGTCCATGGCGTAGCTGGCCGCGCCATTGCGATAGCCGACGCTCTGCACCTGGCCGAGCCCGCCGCCGGCGAAGCGCAGTCCGAGCAGGGCGGTGTCGTCGGCTTCCTGGTCATGGGACATGGCGCCAAGCATGGCGCTCACCGACACGACGTCGTCATCCATCAGCCAGACCAGGCGGTCGAGCGCATGGATGCCGGCCGTCAACAGCATGCCGCCGCCGGTGGCCCTGCGCAGATGCCAGTCGCGGCGATTGTGCTCCATCCACAGCTTGATGATCCAGCTCGATCCGACGAGCGGCCGGCCGAGCGATCCTTCCTCCAGCACCTGCCTGGCCGCTATGCAGGGCAGCGCGAAATGCATGAGTTGGGCGACCATCAGCTTGACGCTAGCAGCGGCCACCGCGGCGTTGATCGCATCGCAGGCCGTCGCCGTCGGCGCCATCGGTTTTTCCAGCATGATATGCTTGCCGGCGTCCGCCGCGCCGATCGCCATTTCGGCATGGAGATGGTGAGGACTGGCGATGAGGACAGCGTCGACATCCTTGTCGTCGAGCAGCTTGCGCCAGTCGGTGTAGCCGCGACCTCCATGTTCGCTGGTGAAGGCGGCCAGGGCATCGTTATTCCCGCGGCACGCCGCGACGAGATGCAGGCCCTGCACCTGCTTGATTGCCCTTGCATGGGCGGCGCCGAAATCGCCCGCTCCGATAATGCCTATTCCAATCATCGTCCTGCCTTTTCATACGCGGCGTCGATCAGCGACATCGCCGCAACATAGTCATCGATCGAAGTCGCCGGCGGCGCTTTTCGAGCCAGCCGGTCGAGCGTATCGCTCATGCACAGCCGGTAGCGCGTCGCCGGCAATTCGATCGGCAATTCGATGATAGCGCCATCGTCGAGGGTCGCACAGAAGGCGCGCTCGCCATAGTCGATGAGGGTCGCATTCTCACTGACGATACGCCATTCGAAATCGCCGCCGGGGCGCATCGAAGCAAAAGTGTATCCGGCCTCGACGACGAACAACGCTCCGGCAGCGTCTTCCAGTACAAGCAGCGCATGGTCCTCGACCGCGGTGCGGTGAATGCGGTTCTCGATCGAAACGGTTTTTAGCCTGAGCGCGCCGGTTGCCAGGCCGAGCGCGGCGTTGACGCCGTGTATGCCGAGGTTCCTCAGCGCGCCGCCGCCACCGATCGCCGGATCCACCACCCAGGCGACGCCGTCGGCCGCATAGCGCTGCGGCGGCCCATTGACCAGCCGGAACTGGCAATGCGCAACCGCACCGGCGCGGCCTTGGCTGCGCAGCCGTTCAAAGGCAGTGACGGCCGGTCCAAAGCGGTTGGGCAGGGGAACACTGACAAAGGCCTGGTGCTGCCTCGCCAGGTCGCGCAGCTCGGCCAACGCTGCGGTGCTGCTCGCCGCCGGCTTTTCCAGGATCAGCGGTATGCCGGCTTCGATGACGGTGCGCGCCCGCGCCGGCATCGTAAAAGGATGTCCCATCAGCAGGATCGCGTCCGGCGGGCCGGAGAGGATTTTCGCGAAATCGGCGATGAACGGCAAATGCTGGCGCATCGCGAAGGCGCGCGCATGCTGCGCGTCCTCATCCCAGATGCCGGCAATCTCGGCGCCGCAAAAACGTGCAGCGTCGAGATGCATTTCGGCGTGCCAATGGCTTGAGCCGGCCAGGACGATCTTCATTCAGCGATGTATTCCTCCTGCTTGCAGGATATCCTACAAGTCGCTATGCTACAAGCATCGACCGCTTTTGCAGCGCGCCATCGGGCGCCATTGCAGCGGCACTGGGAGCAAAATGCCGGAAAGCAAGTCGATCTCGGAAACCAAGTTGAACCCGGAACAAACATCAATCGAACCGCTGGCCCGACCGCCGCTGCTTCACGTCAGCGTGCAGGAGAGCCTGAGGAACTATATCCAGAGCAACAAGCTCAAGGCGGGGGATCCCTTGCCCCCGGAGACGTTCCTGGCGCAACGGCTCGGCGTCGGCCGCAACTCGGTGCGCGAAGCGATCAAGGCGCTGGAGTCGATCGGCATTCTGGAGACGCGTCGCGGCATCGGCGTGTTCGTCAAGGAATTCTCGTTCAAGCCCTTGCTGGATAATCTGGCATATGGCCTGCAGGATTCATTGCGCGACGTCGAGGAACTGCGCGAGATCCGCCGCGTCCTTGAGACCGGCCTGATTGCAAAAACCATCGAGATGATCAGCGCCGAAGACATCGCCGCGCTGCGCCAGCTGACCGAAAGCATGCGGCGGCGCGCCGAGCGCCAGGAGAGCTTTGCCGAAGAGGACCAGCAATTCCACCAGTTGCTGTTTCGCTGCCAGAACAATCACATGTTGAGCGCGCTGATCGACATTTTCTGGGTGGCGTTCAACAAGGCTTCCAACTTCACCAGCCTCGACAATCCGACGCCGCTGGCGACCTGGCGCGACCATCACGAAATCGTCGAGGCGGTTGCCGCCAAGGATGTCGACCGGGCGCGTCAGCGCCTCGACGACCACTACAGGGGGATTCAGCAAGTGATCGCCAAAAACCGGATTACCTGACCCAACGCCGGACTACCTGACAAATGCCAAGGGAGGAAAAACCATGCGCATCAAGACCATAGCTCGTCATCTGACTGTTTCCGGGCTGCTGCTCGGCGGCCTGGCCCCCAGCGTCCAGGCAGAGGACGCCAAGGCCATAACCGGGGGCTTCGACGTCGGCCCCGGCGGCTTTCCCAAGAACTTCAATCCGCTGGCTGCGACCGGCGGCTTTACATGGCTCAGCACATATTTTGAACCTCTGGTCATCTACAACGCCGAACTGACCGAGCTCGAAGGCGATCTGGCCAAGGACTACAAGGTCAGCGACGACCAGCTGACCTATACGTTCAACCTTGCGCAGGAGACCTGGCACGACGGCAAGCCGTTCACATCCAGGGACGTCAAGTTTACGCTTGAGCTCGCCAGGAACAAGGCCTCCGGCAGTCTGTTTGCCGCGCGTCTCGGCGATATCGCGTCGGTCGACGCGCCGGACGATCGCACCGTGGTCGTCAAATTGTCCAAGCCCAACGGCTCCTTCCTGTCCATTCTCTCGCAGGTGATGATCCTGCCGGAACATGCCCTGGCCGCGATGCCGCCGGAAACGCTGGCCACAAGCACCTGGTGGTCCACCACGCCGGTCGGTACCGGCCCCTTCAAGTTCAAGCGCTATGTCAGCGACCAATATGTCGAACTGGCTGCGGATGACGACTATCGCAGCGGCAAGCCGAAGGTCGATGTGCTCATCAACCGATATTTCGAGAGCCCGGCAGCGGCCGTTGCGGCGCTGCGCGCCGGCGAAATCCAGTTCACCTATGTCGAGCCCGACGATGCGGTATCCTTCAAAAGCGACAGCAATTTCAAGGTGATCGAGGGCGCTTCTTATGTGGTCAACTACATCGGCCTCAACCAGAAGGTCGAGCTGTTCAGGGATGTTCGCGTCCGCCAGGCGATCATGTACGCGATCGATCGCAATGCCATTATCGAGAGCCTCTATGGCGGGGCGGCCAAGCCGGCGAATTGCGGCTATGTCGCGCCGCATCTGCTCCCAGAAGGCCTCGAACCCTATGCCTATGATCCGGCCAAGGCCAAGGCTCTGCTTGCCGAGGCGGGCTGGGATAAGATCAACGGCGACAAGCCGATCACCTTGCTGACCTATTACGGCTCGCCGCAAGCCGCCAATGTGATGGCCGCCATCCAGTCGATGCTGGCCGAGGTCGGCATCAATGTGGTGCCGCGCGTCGTCGATACGCCGACTTACAACGGCATCGTCTACAAGGAAGGCACGCCGGACTGGAACGCGTTTGCGATGGTCTATGCCGGGCTGCAGAACGGCCCGAATCCGGCTGGCATCAGCCCGGGTCTCAACAAGTCGCAGATTCCGCCGGCAGGCTTCAACACCATGCGCATCGAGTTCGACGATCTCAGCGCCGCATTGGACGCTGCGCTCGCCCAGACCGATCCGGCCAAGATCGATCAATCCTGGCAGCAGGTCTGCAAGGTGATGAACAAGGATCTGCCCTGGGCGACATTATGGGTGGCCAACCGCTATGGCGTGGCCTCCAGCAAGCTGCGTGACTTTGTCTGGACGCCGGCGCCGGCCGGCGGTCCCTATGCGGCTCACCCGGAACGCTGGGACATCCAGTAACGGCTGGCGGGCCATTCCGGCCCGCCAACGAAACGGGCCGGCACGATGCCGGCTCCGCTCACCATCGCCACGGACAGCCAATGCTGAGTTTCATTGCCCGCCGCAGCGCTACAGGACTGTTGATGCTGGTCGCGCTCAGCGTCCTCATCTTCATCCTTCTGCGGCTGGCGCCCGGCGATCCGATCGATGCCTATATCAATCCGTCCAGTCCGATGTCTGCCTCCGACCTCGAAGTCCTGCGCGACCGGCTTGGGCTCGACCAGCCGCTTCCCGTGCAATACCTCGCCTGGCTTCGCGCTGCGCTCGGCGGCGACTTCGGCTATTCGATCCAGCGCGGCGGCGTTGGCGTGCTGCCGCTGGTCATGGAGCGCATCGGCCCAACCGCGCTGTTGATGGGCACCGGCCTGGCCATCGCCATCGTGCTCGGCATCTCCGCCGGCATCTTCAGCGCCGTCCGCCGCAACGCGCTGCCCGACATCGCGCTGTCGGTGGTTGCTTTCGTCGGCATCTCCAGCCCGGCCTTTCTGACGGCGCTTCTGGGACTGTACTTTTTCTCGGTGCTGCTGCGCTGGGCGCCATCAGGCGGCATGCAGACCGCCGGCGCGCCTTTTTCCGTAGCGGACGTGCTCGCGCACCTGGTTCTGCCCGCCTGCCTGCTGTCCATCGGACACGCCGCGCTGATCATGCGCTACATGCGCGCGTCGCTGCTGGAAGTGCTCAACCAGGACTATGTGCGGACCGCACGTGCCAAGGGCGTGCGCGAATTCTGGGTGATCATCAAGCATGCAACCCGCAATGCGCTTTTACCGGTCATCACCCTGATCTGCTCGACGGTCGGCATCGCCATCGGCGGCGCCATCTTCCTCGAAAGCGTGTTCAACTGGCCGGGCATGGGCCTGCTGCTGGTCAACGCCGTCGGCACAAGGGACTACCCGGTGATCATGGGCGCCACACTGGTGATCGGCATCTGCGTCATTCTGGTCAATCTCCTGACCGATATCGTCTATGCCGTCGTCGACCCACGTATCCAGGTGTCGCGATGACGATCACCGCACCAGATCCGGCAATTGACCCGACAGCCCCGACAGCCGGGCCGCAAACCAAGGGACCGGTCCGCCGCGCGCTCGACCGCTTCTTTGAAAATCGTGCGGCGCGCGCCGGTCTGCTTATCATCGTGCCCATCCTGCTGGCGGTCTCGACCTATTCCCTATGGTGGCCGTTCAGCCCCAATGCCATCGATCTCAGGGCGATCAACAAGGGACCGTCCGCCATTCATTGGCTGGGCAGCGACGGCGTCGGCCGCGACGTCATGGCCCGGCTGCTGCAAGGCGGACGAATCTCGCTGCTGGTTGCCGTCTGCTCGGTCGCCATCTCGATCGTCATCGGCTTCCTGGTCGGCGCTGTCGCCAGCTTCGGCGGGCGCCTTGTCGACGGCACCGTGATGCGCTTCGTCGACCTCGCAATGACGCTGCCGCCGGTGATCTTCCTGCTCGTGCTCGCTTCGATCGCCGGCACCGGCATCGCGCCGACCATCCTGGTGATCTCGCTGCTCTCATGGCCGGTGCTGTCGCGCATGGTGCGCGCCCGGCTGCTCGAGCTGCGCGAGCGCGACTTCGTCGTCGCCGCGCGAGGCATGGGGGCGGGAATGCCGCATCTCCTGTTCCGTCACGGCCTGCCGAACTGCATCGACATTCTTGTCGTCTACGCCACGCTGCAGATCGCCAATGCCATTCTGCTCGAAGCCGGCCTTTCCTTCCTCGGCCTCGGCATCGCGCCGCCCGAAGCCAGCTGGGGCAACATGCTCAATCTCGCCCGCTCCACCGTCGTCCTCGAGCAATACCCCTGGCAATGGATGTTTCCCGGCGCCGTGCTCGTGCTCACCGTGCTGGCCATCAACTTCATCGGCGATGGACTGCGCGATGCATTCGACCCTCGTTCCGATCTCAACTGACCTGAAGGTTTTTGAAAAATGCCCCTGTTTACCGGCGTCGTGCCACCTGTCGTCACTCCGCTCAATGCCGATTTCAGTGTAGACTTCCCGTCGTTCACGCGGACAATCGAAAACCTGCTCGACGGCGGCGTTCATGGCCTGTTCGTGCTCGGCTCGACCAGCGAGGTGGTCTTTCATGACGAGGCCAGCCGCCGGGCCATCCTCGAGCACGCGGTCAAGATCAACAATGGCCGCGTTCCGATCTTCGCCGGCGTCATCGACCCGACAACCGATCGCGTCATCAACCACGCCCTGACAGCCAGGTCGGCCGGCGCTGACGCAGTCGTGGTCACCGCGCCGTTCTATGCCCGCACCAGCCAGCCCGAGATCGGCGACCACTTCCGCTATATCAAGGACGCGGTCGACATCCCTATCATCGCCTACGACATCCCGGTCTGCGTCCATGTCAAGCTGGAGCGAAAGACCACCGTCGGCCTGGCCAGCGAGGGCGCTATTGCCGGTATCAAGGATTCCAGCGGCGATGACGGCAATCTACGCTATGTGCTCAAGGACATGGCCAACGATCCGAATTTCTTCGGCATGACCGGATCCGAGATCCTGGTCGACAGCGTGCTTGCCATGGGCGCGCATGGGGTCGTGCCGGGCCTCGCCAATGTCGACCCGCACTGCTACGTCAGGCTGTGGAACCTGATGCAGGCGGGCCAGCACGCCGAAGCTCGCCTGGAGCAGGAGCGGCTGTTGAAGCTGTTCGAGATCGTCTGGATCTCGCTCGGCAGGACGAGCGCCGGCTCGGCCGGGGTCGGCGCCTTCAAGACCGCGATGAGGAGCCTCGGCATCATCGCCTCCAACACCATGGCGCGGCCGCAACGCAGCCTGAACAACGAGGAAGCCGCAAAGGTCGACATCATCCTTCGCGACGTCGGCTTGTTGCGCTGACCGTGGACGCTCCGATCCTCTCGATTTCCGGTCTGCGGGCGGTGTTCCGTATCGCCGGACGCGACATCGCCGCCGTGCAGGATGTCGATCTGGTGATAGGTTCGGGCGAGACGGTTGCGCTGGTCGGCGAGTCGGGATCGGGCAAGTCGGTCACCAGCCTGTCGATCATCGGCTTGCTGCCGAAGAAGATCGGACGCATCGCCGAGGGCTCGATCACGCTGCGGCGCAGGGACGGCACGGTCACCGAGCTGACCGGCCTCGATCCCGAGTCGCTGCGCAAGGTGCGCGGCAACGACATCGGCATGGTGTTCCAGGAGCCGATGACCAGCCTCAATCCGGTCTACAGCATCGGCGAACAGATCGCCGAGCCGATCCGCATCCATCTCGGCAGGTCGCATCGGGATGCGGCCGCTGATGCCGTGCGGCTGCTGGCTCAGGTCGGAATTCCAGACCCTGATCGGCGGGCGCGACAATACCCGCATGAATTGTCGGGAGGGATGCGCCAGCGCGCCACCATCGCCATGGCCTTGTCGTGCGATCCGACCTTGCTGATCGCCGACGAGCCGACCACCGCGCTCGACGTCACCATCCAGGCCCAGATTCTCGACTTGCTGGCCGCGCTGCAGGCGCAACGCGGCATGGGCATTCTGTTCGTCACGCACAATCTCGGCGTCGTTGCTGAGATCGCCGACCGGGTCGCGGTGATGTATGCCGGTCGCATCGTCGAATCGGGTCCGGTGAGCGAGGTGTTCACCCGTCCGCGTCATCCCTACACCGCCGGGCTGATGCGTTCGGTGCCGCGACTTGGCCAGGCCACCACGCTGAAGGCAGCAGGAACGCCGCTGCCGACCATCGCCGGGAATGTTCCATCACTTGCCTTGCTGCCCAAGGGCTGCTCTTTCGCGCCGCGTTGCGCTCTGGCTGTCGATGCCTGCCGCACTGCTGTCCCGCCATTGTTCGCGGCGACGTCGACCCAGCAAAGCCGTTGTTTGCGCTGGGAGGATCTCTGACAGTGGACGCTCCCTTCCTTTCGGTCAGGAACTTGACCAAGCATTTTGCGCCGACGGCGTTCTCGCGCGGTCCCGTCGTCAGGGCGCTGGACGATATTTCCTTCGACATCGCGCGCGGCCAGGTGGTCGGCCTCGTCGGCGAATCCGGATCGGGCAAGACCACGATCGGCCGCTCGGTGCTGCGTCTCATCGAGCCGACATCAGGCGAAATCAGCTTTGACGGCATCGATATCACCAAGCTGAGCGCCGGGCCGCTGGCTCGCCAGCGCCGCAAGATGCAGTATATTTTCCAGGATCCGTTCGCCAGCCTGTCGCCGCGCATGACCATCGGCCAGATCCTGACCGAAGGCCTCGACATTCAGCGTATCGGCAGCAGGCGCGAGCGGCGGGCGAAGGCGGAGAAGGCGCTTGCTGCTGTCGAGCTGCCAGTTGATGCCTATGATCGCCCACGAGTTTTCAGGCGGGCAGCGCCAGCGCATCGGCATCGCCCGGGCGCTTACGCTCGAACCCGAATTCATCGTCGCCGACGAGCCAGTCTCTGCCCTCGATGTCTCCATCCAGGCGCAGATCATCAATCTTTTGCGCGACCTGCAGGTCCGGCTCGGCCTGACCATGCTGTTCATTTCGCATGACCTGGCCGTCGTCGAATATATCTGCGACACGGTGATCGTTCTCTACCTCGGCCGGATCATGGAGGTCGCGCCTGCTGCCGAGCTCTATGCCAGGCCGCAGCATCCCTATACGCGCGCGCTGCTTTCGGCCATTCCCTCGCTCGACCCACTGGCCAGGCAGGGCCGGCAGGTGCTGAAAGGCGACATTCCAAGCCCGGCAAATCCGCCGAGCGGGTGTGTCTTCCGAACCCGCTGCCCGGTTGCCCTCGACGCTTGCGCCGGAATCGTCCCGCCATTGCGGGCAACAACGTCCGATGGCCATCTGAAGGCCTGCATTCGCGACGACATCGCTTGAGACAAGACCCGACAAGGCGATTTGCTTCGCGCTGAGAGACTCTCCGAAGGGGGGCGAAGAACCGCCCGCCAGCTTGCTGCCCAGAAAAGCCAAGCTCAACTGTCTCAATCCCGAGAGATCGATTTCCGAATCTTCTCGAAAACCAACAGCTTGCTTTTGCGCACGCCGTCTTCAAGCGGGCTTCCGTTTGCCAGATGCGCGGCGATGGCGCTGGCCAGCGCGCAACCCGTCCCGCGCATCGATCCGGCAAGACGCGGCGCATCGAAGCGGATGGGCTCTTGATCGGCGCGCAGCAGGATGTCCGTCGATCGACACCCCGCGGCGTGGCCGCCCTTGATCAGCAGGGCCTGCAATCCGGCGGTGAGCAATTTCTGACCTTGTTGCAATGCGCCGTCATCGTCCTTGGCCAGGTCTGAGCCGGCAAGGACAGCCAGTTCGATGAGGTTGGGTGTGACGAGACGACAAAGCGGAATGAGTTCTTGCTTCAGGACGCCGATAGCGCCTGTGTCCAGAAGCGGCCAACCCGAAGAAGAGACCAGCACCGGGTCGATGACTGCCGATATCTGTGGGTTCTGGCGCAGCACACCCGCGACGGCGACGGTGATTTGCTCCGTTGCGAGCATGCCGATTTTGATCGCCCCTACCGCGTTGGCTTGCAGCGCGGCACGCATCTGGTCGGCCACCAGCCCGGGTTGCAAATTGTGGATTTCCGTGACGGCTTCATGCGTCTGCACCGTCACGGTGGTAACGGCAAGGCAGGTGCGCACGCCGATGGAAGAGATCGTCTCGATATCGCGGGCTATGCCGGCGCCGCCGCTGGAGTCCGATCCGCCGACGACAAGCACATGCGGTTCGCGCGTCAACGCCATCGGCCCGTCTTTTCGATCCACTCGCGCGTTCGCGCTTCCGGATCGGCATCCAACGTGATGTCGGTCACTACCGCGGCGCTGTCCGCACCGGCACCGAAGACGCCCTCGAGCCGGCCGGGGTTGAGGCCGCCAATCGCGACCAGAGGTGTCGGCGCGATCTGGCGCTTCCATTCGCCAAGCCGTTCGAGCCCCTGCGGCGCCCATTTCATCTGTTTCAGGATGGTCGGATAGATTGGCCCGAGCGCGATATAGTCCGGTCTGGCGGCAAGGGCTGTTTCGAGTTCGAGATGGTCGTGCGTGCTGAGGCCGAGACGGAGACCTGCAGCCCTTATCCGGGTAAGGTCCGCCGCTTGCAGATCTTCCTGTCCGAGATGAATGAAATCGCAGTCCTCCTCGATCGCCAGCCGCCAGAAGTCATTGATGATGAGCTGGCATTTGTATCGGGCGCACAAGGCCTTCGCCTTGCGGATCTCGGCGCGCAACGCAGCCTCGGCGAGGTTCTTGACGCGAAGCTGCACCAGCCTGACGCCGAGCGGCGCCAGCCTTTCAATCCAGGCGGCGCTATCGACGATCAGATAAAAAGGATCGAGTTTCATTGAAAGACTGCCCGGCCAATTGTCGGCGTCGATGGGACGGCGAGGTCACGCGGCTCGAGCAGGCCCGAGCGATACGCCTCACGGCCGGCATCGACCGCCTTGCCGAACGCGCGCGCCATGCCGACCGGATCGGCGGCCTTGGCCACTGCCGTGTTGAGGAGCACCGCGTCGAAGCCGAGTTCCATCACGAGAGCCGCGTGAGATGGGCGGCCGAGGCCCGCATCCACGATCAGCGGGACATCCGGGAAATGGCCTCGCATCGAGCGGAGCGCGGTGACATTTACCGGTCCAAGCGCAGAACCGATCGGCGCGCACCAGGGCATGAGCACCCTGCATCCGGCTTCCAGCAATCGCTCGGCGACGACGAGATCGTCTGTCGTATAAGGAAATACTGCAAACCCGTCTTCGCACAGGATTCGCGCGGCCTCGACCAAGCCGAAGACATCCGGCTGCAGCGTATCATGATTGCCGATCACCTCGAGCTTGATCCAGTTCGTGCCAAAAACCTCGCGCGCCATCTTTGCGGTCGTGACGGCTTCCTTGACGGAGTGACAACCGGCGGTGTTGGGCAGGACATGCAGCCGCAGCGATTGGATAAGCGACCAGAATTTCTCGCCACCCTTGCCGCCGGCCATTTCGCGGCGCAATGAGACGGTCACCGCGGACGCACAGGATGCCTTGACCGCATCGGCAAGAATGGCGGGCGAGGGGTACTGTGCGGTGCCGAGAAGCAGGCGCGACGAAAGCTTGGTTCCGTAAAGCTCGATCACGTTACTAACCTCCTTGCATGGGTGAGAGAATCTCGATCCGGTCGCCGTCCTTCAGCTGGAACAGCGCCCGCTCAGTCGCGTGCACAAGCTCGCTGTTCACGGCCGTTGCAAGCCAGTTGCCTTCGTAGTCAAGCGCCACCAGAAGCTCCGCCAGGGTGGCGGCGGCGAGCTCATGCGCTTCGCCGTTGACCGTCAGTTTCATCAGCAAATTCCACCGGTTTGTCAGAATCGAAAACAAGGTCGGCCGCCCGGCGCGCCATGGCGGGGGCCAGAAGGAAACCATGGCGGTAGAGCCCATTGATCGCGACGGTTCTGCCATGCGCTTCGACGCGCGGCAGGTTGTCGGAAAACGCCGGGCGAATGCCGACGCCCGTCTCAACGATCGCGGCCTCGCCGAAGGCGGGATGAACCGAATAGGCGGCGTTCAGGAGTTCCATCATCGCCCGTACCGTGACCGGCTCCGTGGACAGGCTCTCGACCATCGTTGCACCCGCCATGAAATGGTGGTCGGCGCGCGGCGCCAGATAGAGCGGCAAACGCGGGTGCAGCAGCCTGACCGGGCGCGACAGCGAGATGTCGGGTGTACGCAGGATCAGCATCTCGCCGCGAACGCCGCGAAGCCTTTCATCGCTGGACGCCATTCCCATGCAGTCGATCTCGCGGCCGAATCCCGTCATGTGCCGGGCGTCCACTCCGAAGCGGAACTCGACGCCGCTTCCGGCGAGTTTTTCATGCAGCGCCGCCATGGCACGGCGTGGGTCGAGATGGGCTTCGCCCGGGAAGAACAGCCCGCGTCGGAAGCGGCCGGCAAGATCGGGTTCCAGGAGCGCGATTTCGTCTTCGTCGACCCGCCGATGACCCGACGTGCGGCTTGCAAACCGGTCGAGTTCGCCCGCATCCCGCGGCATTGCCAAAACGAGCGTTCCCGCCCGCGTGACATGACCCGGCAGCACCGCATCCCACCAGTCGGCGGCATCGCGTCCGAGATCCAGCACCGGCTGCTCGGCGCTTTCGCGTTCGCACCAGGGCGCCAGCATGCCGCCGGCCATCCATGATGCGTTGTCACCGAGGCCATGCCGGGTCTCGGCAATGGTTACCGCAGCACCGCGGGCGGCGAGTTCGAAGGCGGCGGTGAGGCCGGCGACGCCGGCCCCTTTGACCAGCAGCTTCATGACGGCTCCGGCACCTTCGGCATCGGCGGTTCGCCGTCCACCGGCATATAAAGGTTGCCGCCCTCGCGGTACTTCGCCGCCATCGCCGCCATGCCCTCTTTCTGCGCCTCGGCCCGAATGTCGTGGGAGATGCGCATCGAGCAGAATTTCGGCCCGCACATCGAGCAGAAATGCGCCAGCTTGTGCGCCTCCTTCGGCAAGGTCTCGTCGTGGAAGGAGCGCGCGGTTTCGGGGTCGAGCGACAGGTTGAACTGGTCTTCCCAACGAAACTCGAACCGCGCCCGCGACAGCGCATCGTCGCGGAGCTTCGCTGTCGGATGACCCTTGGCGAGGTCGGCGGCGTGCGCGGCTATCTTGTAGGTGATGACGCCCGTCTTGACGTCGTTGCGGTCGGGGAGACCGAGATGCTCCTTGGGCGTGACATAGCAGAGCATCGCCGTGCCGTACCAGCCGATCATCGCCGCGCCGATGCCTGAGGTGATGTGGTCGTAGCCGGGTGCGATGTCGGTGGTCAGCGGCCCAAGCGTGTAGAAGGGCGCCTCGCCGCAGACTTCGAGCTGCCTGTCCATGTTCTCCTTGATCTTGTGCATGGGAACATGGCCCGGCCCCTCGATCATGACCTGGCAATCCTTGGCCCAGGCGACCTTTGTTAACTCGCCGAGCGTTTCCAGTTCGGCGAACTGCGCCGCGTCGTTGGCGTCGGCGATCGAGCCGGGACGAAGGCCGTCGCCGAGCGAGAACGACACGTCGTAGGCTCTGGCGATGTCGCAGATTTCCTCGAAATGCTCGTAGAGGAAGCTTTCGCGGTGATGATGCAGGCACCATTTCGCCATGATGGAACCACCTCTACTGACGATGCCGGTGACCCGGTCGACCGTCAGCGGGATGTAGTGCAGCCGCACACCGGCATGGATGGTGAAATAGTCGACGCCCTGTTCGGCCTGTTCGATCAGCGTATCGCGGTAGATTTCCCAGGTCAGGTCCTCGGCGATCCCTCCGACCTTCTCAAGCGCCTGGTAGAGCGGCACGGTTCCGATCGGCACCGGCGAATTGCGGACGATCCACTCGCGGATGTTGTGGATGTTGCGACCGGTCGACAGGTCCATGACCGTGTCGGCTCCCCAGCGGATCGCCCAGACCATTTTTTCGACCTCTTCGGCCATCGACGAGGTGACGGCTGAATTGCCGATATTGGCATTGATCTTGACTAGGAAATTGCGGCCGATGATCATCGGCTCGCTCTCCGGATGGTTGATGTTGGCTGGAATGATAGCCCGCCCACGCGCCACCTCGTCGCGCACGAATTCCGGCGTGACGAAGTCCGGGATCGCCGCGCCGAAAGACTCGCCGTCGCGCTGTAACCCGCCGCGAAAACTCTCGCGGCCGAGATTCTCGCGAATGGCGACGAACTCCATTTCGGGGGTGATGATCCCGGCGCGCGCATAGGCAAGCTGCGTCACCGCTTTGCCCGTTTTTGCCTTTAGCGGCCGGTGGCGCATGGGAAACTCCGGCGTCAGGCGCTCACCTGACGCGAAGCCGTTGTCCTCCGGCCTGACACTGCGGCCATCGTGAAATTCGACGTCACCGCGCGCCGTCACCCATTCATGGCGAAACCTGGCGAGGCCCTTTTCGATGCTGGTTTCGACAGACGGATCCGTAAAGGGGCCGGACGGATCGTAAACGGTGACAGGCGGTTCGCCTGCAGTCGGATGGACGGCGATTTCCCGCATCGGCACCCTGATCTGCGGGTGAATCAGGCCGGGTTTGTGGATTTTCCTCGAGGCGGGCAGCGGTCCCGTCGAAACGGCGGGGGCGATGGCATTCATTTGAGGCTCCTTTGCTCAAGCATTGGAGACCCAGTTCTGTGCCGGAAGGATGAAAAGACGCTTCTGCCTGCCTGCTTACAGGATTTCGGGCCGCAAAGCGCTTGCACCGTCCCTACGCCAGTATGAACTGGATCAGGTTCAACGGGTCACTGCGCCGCGAAAGCCAGCAGTATCTCAGCCCCTTGCCGGGACCCCCCTGGTGAATGGGTCAAATTGAGCGGGCGATCGCCATTTTGTCAAGCGCATTCGGTCCATCAATCGGCAACGCTAGCTGGGCGCGCGCGGACAATCGAGGCCGATATCCAGGAACTATTGAGCCTGCGTAAGCCATTTGGGCTTAGGCACAGCCTGCAACAGGCTTTGCGTATATTCGTGGCGAGGCGCCCCGAACAGCGCCGCGGTTTGGCCTTCCTCGACAATCTTTCCGTCTTTCATGACCATGATCCGGTCGGCGAAATGGCGCACGATCGGCAGGTCGTGGGTGATGAAAATATAGGAGAGGCCGAGCCTGGTCCTGAGGTCGGCCAGAAGATCGATCACCTGCGCCTGGATAGAGACGTCGAGCGCCGAAACCGCCTCATCGCAGACGATCAGTTCCGGCTCGCTGGCAAGCGCGCGCGCAATGGCGATGCGCTGTCGCTGGCCGCCGGAAAACTGGTGCGGGTAGCGCTCGGCGTGCTCTGGCAACAGCCCAACCAATTCCAGCAGCTCTGCCACTCGAGCCTTCCACCTGTTCTTCGGCAGGATATCGCGGTGGATCACCCAGGGTTCGGAAATGATCGAATAAACGCGCATGCGCGGATTCATCGATCCGTGCGGATCCTGGAAGACCATCTGGACCTTGCGCCGAAACGCCATAAGGCGCTTGCCGTTCATGTCGAAGATGTTCTCACCGGCAAAGACCGCCTTGCCGGCGCTTGGCGCGTTCAGGCCTAACAGCATGCGCGCGACGCTCGATTTGCCGGAGCCGGACTCGCCGACGATGCCGAGCGTTTCGCCTCTCCTGACCTCGAAGCTTATGTCGTCCACCGCCTTGAACGTCCGTTTGCTGCTGAAAGCTCCGGAAGCAAGCTCATAGTGCTTGGTAAGATGTTCCACCTTGAGCAGCGTCTCGCCGGCGATCGCCGTCGAACGCCTGTTTGGCGCCTCCGCTGCGTTGCCGTGGGGCAGGGCGGCGATGAGGCGGCTTGTATAGGCGTGCTGCGGATTGCTGAAGACTGCCTTGGCGATACCCGTCTCGACGACCTTGCCGGCGTTCATGACGATGATCCGGTCCGCCATGGACGCGGCGACTTCGAGGTCGTGGGTGATCATGATCAACGCCATGCCGGTTTCGCGCTGGAGATCGCGCAGCAGATCGAGGATCTGCGCTTGCACGCTGACGTCCAGAGCGGTCGTCGGCTCGTCGGCGATCAGGATGTCCGGTTTCAGCGCGATCGCCATGGCAATCATCACGCGCTGGCGCTGTCCGCCCGAGAACTGATGCGGATAGAAGTCGACGCGCGTTTGCGGATGTGGAATGCCGACGCGCCGAAGCAGTTCTATCGCCTTGGCGCGTGCGTCCTTGCCGCTTCCCGCGCCGTGGCTCTCAAACACCTCCTGGATCTGGCGCCCCACCGTATAGACGGGGTTCAGGTAGGCGAGCGGATCCTGAAAGATCATCGCAATCCTGCGGCCGTTGATGCTTCTGCGCGCCTCGGCGCCGAGGCCTGCCAGTTCGACGCCGTCGAACCGGCAGGAGCCGGCCACGATATCGCCTGGCGGACAGTCGACGAGATCCATCACCGTGCTGGTGCTGACGCTTTTTCCCGAACCGCTTTCGCCGAGGATCACCAGCGTTTCGCCACGGCTGACGTGGAAATAGACGTCGTCGACGGCGCGTACCGGCTCATCATCCGAAAGGAAATCGACGGTCAGGCCCTCGACTTTGAGAATGGTCGCGTTGCTCATCGGGCAGCTTTTCGCAATGTCTGAAGGCGCCAGCGTTGCTGCGGATCAGCGACGGTGCGCGCCCAGTTCGAGAGAATGTTGAGCGACAGCGTCGTCAGCATGATTGCAAGACCCGGCCAGAATGCGATCCACCAGGCGGTGGCGAGATAGCCGCGGCCGTTCGCCACCATCGCACCCCAGGTGAAGTCGGGTGGCTGAATGCCGAGGCCAAGGAAACTCAGCGCCGATTCCGATAAGATGACGGTCGCGAAATCAATGGCGGAAATCGTCACCAGTGTCGGCAGGACGAGGGGTGCGATGTGCCGGATGATGATCCGGGCCGGCTTTGCTCCCATGGCTCGCGCCGCGCTGACGAACATGCGCTCGCGCAGCTCCAGCACCTCCGCGCGCGCCGTCCTGAGGTAGATCGGCATGCGCGTGACGGCGAGAACGATCACCAGGTTGGTGATGCTGGGGCCAAGCGTATAGAGCACGATGAGCGCCACCAGCAGCGACGGAAAGCTCATGACGACATCGGCCAGGCGCAGGATGAGATGGCTATACCAGCGCTCCGAATACCCCGCTATCAGGCCCAGTGTTCCACCGACCAACATCGACGCGAACACCGCAGCCGCGGCAATGCCGACCGTATTCTGCGCGCCGACAATCAGCCTGGCCAGGATGGGTCGGCCAAGGGTATCGGCGCCCAGGATGTAGATCCAGCCACTGGCCAACGAGAACGGGGCGAGGTTGCGCTGGCGCAGCCCCAGCCGCGATGCGGCGTCGCCCACCAGCCACGGGCCGAGGACCGCCGCGATGACGACGATCGCCAGGAAAATAGCAGCGGCGAGCGCAAGCCTGTCGCGCTTTAAATAGGCGAGAAGCACGCTGCCGCTGCCTGGTACGGCCGCCGGCTTGATGTCGGGAATGATGATCGTCATGGCTTAGTACCGGATGCGCGGATCGAGAACCGCATAAAGCAGGTCGATCGCGATGTTCAGGACGAAGATTGCGGTTGCCGTCACCAGAATGGTCGACTGGACCACGGCAAAATCGCGCTGGATGATTGAATCGATCATCAGCTTGCCGATGCCGGGCCAGCCGAATATCGACTCCACGACGACGGCGCCGTTGACCAGACTGGTCGCCAGGTCGCCGGCGACCGTGACGACGGGCAGCAGCGAGTTGCGAAGCGCATGCCCGAAGATGATCTTCTGCCGCGGCAGGCCCTTGGCCCTTGCGGTTTTGATGTATGGAGAGGCAAGCGCCGACAGCATGGTGCCGCGCACGACCTGCACCAGGAGACCGAACGGGCGAAGCATCAGCACGAAGGTCGGCATGATCCAATGCGCCCAGCTGCCGGTGCCGGATGTCGGCAAAACTCCGAGTCCCACGGCGAAGACAAGGATGCCGACGATGGCGACCCAGAAATCCGGCGCGCTTGCGCCGGCCAGCGAGACGAGGCTGGCGCCACGGTCGAACATGCTGCCTGGCCGCGCGGCCGCCAGGCAGCCGACAAGGATAGCCAAGGCGGTCGACAGGGTGATCGCGACGGCGGCAAGCTTCAGCGTTTCCGGGAACGCCTCAAGCGCGACCTGCATCGCCGAGCGGTTCTGGCGCAGCGATTCACCGAAATTCAGCTGCAGCAGATCGCGCAAATATCCCAGAAACTGCCAATGGATCGGCTGATCGAGGCCGTTCAATCGCGCGAACGCGGCCCGCGCTTCCGCAGTCGAGTCCAGAGGCAGGTACAAGGCGGAAGGATCGCCGGTGAGCCGTGTCAGGAAAAAAACCAGCGTCAAAAGACCGATGACCGACAGGATGCTGTGCGACGCCCGGCGTCCAAGATAGGTGATCATTTCGGATGCCCTTCGGCGGATATCGGCGGAGGCAACGGATCAGGGGCGCAGGGCGACGATCGGCCTGGCGCCCCCGTATCGCTCAGTCTTTGATGGCGATATTGGCCAGCGGTATTTCGCTGTTGGTGGTGATATCGGGCTTCCATTCCAGCCTGGTGCCAACGCGGGTGTAGCCGATCATGTGGAACATCGGGATGTCCGCCGCCACTTCGTTGCGGGCCTTGCCGAAGATCGCCTTGAAGCTGTTGGTGCGGGCTTCGCCGGTCGCCGCCAGTGCCTCGTCTATCTGCTTGTCGAATGCCGGATCGGCCAAGGTCGAGTAGCTGCCGCTCGATCGATAGAAGATCGGCACAGTGAAGGCCGCATCGCCCTTGTTGTTGTCATGCATCATCTGCAGGAGATTGGGGCCGCGCTCCGCCGGGAACGGCTTTTGCAGATAGCGCAGCCAGTCGGCGACATCGAGCATGGTAAGCTTGACGTTGAGGCCGGCATCCTGCCACATCGTCATCATTGCCTCCATCGCTTCGGCGCCGTTCGGATAGATGCCGTTTCGCCCGATGAGCTTGATCTCGGTATCGACCGCGACACCCGCGGCGCGGGCGCCACTTCGATGAGTCTTTTCGCCTCTTCGGGATCATACGGCCAGGGCTCGAGCGCATCGTCATGGCCGTTGATCCCGGAGACGACCATCTGCGACGCACGCTTGACGTCGTCGCCGAACAACTGGGCAAGGCCTTCCCAGTCGATCGCCAGGTTGAGCGCCTTGCGCACGCGCAGGTCATTGAGCGGCGGCTCGGCGGTATCGATACGGATGGCGGTGGTTTCGGAGTTGAGGTAGGCGAAATCCGTCTCCGGATTGCTGGCGTCCTGGATGGCAACCGACGGTGTCAGGTCGGCTTCCCCGGTCTCCACCATGGCGGCTCGAATCGAGGATTCGGGTCGCCAGACATAGGTTGCCTTGGTGATCTGCGGCTTGTTGCCCCAATAGCCGTCGAACGCGTCCAGCACCACGGTCTGCGGGGAAAAGGTCGACAGCGTGAACGGGCCGGTGCCGACCGGATCGTTCACCGCCTGGTCGACCGGCGTCTTCGGCGAGACGATCATGACCACGCTCAACAGCGTTGGCATGATGGGCTCGGGCCTGTCCGACTTTATTTCGACGGTCAGGTTGTCGACCGGCGTCAGCGTCAGTTTGGCATCGCCGAATTTCGCAATGTTGCTGCAGGTAAGCTTGCCGCTGATCATCCTGTTGATGGAGAAGATGACCGCATCCGCATTGAGTTCGGTTCCGTCCTGGAATTTGACGCCCTCGCGCAGCTTGATCCGCCAGGTGGTCGGGTCCACGCTGGTCCACTCGGTCGCCAGTTTCGGCTGGGGCTGTCCACTGTTCGGATCGATGACGGTCAACGATTCAACCACGTTTTGGCTGAGTATCTGGCCGACATTGGTGATGATGGTGCCGCAGGGCTCCAGATTGGCCGGCTGCTCCGGCAGGACGATACGGATCTCCTGCGCCGCTTCCTGTGCGACGGCCGATGGCACGGCAGCGGTCATCATTACGACAGCTGCAATCGTATGCACGCTTCTATTCATGTCACTCCTCCCTTGATCTTCCATTGGGGATCTTCCATTTGGGATCTTCCGTTTTGGCTGTCGCGCGAGACGATCCTCCTCATCCCGTTCGGCCGACAATTTGCCGATCTGCGGCGGCTAGGCGGCGATCTTCTCGATCAGTCCGCGCAGCACGTCTTTCTCCTGCGGCTTCAGATCCGTCAGCGGCGGCCGAAGCGGGCCGGGTGTTCGTCCGATGAGTTCGACGCCTGCCTTGATGATCGACACCGGATAACCTTGCTCGCGATCGCGCAAAGCCGCGAACGGGAAGAAGAAGCTGTGCAGGATTTCTTCCATGGCAGCGCGATCACCTGTCCGCATCGCCCTGTAGAAGCGCTGGGCCAATTCCGGCACGAAGTTGAAGACCGCGGAGGAATAGGTCGTCACGCCGGCGCCGTTGAAGCCCTCGGCGAACAGCTCATGTGTGGGCATGCCACCGATGTAGCAGAGCCGATCGCCGAGCTTTGCGGTGACGTGGCGGACAAGATCGACCTTGCCTGTGCCGTCCTTGAAGCCGATGAGGTTTGGGCACGCGTCAGCAAGGCGGGCAACCGTGTCGGCATTGGCGACCGAGTTGGCACGGTTGTAGATGATGACGCCGAGGCCGGTGGACTGGCACACGGCTTTGACATGCCGAAAAATCCCCTCTTGCGAGGCCTCCATCAGATAGTGCGGCAGAAGCAGGAGACCGTCGGCGCCCGCAGCTTCGGCGCGGCGGGCGATCTCCGTGGCAAGCGCCGTGCCGTAGCCACAGCCGGCGATGATCGGCACGTCTCCCGAGGCATCCTTGGCCGCGCGGGTAACGTCGGCGACCTCTTCCGGCGACAGGGAGAAGAATTCACCGGTGCCGCCGGCCGCGAACAGGGCAGCGGCGCCGAACCCCGACAGCCATGCGACATGCGCGCGATAGCTTTCGAGATTGAGGCTGAAATCCTCGTTGAAATGCGTGACCGGAAACGACAGCAGCCCTGAAGCAACACGCGATTTGATTTCATCTGGCGACAAAAAACTCATCCCACAAATTAATATGATGCCGTCCTGGATTCATATGATGAGTTTCCGGACGAGTCAACCGCCGGTGTTGTCCTGATTTGTCGGGCGCCGGACGGTGAGGGCGCGATAGCGCTTTATCCCGGTCACCAAATGGCGGCGCATCGCCTCACGCGCCTTTTCCGGGTCGCGGGCCAGGATCGCATCGGCGATTTCCCTGTGCTCCTGCAGAATCGGATGGTCGCGATTGGGCAAGGGGTCGACGCCGCCCATCATCGTCTTGAACTTCACCCGCGGGATCATCCGCCGGCCGACATGTTCGAGGAAAGCCTTGAACCTGGCGTTGTTGGTTGCGGCGGCAATCGCCATGTGGAACTGGAAGTCCGCATCGTCGGTGGGTTGGCCTTGCGCCATGAGGTCGGCGAACCTTTCGACCTGGGCCTCGATTTCGGCCTCTTGCGCCGGCGAACTGCGGGCGGCGGCAAGGCCGGCTGCCTCGACTTCGATGCCGATGCGCAGTTCGAGCTCTTCGATGATGTCCGAGATCTTGTTCGTTTCGTCGGTAAACAGCTTCAATCCCTCGTCGACGGGTTTCGGGCCGAGAACGAAGACGCCGGCGCCTTGCCGCGATTCCACCAGCCCGTCGGCGCGAAGCGCGGCGATGGCCTCCCGGACCACCGTGCGGCTGAACCCGAACCGGTCGATCAGCGCCGGTTCTGTCGGCAATTTGTCGCCAGGCGCATAGAAGCCGGCTTCGATCTGGCCGCGCAGCGCATCGGCAACCTGAGAGACGAACGACCGCCGAGACGTTCGATGTTCGGCCTGCTGCATGGGTCCTCCCAACTTTTCCGGATCCTGAGGATCCATACTCCCAGTGCGGGCCAAAAGCGAGGTCATCGTATGAAAATTTTCGCCTGGAAGTAGGATGTCTTCAGGTCATCGTATGGCTTCTGTGCTCAGCATCGGCCATCAGGTCGCCCGCCGTGCCGGGCACGGCGATCAGCGAAGTCCACGCAGTGGCGGCTTTCAGGCTGCGGCCGGCAGGTGATCGCGGACCCACCTGACGATTTGTCCCGCCGTCATTGCGCCGGATGTGCGCGCGACCTCCTGCCCTTCGTGGAAGAGGATCATGGTCGGGATGCCGCGGATACCGAGCCTGGCTGCAACGGCCTGCTCATTGTCGGAATTGAGCTTGATCAGGCGAACATGCGGCTCCAGTTCGTTGGCTGCCGCTTCATAGGCCGGCGCCATCATCTTGCACGGGCCGCACCATGGTGCCCATACATCGACGACGACGGGGAGGCTGCTTCGCGTGACCTGGTGATCGAAACTCTGTGCATCGACGTCTGCCGGGTGACCCGAGAACAGTTTTGCGCCGCACTTTCCGCATTTCGCGTCCCCGGCATCGCGTCCCGGCGGCAGGCGATTGACCCCGCCGCATTTGCCGCAAACCACCAGTTTTTCCCGTGTCATGTCCATCTGTCCATCTTTGTGCGCATCGTTCGTCGCCGTCAGGATGCGGTCTTGAGTGGAGCATCCCGCGCAGAAGCGGCCGCGTCCGAAACCTTGGCCAATTCTGCGGCAATATCGGCGAGCTTTCGATCGGCGTCGACCTTGCGCCAGGTGGACGGGGTGGCCTGTCGCTGCAATTGCCGCGACAAGATATCGACCGTGGCATCAGAAGGACCGCCCCTGCGCTCGCTCACGCGCTGCCAAAGAACGAGCGGATCCGCCTCCAGCCAGAATCCGGCGAAAGCAACGTCTCTGCTATTTGCCGCCGTCTCGATGCGCTCGCGATCGGCCGGCCTGTCAAAGACGGCATCGGCGACCACCGAACCGCCTTCGGCAAGGATCAAGTCGGCGCGCCATGCCATTTCGCTGTAGACGCGGTCCGACACCTCAGGTCGATAAGCCCTGTCCGGCAGTTTCGTCTCGGCCGGCACCCCATGCAGGGCTTTGCGGATGCGGTCGCTTTCGACAATGCGTGCGCCGGGCGGCGCGCCAACATCCGCGGCGAGTGCCTCGGCAACGGCCGTCTTGCCGGAACCACTCAACCCGCCGATGGCGATCAGCCGCGGCGGCTTTTCCTGGAGAAGTGTTCGGGCAAGCTCGAAATAGGATCTGGCCTCGGCAACCAGGCCGCCGGAATCGTCACCGGCTTCCTCGACCTGGGTTGCGGTGACATGCGCGCGCACCGCGGCCCGCACTGCCATGAAAAACGGCAGGAGGATGAAGCCGTCCTCGTCGTCTGCTTTGTCGAGGTAGCGGTTCATCACCAGGTTGGCGAGTTCCGGAAAGCCGCGATGCCAGAGGTCCATCAGCAGGAAGGCCAGGTCGTAAAGCACATCGATGCTGGCGATCTGGTCATTGAATTCGATGCAATCGAAGAGGCGGGGCTCTCCGTCGAAGAGACAGATGTTGCGCAGATGCAGGTCGCCATGGCATCGCCGGATCTTGCCTGCCGTCTCCCGCCGGTCGAGCAGTTCGCAATGACGGGCGAGGGCGGTGCGGAAACCCCCGGTGAATGCCTCGATCTCGGCTTGCTCGAAAACATGGCTGGTGGCAAAGCCGGCTTCGTTGATGGCGAGCACGCCTGCCAGGTTCGAGGATCCGCTGCCCCTGTGGATCTCCGGCGCGCCGCGATGATAGCGCACTATCATGCGCGCGACATCCGTCATCAGCGCAGGCGTCAGTTCGCCACCGACTGCCATTCGGTCGAGCAGCTTCGACTGATCGAAGCGGACCATCTCGATCGCCGCATCGACCAGTTCGCCGCTTCCGTCGAAGGCCAGCTCGCCGCCGGCCTCTCGGGTGATGCGCCGCACCCCTAGATAGAGGCCGGGGGCAGTCCTGGAGTTGAGCTCGACCTCCTTTTCGCAAGCGGCGAGCCGCAGCGCCGGGGTCGAGAAGTCGACATAGGGCAGCCTGACCGCTCGCTTGATCTTGTAGGCGCGCTGGCCAACGAGGAAGATACGCGAGATATGGGTTTCGATCGCCTCGACCGGTCCGCTCTCGCCATATGCTGCAGGGTTCATCAACATCGCGGCCACGGATTGCTGATCCTCGACGATCATCGGACGCCTCTCTGTTCGTACCTGTGGAAGCCAGCGACGAGGTCGCTGAAATTCCGCGCCATCGGGCCCTTGCTGCCGCAGCGTCTGGATATAACCAGCCAGGCCACGGATGCGTTCCGTGATGCTGCTGCCCCGGCGTTCAGGCGATATTTCTCGGCGTCCTCCGGCGGCCTGAAACCTGTTGCGTCGGCCTGTGGGCATGTTGATACGGATCAAATGATGACCGGTGGCGTTCTTGACTCAGCGCTAGCAGCGCGCCGAGCCGTCTCGCTATTGTTGAGCGACGATAGGGCTTTGATGCAGAACCGGGAGCAGCCACCATGGCTTTCAGGACGATACTCACCGTTACGGGACCGAACACCGGAGACGGTGATCTCAATCTCGCCGCCGACCTGTGCAACGAAATCGGCGCCCATCTTGCCGTTCTGGTCGTTGCCATTGCTGCGCCGCCGCCAGTCGGAGAGTATGCCGCGGTCGTCTCAGGAGCCTGGCTCGAAAAGCGTCAGGCCGACGAGAATCTGTTGAAGAAGCGAACTGCTGACCTGTCGGCTTTTCTCGCCGGCAGGGCGCCTTCGGCCGATGTCTGCAGCGACCATCCGGAAGCCGGCTGGGTCGACGAAACCATCGGCCGCCGTGCCCGCTACGCCGACATTACGGTTATTGGACCGGAGCTGCTTGCCAACGAAACGCTGAAAAGCAAAGCGATCGAAGGCGTGTTGTTTTCTTCGGGAAAGCCTTTGCTGCTCATCCCCGAGGGGTCGCGGCCGACCCTGAAGCCGAAACGCGTGCTGATTGCCTGGGACGCCGGTCTGGAGGCATCGCGAGCCGTCCGCGAATCCGTCGATATGCTGCCAGGCTCCGATGAGGTGCACCTTGTCATGGTCGATCCGGTGGAGGACGACCACGGGGCCGAACCCGGAGCCGACGCCGCCGCCTATCTCGCGCGGCATGGCGTGAATGTCACGGTCGACCGGCTGCCCAGCCTGGACCGTTCAGTCGTCGAGGTGCTTCGTCGGCACGCGCTCGACATCGCCGCCGACCTGATGGTGATGGGCGCCTATGGTCATTCCCGGTTGCGTGAGCGCATCTTCGGCGGCGTCACCATCTCGATGCTTGACGACCCGTCGATGCCGATCCTTATGGCGCATTAACCGCGGCCGATACGGCATGGAGGTCACGCCCGAAATCCGCGCAAAAGATTGGGCTTGCCAGTGAGTTTCGGGCGGGGTTTCGGGCGGGAGGTGATTTTCGGGAAATGCTAAGTGCTTGTTTTTTCTGGTCGGAGTGGCAGGATTTGAACCTGCGACCCCATCGTCCCGAACGATGTGCGCTACCAGGCTGCGCTACACTCCGTGACCAGACCGCGGGCTTATAGCCGCCGTACTTCGTTCCTGCAAGCGCCAATGGCAGCGCTTCTGTCGCATTTCTTGCCGTTTCGCCTTAACGTCATACAGGTTTCAGTTCCCTGCGGGATAAACACCGCTTAACGGCTCGTGCTATAGGCGTGGCCACCTGCGTTGAAACCAGTCTGAATCCAGCCGTTTGGAGTTGCTGTCTTGTCCCTGAAGATTGTTAGCGAAGCCCTTCCCAACACTTTCGAGTTTGAAACCTCGGCGCTGATCAAGGCGTCCGGCTTTCGTGAGTATGATGCGCGCTGGTGGTTCGGCCATCCGGGCTCTGCCGAGCCGCCGGAGCTCAACCTGATCGGTGTCCAGGCGCTCGGCATGGGGCTCGGCACGCTGATCCGGCGTTTGGGCGCCGGGCCGGACATCGTGACCGGGCATGATTTCCGTTCCTATTCGCTGGCGATCAAGCTGGCGCTGGTTTCCGGGCTGATGGCCGCCGGCGCGCGGGTTAGGGATATCGGGCTGGCGCTGTCGCCGATGGCCTATTTCGCCCAGTTCGCGCTCGACACGCCGTCCGTCGCCATGGTCACCGCTTCGCACAACGAGAATGGCTGGAGCGGCGTCAAGATGGGGGCGGCGCGCCCCTTGACCTTCGGTCCGGAGGAAATGAGCGCATTGAAGGCGATCGTGCTTGCCGGCGACTTCGACCTTGTCGGCGGCGGCTCCTATGACTTCGTTGCGGATTTCCGCAAGACCTATCTGGACGACCTGACCCGCGACAAACGCATATCGAGAAAGCTCAAGGTGGTCGCCGCCTGCGGCAACGGCACCGCCGGCGCCTTTGCACCTGAAGCGCTGGAGCGGATCGGCTGCGAGGTGACCCCGCTCGATGTCGAGCTCGATCATAGGTTTCCGAACTACAATCCCAATCCCGAAGACATGAAGATGCTGCACGCGATCCGCGACAAGGTGCTGGAAACAGGCGCCGATGTCGGGCTCGGCTTCGACGGCGATGGCGACCGCTGCGGCGTGGTCGACAACGAAGGCAACGAGATCTTCGCCGACAAGGTCGGCGTCATGCTCGCGCGGGATATTTCCCGTCTCCATCCCGGCTCGACCTTCGTCGTCGACGTCAAGTCGACCGGATTGTTCAACACCGACGCCGCCCTGCGCGCCGATGGCGCTGTCACCGATTATTGGAAGACCGGCCACTCCTACATAAAACGGCGCGTGGCCGAGCTTGGCGCCATCGCCGGTTTCGAGAAATCCGGTCATTTCTTCTTCAACCCGCCGATCGGGCGTGGCTATGATGATGGTCTGATCACAGCCATCGCCATCTGCGAGATGCTGGACCGCAGCCCCAAAAGCAGCATGGCCGATCTCTATCGCGACCTGCCGCTGACCTTCGGCACGCCGACCATGTCGCCGCACTGCGCCGACGAACTGAAATATGGCGTGGTCGAGCGGGTCGTTTCCGACTTTCAGGCCATGAAGCATGACGGCGCCATCTTCGCCGGCCAGAAGATCGCCGAGCTGATCACCGTCAATGGCGTTCGCGTCGTTGCCGAGGACGGCACCTGGGGCCTGGTGCGGGCGTCATCGAACAAGCCGGAGCTTGTCGTCGTGGTGGAGAGCCCGGTGTCGCCGGAGCGGCGCCGGCAGATGTTCGAAGCCGTCGATGCAGTGCTGCGCCGCAGCCCTGAGGTCGGCGCCTACAACCAGACGTTCTAAAGTCTCCGGACGGCGGCGCCGATGAGCCTCAATAGGGGCTCGCGACGTCGCCGGTCTCGACATAGACCGACTTCAACTGCGAATAGAGTGCCAACGCAGCAAGCGAGTTTTCTCGTCCGATGCCGGATTGCTTGAAGCCGCCGAAGGGAATTTCGACGGGCGTCAGGTTGTAGGCGTTGATCCAGCAGGTGCCGGCCTGCAGCTCGGCGATGACGCGGTGGGCGCGCGGCAGGTCGCGCGTGAACACGCCGGCGGCAAGGCCGAATTCGGTATCGTTGGCGCGGTCGATCACCTCGTCCTCGCCGTCGAATTTCAGCACGCTCATGACAGGCCCGAAAATCTCCTCGCGCGCGATGCGCATGGTGTCGGTGACATGGGTGAAGACAGTCGGCTCGATGAAGAAACCGCCCTGGAAACCTTGCAGCGAAGGCACATTGCCGCCGCAGGCGAGGACAGCGCCATCCTGCTTGCCGGCCTCGATATAGAGGATGACCTTTTCGTGCTGGGCCTTGGAGACCAAAGGTCCCATCTGCGTTTCCTGGTCGAGCGGATCGCCGATACGGATTTTTTTGGTCCGCTCGACCAGCCGTTCGACGAAACGGTCGTGGATGCCCTTTTGAACGAACACCCGCGTGCCGTTGGAGCAGATCTGGCCGGTCGAATAGAAATTGCCGAGCATGGCGCCGCCGATGGCGTTTTCGAGGTCGGCATCGTCGAAGACGATCAGCGGCGACTTGCCGCCAAGCTCCATGGTGGCATGCTTCATCTTCGAGCCGGCGAGCGACAGCACCTTGCGGCCGGTCGGCACCGAGCCGGTTACCGAGACCTTGGCCACGACATCGTGGCCGACGAGGGCGGCGCCGACATCGCCATAGCCTTGCACGACGTTGAACAGCCCGTCGGGGAGGCCGGCCTCGGTGTAGATTTCGGCCAGCGCCAGCGCCGACAGCGGCGTATTCTCCGACGGCTTGAACACCATGGCGTTGCCCATGGCGAGTGCCGGCGCCGATTTCCAGCCGGCGATCTGGATCGGGTAGTTCCAGGCGCCGATGCCGACGCAGACGCCCAGCGCCTCGCGCCTTGTATAGGCAAAGGGGCCGCCGAGATCGACGGACTCGCCATTAAAGGCTGCGACCACGCCGCCGAAATATTCGAGGCAGTCGGCTGCCGACGGCGCATCCGCCACCAGCGTCTCCTGGATCGCCTTGCCGGTATCCAGCGTCTCGATGCGCGCCAGGTCGGCGTTGCGCGCGCGCAATATGTCGGCGGCGCGGCGCAGGATGCGGCCGCGCTCGACCGGCTTCAGCCGCGCCCAGGCCGGTTGTGCTGCACGCGCTGCTTCGATCGCCAGTTCCAGCACGTTCGGCGTCGCCGAACGCAGCATCGCGATGGTCTCGCCGGTCGCCGGATAGATGACCGGCAGCGGCGCACCTTGCTCATCGTCGATGTAGCGGCCGTTGACATAGTGCGATGCCTTGGGCTGGGCGCGCATGGGAGCTTCTCCAAACTGTCTTTCGCCGGGACCGGCGGGCGGACACCACCGGTGCATGGCTTATCGCATCGGCCCGAAAATCGGAATCGATTTTCGGAAAGCACGATGCGAGGACTAAAAAAGCGATAGAGCGCTTCCGAAATGGACGCACGTTGCTCTATCGATCCGACACCTGCCAGCGCGGATTGATCCATGGTTCCTGGTTGGACGGCGCCAGCGGCGTGCGGCCGAGAATGTGGTCGGCGGCCTTTTCGCCGGTCATGATCGACGGCGCGTTCAGATTGCCGTTGGTGACGCGCGGGAAGATCGAGGAATCGGCGATCCGCAGCCCGTCGACGCCGATGACACGGCATTGCGGATCGACGACGCTCATCGGATCATCCTTGCGGCCCATCTTGCAGGTGCCGCAAGGATGATAGGCGCTTTCGGCGTGATCCCTGATGAAGGCGTCGAGATCGTCGTCCGACTGCACCTGCGCGCCCGGCGAGATTTCCTTGCCGCGATAAGGGTCGAACGCCGACTGGCCGAAGATCTCGCGCGTCAGCCGGATGCAGTGGCGGAACTCGATCCAGTCGTCCGGATGCGACATGTAGTTGAAGCGGATTACCGGCTTCGACCTGGGATCCGGCGAGCGCAGCGTGACGGAGCCGCGCGACTTCGATCGCATCGGCCCGACATGCGCCTGGAAACCATGTGCCTTCGCCGCCGCCCTGCCGTCATAGCGGACCGCCGCCGGGATGAAATGATACTGGATGTCGGGATAGTCGATGCCGGCGCGCGAACGCACGAAGGCGGCCGCCTCGAAATGGTTGGTTGCGCCGAGGCCCGACTTGAAGAACAGCCATTGCGCGCCGATCAGCGCCTTGGAGAACGGGTTCAGCACCGAATTCAGCGTGATCGGCTGTGTCGATTCCTGCTGGATATAGAGCTCCATATGGTCCTGCAGGTTGCGGCCGACGCCGGGCCGGTCGGCGATCACCGGAATGCCATGCTCCTTCAGATGTTCGGCCGGGCCGATGCCGGACAGCATCAGGATCTTGGGCGAATTGATCGAGGAGGCGGCAACGATCACTTCACGTCGCGCCCTGATCACCTGAATCCGTCTGCGCACTTCGATCTCGACACCGGCGGCGCGTTGATTCTCGATGATCACCCGTCGGGCGAAACCCTTGATCAGGCTAACATTTTTCCGCCTGAGCGCCGGCCTGAGATAGGCGCTCGCCGCCGACCAGCGGCGGCCGCCGCGAATGGTCTGCTCCATCGGCCCAAAGCCTTCCTGCTTCGCGCCGTTGTAGTCGTCGGTCAGCTCGAAGCCGGCCTGACGGCCTGCCTCGACGAAGGCGCCGTAGAGTGGATTGGTCCTTGATCCGCGCTGCACGGTCAGCGGGCCGCCGTGGCCGCGCCAGCCATTCTCGCCGCCATTGGCGTCCTCCATGCGCTTGAAGTAGGGGAGCACGTCGGCAAACCCCCAGCCAGCCGCGCCCTGTTCGGCCCAATGGTCGAAATCGCGGGCGTGGCCGCGGACATAGACCATGCCGTTGATCGAGGACGAGCCGCCGATGACCTTGCCGCGCGGCGTCGCCAGCACGCGGCCGCCGAGATGCGGCTCCGGCTCGCTGGCAAAGCCCCAGTCGTAGAGGCTCATATTGAGCGGGATCGACAGCGCCGACGGCATCTGGATCAGCGGCCCGATGTCGCTGCCGCCAAATTCGATGACGATCACCGAATATTTGCCATCCTCAGACAGCCGGTAGGCGAGGGCCGAGCCGGCCGAGCCGGCACCGATGATGACGAAATCCGCTTCAAGCATGGTTCATATGCGCCCATCGTTCATATGCGTCATGAAATCGGTGAGCGAGACATTGCCGCCGGTTGCCACCACGAGCACGGTCTTGCCGCTCACATCGATCTTGCAGCCGAGCAGCGCCGCCAGTGATGCAGCGCCCGACGGTTCCAGCACCAGCTTCAACCGTTCGAAGGCGATGCGCATCGCGCCGCGCACCGATTGATCGTCGACGGTGATGCCGCGAACGCCCGCGGTCCTGACCGCCGCGAATGGCGCGTCGCCGGGCCTGCGCGCCATCAGCCCGTCGCATATCGTTTTCGGCCCGATCGGCATGGTTTCGATGACGCCAAGCGCCAGCGACGCGCCCATGCCGTTGAAACCTTCCGGCTCGACGGCAATGATCTCGGTCGCCGGCGACAGGTAGTGGAAAGCCAGCGAAACGCCGCCGATCAGCCCGCCGCCGCCGACTGAACAGAACAGCAGATCGACACTGGCATCCCTGGCATCGAGTTGCTCGAGTGCCTCCAGCCCGACACCAGCCTGGCCGGCGACGATCTCGGGGTCGTCGAACGGATGCAGCAGCGCCAGCCCCTCGGTCTCGGCGATCTCGCGCGCCGCGGCCGCGGCAACCTCCTCACGCGCGCGCTCGCCATGGTCGGTCAGCACCACGCGCGCGCCATAGCCGGTCGTTGCGTCGCGCTTGGCGGCCGGCGCGTCGATCGGCATGACGATGGTCACCGGAATGCCCAGCGCCTGGCCGGCGGCGGCCAGCCCTTGCGCGAAATTGCCGGAGGAATAGGCGACAACGCCCTTCCGGGCTTCATCGGACGGAAGCCGCTTCAGCCGCCAATAGGCGCCGCGCACCTTGAAGGAACCAGCCCATTGCAGCGACTCCGGCTTGACGAAGACGCGCGCGGCGCCGGTCTCCCTGGCCAGGGCCGCCGACTCCAGCAGCGGCGTGATCTGCGTCGCCTTGGCGGTGACGGCATAGGCCTGTTTGAGGTGATCGAGGGAGGGGACAAGGGTTGTCATCATTCGCCTCGCGGAAAGCGCTTCTGCTCTTCGAGCAGGTCGAGGTTCATGTGGTTGCGCATGTAACGCTCCGAGGCCTTCTGCAGCGGCTGGAATTCCCAGGGGTAATGCGTGCCGTTGCGCAGCGCCGGATAGACCACCCAGCGGCGCGCCTGGCTGGCGCGTACGGCGGCATCGAAGGCAGCCATGTCCCAGCGCGCCCGGACCTTGTCGGTGAAAGAAGCCACCAAAGCCGCGTGCGCCGGGTCGGCGGCGAGGTTGGTCAATTCCCGCGGATCCGATTCAAGATCAAACAGTTGCGGCGGATCGATCTCGCAATGGATGAATTTGTAACGGCCCTTGCGGATCGCCACCACCGGCGCGTTGGAGCCTTCGGCCGCATACTCCATCAGCACCGGTGCGGTGCGTTCCTTGCCGTCGAGCAGCGGCAGCAGCGACTGCCCGTCGGTCCATGGCGCAATCGCGCTCATGTCGATGCCGGCGAGGTGGCAAAGCGTCGGCGCGACGTCGAGATTGGAGACCGGTGCATCGATCAGGATGGTCGAAATGTCTTTTCCGGCGATCATCAGCGGCACCCGCGCCGAGCCTTCGAAGAAGCACATCTTGAACCAAAGGCCGCGCTCGCCGAGCATGTCGCCGTGATCCGAGCAGAACAGGATGATCGTGTCGTCGAGCATCCGCGTGCGCTCGAGCACCGACAGCAATTCGCCGACCTTGTCGTCGAGATAGGAGATGCTGGCGAAATAGCCGCGCCGCGCGCGGCGGATCTGCTCGCCGGTGATGTCGAAACTGTCATAGTCGCTGGCGCGGTAAAGCCGCTGCGAATGCGGATCCTGTTCGTCGTAGGGGACGAAGCCCACTTCCGGCTCGAGCGCCGGGCAGTTCTCGTAGAGATCCCAATAGCGCCGCCGGGCGACATAGGGGTCGTGCGGATGGGTGAAGGAGACGGTCAGGCACCACGGCCGGCGCGCGGCATCGTCCGAGACGCGGGCGAAATCATAAAGCTTCTGCACCGCGTGAAAAGCGACTTCGTCGTCATATTCCATCTGGTTGGTGATCTCGGCGACGCCGGCGCCGGCTACCGAGCCGAGATTGTGATACCACCAGTCGATCCGCTCGCCGGGCTTGCGATAATCCGGCGTCCAGCCGAAATCGGCCGGATAGATGTCGGTGGTCAGCCGTTCCTCGAAGCCATGCAACTGATCCGGCCCGACGAAATGCATCTTGCCGGACAGGCAGGTGTGGTAGCCGGCGGCGCGCAGATGGTGCGCATAGGTCGGAATCGAAGAGGCAAATTCGGCGGCATTGTCATAGACCTCGGTGCGCGAAGGCAACTGGCCGCTCATGAACGCGGCCCGGCCAGGCGCGCAGAGCGGCGAGGCGGTGTAGTTGTTGTTGAAGCGTGCCGAACGAGCCGCCAGTGCCTTCAGATGCGGCGCATGCAGGAAGTCCGCCGGCCCATCCGGGAACAATGTGCCATTGAGCTGATCGACCATGACGATCAGGAAATTCGGTCGCTTGGACGTCACTGCGCGCTCCGCCGGCTGAGTTTCGTTTCGAGATAGTCCTCGATCAGCGCGATCGCGGTCGCGGCATTGGGCACGCCGTCCTTCAGCGCGCGCCTGATGTAGAGGCCGTCGATCAGCGCCGCTGTCGCCTCGGCGACGCGGTCGGCTTCGCTTCGCGGCAGGATGCCGGTCAGCCCGCTCAACAGATTGGAATGCAGGCGGCGCGCATAGACCTTGAGCAGTCGGCGCAGCGCTGGCGATTTCTGCGCCTCGACATAGAAGGCGAGCCAGGCGGCTATCGTTTCCGGCTGGAACTGAGCGTCGGAGAAATTGACCGCGACCACGGCCGAAACGCGCTGGCGTGCCGTGCTGGCCGATCGAAGCGCGCGTCGCATGTCGGCGGTCAGCTCGGCCAGGATATGCCGCATCGTCGCCAGCAAAAGTTCGTCCTTGGCGCCGAAATAGTGATGGGCGAGCGCCGAGGACACGCCGGCGCGCCCGGCGATTTCCGACATCGTCACATCAAGCGAACCGCGCTCGCCGATCGCCGAGATCGTCGCGTCGATGAGCGCCCTGCGGCGCAGCGGCTCCATTCCGATTTTCGGCATCTTTGCTCCGGTCCGTTGCGGCAAGATTATTTTTTATTGACGGATCAATCAATAAAAATCCGACGCGATTTGGTGGCAAAAGTCAGCCGCCGTGACCAGATAACGAGATCAAGCGATTGTGTGGTGCTGGCCCCTTCACGAAGACGCTGGAACGGTTCATTCTTGAACAATGTCGATAGCGCGCCGCGACATCGCGTAGCCCGGCCCGCAGGATGGAGGAAATCATGACCGCATGCATCGTCGGCTGGGCGCATTCGCGCTTCGGCAAGCTCGAAGGCGAGACGCTGGAGGGCCTGATCACCAAGGTGGCCAGCGAGGCGCTCGATCATGCCGGCATCGGTCCGGACGAGGTCGACGAGATCGTGCTCGGCCACTTCAATGCCGGCTTTTCCGCACAGGATTTCACCGCAAGCCTGGTCCTGCAGGCCGACGACCGGCTGCGCTTCAAGCCGGCGACGCGCGTCGAGAACGCCTGCGCTACCGGCTCGGCGGCGGTCAGGCAAGGCATCCGCGCCATCGACGCCAATGCGGCGCGCATCGTGCTGGTGGTCGGCGCCGAGCAGATGACGACGACATCAGGTCCGGAAATCGGCAGGAATCTTCTCAAGGCCTCGTATCTGCCCGAGGAGGGCGACACGCCGGCAGGCTTCGCCGGCGTTTTCGGCCAGATCGCGCAAGCCTACTTCCAACGCTATGGCGACCAGTCGGACGCGCTGGCGATGATCGCCGCCAAGAACCACAGGAACGGCGTCGACAATCCCTACGCGCAGATGCGCAAGGATTTCGGCTATGAGTTCTGCCGGCACGAGAGCGAGAAGAACCCCTTCGTCGCCGGTCCCCTGAAGCGCACCGACTGCTCGCTGGTCTCGGACGGCGCCGCCGCCCTCGTGCTCGCCGACACCGCGACGGCATTGAAGATGCGCCGTGCCGTCGCTTTCCGCGCCAACGAGCATGTGCAGGATTTCCTGCCGATGTCGAAGCGTGACATCCTGGCATTCGAGGGTTGCGAGCAGGCCTGGAACCAGGCGCTGAACAAGGCCGGTGTGACCCTCGACGATCTGTCCTTCGTCGAGACGCATGACTGCTTCACGATCGCCGAACTGATCGAATATGAGGCGATGGGCCTGGCGAGACCGGGCGAGGGCGCAAAACTGGCGCTGGACGGCGAGACGGCGAAGGACGGCCGGCTGCCGGTCAATCCGTCAGGCGGGCTGAAGGCCAAGGGTCATCCAATCGGCGCCACCGGCGTTTCTATGCATGTGCTGAGCGCCATGCAGCTCGTCGGCGAGGCCGGCGGCATCCAGGTGCCGGGCGCCAAGCTCGGCGGCATCTTCAATATGGGCGGTGCCGCGGTCGCCAACTACGTTTCCATTCTCGATCGGATCAGATAAAAGCGGCCCGCATTACAGCGTCGCGCGCCCTTCCGGGCGCGCAAAGGACGCTGTAACACTTTGATTTTACGCATGACCTCGAAAATCGGATTCGATTTTCGAGGTCATGCGTTAGCGGGGAAATCATGACAAATCCGGTTCTGGTCGAAGTTTTGCGCGGCGCCGTGGTCGAGAGCGCGCATCGTGGCGCCATTGCGGTTTTCGATGCCGATGGCAAGCCGTTCCTGGAAATCGGCGATACGGCTCGCCCGGTGTTTCCGCGCTCGGCGGTCAAGGCGATCCAGGCTCTGCCGCTGGTCGAAAGCGGCGCGGCCGATGCGTACGGTTTCGGCGACCGCGAACTGGCGCTGGCCTGCGCTTCACATTCCGGCGAGGCGGCGCATGTCGAACTGGCGCGGGCGATGCTGGCCAAGGCCGGGCTGGACCTGGCGGCGCTGGAATGCGGCGCGCATTGGCCGTCGAGCCATGACGCGACCGTTGCGCTGGCCAGCACCGGCAATTTGCCAAACGCGCTGCACAACAATTGTTCTGGCAAGCATGCGGGCTTCCTCTGCACCTGCGTCCACGCCGGCGTCGCCCATCGCGGCTATGTGAAATCAGGCCATGCCTCGCAGGAGATGGTGCGCGATGCAATGCAAGCGGTGACCGGTGCTGCCCATGATGTCGATCATTGCGGCACCGACGGCTGCTCGATCCCGACCTATGCCGTGCCGCTGCGCAGCTTCGCGCTCGGCTTTGCCCGCATGGCCACAGGTATCGGCTTTGAACCCATTCGCGCCAAGGCCGCAAAGCGGCTCATTTCCGCCTGCATGGCTGAGCCCTTTCTGGTCGCCGGCACGGGCCGGGCTGATGTTGCGCTGATGGAGACCGCACCCGGGCGGATTTTTGTGAAGGGAGGAGCCGAAGGCGTCTATTGCGCGGCACTTCCCGAGCTAGGCCTTGGCATTGCGCTGAAATGCGACGATGGCGCCGGCCGCGCGGCGGAAGTCATGGTCGCCGCATGCATCGCCAGGCTCCTGCGTGACGAAAAGGCGCTGGCGGCGAAACTGATCGAACAGGCACATCCGCCCGTCAAAAGCCGGATCGGCGCCAAGGTCGGTGCTGTCAGGCCCACGGCCGCACTGAACTAGAACCGGCATTCAGCTCATATGATTGCGCCCGATGGTCTGATTTGGCCGTCGCGCCGCAGGAATCGTGCCAGACCGAATCGGCAGATCCGGTTTGCCGGCAATAGCTTGTGGAGTCGCCGCGCGAGGCATAAGCTCGACTGATGAGCAGAGCCTTCACGCGCGAAGAGGATAGCGAAAACGCCATCGCCGGCATCGGCGAGCGGCCGATCAGCCACCACCGCAATCTGGTGACGCAACGCGGCCTGGCGCTGATCGACGCCGAACTGGCGGCCCTGCGCGATGATCTGGGCAGAGCGGAGAAGAGGGCCGACCGCGAGCGCATCGCGCTTATCTCGCGCGACCTGCGCTACTGGACCGCACGGCGTGAAAGCGCCGAGCTTTCGGTGCCGGAACCGGGCAGCGACCTGGTTCGCTTCGGCATGGGCGTCACGCTGGAAGGCGAAGACGGCAGGAAAGTACACTGGAAGATCGTCGGCGAGGATGAGGCCGATCCGGCCAAGGGGACGATTTCCCATGTTTCACCGATGGCCCTGGCCCTGTTCGGCAAGAAGGTCGGCGAGATTGCCGTGGTCAATGGCAGGGAATGGGAGATTGTGAAGCTCTCCGACAACTAATGCATGTCGCGCAAATTCAAAAGCGAAGGGCTTCAGGCCTTCATGTTAATGACATGGTCGCGGAAGAACGCCGCAGCACCAGCCTCGCCGATCTCGCCGGCGGCAACCCCCATGACGAACTCATAGATCGTGCCGTTGTCGGCCGTCAGCACATAGCCGTTGACAATCAGGAACGCGCCGGCGGCGACGATGGCCGTGCGCTTGTTGCCGTCGACAAAGGCGTGATTTCTGGCGATGCCGAAGATATAGGCGGCGGCCAGATCCTCGATCGATGGATCACCATAGTTCGCCTTGTTCTCGGCTCGGGCGAGCGCCGATTCGAGGGCATTCTCATCCCTCAAACCGTGCGCTCCGCCGTGCCGACGCAACTGCTCGGCGTGCATCGCTTCGACCGCACGCCGGCTCAGGAACTCCCAGCTCATTCGGCGAGCTTCTGAAGCGCCACTTTGTATTTGTCCATGACTTGGCGAGCAGCTTCCATCTGCCGCTCGAAGCTGTCGTCCACTGGCCGAAGGGCGATGCCCTTGCTCGTTTCGACGATCTCAAGCTGATCGCCGGCCTTCAGATGTAGGTGATCGAGAATTTCCTTGGGCAGGATCACGCCTTCGGAATTGCCGATTTTGCGAATGGTCGTGTTCATGGATTCAGCCTTTGTTGCAACGCGAATTATAACTTACGTTGTCGGTCGTTGCAACATGAATTATAACAAGTTCAGCCGGCCTGCAGCAACCGGTCGATCAGCCGTTCCGCCGCCTCCGGGATGACCGTGCCCGGCGGGAAGATTTCCACAGCACCCGCCTGCCGTACCGCCTCGTAATCCTGCGGCGGGATGACGCCGCCGGCGACGATCAGCATATCGTCGCGGCCAAGCTTCTTCAGCGCGTCCCTGAGTTCGGGAATGAGCGTCAAATGGCCCGCTGCCAGTGACGAGGCGCCGATGATGTGCACGTCGTGCTCGACGCCAAGCCTGGCGATCTCTTCCGGCGTCTGGAACATCGGCCCGACGGTGACGTCGAAGCCGAGATCGGCAAAGGCAGTGGCGATCACCTTCTGGCCGCGATCGTGGCCGTCCTGTCCCATTTTGGCGACGAGAATGCGTGGCTTGCCGCCGGACTTCTCCTCGAATGCGACGATCTTGTCCTGCAGCCGGTCGATCACCGGATTGTCGCCGAGCGCCTTGCGATAGACTCCGGAGATCGTCTGGACCGAGGCGACATGGCGGCCGAAGACCTTTTCCAGCGCCAGCGAAATCTCGCCGACCGTCGCATTGGCGCGTGCGGCGCGAATGGCGAACTCCAGCAGATTTTCGCCGCTCTCGGCAGCCCGGCTCAGCGCACTTAGTGCGCTCTCGACGGCGCCAACGTCGCGCGTGCCTTTTAGCCGCTGCAGTTTCGACAATTGCCGGGCTCTGACTTCGGCGTTGTCGATCTTCAGCACGTCGACTTTGATATCCGTCTCGGGACGATGGGCGTTGACGCCGACCAGGATCTGCTCGCCGGAATCGATCCGCGCCTGCGTGCGCGCGGCGGCCTCTTCGATGCGCAGCTTCGGGATGTTTTTTTCAGTTGCGGCGGCCATGCCGCCCAGGCTCTCGACCTCCTCGATATGGGCAAGCGCGCGCGCCGCCAGATCATGCGTCAGCCGTTCGAGATAGGCAGAGCCGCCCCACGGGTCGATGATGCGGGTGGTGCCGGATTCCTTTTGCAGGATGAGCTGCGTGTTGCGGGCGATGCGGGCCGAATGGTCGGTCGGCAGCGCCATCGCCTCGTCGAAGGCGTTGGTGTGCAGCGATTGTGTATGACCCTGCGTCGCCGCCATCGCCTCGATCATGGTGCGGATGATGTTGTTGTAGGGGTCCTGCGCCGTCAGCGACCAGCCCGAAGTCTGGCAATGGGTGCGCAGCGACAGCGAGCGCTCGTCCTTCGGCGAAAAGTTCTTCAGCATCAGCGTCGACCACAAAAGGCGGGCTGCCCTCAGCTTGGCGACCTCCATGAAGAAGTTCATGCCGATCGCCCAGAAGAAGGAGAGGCGCGGCGCGAAACGGTCGATATCGAGACCCGCTGCGACACCGGCACGGGCATATTCGATGCCGTCGGCGATCGTGTAGGCGAGCTCGAGGTCGGCGGTCGCCCCTGCCTCCTGCATGTGATACCCGGAGATCGAAATCGAATTGAACTTCGGCATGTGCTGCGACGTGTAGGAGAAGATGTCCGACACGATCCGCATCGAAGGCTTTGGCGGATAGATGTAGGTGTTGCGCACCATGAACTCTTTCAGAATGTCGTTCTGAATGGTCCCGGCGAGGTCCTTCTGTGCAACGCCCTGTTCTTCCGCGGCCACGATGTAGAGCGCCATGATCGGCAGCACCGCGCCGTTCATCGTCATCGACACCGTCATCTGGTCAAGCGGGATGCCGTCGAAGAGCTGGCGCATGTCGAGGATGGAATCGATGGCGACGCCTGCCATGCCGACATCACCGGCAACGCGCGGATGATCGCTGTCGTAGCCGCGATGCGTGGCAAGGTCGAAAGCGACCGACAGTCCCTTCTGGCCGGCCGCCAGGTTGCGCCGGTAAAAGGCGTTCGATTCTTCGGCCGTCGAGAAGCCGGCATATTGCCGGATCGTCCAGGGCTGCTGGACATACATGGTCGGGTAGGGGCCGCGCACGAATGGCGGCATGCCCGGATAAGTGTCGAGATGCGGCAACCCCTTGAGGTCGCCCTGGTTGTACAGATGCTTGATGGCCAGTCCTTCCGCGGTCATCCGCTGGCCCTTGATCTCGATCGGCGCCCGGCGCGGCGCCGACCAGCCGATTTGGCTGAAATCCGGGATCATGATGCTGCTCCGATCGATTGATCGATTCGGATCGGGAACAGCGGCTCGCACACCGCCACGCCTTCCGTGAAGGCGGGCCGCCGCTCCGCCGCCAAGGTTTCGACCGGGCCTTCGCTCTTCGACGGGTGAAGCGTCGTGCCGATGATGGCCCGCTCGCCCGCCTGATACGCAGCATTGCGGCGGGCGGCGGCCGCCTGAACCCGTTTCTGGATGTGTCCTTGCTGCAGGCTGGACAGCACGCCGCCTTCCGCCTCGATCCGCTGGAATTCTTCCCACGCAGCTTCGCAGAGTTCGGCAGTCAGCGTTTCAACGGCGCCGGAACCGCAAACAGGGTCGGCGACATGATCGATATGGCTTTCGTTGGCCATGATCAGTTGCGTATTGCGGGCGACACGGCGGGCAAAGCCCGCCGGCAGGCCATGCGCGATCGTATGCGGCAGGATGGAGACCGAATCCGCCCCGCCGGCTGCCGCGGCAAAAGTGGCGATCGTGGCGCGCAGGATGTTCGTCTCCGGGTCCGCCGAAGTCATCATGCGGAACGACGTTTCGGCATGGACGTTGGCAGTCGAGGCGGAGATCGAGCATGCCTCCTGGACCCGCGCCCACAGCTTGCGCAGGGCCCTGACCTTGGCTATCGACACGAACTGGTCCTGGTCGACGCTCAGCGCAAAGCCGATATGGGGCGCCGCATAGACTAGCGGCTGGCGCGCCTCCTCGAACATCCGGAGATAGGAGACCGCCGAAGCCATCATGGTGCCCAGCTCCTGCGCTTCGGTGGCGCCGGCATTGTGGAAGACGCGTCCGTCTGCCTCCAGCAGGACCCCGGGCACGCCCATCGAGAAAAAGTGCGCCAGGGACTGCGGCATCGACGCCTGCAAGGCCTCGATCGACATCCGCAACCGGCCAGTTCCGGCGAAGATCGCCGCCGGGTCGATGCCGAAGGACAGGTTGAGCTTTGCCGGGTCTGACCGGCGCTTGCTCAAGAACGCAACCAGCCAGTCGGCCACGGCGCGGCTCCAGGGGTGCGCGTCGATGCGGACCTGGATGCGGTTGAGCGGCACGCCGTCAAGCACGGTCTCCAGCGCCTCGGCAGTCCTCGGCAGGCCGTAGCCGAACGCACTCGGCGCGCCTTCGAAGACAAGCGACAGTCCGGTGGCCCCCTGTGCGACGTCCTCCAGGGCCTGGGCTTTGGCGCGGCCGACATCCGGATCGTCGATACGCTGGCTGACGATCCACGGCGATCCAGGGTTTGCCCGCGCTTGAGGCTCTGCGGTGACCGAACGATCATAGAGCGGCTCGATCCGGATGCCATCGTCCGTATGGGATACGAGCTTTTCCTCGAAGGATCCGCCGGCCAGGGCTTTTTCCGCAAGGGCCAGCCACCGCTGCCGGTCAGGGTTCGGAAGTTCGGCATCGTGGTTCAAGGCACCGGCCATCCGCTCTCCTCGTCTTCTCGGCCGATAGGCCTGGAATGTCAGTCTACGGTTCCCCGTCGCATATCACAATGCAACACGCGTCCTGCGACGGTGAACCGTCAACCGATTGCCAAACATGCGCAAAATCCGCAAGCTCCAAAAAGCCCAATTTCGACCATGGCCATTGTCGCTGCGCAATGGCGTCATTATACCTGCGGCGAGCCCCGCTACTTTCAATAGATCAGGGTATTCAACACTTCAGGTTTGCGGAGACCGAACACATGGCTGACGACAAGAGTATTTTCATCGGAGCCAGCCGAAAGCCTGATGACAGCTACCAGCGCGCCGAAAACCTGCTGCTTCAGTATGGCAATCGTCATGGCCTGGTCACCGGCGCGACCGGCACCGGCAAGACCGTGAGCTTGCAGATTTTGGCCGAAGGTTTCTCCAATGCCGGCGTGCCGGTCTTCTGCGCCGACATCAAGGGCGACCTGTCCGGTATCGCTATGATGGGCACGGCACAGGATTTTCTGGTCAAGCGCGCCGAGCAGGTCAAGCTCGATCCCTATGATTTCCAGGAATTTCCGGTCATCTTCTGGGATCTTTTCGGCGAGCAGGGCCATCCGATCCGCGCCACCGTCTCGGAAATGGGGCCGCTGCTGCTGTCGCGCCTGATGAACCTGTCCGAGGCGCAGGAAGGCATCATGAACATCGCCTTCCGCATCGCCGACGAGGAAGGCTTGTTGCTGCTGGACCTGAAGGACCTGCAAGCGCTTCTTGCCAACATCGCCGAACGCGCCGAAGAAATCGGCGCTCGCTACGGCAATGTGACGAAACCTTCGGTTGGCGCAATCCAGCGCACGCTGCTGGTTCTGGAGCAGCAGGGCGCGACGAATTTCTTCGGCGAGCCGGCATTACGGATCGCCGACATCATGCGCACCACCCGCGACGGGCGCGGCGCGATCAGCGTGCTGGCCGCCGACAAGCTGATGATGAATCCCCGGCTCTATGCGACATTCCTGTTGTGGCTGATGTCGGAACTGTTCGAGGAGTTGCCCGAAGTCGGCGATCCCGACAAGCCAAAGCTGGTCTTCTTCTTCGACGAGGCGCACCTTCTGTTCGACGACGCGCCTAAGGTGCTGATCGACCGCGTCGAACAGGTGGTCCGCCTGATCCGTTCGAAGGGCGTCGGCGTGTACTTCGTCACCCAGAATCCGCTGGATATCCCCGAAACGGTTCTGGCCCAGCTCGGCAACCGGGTGCAGCATGCCCTGCGCGCCTACACCCCGCGGGAACAGAAGGCCGTGAGGACTGCCGCCGAGACGTTCAGGCCCAATCCCGACTTCGACTGTGCGACCGCAATCACGCAGCTCGGCACCGGCGAGGCGCTGGTCTCGACGCTGGAAGCCAAAGGTGTTCCGTCCATGGTCCAGCGGACGCTGGTTCGCCCGCCGTCGTCGCGCCTTGGCCCGATCACGCCTGACGAGCGCCGCACGCTGATCGCCGAGAGCCCGGTTGCGGGACAGTACGATCAGACCGTCGATCGCGAATCGGCTTTCGAGATGCTGCAGAAAAAAGCCAAGGATGCGCTGGACGCGGCGGCGCAGCAGCAGGAGAGCGGCGGCTCGCGCTGGACCATTCCAGGCTTCGGCAATGACGATCCCACCCCCCGCCCCACCGGCGGCAGGCGAGCGCCGGCGCCGCGAGCATCCAATCGCCAGTCGGTGGCGGAGGCGGCGATTAAATCGGTGGTTCGCTCGGTCGGCACGTCGGTTGGACGGGCGATCGTGCGCGGCATCCTCGGCAGCCTGGCTAGGGGGCGGCGCTGAAAGCACCGCATCGGATCCAAAACTGGGCGCCGATGCTTGGACTACAAGCATCGGACCTAGGAGTGGGCATCGGTTTTTGGGCCAATCCGATGCTCAGGCACAAAGTGTCGAGCCGCCGAAATGGGCGCCAGACCTGGAGAACCCGCTATTGTGCAGCAGGTGCCACCAGCCTGATTTGGGCTGCGAACGGCAACGGAGCTTTAGTCATGCAGGAAATTGATGAGCTGCTTTGCGCCAGCTTGCGTGGCGAAAACCCGCCTTGGCCGGAGCACGGCAACGATGAGTTCGTGGACCGCTTCCTCGAGCGGAGTGCTTATCACGGTGTCCAGGCGCTGCTTCATCATCATATTGTAGATCGCGAACGCGTTGACCTGGGTTGGCCGGAAGTTGTCCTGGCTACTTGTCGTCAGCAGGCCACTGCTCAAGCATTGTGGGAGATGCGCCACCAGTACCTGCTGAATCAAGTACTGGAGCGGCTAGTGGCCATTGGCATCCATCCAATTCTGTTCAAAGGCACCGCCTTAGCCTACGAGGTCTATCCGGCGCCTTTCCTGCGTATAAGAGGTGACACGGACCTCATTGTGCCGTCGGGCACGCGGGACCGGGTAGCCAAGGCATTAGAAACTCTGGGGTTTCGTGAACTGGGAACAAGAGCGGAAGTCATCAGCGGTCAGACGAGCTACAGCTGGACAGACCCCGTCTCCAGTCAGGAACACACCCTCGATGTGCATTGGCGGATCACCAATTCCACACTTCTGTCAAATCTGTTCTCGTATGAAGAATTGCGCTCCGACGCCCGGCAACTGCCGAACTTAAGCGCGAATGCCCTCGCAGCTGATCCAGTGCACGCGCTCGTGCTCGCCTGTATGCATCGAGCGGTCCATAAACACGCTTTGTATTATGTCGATGGCGTGGAATATTATGGCGGCGATCGACTGATCTGGTTCTACGATATTCAGCTTCTGTTCTCGATGCTGTCGCCGTCGCAACGCAATGAGTTTGTTGAACTTGCCGAGTGTAAAGGATTGCGGGCGACCTGCCTGGACGGCATTGAGGCGACCCGAGCCCGTTTTCATACCACTATACCCGAAGCCGTGTCTGGCGCGCTTTCCCGTCCTGGACCGAGAGAAGCCGCTTCGGGCTATCTTAGCGGATCCAGGGTGAGCCGAATATGGATGGACTTCCAGGCCGCGAGAGGCGTGCGAAACAGGTCCGGTTTCCTGACCGAACTCCTCTTCCCGCCGGCAACCCATATGCGGCAAAAATATCGCCAGGCAAACTCATCGTGGCTGCCTTGGCTCTACATGCGCCGGGCCATGGCCGGGTTTTTAAAGTACTTACACACCCCGAACAGGTGACTGCTATATGCGGCTGTGGCCCCGCAAAATCGTAAGAAAATCTACCGCGATTGATGATGCAGCCTGACTATTGGTGCTCGCTCCAGCAGATCACATCGATCGATCCCTTTGTGGAACTATGAACAGATTGTCGAAAATTAATGAGACAAACATGCTGCTGACATTAGCGGCACCTTATCGCCTGGCGTTGGCCGTTGGCCTGATATTGATGCTATGCGAAAGCGCTGCTTTGTTGGTTATGCCCTGGCTCGGTGGCAGGCTCGCTGAAACGTTTCTTCAAGAACGGGCAGGCAGCAGCACGATCAATATTCAGGTACTCTTTCTAGGTGCATTGGCGCTGTTCGCGGTTCAGTCTGTTTTAAAATTCAGCAATATATACCTGCTTGGCGGGACTACCACACGAATACTGGCGGACTTGAAGATCCGAGTTTACGACCATCTTCAGGCCTTGCCGCTTGCTTTCTCCCACCGAAGGCGTCACGGCGATACGCTCGCGTTACTCACCCATGATGTGCACGTCGTGAGCGATTACATCAGCGGCACAGCACTTGCTGCTTTGCCGCTCTTCTTCACCGTCAGCGGGGCATTGGCTTTAATGTTCCGAATCGATTCTCTTCTCGCGATGTCCGCTGCAATCATGATCCCATTGCTCTATTTACTGCTTAAAGTTTTCGGACGACGCATGCGGCCATTGGCGCGCCAACTTCAGGAGGAGCACGCCATTGCCATCGCCATTGCTGAGGAAAACCTCAGCATGCTTCCCGCCATCAAGACCTTCACGCGCGAACAGCAGGAATCGCAGCGTTATCGGAGCCAGATCGAGCGGGTCGTCAGCTTGAGCGCCAAGGAGCGCGCTATCCATGCCGCATTGGGGCCGGGAGTTCAGCTTGTGGCGGCGGCCGGGGTCGTTCTTATGCTTTGGTTGGCCCAGGGGCAAATTGGCCATGGGGCTCTCACTGTGCCTCAATTGGTGAGTTTTCTCCTCTACGCCCAGGTCATGGCGCGACCCATGGCCGGGCTCGCAGACGTCTATGGACGGACCCAGCACGCGCGCGGAGCGCTGAGCCGGCTCGCAACAGCCTTGGCCGAAGAGCCTGAGCCGAACTGGCATGCGGACAAGCGGATGGGAACAATAGACGGTAACATCGAATTCCGTGGTGTCACGTTCGCTTACCCGGGGCGTGAGCCCGCATTGAAGTGCCTCGATCTATCCATCGCCGCAGGCGAGACAATAGCCATCATAGGTCCCAACGGCGCAGGAAAGAGCACGGTGGCGCATTTGCTTATGCGATTGCATGAGCCTTCCAGGGGAAGCATCTTCATCGACGGCGTCGATATTGCCACGGTTTCCTTGCGTAGCCTGCGCAGCCAGATAGGGGTTGTGCCTCAGCACGTGTTGCTGTTCAACGCCAGCGTCCGCGACAACATTGCATATGGGCGGCCTGAGCCCACACAGGATGAGGTCGAGGCAGCAGCACGGTCGGCCCGCGCGCATGACTTCATCATGCAATTGCCGCAGGGCTACCAGACGCCGATTGGCGATCGCGGCGTGCGGCTGTCCGGAGGGCAACAGCAGCGGTTGGCATTGGCTCGGGCGCTGTTGAAAGATCCGCCGGTTCTAATACTCGACGAAGCTACCGCCATGTTCGATCCAGAGGGGGAGCGCGAGTTCCTGCAGGGATGCGTGGATGTGCTGCGACAGAGGACGGTGCTTTTGATAACCCACCGGCCGGCGAGCCTGGCGCTGGCTGATCGGGTGTTCAAGCTGGATGACGGCATTATGACAAGCGCCGGAGCCGGGTAGGTCCACACCGCGCCGTCACCCAGGCTGGGTCAACTTGACCCGGTGCTTCGGGATCAGACTATCGCGCGCGCCTGCGCCGAAGCGCGCCGATCACGCGTCGCAGCGCGTGAAACATAGCGATCATACGCGTCAATGGTGCGGGAAAGTGCAAGCTGCTTAAATTCAATACGAGCGAGACAAGAAAAAAAACTTCAAACCTTGCTGGATACACTCATGCCTCTTCAATCTTGACCAGCCCCTGGCTTTCGAGCGTTTGCAACAAGCTGAATACGTCTTTCTCCAAGGGGGCAGGCTCGACCTCGTACTCGTCGAGCATGGTTCGGCAGATTTCGCCGATGGTTTTTCCTTCGGACAGCAATATCCAGATACGTGCCCCGACCGTGTCCAGCCCAAAATAAGTTCCGCTGGCGAGATCCAGGATCACCGTTTCATTGCCCACCTGTCGCGCCATCACTTGCGCCGGAATCGCCACCCTGTCAGTCAAATTCATGCCGGTTCACCTTTAAACGCGTGTTTCACGATGGCCTGCCTGACCCGCGACAGGTCTTCAAAGCGTCGGGGATAATCCAGGCGGTAAAAAATTGGTTGCCCAGCCAGGCAGGACAATTCATCGAAATGGGCGGCAAGCGGTTCGTGTGCCTCAATTTCGAGCAAGAAAGAATGCTTCACCAGTTCCATCAGAGCTTCGCGCCCAGTGATACCCTCGAACACGGCTTCCTGCTGGACACCCTCGCCGAGAAAATACACCCGGCGCAGGCGCCGGGGATGCCCACAAAAGGCGATCTCATCGCCCGCAAGAAAACGCGCCTTCGACGTGAACTGCACCGGGGGCGCTTTCCGCGCACCATCCTTGCCGACCAAGGCTTCCTCACTGTCTTCCCATAAGCGGATCGAAGGATGGCTCGGCATAATCTGAAACCCACCGTCGCACGGCTCTACCAGCAGCCCGTCATCCGTCAGGAAGCGGAACCCGTCGGTTGCAAAGCTTGCCGCCAGCGTGGACTTGCCTCGGCCTGACTCGCCGATAAATGCGATGCCCTCGCCGCTGATTTCGACCGCGCTGCCGTGCAAAACCAGCTTCCCCTGTCTGCTGAGCGCCAGGGGCAAGACCTGATTCAGATAAAGATGCTGAATGGTCGCGTCGGAGACTCCCTGCACCGGCCACACTTGGATCTGTCTGCCATCTTGGCTCAGCTGGAAATCCGCCAGTTCGGGGAAACGCAGCAGGTAGGCTCCCCCGATGCGGTAGAAGTCCGTCCACAAAGTCCCGTCTGGGATAACCCACTGGTGAAACAAGGTGGCGTCAAGTGGCATTTGCGGGCGGGCGTCCGCCACCTGAAAGTCCACCGTCATTCCGTGTCCTTGCCCAGCACCTGGGCGACAAACCGCGCTGTTTCTTCCACGGAAGGGAACAAGCCGGGGTGTTCGCGCAGCACGGCTTCTTCAACCTGCCTGACAGTCCGTTGACCGTCGCAAAGCCCTAGCACGATCATTCTTGCCTGCCCTCGGGAATTGGGTCGGGGCACATGTGCGGGGTTCCGTCTCATGATCTCGGCCGGCGTGCGCAACTCGCCCTGCCAGGTCGAATGGCTGAATTTCAGCCCTCCGGACGGAATTTCGACTTCCCAGGCGATAACCGAATCCGTCGGGCGCGCCATCACCCTCGCCTTCACCACATCGCCGCATTTTACCTCGACGGCTTCGCCGATGGGCAGGAAAGCCTGAGAACGCTTGATTGGACGATCGGCAAGCGGCGAGTTCGTCAGCCACACCCCTTTGGCCAACTCACAATCGAACCAGCCGCCGAGTCCGCGCAGGACGCCATCGCGCTCCATGCGCAACTCCGCATCCCAGGAGAAAAAGTCCGGATTGTCTTCACGAAGATCGATGCTGCCCAGCTCAGCGGGGGCGCCAAGCAATTCTTCCCGCTGAAGATTGACCGCATACTTGTTGTTGACGGCGTATTGGCCCACCCAATGGAATTCGCTGGCTACGCCCTCTCGCCGCCACCCGTCGGCCAAGCCGTAACTGGTTTCCGATTCCACTGCGGCGAGTTGAAGCCTGAGCCTGGCGGGGATCAATGCCCCCCCTGGCTTCAGGAAACGCCGCCTGGCGTCCGCGAGATACTCGATGACACCGGCATCAAAGCCGAAGTAGCCGACTTGATCGCAGATCACCACATCGACCCGTTCGGGCAGGTTGGCGCGCGCAGAGTAGTCCCCCATGAAAATCGCCTGGTCACCCCAGCCCGCGCGAACGAGGGATTCCCGCGCGACCTCGATCATGGCGGTTGCGTCGATGGCGTACACACGGGACGCACCCGCCTGCAAGCACAACAGCCCCAGGATCCCGGTTCCACAACCGAGATCCGTGATGTAATCGCCATGTTTGACGACTTGGGCGACAGCGGACTTGAACTGTTCAAGCCTTACCGAATCGCCGACATACCCCAAGTGTTCTTGCAGCGCGGAACTCGACATTCCCCCGCACGGCTCAGTGAATAGAGGGGTGCCGTATCCTCAGCATCCCGTAGTCCACCCTCTTGTAACCGTCAGGATGAACGCTTACGGCTTCCGGCATGACCGTCTCGACCTCGTCGGCCATTACACCAAACTGCCTGCCAAGGCCCCACTGCTCGCGGTATTCAGGCTTGTAGTCGAACAGATAGAGGCCGATTCCAAGCGAATGGGTGCCAATACGGACGACGTTCTCTTTGGCGCGCGGGTCGGACACCATACTCATACCGGCGGGGCCCCCATCTAGCCCGCTTCCACTCCCGCCCCTAGTTATCGCGCTTACGGAACCGTAGATTTGCAATGTGGGAGTCGAATAGGGCGCCTTGTTTGGCTCGGCAGATTTGTTTTCAATGGTGAGGTGGGATGGCGTCTGCTGGTCGTTCAGATTGCTTTTCATTAACTCAACCCTTTACGCTGGTAATCTCTCAGGACACTGTCAGACGAACTGTCTGGACGTTCTCGGTGACTATTGAATAGGATTGGCACCTTGCCACCTAGCGAAAACGGGCGCAACCCTGACGCGCAGCATTCATCGAAAGTTTGACGGATGTGACGATCAACACACTTTACACTACGCTACATCGCGTTAACGACACGTTACATGGCATCCATTAACAGTGCGTTATATGATCCATTAACAGTGCTTATATGGCATTAACGATACGTTACATGGCATCCATAAATACTCCACAAAATCCATTTCGGCATGCCGGCCTGCGGATTGTCTCGATAAGCCCGGAATAGCCGGGCCATCCCGTCCCGATCAACCCAGGTGCTACGCTCATGGGGAATCGTCTCGGTCAATGTGGCTTGCATCCGGTCCAGATGCTCACGGAGCACGATTGAAAATTCTGCCTTGCTTTTCCGTTCGAGAATCCTCTTCGGCAGGAGATTCTTCAAAGCCTGGACATGGATATATTTGGTTCTGTCTCCACGCAGCCGCAGCCTTTCCGGTAGCGAAAACGCATACTGAACGAGTTTGGGGTCGTCGAGCGGGTGTCGCATTTCGATCCCGCAATGGGCGCTCATGCAATCAAGGTCCTCCATCGCCTGGGCATCATAAGCATCGTATAGAGCCTCAAGTAGCGCCCCCTGGCCGACGCTGCGCACTCGCCGATGGTGTGATGGGGGAATAAGCTCGCGACGCATCCGGATCACTTCCCCCATCCGCGGCGAGAGCCAGTAGCAGGCTTTGCTGGTCCCGCTCCCGCGCGCCCTGCGAACCAGGCGGCGGAGACCCACCTGGAGAGCGATTGGCAGAAGCGGGAAAAACCCCTGCCGTATGAGCCAGCTCACCGCCTGCCGCGTGCCGAATGCCGTCGCGTCGGTTTTGAGGCAGTCGTAGAGCGTACGCAAATGCAGTTGCGCCAGTGCCTCTGCGTAATACGCCCGGGAGCCTTCCAGCCATTGATCTCCTCCGTGACCGCCTAGCGTCACGCGGCTCCCGTGCGCAACGGTTTGCTGCCATAGGCCAGCATGCATTGACAAGTTCGGAAACCCCGGAAACTGCCGGCCGGACTGGGCGCGTTCCGCAAACCATGAAAGAGGCATCCGGGAAGGGGGAGTCTCATGAATCCGCAACCCTAAATACTCACCCACGGCCCGTGCGTAGGGGAGTTCGCTGGCGCGGCCGTCCGCCTCTGCGAAGCCAAGCGTGTAGCCATTTATGCCGTGTGTGAGCAGTCTGTTCGAGCGGCGCAGGTGCTCCGCCACGCAAAACACCGCGGAGGAGTCGAGTCCGCCGCTCACTTCAATGGCGACCGGCCGATGCGACCGGGATGAACGCCTGACGCGCTCGAACAGTAGTTCGCGATAATGCTCTATGTATTCTTCGTCCTTGCGAAACGGCAATTTCGCCCAAAGATCCGGTTGCCAGTATTGTTCAAGTCGCGGCCCCTGGTTCCCGGCTACCATTCGATGTGCTGCAATCAAGCGCAGGATACCGGTCCATAGGGTCTCGTCCCTGGAGTACCATTCCGCCGCCAGCATTTCGGCCAACATGCCTTCATTGGGCTCCTGCTTCACCCAAGGCAGCGCAAGGATCGCTGGCAACTCTGAGGCGAAAACCAGTGTTTTGCCGTCCCAATGGTAATTGAAAGGCTTGTTGCCCATGCGGTCGCGGGCGCAAAAGGCCTCTTGTCGCCGCGCATCCCAGATTACCAGCGCGAAATCGCCGTCGATATGCGGCAAACATTCCCGCCCCCAAATCTGGTAGGCTCTCAGCACCAGTTCAGCATCCGAGCGGTCTCGAAGCACGGCGCCGCGCTCCAGCAGTTCCCCCCGCAGTTGCTCCCAGTTGTCCACCCGCCCGTCCATGACCAGGACAAGGCTTGCATCTTCGTTCGTCAGCGGCTGGGTTTCTTCCAGCGACTCTGGCGTGGTGCGAAGCATGCATTGACCGAGCCCGATGGAGCCCTTCACCCAGTGGCGGATACCATCCGGGCCCCGGTGCGCCATAGAAGTGGTCATTTTTGCCACTAACCCGGGCTCCACCGGCTTACCGTCAAAATGAATGATCCCGGCGATGCCGCTCATATCATTCCCGTGGCATCAACCAAAATTGCGCTCGAATGCGGCAAAGCGCTCGCCAACATCGACCGTATCGTTAAGAACCTTGCCCCGGTATTCGACCCAGGCATGGGCTTCAAATTTGCCGTCAGCCTTGCGCGTGCCGATGCGCAGTTCTGCTTCGATGCCTTGCCGGCGCAGCAAAAACCACAGCGTCATGGAGCGCTTCAGGCAGTTGCCGGAATATGAACCACGATACGCGGCAATGGATACCAGACGAGCGGTCTCTTGCGCCTGCGCATAAGAATCGGTCTCGCCATCTATTGAGTGAAGCGGGTCGGGGTTGCCATCTGCAACCGGAACGTTTGAAGGCGGCGGTGATTTAGGAAGCGTGAGTGACGGGGTTGCAACCCCTTTCACGCTTCGAAGATCGCAAATCCAGATCAGAATGTTTCTTGCACGTCGGAAACCAAACATCTGCAATAGCATTGCAGTGAATGGTAACAGCAACATTGCAGCGATCACTGTCCTGCGTTGTGCGGCCGTCAGGGCCAGAAATTTTTTCAGTCGATTGGCCACTGGCGCCTGCGTTCGGTTAGGAACCGTTGATAACTGATCTGATCGCTAATTGTAACCGCTTGCTTTCGGGTGACTTGCCTCCATCGGAATCCGATGCTCAGGCAAGATGCGGCGGCGACAATCCACCGCTCCAGCGCTTTCGACCAGCTCAGAAGATCGGCTCCGAGATCGCTCTTGCCGGGCCGAGCAGGATCGATCCTTCCGGGACGCCCGCATCGATTGGAATGGCTTTGCGATCTGCCGTGGCAACCAGTTCCTGACCGACGCCGGCGGTAACGATCACCGGCGTCTTGTTGGGCACACGGTCATAAAGGTCGATAATGTCCTGATTTATCAAGCGAACGCAGCCAGATGACACCGATTTGCCGATGGTATACCACTCCGGCGAGCCGTGCAGGCGGTAAAGCGTGTCCTCGTTGCCCTCGAATAGATACAGCGCCCGCGCTCCGAGCGGATTGGTGAGCCCGCCGGGCATGCCGCCATTCTCGGCGCTGTATTTTGCGTACTCTGGCTGGCGGGCGATCATTTCGGCCGGCGGCGTCCATTTCGGCCACTTTTGCTTCCACTGGACGACGGCATCGCCAGACCATTCGAAACCGGCGCGACCCAGCCCGACACCATAACGAATGGCTTGTCCGCCGGGACGCACGAAATAGAGGTGGTGGCCGGCCGTATCGACGACGATGGTGCCGGGCGCTTGGCCGGTCGGATCGGGAACGATCTGACGCAGAAATTGCTCGTCGATTTTCTCGTAGGGTATGCCCGGCAGTTCGAACCCATTGTCGCTGACCGGACCGTACATTGTTGCATAATCCATGAGCGGCGGCTCGATATTGGCTAGCGGCGGAGGCTCGACCGGCCGCCGCGCCACCGTGGTGCAGGCAGAAACCGCAATCGAGGCGGCGCCGAGCGCGGCGGCATTGAGAAAACCGCGACGGCTCAGGCGACAGGAGTCGATTTCGGGTGTGGACATGACTGCCTTTTTTAAGTCTCAAGTCTAAACAAAACAATGAATACGCCGATCAGTACGGCGCCAGCCCTACCAATGCCTGGCGCGATAGGCGGTTCCGATTCTGGCCTGAGGGTGAACAAACAAAGGCAAAGCTGTGACGGTTCCGCCCCTGTTGCGCCGAGGCAACAGGCCACAGCGCCGCGCGCCAGCAAAGGACGCTGTAGCACTTTTATTTTGCGCGTGATCCTTTCCAAGAATCCTTTCCGAAATTGAGGTCATGCGTCAGCCTGCGGTCAGCAGGCCTTCGAGCGAGGGCAGGATCAGGGCCGGTGGAAAATCCCGGTATTCCTCGGGCTGGTCGGAGCGGTTGATCCAGACTGTCCGGAAGCCGAATTTGGTGGCGCCGGCGACGTCCCAGCGGTTGGATGACTGAAACGACACCGCACCCGGATAGAGACGCCAGCCTGTCGTGACCATGTCGTAGACCGACGGATCGGCCTTGAAGCGCTTGACGGCCTCGACGGAATAGATGTCGTCCAGAACCTGGTCGAGCGCGGCCGATTTGACCGCCGCCTCCAGCATTTCAGGCGAGCCGTTGGAGAGGATCGCCAGCTTGGCGCCCGACGCCTTGAGCGCCTTGAGTACGGCCGGCACCTCCGGATAGCAGTCCAGCCGCCAATAGGCGTCGAGCAGCTGGGCCCTGAGCCCCTTGTCCGCGGAAGGAACCTTGCGCAGGGCGAAATCGAGCGCCTGCTCGGTGAGTTGCCAGAAGTCGGCGTAGGCGCCCATCAGCGTCCTCACCCAGGAATATTCCAATTGCTTGGCGCGCCAGATCTCCGACAGGAGCTGGCCGTCCGGTCCGATCTGGTCGGCATGACGGCGTACGGCTGCGTGCACGTCGAACAGTGTTCCGTAAGCATCGAAAACGTAAGCCGCATGTTGCATGCTTACAGTTTTGCGGCGAGGCAAGGCCAGGCGCAAGCACGGATTGCAAGTCACAGACCGCTGGCCTCAATAAATCTCCGCCATATCAGTTGACGGCAGGCGCCAAAGCATCTTCCAATGGCGAGACAGGACGGCTCTGAAATGCGGAACCAAGCGATGACACTGGCGGCTGCGGCGCAATCCGCGACATGGACCTTCGTGGATGGCGACTGGTATGAAGGCAACGTCGCCATTCTGGGGCCGCGCAGCCATGCCATGTGGCTCGGCACCAGCGTGTTCGACGGCGCCCGCTGGTTCGAGGGCGTCGCCCCCGACCTCGACCGCCACGCCGCTAGGGTGAACGCCTCGGCGATCGCGCTTGGTCTCAAACCATCCATGAGCGCCGAAAAGATCGTCGGGCTGACCTGGGACGGGCTGAAGAAGTTCGACGGCAAGACGGCCGTCTACATAAGGCCGATGTACTGGGCCGAGCATGGTGGCTATATGGGCGTGCCGGCAGATCCGGCCTCGACCCGGTTCTGCCTTTGCCTCTACGAATCGCCGATGATCTCGCCGGCAGGCTTTTCTGTCAGCGTCTCGCCGTTCCGGCGACCGACCATCGAGACCATGCCGACCAACGCCAAGGCCGGCTGCCTTTATCCCAACAATGGTCGTGCCATCCTCGAAGCCAAGATGCGCGGCTTCGACAACGCCCTGGTGCTCGACATGCTGGGCAATGTCGCCGAGACCGGAACCTCGAACATTTTCCTGGTCAAGGATGGTCATGTCCTGACGCCGGCGCCGAACGGCACGTTCCTGTCCGGCATCACCCGCTCGCGGACGATGACGCTGCTTGACGAATATGGCTTCAAGACCATCGAAAAGGCGCTGTCGGTGCGCGAATTCCTCGAAGCGGACGAGATATTCTCGACCGGAAACCATTCGAAAGTCGTGCCGGTTACCCGCATCGAGGATCGCAGTCTTCAGCCCGGGCCGGTAGCGAAAAAGGCGCGCGAACTCTATTGGGAGTGGGCGCATTCGAATTCGGCCGGCTGACTGGCTAAAAGGGGAACCGGCGCTTCATTCCGGAGTTGTTCCACACCAATCCAGACCTATGTTAGTCCGGTATCGACACCGGATTTTTCCACGAGGAGTACGACCGATGGCTTTTGAATTGCCCGCCTTGCCCTATGACTACGAGGCATTGCAGCCTTACATGTCGAAGGAGACGCTGGAGTATCACCACGACAAGCACCACAAGGCCTATGTCGACAACGGCAACAAGCTGGCTGCCGAAGCCGGGCTCGGCGATTTGTCGGTCGAAGAGATTGTGAAACAATCCTTCGGCAAGAACCCCGGGCTCTTCAACAATGCCGGCCAGCACTACAATCACATCCATTTCTGGAAGTGGATGAAGAAGGGCGGCGGCGGCAACAAATTGCCGGGCGCGCTGCAAAAGGCATTCGACAGCGATCTTGGCGGCTACGACAAGTTCAAGGCCGACTTCATCGCCGCCGGAACCACCCAGTTCGGTTCGGGCTGGGCCTGGGTTTCGGTCAAGGACGGCAAGCTGGCGATCTCGAAGACGCCGAACGGCGAGAACCCGCTGGTCCATGGCGCGACCCCAATCCTGGGCGTCGATGTCTGGGAGCACTCCTATTATATCGACTATCGCAACGCCCGGCCGAAATATCTCGAAGCCTTCGTCGACAGTCTCATCAACTGGGACCATGTCCTTGAGCTCTACGAAAAGGCGTAGGCCTGACTGAATTGCAGAAAAGCCCCGGCAAAACCGGGGCTTTTCTTTTCTCTGTGTACCAAAGGATCGGCCACCCTTTTCCAGCACAGAACGACCGTCGCGAAAATTCACACAAGCGTGAGGCGAATTTCCGGAATTTTCAAGCCACCTTTGCCGTTATCGATCAGTCGGACCTTCACCCGAAACATCTTCACCATGGAGCCAGTTGAATGAGAAAGCTTATCCTCGCCATCTCGATGCTCGCCTTCGCCGGTTCGGCGGCGGTTGCCGATCCAATCCAGGAGCGGCAGGCCATTATGAAGGAACGTGGAAAGATCGCCGGCCAATTGTCGAAAGTCGTCAAGGGCGAGACCCCTTACGATGCAGCGGCCGTGCTGGCGGCGTTGAAGGCGCTGCAGGCCAACGCCGAGAAATTCCACGCAAACGTCGATACTCTTTTCCCGGCTGGCAGCGACACCGGCGACACCACCGCCGCCCCCAAAATCTGGCAGGATTTGGCCGGCTTCAAGGCGGTGGAGGAAAAATATCTCGCCAACGTCAAGGCTGCGGCGGCCGCCGCTCCTGCCGACGTCGATGCCTTGAAGGCGGGGTTCAACACCATAGGCGGCGATTGTGGCACCTGCCACCAGACATACAGGATCAAGAAGGGCTGATAGCGGGCGATGCGCCTGCTGAAAAAACTCGTCGGCGTCGCCCTTGTTTTGGGCGCCGCCGGCGCGGTTGCCGGCTGGTTCCTGTCGGCGCCGGTCAGGCTCGACAGCGAAACCCTGGCGCAGCTCGGCCCCGGCGATGCCGCCAGGGGCAAGCGCATTTTTTATGCCGGCGGCTGCACGTCCTGTCATGCGAAGCCAGGCGCGCAAGGCGATGCCCGTCTTCAACTGGCCGGCGGTCTCGAACTCAAGACGCCGTTCGGCATCTTCGTGCCACCGAACATCTCTCAGGATGCCACGGACGGCATCGGCGGCTGGTCGGTCGAAGATCTCGCCAACGCCATGCTGAAGGGCGTGTCGCCGAGTGACGAGCACTTCTATCCGGCGTTTCCCTATGCTTCCTACGCACGCATGAAGCCGGCCGACATTGCCGATCTCCATGCCTTCCTGAAAACGCTTCCGGCGGTCGCCGGCAAGTCGCCGCCCAATTCGCTGGGATTCCCGTTCAATATCCGTCGCGGCATCGGCCTGTGGAAACGTCTCTATTTGAGTGACCAGCCGGTGGTCTCCTTCCCCGATGGCACGCCGGATCCGGTGATGGCCGGCCGTTACCTTGTCGAAGGGCCCGGCCATTGCGGCGAATGCCACACGCCGCGCGATTTTGCTGGCGGCACCAGGAAGAGCGAGTGGCTGGCGGGGGCCGCGGCTGCCGAAGGCAGCGGCATCGTGCCGAACATCACTTCGGGTGAAGGCGGGCTCAGTGACTGGTCGGAGGCCGAGATAGCCTACTTTCTGGAAACCGGCTTCACCCCGGATTTCGATTCCGTCGGTGGCGCCATGGTCGACGTGCAGAGAAACATGGCCGAACTGACGCCCGAGGACCGGGCGGCGATATCAGCCTATCTCAAGGCCATACCGCCGCATCCCAGTGGCTATCCGGCGCGCAAGCAGCCAGCGAACTGATTCCGGGGACCGGACGGGATCGCGGCGCATCAGCGGTCGCCGAGGAAATCGAAGCCGGTTTCGAAGAAATGATTGTAGTTGCAGGTCATTTCCTCGCCGGGCGCGATGTCGCGCAATGCATATGTCTCCTCGGGCGAGGCGACGTCGCAATTGGGATCGTCGGCGTGGTTCATGAAGCGGGCGTCGTCGGCTTCGAAGACGACGAAGTTTGGATCGCGCCGATCGGGATAGGAATAGCGATCGAGATAGGCTCTAACCGGCCCAGTTTCGCGCTCATAGACCTCGACAGGGATGCGCCGGTCGTATTTGGGATCGAGCTTCCAGACCAGTGTGCCGCGGGGAATGTGGTTCTTGGCAAAGACACCGATGCCTTGGATGGGCGATTTGTCGAGATAAACGTCGACGAGCAACATGGCGGACCCTTGGCGTGACTGGATGATTTTGGTTGGCGCGGCTGCGAAAAGCCGCGCATTGGGTAGCGCTCGGCTATTGCAATTGCGAGCGGAAAATCGACCAGGCCTGACCCGAAATCGGAATCGATTTCCCGCTGGTGGGGACGGTGCGCAAGATCACGCTCCTACAGCGCCGTTTGTGCGTCCAAAAGGGTCGGCGGCGCTGTGGTGGCAAGATCGGCCTTGCCCGCCACCTTCAGCGCAAACGCATAAATGAAGGCGATTTCCTCGAGCCTGGAAAACCGGCCGGATGCGCCGGCATGACCGGAGTCCATATTTATCTTGAACAGCACCGGATTGTCGCCGATCTTGCGGTCGCGCAGCCGCGCCACCCACTTGGCCGGCTCCCAATAGGTGACACGCGGGTCGGTGAGGCCGGCAAGCGCCAGGATCGGCGGATAGTCGAGCGCGGCGACATTGTCATAGGGCGAGTAGGCGGCGATCGTTCGGTAGTCCTCCTCCGAAACGATCGGGTTGCCCCATTCCGGCCATTCCGGCGGCGTCAGCGGCAAGGTCGCGTCGAGCATGGTGGTGAGCACGTCGACGAACGGAACCTCGGCGACGATACCGCCGAAGCATTCCGGCGCCATATTCGCGACGGCGCCCATCAGCAGGCCGCCGGCCGAGCCGCCCTGTGCGACGATGCGGTCATGTTGCGTATAGCGTTCGGCGACGAGGTGGTGGGCGACTGCGATGAAATCGGTGAACGTGTTCATTTTGTGCGCCCGCTTGCCGTCGTCGTACCAGCCATAGCCCTTGTCCTTGCCGCCGCGGGCATGGGCAATCGCGTAGACGAAGCCGCGGTCGACCAGCGATAGCAAATTGGTGTTAAAGGCGGCCGGGACCGTGATGCCGTAGGAGCCGTAGCCGTAAAGCAGGCAAGGCGCTGATCCGTCGAGCGGCGTGTCGCGATGGTGAATGAGCGAGATCGGCACCAGTTCGCCGTCGGCTGCAGGCGCCATCAGCCGCCGCGTCACGTAATGGTCCGGGTCGTGACCGGACGGAACTTCCTGGGTCTTCAGCAGCACGCGCTCGCGGGTCCGCATGTTGTAGTCGAAGACCTGCGCCGGTGTTGTCATGGACGAGTAGGAAAATCGCATGATCTCGGTATCGTATTCATAGGATCCCGACAGGCCGAGCGAGAAGGCTTCCTCGTCGAAGGAGATGAGGTGTTCCTCGCCGCTGTTGCGGTCATGCACGACGATGCGCGGCAGGCCTTCCTTGCGCTCAAGCCTGGCCATGTGGTCCTTGAAGCCGATCACCGAAAGGATCAGCCGGCCCGCTTCGTGCGGCACCAGCTCCTGCCAATTGGCGCGCACCGGGTCGCTCGCCGGCGCAGTCATGATCTTGAAATCCTTGGCGCCGTCGGCGTTGGTGAGAATGAAGAAGACATCGCCGCCTTCTTCGAGGTCGTATTGCAGGCCGGTCTCGCGCGAAGCAACCAGCTTCGGTTCGGCGAACGGCTCGCTGGCGCTCATGATGCGATATTCCGAGGTCTCGTGGTCGTTGATGCCAACCATGATCCACTCGTTGGAGCGTGTGCCGCCGACATTCATGAAGAAGCCTGGATCGGTTTCTTCGTAGATCAGCCGGTCGTTCTCAGGACTGTCGCCAAGGGCATGAAACAGCACCTTGGAAGGACGGTGGTTGGGATCGAGGCGGGTGTAGAAAAATCCGTCATTTCCGGCATCCCACACGCCGCCGCCACCGGTATCCGGAATCCTGTCCGCCAGATCGTTGCCGTCGGCGAGATCGCGGACGCGAAGCGTGTAGAATTCGGAACCCTTGTCGTCGAAGGCCCACAGAAGCTTGCGGTGTTCGGTCGAATGGTCGACACCGCCAAGGCGGAAATAGGCCTTGCCTTCGGCCTCGAGATCGCCGTCGAGCAGGATCTCCTGGTCGCCGCCGTCGCGCGGCGTGCGGAAATAACGCGGCTGCTCGCCGCCAAGCTTGAAAGATGACCCATAGGCGTACGGCCCATCCTTCATCGGCACGGACGAATCATCCTCCTTGATGCGGCCCTTCATCTCCTTGAAAAGCTGCTTCCGCACCTGGGCGGTGTCGGCCACGAGCGCTGCCTGATAGGCGTTCTCGGCTTCGAGATGGGCGCGGATCTGCGTGTCGAGCAGCGACGGATCCCTGAACATCTCTTGCCAATTGTCGGCTCTCAGCCAGGCATAGTCGTCCGTTCGGGTCACTCCATGATGCACATCGAAGACCGGTCGCTTCTCTGCTTGCGGCGGGCTGACAGTCGGAAATGCTGCGGTTCGGGTCATTGTCTCTCGCTGTGAAAGTTATTTTGAATGGGGAATGAACACGCCGTCAGCGCAGGTTCAAGAGCCGGAATGTACGTTTGCGCCGGGCTGCGCCGAATTCTGGCGTGCTTGCAAACAGCAAATCGCAACCTATGGTTTCGCGGATTCTGAAAACAACCAGATAGCCTGCGCCACAACCAAGCATAGCCAAGCATTGAGATTTTTTTTACTGGCTCTCATGGATGTAACGGCACCTTGACCTCGCGTCCGCCGCTGCTGGTCTGGCCAGAAAATATCGCAAAGTTACAGAGTGCACGAAAGGTTGAAGCTGATCGTCGAATAATTTATTGCCGTCGATGAATACAGCGCAAGAAGCGAATTGACTTACTTGGTTTAGTGGCTCATTAGGATGTTGCGACGCGAATCGCAGAGGCTCTTTCCTGCAAAAATTTCGCGCGATGCCCGACCTATCAAAAATAGGGCGCAGGTAGAAACAACTCACGTTGGGGCCAGGATGCCATGGATATTATCGAAACACCTTCCAGAAATAGTGATGCGCTGATCGAATTGACGGCCGACGTCGTAGCCGCCTATGTCAGCAACAATCCAGTGCCGGTCGGCGAGCTGCCCAGCCTCATCGCCGATGTCCATGCCGCCCTCGGGCGCGTGGGCGGGGCCAGTGAACAGCCTCCTGCCGACAAGCAGAAGCCGGCAGTAAACCCGAAACGCTCCGTCCATGACGACTACATCGTCTGTCTTGAAGACGGCAAGAAGTTCAAGTCGCTGAAGCGTCACTTGATGACCCACTACGGTCTGACGCCCGACGAGTATCGTGAAAAATGGGGCCTGGACGCAAGCTACCCGATGGTTGCTCCCAACTATGCTGCCGCCCGCTCACAGCTCGCCAAGAAGATGGGTCTCGGCCGCAAGCGCAAGGGGCGCTGATACCGGCTCTTCTCCCAACCTGGGTTAGACGATCAACGGCGCCTCCGGGCGCCGTTTGATGTTGGGGCGATGCTGGAGCAATCGATATGCGTTGCGATATCTGCGGCTCCGGCCATGTCGGGCCATCGCGCTGTTCGTCTGATCAGGCGGTCTGCTTCAAGGCCGCCTCGGCGTCGCGCTTGATGCGCTTGACCATGGAACGAAGACCATTGGCGCGTTGCGGCGATAGGTGCTCGTCGAGGCCAAGTGCCTTCAGCGTCGCTTCCGCGTCGGTTTTCTGGATCTCGCTGGCGGGTCGTCTCGAAAACAGCGCGAGCATGATAGCGACGAGGCCGCGCACTATATGCGCGTCCGAATCACCGGCGAAGGTGACGACTGGGTCGGGCCCCGGTCCATATTCGGTGGTCAGCCAGACCTGGCTGACGCAGCCGGGCACCTTGTTGGCAGGGTTGCGTGCCTCATCGGGAAATGGCGGCAGGGCCTCGCCCAGTTCGATCACATAGCGATAGCGGTCTTCCCACTCGTCAAGCAGGGAGAAGTCGTCGCGGATCGTTTGGATCGTCGTGGTCATAGCCCCGGATATAATCATCCGGCGACGCCGCGTCACGGAAAAAGAGGAAAAACACCATAGGCGTCAGAGCGCGCACGGCCTGCGGTGCTGTGACAGATGCGCTGAAAGATATCTCAGTTTTTCGCCGGCAAGTGGACTTTCGCCGGCAGGACGAAATCTTCGGGCACGCTGCCGGTCGTTGTCGCCGTGTCGGGTTCGGCGGTCTTGTCGTCCAACATGGCAGCTGCGATCTTGGCTGTCTCCTTGGCCCGGGCGCTGATCGTGTGCATTGCGGACTTGCCGGTTTCGCAGACGTCGGGCTTGCGCTCGCATATGCCGGCAATATCGCCGACGGCTTCGCGTGCCGCAAACAACGCCTGGATCGGCCCGACGCTTTGGTGGCCTGTCTCGTCTGAGCCGACATTCAGCGGCAGCGCCAGAAGCACCAGCGAAAACCAGAAAGCCATTCTGATCAGAAAGCCCATCTGTATGCCCTCATTCATGACCGGATCATGCGTTCGTGCGGCATGACCTCTTTATGGATACGATAGTGGCATGGACACGCAAAGGACGGCTTGCCCGGTCAGCGAAAATTTTCCTCAAATTTTTGGCAAATTCGAAACGAAGCATTTTGCAATGGATTTGTCTCAAATCCAGCCGATTTTCTTCACTTAAGGTTAACCATCTATCCGACTGTTTTCCTTATGTATTTTCCAGAAATTCGGCTTGCCGGAGGCGATTGTCAGAGGCGGAAGGGCGGTCCGCCCGGATAACGTTGCATTTACTATGGCCACAATTGCCAAGGTTTGGCGGCGCCGGCCCTCCCAATATCTGCCTCAGGCCGGGCATTGATCGGTCCTGCCTTATCCATTCCTTAAACGCTGGATGAGAGTTTCAGATCAGCAAAAGCAAGCTGCGAAGCAGGGCTGTTCACGACCAGGTGCGAGTGCGTTGAGTTGAGTTCGATAAGGGCCAGATACGTTGAGTTGCCCGGCGCGATGGCAGCCGGTTGCGAACGTATGGTTCATCCGTCGATCCTCGGACACAACGACCGCCGATGCCAGAGGCGGTTTATCGGTGTCATGCTGGCCGCCCCGTTTTTTGCCGCAGGCGCAGCAGTCACGCTGGTCACCTCGGGCATGGGCGTAACCGTGACCATGGCTGCGATCTTTGCGACGTTCGGCCTCTGCTGGTTTGCTGCCTTGCTGGTAGCCGCTTCGGGCAAGATGGCGTTCGCCGGCCAGGTCGCCCTGGTGATGGGCAGTCTTGCTCTTGCCGGTATCATTGCCGCGGCGGGCGGGATGGCCTCGCCGGTCGCCATGCTTGTCGTGGCGCTGCCGTTCGAAGCCTGGTGGATCGGCGCGTCTCGTCGCGCTGCGCTCTGGGGCGCCGTATCCGCATGTGTCGCTGTCCTGCTGCAGGCTTTTGCCGGTTCTGTCTTCCCGTTCGGCCCGGCGGTAACAGCCGCTTGGCATTGGCTGCTGCCGCTGGCCTGGGCGCTCACCCTCGTTCCCCGCGTCGCAGCGCCTGGCAGCCCGGCCGGCGCGCAGCTTGATCAGGCGACCGACGATCGGCTCGAGAACATCATCGACGCCGTTGTCCTGCGGGCCGGCAGGCATGGCGAGGTTCTGGATGCGTCGGCAAAGGCGCGCACGATCCTGAAGCTGCAGCCGGAGCTGCTGTTCGGTACCGGCCTGTTCGATCGTATCCATCTGTCCGATCGCGTTGCATACCTCAGCGCGCTGGCCGACATGCGCGATGGCGCGCCGGCGCGCCGGCTCGATCTTCGCGTCCGGCTGCCGCAAAACGGCAATGGCCCGACGGCGGACAATTACCGGCCGTTTTCGCTTGAATTGGCGCGCGGGGAAGAGCAGCAGGACGTCCTCACGTTCGTCCTGCGCGAAAACGACGAACTCGCCGGCTTGCGCGAAGAGCTTGCCGCTGCGAAAGAGGCGGCCGCGTCTGCCGAAGTGGCAAAGGGACGGTTTCTGGCGGTCGTCAGCCACGAGCTGCGCACGCCGTTGAACGCCATCATCGGTTTTTCCGACATGCTGCTGCATGAGATGTTCGGCACCTTCAGGGATCCGCGCCAGAAGGAATATGTCGGCCTGGTCAAGGAGTCCGGCCAGCATTTGCTTGCCGTCGTCACCTCGATACTCGACGTGTCCAGGATCGAAGCCGGCGCCTACGCAACCGAGCCGGAACCATTCCGTTTCGTGGAAGCGGTCGAAATGTGCCAGTCGATGATGAGCTTGCAGGCCGAGGCAAAGAACATCGATCTACAGGCCCAGATCGCACCGGATGCAGGCGAGATAAACGCCGACCGTCGTGCCGTGCAGCAGATACTCATCAACCTCGTCTCCAACGCCATCAAGTTCACGCCCGATGGCGGCGATGTCGTCGTCGGCGCCAAGCGGATCGGCTCGCGACTGCATTTCTGGGTCAGCGACACCGGCATCGGCATTGCCGAGGAAGACTTTGCCAATCTCGGCAAGCCGTTCATGCAGATCCAGAACGACTATACCCGCCGCTTCGAGGGCACCGGGCTCGGCCTGTCGCTGGTGAAGGGTCTGGTGGCGCTGCACGAGGGCACGATGTCGATCGAAAGCATGCCGGGGGAGGGCACCACGGTCACGATCAGTCTGCCGGTGAACGGACCGAAAGGACGTTCGAACGACAAGCCCGGCGTACTGCCGATGCCTGCGGCCAAGGCGGAGACGAAAGGGGACAGGCATGGCTCGCTCCGCAAAACAGCCTAAGGCGGTCAAGCGCCGCGGCAATGCCTTCCAACGCAGCGCGGTCGCCCTCGGCAGCCAGATTTCACGCAATCCGGTTCTGGTTGGCGGTTCGACCGCCTTCCTGGTGACGCTGTTCTACGTCTCGGCGAACGCTTTGTGGTATCAGCCTTTTCCTCATGCCGGCGCGTTTTTTGCGACCAGGAGCATCGAGGGCTTTGCTCGAGCCGGCGCCGACGAGCCTGAAACCACCATCAACATCGTGCGGCCGGACCCGGCCCCGATCAAGAGTGATCCGATGGTCGAGCAGGTCCAGGGCATATTGAAGGATCTCGATTTCTATTCCGGCACCGTCGACGGCATTTCCGGCCCCAACACGCGTAAGGCCATCCAGGCCTATCAGCAGAAGGTCGGGCTCAACGCTTCCGGCGAGATCGACGGTGTTCTGCTCGATCAACTTGGCGCCACGCCAACCGCCTCGACGGTCGTGCCGCATCCGGCACCCCGTCCGGACGACACGGCCGCGATTCCCGTTTCCGCTTCGGCGCCGGCAGATGCGCCGGCGCAGGCACCCGACGCCCGCATCATCAAAATCCAGGCCGGGTTGAAGGCATTCGGCAATGACGACATGCAGCTCGATGGCGTGGTCGGGGCCCGCACCAAGGCAGCGATCAAGGAGTTCCAGTCGCTGTTTGGTCTGCCTGAGACCGGCGAGCCCGACGAGGTCGTCTACGTCAAGATGCGCGAGATCGGCCTGACCAACTGATGGTCGCAGGGCGGTTTTGGTTTCACCAAGACGCAAAGCGTTCTAAGTACCGTCCGATGTCGTCCAGAATCCTGCCATGCGCGTAACCACCGATCTGTGGGTGTCGGCCCTGTTGCGCCGGGTTTTCGGCGCCGGCGGCTTTGCCGCCGTGGTCAAGCGCGGCGCAACCGAGGCCGGCGCCGTCTTCGTGCTGGCGCGTGGCCGCATGGGCGAGATTGCCTTGTTTGGCCCGGCGCCGCAGACGAGTTACGATTCAGCCAAACCCGACGATCGTTTCTTCAGTCTGCTCGGCGCCGGCGAAGACGCCGCCGTCTTTGACGCGCGACTGGAAAGGGAGAAGAAATTCGATCCCGACATCTGGGTGGTCGAGATCGAGGCCGGCTCTGTTCCCGTCGAGGAGCTTATTTCCGTCAAGTCGCAATAGCGATATGCATGAAAGACAAAGGCTTAGAGCGTTCACTTGAATCTCTTTTCAGGCGCGACGCGCCTTAATGCATGTCGCGCAAAAGCCACGCCCTCGGGCCTGACCCGAGGGTGTGCAGCGGTTTTGCGATAAGGCCGGGTCAAACGCGACGCGCTTTAGAGCGGGATGAGATTACCTGCGGTCATAGCCTGAGTTTGCGAAGTAATTTGAGCACTCGAGCGGTGTGACGCGGTTGAGAATCTGGCCGATGGCGTTGCAGACCGTTTCAACGGTGCGCTTTGCGGCCTTTCGCAGCCAGTGCTTGAGCTTGGCGAAGAGCTGTTCGATCGGATTGAGGTCAGGCGAGTATTTCGGCAGGAAGAAGAGCCTCGCGCCGGCCTTTCGGATGGCGCGACGCACGGCCTTGCCTTTGTGGCTGCCGAGATTGTCCATCACAACGATGTCGCCCGGCTGGAGAGTGGGCACGAGAACCTTCTCGACATAGAGGAGGAACCTCTCGCCGTTGATCGGCCCGTCGATGAGCCAGGGCGCTTCGACGCGATCATGACGCAGCGCAGCCAGAAAGGTCATTGTCTTCCAGTGGCCATTGGGAACTTTGGCCTTGATCCGCTGTCCGACCGGTGCCCAACCCCTGAGCGGGGCCATGTTGGTCTTGGTCCAGGTCTCGTCGATGAACACCAGGCGGGCGGGGTCGATCCGGTCCTGATACAGAACCCATTGCCTCCGTCGGCGCGCAACATCGGGACGATCTTGCTCGGCGGCGATCAGCGTCTTTTTTTGTGAGACAGCTTCTCGGCGTGCACGAACTCCCACACCGAGCGGTAGTCAACCTTCAGGCCACGCTCGCCAAGTTCGGCCACAAGCCCGCGCAAGGTGAAGTCCTTCTCCCGGCAGCGCTCGACAAGCCAGTCGCGCCACGCTCCCGATATCTTCTTCGGCTTGTAGCCGCCCACTTGGCGGGGCGCCACGCTCCCCGTCTGTTCCACCCGCTTCAGCCACTCGATCGCCGCGCTGTAGCTGACGCCAAATCGAGCAGCCGCCGCGCGCCGCGAAAGCCCTTCAACCTTGACCGCCGCAACAACCCGTTCGCGCAGGTCCATTGAATATCCAACCATCAATGCTGGCCTCCTGCCCAGCAGCAAGGTTGAATCAGATCATCGCTGATTTGGGAATCCCACGACTCCCATAAATCTCATCCCGCTCTAGGGCTGGCGGCAGTATTGTCGCTGTCCGCTTTGCGGCTGTCGGCGTTTGCCGCGATCGGTCCGGCATTGCGAATGGCCTTCGACAGTGTCTCGGCTTTCCAGCCGCGTAGCCTGTCCAGCGCTGCGTCGCGATGCAGCAGCCGATAGCGGTCGAGAAAGATGCGGATGGCCTGCGGATGCGAAAACTCTGCGGGATAGACGGCCACGGTGATCAGGAACGCCCGCTCTTCACCGAGATCGAGCGCGCGCAGGGCGGCCAGCAGCGACGTGTAGTGCTGGTTCGCGGTGAGCGACCGCGCCGTTGAAAAATCGATCTCGAGCGCGTCGGCCAGTGCTGTCTGGAAGAATGCGGCATTGCCGGTCAGCGCCGTCTCGCGCAGTTTGACGTAGGTGTTAACGCCGGCGAACGGATTGATGGTCGCGCCGCCGCTCTCGGCATCACGCATCATCGACCGCAGCCGGCGCCGTGCATTCTCGGCGGCGGCGCCGGGCACCTGCTGGCTGCCATCGGCGACGACTTCGGCGCTTTCGGGCACCGTCTTGGCGTTCGCCTCCGGCTGCCGCACGCTCACCAGCGTCGGCTTTTCAAGCGCCCTGATCAGGTGGGCGATGGTCGGGTTCAGATCCTTGCGGCGCGCAATGGCGCGCGCATGCGGCAGGCCATGACGCCCGATCAGCGCGATGAGGTCGATATCGCTGAGCGCGCGCGAGCGGATGAGCAGCGGCGCGGCAACCTCGACCGGCTCCTCGCAAAGCCGCCGGACCAGCGCAGCAGGCGCATATTCGCATTCGGAAAGGGCGGCGGCGACGTAGCGGCGCGATTCGACCGACACATCGGCGAAAAGCGGAAGCGTCAGATCCTCAAGTTGCGCGATCTCCCGGCGCGAAGGGCGGGTCAGCGAACAGAACGCCGACACCGTGGCGCGGAACAGCCTTTCGGCCTTTCCCGATTCAGCCCGTATAGCGATTTGCCTGAAATCCGCAGATGACACGAAGGATACGCCTGACACTCGACACAATCTGGACCATGCTCGACCGGGACTGTGTCGGTTTCGCATTTGCCTCGGGTCAGGACTTGCCGACCCTGGAACAAAGATCAAATTAGCGGAGATCCGTTAGCGTTCCGTTAACCTACTGGCTCCTTAATCAGATTGGAGGCGTTGCGTTGTGCTCCGGGGCAACCGAGAGGAATGCACGAACCATGGGCATGGTACTGTCTTTCGTGCCGCGAACGGCGGCAACCAATCGAGCAGAACGAAAGGGAACGCCGGCGGCGGTGATCATTTTCCCCGGCGTCCGCTACGAGCAACCGCAACTGACGGGCGAGACGCGGCCAGGCGCTGGTCCGGACAAGCCGGGCTCGTCAAGGACGGTGCCGGGGACGTTGCCTGTTCCGCATCATTAAAGCGCGTCGCGGCTGAATGGATTGGCCGCGCCCTGTTGGGCGCGCAAAGGATGCTCTATCCGCTTGAATTAGCGCCGCGGCGGCTCGCAAGGCATGGGCCGGAACCGGCGGCATATTTCGGTTGACGTCAGTAATCCTGCAGCTCGCAGGAACTCTGCTCGAGAAACCGCGACACTGTCGGCTTCCAGCTGTCGTCGGGCACGAAGGAGCGGATGACGAACATGCCTTCGTCGATGGGCGCTTCGACGAAGATTGCCCCTTGCAATTCCTCCGGCAGATCCTTGCGGATCTCGATCATCTGCGCCGGTGTCAGTACGATACTGTCCAGCACCCTTCCGGTCGCGCTGTGGTCGTTGAAGGAGTAGATGTTATGGCCGCTGCGGTCATAGACCGATACGGACCAGAACGGGACGTTTCCCGGTGCCTTCACCCGAACCATCCCATCGGACAGATCGAAGCGGCAAGCCGCAGCATAAAACAGCGGATCGACGGATTTCACCACTGGCGTACCGCCGGCCTCAGCGTCCAGCCTGGTCATCCGATAAAGGTTGGAGGCCATGGCCAGCCGCGACCAGGCATTGCCTTCGGAAAATTCCGGGACGAGCAGCAGCACGATGATGTGTACGATGCCGGCGCCAAGCAGGCCGATCAGGATCGCGTGCAGCAGCCTACGCATTGCAGCCGACCTTCACGATCTGCGGCAGCGTGACATCCGAAAGGCCCGTGCTGCTGGCGATCGGCGTGTCGTAGAATGTCAGCACGAGATACATCCGGCCGAAGCCGTCGGAAAGCAGCCAGTTGCCCGGCGCGGGGCGGTTGCTGACGGAAATAAGCACGGAATTGTCGGGCTGGCGCAGCACCTGGTAGGACTGAAGTGCCGCAAGCCTTGGCTTGCCGGTCTCGACCACGCTGAGCGACCGATCGGCGGCATAGAGGGTCCAGAACCGAGCCGTGGGAAATCCGCCTTCTATTTCATAGGCGCATTGGCGTTTCAACAGTTCGCCGTCGGAATCGCGTTCGGCGACAAACGACAGGCCTTCTGCCTGCCCGAGTGCAAGGACACCCTCGCGCGCCACGCGGGCTTTCGAGTAAGGATCCGCAGCCTGCGTGCCGATATCGGGAAACGCCGTCCATTGGCCGATCCTGATCGCGCCAATGCCATCCTGCGTCTTGAGAGCGTACCAGACGCTGCCGCCGCCGCCGCCGATGGCTATGGCAAGCGCGAAGAGCGTCAGGAATGCGTTTTTGAGCATGGAGAGCCGCGGGCAAGAGGAGTGCCGCCCGGGGATATCGCGGGGCAGGGGGCCATGGCAAGCGGACCTCTGTGGAATTGCGGCCGAGCGATGGCCTGGCCCGTCGTGCCGGCATCAAAGCGCCGACAGGGTCTCCGGCGTCGCAGGCGCCTGGAGGACGGGCGCCGACTGGAACAGCCTTGTGATGTCCCTGAGCGCCCGCGTCGTCTGGCTGGACAGCACCGGCGGGCGCTCGGCAGCGGTGTCGGCCGCTGCCTGCTCGGCATTCTTCTTTTCCGCTTCCTCGGCCTTGGCGGCGATCTCTTCGTCGACGAAGGGATGATCGAGGCCGGGGATCGGCTTGAGGTCGATATTCTGGTGCGCATAGACCATCAGCCGCTGCCAAACCATCGCCGGCAGCGAGCCGCCGGTCATGTTGTTGGTCGGGGTGAAGTCGTCATTGCCGAGCCACACGGCAGCCGTGTAGTTGCCTGTGAATCCGACATACCAGGCGTCGCGGTAAGACTGGGTTGTGCCGGTCTTGCCGGCCGAAACGATATTGGGAAGGGCAGCGCGCCGCGCCGTGCCCATCACCGGCACCGCCGCCAGCATGGTGTTCATGGATTTCAGCGCCTGTTCCGAGAGCACACGGCGCGGCGGCGGCGCATCCTTGGCGAAATCGTAAACCACCTCGCCGGTACGGGTGACGAGTTGGGTGATGCCATGCCGGGAGCCGACGAAGCCGTTCTGGGCAAACACGCTATAGCCTGTCGCCTGGTCCATCACGGTCATGCCCGATGTGCCGAGCACCATCGTCTTGTGCGATTCGAGCGGCGATTCGACGCCCATGGCTTCCGCCATCGCCTTGATCGGCTTGATGCCGAGATGATTCTTGGCCAGCCGCACCGGCACGGTGTTGACCGATTTGGCCATCGCCGTGATCAGCGTGACCTTGCCGGCCCGTCCGTCATTGTAATTGTGCGGCGACCAGGCACCCCAGGAGATCGGCGCGCCGGAAACGACGGAGTCCGGCGTGAAGCCGTGCTCCATCGCCGTTGCGTATACGTAAGGTTTAAACGATGAGCCGCTCTGGCGCAGCGCCTTGGTGGCGCGGTTGAACTGGCTGGCGCCGTAGTCGCGGCCGCCGACGATCGCCCTGACTGCGCCATTGGTTTCGATGACGACCATGGCGCCTTCGGTGACGTTGTATTCCTTGCCGAACTGGCGGAGATGGAACTCCATCGATTCTTCCGCCGCCTTCTGGATGTTGGCGTCGAAAGTGGTGTGGGCGACCAGCGAATGCTGGCCGGACTTCGCGGCGATCTTCTTGACCTCTTCGAATGCCCAGTCGAGGTAGTAGTCCGGGCTCTTCTGCTCGCCGCGGTCGACGATTTCAGCCGGATTCAGCCGCGCCTGCAGCACCTGACCCTCGCTCATGAAGCCGCCTTCGACGAGATTCGACAGCACCACATTGGCCCGCGCCCTGGCAGCAGGCAGGTTGATGTGCGGCGCGTATTTGGTCGGTGCCTTGAACAGGCCGGCCAGCATCGCCGCTTCGGCGAGGTTCACATCCTTGACGCTTTTGCCGAAATAGAAATCGGCGGCCGCTTCGATGCCGAACGTGCCGCCGCCCATATAGACGCGGTCGAGATAGAGCTGCAGGATCTCCTTCTTCGACAGATTGGCTTCGAGCCACAGCGCCAGGAAGGCTTCCTTGACCTTCCGCTCCAACGTCCGTTCATTGGTCAGGAACAGGTTCTTGGCCAGCTGCTGGGTGATGCTCGAGCCGCCCTGCACCACGGAATTCGCCCGCACATTCGCGAAGATCGCGCGCGAAAGACCGAGCGCATCGATGCCGTAGTGATCGAAGAAACGCCGATCCTCGGTGGCCAGCACTGCCTTGATGACCTGGTCGGGCATCTCGTCGACCGGCACCGAATCGCGCTGGATGATACCGCGCTGGCCGATCTCATTGCCATAGCGGTCGAGGAAGGTGATGGCGAAATCGCCCTGGGCGCGCCAGTCGCCGGCGGTTTCCTGGAAGGCCGGCAAGGCGAGCGCCAGCATGACGACGATGCCGCCGGCGCCGAGCGTGAAGCCCTCACTCAACAGTTCGATGATGCCGCGGCGCCAGCCGGAGACGCGGAAGCGCCGGAAAAAAATGGTGGCCGCTTCCCAGAACCGGCGCGCCTTGAAGCCGATCTCGTAGAGCGAGGAATCGAACCACGCATCCGCCGCCAGCAGTCTTGCGGCAATCGGACCCCTCTTCCTGCGTGTTTTCAAAGGACTGGTCATTCCAAGATCCGGCTGCGGCTACGCCTCCCACTGAGAAGCGGCACTCCTACCAGACTATTTGTCCATTTTGGCCTCGCTCACAAGGGTGAGGGGAGCTTTCGCGGTACAGTTTGTTGATACCAGGGTAGGACATGCCACCTCCGCCACCTCGCACCCGCCTACCGCGCCGCGATAAAGCGCATGAAACGCGCCACGTCGCCATCGCTTGGCTCCTGGCCGGTGAAACTGCACGGAAGAGGGTGGCGCAGCACCGGTCTCGTGAGGATCAGTGCAGTCCCTGCACGAAGGTGGCCGCCGTGAGCCCTGGCCGTATTCCGCACCGCGGATGCTGTGCCCTGCCGCTTCGCTTGTTGCAGTCGGTGCCGCATTGAGCTCTGTGCGAATGAATCTAGTATTATTTCACGATGTCATTTCAAGCATTTGTTCAATCAAAAACATTCTGAAAATTGGTTTTTCCGTCCCGAGTTCCTATTTTAGGTGAGAAACTAATTTTCAACACCTCAGCGAAAAGGAGATTTTATCGATGGCGGAACCCAATCAGAATATCATGGAAAAAGCTGAGGCGCGCTTCATGGAGAAGCAGAAGAAAACCGCCGAGCGAAACCAGGCTACCGCCGAATATATTTCCGAGGCCAAGGCCAGGACCATCAAGACCGAAAAGTTGCGGGCGCTGCGGCTGGCCAAGGAAGAGGCCGACCGTGCGGCGGAAGCCCTCAATCCCGTCGCTCCCAAGAAAAAGCGGGCGGCAGGCAAGAAAGCGGGGGCCGCTTGACGGCATCAAGCCATGAGCCTGACATTTCCAAACCTAAGCCGAAGCTATGACGAGGCGAGCCGGCGGATCCGCTTCGTCGGCTATGATGGCATGTGCCAGATCTCTTTCTTTGTCCATGCCGACGCCATCTCGACGGCGCCGCCGGGGACGGCGACAGCCGAAGCCGCATATCTCGCCGCCTTCGATTCGGCCGTCGGTCCCATACATGACGTCGCAAGGAACGCTTATGCCCGTACCGGCAAGAGCATGTATGTGCTGACCGCAGCCGATTTTCGATGAATACCGACTGTCCGCGCGATCGCGGCCTTGGAAATCCCGGGATCTGGCGGCAGAATTTCAACGCGGCTACGCTGCACGGAAATCGATGTCGGATGAAGGCCTGTTCAGCCGCGACGGGCGAGGGAGAAAACAATGGCCGCGCCGGCTGCCGCGTTGCAGAAGGCCTTGTTCCAAGCACTGGACGCTGACGGTTCCCTGTCGGCGGCATTGGGCGGCGCAAAACTATTCGACCATGCCCCGGACAATATCCCGTTTCCCTATGTGACGTTCGGCCGGACCAGCGTCTATGACGAGGTAACAGGCAGGGAGAATGACGCCGAGCAGCTTTTCACTCTGCATTTCTGGTCGAAATCCGAGGCCAGGAAAGAAGTGCTCGACGTGATGGACATGGTCAGCGCCCGCCTCCAGCATGCGCCGCTGGCGCTCGACGAGCATCACCGCGTCAATCTCAGGCTCGAATTCAGCGAGGTCCGTTACGACGAGGATCTGTCAGCCTGTCACGGGCTGCTGCGTTTTCGTGCCGTAACGGAAGAAAACGCCTGACGCGCTTTCAATATGGCTGCAACCCAGTCTAGACTGGCTTGGATTTGCCGGGTTGGGGCGGCGAAATCACAAGGCTGGTTGTGTCGCATTTCAGGGGGTGAGACAGGCTGTGTTGCAGGCATTCGATGTTCATTTCACGTTCAGCACCGATGCGTTAGGACGCTGATCATGAAAACATTTCGCTCCCACTTCCCAACCGCGACACTTGCGCTCTGCGCTGCCGGTCTGTTTGCGTCGCAGGCGACGGCGCTGCCGGTCGTCGTGCCCGAGCACAACCGGCCGATCGTCCTGGCTTCCTCCGACTGCTACGCGATCGGTCAGCAGGTCGCCGAGCAGAATGGCGGCACGCTGGCCAAGGCGTCGCAGTCGACGCGAGGTGGCCAGCCGGTCTGTGTCATCGTCGTGCTGGTTCCGGGCAAGGATGGGCAGCGTCCACGCCGCACGGAGATCGTCATTCCGCTGAACTGATGCCTGCCGTATCCCAGGCGCTGGAATCGGCCTATATCTGAAGTCCAGCGCCTCAACAGGCCGATTCCTCAACTGGTATTGTCCCCGCATGCGCGTACTCGTCGTCGAAGATGACAAGGATCTGAACCGGCAGATATCCGACGCGCTTGTCGATGCCGGCTATGTTGTCGACCGGGCCTTCGACGGTGAGGAAGGGCATTTCCTCGGCGACACCGAGCCCTATGACGCCGTGGTGCTCGACATCGGCTTGCCGCAGATGGACGGCATCAGCGTGGTCGAACGCTGGCGGCGCGGTGGCCGCAAGATGCCGGTCCTGATTCTGACGGCGCGCGATCGCTGGAGCGACAAGGTATCCGGCATCGATGCCGGCGCCGACGATTATGTCACCAAGCCGTTCCACATCGAAGAGGTGCTGGCCAGGGTCAGAGCACTCATCCGACGCGCGGCCGGCCATGCGTCGTCCGAGCTGACCTGCGGGCCGCTGCGGCTCGACACCAAAGCCTCCAAGGCCGATGTCGACGGCGTGCCGTTGAAGCTGACGTCGCACGAATTTCGCCTGCTTGCCTATTTGATGCACCATATGGGCAAGGTCGTGTCCCGAACCGAGTTGGTCGAGCACCTTTACGATCAGGATTTCGACCGCGATTCCAACACAATCGAGGTCTTTGTCGGGCGGCTTCGCAAGAAGATGGGCATCGACATGATAGAAACCGTTCGCGGCATGGGGTATCGAATGCGTGAGCCGGAGGCGTAAGGCGGAACCGCAAAAAAAAACTGCAAGGACGCCGCTTTCGCTGCGGTTCGGGCCGCGTTCGCTGGCGTTCCGGGTGATCGCCTTTTCCACGGTCTGGGCGATACTCACCCTGATTGTCATCTTCACGCTGATCACGACCCTTTATCGCCAGGCGAGCGAGCGCGGTTTCGACAGCCTGCTGTCGGCGCATCTGTTCAATCTGATCGGCTCGGTCGGCGTGTCCGAAGGCGGTTCGCTGACCGGCGCTCCCGACCTGGGCGACCTTCGGTTCTCGGAGCCGAATTCCGGCTGGTACTGGTCGGTGGAGCCTGCGTCGGAAGGCGTGAGCGGTGAGTTGCACTCCTCCTCGATGACCGAGGCGATCCTGTCGCCAAGCGTCGCCGAGGTTCCTTTCAACGCCAGCTTCCAGCGCAGCTATGCGACAGAAGGCATCGATGGCGAGGAACTGGAAGTGTTCGAGAGCGAATTCGTTCTCGACGCGAAAAATCGCGCAGCGCGCTTCCGCGTCATGGGCAACAAGACCGAGCTCGAGCAGGAGATAAGCGCCTTCCAGCGTCGCCTGCTGACCTATCTTTCGCTGTTCGGCGTCGGCATGATCGCCATCAACGCCATTGCCATCCTGCTGGGCCTGCAGCCATTGCGCCGGGTCAGGGACGCTCTCGCCATGGTGCGCGAAGGAACCGCGCAAAAGCTCGACGGTCGCTTCCCTGCCGAGATCGAGCCGCTCGCCGACGAGACCAACGCGTTGATCGAAAACAACAAGCGTATCGTCGAGCGCTCGCGGACGCAGGTCGGCAATCTCGCCCATTCGCTGAAGACGCCGCTGGCGGTGCTGATCAACGAGGGGCGGGCGCTCGGCGGCGCCAAGGGCCAGCTCATAGCCGAACAGGCCGCCTCGATGCAGAAGCAGGTTGACCACTATCTGCAGCGCGCCCGCGTCGCGGCGCAACGCGACAGCGTCGTCTATCGCACGCCGGTGGCGCCGCTGGTCGAGCGCATGGTGCGCGTGCTGCAAAAACTCAATCCGCAGACCGCTCTCTCACTTTCGCTGCCGGCAGTCGATATCGTCTTTGCCGGCGAACGCGAGGATCTGGAAGAATTGCTTGGCAATTTGCTCGACAACGCCATGAAATGGGCAAAGAGCGCGGTCGCGGTGACGGTGGCGCCAATCTCCGGCAAGAGGACTGGCTCCGGCAAGATGACTGGCTCCGGCAAGATGACTGGCTCCGGCAAGGAGGGTGCTGTCAATCTGTTCGAGATCAGCATCGAGGATGACGGGCCGGGCATTCCAGAAGACAAGGCACGCGAGGCGCTGAAGCGCGGACGGCGTCTCGACGAGACTAGGCCGGGCACCGGGCTTGGACTTGCCATTGTCGCCGACCTCGTCAACGAATACGGAGGCGTTCTGGCTCTGGAACGGTCCAGCATGGGCGGGTTGAAGGCGGTGGTTCGATTGCGGAGCCTTCACTAGGCCTATGCTTTTTGCTGGGCCAGGTCGACATTGATCAACGGTGCGTGATATTGCGGCAAGTCGACTGGTCCCGGAGCCGTCGGCCGCGGCCAAACTTCCGACAAACATCGACACTATGGCCACGCCGACTTCCCCCGATGGCGCGGCCCCCCGCATTAACTCAAGAGACCGGTTGTTGGCATGAAGATTCGCGTCGCGCTCGTTTCCGCACTGCTGGCCGTTTCCGGCTGTACGACGCTGGGCACGAGCCCGGGTCCCACGGTGGCGCCGCAGCCGGCCGCAACGCCGCCAAGTGGCGGCAAGATCGCGACGACGGTCATTTCCGCCATGGGCGGCGGCCTCGTCAGCGGATCGATCGGTACCGGCTTGAGCGATCCCGAAAAGCGCAAGGCGCTGGAGGCGGAATACAGGGCGCTCGAGTACACGGCGAGCAGCCATAAAGTGACGTGGAAGAGCGATCGGTCGGCGCATTACGGTGAAGTGGTGCCCGCCCAGCCCTATCGTGTCGGCTCGCAGGACTGCCGACAATACACCCATACGGTGTTTACCGGCGCCGCCGGCGCCACCGCGCGCGGAACCGCTTGCCGCAACGCCGATGGCAGCTGGACGCCGTTGACGTAACGACCGGCCGGGGCCTGACCCGAGGGTGTGCAGCGGTCTTGCGATGACGACATGCATGAAAACAATTATCTAAGTGCGTAGCATTACGTCGGTCGAACGCGACGCGCTTTGGGTCCGGTCGACAACGATCAAGGACATGCGACGCATCTGCCGTCAAAGCGTCGCAGGACGCCTGTGTTGGCAGGGCAGGGCTCTGCCGGTATTGGAAGAAGCATGCTGTTCTGGGTCATAGCCGCCATTCTCACGCTGGGTGCAAGCCTGGCGGTTCTGCTGCCGCTGGCCGGCGGCCCGAAGGGGGGTTCGGCGAGCAGCGATCATGACCTTGAAGTCTATCGCGACCAGTTGTCCGAGCTTGACCGCGACGTGGCGCGTGGCCTGATCCAGCCGGCGGAGGCCGAAGAGGCGCGTGCGGAGATCGCCCGCCGCATCCTTCGCCTGGACAATGCCGCCGACAAGGCAGCGGCGCGGCAACCATCGATGGCGACCAGGCTGGTTGCGACGGCTGCGGTCCTGGCGGTTCCGCTGGTCAGTTGGGGCTTGTACAGCCAACTCGGCTCGCCCGATCTGCCGTCGCAGCCGCTCAGCGAGCGACTGGCCAAGAATCCCGCCGACAGTTCGGTCGACGAGCTGGTGGCACGCGCCGAGGCCCACCTTGCCGCCAACCCGTCCGATGGCAGGGGTTGGGATGTTTTGGCGCCAATCTATCTGCGCATGCAGCGGTTTTCCGATGCGGTGACGGCGTACCGCAACGCCATTCGCCTCGACGGCGACAGCGCAGCCCGCCAGGCCGGCCTCGGCGACGCGATCGCCAGCGCAGCGGGCGGCATTGTCTCGGCCGACGCTCAGGCCGCCTTCGAGGCGGCGCTGAAGCTCGATCCGGCAAATCCGAAGGCCAGCTTTTATCTGGCGATGGGCATGGCGCAGGAAGGCCGCATTGCGGAGGCGACGGCTGGCTGGCAGAAAATGCTTGCGGCCTTGCCGCAGGACTCGCCCTGGCGCGGCGCCGTCGAGCAGGCACTGGCCGAATCCGCCAGGCGCAGCGTCGCTTCGGGAGTGCCTGCAAAAGGCCCGAACCCCGGGGATGTCGACGCCGCCTCGTCGATGTCGCCGCAGGATAGGGAAGCGATGATCAACACCATGGTTGCGGGGCTTGATGAAAAACTGCGGCAAAACCCGCGCGATGCGGAAGGATGGATGCAGCTTATTCGTTCCTATGTCGTGCTGGGCAAGGCCGATCAGGCGCGCGACGCGCTCAATCGCGGTATCGCCGTTTTTGGCTCCGATAGTGACGAAGCGAAGAAATTCACCGCCTTTGCCGCCTCGCTTGGCCTGACGGCGACGGAGTAAGAAATGACGCGCAAGCAGAAAAGACTGTCGGTGATCGCCGGAGGGTTGGCCTTCCTCGGTGCCGCCACCGGCCTGACCTTCTACGCGCTCGGCCAGAAGGCCTCCTACTTCTACATGCCCGCCGATCTGACCACCGCCAGCCTGCAGCCCGGGCAGCGTATCAGGCTCGGCGGCCTCGTCGAAAAAGGCACGATCGAGCGCGGTCAGGGGACCACCGTCGCTTTTTCGGTGACCGACAACCAGAAGCAGGTCAAGGTCACCTACACCGGCATTCTTCCCGACCTTTTCCGCGAGGAGCAGGGCGTCATCACTGAAGGCACGTTTCGCCCGGACGGCGTGTTCGTCGCCGACAGCGTGCTGGCCAAGCACGACGAGACCTACATGCCCAAGGAGGTGGCCGACGGCCTCAAGTCCAAGGGCGTGTGGCAGGAGAGCAAAAGTGAGTAGCGGCCTTGGTTGAAACCGGACATTTCGCGCTGGTCCTGGCGTTCGCGCTGTCTTTGGTGCAGACGCTGGTGCCGCTGTTCGGCGCACGCCTCGACAACCAGAAGTTGATGGCCGTAGGCGGTCCGGTCGCGGTGACCGGCTTTACCTTGACCGCTCTCTCCTTCGCGGCGCTGGCGACGGCCTACGCGACGTCCGACTTTTCGGTGGCCAACGTCTGGGACAACTCGCATTCGCTGCAGCCGCTGATCTACAAGATCACCGGCACCTGGGGCAATCACGAGGGCTCGATGCTGCTCTGGGTGCTGATCCTGAGCTTCTTCGGGGCGCTCGTCGCTGCTTTCGGCAGCAATCTTCCCGCGACCCTTCGAGCCAACGTGCTGGCCGTGCAAGGCGCGATCGGCGCCACCTTCTTGCTGTTCATCCTGGCGACGTCCAACCCGTTCGCCAGGCTCAATCCGGCGCCGATCGAGGGCCGCGATCTCAACCCAATTCTGCAGGACCTTGGCCTCGCCATCCATCCGCCGCTGCTTTATCTCGGCTATGTCGGCTTCTCGATCTGCTTTTCCTTCTCGGTCGCCGCCCTCATCGAAGGCCGCATCGACGCGTCCTGGGCGCGCTGGGTGCGGCCATGGACGCTGGTCGCCTGGATGTTCCTGACCGGCGGCATCGCCATGGGTTCCTACTGGGCCTATTACGAACTTGGCTGGGGCGGTTTCTGGTTCTGGGATCCGGTCGAGAACGCCTCGTTCATGCCTTGGCTGGCCGGCACGGCGCTGCTCCATTCGGCGATTGTCATGGAAAAGCGCTCGGCCCTGAAGATCTGGACGCTGTTGCTGGCGATCCTGACCTTCTCGCTGTCGCTGCTTGGCACCTTCCTGGTGCGCTCCGGCGTGCTCACCTCCGTCCACGCCTTCGCCACCGATCCGACGCGCGGCGTGTTCATTCTCTGCATCCTGACACTGTTCATCGGCGGATCACTGGCGTTGTTCGCCTTGCGCGCCTCGAGCTTGACGGCCGGCGGCCTGTTTCATCCGATCTCGCGCGAAGGGGCGCTGGTCCTCAACAATCTGTTCCTGACCACGGCCACCGCCACCGTGCTTATCGGCACGCTGTATCCGCTGGTCGTCGAGGCCGTTTCAGCCGACAAGATTTCGGTCGGCGCGCCATTCTTCAACCTGACATTCGGCCCGCTGATGGTGCCGCTTCTGATCGCGGTTCCGTTCGGGCCGCTGCTGGCCTGGAAGCGCGGCGACATTTTCGCCGTCGCCCAGCGGCTGATGGCGGCCTTCGCCGCAGCGCTTCTGGCCGTGCTGGTGACGGCCTTGTTCATCGATGGCGCGTCGGTGTTCGCCGCACTTGGCGTCGGCCTGGCCTGCTGGCTGATCTGCGGCGCGCTCACCGATATTGCCGTCAAGTCCGGCTTTGGCAGTGTCGCGCCTGCCATCATGCTCAGGCGCTTCGCCGGCCTGCCGCGTTCGGTCTTCGGCACCGCGCTCGCCCATCTCGGCCTCGGGCTGACCACGCTCGGCATCGTTGGCACGCTTTGCTTCGGCACCGAGAAGATACTGTCGATGCATGCCGGCGAGACCGTGCAACTGTCCGGCCACACGCTGCGTTTCGACGGGCTCCATCCGGCCCAGGGGCCTAACTACAGCGAGGATCGTGGCCGCTTCGCCCTGCTCGGCGCTGATGGAAGCACCACCGCCCTGATCACCTCGTCCAAGCGCTCCTATCCGGTCCGGCAGATGACGACGACCGAGTCCGGTATCAGGACGATCGGGTTCAGCCAGCTCTACCTCTCGCTTGGCGACGAGGCGACCGACGGCTCCGTCGTGGTGCGGCTGTGGTGGAAGCCGCTGGTGACGCTGATCTGGGGTGGCAGCCTGGTCATGATGGCAGGTGCTGCGATGTCGCTGATGGACCGGCGGCTGCGGGTCGGCGCACCGTCGCGCCGCCGCAAGTCGGCCGGCGCCGTGCCTTCCGCGAGCCAGCCATGACCGCAAGATTTTCGCTGGCATCGCTGATCCTGCTGCTGACACTGTTGTTTGCCGGCGCCGCACTGGCGGTGAAGCCGGACGAGGTTCTGGCCGATCCGGCGCTCGAGGCGCGGGCACGGACGCTTTCGGAAGAGCTGCGCTGCATGGTTTGCCAGAACCAGTCGATCGACGAATCCGATGCCGACCTTGCACGCGACCTGCGCGTGCTGGTGCGCCAGCGCCTGGTCGCCGGCGACACCGATCGGCAGGTGATCGATTACATCGTTTCCCGCTACGGCGAGTTCGTGCTGTTGAAGCCGCGCTTCAGCCTGCGCAACGCGTTGCTCTGGGGCACGCCGATCCTTCTGCTGCTTGCCGGCGGGATTTTCATCGTGCTGAGCGCCCGGTCGCGCCGTTCGACGCCTGCGGCCATGCTCACCGCCGAGGAGAAGGCAGCGTTGGACAAGGTGCTGGGTAACTAATTCGGCCTGTCCCGCGCGATGAAGGCGATTTGCTGTTTGATGTCGTCCAGCGCTTCTTGCGACCAGGTGACGACCGCTTCACGCCTTGTCCGCGCGCCTGGCTTCAGACGCTTCGATGATGGCGTCGATTTCCGCCATGGCTTCGTCGTGCGGCACGACACGGCCAGCTGCCGCGTCGGCCATGCCGCGCTTGATGCCTTCGACGACCCCAAGCTCGCGATCGACATAGGCCGATATTGCCTCGGCCGCGAGGAAGGATTTGCTGCGCCGCGTCTCGGCGGCGATCCGCTCCAGCTTCAGCTTGGTTTCGGACGAAACCCGAATCGTCATGGTGGCGCTTGCGGTCATGGTGAAAGCCTTGTGCTGAACTGTATACAACATAGGGCAACGGGCGGGCGCAAACCCAAGGGTCTTATCCGCAAACATTACCAAAGTTTCATGCACTGGAAATGGCGCCGTAATGTGCGCGCCTCTATTTCTCTTACCCGAGGATGCCGACCGAAGCGCATCCCTTGAAAGAGGATACGAGACCCATGAATATTGCCCCCAATTCACATTCCCGCACCCGCAAACGCCTGATGGCTGCCGCCGCATCTGTGGCCATTGCCGGCGCGATCGGCTTCGGCGCGGTTGCCACCGGGACAGCCCCCGTCCTGGCCGAGGCCGTGCGTGTCGAGGCGCCTCAGGTCCCGAGCTTCGCCGACGTGGTCGAGCGCGTTTCGCCGGCGGTCGTCAGCGTCCAAGTCAAAGCCAAGATAGAATCGACCGCCGACGACGGCTCCGACCTGCCCGACGCCTTCGGCAATCTCCCCGACGATCCGCAATTGCGCCGCTTCTTCAGGGAGTTCCGTGGCTTTGGCGATCAGGATGGCCGGGATGGCATGCGACGTTTCGGACGCCGTGACCGCCAGCCGCGGCCGGTCGCCCAAGGGTCGGGTTTCTTCATCTCCGAGGATGGCTACCTCGTCACCAACAACCATGTCGTCGGAGACGGCTCGTCGTTCACGGTGGTGATGCATGACGGCAAGGAACTCGACGCCAAACTGGTCGGCACAGATCCGCGCACCGATCTTGCAGTGCTCAAGGTCGAAGGCGACGGCAAATTCACCTATGTCGACTTCGCCGATGATTCAAAGGTTCGCGTCGGCGACTGGGTCGTGGCGGTCGGCAATCCGTTCGGCCTCGGCGGCACGGTCACCGCCGGCATTGTTTCGGCGCGTGGTCGCGACATCGGCGCCGGTCCTTATGATGACTTCATTCAGATCGATGCCTCGGTGAACCGCGGCAATTCGGGTGGCCCGACCTTCAACCTCAACGGCCAGGTCGTCGGCATCAACACCGCGATCTTCTCGCCGTCCGGCGGCAGCGTCGGCATTGCCTTCGACATTCCCGCCTCGACCGCCAAACAGGTCGTGCAGGATCTGATGAAGGACGGCACCGTCGAGCGCGGCTGGCTTGGCGTCGAGATCCAGCCGGTCACCTCCGAAATCGCCGAATCGCTCGGCCTGAAGTCCGATAAGGGCGCGCTCGTTTCCAGCGCCCAGGACGATGGTCCCGGCCAGAAGGCCGGCATATCGGCTGGTGACGTCATCACTCAGGTGGACGGCAAGGACGTCGCTTCGCCGAAGGAACTCGCCCGTCTGATCGGCGCCTACCCGCCCGGCAAGGCGGTCGACGTCACGCTGTGGCGTGACGGCAAGAGTGAAACGGTCAAGGTCGACCTCGGCACGCTGCCTTCGAGTGACAAGCAGGCTTCGGCCGACCAGCAGCCTTCCGCTCCGCCAACGGCCGATACGCTGGCCGATCTCGGTCTCACCGTCACCAGGTCCGAGGATGGCAAAGGGCTTGTGGTGACCGATGTCGATCCCGACAGCGATGCCGCCGATCGCGGTATCCAGCCCGGCGACGTCATCACCTCGGTCAATTCGACGGAGGTCAATGGCACCGACGACGTCGCCAAGGCCATGGCTGACGCGGTGAAGTCGGGCCGCAAGGCGGTGCTGATGCAGATCACCCGCGACGACAGCAACCGCTTCGTCGCGCTGCCTGTCGCCAAGGGCTGACGTTCCAGACTTTTCCGATGCGGCGGTTTCAAACACCCGAGCCGTCGCATGGGAAAGCACGGGGCTTGAATACGTTAGTCAGTCATCGTGTTCCGCCCCAGCGGCAGCGGGCCCATCGCCCGCTGCCGCTCGAACAGGGCATGACGATATGCTCAAGTAACAAAGCATCTCGCCCAATTCCGAGGATGCCGCGGCTCGGGTCAACGGCGCTCAAAAACAAAGACTTGCTGCTCGTTCTTGATTCACTTTGTTCGCGATACACCTGGAGGCCATGACGCCTATGCCGGCCACTCAATCTTCCAGCGAAATCGCGTATAACGGTGCCATGAAGATTCTCGTCATAGAAGACGATCGCGAGGCGGCCGATTATCTCCAGAAAGCCTTTACCGAGGCCGGACATACCGCCCATGTCGCCGGCGACGGCGAAACCGGCTTCGCGCTCGCTGACTCCGGCGACTATGACGTGATGGTCGTCGACCGCATGTTGCCGCGCCGCGACGGCCTGTCGGTCATCGCCGGTCTGAGATCCCGAGGCAAGACTACGCCGGTGCTGATCCTGTCGGCGCTCGGCGAAGTCGACGACCGCGTCACCGGCTTGCGCGCCGGCGGCGACGACTATCTGACCAAGCCCTATGCCTTTTCCGAGCTTCTGGCCCGGGTCGAGGTGCTGAACCGCCGCGCCAGCGCCAGGGAGGCCGAAACCGTCTACCGGGTCGGCGATCTCGAACTCGACAGGCTGTCGCATTCGGTGCGGCGCGCAGCCCGCGAGATTACGCTGCAGCCGCGCGAGTTCCGCCTGCTCGAATATCTGATGCGCCATGCCGGCCAGGTGGTGACGCGCACCATGCTGCTGGAAAATGTCTGGGACTATCATTTCGATCCGCAGACCAACGTCATCGACGTTCACGTCTCGCGGCTGCGCGGCAAGATCGAAAAGGGCTTCGACAAGCCGATCCTGCATACCGTTCGTGGCGCCGGCTATATGCTCAAGAGCGGCTAGCATGGCCCTTTCCATGCCGGCCCTCATGAAGACGACGGCAGCGCGGCTTTCGGCGCTCTATCTCCTGCTGTTCGCCATCTGTGCGGTGCTGCTCGTCCTCTACATGACCTCGCTGTCGGCGCGCATGCTGACCGGCCAGACGCAGGAGACCATCAACGACGAGGTGCTCGGCCTCGCCCGGGTCTATCAGCGCGGCGGCTTGCCGCTGCTGGTGCGCGTGGTCGAGCAGCGCTCCCGCCAGCCCGGCGCCAATCTCTATTTGATCGCCGATGCCAACGGCCAGATCCTGACCGGCAACGTGCAGAGCCTGGAACCCGGCGTTCTCGAGGCCGAGGGCTGGACGACGGAGCCGTTTTCCTACCGACGCTTTGGCGAGGGCGAGCTCGAGCGGCAACGCAACCCGATCGCCGACCCGAACGAACCCAGCCAGAACGAAGTCCAGGTCGAAGGTGAGAAGGGCCACAACGCCATTGCCCTGGTGCTGCGCCTGCCGAACCAGATGATCATGCTGATCGGTCGCGATCTCGGCGAGCCTGAGCGGTTCCGCGCCGTCATCCGCCGCGCCTTGACGTTGGCGCTCGGCATGATGGCGCTTGGCGGAATTTTGATCTGGTTCTTCGTCGGACGCGCGGCGCTGAAGCGCATCGACTCGGTGTCGCAGGCCAGCCGCCGGATCATGGGCGGCGACCTTTCCGGCCGGCTGCCGGTCACCGGAGCCGGCGACGAGTTCGATCGGCTCTCCGAAAATCTCAATTCCATGCTGGCCAGGATCGCTACGCTGAATGAAGGGCTGAAGCAGGTCTCCGACAACATCGCCCACGATCTGAAGACGCCGCTGACCAGGCTGCGCAACCGCGCCGAGGCGACGCTCTCCGGCAAGCACAGTCCCGCCGACTACCGGCAGGCGCTGGAAGCGACCATCGCCGAGTCCGACCAGCTGATAAAGACCTTCAACGCCATTCTGATGATCTCGAGGCTGGAGGCGGGCTATTCCTCAGAAAGCACCAGCCGGGTCGATCTGGCTGCTTCCGTGCGCGATGTCGTCGAGCTTTACGAGCCGGTGGCGGAGGAGGCGGGAGTGACACTCGAGACCTCGGTGCAGGATGGCTTCGCCGTTGAAGGCAATCGCGAGCTGATCGGCCAGGCGCTATCGAACATCGTCGACAACGCGATCAAATATTCTACCGACTCGACAGCCAAGCCGACCGTTCACGTGGCGCTCGATCGCGTCGGCAGCGAAATCAGGCTTTCCGTCACAGACAACGGCCAGGGCATTCCAGACGATGCCGATCGCGCGAGGGCTACCGAGCGCTTCGTGCGGCTGGAGAAGAGCCGCTCGCAGCCGGGTTCCGGTCTCGGCCTCAGTCTCGCCAAGGCGATCATGACATTCCACAATGGACGGCTTGATCTCCTGCCCGCAGATCCCGGATTGTCCGTCGTCATGAGATTTCCCGAACCGGAGGATCGCTGATGGCGGTGAAGGCGGCTGCGGAACACGCCAACTGGCTTCTGAAGCCGGCGGCGAGGCTCGTGCCTCTGGATCAGAACCGAGCCCGGCGGGAACTGTCGGAGATCGCTTCCGCAGCGCAGGAAGGGGGGCTTGCCCGGCTGGCGCAATTCCTGGCCGGCGAGGGCGCCGTCCAGGAGTTCCTCGCCGCAGTGTTCGACCTGTCGCCGTTCCTGCGCGACACGGTGCGCCGCCGCCCGCAGATCCTGGATGCGCTTTTCGATGCGACCGTCGAGGCGCGGCTGGCGTCGATCGGCACCGCCATCGACAAGGCCGCGCGGGCGGAAGCCATCTCTGAAAACAGCCTGATGATGGAGCTGCGGCAATGGAAAGCGGAAGCGCATGTCCTGATCGCGCTGGCCGATCTCGCAGGCGAGGCCGAAACTGCAATCACAGTACGGCGGCTGAGCGATCTTGCCGATGCCTGCACCCGCGCTGCCGTCGACTTCCTGCTTCGCGACGCGCACGGACAAGGCAAGCTCAAACTGCCGGACCTCGAGGATCCGGCGCGCCGGTCGGGCTGGATCCTACTCGGAATGGGCAAGCTTGGCGCGCATGAGCTGAACTTCTCTTCCGACATCGACCTCGTCGTGTTCTTCGACCCGCATGCGCCAGCAGTCGTCGATCCGCTCGATGCGACCGAGCTGTTTTCGCGCCTGACACGCCGGCTGGTCCGCATTCTCCAGGACCGTACCGAACACGGCTATGTTTTCCGCACCGACCTCAGGCTTCGACCTGACCCGGGTTCGACGCCGCTGGCGATCCCGGTCGAGGCGGCGCTGCGCTACTACGAGGCGCGCGGGCAGAACTGGGAGAGGGCCGCAATGATCAAGGCGCGTCCGGTGGCCGGCGATGTCAACGCCGGCACTGCGTTCCTGAAGGACCTCCAGCCCTACATCTGGCGCAAATACATGGACTATGCGGCGATCGCCGACGTCCATTCGATCAAGCGTCAGATCCACGCCCACAAGGGTCTTGGCGAGATCGCGGTGAAGGGCCACAACGTCAAGCTCGGCCGCGGCGGCATCCGCGAGATCGAGTTCTTCGTCCAGACCCAGCAGCTCATCGCCGGCGGCCGCTTCCCCGAACTGCGCGGCCGCGAGACGGTGCCGATGCTTGGCCAGCTTGCGGCACGCGGCTGGATCACCGCCGATGCGCGCGATACGCTCACAAGGCAGTACTGGCTCCTGCGCCGCGTCGAGCACGCCGTCCAGATGGTCGCCGACGAGCAGATCCATATACTGCCGGACGATGACGAAGGGCTCGAACGCATTGCCCGCCTGCTCGGTTTTACCGATGCGGCGAGCTTTGCCGAGGCGTTCCGTGCTGCACTCCATCAGGTCGAACGCCACTACGCAGCGCTTTTCGAGACCGCGCCCGAGCTTTCGGCGGGCATCGGCAATCTGGTCTTTACCGGCGATGTCGATGACCCCGATACGTTGCAGACCCTGCAAAGATTGGGATTCCAGCGGGCGAGCGACATCTGCCGCGTCATCCGCGGCTGGCATTTCGGCCGCTATCGCGTCACGCAGTCGGCCGAGGCGCGCGAGCGGTTGACCGAACTGACGCCGGCGCTGCTGCAATCCTTCGGCCAGACGCGCCGGGCGGACGAGGCGTTGATACGTTTCGACGAATTCCTTGCCGGTCTGCCCGCTGGCATTCAGCTGTTCTCGCTGCTCCATTCCAATCCAGCTCTGCTGAAGCTGCTGGCGACGATCATGGGTGCGGCGCCCCGGCTGGCCGCCATCATCACACGCCGGCCGCACGTGTTTGACGGCCTGCTTGATCCGGCCCTTTTGACCGAACTGCCGGACCGCGCCTATCTGTCCGGCCGTCTCGCCGCGTTCCTCGAAGGCGACAGGGCCTATGAGGACGTGCTCGACCGCTTGCGCATCTTTGCGTCCGAGCAAAAATTCCTGATCGGCGTCAGGCTGCTTGCCGGCTCGATCGATCCGGCGCGCGCCGGCCGTGCCTTTTCCGATCTGGCCGATCTCACCATCGACGCGGCGCTGCGGGCGGTCATCGCCGAGTTCGCGCTACGCCACGGTCGCATCGCCGGCGGCACGGTTGCGCTGCTCGGCATGGGCAAGCTCGGCAGCCGCGAATTGACGGCCGGCTCAGACGTCGACCTCATCCTGCTTTACGATCACGACGCCGATGCCGAAGAATCCGATGGCGACAAGCCGCTCGCCCCGTCCCACTATTACGCCAGGATGACGCAGCGGCTGATCGCTGCGGTTTCAGCGCCGACCGCCGAGGGCGTTCTCTATGAGCTCGACCTTCGCTTGCGGCCGTCCGGTAACAAGGGGCCGGTGGCGACCCATGTCGATGCTTTCAAGAAGTACCAGCGCAAGGACGCGTGGACCTGGGAGCATATGGCGCTGTCAAGGGCCCGCGCGATCGGCGGCGATCAAGCGCTGTGCGCCGAGGTTGAGGCCGAAGTGGCACAGGTGCTTGCCCTGCCGCGCGACAGCGCCAAGGTGATGGCCGAAGCATTCGAGATGCGCGCGATGATTGAGAAGGAAAAACCGCCGCACGATCTCTGGGACATCAAGCTGATCCCGGGTGGTCTCATCGATCTCGAATTCATCGCGCAGGTGGCGGTGATCACCGGAAAGGTCGAAGCCGGCCGCCGGGTCACCGGGACAGCGGAAGTCCTGTCTAGGCTGGCGCCGGATTTCGCCGAGGCGCAGATCAGGCAGGAGCTTTGCGACGCCTATGCGCTCTATCTGGCGCTGACCCAGATGACGCGGCTCTGCCTCACCGGCGTATTCGAGCGGGACGACGTTCCGCCGGGGCTTTCGGATCTGCTTCTGGCGGTCACCGACCTGCCGGATTTCGGCGTGCTGGAAGCGCACCTCAAGGAGACGTCGCAAAAGGTCAGGAAGGATTTTGGCTTTTTGCTTCGTGCGGATGAGTAGTGAATAGCGAATAGTGAGTAACGAGTAATGAGTGGTGAAATGGTGAATGGAACTAAATATTGACTACCGACTATTCGCTATCCGCTATTCAGGCGGCGGCTCTGACCGGCTGCGCCGGTTTCCTGGTCGGAATGCGCACCGACACGATCGTGCCGGTGCCTTCGGTGGAGCGGATTTTCAAGGCGCCGCCCTGAAGCTCGGCCAACGAGCGTGAGATGGCAAGGCCAAGGCCGGAACCGGCATGGCTCTTGGAAAACTGGTTCTGCACTTGCTCGAACGGCCGCCCGAGCTTGCTCAGCGCCTCCTTCGGGATGCCGCAGCCATTGTCTTCGATCGTCAGCACCAGAGCGCTGGAAGTGTTGCGGGCCCTGACCGCAATGCGGCCGCCCTGTCCGGTGAACTTCACCGCATTCGACAGCAGGTTGATGATGATCTGCTTGATCGCCCGGCGGTCGGCGAAAAGCGTCAGTGAATCGGGGATGCGTGTTTCGACGGTGATCGACTTTTCCGCTGCCTGCAGCGAGATGACGCGCACCGTTTCCCGCATCAGCGGGCAGAGGTCGATTTCCTCCTGATCCATCGAGAATTGGCCGGCCTCGATCTTCGACATGTCGAGGATGTCGTTGATGACGCCCAGAAGATATTTGCCGCTGCCGTTGATGTCGGTGGCGTATTCCTCGTAGCGCGGCGAACCCAGAGGCCCGAACAGCGCCTGTTCCATCAGCTCGGAGAAGCCGATGATCGCGTTGAGCGGCGTACGCAATTCATGCGACATGTTGGCCAGGAACTCGGATTTGGCCCGGTTCGCGGCCTCGGCACGCTCGGTTTCCTTCATGTATTTGTGATTGAGCTCGACCAGTTCGCGCGACCGTTCTTCCTCTGCCCGGCGGGCAAGGCTGAGATCATGGATCGTCGCCATCAGCCGGCGCTCGCTGTCGACCAGCTTCTCCTGGTGCAGTTTGATCTGGGTGATGTCGGAGCCGACCGAGACGGTGCCGCCGTCCCTGGTCCGCAATTCGTTCACCTGCAGCCAGCGGCCATCGGCAAGCTGCCGCTCGAAGGTCACGCCGCCTTGCTGCCCGTTGGTGTTGGCAAGCCTGCGCTCCGAGGCGAAGGCAAGCATGCGATTTTCGAGAACGGCGCGCGGGGCGCCCGGCATCACGTCGCGATCCGACAGGCCGTTGTCCTGCTGGTACTTGGAATTGCACATGATCAGGCGCTGGGACGAATCCCAGAGCACGAAGGATTCGTTGATGTTTTCGATAGCCGTTCGCAGGCGAAGATCCGCGGCCTCGGAGCGTAGCGCCAGGTGCCGCTGCTCGGTGACGTCGACGGCGATGCCGATCAGCTGGATTTCCGGCGCTTCCGGGTCGATCACCTGCGCCCTTGCGCGCATCCACACCCATTGTCCGTCGGCGTGGCGCATCCGGAATACCTGGTCGATGTGGTCGATCTCGCGTGCGACGATCCTGTTGGCGAGTTGGAACAGGTCGCCGTCCTCGGGATGGATGATCCCGTCGACCTCGCCGAACGACAGCATCGTGTCGCAGGGCTCATAGCCCAGCATATCGTACATCGAACGCGACCAGTACATTTTGCCGCGCACCATGTCCCAGTCCCACAGGCCGCAACGGCCGCGCACCAGCGCCATGTCGATGCGCTGGTGCGCTTCGAGATAGATGCGGTCGGCGGTCTGGGCGCGCGCCGCCTGGCCGAAATAGGCATAGAGAATGATGATCAGCACGCCGGCCGTCAGCACGAACAGCGTGACGTTGAGCGAAACGGTCTTGCGCCACGTGTCGAAGACCGCATCCCGCGGAACGAGCGCTGCGGCAGCACCATTCCTGCCGTTTGCCAGGCTCAGCGCGGCATACCAGTCCTGGCCGCCGATGCTGACCTCCATCACCCCGGCGCGGTCGCCGAACATGAACAGCGGTTGACCGCCCTGGGCGATGGCGTCGAGCGACCGCCCTTCCCAGCCCGTCGATTGCGGTGTCACGGCAACGATCTTGAACGCGCCGTCGGTGACCGCAAGCACGTGGCTTCGGCCCATAGCGCCCTGACGGCTGATGCCCTCCAACAGATCCTGCGTCGCGCCGGGCGTCGTGGCCATGCTCGCATCGACGCTGATCGAACTGGCCAGTTGGCCCGCCGCGAGCGAGAGGATCGCCTTGGCGTCGCGTTCCACGTCGTCGCGCTCGTGCATCAGCGACAGGAACCGCAGCGCCGCGATGACAAGCAGGAAAATGATGATGAGGGCCGGTATCGATCGGCGCAACAATGGCTCAGCCGCCAGGAGCCGTCGGTAGGCGGGTTCGGCAATGAGCCGCGCGTTGCCGGCAAGACCGTCGCTTCCCGCCTCACGCCGCTCAAAACCCGTCCCTCCGGGCGCGCCCCACGCGTCCGCCTTCGCCATAAATGGCTCTCCCCGATCTAATCTGCTTGACGATCCGGCGACGCCGCACTTCCGAATCTTCACCTAAAGAATCAAAGGTGATTCGGCTTGTCCATAGGCGCGGAGAAAAAACATTAAAAATCGACTAAAATAGTGGCTAATACCGCCGATCTCCCTCCCCTGGAGGAGGTTGGCCCGTAGGGCCGGGATGGGTCCCCGTCGAAGCGCTCCATCCTTGGATCAACAGTCGAGGCAGGTGGCGTCGGTCGAGGCCGCGCACTGCCGCAGCGACCCATCCGCCTTCGGCGGCTGTCCACCCTCCCCTCGAGGGGGAGGGAACCCTTACGCCAGCGTGCGTTCAATGATGTCCCGCAAATCGGCCGACAGGTTCTCGGTATTGGCAATCAAAAGCAGCGCTTCCCTTGCCTTGCCCTGCCGGGCCGGTTCGAGCGAGCGCCATGATCTGAGTGCCGTCGCCAGCCTGGCGGCCAATTGCGGGTTGCGCCTTTCGACCTGCAGGACAGTTTCGACGAAAAACCGGTAGCCTTCGCCGTCGGCGCGATGGAAGCCGGTCTGGTTGGCGCTGGAAAACGTGCCGACGAGCGAGCGCACCCGGTTCGGATTGGCCATCGAGAAGGCCGGGTGGTTGGTGAGGGCGCGCACCGCATGAATGGTTTGCGGGCCCGGCACGCTGGCCTGGATCTGGAACCATTTGTCCATCACCAGCGGATCGGTCGCATATTTCGCTTCGAAGTCCGCCAGCGCCTTGACCGTCTCGGGCGAACCGCGGTGGCGCAGCGCAAGCACGCTCAGTGCGGCGGCGCGGTCGGTCATGTTGGTCGCGGACTGGAAATGCCGGGCGGCAAGCGCCGCACCGCCATGCAGCAGCGAAAGATAGTCGAGCAAGGTGTTGCGCAGCGCCCGGCGCCCGGCGCTCGCCGCATCAGGACTGAATGCGCCCTTGTCGCCTAGTCGGTCGTAGAGGTCGGAGAATATGTTCCGGTTCGCCTCGGCAATCGCGACCGTAAGCGCCTCGCGGGCCGAGAAAATGGCATCGGGGTCGATGTTCTTGCCGATGTCGCGGGCGATATCGGCTTCGCTCGGAAGCGCCAGGGCCAGCGCCCGATAGGCCGGTTCGAGTGTCTCGTCGCCGGCTATTTTGCCGGCAAGCTCGATCAACCGCGATGCGAAACCGGGCTGCTTGCCGTCAAGGGCATGGCGGAAGGCTGATATCAGCGCCTCGGTCAAAAGCGTGTTGAACGCCTGCCAGCGCGAGAAGGTATCGCTGTCATGGCCGGCAAGGAAGAACTGATCGTCGGCCCTCTGCTCGACGGAAAGCGTCACCGGCGCCGAGAAGCCGCGGTTGAGCGACATCGCCGGGCGCGCGGCGACGCCCGAGAAGCGCACCATGTGCCGGCGCTTGCGGATATGGATGACGCCGTCCTCGACGCTGGCGCCCTCGACGCCGCTATATTCTATCGCTTTGCCGTCGGTGCCGACCAGGCTGAAGGCCAGCGGAATATGCATCAGCCGCTTGCGGCTTTCGGACGGCGTTGGCGGCACCGACTGCTCGATCTCGAGCGTGAATTCCTGGGCTGCCGCATTGTGCGTCGAACTGATGGTCAGATTGGGCGTGCCGGCCTGATGGTACCAGAGCGAGAATTGCGAGAGGTCGCGCCCGGACACATCCTCGAACACCTTGATGAAGTCCTCGATTGTCGCAGCCTCGCCGTCGTGGCGCTCGAAATAGAGATCCATGCCGGCCCGGAACGTCTCGGCACCGAGAATGGTGCGGATCATGCGCACCACTTCCGAGCCCTTTTCGTAGACTGTCGCGGTGTAGAAATTGTTGATCTCGCGGTAGCGGCGCGGTCGCACCGGATGCGCCAGCGGTCCCTGGTCTTCGGGAAACTGATGTGCCTTGAGCGTGCGCACTTCGGCGATGCGTTTCACCGCTCGCGATCGCTGGTCGGCGGAGAATTCGTGATCGCGGAAAACCGTCAGCCCTTCCTTCAGGCAAAGCTGGAACCAGTCGCGGCAAGTGATTCTGTTGCCAGTCCAATTGTGGAAATACTCGTGCGCGATGATCGCCTCGATATTGGCGAAATCGGTGTCCGTTGCAGTCTCCTGGTCGGCCAGCACATATTTGTCGTTGAAGATGTTGAGGCCCTTGTTCTCCATCGCGCCCATGTTGAAGTCCGACACGGCGACAATGTTGAAGACGTCGAGGTCGTATTCGCGGCCGAACGCCTCCTCGTCCCATTTCATCGACCGCTTCAGGGCGTCCATGGCGTAGCCGGCGAGTTGCTCCTTGCCCGGCTCGACAAATATGCCGAGCTCGACCTCGCGGCCGGACGACGTGACGAAGCTGTCAACGACCTTGCCGAGAGCACCTGCGACCAGGGCGAACAGATAGGACGGCTTGGGGAAGGGGTCGTGCCAGACTGCGTAGTGCCAGCCGTCGGCAAGGTCGCCGCTGCCAGCCGGGTTGCCGTTGGAAAGAAGCAGTGGCGCCTCGTGGTGCGGCGCCTCGATGCGCACCGTATAGACCGACAGGATATCGGGACGGTCGAGAAAATAGGTGATGCGCCGAAAGCCCTCGGCCTCGCATTGCGTGCAATAGACGTTGCTCGAGCGATAGAGGCCCATCAGGGCTTCGTTGTGCGCCGGCGCCAGCTCGGTCTCAATCAGGAGCTGGAAACGGGCTGCTGCGGGCGGCGTGGTGATCGTCAACTGATCGGGCGTGGCGAAAAAATCGGTGGGCGCGAGTGTCTGGCCGTCGATTGCGATGCGGCTGAGCGTCAGGCCATCGCCGTCCAGCACCAGCGGCACTGACGTCGCTACGCCGTCGCGGCGCTCGACTGTCAGCACGGCGATGACGCGCGTGGCTTCCGGCGACAGGCGGAAAGTCAGGCCGGTTTCCGGAATGAGATAGTCGGTGGGGCGATAGTCTTCGAGCTTGAAGACCTGGCCGGTGTCGGTGCGCATGCCGTTGGTTTTCCTGTCGATTCCCGCAGCGGCAGGTGTGTCCGCTGGTCGAAGAAATGTGAAGCACGCGCTCTTTACACGAAACCGTCACTCGACAAAACTGGCGCAGCGCCTATTTCAGGCACTCGTTTTCCAATCATCGTCGCGAGGTATCCATGACCGTCGTCACACCGAAATTCGGCATGGGCGCCTCTGTGCTGCGTCGCGAGGACCAAGCCTTCCTAAAGGGTCTCGGCCGCTATACGGACGACATCCAGCCGGCCGGCCTCCTGCACGGCTATGTCCTGCGCTCGCCGGTGGCCAAGGCAAGCTTCACCGTCGGTTCGACCGAGGCGGCCAAGGCGGCACCTGGCGTCCATCTGGTGCTGACCGGTGCGGATCTTGCTCATCTCGGCGAGCTGAAATCCGGCGTCATGCAGAGGCAGCCGGACGGCACCAAGGCGCCGACCCGCGATATCCCGGTCCTTTGCCGCGACCGGGTCAATTATGTCGGCGACGCCGTAGCCTTCGTCGTCGCCGACAGCCGCGCGCTGGCGCAGGACGCTGCCGAACTGATCGAGGTCGAATACGAGGGCGAGGATGCCGCGTCCGGCACCGCCACGGCGCTTGACGAAGACACGCCGCTGGTGTGGCCGGAACTCGGCTCCAACCGCGCCTTCAGCTATCACATCGGCGACAAGGCAAAGACCGCGGCGGCATTCGCCAGGGCGGCGCATGTCACCCGCATCGAATTCATCAACAACCGGCTGGTCTGCAACTACATGGAGCCGCGCTCGGCGATCGGCGAGTGGAACACGCAGGAGAACCGCTTCGTGCTGACCACGGGCTCGCAGGGCGTTCATTCCATGCAGTACATCCTGGCTGAAATATTCAAGATCAAGAAGACCCAGCTGCGCGTCATCACGCCGGATGTCGGCGGCGGCTTCGGGCCGAAAAGCTTCGTCTATCGCGAGCATCCGCTGGTGCTGGAGGCCGCCAGGCGCCTTGGCCGCCCGGTGAAATGGGCCGGCGACCGGACCGAGCATTTCCTCACCGATGCGCAAGGCCGCGACAATGTCGTGACCGCCGAGATGGCGATGGACCAGGACGGCCGCTTTCTCGGCATGAAGGTCGATCTCATCGCCAATATCGGCGCCTATATTTCGCAATACGGGCCATTCATTCCCTATATCGGCGTCACCATGTCGACCGGCGTCTACGACATCCAGGCGCTCGACGTTTCGGTGACCGGCCTCTACACCAACACTTGCCCGGTCGATGCCTACCGCGGCGCCGGCCGTCCGGAAGCGGCATTCCTGCTGGAAAAGCTCGTCGACGCCTGCGCCCATGATCTCGACTTGCCAGTCGAAGAGATCCGCCGGCGCAATTTCATCAGGCCCGAGCAGTTCCCTTACCGCACGCAGACCGACCGCCTCTATGATACCGGCGAATTCGCCGGCCATATGGACCGCGCCATCGAGGAAGCGGAGTGGCAGGCGTTTCCGGAGCGGCTGGCGCAGTCGAAGGCGGCCGGCAAAATCCGCGGCATCGGCATGGCGACCTATATCGAGGCCTGTGCCTTTCCAGGCTCTGAACCGGCCTTTGTCGAATTGAACGGCGACGGCACGGTGACGCTGAAGATTGGCACCCAGACCAACGGGCAGGGGCATGCGACCGCCTATGCGCAGTTCCTCTCGGAAAAGCTTCATCTCGACATCGGCAAGATTCATGTCCGCCAGGGCGACACCGACGAGCTGAAGGCCGGCGGCGGCACCGGCGGCTCGCGCTCCATTCCGCTTGGCGGTGTATCAGCTTCTCGCGCCGGCGAGGATCTGGCCATCAAGATCAGGCGCATCGCCGCCGATGAGTTGGAAGCCTCGGCCGACGACATCGAATTGTCCAACGGCGTTGCCCGCATCGTCGGTACCGACCGCACGATCGATTTTTCGAGCATCGCCAAGGCCGCCAGGAACCCGGACGATCTCAAGGGCTTTGGCGAATTCGTGCAGGACGAATGCACCTATCCGAACGGCACCCATATCTGCGAGGTCGAGATCGATCCCGACACCGGCGTGACGGAAATTGTCCGCTATACGATCGTCGACGATTTCGGCGTCACCGTGAACCCTGTCCTGCTGGCAGGCCAGGTGCATGGCGGCGTCGTCCAGGGCATCGGGCAGGCGCTGACCGAGAACACGGTCTATGACGAGGACGGGCAGCTGTTGACGGCAAGTTTCATGGACTATGCCATGCCGCGCGCCGACGATTTGCCGTTCTTCCATTTTGAAACCCGCAACGTGCCCTCGACCACCAATGCGCTCGGCATCAAGGGGGCAGGCGAGGCGGGCACGATCGGAGCGACGCCGGCCGCGCTCAATGCGGTGACGGATGCGCTTTATCGCGCCTACGGCATCAGGCACATCGACATGCCGGCAACGCCGGCGCGCATCTGGGCGGCGATCCAGGAAGCAGCTGCCAAGTGAACCCGACCGATCATACCGGCGGGCACAGCACGCTGACCGGGATCATGCTCAAGATCGTCTCGGTGGCAATCTTTGTCGCCATGTCGTCCTGCATCAAGGCGGCGGGCACGGTGCCGGCCGGCCAGATCGTCTTCTTCCGCTCGTTCTTTGCCATCTTTCCGATCGTCGTCTACCTGGCCTTCCAGGGAAAGCTCGGCACCGGGTTTTCGACCAAGCGCCCGCTCAACCACATTGCGCGCGGCGTTGTCGGCGTCTGCGCCATGGGGCTCGGCTTCTTCGCGCTGATACGGCTGCCGCTGCCGGAAGCGATCGCGCTGAACTACGCACAGCCGCTGCTGGTGGTGGTGTTCAGTTCGATCTTCCTCGGCGAAGCGATCCGCGTCTATCGCTGGAGCGCGGTTGCGGTCGGGCTGGTCGGGGTGCTGGTCATCTCATGGCCGGAACTGACGCTGCTGGGTTCGGGCGCAGCACTGGGCGATCAGGAGGTGCTCGGCGTCATCGCCGCACTGGTCGCCGCAGCGATGTCGGCCGTCGCCATGCTGCTGGTGCGCAACCTCGTCCAGAGCGAACCGACGGCAACCATCGTGCTGTGGTTTTCGGTGACGGCGAGCCTCCTGGCGTTGCTGTCGCTGCCGTTCGGCTGGCAGGCGCTGACACCGGCACAGGCGGGCCTGCTCATTGCTGCCGGCTTTTGCGGCGGGCTCGCTCAGATTCTGATGACGGCTGCCTATCGCCATGCCGAGGCCTCGGTCGTAGCGCCTTTCGAATACACCTCGATGCTGCTTGGCATCGTCGTCGGCTATCTCGCCTTCGGCGACGTCCCGACGGCTCATATGCTCATCGGCGGCGTGATCGTCGTTGCCGCCGGCATCTTCATCATCTGGCGCGAGCGCCAGCTTGGCCTCGAACGTGCCCGCACCCGCCAGGCGACCCCGCCGCAAGGATGATCAGGACGGCTCGGACCGCTCGTTCGCCAATCGTACCAGCACGGTCCTTGTCTGCTCATCGGCGGGGAAAAACGATTCGATCGCAAGTTCCGACAGCGTCACGTCGAGCGGCGTGCCGAACACGGTGATGGTGCTGATGAACGACAGCACCGCATCGTCATGCGCAAGCCGCAGCGGGTGCACGATCGCGTTCGGCTCGACCGGCAGCGGCCGTGCGCCGTTCCGGCCGGACGGATAGGTCCGAAGCTCGCGCTCCAGTTCGACCAGAACCGGGTCGCCAGTGGCGTCGTTCTGGTGTTTCAGCCGGTCGAGAAGATGCGCGCGCCATTCGGCCAGGTTGACGATGCGCGGCGCGACGCCACCCGGGTGCAGGCTGAGCCGCAGCACGTTGACCGGCGGCTTCAGCAAGGAAGGCTCGGCGACATTGGCCAGGAACGGGCCGATGGCGGCGTTCGCCGATACCAGGTTCCAGTGCCGGTCGACAGCCAGAGCTGGGAAGGGTTCGTGCCCCTTGAGCACGATCTCGACCGCCGCCATCGCCGGCGCCAGCGAGGCATCGGTGAGCGGACGCTCGCTGAAGCTAGGGGCAAAGCCTGCGGCCAGCAGGAGCTGGTTGCGCTGCCTCAGCGGGATCGACAGCTGCTCGGCCAGATGCAGCACCATGTCGCGCGAGGGCGCCGCGCGGCCGCTTTCCACGAAACTCAGATGCCGCTGCGAGATTTCGGCTTCCATGGCGAGATCGAGCTGGCTCATGCGCCGGCGCGTGCGCCATTCGCGAATGAGGCTGCCGGCGGAAGTCTGGGTTGCTGTCATGAGCGCATGACTAGGCCTGCCGCAGATGCATTTCAATTACCCGGGAGGTTATAGCGCCGCTCTTACCTTCTCTCCTTGTGGGAGAAGGTGGCCGAGCGAAGCTCGGTCGGATGAGGGGTGTTCCAGCTTGGCGAACACCCTCATCCAAGTCGAGAAGCTGGCGCACGGCGAACGAATCATCAGCGCCTCATTTCTTCCAGCACCCCTCAACCGTCTTGGCGCTACGCGCCAATCCACCTTCTCCCACAAGGGGAGAAGGGAAGACGCGCCACCCTCAACCCAGCGTCCACAGCTTCGCTTTCACTTCAAGGAAATCCCGCCACGCCAGCTTCTTGTGTGCGGGGTTTTTCAACAGATAGGCCGGATGAAGCGTCGGCATGGCAGGAATGGCAATGCCGGCGGCGGTCGTGTGGACGCGCCAGTTGCCGCGCAGCCGCAGGATGGCCTCGGTGGTGTCGAGAAGGATATTTGCCGAGAGGCCGCCCAAATTGACGAGTACCTTCGGATTGACCAGTTCGATCTGCCGTTCGATGAACGGCCGGCAAATCTCGGTCTCATGCGGCGTCGGCGTGCGGTTGCCCGGCGGCCGCCAAGGAATGACATTGGCGATGTAGGCCGAGGTCCGGTCGAGGCCGATCGCGGCCAGCATCCGGTCGAGCAGCCGGCCCGAGCGGCCGACGAACGGCAATCCTTCGATGTCCTCGTCGCGCTCGGGCGTCTCGCCGACCAGCATGACCGCGGCGTTCGGATTGCCGTCGGCGAACACCAGGTTCTTGGCGGTGAATTTGAGGTTGCAGCCGTCGAATGCCGCCATGTGCTGGCGAAGCTCGTCCAGGGTAGCCGCGGTCGTCGCCAGATGGCGCGCCAATGCCGCTTGCTGCTCGTCGGGCACGGTCGCCGTACCGGACGGCGCGCGCAGCGCCGGTGCCGCAGCTTGCCTTTCGCCCATTCCGGCGCGTGACAGGCTTGTCGAGCGTGGCAGTGCGGCGTTTTCCCTGGTTGGCGTCGTAATTGTCGCTGGCCCGCGCTCAGGCGGCTTTGACGCATTCTCGGCAAACCTGTTCAGCGGCTCCTCTTCGAGCGCTTCATCGACGCCGGCACTGGCGTAGAAGGCCAGCAGGTCGGCAATATCAGGTCCTCGGGAAACGGCAGTCATGCTTTCACATTCAGCCGCGCGGCAGGAATTTGCAACATCGTGATTGGCGCGATGCCTCGTGATTTCGTCATCCAGGGCCTCCGCGACGTCGCTTTGCCCCTGCTTCACCCCTGATGGCGAAGCAGCTCAGCTCGACGGTATACGCGGATCCTGCACCAGATAGAATGTCCAGCGGGGTGTGTAGTCGGTGATCAGGTAATCGAATTTTGCTGTCTTCAACGGGTCGATCTGGCCGCTCTTGAACAGCAGCCGGTCATAGGGTTCGAAGTCGCGATCGAAATCGGCAAAGCTGCTCGACCAGATGTTGTCAGGCGTTTTGTTGCGCTGGTCGAACGACAGGCCGTCGCCGAACACGCTCGGTCGGTGGAGTATCTCCTGGAGCTCGAACTGGAACTCGACCCAGGCCTGGCCGCTGTTGTTGAGCACGTCGATGCGCATATACATGAGGCCGTTGGCAAATTGGCCCGCAGTGCCGAAGGGATGGATCGGCTTTGTCGTGCGGATCGTCAGTGTCACTGGTGTCGCCGAATTCAGCTCCTCGGTGATGACAAGCGGGTCCTCCTTTGTCCCGATGCCCGAGGCGCTGGTGATGCGGAAGCCGCCCAGTTCGTCGGAAAAGGAGTAGGCTCCGGCCACCCAGACCCTTTGCGGCTCGGCGTGGGCGGCAACCGACGCCAGCGGCAAAAGGGCCAAAACGAGCGCCCGGCAGACCCGTCCGGGCGACGAAAAAAAGCGCGTCGATGAAAAGCCGGATGGCCCGTATGTGCGCATGGTGCGAAGTATGGCCGATAAGCAAGCCGTCGAACAATTAAAAAACGTCAGGGCAACGGCTCTCTTTGCGATGGCTTGGCCCGGATCGTGTTCCGGTGAACCGCAAATCGCGATTTTGTATTATGATGCGCGGCCTTTCTGACGAAATCGGCATTGTCACGTCAGCGCCGGTTTCGCGTCGCGAATTGATGCGCTATGCAGCGGATAAGCCAGCAAGATGCGCAAATGCGGCAGCCAGTGAGGGGTTGATGAGCGAGATCGAACGCGAAAGCATGGAATTCGACGTGGTCATCGTCGGCGCCGGTCCGGCCGGCCTCGCCGCCGCGATCCGTCTCAGGCAGGTCAATCCCGAGCTTTCCGTCGTCGTCCTGGAAAAGGGTGGTGAAGTCGGCGCCCACATCCTGTCCGGCGCCGTCGTCGATCCGATCGGCATCGACCGGCTGCTGCCGGCCTGGCGTGACGAGGAGGGACATCCGTTCAAGACGCCGGTCACGGCAGACCATTTTTTGGTCCTCGGCCCCGCCGGTTCGTTCCGTCTGCCCAACTTCCTGATGCCGCCGCTGATGAACAACCACGGCAACTACATCGTTTCGCTCGGCAATGTCTGCCGCTGGCTGGCGACCAAGGCCGAGGCGCTGGGCGTCGAGATCTATCCGGGCTTTGCCGCCGTGGACCTCATTTACAGTGGCGAGGGCGCGGTCACCGGCGTTGTCACCGGCGATATGGGCGTCGAGAAGGACGGCACGCATGGCCCGGGCTTCGCGCCGGGCATGGCGCTGATGGGCAAATATGTGCTGATCGGCGAGGGCGCGCGCGGCTCGCTGGCCAAGCAGCTGATCGCAAAATACCATCTTTCCGACGGCCGCGAGCCCGGCAAATACGGCATCGGTCTCAAGGAGCTGTGGCAGGTCAAGCCGGAGAACCACCGGCCAGGCCTTGTCCAACACTCCTTCGGCTGGCCGCTCGACATGAAGACCGGCGGCGGCTCCTTCCTCTACCATCTGGAGGACAACCAGGTCGCGGTCGGCTTCGTCGTCCACCTCAACTACAAGAACCCCTATCTGTCGCCGTTTGACGAGTTCCAGCGCTTCAAGACCCACCCGGCGATCAGGGGCACATTCGAGGGCGGCAAGCGGCTCGGCTATGGCGCCCGCGCCATCACCGAGGGCGGCTGGCAGTCGGTGCCGAAACTGTCCTTCCCCGGCGGTGCGCTGATCGGTTGTGCTGCCGGCTTCGTCAACGTGCCGCGCATCAAGGGCTCGCACAATGCCGTGCTCTCCGGAATGCTGGCGGCCGAGCATGTCGCCGAGGCGATCGGCGCCGGCCGCGCCAATGACGAACTGGCTTCCTACGAGGCGGCATGGCGGGCGACCGACATCGGCAAGGATTTGAAGAAGGTGCGCAACGTCAAGCCATTGTGGTCGCGCTTCGGCACCGTCGTCGGCGTCGGCATCGGCGGCCTCGACATGTGGCTGAACACGCTGCTCGGGTTCTCGCCTTTTGGCACGCTGAAGCACGGCAAGGCCGATTATGCGACGCTGGAGCCGGCCGCCAAGCACAAGAAGATCGCCTATCCGAAGCCGGACGGCGTGCTCACCTTCGACCGCCTGTCCTCGGTGTTCCTGTCCAATACCAACCACGAGGAAAACGAGCCTGTCCATCTGCTGGTTGCGGATATGGATCTGCAGCGGCGTTCCGAGCACGATGTCTATGCCGGGCCCTCGACACGCTACTGCCCGGCCAGTGTCTACGAATGGGTAGACAAGGATGGAAACCCCGCCGCCGATCCCGAGGCGAAGGACGTGCGCTTCGTCATCAACGCGCAGAACTGCGTCCACTGCAAGACCTGCGACATCAAGGACCCGAACCGAAACATAACCTGGGTGCCGCCACAGGGTGGCGAAGGCCCAGTCTACCAGAACATGTAGCGTCAGAACGGCTGCCGGCCGTCTCGACGTCACCTAATGAGAGCCGTTAAAAGCCCCGTTATATGTGCGGCATCTAAAAGATGTTGAAGCGGCGCGGCGCTTGTGGTTCCCTTTCCTCCTGACCCGGGGAGATGACCATGCGCCTGGCGGTTCTGACGTGCCTTGTGGCGATTGGTGGCTTGTGCGGCTTCGCGCCGTCGGCATTGGCTGACACGAAGGTGCTGGTCAAGACCCGGACCTACGACATCACTGGAACCACGGGCGCCGCCCTGATCGAGGCCATGGACCGCAACGGTCCGAAGCGGCACGGCTTCATGACGCACGCCATCGCGCTGACCGCCTATACCGTAAACTGGGACCTTGATATCCGCAGGGAAGGTGGTGCCTGCCGTCTGCGCCAGGCCAATGGCACGCTCGATCTCACCTACACCTTGCCGCGTTTGGCCTCAGCCGCGACGCCGGCGCTGCAGAAGCGCTGGAAGGCGTTTTTCGCGGGCGTTCGAGCTCACGAGCATAACCATGGCCGCATCGCCAGGACAATGATGCGGGCGACCGAAAAATCGATCACTGGACTGCAGTTCGCCGACAACTTGTTTTGCAGCAAGACGCACCGCGAGGCGAGGCGCCGGATCAAGGCCGTCTATGCCGAATACGAGGCGAGACAGAACGCCTTCGACGCGCGCGAGCATCGCGACGGCGGCCATGTCGAGCACCTCATCAGGGCGCTGTTGCGCAAGCAGTAGCTCAGCCTCGGGTCCTGCCGTTCTGTCTCACGGATGCCGTCGCGGTTTCGTGTTCGTCCACCGGTTTGTTCTGTTCCGGCCTGAGCGAGAACTCCACCATCAGCGGAAGATGGTCGGAGCCGGTTTTTTCCAGCCTCGACACCGATTTGATGAGAACTGCGCCCTTGCTGAAGGCAAGGTCGATCGGCAGGCCAGCGAAGCGCAGGAATTCCGGCAGCTTGATCGGGAGCCAGGTCGGCCCCGGCGAAGGCGCCACGGTCAGCCTGCCAAGGCCTGCGACGCGCCGGACGGCGGCGCTCCACGGCACTGCATTGCAGTCGCATGCCATGATCGATGTCTCGCCGAGCGAGGCGAACTCCCCCGACAATTCGCCGATCTGCTGTGACTGGTTGCGCGGCCATGGCCAGGTGAGGTGCATGGCGGCGACGTCGACGTCGGTTCCGCCGAAATCGACCGTCGCGATGGCCATCGCGCCGCGGCCATCACAGCGCGGTTGCGTGGCCGCGGCAAACGGCCGTCTGGACAGCAGCGCAACGCCGAACACGCCATTGGGGTAGGGGCAGAGAATCCGGTGGGGATAGGCGCTGGCGAGAAGGCCAAGCTTCGCCTTCCACATGTCGGACACCTCGTCGAGGGTGATCACATCAGGCTGGGTCCGGCCGATCAGCGACAGGACTTTTTCAGGCGTTGAATTGTCGAACCGCAGGTTCATCTGCAGCAGGCGGTAGACCGTCTGGTCACCGGGGTAGACCGCCTGGTCACCGGGGTAGGCCGCCTGATCGCCGGCCTCGGCTTCGTAGGCTGCCTGGACCGGCCACAGGCGCGGCACCGACAGGGCGTTCGACGTGGTGGCGATGGCAGCCACCGCAAAGAGCAGCGCCGTGGCCGCCTGCAGGCGAAACGAGGTCGCCAGCAGCGGCAGCGCGCAAAGCGCCATCAGCACGGCAAGATGGACGCGGAAATGAGCGAAGGAATCAAAGGCCGGATGGAGCGTTCCGAAAAACCCGGCCACCAGCGCGACCGAGAGGACGAGCATTGCTACGAATGCCATCGAAGCCATCATGTCTCGAACGGGTGCCATCTACTTTGTTTATCGGCAGAAATGCAGCCCAAATCAAGCTTACGAAATGCCCCTGCCGCGCTGTGACCAGGGTCACGGGCCGAGCGGTGCTACTGGAACGCCGTCTCCGAAAAGCTTCTGAGCTTGCGCGAATGCAACCGTTCCATCGGCATCTCGGCCAGCTTTTCCATCGCTCTGATGCCGATGGTCAAGTGCTGTGCCACCTGCCGCTTGTAGAACTCGGTCGCCATGCCGGGCAACTTCAATTCGCCATGCAGGGGCTTGTCGGAGACGCAAAGCAGCGTACCGTAGGGTACGCGGAAACGGAAGCCATTAGCCGCGATCGTCGCCGACTCCATATCGAGCGCGATCGCCCGTGACTGCGACAGCCGCTGCACCGGCCCACGCTGGTCGCGCAACTCCCAGTTGCGGTTGTCGATGGTGGCAACAGTGCCGGTGCGCATGATACGCTTGAGGTCATAGCCGGAAAGGCCGGTGACTTCGGCGACCGCCTCCTGCAGCGCCACCTGGATTTCGGCCAACGGCGGGATCGGCACCCAGACCGGAAGATCGTCGTCCAGAACATGGTCTTCCCGCACATAGGCATGCGCCAGCACATAGTCGCCCAGCGCCTGGGTGTTGCGCAGGCCGGCGCAATGGCCGAGCATCACCCAGGCATGCGGCCTGAGCACCGCTATGTGGTCGGTGATCGTCTTGGCGTTGGAGGGGCCGACGCCGATATTGACCATGGTGATGCCGCCATGGTTCGGCTTCTTCAGATGATAGGCCGGCATCTGCGGCAGGCGCGGCGGCGCCACGCCATGGCTGGGCGCGTTTTGTCCAGCCTTGGTGACGACGTTTCCCGGTTCGACGAATGCGACGTATCCGCCGCCGCCTTTCGCCATCAGATCATGCGCACGGGCGACGAATTCGTCGATGTAGAACTGGTAATTGGTGAACAGCACGAAATTCTGGAAATGCTGGGGACTGGTCGCCGTGTAGTGCGACATCCGGTGCAGCGAGTAGTCGATGCGTTGCGCTGTGAACGCAGCCAATGGCCTGGCTTCGCCTAACGCAACTTCGAACGTGCCGTTGGCGATCTGGTCGTCGGTGCCGTCGAGATCCGGAACGTCAAACAGGTCACGGATCGGCCGCCTGATGCGCTCGGCTGCCGCGCCGTCGACATGCGAGCCTTCCAGGAACGCGAAATGCAGCGGGATGGGCGTCGTCGATTCCGAAACCGTCACCGGAACGCCGTGATTGCGCATGATCAGGCGAAGCTGTTCGATGAGATAGCGTTCAAAAAGGGCGGGCTGGGTTATGGTGGTCGAGAAATGCCCGGGCGTCGGCATATGGCCGTAAGCCTGCCGCGAGTCGATCTGGGTGAACGAAGTCGTGGTGACACCGACCTCCGGATAAAACGCCCGGTAGCGCTTGTTGTTGTCGCCGCCTGCGGCGAGCGCCGTAAACGAATCGCGCAGGAATTTGGTGTTGCGGTCGTAGAGGGCCTGCAAGGCCGCGACCGCCTTTGCTGCATCATTGAAGATCTGCCGGCCAAACGGCTCCGGCATCACGACTGAGTCTATCGCTTGGGGGTAGATTCGCTTTTCCATGACCCAATATAGAGGCTTGGCCATGCGGTTGGGAGGGGGCCGAAGGGTCGTTTTTTGTTTTGAATGGTTTCGATGATTGCCTAACCACGCCGCAGGCTGACCAACAGCACAAAGCCGACGCCGGTCTTCTTCAGCGCCGGCGCTTCGATCGTCGAGCCGGCATCGGCGCGCATCGTTGGCACGGCCAGGACCGGCGCTGCAAGCACGGTCAGGATAAGCGCCGCCCGCGGCAGGAGCCGAAGGGTTTTCAGGGCATTGGCGACGATGTGGTTCATGGCTTTTGCTTTTGTCTCTCGAGGTCTTTGTCGGTTCAGAGGCGGATATGGTTCACGCAACCAAACCGGCAGGAATTGGCCTGGTCCCGGGAGCGGGCCGGACGGCCTGCCTCTGCGACGAGGATGGCGAAGAACATTCCGAACAGGCTCAGCAGCAGGCAGACGATGGTAAAGCGGCGAGCGAGCATTGCGTGGTGTCTCCTTCAATATGCACGAAAATGCCCGAGCCCGACTGAACCGGCTCTGATGCCAGCGTTCATCTGCGGTTCAAATTCATTAACGAGTTGTTGGACACGCAACAGTTCGAGTTTTGATGCGGCAGGCGATGCAAGCGCAGATCGCCGACGAAAAGAAAACGGGGCCTGCAAAGGCCCCGTTTTCATGTCCTTCGAATGGGAACGATCAGAGCTTGTGCCAGGTCTGGCTCCTGCAGATCAGCCCACCGAGCACGCAGCCGCTCATCTTGAGCGAAGCGCCTGAGACCGAGGCCTTGCCCGAATAGGTCTTGTCGGTCTCCGGGTCGGTTATCGTCCCCGTATATTTGTTGGCGCCGGACACCTTGAACGAACCGATGCGCTTGCCGGCAAACTTGCCAGATTTGAGCGTGATGGAAAATGCGCCGCCGCCGCCCGCGATGGCGGCGGTCGAACCGGCCTGCGTTTTCCAGTTGCCTTCGATCGGGTCGGCCCAAGCCGTGCCGGCCATGATCAATGTGGCCGCAAGGGCCATGCTGATTTTGCGAAACATGTTTCTCCTCCCTGTGGGGCATCCGGCCGGATGTTGCGCCCCGCCAGTCTGCCTCTTACGCAAACGTAAGCTAATCCACCTCCCGGTAAAACAAAAGCGGTGCCGCTGCGGAAGACTTCGGGATTTCTGAGGCCGCCCGAGGCGGTCTGGTCGGCGAGAAATGAAAACGCCTTGCATGCTGGCTTTGTCTCCCGTGGTTAGCGGAGTCTTGATTTGCGCCTCGCAAATTTTCATCAATTTTAGTCCAAACCGGCGCGATTGCTGGCTTTGCATCGTTAATGAATTTCCGCGTTTACCTCTTGTTTTAGCTTTGTTTTCCTCAAATTAAGCACGCCGTTTAACGACGGATTCAAGCCTTCGGTTCATTCTCGAAAGCATCGAAAGAGCAGCCGCCCCAAGGGTTTCCAAGGGACAGAACGAGGCAGCTCTCGGGAGCCTGACAGGGGCTAGAACAGGGGATGAAATGGCACGTTTTGAAATGCCTGAAGCCGGCTTCGGCGCCATGGGGGCAACTGCCCAGGCCGACATTCTTTTCGAACTGGGTATGATGTATGCGACCGGCCGCGATTGCGAGACCGATGTCGTCGCCGCCCACAAATGGTTCAACATTGCTGCGATCAAGGGCTCGGTCCGCGCCGCGGAACTGCGCTCAGAATTGTCGGCCGCCATGTCGAAGCTCGAGATCGCCAGGGCGCTGCGCGAAGCTCGCGAATGGATGACGATGCACTAAGTCTAGCCCTCAGTTCATCAGGCCCCTCAGTTCATCAGACACTGAGATCACCGACAGGGACGCTTCAAGGCCGCACAAGACGGCCGGACCAACAATGACAAGAACGCTGCAGGCCGGATACGGCCAAGCTGCGCCTAGACCATGATCCCGAAAAGTGGGAACAGGTTTTCGGACAGAATCATGGTCAAGCAAGAAGATAGAGCCTGCCATCCCGCTTCTATCGGGATGGCTGGGCTCTGGACAGGGAAGGCGAGCGGTTTCGGGAAGCGCGGGAGCGTTCGGGATTGTTCGATCGACAAAAGCCGCGACCGGCCGGAACAAGGCCGGCGCGGCTTTTGCGTTTCCGAACCATGATCCCAGAAAGTGGAGACCGGTTTTTGGAAGAAGATCTTGGTCAAACAATCGGACCGCAATTCCAAAAAGTGCAAATCGGTTTTTTGGAAGAAGTTCAAACAGAAGGCGGCAGGCCCAATCGAGTGCCGTCGATGCGCCTAGACAGGCTTGGCGAGGGGTGAAATTCTCCCACCTATTCTGGAAGAGGCGCGGCCGAAGCGGCCGCGCGAGTGGAGGAGTTGTATCGCCATGAAAAAATTGGGTATTTTGAGCGCGGCCATTGTCGGCCTGGTAATGAGCGCGCCGGTTGCCTTCGCCGAAGACATCACCTTTTCGGTGGTCGGACCGATGACCGGACAGCTTGCCACCATCGGTGACCAGTTCAAGCAGGGCGCGCAAGCCGCTGCCGATGCGATCAACGCCGCTGGCGGCGTCGACGGCCGCCAGATCAAGCTCGACGTCCAGGATGACCAGTGCGATCCGAAGCAGGCGGTTTCGGTCGCCAACCGCATCGTCGCCAACGGCGTCAAGTTCATCGATGGCCATGCCTGCTCGGGCTCGAGCATCCCGGCCTCGGCCGTCTATGCCGAAGCCGGTGCGCTGATGATGAGTCCGGCTTCGTCGAACCCGGAGCTGACCGACGCGGCGGCGAAAGCCGGCTGGCCGACGATCATGCGCCTTTATACGCGCGACGATGCGCAAGGCGCCTTCATCGGTCCATGGATGGCCAAGAAATACGCCGGCAAAAAGGTCGTCATCATGCATGACAAGAGCGCCTATGGGCAGGGCGTGGCCGACGCCGTCAAGGCGACGATGAACCAAAACGGCCTCAAGGAGATCCTCTACGAGGGCATCAACGCCGGCGAAAAGGACTATTCTGCGCTTGTCACCAAGCTCAAGGAGCTGAAGGCTGATGTGGTCTATTTCGGCGGCTACCACCCAGAGGCCGGCCTCATCCTGCGCCAGTCGGCGGAACAGGACTTCAAGTTCCAGCTGATCATGCCGGACTCGATTGCCACGCCGGAATTCTGGCAGGTTGCCGGCCCGGCCGGCGAAGGCACCATGTTCGTCTTCCCGTCGGATCCGCAGGCGAAGCCCGAAGCCAAGCAGGCCATCGAAAAGATCAAGGCGGGCGGCTTCGTGCCCGAGGGCTTTACGCTGTTCTCCTATGCCGTGATCCAGGCCTTTGCCGAGGGTATCAAGCGCGCCGGCAGCGACGACCCGGCCAAGGTTGCCGAAGCGCTGAAGAATGGGCAGCCGATCAGCACCGTCGTCGGTCCTGTCACTTTCGATGAAAAGGGCGACCTCAAGAACGTCAGCTACGACATCAACCAGTGGCACGACGGCAAATACGCGCCGATCCAGCCGTGACGGCTAATGCATGTCGCGCAAAAGTGCGCAGCGGTTTTGCGATAACGACATGCATAAGACAAGAACTAAAGCGCGTCGCATGAGACGCGCTTTAGAGCGGGATGAGATTTATGGGAGTCGTGGGATTCCCAAATCAGCGATGATCTGATTCAACCTTGCTGCTGGGCAGGAGGCCAGCATTGATGGTTGGATATTCAATGGACCTGCGCGAACGGGTTGTTGCGGCGGTCAAGGTTGAAGGGCTTTCGCGGCGCGCGGCGGCTGCTCGATTTGGCGTCAGCTACAGCGCGGCGATCGAGTGGCTGAAGCGGGTGGAACAGACGGGGAGCGTGGCGCCCCGCCAAGTGGGCGGCTACAAGCCGAAGAAGATATCGGGAGCGTGGCGCGACTGGCTTGTCGAGCGCTGCCGGGAGAAGGACTTCACCTTGCGCGGGCTTGTGGCCGAACTTGGCGAGCGTGGCCTGAAGGTTGACTACCGCTCGGTGTGGGAGTTCGTGCACGCCGAGAAGCTGTCTCACAAAAAAAGACGCTGATCGCCGCCGAGCAAGATCGTCCCGATGTTGCGCGCCGACGGAGGCAATGGGTTCTGTATCAGGACCGGATCGACCCCGCCCGCCTGGTGTTCATCGACGAGACCTGGACCAAGACCAACATGGCCCCGCTCAGGGGTTGGGCACCGGTCGGACAGCGGATCAAGGCCAAAGTTCCCAATGGCCACTGGAAGACAATGACCTTTCTGGCTGCGCTGCGTCATGATCGCGTCGAAGCGCCCTGGCTCATCGACGGGCCGATCAACGGCGAGAGGTTCCTCCTCTATGTCGAGAAGGTTCTCGTGCCCACTCTCCAGCCGGGCGACATCGTTGTGATGGACAATCTCGGCAGCCACAAAGGCAAGGCCGTGCGTCGCGCCATCCGAAAGGCCGGCGCGAGGCTCTTCTTCCTGCCGAAATACTCGCCTGACCTCAATCCGATCGAACAGCTCTTCGCCAAGCTCAAGCACTGGCTGCGAAAGGCCGCAAAGCGCACCGTTGAAACGGTCTGCAACGCCATCGGCCAGATTCTCAACCGCGTCACACCGCTCGAGTGCTCAAATTACTTCGCAAACTCAGGCTATGACCGCAGGTAATCTCATCCCGCTCTAGCGCCTGGCAACAATCGGAGATGGCCGGGTCAACCCCGGCCATTTCATTTCTGGGAGTGCGTTTTGTGGAGCGTGTCTTCCGCCGTCGCTGGTGGGTGAACAGCGTCAGCCGTGGGCTTCCTCGGCAAAACGCACCAGCACCGTCCCGTCGGTGACCTGGGCGCCCTCTGTTGCGATCTCGGCGATCGTCCCGTCATGCGTCGCGGAAATCGTGTGCTCCATCTTCATCGCTTCCAGGATCAACAGCGGCTGGCCCTTGATGACGGCTTCGCCTTTCGCCGCGCGCACCAGCTTGACCAGGCCCGGCATCGGCGCGCGCAGGCTGTCGGCACCGGCTGCGAGTTCGTCGGCCTTTGCCAACGGGTCCGGCACCGCGAAGCTGTAGCCGACGGCACCCGAAAAGACGGTGACATGACCTGGCCAGCGGGCGAGGCCGGCGGCGCGAAGATCAAGCGCGCTGTCATAAGGTGCGTCCAGTGCCACTTGGAAGCGCCCCTCCGGTCGCACCGATACATGCGCGAGGATCTCATTCTCGCCGTAGCGCAGCCGCGTGCGCCGCGCGATCGGGTGGAAATGCGCATAGCCGGCAAGCGACGACCACGGGTCGTCTGTCGGCGCGTGAGCCCCGGCGCCGGACGCCGCAAGTGCGGCCGCGGCCACGATCTCGCTGCTCGGCGGCGACACCGCGGTCAGCACTTGCTGGTGCCTGCCGATCAGTCCGGTGTCGACGTCACCAGCCGAAAAATCGGCGTCAGCGGCAAGCGCCGCGAGAAAGGCGGTGTTGACGGTCGAGCCGGCGATCTCGGTCTGCGAAAGGGCTATGCCCAGGGCTTCGAGCGCTGCCGGCCTGGTCTTGCCGTGGACGACGAGCTTGGCGATCATCGGGTCGTAGAACGGCGAGATGGCATCGCCGGTCCGTACGCCAGTCTCGATCCGCATGCTGGCGCCCTCGGGCGCTGTATCCGGAAATTTCAGGTGATGCAGCGTGCCCGTCGCCGGCAAAAAGCCCCTTGCCGCGTCCTCGGCATAGATGCGCGCCTCGAAGGCGTGACCGGAGAGCGTGATCTCGCTCTGCGTCTTCGGCAGCTTTTCGCCGGACGCCACCCGCAACTGCCATTCGACCAGGTCGGTGCCGGTGACCATTTCGGTGACGGGGTGCTCGACCTGCAGGCGGGTGTTCATTTCCATGAACCAGAAGCGGTCGGCCTTCAGCCCTTGCGAGGCGTCGACGATGAACTCGATGGTGCCGGCGCCGGAATAGTCGATCGCCTTGGCGGCCTTCACCGCAGCCTCCGTCATCGCCTTGCGCAATGCCGGTGTCATTCCGGGGGCGGGGGCTTCCTCGATCACCTTCTGGTGGCGGCGCTGCGCCGAGCAGTCGCGCTCATAGAGATGCACGACATTGCCGAAGATATCGCCGAATACCTGAACCTCGATGTGCCGCGGCTTCTCGATATATTTCTCGACCAGCACGCGGTCGTCGCCGAAAGCGGCCTTGGCCTCGCGCCGCGCACCCGACAGCGCCTCGGAAAAGTCGTCGGGATGTTCGACGCGCCGCATGCCCTTGCCACCGCCACCGGCGCGCGCCTTGATCAGCACGGGATATCCGATCTCGCGTGCCTTGGAGGCGAGCAGCACAATCTCCTGCGCCTCGCCGTGATAGCCCGGCACAACCGGCACCCCGGCCTTCTCCATCAGCCGCTTGGCCGCGTCCTTCAGCCCCATAGCGCGGATCGAGGCGGCCGACGGGCCGATGAAGACGAGCCCGGCCGCTGTCACCTGATCGACGAAGTCAGGGTTTTCCGACAGAAAACCGTAGCCGGGATGGATGGCTTCGGCGCCGGTGGCCAAAGCCGCCGCGACAATCTTGTCGCCGCGCAAATAACTTTCGCCGACCGGCGAGGGCCCGATATGCACCGCTTCGTCGGCCATCTCGACATGCAAGGCGCCGGCGTCGGCGTCGGAATAGACGGCGACCGTGCGCACGCCCATCCTGCGCGCGGTGCGGATCACCCGGCAAGCGATCTCGCCGCGGTTGGCGATCAGGATTTTGGCGAACATGGGACCTCCAAAGCCAGAACTTGCCGCCAACGGCGCGGGTGTTCCTTCGCGCCCCCCTCTGTCCTGCCGGACATCTCCCCCACTTGGGGGGAGATTCGCTGGCTCCCCTGCTTTCGCCAATCTCCAACGTTGAAAGAAGGGCTGCGAGGCAGCAGCTGCCAATCTCCCCCCTTGTGGGGGAGATGTCCGGCAGGACAGAGGGGGGCGCTGTCCCGCCAGCGCAACCGAGCGAGCGTTCTCATCGCCGTATCACATCACTCTCCCGCCAGGCGCAGCAACGCCTGTTGGTATAGATCCGCCGTCTGTTGGTCGAAGCAGCAGAAGATGACGGTTTCCGGAACCGCGTTGTGGCTGATGAAGGCGCTCACGGTGCCAACGGCGATCTGCGTCGCCTGGTCCTTTGGATACCGGTATACACCGGTCGAGATCGCCGGAAATGCCACCGTCCTGCAATCCTTGGCGGCGGCGAGTTCGAGGGACCGGCGATAGCAGGAGGCCAACAGCTCGGCTTCGCCCTTGCCGCCGCCTTGCCAAACCGGTCCGACCGTGTGGATCACATAGCGTGCCGGCAGCCTGTAGCCTTTGGTGAGTTTTGCGTCACCGACCTTGCAGCCATTCAGCGACCGGCATTCGGCCAGAAGCTCGGGACCGGCCGCCCGGTGGATGGCGCCGTCGACGCCACCGCCACCCAGAAGCGAGGTGTTGGCGGCGTTGACAATGGCATCGGCCCCCAGCTTGGTGATGTCGCCGACATGAATGCGAATCCTGGGGTCGATCTCGCTCATCGTCACATCCTGAACACGCCGAAACTTGTCTCCTCGATCCCGGCGTTCAGCGCGGCGGACAAGCTGAGCGCCAGCACCTCGCGCGTCCTGGCTGGATCGATGATGCCGTCGTCCCAGAGCCGGGCGGAGGAATAGAGCGGGTGGCCTTCGTGCTCGTATTTCATCAGGATCGGCTTCTTGAATTTTGCCTCTTCCTCCGCGCTCCATTGCCCGCCCTTGCGCTCGATCCCCTCGCGCTTGACGACGGCCAGCACGGTGGCCGCCTGCTCGCCGCCCATCACCGAAATGCGGGCATTCGGCCACATCCACAGGAAGCGTGGCGAATAGGCGCGTCCGCACATGCCGTAATTGCCGGCGCCGAACGAGCCGCCGATGATCATGGTGACCTTCGGCACGCGGGCCGTGGCGACCGCCATCACCAGCTTGGCGCCGTCCTTGGCGATGCCGCCGGCCTCATATTTCCGCCCGACCATGAAGCCGGTGATGTTCTGCAGGAAGATCAGCGGGATCTTGCGCTGGCAGCACAGCTCGATGAAATGCGCGCCCTTCAGCGCGCTTTCGGAAAACAGCACGCCGTTGTTGGCGATGATGCCGACCGGCATGCCGTGGAGATGGGCAAACCCGGTGACCAGCGTGGTGCCGTAGTTCTGCTTGAACTCGTCGAAGTCGGAGCCGTCGACGATGCGGGCGATCACTTCGCGCACGTCATAGGGCTGGCGCAGGTCGGTCGGCACGATTCCGTAGAGTTCTTCGGCTGCATGAAGCGGCGCAATCGGATCGCGTAGCGCCAGCCCGATCTGCTTCTTTCGATTGAGGTTCTTGACGATGCGGCGCGCGATCGCCAGCGCATGCTCGTCGTCCAGCGCAAAATGATCGGCAACGCCGGAAAGCCGCGTGTGCACATCGGCACCGCCCAGCTCCTCGGCGCTGACGTCTTCGCCGGTGGCGGCCTTCACCAGCGGCGGACCGCCGAGGAAGATGGTCGCCTGGTTGCGCACCATGATCGTCTCGTCCGACATCGCCGGGACATAGGCGCCGCCCGCCGTGCACGAACCCATGACGCAGGCGATCTGCGGAATGCCTGCAGCCGACATGTTGGCCTGGTTGTAGAAGATGCGGCCGAAATGGTCGCGGTCGGGAAACACCTCGTCCTGGTTGGGCAGGTTGGCGCCGCCGCTGTCGACCAGATAGACGCAAGGCAATTTGTTCTGCAGCGCTATCTCCTGGGCGCGCAGATGCTTCTTCACCGTCAGCGGATAATAGGTGCCCCCCTTCACCGTGGCGTCGTTGACGACGACCATCACTTCGGTGCCTTCGACGCGGCCGATGCCGGTAATGATGCCGGCCGATGCGATGTCTTCGCCATACATCGACCACGCGGCGAACTGGCCGATCTCGAGGAATGGCGAGCCGGTGTCGAGCAATTGGGCGAGGCGCTCGCGCGGCAAAAGCTTGCCACGGCTCTGGTGGCGCTCACGCGCTTCCTCCGCGCCGCCACGCTCGACCATTGCCGCCTTTTGCGCAATGTCGGCGACCAGCGCCCGCATGCGCCCGGCATTGGCGCGGAAAGTGTCGGAGGCGGGCGAGATCTGCGAGGTGAGGGTGGTCATGTCCGGCTCTACGCCTGCGCCAAGAGTTTGCCGTTGCGACGTTCGAAAATTTTGTCGGACAGCAGATTGAAGCCGTCCTCGAATGTAACGTCTATCATTCGTCTGGCCGCGGTTTGGGCCTGCGAATTGCCTGCATCGAAGACGAACAATTGATCCCGGCGTGGCAGCACAAACAAAACATCGCCGGGAAATTGAGGTCGGATCGAAAGCCAGAACTCGTCAAGAAGAACAAGGCTTGAGGACAGCATCGTGTTGCCGTCGACATAATACAGATGAACTATACCGAGTTCACCATCAGAGACAATTTTTGGCAGCCATTTCTTCACATTGTCTAGCGCGACGCCGCGCAAATCCGAAAGCGTCCGGCCTGGGAAGTCCTTTGGCGCAACAGGTGACATTGAATTGGGAAGGTCGGCCATGTATACGATTGCAAGTTCGCCAACCAATGGCTCCGACAACAAATCCATACCCGTCGATGTAAGTTGATCGACATACTGATGGGTCCGGACCACGGCGATAAGATTGTTTTCGCCGGCCTTGGCGAGATGCGCTTCTGCCAAGGCTCGAGCAAACCGGTCAATGGCAGCTTCGGCGTCCTCGTCGGGATATGAGTTCAAGTAGCCGAACACGTTTGTGATGTCCGAGGCTATGTCCGTATCGCCAATTCTGGTATTGATTTTTGCGGGGTCCGATGGATCCGCTATGGCGCTCTCGACGCCCGGTTGCCGTTTTAGGGCGGCAATTACAAGCTCTCTGAATTCCGCGATGTCTGGAAAGCGCTGCTTCTGTGCCTTGACGTGCACGAGAAGGCCCGCAATTGAGGAAAACAATGCCATCGCAAATATCCCCCGCCTTGTGACTGGTTGCGCCGACGATGGAACCATCTATCCCCCCTGCCTGTCTCTCAATACTCGCAAAACTACAGCCTCCCATGAGATAGCTATTTGACGTGTCAAGCAATCCGCAGCCCCTCGGGTACGTCTGGCACGCGCCTGCATCTCTTGCCAGGCTTCATACTTCCTCCGCCATGATTTCCCGCCCGATCAGCCAGCGGCGGATCTCGCTGGTGCCGGCGCCGATCTCGTAGAGCTTGGCGTCGCGCAAGAGACGGCCGGTCGGATAGTCGTTGATGTAGCCATTGCCGCCCAAAAGCTGGATGGCGTCGAGCGCCATCTGCGTCGCCTTCTCGGCAGCGAACAGCACGCAAGCGGCGGCGTCCTTGCGGCTCGTCTGGCCGCGGTCGCAGGCAGCGGCGACGGCATAGACATAGGCGCGCGCGGCGTTCATCGTCGTATACATGTCGGCGAGCTTGCCCTGCACCAGCTGGAATTCGCCGATCGGCTGACCGAACTGCTTGCGTTCGTGCACATAGGGGACCGCCACATCGAGGCACGCCGCCATCAGCCCGAGCGGGCCGCCGGCGAGCACCGTGCGCTCGTAGTCGAGGCCCGACATCAGTACCTCGACGCCGCGCCCTTCCTCATGCAGCACATTGTCGAACGGCACTTCGACATCTGAAAAAACCAGTTCGCCGGTGTTGGAGCCGCGCATGCCGAGCTTTTCGAGCTTTTGCGCGACGGAAAAGCCGGCCATCGATTTTTCGACGATAAAGGCGGTGATGCCGCGCGACTGGAGTTCTGGATCGGTCTTGGCGTAGACGACCAGCGTCTCGGCGTCCGGGCCGTTGGTGATCCACATCTTGGTGCCGTTCAGCACATAGCGCTCGTTACGCTTTTCGGCACGCAGTTTGAGCGACACGACGTCGGAGCCGGCGCCGGATTCCGACATTGCCAGCGCGCCGACCTTTTCGCCGCTGCACAGCGCAGGCAGATATTTTTCCTTCTGCGCCGGCGTTGCCCAGCGATTGATCTGGTTGACGCAGAGATTGGAATGGGCGCCGTAGGAGAGGCCGACCGAGGCCGAGGCGCGCGAAATCTCCTCCATCGCCACGACATGGGCGAGATAGCCCATGCCGGTGCCGCCGAATTCCGGATCGGCGGTGATGCCAAGCAGGCCGAGCCCACCGAACTCGGCCCACAGATGCGCCGGGAATTCATTCGAGCTGTCGATCTCGGCGGCGATCGGGGCGATCTTGTCCTGGGCGAAGCGCCGCACCAAGTCGCGCAGCGCTTCGATGTCTTCGTCAAGCCCGAAGTTGAGTGTGTGCGTGTACATGCCGTTCCTCCCGGCGCACGGCCCCGAAATCAAATTCAATTTCGGGAAGGGCGCAAAATCAAACTGCTACAGCGTCCTTTGCCCGCCGGCTGCGGCGCTGCAGGTCGTTGTCGCGCCATCGGCCTTTGCTTCCAACCAGGCGCATCGTCATTGAAAGATATGTGGCGGTTACCTCCGAGATCGATAGCCGCTCGCCCGGCCGGAACCAGACGATGACGCCGGTCATCATCTGGATCAGCGCCATGGCTGTCAGCCCTGTGTCTTCGACTCTGAAGACGCCGGCTTCTGCGCCGTCGCGCAAGATGACGCGTAGCTCCTTCTCATAGGCGGTGCGCATACGCAGGATCTGCGTCAGGCGGTCATGCGACAGGCTGCGCAATTCCATGTTCGAGACATGGGTGGAATGGCGGCGCTCGATATGGAAGGCGATGTGGTTTTCGACATAGGCGGCGAGCCGTGTCGCCGGATCGGCCGCGGCCGGGCGCGCCGCGTCCCACGCCTCGATCAGCCCTTGCATGTGCTCGCGCATCAGCGTGAACAAGAGGTCTTCCTTGGTCGGAAAATAACGGTAGAGCGCCGCCGCCTGGACGCCGACCTCGGCGGCTAGCTGGCGCATCGACATCGCCTCATAGCCGAGACGCGCAATCAGGCTGACCGCCGCCTCGCGGACCGCCGCTTCGGTCTTTTCGCCGTCGGAACCGGTCGTGCGCGCCATGCAAGCCTCGTTGAGAGGCGGAGCATAAAACGAACGTTCAATTAATTCAAGTGCGACTTTTTCCTTCTCCCCTTGTGGGAGAAGGTGGATCGGCGCGTAGCGCCGAGACGGATGAGGGGTGTTGGAAGGATCGCCATCGGTGCCAAGCTGGAACACCCCTCATCCGACCTCGCTTCGCGAGGCCCCCTTCTCCCACAAGGGGAGAAGGGGGAGCGCTGCCATTCGGCGCTTTGGCCAACGTGAAGTTGGCGATTTGCGTTGGACGGAGTGCTGAGGTTAGGTAATCTCGCCCGATGCCGCATCAGCCCGTCGCTCCGACCAAACGTCGTTTCGCCCGCTCGATGCGCCGCGAGCCAACGGAGGCGGAGGACCGCCTGTGGCACGAACTGCGCGGACGAAAGCTCGATCGTATCAAATTCCGGCGTCAGGTCCCTGTCGGCAGATTCATCGCCGATTTCGTTTGCGCCGAGGCCAGGCTGATCGTTGAGATCGATGGCAGTCAACATGCGGATTCGAACTATGATCGGGAGCGAGACGCCGAATTGAAGGCGAGGGGCTTTCGCGTGCTGCGTTTCTGGAACGACGACGTGCTGCGGGATTTGAACGCCGTCTGCGACACCATCATCGCTTATGTCCGTGATGAGAGTTTGCAACCGTGGCGGTAGCGCAGTCTTGCCTTCTCCCCTTGTGGGAGAAGGTGGATCGGCGCGGATAGTGTTCTGAAGGTTCTGCAAAAAGCTCTGGAGAGAGAACAGCCCTTACTCTGAGGCGAGGGGCGGCCATGGCACGCTGGTGACGTTGCGATCACCGATTCCCGTGGAAGGGTAAGTGCCATGACCAAGCGAGAGGTTAGACTGAGCAGAGGCGAGTTGAAAGCGTTGCTGTTGTCGGATGAGGACGGCTTCCGCAGAGTTTTGCAGACTGTGGTGCAGGAGGCTTTGGAAGCCGAGATGACGGAGGCGATCGGGGCCGAGAAAGGCGAGCGGACGACGGAGCGGGTTGGTTACCGGTCCGGCTATTACGAACGCAAGCTTGTGACGCGGGTTGGCGTGCTGGAACTTCGGGTTCCGCAAGATCGGGCCGGCCGGTTCTCGACGGAGTTGTTTGAGCGTTACCAGCGCTCGGAGAAGGCACTGGTATCGGCGCTGGTCGAGATGTACGTGCAAGGCGTGTCGACGCGCAAGGTGAAGGCGATCACCGAGGATCTGTGCGGCCATTCCTTCTCGGCCTCGACGGTAAGCCAGGCGACGGCGCGGCTGGATGAGGCGCTGAAGGCGTTCTTTGAGCAGCGGCTTGCCGAACCTTACCCGTACCTCATTCTGGACGCGCGCTACGAGCGGGCGCGCGAGGCCGGCGTGATCGCCAGCCAGGCCGTCTTGGTGGCGATCGGCGTCGACTGGGAAGGCCGGCGCCAGGTGCTCGGTGTCGAGCTGGCCAACCGTGAAAGCCATTCGAGCTGGCGCGCGTTCGTGGCAGGGCTCAAGCAGCGCGGGCTCGCCGGCGTCGAGTTTGTCGTCTCCGACGACCATCCGGGGCTCAGGGCAGCGATCCGCGAAGTCCTGCCCGAGGCAGTCTGGCAGCGCTGTTACGTGCACTTCCTCAGAAACGCGCTCGATTATGTGCCGCGCAAGGTCGATGACGACTGCCTGATGGAGCTCAGATGGTTCTATGACCGGCGCGACCTCGCCGAGGTCAAGCGCGACCTGGCGCAGTGGATCGCCAAATGGCAGGCCAAATACCCGAAGCTGGTGGATTGGGTGGAGAACAACATCGAGGAGACGCTGAGCTTCTATCGGCTGCCGCTGCCGCATCACAAGCACATGAAGTCGACGAACATGCTGGAGCGGCTGAACCAGGAGATCAAGCGGCGCACCCTGGTCGTTCGCATCTTCCCCAACCCGCAGAGCTGTTTGCGGCTGGTTCGGGCATTGGCGGTGGAGATCCACGAGAACTGGCTCGAGGCGACCCGCTACCTCAACATGGATCATCTGCGCGAGCACAAGAAGGAGAACCTGAGGGCACTGGCCGCCTGACGCGGCCGCCATGTCCGCCGCTCCGCTAAACACGGGGGCTGCGCGGCGGACACGCCAACGTCACCGCTGAATGCCACGCCATTTTTGCAGAACTTGACGCACACAACTTCGGCGCGTAGCGCCGAGCCGGATGAGGGGTGTTGGACCGAGCGCCGTCGGTGCCGAGCTGGAACACCCCTGCCATGAAAGTAATTTCAAACCCTGTTTCATTTCAAAGAGATAGCGGCTTGGGCCAAGAACTCGATTTTAGAGCCGATATACCAGAGAAAGCGGCCCGCGCACCTTTCATCTGCGATGGCGCCCGGTTCCGGGCGATGTGTCTCATCCGACCTCGCTTCGCGGGGCCACCTTCTCCCACGAGGGAAGAAGGAAGAGCGCTATTCAGCTCCCCCGGGCCGCCGCCAGCGCGCCCGGCAATTCCTCGGCGAAAATGTCGAGCTCGTGGTCGAGTCCGACGCTGACCCTGATGCAGCGGTCGAGCACCGGCACCATCGGCTTGCGGATGAACACGTCGCGCGACAAAAGCGCCTGCAGCAGCTTCAGCGCGAAGGCGCCGTCGCCGCCGCAGTCCATGGTGACGAAGTTGGTTGCAGACGGTAGCGGCTTCAGCCCGTTCGCCTCGGCTATTTCAGCGATACGCCGGCGGCCGGAAGCGACCCGCGCCACCACGCTTTTGAGATAGTCCTGATCGGCCAGCGCCTCGACGCCGGCGATCTGCGCCATGCGGCTGACGCCGTAATGGTTGCGGATCTTCTCGAAATCGCGGATCACCTGGGCGTCGGCTACCGCATAGCCGCAACGGATGCCGGCCAGCCCGTAGGCTTTTGAGAAGGTGCGCATGCGGATGACGTTCGGCCGCGACACGTCGATCGGCGGCAGCGCCGAGGCAGGGCCCAATTCGCTATAGGCCTCGTCGAGCACCAGCATGGTGGTCTCCGGCAGGGCTTCGATGAAGCGGATGAGCTCCGGCGCCTCCCACCAGCTGCCCATCGGATTGTCCGGATTGGACAGGTAGACCAGCGGCGCTTTGTCCTTGGCGATCGCAGCCAACAGGCCGTCGAGGCTTTCCCGGTCGTTCTCGTAGGGGACCGCGACCAGCCGGCCGCCGACGCCGGCAATATGGAAATTGAAGGTCGGATAGGCGCCGAGCGAAGTGACCACCGCGTCGCCCGGCGCCACATACATGCGCGCCACCAGGCTGAGCAACCCGTCTATGCCTTCGCCGACCACCACGTTTTCAGCACCAATGCCAAGATGCGCGGCAACAGCCAGCTTCAGATCGTGATTGTCGGGATCACAATACATCCACATGTCGCCGGCGATGCCGGCCATGCGGGCGATGACGCGCGGCGAGGGGCCAAAACTGCTCTCATTGGCGCCGATGCGGGCGCGAAAGGCGCGGCCGCGGTCCCGCTCCTGCGCCTCCGGCCCGACAAACGGCACCGTCGAGGGAAGTGCACTGATGATTGGCGTGAGGGGAGGGCGCTGGCGCATGGCAAGGCTCGCTCGAAAAGGGGGCTCGCTCGAAAAGGACCTTCTTGCTAGCCTGCCGGGTTGGCCGGCGCAAGTTCCTAGCAGCTGGAACTGTCACGCTGGATTCTGCCGGCTCTTTTTGCTAGCGAGACAGCATGAACACTCGAATGCCGCCCGCCTGGTCCAAGCACATAAAGGCCCAACCTGCGCCGAAAGTGAAACAACCGAAAGTGAAGCCACCGTCGCGTGCGCAGGCCGACGATATACTGCTGAGACAAGCGCTCGACCTTCAGCAGGCCAAGCGGCTGTCTGAAGCCGAGGAACTGTGTCACCGCGTCCTGGCACGCACGCCCAATCACCCCCTATCGCTATACATCCTCGGCACGCTCGGGCTTGGTTTCGATGATGAATTGGCGATCCAGTATTTTGCGCGAGCTATAGGTCAGGCGCCTCAAAATCCGTATTTCCACCTCAGTCTGGGCGAGGCCTATCTGAAGGTCGGCGACAGCTTGCTTGCGATCAAACACCTGCAGCGCGCCTGCGAATTGAAGCCAGATCTGGTGGAAGCGCTTTGCGGATTGGGGCGCGCTTACGTCAGCTCCGACAAGGCCGCCATGGCTTTGCCGCTCTACGAGAAAGCGCTCAAGATCAATAGCATTCATCCTATGGTCCGAACGGGTCTGGCAAACGCGCTCACCAGCCTCGGTCGCATGGACGACGCCAGGGCCTATCTGAAAGAGGCGATCGAGCGTCGCCTCAATATGCCGGCCGCCTACAACGATTTGATGCACACGCGCAAATTCACCGAGGAGCCCTCCGAACTCGCTTCCATCCTGAGCGAACTCGCCAACCCGAACCTTGCCCCAGATCTCGCACAGCAGCTCCATCACGCCGCAGGCAAAGTGTTGGACGACCTTCAGCGTTATGACGAGGCAATGGATCACTTCCAGAAAGCCAAACGCGTCGCAGGCTACGATTTCGACCTGGAATCTTACCGCCGCTGGGTCGATTCCATGATCGAGTTATTCAGTCCGGAGATGCTGGCAGCCAAGGCCAGCCACGGAAATCCGTCCGAAATACCGGTGTTTGTGCTCGGCATGCCGCGTTCGGGGACGACGCTGACTGAGCAAATCTGCGCGAGCCATCCGGATGTTCATGGCGCCGGGGAGCTTACGAAGCTGCGGCGAATCGCGAACTCGATGGGTTTCAGGACGCAGCCGGACGAAGCCTTCCGCGGTTCGATCATGTCAATGACGAGAGACCAATCGAGAACGCTGGCCGAAGAATATTTGTCCTACCTGCGTCAACACCCGCCTGCCGCGCTGCGCATTGTCGACAAGCTGCCTCATAATTTCGAGCTTATGGGTCTCATTGGAATTCTCTTTCCCAACGCGCGCATCATTCATTGCCGCCGCGATGCCATCGACAATTGTCTCTCCTGCTTTGTTTTGAATTTCACCAAGCAACACAGCTACAACGCCGACCTGCAGACACTGGGGCTGTACTACCGAGAGTATGATCGCCTGATGCGGCACTGGGACAAGGTTTTTCCGGGACGCATCTTCGAAAACCGCTACGAGACGCTGGTTGCGGATCAGGAGACGCAATCGCGCCGTCTCATCGAACATCTTGGCTTGCCCTGGGACGATGCCTGCCTGCGCTTTTTCGACAAGGATGGTTCGGTCAACACGGTCAGCCGCTGGCAGGTTCGTCAACCGATTTACAAATCGTCCGTCAAGCGCTGGAAGCATTACGAAAGCGAAATTCAGCCGCTGATACAGTCGCTGGGCGATCTTGCAGAGATTTGACTTGAGGCCGGCGGACCACATTGCGTGGACCGCGAGGTCGCAAGCGCATAGGCTTGCTGCCAACCGACCTTCTGCCGCCAATCCCCAACGATTAGGCTAAGCTAAATGCCACCTAGCTATCCGTCTTCCCCCAAAGGACGGGAGCGAACTCCCTATTCTGTTCCTTGCAGCGCTGCTGCGGTGCAGGATCTTTCGAGACGCTGGAGGGACAGGCCCCCCTCTGGCCTACCGGACATCTCCCCCACGAGGGCAGGGCTATCGCATTTGAGTCATGAGTTGGAAGAGATAAGCATCGTTCCAGCCTGCACGCATCATTTTGCCACGCATGGTGTCCTTTTTGCTGTCGGCTCGGAAAGTATTGAGGCAGAAGCGCCGCAGCAGAGCGAGGTTTTCGGGGCCGTGATCCTTTCTGGTCCGGCAGTCGTCCTCGCGGAAGACCACGTCGAGTTGCCAGTGCAGGCCATTCTCGACATCCCAGTGACGGCGCACGACGGCGAGCAGGTCGTTGGCGGACATCGGTCGCGAGAGCACATAGAGACAGCACTCTTCCTGCCGTTTGCCATTGATCACACGCGTGCGCTTGACCTCGCCGATGGCTGCGAGGCCGGTAAAGCCGTGCTTGCGGCCAAGCCCCGGCGCACGCACGACACGCGCCGCCCGCCGCTCCTGGCGCCCGTGGCTCTCCTCCTCGGTAACGGCCAGCGCCGCCTTGGGCGTTGGGCGGCCGGCGATCAGGCGCTCGGCATCGGCCAGAAGCAGCCCCTGATTGCCCTTCAAGGCCAGCACATAGTCGCCGCCGCGCCGCGTGATCTCCTCGGCCATGCGGGCCGAGCAATGCAGCGCATCGGCCGTAACCACGGCGCCGCGCAGGTCGATCAGGCGCAACAGTTCGATGGCCGCCCTGGCCTCGTTGCCGCCCTGCGCCGGCACGGCCGCCAACGTCATGCGCAACTGCGCGCGCCCCAGGCCGACACCATCATGCGCGGCGCGAACTGGCGGCCCTTCTCGAAGGCGCCACGCATCGACTTGCCGTCGAGGGCGATCTGCCCCGCGCCGCCAGAAGCGCTGGCGACATGGCGCATGAAACCGGCGAAGGCCTCGGCGAACGCCGTAGGGACAAGATTGCGAAACAGCGTCGAGAAGGTGTCGTGCGAGGGGATGCCATGCGCCAGGGTGAGCACATTTCGCAGCATTGCTTCCTTTTCCTGCCCAAAGCGCCAGATGTCGGAGCAACTCTTGGCGCCGCACAGCATCGCAGCGAAGGCAATGAACAGTATCTCGCAAAAATCGTGTCGAGCGTTCTGGTCGCGCGGATCGAGATGACCGAACACAGCCTGGATCGTTTCCATCGAGAGCTCCCCAATTACGGAGTCCTCCCAAGAATCCACAATCCGGCAATTGGCAAGTCATTTCCCAACTACTCAAATGCGATTCCCCTGCCCACGAGGGGGGAGATTGGCAGTTCCGGCGACGGCACTCTTCTTGCGACCTTTGTGATTGGCGAAAGCGACGATGACGGCCGATCTCCCCCCTCGTGGCAGGGCTGTCCGGGGAAAGTTTTGAGTGAATCGAAATGCCACATGTGCATGCCCCGTAAAACGGGGTTTGTCCGTCTTTTCTCTGGTTGTCGAGACTCAGAAAAGGAACGGGGCATGCGCTTTGCACCTAGCATCTTCGGGCAGCTTCTTGAACCCATCGATCGGCGTCAATTCCAAGCAATTGTGGATCGCCACGACGGGGATGCGTACGACAAATCGTTCAGAAGCTGGGATCATCTGGTGGCGCTGATCTATGCCCAGTTCTGCGGCAGCAGCAGCTTGCGTGGCCTGGAAGCCGGCTGGAACGCCAACAGCCAGCATCATTATCACCTGGGCAGCGGTCCGTTGATGCGTTCGACCTTGTCGGATGCCAACAGACGGCGTCCGGTCGCCATCTTTGCCGAGGCGTTCGGTCTGGTGGCGAACCTGCTCGACAGGCAAATGCGGCGCGAGGGCGAAGCGATGCTGCGGCTGATCGACTCGACCCCCATTCCGCTCGGCAAACTGTGCGATTGGGCCAAGTCGAACGGGCGCATCCGCGGCATGAAGGTGCATGTCGTCTATGACCCGAAGACCGACTGTCCGCGCATCCTCGACATCACCGACGCCAACGTCAACGACGCCCAGGTCGGTCGCCAGATCACGATCGAAGCTGGAGCGACCTACGTGTTCGACAAGGGCTACTGCCATTATGGCTGGTGGACGGCGATCGCCGAAGCCGGATCGATCTTCGTGACGCGGCCCAAATCCAACATGAGGCTGGCGCTGCTGCGTGATCGCCCTATAGCCGAGCCGCAGGGCGACGGCTTCCTGGTTGTGGAAGACAGTGAGGTAAGCTTGGTCAGCAAGGCTGCTTGCAAGCTGCCGATGCGGCTGCGTCGCCTGCGCGTTCAGCGCGAAACGGGCGACACCATCACGCTTTTGACCAACGATCTGGAGCGCTCTGCCGTCGAGATTGGACGGCTTTACAAAGGCCGCTGGCACATCGAGCTTCTGTTCCGATGGATCAAGCAGCACCTCAAGATCCGCAAGTTCCTCGGCAACAACGGCAATGCAATCCGCCTGCAACTCTTTGCCGCAATGATCGCCTTTGCGCTGCTGCGCATTGTCGCGCGCACCCGCCGCGTCACTATTCCTATCTTGAGGTTCACAGAACTGGTCGCTCAATACTTGTTCGGGCGGCGGAAACTGCACACCATCGATAAGCCGCCACCGGTCAATCCAAGCCGACCAAGGGACCGAGCCTCTCCCAATCAGATGGCCTTCATTTATGAATAACTTTCCCCGGACAGCCCTGCCCTCGTGGGGGAGATGTCCGGCAGGACAGAGGGGGGCGCGAAGGATCGCTGCTGGTTTCGTTCTGCGCAGCTGCATTCGTCGGCTGAGTATCGGCCGCGCCACGCACTACGCAACTTGACAGCCACGCAGACACGAAAAAACCCGGCGGTTGCCCGCCGGGTTCGAGTTCAGTCAGGCAAAGCCTGTTAGAATGAGCGCTGGAAGCGGAGGATGCCGCCGATGCTGTCCTCATCGTCCGCACCAGTCCAGTTGGAGAAGTCGGGATCGTCAAAGTCACCTGCGTGCAGGTAGTCGACTTCGGCCGTGATCGTCAGGCCGGGGACGATATCGTAGGCGATGTTCGCCGCGATACCGAGGTTCTCCCACTCGTCATACGAAGCCTGCAGGTTGAACGAGGTCTTCTCGTTGATGGTGTAGGTGCCACCACCCCAGACTGCCCAGTTGCCGCCCCAATTCTTGTAGAAGCCGCGGCCGTTGGCGTCCTTTGCGTAGCCGTCGTCATTCAGGTTGTCGTCCGTGCCGTAGCCGGCCATGATGAACAGCGACAGGTTCTCCATCGGCTTCACGTCGAGTTTGACCTTGCCGGCCACTTCTTCATAGTTGCTGTCATAGGCAATGACGCCCGTGATCGCACCCCAGCCCTGCGTCCACTTCACGCCGCCGACGACATGCGGAACGTAGCTGTCGATCGTGCCAATGTCGCCTGCGCCTTGTTCGAGCGAGATCACGGCCGAGAAGCCGTTGCCGGCGTCGAAATAGTACTGAACGACGTTGGTGTCGAAAGAACCATAGGGGACCAGCGTATCGTTGATGACGGCGCCAGCGTAGTCGTGAAACGTGAGGAAGGCCGATTCGTCCTTACCGACGCGCAGCCCACCGAGCTGGAGCCAGGCGAAGTTCAGCGAGACAGCGTCGTCGTCGTCGGCAGAGTTGTAGAAGGCGGAGCCTTGGGTGTTGAGGAAGTTGAAGCGGGTCTCGGTGTAGGTCTTCAAGGTGCCGAGTTCGGTTTCCTGGCCGGTCCAGGTCCTCAGCGAGAGGCGAGCGCGCTTCCAGTAGGTGTCATTCAAGTCGCCGTCCTCGGCGTCGCCGTTCTGCGCACCAGTAAAAGCGCCGATGTCGCCGACGCCGATGTCATAGCGGACGTAGCCGCCGATGCGCAGGCAGATTTCGGTGCCGGGGATGTAGAAGTAGCCAGCGCCGTAGACGTCGCAGATGCGGACGTATTCAGCGGGTTCCGGCTCGGCGACGACGACGGCGTCGGCGGCGCGCGCACCGGATACTGCGACCAGAGCCGCAGCGGAGCCGAGAAGAAGGCTCTTGATGTTCATTTTCTGACCTCCAGTCAAAAGTTAAAAAACGGGTCTGGGTATTCTTTGCTGAAGGACAGCGTTCCCTGCCCCATCCCCACTACCGAAAAAGATGCGCACCGCGCCGCTCCTTCGAACCCGACATTACCCATGAGGCGGCGGCGTTCAACAACCATCGCATCGGCGACAGGTCTGTGCAGGCGCTATCACCCTGCCTTGTTGCACAAATGACACGATTTGGCCTCACTCGGAAAGCTCCCGTTAACCATTGAGCGGTCGGAGACCCTTGGGCGAGCCCTTGCAATCCGGCCGATTCCGGCAATTGCCTGCCGCAATTGTGGCGATGTTTGTGAGTCGTCAGCCAAGGGCATTGCCGCAGAATCGCCGCATGGCGAAAAGCGCCGTTTCGGCGAGAGCCGGTTTTTTCAACGATAATGGGTCAGGCTTGTTGATTGTGCCGGCGCTTTTCTTTATCCACCGGCGCTACGGAGAGGTGGCCGAGTGGTCGAAGGCGCTCCCCTGCTAAGGGAGTAGAGGTCAAAAGCTTCTCGTGGGTTCGAATCCCATCCTCTCCGCCACCCTGCTTCGCGCTTCGCAGGACAAGTCCGGCGAATTCCTTTCTGCATTGGCGCTGCCCCTCACCTGCCTGCCGGCATCCTCTCCCCGTATAGGGACAGTATAGGGACGGGGAGAGGGCGGTGTCGTCGACGGTTTCGCCAATCACCAGCGTTACAGATAAAGGCGCCGCGGCCGCGGCCAGCTTCTTTCTCCCCGTCACTATACGGGGAGAAATGCCCGGCAGGGCAATGAGGGGCGGCGCTGACGTCGACATTTGGTCATAGCGATTGGCCTGCGTAAAACTCCCGGGATGATTTACTTTCGACCTTGGGTTTTACTTGGTGAACAGATCCGTTGCTCGGCCCTGTCCAGAAAAGCGGCGATGGCGCCGGGCAGGCCGCCGGTCTCGAGCAAAGGCGCATGGCCTTGGCCTTCGACCGTGATCGTCTCGACACAGGGATGACGGTTTCGCATTTGTTCGAAGGTCTCGGCGGACAGCAGCTTCGAATTGGCGCCGCGGATGGCGAACAAGGGTATTACCGCCAGCGCCTCGAACTGCGGCCACATGTCTGTCAGCTTCTGGGTCGGGTCGAGACCCGCCAGCGTGTCGACCAGCTTCGGGTCGAAATCCGGCAATAATCCTTCATCCGTCTCTCGGTAGAGCGCCGCTACCATCCGCTCCCAATCCGCCTCGGTCAGAGCAGGAAAGTCGCTGCCATGCGCGCCGCGCACGGCACTGAGCGCCTCAGCGCGGGTTTTCGGCTTCGGCGCGCGCTCGAGATAGGAGCGGATATGGGCGAGACCGCCGGCCTCGAGCACCGGGCCGATATCGTTGAGCACGATAGCCCGCAGGACGGCCGGCCGCATTGCGCCGAGCACATGGATAATCAGCCCGCCGCGTGACGTGCCGATGAACGCCGCTTCCTCGATGCCCAGCGCCGCCAACCCGGCGAGGACGTCACCGGCTTCGACGCCGACATTGTAGTGGCCGATATCGGGGTCGTAGGCGGATTGCCCGCGGCCGCGATAGTCGAAGGCGACGATGTTTCGCGGCGTTTGCGCTCGCCGCGACAGGTGCAGCGCCAGTCCATGAAAATCGCGGCAATTGCGGGTCAGGCCAGGCAGGCAGACGACCGGCCAGTGGCCGGAATTCGCTTCGCCGTAGATGCGGGCGTGGAGTTCAAGCCCGTCCGGCGAGGTGTAGAAGAAGTCGGAAAAACCGCTCGACATTTGGATTCGATTCCTCGCTTTGCCGGATCTTCGAGACTGCTACAGGCGAGGGCGGGCTCCCCCTTCTCCCCCTGTGGGAGAAGGTGGATCGGCGCGCAGCGCCGAGACGGTTGAGGGGTGCTGGACGGAGTGCCGTCGGTGCCAGCTGGAACACCCCTCATCCGGCCGCTTCGCGGCCACCTTCTCCCACAAGGGGAGAAGGAAGATCAACTCCGCCCGTTCACCAAATCCCCGACAATGTCGTACTTGCCGGAAATGCGCATCTTGTAGACTTCGTAATTCTCCATCACGCGCTGGACGTAACTTCTTGTTTCCGTATAGGGAATCCGCTCGATCCAGTCGACGACGGCGTCGATGTCCTTGCCGCGCGGGTCGCCATATCTGGCCACCCACTGGGCGGCGCGGCTGGGGCCGGCATTGTAGCCGGCGAAGGTCAGCACATAGGAGCCGTCGAAGCGGCCGAGCTGCTCGCCGAGGAAGGCGGCGCCCAGGGTCGCGTTGTAGCCGGCGTCGGTGGTCAGCCGCGCCTGCGAGAAGGTCATCCCGGCCTTCTCAGCCAATTGCCGGGCGGTCCCCGGCATCAGCTGCAGCAGCCCGCGTGCGCCGGCGTTGGAGACGGCGCCGATGTTGAATTCGCTTTCCTGGCGGGCGATCGCATAGGCCAGCGCCTTGCCGGAGCCGGCAATGTTGGCGGTCTCGGGAATGACGCCGAGCGGATGCGACAGCGCCCCGACATCGATGCCGCGCGCGCCGGCGATCTTGCCGACTTTCAGCGCCAGGAAGTGATTGCCCTGCTTTTCCGCCATCGCGGCCAGCAGCGCCAGCTCTCCGGGACTGCTCAACTGTCCGGCGAGGTCGCGGTAAAGCGTGTCGGCGTAGCGCTGATAGCCCGCCTGCTGCAGTCGCTTGATGGCGCTGACCGCCTCGCGGCTGGCGAAATTCCGGTGATCGGTGGCGCTCGGCTGCGGATGGGCGATCTTGAGGACCTGCCGGCCAACGCGCTCGCCGGCGAGCTGGCCGTAGAACGTCGTGCCGTAACCAGCGGCACGGCTAAAATAATCCCTGGCGCTGCCGGGACCGCCGGCTTCGGCCGCACGGCCGAGCCAGTAGTAGGCGCGCGACAGCGATATCGGCCCTTGGGCGAGACCGGCGATCCGCTCAAAATGCTTGGCAGCGGTGGTGGGATCGTTGAGGCCGCGCAGCGCGTACCAGCCGGCATGAAACTCCGCATCGGCCGCGTTGGCAGCAGTTTCGGCGGCGTGCGCGGCGACTATCCTGTAGGCGGTCTTCATCTCGCCCTGGTCGACCAGTTCGCGCGACAGCACCCGGCGCTCGGCCCACCAGGCGTCCGGGTCGATCAGCGCGTCGCGGTCGCTCGGCGCCTTCATCATCATTGCGGCGGCGTCGGAAAACTGCTTCTGCTTGCGCAGATATTGGGCTTGGGCGAAGAGATAGCCGGCCGAACGCTGCGCGGCTGGCACCGCCTTCAGCAGTCTGGCCGCGTTCTTGTCGCCCCTGTCTGCCGCGGCCCAGGCGTCGGCCAGATGCTGGGCGCCGGCAAGGCCGGCGACGCGCAGCGCCGAATTGACCCGGTCGGCATAAAACATGCGCTCCATGCGGAAACGGTGGTCGGCTGCGGGGATCAGCGTGCCGAATTCCCGGATGATCGCCGCATCGTCCCTGGCTTGCAGTTTCTCGGTGCGCCAGAAAGGTGACAGCACCGAGCGCGACGCCTCGAAATTGCCCTGCGCGACATAGGAGCGGGCGAGGATCACCACGCCCTCTGATGTTTGCGGCTGGCTGCCGCCGAAAGCCTGCACCACGATCTCAGGCGCGGGGTTCTCGCGGTAGAGCGCGCGCTCGCTGTTCTTGCGCAAGGCGATCATGCCCGGCCAGTTTGGCAACATTTTCGCAGCATCGGCGATGTCGCCGCTTGGCACCCTGTCACCGCCATAGAGCGCGATCGCCCAGGCAAGGATGTGCCGGTCGAGCGAATTGACCGGCAGGGCGTCGCGCACCTGGCGCGCACCGGCAATGTCGTTTGCCGCCAGCGCATCGAGGCCGCTCTTTAGCCTGGCGATACTGGCGGACGGAGATCCCGTATCTTGCTGGCCCGTATCCGGCAGGCCCGCATCCTGCAGATATGGCCTTGGAATGGCCGAAGTGACCCGCACATCGATTTTGCCGGCGGCCACAAGGATCGGCGTCAGCAGGACGATTGCGCCAAGCAGCGCGAAAAAATGAGGCTGCCTGGTCGGCATGGTCTTCATCGTTTCCTGCCTTGCACATAACCAACAGGCACAGATCAGCTGAAGCCTAGTTGGCTGTGATGAAGAGCCCGTAAACAAAGGGCTGTCGAGGACGTTCAAATTGCGCCTGCTGGCACTACTGCCATGCTTGCCGCGCAACGGTGTCGAGACTATGGTGCGCCGCTTCGCTTTCGGCTAGAAGGCGCGCACGACAAAACACCTGCAGCGCCGCGCGTCTTCTCGGACGCGCAAGGGACGCTGTAGCACTTTCAATTTGGCGCATGACCTTTCCGTAAATCGACACCGATTTTCGGGTCATGCGCCAGTCCCAAGGAGTTGGACGACATGCTGAGAGGCTCGCTTACCGCGCTCGTGACACCGTTCGAAAAGAGCGGCCGTTTCGACGAGAAAGCGTTTCGCGCCTTCATCGCCTGGCAGATCGCTGAAGGCACGACCGGCGTGGTTCCGGTCGGCACCACCGGCGAGTCGCCGACGCTGTCGCATGACGAGCACCGCCAGGTCGTCAAGGTCTGCATCGAGGTGGCCAAGGGCCGGGTTCCGGTCGTCGCCGGCGCCGGCTCCAACAACACCGAAGAGGCGGTCGGCCTGGTGCAATATGCCGAGAAGGCAGGCGCCGACGCGGCACTTGTCGTCACGCCTTACTACAACAGGCCGACGCAGCGCGGCCTCTACGCGCATTTCGCCGCGATCGCCAAGGCGACCAGCCTGCCGATCATCATCTACAACATTCCGCCGCGCTCGGTGATCGACATGATGCCCGAGACGATGGGCCAGCTGGTGCACGACTTCAAGAACATCATCGGCGTCAAGGACGCCACCGGCAAGGTCGAGCGGGTTTCCGAGCAGCGCGCCACCTGCGGCAAGGATTTCATCCAGCTTTCCGGCGAGGACGCCTCGGCGCTCGGTTTCAACGCCCATGGCGGCGTCGGCTGCATCTCGGTGACGGCGAATGTCGCACCGCGGCTGTGCGCCGAATTCCAGGAGGCGACGCTTTCCGGCGACAACGCCAAGGCGCTGGAGTTGCAGGACCGCCTGCTGCCGCTGCACAAGGCGATTTTCCTGGAGCCCGGCGTGTCCGGCGCGAAATATGCGCTGTCGAAGCTCGGCAAGATCGAGAACGTGCTGCGTTCGCCGCTGCTCACCGTCGAGCCGTCGACCGCCGAAAAGATCGATGCGGCGATGAAGCACGCCGGCTTGATTAACTAGCAATAAGCCCCCACCTCTCCGCATCATGAACCAGGTCAGAAAAGCCGATCCCAACAACAAGACCGTTGCGGAAAACCGCAAGGCGCGGTTTTCCTACGAGGTGCTCGACACGATCGAGGCCGGCCTGGTGCTGACCGGCACCGAGGTGAAGTCACTGCGCCAGGGCCAGGCCAACATCCAGGACAGCTATGCCTCAGTCGAGGGCGGCGAGATCTGGCTGATCAACTCCTATCTGCCGGAATATCTGCAGGCCAACCGCTTCAACCATGAGCCGCGCCGGCGCCGCAAGCTCCTGCTCAACAAGCGCGAGATGGCCAAGCTGGCGCAGAGCGTCGATCGCGAAGGCATGACGCTGGTGCCGCTAAAGATCTATTTCAACGAACAGGGCCGGGCGAAGCTTTTGCTCGCCGTCGGCCGCGGCAAGAAACTGCACGACAAGCGCGAAACCGAAAAGCAGCGCGACTGGTCGCGCGAAAAGGGCCGGCTGCTGAAGGAGCGTGGGTGAGGAGTGGTCCGCAAAGCGGACGAAAAGCCAAGGATTTGGCTTTTCGAGCGACGAACGCCTGCAGCCATTGCGGAGGGCAGGGCGGTTCAACAGGGATAGGCCGCTTTTGAAGAACCGGATTGTCCTTTGGGGTGCGGCCAGCCTGATCCTGGTGTGCCTTGTCGCGGCCGCCGGTTATTTCTACTTCCAACCGTTTTCTCCGGACCGCGGCAAATATCCGGTCAGGGGCATCGACGTTTCCCATCACCAACCACAGATCGACTGGCGGCGTGTTGCCGCCGACGATGTCGCCTTCGCCATCATCAAGGCAACCGAGGGCGGCGACCATGTCGACGATGCCTTCGCCGCCAATCTGCGTGGGGCGCGTGCGGCTGGTCTGGCGGTCGGCGCCTATCATTTCTTCACCTTCTGCCGGCCTGGCGCCGATCAGGCGAAGAATTTCATCTCCGTCGTGCCGCGCGATCAACGGCTGCTGCCGCCGGTGGTGGATATCGAATTCGTCGGCAATTGCCCGCGGCGGCCATCGCCCGAAGAATTGGGCGTTGAACTCTCGGCTTTCCTCGGCCCTGTCGAGGCAGCTTTCGGCAAGACGGCGATCCTCTATGTGACCGACGACGCGGCACGAGCCTATGCCGGCCAGATCGCCTGCCGCCCGCGCTGGGTTCGTTCACTGGCGCTGCAGCCGGGTCATGACGACTGGATCTATTGGCAGTACCACGACAGCGGTCGGGTCGACGGCATCACCGGCGATGTCGATCTGAATGTGCTTCGGGGCGGGCCGCAGAAATTGGCCGAGCTGTTTGCGCCACCGCCCGAATCTATCTCTCCAGAAACGCCGCTATCTCCCTGAAGACGTTGACGAACATTGCTTCCGTCAGCACGCCGGTGTTGGTGTTGTAGCGCGAGCAATGATAGCTGGAAAACAGCGTCACGCCATTGGTTCGCTGCTGCCCGCCATGCTTGAACGGATAAGCGGCGACACGCTGGCCGAGCGCCCGCACGGTCGATTGGTGCGCGATCGAGCCCAGCGCCAGCACGGCGCGCAGGTTTTCAAACCGCGCGATCGTCGGCACCAGGAACCTCCGGCAGGTGGCAATCTCGGCGCCGGCCGGCTTGTTGTCCGGCGGCACGCAGCGAACTGCATTGGTAATCGCCGTGCCGACAAGTTCCAGCCCGTCATCGGGCCGCGCCTTGAATTGGCCGCGCGCAAAGCCGTGTGCGATCAGCGTGTTGTAGAGCAGGTCGCCGGCAAAATCGCCGGTGAAGGGGCGCCCGGTGCGGTTTGCCCCGCGCAGGCCCGGCGCCAGTCCGACGATCAGCAGCCGCACCGCATCCTCGCCCTCGGGCGGCAGGAAGGTCGGCACCGGCGCATTGAACCAGGACGGCTCGCGCTGCCGCCATAGCGCTCTAAATGCATGCAGCCGCGGGCAGAGCGGGCAGTCGCGATCGGGTTCGGAGGACGCGACCAGGGGAGCGGTCAAGACCGCCGCCGTCAATACTCGTCCTCGTCGACTTCGGCCGGTTCGGGCCGGCGCACCGGCCGCTCGGACGGATCGCGGCCGACATCGCTCTTCAAGGTCATCAGGTCGATGAAATGATCGGCCTGGCGGCGCAGATCGTCGGAAATCATCGGCGGCTGCGAAGCCATGGTCGAGACGATCGAGACCTTGCGCCCGCGCCGCTGCAGCGCCTCGACCAGCGTGCGGAAATCGCCGTCGCCGGAAAAGATGACATAGTGGTCGACGACATCGGCGAGTTCCAGCGCATCGACGGTCAGCTCTATATCCATATTGCCCTTGATCTTGCGGCGGCCGGTCGAGTCGGTGAACTCCTTGGCCGGCTTGGTCACCACCTTGAAGCCGTTATAGTCGAGCCAATCGATCAGCGGCCGGATCGAGGAATATTCCTGATCCTCGACCAGCGCGGTGTAGTAGTAGGCACGCAGCAGGTAGCCGCGCTTCTGGAAGCTCGACAAAAGCCTGCGGTAGTCGATGTCGAAGCCGAGCGCGCGCGAGGTGGCGTAAAGATTGGCACCGTCGATGAAAAGAGCGATTTTCTCACGAGGGTCGAACATGGAAATATTCCTTTTCGAAAATAAGCGGTCGTCCAAATGCGCGTGACTATCGGTCGGCTTGAAATAACCGGCTGACCTTTCGTCATTTGAGATAACGCCGCTTTTACGGCAATCCAAGGGTATGATGCTGCACAGCAAGCAATTGTGATCGGTGCCGTATGTCGCAGGCGGCGAGCGCCCAGACTGGGCTTGACCCGGCCCCGGGCCTGGCCCCCGACCTGGTATTGCCAAAAAGCTTGTATTTTGGCGGCGTTCGGGTTATGGACCGCGCCTGTTTTCCATCAAATCCAGGCATGAAAGGGGCAGCTCATGGCCCGCGTAACCGTTGAAGATTGCATCGACAAGGTCAACAACCGCTTCGAGCTCGTGCTTCTGGCCGGCCACCGCGCCCGTCAGATCAGCCAGGGCGCGCAGATCACCGTTCCTCGTGACAACGACAAGAATCCGGTCATCGCGCTGCGCGAGATCGCCGAGGAGACATTGTCGCCCGACGACCTCAAGGAAGACTTGATCCACTCGCTGCAGAAGCATGTCGAGGTTGATGAGCCGGAAGCCGACGGCGAGGCGATCGCCGACCAGACGGGTACCGCCGCTGCGGCAACCGACGCTGACGACACCGAGGACAACATCACCTTCGACCGCATGACCGAGGAAGACCTCCTGGCCGGCATCGAAGGTCTGGTGCCGCCGGAAAAAAGCGACGATTATTAATCTTCCCACCGGCCGCCGACACTTTCGCGCCGGCGGTTTCGTGGTTATCTATGACATGCGCCGTACGCCAGTGCGGCGCATGATTCATTTCAGCACTGCGAGATCCCGCCCATGATGCGTCAGTATGAGCTTGTCGAGCGCGTCCAGCGCTACAAGCCTGACGTCAACGAGGCGCTGCTCAACAAGGCCTATGTTTACGCCATGCAGAAGCATGGTCACCAGAAGCGCGCCTCCGGCGATCCTTATTTCTCGCACCCGCTCGAAGTCGCCGCCATCCTCACCGAAATGCACATGGATGAGGCGACCATCGCGGTTGCCTTGCTGCACGACACGATCGAGGACACCACGGCGACCAGGGCCGAGATCGACGAGCTGTTCGGTCCGGAAATGGGCAAGCTGGTCGAAGGCCTGACCAAGCTGAAGAAACTCGACCTCGTCTCCAAGAAGGCCGAGCAGGCGGAAAACCTGCGCAAGCTCTTGCTGGCGATATCGGAAGACGTTCGCGTGCTTCTGGTCAAGCTTGCCGACCGCTTGCACAACATGCGCACGCTCGACCATGTGCCCGAAGCCAAGCGCCTGCGCATCGCCGAAGAAACGATGGATATCTATGCGCCGCTGGCCGGGCGCATGGGCATGCAGGGCATGCGCGAGGAGCTCGAGGAGATCGCCTTCCGCTTCATCAATCCCGAAGCCTACCGCGCCGTCACCGCGCGGCTCGCCGAAATCTTCGAGCGCAACAGGGATGTGCTGTCCGAGATCGAGAAGGCGCTGTCGACGCTGTTCGACAAATATGCGATCAAGGCCGAGGTCAAGAGCCGTCAGAAGAAGCCGTGGTCGGTGTTTCGCAAGATGGAGGCCAAGGCGCTGTCCTTCGAGCAGCTATCCGACATTTTCGGCTTTCGCGTCGTCGTCGATACCGTCGAGGACTGCTACCGGGCGCTCGGCGCCATCCACACGACCTGGTCGATGGTGCCCGGCCGCTTCAAGGATTACATCTCGACCCCGAAGCAGAACGACTACCGTTCGATCCACACCACCATCGTCGGGCCGTCGCGGCAGCGCGTCGAGCTGCAGATCCGCACCTATCAGATGAACAAGATCGCGGAATATGGCGTTGCCGCGCATTCGATCTACAAGGACAGCGGCGGCAAGGTGAACGGCACCGCCCACGCGATCTCGAAGGAGACCAACGCCTATGCCTGGCTGCGGCGCACCATCGAGCAGCTGGCCGAAGGCGACAATCCCGAGGACTTCCTCGAAAACACCAAGCTGGAGCTGTTCCAGGACCAGGTGTTCTGCTTCACGCCCAAGGGAATGCTGATCGCGCTGCCGCGCGGCGCCACGCCGATCGACTTCGCCTATGCGGTGCACACCGATGTCGGTGACACCTGCGTCGGGGCCAAGGTCAATGGCCGCATCATGCCGCTGATGACCGAGCTGAAGAATGGCGACGAGGTCGAGATCATCCGCTCCAAGGCGCAGGTGCCGCCGGCGGCATGGGAATCGGTCGTCGTCACCGGCAAGGCGCGCTCGGCGATCCGCCGCGCCACCAAGAATGCCATCCGCAAGCAGTATTCGGGTCTCGGCATCCGCATACTGGAACGCGCTTTCGAGCGGTCAGGCAAGGTTTTTACCAAGGAAAGCTTGAAATCGGTGCTGCATCGGCTGGCACGCAAGGACATCGAGGATGTGCTGGCCTCTGTCGGCCGCGGCGAGCTTGCCTCCACCGATGTCATCAAGGCGGTGTTTCCCGACTACAAGGACGAGCGCATCACGCTGGCGGCGCCCAAGCAGCGCGAGGAGGGCTGGTCGAAGATCCGCAACGCCGCCGGCATGCTGTTCCAGATTCCGGGCCGCGCCGCACGCAAGGACAAGGACCAGCCAAGGGACGGCGCCGTACCGATCCGCGGCGTGCGCGGCGACCTGCCGGTGCGCTTCGCGCCGGAAGGTGCTGTGCCCGGCGACCGCATCGTCGGCATCGTGCAGCCGGGGACCGGCATCACCATCTATCCGATCCAATCGCCGGCGCTGCAGGCCTTCGACGACCAGCCTGAACGCTGGATCGACGTGCGCTGGGACATAGACGAGCGCACCAAGGAGCGGTTTCCGGCGCGGGTTTCGGTCACCGCCATCAACGCGCCGGGCTCGCTGGCCGACATCGCGCAGGTCGTTGCATCCAACGACGCCAACATCCATACATTGTCGATGGTGCGCACCGCGCCTGATTTCACCGAAATGCTGATCGATCTCGAAGTCTGGGATCTGAAGCACCTGAACCGGCTGCTGTCGCAGCTCAAGGAGAATTCGAGCGTCAGCGATGCGCGGCGCGTGAATGGGTGAAAATGGTGAATAGCGAATAGTGAATAGCGAATAGTGAATAGTGAATAGTGAATAGTGAATAGTGAATAGTGAAATAAGGTGCTCTCGCTACTCGCTACTCTCTATTCGCCACCATTCACCATCGACATGGAGCCAACAATGGACACCGACGAAGTGCTGGGCGTTTTCCGTGAGGCCGGTGCCGTTCTCGAGGGGCATTTCATCCTGACATCGGGCTTGCGCAGCCCGGTCTTCCTGCAGAAGGCGCGGGTCTTCATGCATGCCGACAAGACCGAGCGCCTGTGCAAGGCGCTGGCCCAGAAAATCCGCGCTGCTGTGTCCGGCCAGATCGATTACGTCGTTGGCCCGGCGATCGGCGGGCTGATCCCGGCCTACGAGACCTCGCGCCATCTTGGCGCACCGGCGATCTGGGTCGAGCGGGAAGGTGGCGAGTTCCGGCTCCGCCGCTTCGAGATCGCCAGGGGTTCGCGCGTCGTCATCGTCGAGGACATCGTGACCACCGGCCTGTCGATTCGCGAAACCATTGACTGCCTGCGCGCGCTTGGAGCCGAGGTGGTTGCCGCTGCCTGCATCATCGACCGCTCGGCCGGCAAGACCGATGTCGGCGTGCCGCTGATCGCGCTCGCCGAATATGAGGTTCCGGCCTACCCGGCCGACAGGCTGCCGCCCGAGCTTGCCGCCATACCGCCAGTCAAGCCGGGCAGCCGCAACATATAAGGCATGATATAAAGGCATGTCGCCCAAAAGCATGCCCCCTTGGGCTTGCATCGGGACTTGAACCGAGGGTGTGCAGCGGTTTTGGGACACGACTTGCTAAAACAGACATTAGCTGAGGCGCTACCTTGATTGCCGGTATCGATCATTTCGTGCTGACGGTTGGCTCCGTCGAGGACACCTGCGCCTTCTATCAGCGCGTGCTCGGCTTCAGGCGCCTCGACGAGCCGGACCGGCCGACGGCGCTGCTGTTTGGATCGCAAAAGATCAATGTGCATGAGGCAGGCCACACTTTCGAGCCGAAGGCCAAGGCGCCGACGCCAGGCTCCGCGGATTTTTGCCTGGTCGCCGCGCGCCCGCTCTCCGAGATATGCGCCAGCCTGGCGGCCAACGACGTGGCGATAGAAGTCGGTCCGGTCGAGCGTATCGGCGCCCGCGGCCCGATGATGTCGGTCTATTTCCGCGATCCGGACGGCAATCTCGTCGAGATCAGCTGGTACAACAGGTAACCGGTATTTTCGGCGAGAACGAAGTGCGTCGGCAAGGTTGGCTTGCGGGCAACCGTGTTCACGCCGGCCGCAGCCATCACCGAGGTGCGACGCGCTTTAATTTGCCAAAGCCACAGCTCAGGCCAGTTCCGCTTCCACAGGGCAGTCGAGGCACACGGTATAGTTGCAGAGTCGGCAAATACGGTATGCATGGTCCTCGGTGCTGACGAGCCCACGCAACAGCTTGGCGGCTAGCTTACCGAATTCCTGCAACTCCTCCTGATTTAGAACAGCAAGCGCTGACGCGAGCCCTTTCTGGCGAGCGGAAAGAATGGCACTGCAGGTCGTCTCGCCCAAAGGAGTGAGCTTGATCGCTACCGCGCGATGGTCGTCAGGCGCCGAGAACCGAGCTGCCAATCCATTCGCGACCAGTCGATCGACCAGTCTGACGGCACCCGAATGAGACAGTGACAATGCGCGGCGCAGCCTTTCGATCGACAGGCCCGGCACGTGGCCGATAAGGGTGATCGCGGAAGCCGCTGGGCCGGGCTCCGGTGCCTTGGCCTGAGCGTCCCGGTGCAACGTGTCGGCAAAGGCGAGCGCTAGAGCGCCAATCACATTTTCAATCCTGGAATCGGTCATCGGCAAAAAATATATGCTCGGAGCATATACATCAAGGTCGAATTATTATATGCTTGGAGCATACAAATCGAAAGGAGAAGGCCATGTTCATCTCTGCAACCGCCAACGCTCCCTTCGTGGCGCGCATCAATCAAGCTGGCTACCAACTTGCTGCCGTCGGTCGCGCGGTAACCCTTCTGGGGGTGGTGCTCCCTCTGCTGTTGATCGGCATTTTGAAATTCACCGCAATCGAGATCGAGGCGCTTAGGCCATTCATCGAGAAAACGCCTTGGCTGGCATGGCTCTATCCCGCATTCGGATCTGCGGGGGCCTCCTACTTCCTGGGCGTCGTCGAACTGGCCACAGCGTTTCTGCTGGTGGCATCTGTCCGTAGCGTCTGGGCCGGCGTCATAGGGGGCGCCGTCGGTTCAGTCATCTTTGCGCTGACCTCCTCGACAATGCTGACCCTGCCGATCTGGGAAACCGGATCCGGAGGGTTTCCTTTCCTCAACGGGTTAGGTGCCTTTCTGATCAAGGATGTCGCCTTGCTCGGCGTGAGCCTGGTCATTTTGGGAAGCAGCCTTCAGCAACTCGTATCCGACCCCGACCGAAAAATTGATCGTGGTGATGAACAACGAATCGAGAGGTGAGAGCATGTCTCTAATCGCTATCTGGCGCAGGACGGACGAACCAGGGCACGATGTCGTGCAGCTAAAGCAGACAGACCTCGGCTGGCTCTTGGATGGAGCCGCTGTATACCTATCGGATGCGGGCCCGGCACGTTTGGACTACACCGTGCAACTGGCCGAAGATTGGACGACCAAATCCGGCAGCGTTCGCGGGTTCATCGGTTCCCAGTCAGTTGATCTCACAATCCTCCGTGACGAGATCGGCTGGACTGTCAATGGGCAGTGGCAGCCGGCGGTTCAGTCGATGGTGGATCTGGACTACAGCTTTACGCCGGCGACGAACCTGCAACAAATTCGCAGAATGAACCTGAAGATCGGCGACAAGGCGGATTTTCCGGCGGCCTGGCTGGTTGCCGGCACGTCGAGTTTGGTTGTTCTGCCGCAAAGCTACCATCGTGTGAGTGAGACCGAGTATATCTACGAGGCTCCCACAGTGCCATACCGTGCTACGCTGCTCATTTCCGAGGCTGGCTTTGCTCAAGATTACCCCGACGGCTGGGTTTTCGAGACCGGCAACCCCGGCCGTGCACTATAGGATTGCGGCTGAAGCTTGGCTGCTCGCAAGCTGACATCCATGCAACTTGCTACTTCGGGGCAAGGCGAACCCCATTTGGCCACCTCCTGTGGCAGACCATCGCGGCAGCGTTTCGTTGTCTTGGGGCCCGGGTGTCGCTATATCGAAGCCTTGATTGCCATCCGGCGTGCTTGCAGCGCAAGTTGTGAAGCCCGCTACTGGGTTGCCGGGCCGGCGTAGTTGGATCAGGACAGGAACAGAGTGCTTTTTCGACGCCGCAAGCCTGATGGTTTTCTCGAGCGGGTGCGTACCTGTCTGTGGCGATGCCGCTTGTTCTCGCGCTCCACGCGCCTGGCGGATAGACCTGGAATAGCCGGACGGGAAGTTCCCGCCCAATGATCATTGGCATCGGCAGCGACCTGATCGACATCAGACGCATCGAAAAATCGCTGGAGCGCCACGGCCAGCGCTTCATTCAGCGCATCTACACCGAGGTCGAACAGGCCCGCTCCGAAAACCGCGGCGCTCGCGCCGCCTCTTATGCCAAGCGTTTTGCCGCCAAGGAGGCATGCGCCAAAGCGCTGGGCACCGGTATGGCGCAAGGGGTGTTCTGGCGCGACATGGGCGTCGTCAATCTGGCCAGTGGCAAGCCGACCATGGCGTTGACCGGCGGGGCGGCGGCGCAGTTGGACAAAATCCTGCCTGAAGGGCACAGAGCGGCGATCCACCTCACCATTTCAGATGATTTTCCGCTTGCTCAAGCCTTTGTGATAATCGAGGCGATGCCCGTCGAAGAAGCGCCATATTGATCGCATCTGACCACCGGCATGACGTTGCCCAGCGCGCGCCGAGACTCTATACCAACCAACGCATAATCGAGGACGACATGAGCGTGGCTGAAAAATCCCAGAAGAAATCCGGCGGGCTTGGCGAAACCGTCAGCGTCATCGTCCAGGCGCTGTTGCTCGCTCTGGTCATCCGCACGCTTCTTTTCCAGCCATTCTCTATCCCGTCCGGGTCGATGCGGCCGACCTTGCTCGAAGGCGACTATCTCTTCGTCACCAAATGGTCCTATGGCTTCTCGCGCTATTCGCTGCCGTTCGGGCCGGACCTGTTTTCGGGCCGCATCTGGGGCGCCGAGCCGAAGCGCGGCGACGTGGCGGTGTTCAAGTTCCCGCCGGACCCCTCCGTCGACTACATCAAGCGCGTCGTCGGCCTGCCGGGCGACAAGATCCAGGTCAAGGATGGCCAGCTCTTCATCAACGGCGTCGGCGTGCCGCGCCAGAAGGTCGGGCAGATCGACAATCGCGACATCACCGAGGAGAGCGGGCCGGTCGACGTCTATCGCGAGACATTGCCGAATGGCGTCAGCTATGACACGCTCGACCTGATACCCAACTCAATCGGTGACAACACCCAGGAATTCGATGTGCCGCCCGGCCACTATTTCATGATGGGCGACAACAGAGACAATTCCTCGGACAGCCGCTTCACCGTCGGATTCGTGCCCGACGACAACCTGGTTGGCCGCGCCAATCTCATCTTCTTCTCGATCGGTGGCAGCGCCAGCCCGCTCGAAATCTGGAAATGGCCGTCGCTGATGCGCGCGTCGCGCCTGCTCCATTTCGTCAATTAGGATCATGGTGGCGACAAAACGGCTGACCGTCGACGCGCTCGCCGAAGCGCTCATGGAGCGCACCGGCCACGCCTTTGCCGACCGACAGCGCTTGCAGCGCGCGCTGACTCATGCCAGCGCCCGCAGCAGCCATGCCGGCATCGACTATGAGCGGTTCGAATTCCTGGGCGACCGCGTCCTCGGCCTGGTCGTTGCCGACATGCTGCTGGCGGCGTATCCGGACGCCGCCGAAGGTGAGCTGTCGCTGCGGCTCAACGCGCTGGTTAACGCCGAGGTGCTGGCCGAGATCGCCGAGGGGATCGGCCTGCCGGAGCTGATCCGTGCCAGCTCGGACGTACGCGGCCTGGACGGGCGCAAACGCGTCAATCTGCGGGCTGATGCGCTGGAATCGCTGATCGCCGTGCTCTATCTCGACGGCGGGCTGGAGGCGGCCCGCGCCTTCATCCACAAATACTGGCGGCCGCGCTCGCAGGCCATCGGTGCCGCCCGCCGCGATGCCAAGACCGAACTGCAGGAATGGGCGCATCAGGCGGCAGGCGCCGTGCCGGTCTACATAATCGACAGCCGCGAGGGACCGGACCACGATCCGCTGTTCACCGTCACCGTCAAGGTCGGCGCCTATCCGCCGGCGACCGGCAGCGGGCGCTCCAAGCGCGAGGCCGAGCAAGCCGCCGCGACTGCACTGCTGTTGCGCGAAGGCGTCTGGCTGAACAAGGGGAGCGCGGCATGACCGCCACCGAAGACGTCCCGCCGGCACCGGAAGCCGCCACCACGCACTCCGGCTTCGTTGCGCTGATCGGCGCGCCCAATGCGGGGAAATCGACGCTGGTCAACCAACTGGTCGGCGCCAAGGTGTCGATCGTCACTCACAAGGTGCAGACGACGCGCGCCATCGTGCGCGGCATCGCCATCCACAATAACGCACAGATCGTCTTCGTCGACACGCCGGGCATCTTCAAGCCGAAGCGGCGGTTGGATACGGCGATGGTGACGACCGCCTGGGGCGGCGCCAAGGACGCCGACATCGTGCTGCTGCTGATCGACGCCGAGCGCGGCATCAGGGGCGACGCCGACGCGATCCTCGAACGGCTGAAGGATGTCCGCCAGCCGATGGTGCTGATCCTCAACAAGGTCGACCGGGTCAAGCCCGAGGCGCTGCTGGCCCTGTCCGCGGCAGCGAATGAAAGAGTGCCCTTCAAGCGCACCTTCATGGTCTCGGCTCTAACCGGGTCGGGCTGCAAGGACCTGGTCGACTATCTCGCGGAAACCCTGCCCGCCGGCCCCTGGTATTACCCGGAAGACCAGATCTCCGACCTGCCGATGCGTCAGCTGGCGGCCGAGATCACTCGCGAAAAGCTCTATCTCAGGTTGCATCAGGAACTGCCCTATTCCTCCCATATCGAGACCGAGAAATGGGAAGAGAAGAAGGACGGCTCGGTGCGCATCGACCAGACCATCTATGTCGAGCGTGACAGCCAGAAAAAGATCGTGCTCGGCCACAAGGGCGAGACGATCCGTGCCATCGGCCAGGCGGCGCGCATGGAGATATCCGGTATCCTCGAACAGAAGGTGCATCTTTTCCTGTTCGTCAAGGTGCGCGAGAACTGGGGCGACGACCCCGAGCGCTATCGCGAGATGGGGCTGGAGTTTCCGCATTAGAGCGGGATGAGATTACCTGCGGTCATAGCCTGAGTTTGCGAAGTAATTTGAGCACTCGAGCGGTGTGACGCGGTTGAGAATCTGGCCGATGGCGTTGCAGACCGTTTCAACGGTGCGCTTTGCGGCCTTTCGCAGCCAGTGCTTGAGCTTGGCGAAGAGCTGTTCGATCGGATTGAGGTCAGGCGAGTATTTCGGCAGGAAGAAGAGCCTCGCGCCGGCCTTTCGGATGGCGCGACGCACGGCCTTGCCTTTGTGGCTGCCGAGATTGTCCATCACAACGATGTCGCCCGGCTGGAGAGTGGGCACGAGAACCTTCTCGACATAGAGGAGGAACCTCTCGCCGTTGATCGGCCCGTCGATGAGCCAGGGCGCTTCGACGCGATCATGACGCAGCGCAGCCAGAAAGGTCATTGTCTTCCAGTGGCCATTGGGAACTTTGGCCTTGATCCGCTGTCCGACCGGTGCCCAACCCCTGAGCGGGGCCATGTTGGTCTTGGTCCAGGTCTCGTCGATGAACACCAGGCGGGCGGGGTCGATCCGGTCCTGATACAGAACCCATTGCCTCCGTCGGCGCGCAACATCGGGACGATCTTGCTCGGCGGCGATCAGCGTCTTTTTTTGTGAGACAGCTTCTCGGCGTGCACGAACTCCCACACCGAGCGGTAGTCAACCTTCAGGCCACGCTCGCCAAGTTCGGCCACAAGCCCGCGCAAGGTGAAGTCCTTCTCCCGGCAGCGCTCGACAAGCCAGTCGCGCCACGCTCCCGATATCTTCTTCGGCTTGTAGCCGCCCACTTGGCGGGGCGCCACGCTCCCCGTCTGTTCCACCCGCTTCAGCCACTCGATCGCCGCGCTGTAGCTGACGCCAAATCGAGCAGCCGCCGCGCGCCGCGAAAGCCCTTCAACCTTGACCGCCGCAACAACCCGTTCGCGCAGGTCCATTGAATATCCAACCATCAATGCTGGCCTCCTGCCCAGCAGCAAGGTTGAATCAGATCATCGCTGATTTGGGAATCCCACGACTCCCATAAATCTCATCCCGCTCTAGAGCTTGTTCCCGAAAAGTGCGAGCTGGTTTTCGGAAAGCTGCCTAGGCATGCGCCTCTGCTGCCGCGGCTCTTCCTTCGCCCCGATTGCCCTGTTGCCCGACCCTTGCCTCACGAGGGGCAATCATTCAGAAGGACGGTCGAGGTCGGCGCCGCGCAATGAGGGGCAGCGCAGCCGAAGCGATTTTGTTCTTGCCGCCGAGGGTTGGAGCCTTGGCATCCGAGGCTCCAATCTTGATTTCGCCACCGAAGCGGTGACAAGCTGCGTTCATGGAATGGCGCGACGAGGGAATTATTCTCGGCACCCGCAAGCATGGCGAAACCAGCGCCATTCTTGAGGTCATGACCCGTGCGCACGGCCGCCACCTCGGCCTTGTGCGTGGCGGTCGCTCGCGCAAGCAGCAGCCGGTTCTGCAGCCCGGCAACCGCGTCGACCTGTTGTGGCGGGCGCGGCTCGACGAACATCTTGGCACCTTCCAGGCCGAGGCGATCGAGATGAACGCTGCCCGGCTCATGGACAGCGCCGTCGCCATCTATGGGCTGCAGACCATGGCGGCGCATCTGCGCCTGCTGCCCGAGCGCGACGCCCATGACGGCCTCTACGAGACGCTGGCCGTGATGATCGCCCATCTCGACGATGCGGACGCCGCCGGCGAGTTGGTGGCGCGTTTCGAATTGCTGATTCTCGACGAACTCGGCTTCGGCCTCGATCTCAGCCAGTGTGCCGCGACCGGCGCCAGGCAGGACCTTGCCTATGTCTCGCCGAAGTCCGGGCGCGCCGTGTCGCGCGTCGCAGGCGCGCCATGGCGCGACAAGATGCTGGTGCTCCCCGCATTCCTGCAGCGCGGCTCTGGGCTGCGCGCCGATCCGGCGGCGATCGAGGATGCCTTCCGGCTGACCGGCTTCTTTTTTTCCCGCCATGTCTACGAGCCGCGCGGTATCGAGGCGCCCGGCGCCCGTGCCGGCTTCCTCGCCGCCTTGCGCAAGCACCATGCGCTGCACAAGGTGATCGGCGGAGAGACCGTTACATGAGCGACGTGGAACTCTATCCCGGCCGGGTGTCGCCGCTCCGCCTCGGCATTCCGCACGCCGACGTCGCTGAATATACCGGCCTGGAATTGCTCCAGCGCATCATCGACAACAAATACAAGGCGCCGCCGCTGGCTTTCGGCACCGAAACATGCTCGATCTTTCTGGCCGCCAGTCTTCCGGCCGCCAGTCTTCCGGCCGCCAGTCTTGCGGTCGCCGATCTGGCGGCGCACTGAATCGGCTGGCCGTCGGGCCGCCGAAGGCCTGGTTTGGGGGAACCGCCATGTTCGAAAGCCTGATCGGCCTCGTCGCGATCATAGCGCTGTTCGTGATTATCTCGCGCCAGCAGAGCCGCATCGGCCTGATCGAGCGCGAACTCGGTGCGCTGCGCAGCCTCGTGCTTTCGGGGGCCCCGCCACAGGCCAAGCCGGTAGATCAGGCCGCAAACGACAGCATGCCGGCAGACGCGGCAATTGCGGCCGTGACCGACTTTGCCCCGCCATCGGCGGGCGAGGCTGAGGAAAAGCCGCTCACGGAGGTTGAAGCCGCGGAGGCTGCGTCCGGACCGTGGGCTACGGTCGAAGCGGCGCCGGCTGGGCCTGCACCTGCGCAACCGGCCGCCGCGACGGCGAAAGCGGCCCCAAAACCCGATATTGAAACGGCGCTCGGCACCCGCTGGGCGGTCTGGGTCGGCGGCATCGCGCTGGCGCTGGGCGGGCTGTTTCTGATCCGCTACACCATCGAGGCCGGCATTTTCGGTCCCGGCGTGCGGCTGGGCATGGCAGCAATGCTCGGGCTGGTGCTGGTCGCCGTCGGCGAGTTCATCCGCCGCACCGGCTTCAGGGTGCCGGTGCAGGGCGTCGCCGGCGCCTATATTCCCGCGATCCTGACGGCGGCCGGTGCTTTCATCTTGTTCGGCACGGTTTATGCCGCGCATGGCGTTTACGGCTTCATCGGGCCGGCGCTCGCCTTCACGCTGCTCGGCGCCATCGGCGTGGCGACGATTGCGGCAGCCCTCGTCCATGGCCAGGCACTGGCCGGCGTTGGCCTGCTCGGCGCGGTGGTGACGCCGATGTTGGTCGCCTCGCAGGCACCGAATCCTTGGGCACTGTTCGGCTATTTGGCGATTGTGCTCGCCGCTACCGGGGTGATCGCCCGCCTGCGCGACTGGAAATTGCTGATGGCGGCAGCGTTCGTCGGCACCGGCCTCTGGACCATTCTTTACATGACCGATGCACCGGGCGCCAACCTGCTTGTCATCCTCTTCATCAACGCGGTGATCCTGGCCGTTCTCGCCCTCGTCTGGCTCGGCCGTCGCGGTGGCGAAGCAGGCCCCGCCAGGGGCTTCGACTGGCCATCGATCGCGCCTGGCTTCTTCGTCGGCCTTTCGGCGATGGCGCTGTTCGTCGACCCCGCATACGCTGCCGGCGATGCTCTGCCGGGAGCAGCCCTTATCGCAGCCCTGGTCGCGGTAGCGCTCTACCGGCCGCTGGCGCTGGCGCTTCTGCACGCCGCAGGGCTGGCGACGGTTCTGGTCTATCTCGGCATCATTCCGCCAACCTCTGTCGCTTCAGACTTTTCAGGTGCCGCCCTCGGCGTCGATGGCCTGCCGGCTGCAGTTGCCGATACGCTGATGCTCAGGATCGGCATCTTTCTCGGACTTGTGTTCATCGCAGCTGGCTTCTGGGCAGCGCGCAAATTTGCGGAATCGGCTCACATCCGCGCCGGCTCATGGGCGGCATGGAGCGTTGTCGCACCGCTGGTCATTCTGTTGGCGCTCTGGCTCACCTTCGGCAATCTCGACCGGGATCTTGTCTACGCGGCGGTCGCAGCCCTTCTGGTCACGGCCTTCGCCGCCGGCGGCGAGTGGATAGCGCGCGGTGAACAGCCGCCGCTACAGGGCGGTGCTGCCGTCTCGTTCGCGCTTGGCGGGGCAGCAGTCGCCGCCTTGCTGATGCTCTACATGGCCTTTGGGTCCGGCTGGACGACCATGCTTCTCGGTGCCGCGGCCATCGTGCCGGCGCTGGCCACCCGCTGGCGCGCCTACCCGGTGCTCGGCTGGATTTCGGTCGCTGCGGTTGTCGCGGTCATCGGCCGCATCGCCTTTGATCCGACAATCGTCGGTGCTGAATTCCTGTCGAGGACGCCGGTGTTCAACTGGCTGCTGCCGGGCTATGGCGTGCCGGCGCTTGCTTTCGGCTTTGCCGCCTGGCAACTCGCCCACACCACAAACGGCCGCCCACGCCTCGCCATGGAAGCGGGCGCAGCACTGTTTGCAGTGCTCACGGTTGCCATATTGGTGCGCCACGCCATGCATGGCGGCGTCATCGACACGGGCGCAGCGACGCTCGCCGAGCAGGCGATCTACACGCTGATCGCCATTGGCGCCGGCGCCATCCTGGTCGCCATCGACATGCGCTCGCCAAGCTCGGTGCTGCGCTATGGTTCGCTTGCCGCGGGCGTCGTCTCGGTCGCCTTCATCGTCATCCAGCATTTTGGGGCGCTGAACCCGCTGCTTACCGACGAATCGACTGGCCGGATCCCGGTGTTCAACCTGTTGTTCCTCGCCTATCTCTTGCCGGCCCTTGCTGCTGGGGGGCTCGCGCTCTACGCACGTGACAAGCGGCCGAAATGGTATGCCGCGATGCTGGCGCTGATGGCGGCGCTGCTCGCCTTCGTCTATGCGACGCTGTCGGTGCGGCGGCTGTTCAAGGGCGAGTTCATCGGCCTGTGGAGCGGCCTCGGCCAGCTCGAGACCTACACCTATTCCGCGCTGTGGCTGATCATCGGCGTGGCGCTGCTTACCGCCGGCGTCTGGCTGAAGTCGCAGGTGCTGCGCGTTGCGTCGGCCGCGCTGATCTCGGTCGCGGTGTTGAAGGTGTTTCTCTTCGACATGTCGGAACTGGAAGGCGTTCTGAGGGCGCTGTCCTTCATCGGCCTCGGCGCGGTGCTGATCGGCATCGGCCTGTTTTACCAGCGGCTGCTGACAAGAGCAGCGAGAGGGACATAGTACGCTTCTTGAAACAATATGCAGAATAGGATATCTGGATATGCATTGGGAGATATCCAGATGCCGCTCTACATCCGTGACGACGAAGTGGATGCGCTGGCCACCAAATTGCAGCGCGAGACGAACGCTTCGAGCAAAACGGAGGCGGTGCGGATCGCACTTTTGCACGAACTCGAGCGCAACCGTACCAAGGTGCCGCTTCGTGAACGAATCGCCAAGCTGCAAGCCGAGGCGGCAAAGATCGGCCTGCCCAATCCCGACTTCGACATGAAGAAATTCACCGACGAGATGTGGGAAGACTGATGTTTGTCGACGCGTCGGTGATCGTCGCCATTCTCAACCAGGAACCGGGCTGGGAGGAATTGATGAAGCGGCTCTCCGGTTTTGCCGGCTTGCTCTACGTTTCTCCGTTGGTGCGTTTCGAAGCGACACAGGCAGTGGCACGCGCAGCCGCGGGCGCCCGCAAACCTACCGCTGAAGTCCTGCTCAAGGCTCGCGACCTGGTCGACCAGTTCATTGTCGAGATTGGTGGGGAAAATGTGATGGTCAGTGAGGAAATCGGTTCCCGGGCCATCGACGCTAGCGCGCGTTATGGCAAGGCCGTTGGGCATCAGGCCGGCCTCAACTTCGGCGATTGTTTCACCTACGCTTGTGCGAAAATCCTCGATGTGCCGCTGCTTTATAAGGGCAACGACTTTCTCCAGACAGATATGGGTTAGGATTTTCGCCAAGCGCTTCCCTTAACTTTCGGATGCAAGCCGGGAATAAATCGCCCCCTGGCCAGCGTTATTGAATTGCTTGGGTGGCCGGGCGGCGGACCGCTTCGCGCTGGCCGCTTGCGCCGCGCGGTGAAGGCGCGTTCAATCGGATGAACAAGGGCGACCTCAGAACCAGCGGTCATGGACGAAAAGAAGGCAGCAATCCTGGGCGAGATACCACGCCTGCGCCGTTATGCGCGCTCGCTGCTGCGCGATCGCGATTCCGCTGACGATCTCGTTCAGGACTGTCTCGAACGGGCGCTTGTGCGGCTCGACAATTGGCAGACTGGAGAAAGCCCCAGGAGGTGGCTGTTTACGATCATGCATCATTTGTTCATCGACCAGATGCGCAAGGTGAACCGGCGCGGCGAAGCAGCGATTCTGCCGCTGGAAGCGCGCGAGGCGCAGGCAGCACCCGCTGAGCAGGTCGAGAGCATCGCCTCGCGCGAGATCATCGACGCGTTGCAGGCGATCAGCCCCGATCGGCGCGCAGCACTGGTCATGGTTGCCATCGAAGGCTTTTCCTATGCCGAGGCCGCCAACATCCTCGGCGTTCCGGCCGGCACGCTGATGTCGCGCATCGCGCGCGGGCGTGACGAGTTGCGCAGGTTGCTGGATGATGCCGCGCGTCGCCGGGCGATAAGGATCGTCGAGAAATGACCCGGCGCGATTTTTCCGAACGCGACATCCATATGGCCCTCGATGGCGAGTTGCCGGTTGACGAGCGCGTGGCTTATGACGCCTGGCTCGAGGCCGTTCCTGAAATGAAGGCGAGGCGTGACCGCTATGTCGCTGACCGCGCAGCACTGCGTGCCGCCTTCGCCGGCGTGCTCGACGAGCCGGTGCCGGTGCGGTTGCAAAATATCGTGTTCGGTGAGGCGCCGGTCAAAACGGCGGCATCGAACTCGCGCTGGTGGCGGGCGGCTGCCGCAGCGGCGATGCTGACCATTGGCGGTGTTGGCGGTTATGTCGCCGGCATCGACCATCTCGGTCTGGAAGACCCTGCCGAGGACCAACTCGCTGAGCAGGCGATCGCAGCCCATGTCCTCTATGCCGCCGAGCAGCGGCATGCGGTGGAAGTGCCGGCCAGCGACAAGGATCATCTGCAAACCTGGCTGTCCAATAGGGTCGGCCTGAAGCTGGTCGCACCGGATCTGGCGGCGCAAGGATTCCAGCTCGTCGGCGGTCGGCTGCTGCCCGCTGGCGAGAGCAAGGCCGCGATGTTGCTCTATGAGGACGCCAAGGGCGAGCGCATCTCGCTGTTCGTCACAGCAGAATCGGCCGAGAAGGCCAAGGGCACTTATGGATCGCAAGAAGACGGCCCCGAGGCGATCTACTGGTTAGACAAGGGCTATGGCTGCGCCGTCGTCGGCTCGCTGCCGCGCGCGCAACTGACTGCAGTGGCGAAGAGCGCCTACAGCCAGCTTGTCGCCGGGCTGGCCAGCTGAGCTGTGCTGTTTTTCAAAGGTCGCGTCTGCATCGCCGCGCGTCTTTGGACAGGCAAAGGACGCTGTAGCACTTTAATTTTTGCGCATGATCCTTTCCGAACCGAAGGTCAGCGAAGCAAAAATCGATTCCGATTTTGGGGGTCATGCGCCGCCGAAACTGTCACAATTCAGCCCGAATCGAGGTGCGATAGCGCTTGACGGATGCTGGTGCTTCGGCTGTGTTGTCGACACTTCTGACCAAGCCTTTCCACAATCCAATCGAGGTTTTCCAAGCCCGCATGCCTGCCGAGATTCGCACGGCCCGCGCGTCCGACGTCGATGACCTTGCGGCGATCGAAAAGGCTGTTTTCTCTGGCGACCGCATTTCCCGCCGTTCCTTTCGTCAGCTGATCGAACGCGAGACCGCCGAGATGCTGGTTGCCGAAAACGACGGCCGCATCGCCGGCTATGCGGTCGTGCTGTTTCGCAAGGGCAGCGGAGTCGCGCGGCTCTATTCCATCGCCACCGGTCCGCTCTTCACCGGCCTCGGCATTGGCCGCATGCTGTTGAAGCGGGCCGAGGAAGCCGCCTTCGAGCACAACCGCATGATGCTGCGTCTCGAGGTGCGTGAGGACAACAGCCGAGCCATCCGCATCTACGAGCAGAGCGGCTACCGCAAGATCGGCCGCGAACCGGGCTATTACGAGGACGGCGCCACGGCGCTGCGCTACGAAAAGACCTTGCGCGGCGACATTCCGGTCGCCACCAGGGTGCCGTTCTACCAGCAGACCTGCGATTTCACTTGCGGCCCGTGCTGCCTGATGATGGCGATGGCCAATTTCGATGCCGGCTTCGTGCCCGACCCGGTGATGGAAATCCGTTTGTGGCGCGAGGCGACCACCGTTTTCATGATGTCGGGGCCAGGCGGCTGCGAGCCGTTCGGCCTCGCCGTTGCCGGCCACGAAAGCGGGCTCTCTGCCGAGATATATGTCTCCTTCCATGGTGCGCTGTTCCTGCAGTCGGTGCGCAGCCAGGACAAGCGCCGGGTGATGGAACTGGCGCAGGTCGACTTTCGCCGGCGCGCGGAACGTTACGGCATCCCGGTGAATTACCGTCCATTCGCCATCGACGATATCCGCACCGCAATCGCAGAAGGAAAACTGGTGTTGGTCCTGATCAGCGGCTTCCTTATGTTCGGCAAGAAGGTTCCGCACTGGGTTCTGGCCATCGGTGATGATGGCGACCATATCCTGATCCACGATCCCTGGGTCGAAAACGAGAGACAGGAGACCATCCTTGATGCCGCCAACATTCCGGTGCCTTACGGCATCTTCATGAACATGGCGCAATTCGGCCGCGATGGATTGCGGGCCGCCATAATCCTCGGAAAGCGCTGATAACAATGACCTGGGTTATCCTTACCGGCCGGCAGAACGATCTCGATCAGGTGGCGACACCGCACAAGATCATCACCAATCGCGACTATCTTGCGCATCCGGCGCTGTTTCGCGGCCAGCGGCCGAAAGTCATCAACCTGTCGAACAATTACGGCTACCAAAGCCGCGGCTACTATGCCTCGCTGCTCGCCGGTTCGCGCGGTCACAAGGTCATTCCCACGGTCGAGACGATGATCGACCTGTCCGAGCGCAAGCTCTACGATCATGCGCTGCCGGAACTGGAACTCGCGCTTAACAAATGCCGCAAGGATCTGGGCGGAGCCTTTCCGCAAAAAGTCTGCATCTTTTTCGGCATCGGCTCGTCGAAGATATGGGATCGCTTCGCCAAGCTTTTGTTCGACTGGTTCCGAGCGCCGGCGTTGGAAGTCCACATCACCGACAGCGCCGAATGGGCGTCGATCCGCAAGATCGGCTTTCATCCGCTGGCCAGGATGACCGAGGAGGAAGAAAAGCGCTTTCTTCAGTGCCTTGAGACCTACACCAGCCGCGAATGGCGTGACACCAAGGGCCGCACACCGGCGCGCTACACCTTCGCCACGCTGGTCGATCCGCATGAGGAGTTGCCGCCATCGGAGATCTCGTCGCTACGCTATTGGGCCAAGATCGCCGAGAAGATGGGCGTCGAAATCGAGCCGATCACCAAAAAGGATCTGGCCAAGCTCGCCAATTACGACGCGCTGTTCATCCGCGAGACGACCTCGATCTCCAATCACACCTACCGCTTCGCGCGCCGCGCCCAGCAGGAAGGCATGCCGGTCATCGATGATCCGCTGTCGATGATCCGCTGCACCAACAAGGTCTATCTCAACGAACTGATGACCTACAACAAGGTGCCGGTGCCGCCGACGGTGATGATCGCCGGCATCTCGGACCTTGAAGTGGCGGCGCAGACGCTGGGCTTTCCGCTGGTGCTGAAAATCCCGGACTCGTCGTTTTCACGCGGCGTCAAGAAATGCGCCACCTTTGATGAGCTGAAGACGCTTGCCACCGAATGGCTGGAGGATTCCGATCTCCTGATCGCACAGAAATTCATTCCGACCAAATATGATTGGCGCGTCGGCGTGCTCGGCGGCCAGCCTCTGTTTGCCGTGCACTACCTGATGGCCAAGAAGCACTGGCAGATCGTCAACCACAAGGCCAACGGCAAGCCCGACCAGGGCGGCATCAAGACCTTCACCTTGAAGGAGGCGCCGGCCCATGTCGTCGAGACGGCGGTGAGGGCGGCGCGCTGCATCGGCGATGGCCTCTACGGCGTCGACCTCAAGGAGACCAAGGACGGTGTCTTCGTCATAGAGGTCAACGACAATCCCAACCTCGACCATGGCTGGGAGGATTCTGGCGAAAAAGACGAGGTCTGGGTGCGGCTGACGCAGTGGTTCCTGGAGCGGCTCGACCGACAGGGGCGGTAGCAGGGGGTTCTATCCGATCGACGCCCCAGCCTTCTATCCGTCGCGGCGGACCCACACCTTCCGCTCCCCGCCCGAGGACGGCACTGTTATCCCCTGCGGTCAATTAGCGTTTTTTCAGTCGGCCGGCTGCAGCGTTTGGCGCCGCGATTTCTCAATTGCCGCATACCGTTTGAGAAAAGCGTTTTGCGCCCAGGTCACCGAACGCGGGGTGAAATCGAAGCGGTCGGCATTGAAGCCGCGCGGCCGGCCGAAGAATTCGGTCGCCTCGGCGGTCGAAAAACCGGCAAGCAGCGTCGCCTCGAAATAGGCGGCGATCTGGTCGGCGCGCTTGATCTCCTTGCGCAGGCCCGCAACCGGTTCGATCGGCAGCGAAAAGCGCCGATGGATGGCTCGCTGCAGCCTCAGCTCGCATTCCTTGTAGCTGCCGCCCATCACCGATTTGAACGGCGAGATCATGTCGCCGATGACATATTCAGGCGCGTCGTGCAGCAAAGCCGCCAGCCGCGCATCGGCTGGGGCGTCCGGCACCAGCTCGCCGAACAGCGCCTCGACCAACAGCGAATGCTGGGCGACGGAAAAGGCGTGATCGCCGATGGTCTGGCCATTCCACCGGGCGACGCGGGCAAGCCCATGGGCAATGTCCGAAATCTCGATGTCGAGCGGCGAAGGGTCGAGCAGATCGAGCCGCCGGCCCGACAGCATGCGCTGCCAGGCGCGCGGCGGCGCGCCGGGACGGTCGGCCGCCATCAGGCCTCCTCCGCGCCGACGGGTTGCTGCGGGAAAGTGAATTTCGCCCAGGCGGGAATGGCGAGCGACACAGTGACGTCATCCGCCACAATCGGCTGGCCGGCGTCGAGCGCTGCCTTGACGCGGTCGATACGGGCTATGGCCAGGCCTGTCGTGCCGGCGGCAGTGCCAAGCGTGCCGACCGGTCGCCCTGCAACTGTCAACTCTGTGCCAGGAGCGGGCAGTGGCCGTTCGGCCGAAACGATCAGCACCCGCCGTCTGGCAGTGCCGCGATGCTGCATCCGCGAAACCACCTCCTGGCCGACATAGCAACCCTTCCTGAAGCCGACGCCGCCGGTTTCATCGAGCAGCACATCATGCGGGAAGGCGTCACCGAGCTGATAGTCGCTGCCACTTTCGGCAATCCCATGGGCGATGCGCAGAGCTTGCCACGCGGCAGGGTCGCCGCCCGCCGCAATGGCGCCATAAAAGCGATTGACGACCGCGTTGCGGAACCGTGCATCGGCAAACGGTGTTGAATCGAATTGCGAAGTGGTTGCACCATCTCCCCACGCAACAGCGACAAGCCCCTGATCTACCTTGGCGATCTCGACCTTGGCGCGCAATTTGTAGAGCATCAGCCGGCGCATGAAATCGTCTGATATGTCGGATCGGCATTCGAGGCGAAACAGATTCTCGCCAGCGCGGGAGATCAGGAAGTCGAACAGGATTTTGCCTTGCGGCGTCAGCAAGGCGCCCGGCTTTGCCTCGCCGGCAGCCAGTGCGTCGAGGTCGGTGGTCAGAATGTTCTGCAAAAAACTCTCGGCATCCGGGCCTGACACGGAAACGAGCGCGCGGTCTTTCAACTGGGCAAAGGGCATGGGCGGAAAAGAACCTGATCTTGCAAAACGGTCGGTCATTACGTAAGCCGCTGGCACTCCCCCCGCAAGAGACCGGATCAGCATGGCCACGACCTACGACCTCATCCTGACAGGCGGCACGGTGGTCAACCACGACGGCGAAGGCCGACGCGACATCGGCATCAGCGGCGGGCGCATCGCTGCTATCGGCGATCTCGCCCAGGCTTCCGCCGGCGAGACGGTCGACTGTCGCGGCCTGCACATCCTGCCGGGCGTCATCGACAGCCAGGTGCATTTCCGCGAGCCAGGGCTGGAGCACAAGGAAGATTTGGAGACAGGCTCGCGGGCAGCGGTGCTGGGCGGCGTTACCGCCGTCTTCGAGATGCCCAACACCAACCCGCTGACCACCAGCGAAGCAGCGCTTGCCGACAAGGTTCGGCGCGCCACCGGCCGCATGCATTGTGACTTTGCCTTCTGGGTCGGTGGCACCCGTGAGAATGCCGGGGATGTGGGCGATCTTGAGCGGCTGCCCGGTGCTGCCGGCATAAAAGTGTTCATGGGCTCCTCCACCGGCGATCTATTGGTCGAGGATGATGAAAGCGTCGCCTCGATTCTCAGGAATACCCGCCGCCGTGCGGCCTTCCATTCCGAGGACGAATTCCGGCTGCGCGAGCGGCTCGATGAGCGCATCGAGGGCGACCCGGCCTCGCATCCGGTTTGGCGCGACGAGATCGTCGCTATACGCTGCACCGAGCGCCTGGTGCGCATCGCGCGCCAGGTAAGCGCCCGCATCCACGTGCTGCACATCTCGACCGCCGAGGAGATTGTTTTCCTCGAACAGCACAAGGACGTCGCGACCTGCGAGGCGACGCCGCATCATCTGACGCTGAGCGCGGACGATTATGCGCAGCTTGGCACGCTGATCCAGATGAACCCGCCGGTACGCGCATCGCGCCACCGCGACGGCATCTGGCACGGCATTGCGCAAGGCATTGTCGATGTGCTGGGTTCCGACCACGCCCCGCACACGCTGGCCGAGAAGGCAAAACCCTATCCGGCCTCGCCGTCCGGCATGACCGGCGTGCAGACGCTGGTGCCGATCATGCTGGATCACGTCAATGCCGGCCGGCTGACGTTGCAGCGTTTCGTCGACCTGTCCAGCCACGGCCCGCAGCGCATCTTCGGCATGGCCAGGAAAGGTCGCATCGCCGCCGGATACGACGCCGATTTCACGATTGTCGATTTGAAGCGCCGCGAGACCATCACCAATGCGCAGGCAGGCTCTAAGGCCGGCTGGACACCCTATGATGGCAGAGAAGTGACCGGCTGGCCGGTCGGCACCGTGGTGCGCGGCCAGCGTGTGATGTGGGAAGGCGAGATGGTCACGCCAGGACAGGGTCGGGCAGTGGAGTTTTCCGAGGCGCTGGCGGTGTAGGGCGGCGGACTTTCAAATCGCATCGTACCGCCGCTTATCTTCTGTTTGAGCATTGGATTTTCCCAAAACCGCTAACCACTCCGATGCTCTGGGCGGTTGCAGGTAGGAGAGGCAATGCAGCTCAATCCCCTGCGACGAAGAACGTCCACTGTCCATCCGGGGTGATGCCGACGCGGTAGAAGATGTAGGCGCCGAACTGCTTCATGCTGTCATAGTCGCCGGCGGTGACGATCTTGAACAGCTCGACCCGCTGCCTGGCGTCGAGCTTGTCCAGCGGCAGCGCGAAGAAATATGGCCAGACATAGAGCTCCTGCGGCGTGCCGACATCGATATGGACATAGCCGGCACTGAGCACCTCTTCCAGGATGGCGAGGATTTCCTGGCCTTCCGTGTCACCCGAAAGCCCTTTCAGGAAGGTGATCGGGTCGCCTTCGATCTCGCTCAGTGACAATTGGGTCATCGCATCGCCCTGGCCGATCAGCGGCCGGAGTTTTTCGATGTCGCCGCTCTTGCAGGCCTCGATGATCAAATCGTGCATGCGCCTGACCGGCTCCGGCAGCTTGCCGAGATCATAGACGACCTCTGGCAAGGGTTCATCCGGGTCGACTTGCGGATTGGCCATGCCACCATCGTCTGTTGGCCCGCCCGGTTCGACCTGTTCCCGTTCGTCGGGGCTGGCCGCAGGCGGCGTCGCGCCGAGCGGGCCGGGCGTCGGCGCCGCGTTTCCCGGCGGCGACATGTCGTCGTCGGCGGGCGGCGTGACTGGCGAGGGCAGGTCCTCGCGCTTGATTTCACTCAAAGCATAGGCGGGGCTGATTGCGAGGCAAGGCGCCAGCGGAAACGCAGCGCAAAAAGCGGCGAGCTGGATGCTGAGGGCCAAGCCACGCGGCTGGCCTGACGTCGAAAAGTTCACCGCCTGCCTCTCCATGATTCCGTCCAGCTGCCCAGGCCCGCCCAGGTGCCCGGGGCATGACGCCCAAGCGGCACGCCGTCATCGAAGAGCCTGATGCCAGTCAGTGCCGCAGCCGTCCTGGTTCGAAGGCCCCGGCTATCACCTTTTCACGCATGCGGTCGAGCAGGGCAAGGGCCGATGTCTCGCCATTGGCGCGCAGCATCTCGCCGAACGCGGTTTCGAGGGCCGCCTCGGCAATGATTTCCGGCTCGATTCCGGCCGAAAGCCCTTCCGCCCAGGCCTCGCTGTGGCTTTCCACTGCAGTCAGGCGCTTTTCTTCCCTGACCAGCGCGTCGATGTCGTTGACGCCATGTTCCATTGCGATGTCCACCCTTTTCAAGCGGCGATCCGGCAGATGCGGATCAGGCTTGGGCTGTCCCTTTTACACGCAGGTTAAGTAAGTACTTGTAAATACGACATTTTTGGGGTCGTCTCGACAAGGGCTCGTCACGTTTTGCACACCTGCGTTCGATCCGATTCAAACTTAGCCGATTAGGCCGGCGAGCGGGATGAAAACCTTCAGTTTGAGTTAATTCCACATCCGCGCCGTAACGTTTCATTAACACCGTTGCAGAAGTGCAACACAACGATTGCACTAAGAGGCAACTGGACACAAGCGGGCCCGGACACATGTGGGCCGGACACAAGCAGGAGGAGCCAGGGTCAGTTGCCGTAGCGTGAGGCGATGTCGCGCGACAGCGTCTCGCCTTCCTTCATGTAGCGGCTGATGGCTTCGGTCGCCGAGGCGGTACACTGTGTGTAGCTGCCGCCGAAGGAGCGGTAGCCGCGGTTGAAGCTGGCGATGAAGCGGGCGCGCCGCTCCGGGTCCGGGTTTTCCGAAGCGATCAGCTTCTCCATCTCGACCCGCCACTGGTCGCCCTTCTCGCCGCACAGATTACGCAGGAAGTGCAGCGACCCAAGCACCTCCGCCAGCCGCATCAGCCCCGGCTCGAACGGCGACTCGGCGGCCACAGCCGGCCGCGCCCCGATTGCCGTACTGGCGGCGAGGCAAGCTGCAAGGAAAACCGATGCGCGGATCATAAGTCTATGTGGCCAAACAATTTGTCGCCTGCAAGGCGATTTTGGAGGTTACGCCCCTGCATCCCTGAGCAATTCGTCGGCAACGGCAAATACCGAAGCGGCAAGCGGCAGCGCCGTCATTTCGCCGAGTGTATAGAAGGCGGCGGTCTCGGCGTCGTCGTTGGCCACGGGCTCTCCGCCGGCATAGGTGGCGCCGAATACCGTCAGCAGATAGTCGACCGGGTGCCCATCGCGGTCGCCGTCGATGTGGATTTCCCGAAGGCGGCGGTAGTTGTGCGCATGCAACCCGGTTTCCTCCAGCAATTCGCGCTGCGCGGCTTGTTCCAGCGTTTCGCCGGCCTCGACCTTGCCGCCTGGAAACGCGTAAAATCCTTGCGAAGGCTGCCGCGCCCGCTTGACCAGCAGCACCGTGTCGCCGCGGACAATGGCGACCGATACAGCCGGGAGCATTTTGCGCATCTCGTCCATGGGTCTCCGATCGCCATTTGCCGCAGCCGGTTGTGGACCGGTCGGCAAGAGGAAGCATTAGCGGTTGCGCAACGCCGGTTCCATCGCCACCTTCACATCCGACCAATCCAACGAGTGTTTAACTTATGTGCGGACGCTTCGCCTTGACCGCCACGCCGGACCGGGCCGCCGCTTTTCTCGGTCTGCCAGAACTGGAGGATTTCCCGCCCCGCTACAACATCGCACCGACGCAGCCGGTGCTGATGGCGATTGCAGGCTTGCCGCGGGCGCCAGGCTCGAACCTGCCGGACCGGCAGCCGATGCTGGTGCGCTGGGGGCTGATCCCGGCGTGGGTGAAGGACACGCGTGAGTTTCCGCTGCTGTTCAACGCGCGCTCGGAGGGAGCAGCGGAGAAGGCCTCGTTTCGCGCCGCCATGCGCCATCGCCGCGCATTGGTGCCGGCTTCCGGCTTTTACGAATGGCGTCAATCAGGCGGCAAGAGGGGACAGCCCTATTGGGTGCGGCCGAAGCATGGCGGGCTTGTCGCCTTCGCCGGACTGATCGAGACCTATGCCGAGCCGGGCGGTTCGGAGATGGACACCGGCGCCATCCTGACCGTCAATGCCAATGCCGACATTGCCCATATCCACGACCGCATGCCGGTGGTGATCGATCCGCAGGATTTCGCCCGCTGGCTGGATTGCCGCACGCGCGAGCCGCGCGACGTCGCCGACCTGCTCAGACCGGCACCGATCGATTTCTTCGAGGCTGTCCCGGTTTCCGACCGCGTCAACAAGGTCGCCAACACCGGACCGGACATTCAGGAAAGGGGCATGGTGGGGCAGGAGCCCGAGAAGGCCAGGCGCCGGAAGCCGGGCGCGGACGACAGTCAGATGAGCTTGTTTCAGCAGTAGCTGCTATTTCCTGGGGCGCTTCAGCGCCTTCATTGCCGGCGCTCCCATTTACCGGCGAACCGCCGGCCGCACGTCACATCAGGCAGCGCGCGGCGATGTGATCTTCTGCACCGGCTTCTTCTTCTTCGCCGTGTGGAGAAGGGCGGCGACGATCGCCGCCGGGCCGATCGCCCGGTATTGACTGGCGAGCGCCGGTTGCTTGGCGCTGCTGGAGTCCTGCTTGGCTCGAGGCATTTTTCTCTTCCCTGGTAACGTCTTCGTGTCCGCGTTTGCTGGTCGAATCCGACCAAATCGTGACATCTGGTGATCTAGCCCGCGAATGTTTCATGACTGTGCCGAGATGTTTAATAAAATGTTTCACCACGTCATTACCTGTGATCCAGCGACTCTTTTGCCGAAAGTTGCGACTTGACGGCAACACTGGGTGAGGCGATAAAGCCGCTCATGAGAACGTCTTTCGCCATTTGTGGCATCTGCATTATTGGCTAGCTTCGCGCTGGTCCGGACGTTTTCGCCTATCTTCCTTCTAGAGTGGACAAACGCCCCGGCCAGCAGGCTGGTGGCTGATTTGCGTCTCGGCGCAAGTGGCCCCAACCAAAAAGTAACGCACCGGGAAGGCACGAATGTCTGACGCATCGAAGGGCCTGCGCCTCTACAACACGCTGACGCGGACCAAGGAGGATTTCTTCCCGATCGATCCGCGCAATGTGCGCATGTATGTCTGCGGCCCGACGGTCTACGACTTTGCCCATATCGGCAATGCGCGGCCGGTGATCGTCTTCGACGTGCTGTTTCGTCTGCTGCGCCATCTCTACGGGCAAGCGCACGTCACCTATGTGCGCAACATCACGGATGTCGACGACAAGATCAACGACCGCGCACTGCGCGATTTCGGCGCCGAGATTGCCTCGGGAAAGCTGTCGCTGAACGAGGCGATCCGGCGGGTCACCGAAAAGACCGCCGACCAGTTCCACAAGGATGTGGCGACGCTCGGCTGCCTGGAGCCGACGGTCGAGCCGCGCGCCACTGAATTCGTCGAGCCGCGCGCAGATGGCAAAGTCGACATGATCTCCTTGATTCAACGCCTGATCGAACGCGGCCATGCCTATGTTGCGGCAGGCGAAGTTCTGTTCGACACGGCCTCGATGCCGGACTACGGCCAATTGTCGAAACGCAATCTCGACGAGCAGCAGGCCGGCGCTCGCGTCGCCGTCGATCCGCATAAGAAAAGCCCTGGCGATTTCGTGCTGTGGAAGCTGTCCTCGCCGGAAGAGCCGGGCTGGGACAGCCCTTGGGGCAGGGGCCGGCCGGGCTGGCACATCGAGTGCTCGGCGATGTCGGCCGCCTATCTCGGCGAGGTCCTCGACATTCATGGCGGCGGGCTCGACCTGATCTTCCCGCACCACGAGAACGAGATCGCCCAGTCGCGCTGCGCCCATGGCACCGAGGTGATGGCCAAGGTGTGGATGCACAACGGCTTCCTGCAGGTCGAGGGGCAGAAGATGTCCAAGAGCCTGGGCAACTTCTACTCGATCAACGAGTTGCTGGAGACGGAGACCTTTGGCGGCCGCATGTGGCCAGGCGAGGTGCTCAGGCTGGCGATGCTGATGACACATTATCGCGAGCCGATCGACTTTTCCGTGCGTAAGCTGGAAGAGGCGGAAAATACGCTGCGCAAATGGAAGCGGGCGGCGGACCTGGCACCGGCGGCGGCCAAGCAATTGCCGGTCGAAGTGGTGGAAGCGTTGTCGGACGATCTCGCAACCTATCCTGCGTTCCAGGTGCTGACGCAACTGGCCGGCGAGGCTGCGGATTCCAATGCTGCCGGCGCGGGCAACGATGCTGCCGCTTCGCTGAAGGCGGCACTATCGTTCCTCGGCTTCGACGTTGCGCCGGCCAAGGTTGATGAAGATGCCATCGCCAGGGCCATTGCCAGGCGCCTGGAACTGATCGCCGCCAAGAACTGGACCCAGGCCGATCGCATTCGCGACGAGCTTTTGGCGCAAGGCGTGCAACTGAAGGACGGCAAGGATCCGACCACGGGCGAGCGGGCGACGACGTGGGAGGTAAAGCGGTGAGGGCGGTTGGCGGACGGTTGGCGAAAGCGCCGGTGACGGCCGATCTCCCCCCTTGCGGGGGAGATGTCCGGCAGGACAGAGGGGGGTGCTGTCCCGCCAGCCTATCAACGAATTGCAGCCATGCCTTTAAGCTGGCTCCGAGGTGCGAATGGGTTACATCGAAAGTCGGCGATCCTTCCCACCCCCCTCTGTCCTGCCGGACATCTCCCCCGCAAGGGGGGAGATCGGCTGTCGTCGATGATTTCGCCAATCATGAAGGCGAGGGTGCTTGATGGGTCACGACCTCGTTCCATCGCGCCAGCGCAAGAATGCAAAATCCATGCGTCGTGTCATGACCGATGCCGAGTTGAAGCTTTGGAACGAATTGCGCGCCCATCGTCTGATGGGGATGAGCTTTCGCCGGCAGGTGCTGATCGGACCTTACATCATAGACTTTGCTTGCTCGACACACAGCTTGATCGTCGAGGTTGACGGCAGCCAGCACGCGGATCCCGAAAACGTCGAGCGTGACGAGGCACGAAGCGCCTACTTGAAGGCCAGTGGCTGGACCATCTTGCGTTTCTGGAACGACGACGTCATCCGCGATATCGACAATGTCTGCCAGCACATCGTCATCGAGGCCGGCCTGGCCGCTCACGAAATGCCGGCCGGCGAACCAGCAGGGAGGTAAAAAGATGATCGACCATCTTGGCATCACCGTTTCCGATTTCGACGTGTCGAAAGCTTTCTACGACAAGGCGATGGCACCGCTCGGTGCCTGGCTGCTCTACATGGTGCCGCAGGAATACACCGGTGGCGCCAAGGTCGGCGGCTATGGTCGCGACCGGCCGGTGTTCTGGCTGCATCAAGGCAAGGACATGCCGAAGGACCGTCAGCACGTCGCCTTCACCGCGCGCAGCCGCGCCGAGGTCGATGCCTTCCACACCGCCGCCATCGCCGCTGGAGGCAAGGACAATGGCGGGCCGGGCCTTCGTCCGCACTATCACGCGAACTATTATGGCGCCTTTGTCTTCGACCCCGACGGCAACAATGTCGAAGCCGTCTGCCATGCCCCGGAGTGAAGCGATGAGCCTGGATAACAGACCGGTCTACACAGGCGGCTGCCAGTGCGGTGCCGTGCGTTTCCGTGTCGAAGGCGCGCTGGGCGACGCCTCCGTCTGTCATTGCCGCATGTGCCAGAAAGCAAGCGGCAATTTCTACCTGCCGCTGGTGTCGGTGCGTGGTGCAAAACTCGACTGGACGCGCGGCGCGCCCAGACGCTTTCGTTCCTCCAACGCCGCGTGGCGCGGTTTTTGCGCCGATTGCGGCACGCCGCTGACGTTCGAGGCGCCTGACGGCATCGCACTCGCCATAGCGGCGTTCGACCATGCGGAGGAGATCGCGCCGACCGTTCAGTGGGGCATCGAAGCAAAACTCCCCTATGTCGATCACATCCACGAATTGCCCGGCGAGGACACGCTGGCCGATACTTCTTCGTCCTCCTCTCGCCGATCTCGTCTCTTACCAGCACCCCGACCACGACACCGAACAATGGCCGCCGGAGGAAAGATCATGACCGAAACCGTTCGAACCGGCGGCTGCCAGTGCGGCGCCGTGCGTTTCCGCATCCGTGGGGCGCTTGGGCGCCCTTCCATCTGCCATTGCCGCATGTGCCAGAAACAGTTCGGGTCCTTCTTCGGCGCGCTGGTGACGGTGCCGAAGGACGGTGTCGAATGGGTGCGCGAGGAGCCGAGCTATTTCCAGTCGTCGGTCAACATCGATCGCGGCTTTTGCCGCCGCTGCGGCACGCCGTTGACCTACAGGCAGCCTGGCGGGCTGGAGATCGCCATCGGTGCATTTGACGATCGCTCCGACCTCGCACCGCAGATCCAGATCAATTACGCCGCCCGGCTGCCTTGGGTGGAGAAGATCTTCGACGCGCCGGTCCATGACGATCCCGACTACTATACAAGGCAGGAATCGATCATCTCCTTCCAGCATCCGGATCACGAGACGGCCAATTGGCCGCAGCAGGGCCTGAAATTATGAGCAATGAACTGCGCAGCCTCTACCCGGAGATCGAGGCCTTCGCGTCAGGCATGCTCGATGTCGGCGATGGCCATCAGGTCTATTGGGAGCGTTCCGGCACCAAGGGCGCCAAGCCGGCCGTGTTCCTGCATGGCGGACCAGGCGGCACCATTTCGCCAAAGCACCGGCGGCTGTTCGATCCGAAGCTTTACGATGTCATCCTGTTCGACCAGCGCGGCTGCGGAAAATCAAGGCCCAACGCCTCGCTCGAGGCCAACACCACCTGGCATCTGATCGCCGACATCGAGCGCCTGCGCGACATGTGCGGCTTCGACAAGTGGCTGGTGTTCGGCGGTTCGTGGGGCTCGACCCTGGCGCTGGCCTATGCCGAGACGCACCCCGAGCGGGTCAGCGAACTGGTCGTGCGCGGCATCTACACGCTAACGCGTGCGGAGCTCGAATGGTATTATCAGTTCGGCGTCTCGGAAATGTTTCCCGACAAATGGGAGCGCTTCCTGGCGCCGATCCCCGAAGCCGAGCGCGGCGACATGATGGCCGCCTATCGCAAGCGGCTGGTCGGCAGCGACCGCAAGGCACAGGTCGAAGCCGCCCGCGCCTGGAGCCTGTGGGAGGGCGAGACGATCACGCTGTTGCCCGATCCGGAAACCAGCAGCCGGTTTGGCGAAGACGACTACGCCGTCGCCTTCGCCCGCATCGAGAACCATTATTTCGTCCATGCCGGCTGGTTGGAGGAAGGGCAATTGCTGCGTGATGCCTTCAAGTTGAAGGACATCTCCGGCACCATCGTTCATGGCCGCTACGACATGCCGTGCCCGGCGCGCTTTGCCTGGGCGCTGCACAAGGCGTGGCCGAAGGCGGACTTCCATCTGGTCGAGGGCGCAGGGCATGCCTATTCGGAGCCGGGCATTCTCGACCGGCTGATCCGGGCAACGGACAAGTTTGCGGGGAAATGAGCATGGGCCGCGAGCGCCTCTATCTCTTCGACACCACACTGCGTGATGGCCAGCAAACCCCAGGCATCGACTTTTCGGTCGAGGACAAGATCGCCATCGCCGGGCTGCTCGACGGGTTCGGCGTCGACTATATCGAAGGCGGCTATCCCGGTGCCAACCCGACCGACACCGCTTTCTTCGCCCAGCACCGCACGGCCAGTGCCAAATTCGTCGCCTTTGGCATGACCAAGCGGGCAGGGGTGTCGACCTCGAACGATCCAGGCCTTGCCGCACTGGTCCAGTCGAAGTCGGACGCCATCTGCTTTGTCGCCAAGAGCTGGGACTACCATGTCCGCGTCGCGCTGGGCTGCACCGACGAAGAAAATCTCGAGGCGATCAAGGCCTCGGTCGAGGCGGCGGTAGCTGCCGGGAAGGAAGCGCTGGTCGACTGCGAGCATTTCTTCGACGGCTTCAAGGCCAATCCCGATTATGCGCTGGCTTGCGCCAGAACCGCCTACGGCGCCGGCGCGCGCTGGGTGGTGCTGTGCGACACCAACGGCGGCACGCAGCCGTCGGAACTGCGTGCTATGGTCGAGAAGGTCATTGCCTCCGGCATTCCCGGCGACCATCTCGGCATCCATGCCCATGACGACACCGGCCAGGCGGTGGCCAATTCGCTGGCCGCCGTCGAGGCCGGCGTGCGCCAGATCCAGGGCACACTGAACGGCATCGGCGAGCGCTGCGGCAACGCCAATCTGATCTCGATCGTGCCGACGCTGGCGCTGAAGCCGGCCTTTTCCGACCGCTTCGAGACAGGCATCTCGGCCGACGCGTTGGCCGGCATATCGCGCCTTTCCCGCGCCTTCGACGAATTGCTGAACCGCGCGCCGGAAGCGCAGGCGCCCTATGTCGGCGCTTCCGCCTTCGCCACGAAGGCCGGCATCCATGCCTCGGCGCTGGCCAAGGAGCCTGCCACCTACGAGCATGTGCCGCCGGAAGCGGTCGGCAATCGTCGCCGAGTCATGGTCTCGGACCAGGGCGGCAAAGCCAATTTCCTTGCCGAGTTGAAACGGCGCGGCATCGACATGCCGAAGGACGACCACCGGCTCGATGCGCTGATATCAGTGGTCAAGGAGCGCGAGGCCGAGGGCTATGCCTATGAAGGCGCCGACGCCAGCTTCGAGCTGCTGGCGCGCAAGATGCTGCACGGCCTGCCGGAATTCTTCAGCGTCACCTCGTTTCGCTGCATGGTCGAGCGCCGCTTCGACGCCAATGGCCAGCTGAAGACGGTCTCGGAGGCGATCGTCAAGGTGCTGGTCGATGGCGAGGAGAAGATGTCGGTGGCGGAGGGGCACGGCCCGGTCAACGCACTCGACATCGCGCTGCGCAAGGACCTCGGAAAATTCCAGAACGAGATCGCTGACCTCGAGCTTGCCGACTTCAAGGTGCGCATCCTCAATGGCGGCACCGAGGCGATCACGCGTGTGCTGATCGAATCGCACGATGCGAGCGGCGCCCGCTGGTGGACGGTCGGTGTCTCCGAAAACATCATTGACGCTTCGTTCCAGGCGCTGATGGATTCGATCGTCTACAAGCTGATGAAGAACCGCGAGATGGCCGGTCTGGTTGCAGCGGAGTAGGATTGAACCATCAGCGAAAGTCGATTGATCCATCAGAACTTTGCGATGGTCTTGGCCCGGCGGCTGGCGCATAGCGTTGGGCCATGGCCACGCAAGCAATTCAGCTCGAAGCAGACTCAAAGGCCCGGCGTGGATTCCTGCTGGCGCTGGGCGCCTATCTCCTGTGGGGGCTGCTGCCCTTCTATATGAAGGCGGTCGCACATCTGCCGTTGGCCGAAGTCATCGCGCACCGCATCGTCTGGTCGGTGCCGATCGCGGCGGCCGTTTTGATCTGGGCCGGCCGCACGGCGGATTTCAAAGCGGCGTTGCGTTCGCCGCGCATCATTTCCATGGCGGCGCTGACGGCGGCGCTGATTTCGGTCAACTGGGGCATCTATGTCTGGGCGATCGCGGTCGACCGTACCATCGAGACCGCGCTTGGCTACTACATCAACCCGCTTGTCAGCGTCGTTGTCGGCGCGCTGCTGCTCAGCGAACGGCTCGACCGGCTGCAAATCGCGGCGGTGGTGCTGGCGGCCATCGCGGTCGCGGTGCTGACGATCGAGGCCGGCAAGCTGCCCTGGGTGTCGCTGGTGCTGGCGTTTTCCTTCGCCGCCTACGCCTTCTTCCGCAAGACACTGCCGATCGGTCCCAGCCAGGGTTTCTTGCTTGAAGTGCTTTTGCTGTCGATGCCCGCGCTCGGCTACATCATCTTCCTTATCGTCACCGGGCAGGACCATTTCGTCTCCAGTTCCCTGAGCGATACCGCATTGCTGATCGGCTGCGGCCCGGTCACCGCTATACCGCTGCTGCTGTTTGGCTTCGGGGCCAAGCTGCTGCGTCTCTCCACCATCGGCATCATGCAGTACATCGCGCCGACCATTGTGTTCCTGATCGCCGTGCTGATTTTCGGCGAACCCTTCGGCAGCACCCAGGCCATCGCCTTCGGCCTGATCTGGACTGCGCTGGCGATGTATTCGTGGTCGATGTTCCGTGGCCGCGAGATCCGGCCTGCCGCAACGGCAGCGCGGTAAAGGCAAGGGATTTCCGATGTATGTCCTGCATATCGCCAACAAGAACTATTCCTCATGGTCGCTGCGGCCATGGGTGCTGATGCGGACATTGGACGTCCGCTTCGAGGAGCGGCTGACACCATTTCCGACCGGATCGAGTTGGAGCCTCTACCGGCCGTTCTCGCCCAGCGGCCTCGTACCGTGCCTGATTGACGACGGCTGGGCAGTTTGGGATTCGCTCGCCATCACTGAATATCTGGCCGAGCGCCACGCGGGCGTCTGGCCTGCCGAGGCGAAGGCGCGAGCCTGGGCGCGGTCGGCGGCAGCCGAAATGCATTCGAGCTTCACCGCCTTGCGCGGCTCCTGTCCGATGAACTGCGGTGTCCGCGTCGCGCCGGTGGCGATGTCGGATGCGCTGAAGCACGACCTCTTTCGTCTCGGCGATCTCTGGGACGATGGGCTGCGGCGCTTCGGCGGACCGTTCCTCACTGGCGATCGCTTCACCGCCGTTGACGCCTTCTTTGCCCCGGTGGCGTTTAGGGTTCAGTCCTACGGACTGTCCTTCGAGGGCGCAGCTGCCAGCTATCCGGCGCGATTGCTGGCACTGCCGGCGATGCGCGAATGGTACGCGGCAGCCCTTGCAGAGGAGTGGCGCGAGCCGAACCACGAAGCGGAGGTGCGCGCCGCCGGCACTGTCATCGAGGATTTTCGCGCGAGCTTGTAACGGTTGCCGCTACATCCCGCGCCCCAGCCGTCTGACGAACAGATAGACGACCGCCGCGACGGCGAGCGATATCGCCGACGCCAGCCAAAAGCCCACCGGCGTGTCGACCAGCGGCAGCCCGCCGACATTCATGCCGAACAGGCCTGAGATGATCGTCATCGGCAACAGCACTGCGGTCATCACCGACAGCATGTAAAGTAACTGGTTCGACTGCGTCGTCAGCTTGGCCATCAGCTCGTCCTGCAAGAGCCGGGCGCGGGCCTGCAACTGCTCGCCGTCATGATGCAATGTATGGGCACGGTGGGAAAGTCGTGCCGCCATGTCGTTGATCGCGTCCGGCAGGTCATTGCGATGCGAATGGTCGAGATGGCGGAACAAGGTGGTTAACGTCGCCATCTGCCGGTGGATGACCACCAGTTGCCGGCGCGCATCGACCAGCGCCTGCCGCTCACTGTGCCATGCGTCGCAGACGATGCGGTCCTCAATGCCGTCGAGCGTGTCGCCCAGGCTAGCGAGTTCCGTCGCCATGCCGTCGAGCGACTGGCCCATGACAGCCTCGATCAGTTCGGCCGGAGAGCGGAACTTTCGCGATCCGTTGTCGATCGCCTTGCGGATTTTGTCGACCGATTGCAGCGGTTGCTTGCGGCCGCCGATCAGCATTGTGTCGTTGAAGGCGAAGCGGAAATGGCCGAGCCCGCGCGCCTCCGCCGAATAGTCGTGTCGCAGGTCCGGCAAATCGCCGTAGAGCCAGTCGCCCTCGAGGTCGATATGGCAGCCATGGCCGGCCGACAGGAAAGCATCGCGCACCGGCGGCGGCAAAGCCGGCTCGGTGGCGATCTCGTGGCGGGCGCGCAGGTCGGAAAGCTGGTAGCTGCGCCAGGTCCAGTGTGTGGCGGTCGCGTCTTTGGTTCTCGCGCCTTCGGCGGTGAAGTGATAGATGAAGAACAACCCGTGCTCGTCTGGCAGATAAGGCGACAGATCGCCGCCTTCCGGGTTGAGAGTGATGGTCATGGTCGCGTCGTCAGCCTCTCGAATATGCCGCCGCGCGGCGGCGACCAGGCTGTGATTACTAGCACGGGCGAACCGGTTTGGTGTGACGGTTTTGACGGTCATCCGAGGCGGCGTACCAACGCCGTTATTTGGAGCCAGTTTGGAATAATACGTCGTTGAGTCGCGTTCGCGTAAAGAGCACGACGCAATCCACGCGGAGGACGTCCGATGCATGCCGGCTTCCCACGAAGCATGCTCATAGCGGTATTGGGAGTCGTCATGGCGAGCTGCGCTGGCTTTTCGGCGCAGAAAACGGGGGCAATAACCGGCTATGGCCCCAACCCCACTTTACCGAAACCAAGACCGACGCTGATCCCGACCGTCAACATCGCCGAGGCGAAAGGCTGGCAGAAAGGTGGTATGCCGACCCCGGCGAAGGGCCTGACGGTGAACGCCTTTGCCACCGGCCTCGACCATCCGCGCTGGCTGCACGTGCTTCCGAACGGCGACGTGCTGGTTGCCGAAACCAATGCCCCTGCCAAGCATGACGAAGGTTTCAGCCTTAAAAAGGTCTTCATGGACCTGGCCATGAAGCGCGCCGGGGCCGCGACCAAAAGCGCCAACCGCATCACGCTCCTGCGCGACACCAATGGCGACGGCATTGCGGATGTGCGCAGGACGTTCGCAGAAGGCCTCAATTCACCCTTCGGTATGACGCTGTCCAAAGGCAGGCTTTATGTGGCGAATACCGACGCGCTCGTCGCTTTCCCCTACTCCAATGGCCAGACCCGAGCCACAACGCCGCCGGAAAAGATCGTCGACTTACCGGCCGGCGATCTCAATCACCATTGGACCAAGGATGTGATCGCAAGTCCCGATGGACGCAAGCTCTATGTCACCGTCGGCTCCAACAGTAACGTTGGAGAAAACGGCATGGCTGTGGAGAAGAACCGCGCCGCCGTCCTTGAAGTGGACCGGTCGACCCGCCGTACCCGGGTCTTCGCGTCAGGGCTGCGCAACCCGAACGGGCTCTCCTGGAACCCTGAAACTGGCGAGCTTTGGGTAGCCGTGAACGAGCGTGACGAGATCGGCGACGATCTCGTGCCGGACTATATGACCTCGGTTCGTGACGGCGCTTTTTATGGCTGGCCTACAGCTACTTCGGACAGAACGTCGACGAACGCGTCAAGCCGCAGCGCCCCGATCTCGTGGCGAGGGCGGTCAAGCCCGATTATGCGCTGGGTTCCCACACCGCCTCGCTGGGACTGACCTTCTCCAAAGGCGCGTCGCTCGGTCCTGCCTCCGGCTCCGGCGCTTTCGTCGGCCAGCACGGCTCGTGGAACAGGAGCGTGCTCAGCGGTTACAAGGTGATCTTCGTGCCGTTCCGCGGTGGTAAACCGGGCGGCCACCCGAGAGATGTGCTCACTGGCTTCGTCGGGCGTGACGGCAAGGCGATGGGCCGTCCGGTCGGCGTTGCAATCGATCAGACCGGGGCACTGCTCGTCGCCGACGATGTCGGCAATGTCATCTGGCGGGTCGGTAGGGCAGTAGGGCAGTAGGGCAGTAGGGCAGTAGGGCAGTAGGGCAGTAGGGCAGTAGGGCAGTAGGGCAGTAGGGCAGTAGGGCAGTAGGGCAGTAGGGCAGTAGGGCAGTAGGGCAGTGCCTCATGAGCGCGGCATGGATAGTGCCTCATCAGCGCGGAATTCACTACCTACTGCCCTACTGCCTTACTCCCCTACTGCCTACCCCTAAAGCTTGTCGATCACCGACTGCACACCCTCGGTCGGTGCGTCGACCGACGATCCCGCGACCATGATGGCGGCGACGATCGCTTCCGGGTCGTCGACCACCAGCGGCCTGACCCGCTGCGCGGTGTGGATGAAGCCTTCGGCCATCATATGGTCGAGCAGCGCCAGCATCGGATCCCAGAATCCTCCAACGTTGCCGAAGACGATCGGCTTGCGGTGATGGCCGAGCTGGCCCCAGGTCATGATCTCGATGATTTCCTCGACCGTGCCGATGCCGCCCGGAAGCGCCACAAACGCGTCGGATTTCTCGAACATGGTATGTTTGCGCTCGTGCATGTTTTCTGTGATGACGAGCTCGTCGAGCCGGTCAAGCGCGGTTTCGGTGGCCTCCCTGTTGATCAGGAAGCGCGGAATGATCCCTGTCACCTTGCCGCCGGCCCGCATTGCGCCTTCGGCGACGGCTCCCATGATGCCCCTGGTGCCGCCGCCATAGATCAGACGCAGGCCGGACTTGGCGATCGAACGCCCAAGCAGGTGTCCGGCCTTGGCGTAGGTTACATCGCGGCCAGGAGACGAGCCGCAATAGACGCAGATGGATCGAATCGTGTTCATGAGATGATTGGTGATTGGGTCTTTATTCGCGGTCAAGCCCGGGCGGGTTTTTTCTTGTCGGCCCCGTTTATTCGTGTCGGCCCTTTTCGTGTCGGCCCCCTTGTTCTCGTCGGCCCTTTTTCTTGTCGGCTTGGGCAAAACAGGCTAGACCGCATTAGGTGGCTAAGGGCAGGGAAATATGGCAATTAATCCTTTGAAGGCGTTTTTGTTCGTCGTCGGCGGCTCCGTCGCCGCGGCGGGAACCGCCTATGTGTCGGGCGCGCTCGATCCGTATCTCAATCGCACGCCGCCGGCGGACATGGCATCGCTGACGCCGCCGGTGGAGAAGCCGGCCGAACCGGCGACCGACGCACCGCCGCCGCCGGCGCCTGCCGCTGGTGCGATGGCACCGGCAGCGCCGGCCACGGCCGATGCGATCGCGCCGACTTTCGACATCGTTCGGGTCGAGATCAAGGGCTCTATCGTCGTCGCCGGTAAAGCCGCACCCAACGCCAAGGTCGAAATCCTCAACGGTTCGACGGTTCTTGGCTCGGCGGTCGCCGGTGCCGATGGCGCTTTTGCCATCGTTCTCGACGATCCTTTGAAACCCGGCGATTACACGATCGCGCTGCGCTCGATGACCGGCAATGTCGTGACCCCCTCGGCGCAGACGGCTATCGTCTCGATTCCCAAGACTCCTGCTGGCCAGGTGCTGGCGATGATCGAGGAGCCGGGCAAGGCCTCCGAATTGCTCACCGTTCCTACACCCGAGACAAAGCTTGAGTTGCCGCCTGCCGGCGACAAGGCGGCCGCCCCGGCTGCCGAGGACCCCGCTGCCGGGGACCCCGCTGCCGCAGCACCAGCCGCACCGGCTGCCACGGCGCCGGCCACTGTCGGAGCCGCCCCCGCGCCCGCTCCGGCGACACCAGCTTCAGGGCAAAAGGTCGTCGTCGAAGCGATCGAGATCGACGGCAACAAAATCTTCGTCGCCGGGCTCGCCGACCCCGGCCGCAAGGTGCGCGCCTATGCCAACGATATCTTGCTCGGCGACGCGAAGACTTCGCCCGACGGCCATTTTCTGGTCGAGGCGACGCGCAACATTCCGGTCGGCACCTACACGATCCGTGTTGATGCGCTCGATGCCGATGGGGTCAAGGTGGTGGCCCGTGCCGCCGTGCCGTTCGAGCGCGAGCCGGGTGAGTCGATCGCCGCCGTGGCGCCTGCCGAGGCAAAGCCGGCCGCGCCGGCAACCACGCCTGCGGCGCCCGCGGCCGAGGCGCCAGCCGATGTGGCGGCTGCGACGCCCTCGGCTGAAGTGCCCGAGACCGCAGCGCCGAAGCTCGAACACGCCGACAGCGCCGTTATCATCCGGCGCCACGATACGCTGTGGCGGATTTCGCGGCGCGTCTACGGCCAAGGTGTTCGCTACTCGACCATCTACCTCGCCAATCAGGATCAGATCAGGAATCCCGACCGCATCTGGCCGGGGCAGGTGTTCAAGGTCCCCGGAAAATCCAGGGAAGGCGAAGCCGCCAACATCAAGGCGATGGGCGACCAGATGACGACGGCCCCGACAAAGGCAAACTAGAAATCCTTTTCTTCCCTAGCGGGCTCTTGCAGAAAGTTCGTTCATCGTCTATCGCCGATAGACGATGAATGCTCCCTTGACTGAGAAGACCTGCGGCTTCGCCGACAGCCAGACCGTCGCCGCGAAGCTCGCCGCGCTTTCGCATCCGGCCCGGATCGAAATTCTCCGGCATCTTTCGGCCAGCCGCTCCTGCTGCTGCCGCGAGGTCGTCGACCATCTCGACCTGGCGCAGTCCACCGTTTCGCAGCACTTAAAGATATTGGTCGAAGCCGGGCTCGTCCGCTACGAGCCGGATCGGCAACGCTCGCGCTATGAAGTCGACAGCGATGCGCTCGAAGATGTTTCCGCATCGCTGGCCGCACTGGTCAATTCATGCTGCTCCGGCCGCTAGACCATCAGCCCGATCCGAAGGACCGCTTCAGCGATTTTCGGAAAAGATCGTGGTCAAGCAATAGAAATACGAAAAGGCGATAAAATGGCCGAAAAAACCGTCTCCGCCGATTCTGGCTCGACCTTCAAGACATTGCGCAATCTTTGGCCCTATATGTGGCCGGCCGACCGTGCCGACCTGCGGGCGCGGGTGGTGTGGGCAACCGTGCTTCTGGTCGTCGCCAAGCTGACCCTGGTTGCCGGTCCCTACTTCTTCAAATGGGCGACCGATGCGCTGGCTGGCGACGCCAAGTCGGCGCCGCCGCTGCCGGCCTTCATGCTTGCGCCAGTCATGCTGGTCATCGCCTACAATGTCGTGCGGCTGGTGCAGCTCGGTTTCAACCAACTGCGCGACGCGCTGTTTGCCCGCGTCGGGCAATATGCGGTGCGCCAACTCGCCTTCCGCACTTTCGTCCACATGCATCAATTGTCGCTGCGCTTCCATCTTGAGCGCCGCACCGGCGGCCTGTCGCGCATCATCGAGCGCGGCACCAAGGGCATCGAGACGATCGTCCGCTTCACCGTGCTCAACACCTTGCCGACCATCCTCGAATTCGCGCTGACAGCCGGCATCTTCGCGGTCACCTATGGTTGGAAGTACGTGGCTGTGGTGGCGGTGACGGTCTGGCTCTACATCTGGTTCACCATCAGGGCGAGCGACTGGCGCATCGTCATTCGCCGCGACATGAACGACAGCGACACCGATGCCAGCACCAAGGCGATCGACTCGCTGCTCAATTTCGAGACGGTCAAATATTTCAACAACGAGGGCATGGAAGCCGAGCGCTTCGACCGTTCGATGGCGCGCTACGAGACCGCCGCCACCAGGATATGGACCTCGCTCGGCTGGCTGAACTTCGGCCAGGGCGTCATCTTCGGTCTCGGCACGGTTATCGTCATGTGCCTTTCGGCGCTGGAGGTGCAGGCTGGCACGCAGACGGTTGGCGACTTCGTCTTCATCAACGCCATGCTGATCCAGCTTTCGGTGCCACTCAACTTCATCGGCTTCATCTATCGCGAAATCCGCCAGGGCCTGACCGACATCGAGCAGATGTTCGATCTGCTCGATGTGCCGCAGGAGATCGTCGACAAGCCGGGTGCCAAGCCGCTGGTCGTCGGCTCCGGCAAGGTCGAGTTCCGTGATGTGCAGTTTTCCTACGATCCCAACCGCAAGATCCTGAAAGGCATCAGCTTCGAAGTGCCGGCCGGCAAGACGGTTGCCATTGTCGGGCCATCGGGCGCCGGCAAGTCGACCATTTCGCGGCTGCTGTTCCGTTTTTACGACATCCAGGGCGGCAAGATTCTGATCGACGGCCAGGACATTCGCGACGTGACTCAGCACAGCTTGCGCGCGGCGATCGGCATGGTGCCGCAGGACACCGTGCTGTTCAACGACACCATCGCCTACAACATCCGCTACGGCCGCATCGATGCCAGTGAGGAGGATGTGCGCAAGGCGGCAGAACTCGCCCAGATCGGGCCGTTCATTGAGCGGCTGCCCGACGGCTACCGTTCGATGGTCGGAGAGCGCGGACTGAAACTGTCCGGCGGTGAGAAGCAGCGCGTGGCGATCGCCCGCACCATTTTGAAGGCACCGCCGATCCTGATGCTCGACGAGGCGACCTCGGCTCTCGACAGCCATACCGAACAGGAGATCCAGGCGGCGCTCGACCTCGTCAGCAAGGGTCGCACCACCATCGTCATCGCCCACCGGCTGTCGACGGTGATTTCGGCCGACGAGATCATCGTGCTGCAGGACGGCCAGATCGCCGAGCGCGGCACGCATGCCGCCTTGATGCGCAAGGCCGGCCTGTACGCGTCGATGTGGGACCGCCAGCGTGAGGCAACCGAGGCCGAGGAGCGGTTGCGCATTGCTCGCGAGCGCGACGAGTTCGGCGTCGTTGTCCGCCGCCGCCCCTCCGAGGTGTCGTAGCCCTTACGGCCAGCCAGCGCCAGGCGCGGAAGCCTCGATGCTGAGCACCTGGCCGGTGCGCGCATCGCTGATCATGTGCTCGAAGCCGCGCCATTCGGCAGCGACGATGAACAGCGTCTTGCCGTCGGCGCCGCCGAGCATGCAGGCAAAGCAGCCGCGATCGGCGTCGACGCTGTCGAGCATCGCCCCGCCCTCGCGCACCCGCACGCAGTGCCGGTTGGGGACGTCGGCATACCAGATGGCGCCTTCGGCGTCGAGGCAGATGCCGTCGGGAAAGCCGTTGCCGAGGTCGGCCCATCGCCGCCGGTTGGCAAGGCTGCCATCGGCGCCGATGTCGAAGGCAGTCAGCCTGTTGGCGTGGGACTCGGCGACGATCAACGTCTTGTTGTCAGGCGACACCGCCATCCCATTGGCGAAGGCGATCTTGTCCGCCACCTGACGCACGGACCCGTCCGGCGCAATCAGCACGATGGAGCCGGGGCCGAAATGCTGGCCAGGAACCGGCGCTGGCCCACCGCCATTGACGTAGGTGTTGCCGCGCCCGTCGACGACGATCTCGTTCCAGGCGTTCCCCGAGAGGTGTCGCAGATCGGCGTGGGTGACCAGCGTGCCGTCTGCTTCTTGCCGCAGCACCAACCCCTCACGCCCGCAGACGACGACCAGGCGACCGTCCGGCAGCCAGTCGACCGAAAAGGGCAGGGTGGCCGGAACGGTGAGCATGATTTCACTGTTGCCGTCAGCATCGACGGCGATGATCTGGCCGGTTCCCCAGTTGCAGAACCAAAGCCTGCCATCATGCCAGCGCGGCGATTCGCCAAACGCCAGACCGTTCATCACGACCCGCGCTTCCTTAGCTGCTGATTTCTGTGACAGCATTGTTGCCTCCAGCTTTCGTTCGGCGGGCGCTTTGACAAGGCCCGTATCTCCAAGGACGCATGAGACCGGTTCGCCCCGACAACAGTCATGCTTTTTGGACAGGCTCATCGGACCCCTTCCAACGCCCGCGATCGACCAATGCGGCGAGAACGCCCCGATCCAGCTTTCCCTCATTGTCGCGTTGCGGCCACAGGGTGTTTCCGCTATTGAGGCCGGACCTGAAACTAGGCTGTTTCCATTCCATGGACCTCGTCGACACGATCAAGAAAACGTTCGTTCCGATCCATCGCGAAGGCTATCCGTTTATCGCCGCCTTCGCAGCGGTGACGCTCTTCCTCGGCTATTTCTCTTCGATCCTGTTCTGGGTCTGCCTCATCCTGACGGCCTGGTGCGTGTATTTCTTCCGCGATCCCGAGCGCGTCACGCCGGTCGACGACCGGCTGGTGGTGAGCCCGGCCGACGGCATCGTCACGGCGGTCGGTCCGGCAGTGCCACCGCGCGAACTTGGCCTCGGGGGCGGCGAGATGACCCGCATTTCGGTGTTCATGGACGTCTTCTCCTGCCATGTGAACCGGGCTCCGGTGCGCGGCCGTATCACAAGGATAGAGCATCGGCCTGGCCAGTTCCTCAACGCCGCACTTGACAAGGCGAGTGCCGACAACGAGCGCAATGGCCTGGTCATCGATAGTCCCAACGGCACGGTGGCTGCGGTGCAGATAGCCGGCCTGGTGGCGCGGCGCATCGTCTGCTGGGCCGAGACCGGCGGCACGATCGGCGTCGGTGAGCGCTTCGGGCTGATCCGCTTCGGCTCGCGCGTCGATGTGTTCCTGCCGTCGACCGCAACACCGCGTGTCGCCGTCGGCCAGACTGCGGTCGGCGGTGAAACCATACTGGCCGAATTCGGCGGCATTGCCGCAACGCCGCTCGTGCGGGTGTCCTGAGCGGTGGGCGCGTCGTTCAAAAAATTCGAGGCGCATGGCAGCGGCGGCCCGCGCATCCGTGAAATTCCGATGCGCATGGTGCTGCCCAATCTCGTCACAGTGCTCGCCATCTGCGCCGGCCTCTCGGGCATCCGCTTCGGCTTCGAAGGCCGTTTCGAGCCGGCAGTGGTGATGGTGCTGCTGGCCGCCTTCCTCGACGGCATCGATGGCCGCCTGGCACGCATGCTGAAGGCGACGTCCAAATTCGGCGCGCAGATGGATTCGCTGGCCGACATCGTGAATTTCGGCGTAGCACCTGCGCTGGTGCTCTATGCCTTCCTGCTCGACCTGGCCGGCTCGCCGGGCTGGATTGCCGCGCTCCTGTTCACCATCGCCTGCGGGCTGAGACTCGCCCGCTACAACGTGCTCGACGAAGAAACTGATCGCCCGCAGTGGCAGACCGAGTATTTCGTCGGCGTGCCGGCGCCGGCGGGCGCCGTGCTGGTGATGCTACCGCTTTATCTGTACTTCCTGCGGCTTGGCGTCGAGCCATCCCGCCCTGCCGCCTTCATCGCCGCCGGTTTCACCGTTCTGATAGCCTTCCTGCTGGTCAGCCGGCTGCCGGTCTATTCCGGAAAAAGCCTGAAAGTCCCGGGCGACAAGGTGCTGCCGATCATCCTCGGTGTCGTCCTCTACATCCTGCTGTTGATGACGTATCCTTGGTACACGCTGACGGCGTCGGTTGCCGGCTATCTGCTCTTCCTGCCGCTCAGCATCCGCGCCTATTCCAGGCGCGCCAAGCGCGAAGGCGAGAAGGTGCCGCCTTCGGACTTCGGCTGACAGACCGGTCAACCATTCGCTGATGGGCATCCCGAGCATTTTGCAGCCAAGTGGAATCACTTGGCGTCGCAGAAACGCGGCTAAAACGATAGAGCGGGATGCGCAGTTCAATTGGTTCAATTCGGACGCATACCGCTCCTAGCGGGAACCTGCCGGCGCCTAGACCGTTCTGACTCAGCGGGCGAGGTGCGCGACGTAGCCTCGCTATCACCTTGAAGCTGCTGTCCTAGGCGCAGGAGCTCAAAGAAGAGTAGGAGAAATGGCCGTCGTCCTCATTGGCGCGTTGCTCATTGTCGCTGGCGTTGTGTATATGGCTGGCGCAGCCCTATGGCGTGGGCGGCTCAGCGATCCGGCGCCTGCTCGCGCGGCGCCGGATCGCTCGACGCCAAATCTTGCAACGCCAGGCCCGACACTTGAGCCGCGGCGGCGCGGTCTCGGTTTCCTCGGCCTGTCGCAGAACTGGCCGGGCCTGCTGATGATGGCGGTCGGGTTCATCCTGCTGTTGTCGGTGGCGGTCCTCTAGGCGCTAGGCCGCCGCACTGAGCCCCAGTCGCTCAATCGCCAGTTTGCGGGTCGAGACGTAGTCGGTCTTGCCAGAGCCCAGCACCGGGATTTCCTCGACCTTGACGATGTCGTTGGGCACCATCAGATCGGCGGCACCGGCTTGCCTGCCGAATTTGCGCAATTCATCGGGGTCGGCGTCATCGGCGGTGGTGACCAGCACGATACGCTCGCCGCGGCGCTTGTCCGGCACCGCCACCACAGCGTGGTGCTCTTCCGGCCACAGCGACTGCACCAGCATCTCGACCGCGCCCAGCGACACCATCTCGCCGGCGATCTTGGCGAAGCGCTTGGCCCGTCCGCGAATGGTAATGAAGCCCTCGCGGTCGACAGAAACGATGTCGCCGGTATCGTGCCAGCCGTCGAGTGGTTGCAATTCTCCGGGCCGATCTGAAGTCATGTAGCCCATCATCAAATTCGGCCCCTGGAGCAGTAGCCGTCCGGCGCCGCTGATGCCCTCGACCGGCTCGAGCTTCATGCGCATGGCCGGCAACAGCCGCCCGACCGTGCCGTCGCGGCCGTGGATGGCGGTATTGACAGCAACGACTGGTGACGCCTCGGTCAGCCCGAAACCTTCGATGATCTCGGCCTGAAAACGCTCCCGGTAGACGCGGCGGGTCTCCGGTTTCACCGCCTCGGCGCCTGCGACGATGAAGCGCAGGCTGGAGAAATCGCCGTCCTTGGCGGTGCGCGCATAGTTGGCGAGGAAGGTGTCGGTGCCGAACATGACGGTAGGCCTTGCCTTGCGTGCGACCTCGGGGATCAGCTTGTAGTGCAGCGGCGAGGGGTAGAGGAACAGTTTCACGCCGGTAACCAGTGGCAGGATGGTGCCGCCGGTGAGCCCGAACGAGTGGAACACCGGCAGCACGTTGAGCAGGATGTCGGCCGGCGAGATGGTGATGCGGGCCTCAGCCTGCATGGCGTTGACGAGAAGATTTCTGTGCGACAGGACCACCGCCTTCGGCGTGCCTTCCGAGCCTGAGGTGAACAGGATCACTGCTGGCTTGGCCGCATTCTGCGGCTGCAGCGGCCAGCGCCACAGCAAGGCGGCAGCGAGCTTGTCCAGCACGGTAACGCTGGCCCGCACATCCTCCAGCCATAACAGCCTGGCGCCGCCCTCTTCCACCGCCGCGACGATATCAGCGAGGTTGGCCTTGTCGATAAAGGCTCGCGACGAAACCACGGTGCGGATTTCGGCCGTGCGCACGGCGGCGGTGACGTTGGCCGGGCCTGCGGTGTAGTTGATCATCGCCGCCACCCGGCTCGCTGACAACAGGCCAACGAGCGACAGCACGACACCGTTAGCGTTGGGCAGCAGCACTCCAACCGCTTCATCCGGCGCCGTCACCGCCTCGAAGCGGCGGCCCAGCACCCGCGCGCCGATGAACAGCTTTCTGTAATTCAACGTGCCGCTGACCACGTCTTCGAGGATTGGATGCGAAGCGCCGATTCGGTCGGCGGCGTCGCGTATGGCGAGGAACAGGCCGCGGTCAAGATCGTTGCCGAAAAGCCGGGCTTCGGCGACACTGTCGAACAGCGCGTTGGTGTTCGAGGACTGATCAGGATTTCGCGCTACCAACTCGGCGATGGTCATTGGCTCCAGCACGCTGATCGACAGAAGGGGAAACCAGCGCCTCGGCGCCTTGTCTGCCGGCGTCAGCGATACCGGCAGAGTACGCGCGCCGGCGACGAAGATCGGCACGATGCGGGCATCGGCCTGCATGGCGATGCGGGTGACGGCGCGAAACAGGCGAAATGTCTTGATATCAGGCTCGACCGCATCCGGCAGATAGACGGCAAGGCGGCCCTTGCCCTTCAGCACCCGCACCAGCCGGCGGCTGACGAAGATATGCTCGGCGTTGAAGGCGATGGTGCGGCCAAGCTCGCGCCATGGTTCGAGCCAGGGCGACCTGGCAGAGGCCTGGTCGAGAATGTGCAGCGTGTCTTCCGGCAGCAGCGACAGCATCAGCGCCGGTTCGAGGCGCGACTGATGCGAAATGACGTAGATGACCGGGGCGGCTGCGTTGCGGGCGATCTTGATGCGGTCGTCGGCAATCCGGTAGGCGAGCTTGAACGGCACATAGAGCAGCGCCTGCGTGAAGCCCAGGCCGAGGCGGAACTTTTCCACCACGCCGATCAGCAGCCAGGCCGCGACGAGCCCCGCAAGCAGCGCCAGTGTCAGGATCATGCCGCGTCTCTCCCAACAGATTTTCACCTCGCGGCTCTTCCCGACCGCTTCGATGAGAACCTAGACGAAGTGGGCTCAACGTCAATGCGGAGGTGCGATACCTTCGCCTTGCCTGGCTAGCCGGCCCTGAAAAAAGTGCGATGCCTATCTTTTCTTGTGGCAGAGAAAGCGCCTACGGCATGAGTGCCTGCCTGGCCGGGCTGCTTCTCTGCCGACCCCGCCCAGGATTTGGCTGCGCTGTTCAGCAGCAACCTTGCCTTGGCCGGCGCACCTAGCTGATTTCGCAAAAGAAAAAGCCGACCTTGCGATCGGCTATAGGTTAGACGGGCCGAGGGGTTTGGGGGGGACTTGGATGACCCGTCGAACTCAACAATGCCTGAACGCGCTGATGGTTCCATGACCTTGCTAATTAATTTGCACGGGCAAGTTAATTTCAGGGGCGGATCTTTCTCAGGCAGAGCGCTGCCTGGCCGCATGCCAGTCGCGCCCGGCATGGGCGAACACCGCGCAGAGCACGATGGCGCCGCCGATCATGCTGGCGGCTGGCGGGACCTCGGCCAGGAACAGGAAGGCGAACAGGATCGCGAACGGTACTTCAGCCGAGCCCAGCAGGCCGGATTCGGCAGCCGGAATGAGCCGCGCGCCCTCCGTCCACAGAATAGAGGCCAGCGCGAACGACGTGCCGAAGGCGACGAGCAACACTGCGTCCTTGGCCGAGACGGCCAATGGATCGGTGACGAACCAACCGAGCACGAACAAAAGAAATGCCGACACCGCCCCGGCCCACACCACCGGCGTATCGCGGAAAGCGCGCACCATGATCATGTAGAGCGCGCTGCCGATTGTCATCAGCAGCGCCAGCCCGTCGCCGAACAGATGGCCGGTGCCGAAGCCGGACCAGACCATGATCGCCACGCCGCTGAGCGACACGGCGGCGGCGGCAAGCGTCTGCAGCCGGAAGCGCTCACGAACCAGAATGAAGGCGAGCAGCGCGGTAACGAAGGGCGCAGTGGCGTAGATGATCGCAACATTGGCGACGAAGGTGAACTTGAACGCCGAGATGAAGGCGATGCTGGCTAGCGCTCCCTGGCTCGCCAACAGCCAGCCGCGCCAGCCGAGGCGAAGGCTTTCACGCCCACCGGATCGGAGGCGCCGCCAAAGCACATAGAGGCTGATCAGGATCGAGCCGACGAAGCCGCGCCAGCAGGTGATGGTCAGCGGATCGGCATGGATCGACTTGGTCAATACGCCGGTGAGGCCGAACACCGCCGCCGACGCCGAAACCAGGATGATGCCAAGGGTGCGCTCGGCGGCGGTGTCAGTACTGCCTGGCATGCTTAGGGATCCCGTCATCTCACCAGACTACGCTGCCTTGTCCTGACACCGTACTGTCAGCAGGGGTTTGCCGTATTCTACAGCCGCTGCGGAAATGCGCATTGCGGTCGATTCATCTTATCAAGCCGATGCTTGTCACTCCGATCCAATGTCGTGAGATCGGGCTTGGGCCGTACCGGTCCATTCGAATATCGTGACGAGCGATGAAAACGACCCGTCGAAAGGATTGGAGATGGACGCCACCGGACTGAAGGCCATGCAGGCACCGCTCAAGGAGGTGTATCGCGACGATGCATCGCGCGCGCTGATCACGCTTCGGGCCAAGGGCTCGGTCGACGACCAGTCGATCGCCTGCAAGGTCGAGACCGGCAGGGCGCTCGCCGTTGCTGGTCTGCATCCGGCTACCGGCGGTTCCGGGCTCGAACTGTGCTCGGGCGACATGCTGCTGGAGGCGCTGGTCGCTTGCGCCGGCGTAACGCTGAAGGCAGTGGCGACGGCGCTGGAGTTCAAACTCGGCGCCGCCACGGTGGAGGCCGAAGGCGATCTCGATTTTCGCGGCACTTTAGGCGTGGCAAAAGATGCGCCGGTCGGCTTTCGCGCCATCCGGCTGAATTTCGGCCTCGACACCGACGAACCACAAGAGCGCGTCGACACACTGCTCAAGCTGACCGAACGCTATTGCGTGGTGTTTCAGACCATCAATACCAGGCCAGAACTGACGGTCAGCGCTCAGCGCTGAACCTGCGCCGCCGGCTACTCGCTTTCGCCCTCGTCGGCGAACGGCGAGGCGCTCGGCACGCATTGCACCGACCAGCCGGCCGGCGTTGGCTGCTTCTGATATTCGGTGACGGCGAAGGCGCACTGTTCGCGAGTGTCGAACGTGCTGGGCAGCACCACCATGCCGCCTTGCGGGCCGGCAATCACCAGATACCAGACCAACGCTGCGCTCGAAGCCATGGAAGTTCCTCGCTTGTTGTGGGAGTCGGGCGATCCTATCAACTCCGGGCGATCGGCGAAAGCGCGGCCTGGCGCGGTGGGTCGCCACGCCAGGCCGCGTGATGTCCTGCATTTGTTGGGCCAGCTCAGTTCACGGCAAAGCAATAGAAAAGGCCGTCGCCGCCGGTGCTCCTCAGTGCCTCCTGACTGCAGCCGCCGCGTGAAGCGTGCGAGGAATTCCACGATTTGGCGGCGGCCGAATCGTCGAGACCGGTGCGGTCGTGATGGCCCGTCATTGCCGCACCTTCCGCTCCGCTGAGCGTCCAGTCGCCGCAAGTCTGGTCGGCAATTTTCGTGCCGTCGGGCTTGGAGCCGGTCAGAATGTCGTGGCGGTTGGGCTTGTCGCCGCGGCCGTTGACCATTTCGCCCTTTTCGTTGAGCGCTGTTTGCTTGGTGATGGCGTTGGCATCGCTATGCAGCGAAGCGACATCGTCGGCGATCTTGACGCCCTTGGCGTTGGACCACGGTCCCCTACCAATGCGATCGCGCGCATCGGTGTCGCTGGTCGAGAGGTAGGCGCGCCATGTCTTGCCCGCAACGCCAGCGGCTTCAGCCAGCGAGGCGCAATGCGCATCGGCGCCCGCCAAGCCGCCGAGATCGGCGCCCTTGCCCGAGCCGACGCTGGTGACGAAGAAGCTCATCGTCGCATCCTGCGAGGATGCGACGCCGATGGCTGCCAGCGATGCAGCGGCGGTGACGAGAAGCAGTCTGCGCATGGTGGTCCTCCGTTTTGGAAAATCTGGCATTCCAATAACGTCGGCTGCGGCGCAATTCTTCCGTCGAAATGCGCGATGCGTCTACTCCGGCTGCCGGTAGGCAACAAAGCGGTTGTGCTTGGCCTGGAAGATCAGCCCGGTTTCCGTAAGCGCAGGGCTGGCCAGCGGCACGATGCGTTTGGCGATCTCCTGGGGATGCGGCAGCGTCTCCGGATCCTCGCCGGGCACCGCTTGCGCACGCATGGCGGTGCGGGTGGCGCCGGGATCGGCGGCATTGACCCTGAGGGCCAAGTTTTCCGTCTCATGCGCCCAGGAACGCATCATCGTCTCGACTGCCGCCTTCGACGCCGCATAGGGTGCCCAGAAGGCCCGCGCCGAATGGGCGGCATTGGAGGAAAGCACGATGGCACGGCCTGCGTCGGAGAGCCTGAGCAACGGGTCGACCGAGCGGATCAGTCGCCATGTCGAGGTAACGTTGATGGTCATCACCTTCTCGAAGGTCTTGGCCTCGACATGGCCGATCGGCGAGATGACGCCGAGCACCGCCGCATTGGCGACGAGGATGTCGAGCTTGCCCCATCGCTCATGGATGGCACCGCCCAGCCGGTCGATGCCGGCCATGTCGGCGAGGTCGAGCGGCACCAGCGTCGCCTGTCCGCCCGTTGCCTTGATCTGGTCGTCGAGTTCCTCCAGTCCGCCGACGGTGCGGGCAACCGCGATGACGTGCGCTCCAGCGGCGGCAAGTTCGAGGGCGATGAAGTAGCCGATGCCGCGCGAGGCGCCGGTGACGACCGCGACGCGGCCGGAAAGGTCGAGGGGAGGGGTCACCGGGCAACTCCGAAGTTTAGCGCTCTACGTCGCCCCGAAGAAAACTGCAAAAAGGTGAAATTCACAACTATCGCAAAGCCCTACGCCCCGCCCGCCGCCAGCAGCGACAGCGTGCGGACATTGTCCGAACCTTCGAAATCGGCAAGTCGGGTCGGATATTGCCCGGTGAAGCAGGCGTCGCAGAATTGCGGCTGCTCATTGTCGCGGCCGGCCTCGCCGACGGCGCGATAAAGCCCGTTGATCGACAGGAATCCGAGCGAATCGACGCGGATGAACTCGGCCATCTCTTCCACCGACATGCGCGACGCCAGCAGCTTCGACTTCTCCGGCGTGTCGACGCCATAGAAACAGGAAGCGCGCGTCGGCGGCGAGGCGATGCGCATGTGCACCTCCTTGGCGCCGGCATCGCGCACCATCTGCACGATCTTCTGGCTGGTGGTGCCGCGCACGATCGAATCGTCGACCAGCACCACGCGCTTGCCTTCGATCATGCGGCGGTTGGCGTTGTGCTTGAGCTTGACACCCATATGGCGGATCGAATCGCCAGGCTGGATGAAGGTGCGGCCGACATAGTGATTGCGGATGATGCCGAGTTCGAACGGGATGCCCGCAGCTTGCGAAAAGCCGATCGCCGCCGGAGTGCCGCTGTCCGGCACCGGCACGACGATGTCGGCGTCGACTGGGCTTTCGAGCGCCAGCTCGGCGCCGATGCGTTTGCGCACCTCGTAGACATTGCGGCCTTCGACCGACGAATCCGGACGCGCGAAATAAACATATTCGAAGATGCAGAAGCGGGTCTTCTGCGGCTCGAACGGAAACAGGCTCTCGATACCTTTGGCGGTGACGACGACCATCTCGCCGGGCTTCAGGTCGCGCACGAAACGCGCGCCGATGATGTCGAGCGCGCAGGTTTCGGAAGCCAGGATCCAGGCGCCGTCGAGATCGCCGAGCACCAGCGGCCGGATGCCGAGCGGATCGCGGCAGCCGATCATCTTCTTTGAAGTCATCGCCACCAGTGAGAAGGCGCCTTCGACCTGACGCACCGCATCGATGAAGCGCGAGTTGAGATCGCGTTCCCTGCTGGTGGCAACCAGATGCAGCAGCGTCTCGGTGTCGGAGGTCGACGAGAAGATCGCGCCTTGTTTCTGCAACGCGCGCTGGACCGTCATGGCATTGGTGAGGTTGCCGTTGTGGGCGACGGCGAAGCCGCCATCGGCGAGTTCGGCAAAAAACGGCTGGATGTTGCGCTGGCCGGCGCCGCCGGTGGTGGCGTAGCGCGTGTGGCCGATGGCGCGGTTGCCTTGCAGGCTGTCGATGACGCGCTGTTTGGTGAACGTATCGCCGATCAGGCCGACATGATGTTCGACATGGAACTGGGTGCCGTCATAGGAAACGATACCGGCCGCTTCCTGGCCACGATGCTGCAACGCATGCAGGCCGAGCGTGACGATAGCCGCAGCGTCCTGCCGGCCGAAAATGCCGAACACACCGCATTCGTCATGGAAATGGTCGTCGGCTTCGGCGGAAAGCACGTCGTCTGCGTCTGCCATCTTCAGCTCCGCTAAAGTCGCTATATAGTGTGGTGGCCGCTCGAGAGCAACGTAGAGTTTGCGGCCTTCACATGATCGTCAGTTTGCCGGGGCCGGATTGGCCGGCGCATTGTCGGCTGGTGGCGCGTCGGTCTCGCTGCCATCGGGCGCCGGAGCATCGTCGCCGGTTGCCGGTGCGTCCGCCGCGGGTGCATCCGCTGCCGGAGGCGTCTCGGCGCCGGTCTCGGGTGCCGGCTGGCTAGGATTGAGCCTGTTGAGGATCGCGTTTTCCGGATCTTCGGGCAGCAGGCTTTCGAGCTTGGCGCCGATCGATTCGAGCAGCGGCCGCGACTTGGCATCGGCGACCCAGCCCGGAGCCTTGGGGCCGGCCAGCCAGTTGAAGAACAGCAGGGCCACCGCGACGACCAGGATACCGCGCGCCGCGCCATAGAGGAAACCAAGCGTGCGGTCGAGCGCGCCGACCCTGGAATCGATGATCCAGTCGGCGAGCTTCATGGTGATGATGGAGACGACGATCAGCGCGACGATGAAGACGATGCCGGCGGCCACCACCATGGCAATCTTCTCATTGTCGACATAGGGCTGAACGTAAGGCAGGACTGGTTGATAGAAAAAGAACGCTGCCGCCGCCGCTGCTATCCAGGAGATGACGGACAGGATCTCGCGCGATAAGCCGCGAACCATGGCGAGCATCGCCGAGACCAAGGTGAAGCCGACGAGAATTCCGTCAAGCAGCGTAATCGGCATGTCTTTTGCCCCACTTCATGAGCCGCGTCATTCTTGCTCGTCGGCGCGGCTGCGCCGTGAGCCGGCTATGCGCGCCACGAGATCGGCAAGCTCGGTGGGCTGGAAAGCGCCGGCCCCTATCCCCCCGGCAAGTTCCTCGCTGCCCAAGGGCAGAACCGCGCTTCCAAAACCCAGCTTTTCGGCTTCCTTCAGGCGCTGCTGCGCGTGCGCAACCGGCCTCACGGCGCCCGAAAGGCTGATTTCGCCGAAATAGACGCAATCGGCGGGAAGGGCAAGACCAGTGAGCGAGGAAACCAGTGCAGCCGCCACCGCCAGATCGGCAGCCGGCTCCGAGATACGGTAGCCGCCGGCGACGTTGAGATAGACGTCATGCGTGCCAAAGCGGACTCCGCAATGGGCTTCGAGAACGGCGAGGATCATCGACAGCCGGGCGCCGTCCCAGCCGACGACGGCGCGACGCGGCGTGCCCAGCGACGACGGCGCCACCAGCGCCTGGATCTCGACCAGCACCGGCCTGGTACCTTCCATGCCGGCGAAAACCGCGGCGCCGGGCGCTTTCGCATGGCGTTCGCCGAGAAAAAGCTCGGATGGATTGGCGACCTCGCGCAGGCCCATATCAGACATTTCGAACACGCCGATCTCGTCGGTCGGTCCGAAGCGGTTCTTGACCGTGCGCAGGATGCGGTAGTGGTGGCCGCCTTCGCCCTCGAAATAAAGCACCGCGTCGACCATATGCTCGACGACGCGCGGCCCGGCGATCTGGCCTTCCTTGGTGACGTGGCCGACAAGCACAATCGCCGCCCCTGTGGATTTCGCATAGCGGATCATCGCCTGGGCGGCGGCACGCACCTGGGTGACGGTGCCGGGCGCCGAATCGGCCATGTCAGTCCACAAGGTCTGGATCGAATCGAGGATCACCAGATCCGGCCGCCTGCCGTCGGCGATGGTAGCGAGGATGTCCTCGACATTGGTTTCTGCGGCAAGCTCCACCGGGGTCGAGGCGACGCCAAGCCGCTGCGCGCGCAGCCTGATCTGGGCGACCGCCTCTTCGCCGGAGACATAGACGATGCGGTGGCCTTTTGCCGCCAGTGCTGCGGCAGCCTGGGTCAACAGCGTCGACTTGCCGATGCCGGGATCGCCGCCGACCAGAAGGGCCGAGCCGCGCACGAAACCGCCGCCGGTGGCGCGGTCGAGCTCGCCGATGCCGGAGACGATGCGCGGCGCATCCTCGATGTCGCCGGACAAAGTCGTGAGCACCACGGCGCGACCCTTGCGCGCATTGCGGGTATTGGCCGGCCCCGACCCGATGCCGCCGGACGTGCCTTCCTCGACCAGCGTGTTCCACTCGCCGCAGGAATCGCATTTGCCGGCCCAGCGCTGATGCACCGAACCGCAATTCTGGCAGATGAACTGGATGCGGGATTTGGCCAAGCTTTACCCTCCCGTATGCTGGTGAGGGCTGTGATCCCCCCGTAGAGCGCTGCTATCCCGCATCTTGGGTGTGACGTCGGACAAGCGGCTACTCAAACCTCTCCGCAATATGATGCTCTTCGGCAAGGTCGGAGAAGCGGGTGAACTCGCCCTGGAAGGCGAGGCTGACCGAGCCGGTCGGTCCATGGCGCTGCTTGGCGACGATGACCTCGGCCTTGCCGCGCATCTCGTTCATCTCGTGTTCCCATTTGATGTATTCGTCGGTGCCCGGCTTCGGCTCGCGGTTCTTCAGGTAGTATTCCTCGCGATAGACGAACATCACCACGTCGGCGTCCTGCTCGATCGAACCCGATTCGCGCAGGTCGGAAAGCTGCGGGCGCTTGTCGTCACGGCTTTCGACCTGGCGCGACAGCTGCGACAGCGCGATGATCGGCACGGCAAGCTCCTTAGCCAGCGCCTTCAGGCCGGTGGTGATTTCGGTGATCTCCTGCACGCGGTTCTGCGAAGATTTGGCGCTCGACCCTTGCATCAGCTGGATATAGTCGATGACGATGACGTCGAGGCCGCGCTGGCGCTTCAGCCGCCGCGCCCGCGCCGAGAGCTGGGCGATCGAGATACCGCCGGTCTGGTCGATGAACAGCGGGATCTTCTGCATGGTCTGCGAGCAGGCGACCAGCTTTTCGAAATCCATTTCGCTGATCTCGCCGCGGCGGATTTTCGACGACGGGATTTCGGTCTGTTCGGAAATGATGCGGGTGGCGAGCTGTTCCGACGACATTTCGAGCGAGAAGAAGCCGACGACGCCGCCATTTGCCGCCTTGAACGAACCGTCGGCCTGTTGCGCCGGCACATAGGCTTCGGCGATGTTGAAAGCCATGTTGGTGGCAAGCGAGGTTTTGCCCATGCCGGGGCGGCCGGCAATGATGATCAGGTCGGACGGCTGCAGGCCGCCCATGCGGCGGTCGAGATCGCGCAGGCCCGTGGCGACGCCCGACAGGTGGCCGTCGCGCATATAGGCGGCGTTGGCCATGTCGACGGCGGTCTTGACCGCGTCGGTGAAGCTCTCGAAGCCGCCATCGTAGCGGCCGGTCTCGGCCAGTTCGAACAGGCGCCGCTCGGCATCCTCGATCTGCTCGGATGGCGACATGTCGACCGGCGCGTCGTAGGCGATGTTGACCATGTCTTCGCCGACGGTGATCAGCGCGCGTCGCGTGGCGAGATCATAGATGGCGCGGCCGTAGTCGGCGGCATTGACGACGGTGACCGCCTCGACGGCCAGCCGTACCACATATTGCGCAACCGTCATGTCGCCGACCTTCTCGTCGGCCGGCAGGAACGTCTTCAGCGTGATCGGCGTCGCTATCTTGCCCATACGAATGAGCTCGGCGGCGACCTCAAAGATTTTTCTGTGCAGCGGCTCGTAAAAATGGCCGGATTTCAGGAAATCAGAGACCCGGTAGAAGGCGTCGTTGTTGACGAGGATGGCGCCGAGCAGCGCCTGCTCGGCCTCGATGTTGTTCGGTGCCTCGCGATAGAGCGGTGTTTCCGCCACGCCGAATTTTCGTGCTGCCTCTGCCATGATGTCCCCGATTTCGATCCCGGTCTCTCGATATCAGAACGGGATAAATCGGCGATGACTTATCTGCATCAGTCCCCATCCAATCAGCTTTGGTGCCCGCGATTCACAGCCGAGATCTTTCGGTGGAAAGAATGTTGATTGACTCGAATCAAGATGGCGAGCCTAGCCGTTCCCGGGCGAGAACAAAACAGGAAAATAGCTGCCAATCACTTCGGCAGCGCGTCGCCCCAGTCGAGCCGCCGCGCGGCCTTGAACATCTGGCCGTCGCGCTTGGTGAACAGTTTCTCGTCGGCACCGCCGTCCTTTTCGCAAAGTTTCAGCAGGACCTTGCCCGAGCCTGATTTCGGCGGTGCGATCACACGCGCCTGCGGCGGGGCGACAGAGTGGCGGGAGGCGGCGACATAGATGAATTTCTCGTCCTCCCATGGCACGTCGGCGTCCTTGGCCAGCCGGTGCAGGCGCGAACGCGCGACACGGCGCGAAAAATGGCACCAGTCGGGCGGCGCGAGCGGGCAGGGAGCCGCATGCGGGCAAGGGGCAAGCACGTGCGCGCCCGCCTCGATCAGCTGCCGGCGCACGGCAAGGATGCGCTGCCATCCGGCCGGCGTGCCCGGCTCGACGATCAGCAGCGTGTCGTCGGTCAGGCGCCAGAGCCGGTCGATGAGTGCTGGCAGCGACTCCGGTCCGATCTCGTCCAGCACATAGGCGCAGGTGACCAGCTCGGCCGGCCTGAGATCGGCAAGGTCGACGGTGACATCGCCGGCCAGCCAGGCGACCCTGGCCGTCATCGCCTCAGCGGCAAGCGCCGCGCCGACCCGGCGCACCGCGGCGCTCGCCTCGATCAGCACCGCCTGCTCGAGGTCGGGCCAGAGATCGAGCGCAGCCCAAAGCACGGTGCCAGGGCCGGCGCCGACGTCGAGCAGGGTTTTGGGCGCATGATCGGGCCTTGCCTCGCTGACCGCATCGAGACTGGCACGGACGGCGGCATAGGTCGCCGGCAGCCGCGTCGCCAGATAGGCCTTGACCGAGATCTCCTCGGCTATATGCAGGCGGCCGTCGCGCAGTTCGGCGCGATAGCGGTCCGACAGCGTTTTTGCCGCTTGCTTCAGCGTCGGCAGCGGCACTTTTTCGAGTAGGCGCTCGACGCCCTGCCGAAGCGGGATAGGCAGTTCCATAGCTCAGGCACCCCGAGGTGCGAGCAGGATCACCGAGGCGCCAACGATGCAGAGCGCGGAACCGGCAAGGTCCCAGCGGTCGGGGCGCACGCCTTCCACCAGCCACAGCCATCCGAGCGAGGCGGCGATGTAGATGCCGCCATAGGCGGCATAGGCGCGGCCCGCGGCGCTGATGTCCACCAGCGCCAGCAGGAAGCCGAACAAAGCGAGCGAGACCATGCCCGGCGCCAGCCACAGCGGCGACTTTTCCAGCCGCCACCACGCCCAGATCGAAAAGCAGCCGGCGATCTCGGCAAGGGCAGCAACGATGTAGATGAGATAGGTCATGAAAAAAGGTCTCGCGGCGACGGCGAGACCTTTTTCAGCGTGTGGGCCGGCAATGGCAAGCGGCAATGGCGTGATCGCCGGCGGTCTATTCCATATCCGCCACCTTGCGGCGCCGGGCGGGCTTGGCGGCAGGGGTTTTTGGGCGATGCCCCATGTCGCGCAGCTGCAATGCCTTCTCGCATTTGGCCATATAGTCGCGAGACATCGGCAGCGTGTCGTTCTTCTTGGCGATCTGGATTTGGAAGACCACCAGATCCTGCCAGCGGAATGCGGCTTCCGAAGCTGCCAGATAGAACTCCCACATGCGGCAGAAACGCTCGTCATAGATCGCCTTGGCCTTGTCGCGGTTGGCGGCAAAGCGCTCGCTCCAATGTCTCAGCGTCTCGGCATAATGCAGGCGCAGGACTTCGATGTCGGTGACGATAAGGCCCGACTTTTCGATCGCCGGCATCACTTCCGAGAGCGAGGGGACGTAGCCGCCCGGGAAAATGTATTTGCGGATGAAGGCGCTGGTTGCCCACGGCGCGCCGGAGCGGCCGATCGTGTGCAGCAGCATGACGCCGTCCGGCTTCAAGAGCGTCGCCGATTTGTCGAAGAAGGTGCGGTAGTGGTTGACGCCGACATGCTCGAACATGCCGACCGAGACGACGCGGTCGAAGCGCTCGTTGAGCTCGCGGTAATCCCTCACTTCGAAATGCACGCGGTTTTCCAGGCCTTGCGCATGGGCGCGGTCGGTGGCGACGCCATGCTGCTCGGTCGACAACGTCACACCTTGCACGTCGACGTCGAAGGACTTGGCGAGATAGAGACCGAGCCCGCCCCAGCCGGAGCCGATATCAAGCACCGTCTGGCCGGCCTTCAGCCTGAGCTTGGCGGCAATATGGCGCTTCTTGGCTGCCTGCGCCTCGTCGAGCGTCATGTCCGGCTGCTCGAAATAGGCGCAGGAATACTGCATGTCCTCGTCGAGGAAGAGCCTGTAGAGGTCGCCTGACAGATCATAGTGACGCTGCACGTTGCGGCGCGCGCGCGCCGCCGTGTTGATCTGCTGCAGGCGGCGGAAAGCGTGACGCAGGCCTTCAATCGCCTTCGACCAGGTGGCATCGATGCCGCCGCTTTCCATGTTCTGGAAGGCGATGCGCATCACCCCCAGCACGCCGCCCTCGAGTATGTCGAGCTCACCGTCCATATAGGCTTCCGGCACCGCCAACATCGGATCGAAGGTGATGGCGCGCTCAGCATGCGCGGTCTTGATGTGCATGTGCACCAGATCGCCGCTGCCGTCGCCGAAATCCACCGACAGGCCCTTAGGTCCGGTGACTTTGAGATTGCCGGTGCGCACCAGGCGGTCGAAAATGCGTTTCAGCAGAATATTCATGACCAAATGTCCCCTCTCGGTCAGACACGCTGTCTCGGCGCATGACCCCGAAAATCGAGATCGATTTCGGAAAGGATCATGCGCCAAATCAAAGTTCTACAGCGTCTTTTGTGCGTCCAAAGGACGCGCGGCACTGTAGTCTGCATCAATATATAGGGGGTCGAAAAGTTCCTTATGGCACAAAAAAGCCCGGGCGAGGCGCCCGGGCGTTGGTCCAGAAATGACTGGAAGCCGACGAAACGTTTTAAAGCGCCGCTCTGACGCCTTTGTGACGTGCAATCAGCCGTTGTCTTCGCCGCCTTCGAACTCCGCATTGGGATCGAAGAAGTTGTCCGGGCGCGCATTGTCGTTGATGTCGTCGCCATAGATGGCTTCGGCCGTGGTCAGCGTCTCACCCTTGGCCTGGCGCTCGGCTTCGTCGGCGGTGCGGGCGATGTTGAGCGTGATGGTGACCTCGACTTCCGGATGCAGTGCGATCGCCACATTGGTCAGGCCGATGGTCTTGATCGGCTGGTTGAGCAGGATCTGGTTGCGGTTGACCGAGAAACCTTCCGCCGTCAGCAACTCGGCGATGTCGCGGGTCGACACCGAGCCGTAGAGCTGGCCGGTTTCGCCGGCCGAACGCACGGCAATGAAGCTCTTGCCGTCCAGCTTTTCCGAAATCTGCATCGCCTCGGACTTGCGCTCGAGGTTGCGGGCTTCGAGCTGGGCGCGCTGGCCTTCGAATTTCTTCTTGTTGGCTTCGTTGGCGCGCAGCGCCTTGCCCTGCGGCAGCAGGAAGTTGCGGGCGAATCCATCCTTGACCTTGACGGTATCGCCCATCTGGCCGAGGCGGGAAACGCGTTCGAGAAGAATGACTTCCATGGTATTGTTCCTTCGTTTGGGCGCCAAATCACTGGCATGGACGCCGAATTTGTCTGGAACAGGTCAGGAAGCTGAGGGCGTCGCCGCCGGTGTCGCTGTCCTGCCTGTCGCGGCAGTTAGAGGTCTTCACCTCAACCCGGGATTTTCAATGCATGTCGCCCAAAAGTGGTCCCGGTTTTGGGACAACGACATGCATCAAATCAAAGTTCAACCCTGCGGCGCCCGTCGCCGTGGGAAAAGCGGGCGGCGAACCGCCCGCTGGCTAGACCATGATCCCGAAAAGTGGAAACCGGTTTTCGGACAAGATCATGGTCAACTAATCAGTGTTGGCCATGATCCCGAAAAGTGGAAACCGGTTTTCGGACAAGATCATGGTCAACTAATCAGTGTTGGCCATGATCCCGAAAAGTGGAAACCGGTTTTCGGACAAGATCATGGTCAACTAATCGGTGTTAGCGAACCACGTAGGGCAGCAGGCCGAGGAAGCGGGCGCGCTTGATTGCCTTGGCGAGTTCGCGCTGCTTCTTCTGGCTGACGGCGGTGATGCGCGACGGCACGATCTTGCCGCGCTCGGAAATATAGCGCTGCAGAAGACGTACGTCCTTGTAATCGATCTTGGGCGCGTTGGCGCCGGAGAACGGGCAGGTCTTGCGGCGGCGATGAAACGGGCGCCGGGTCGGGATCTGGTTGATGTCGACCATTATTGTGCACCCCCTTCAACGCCTTCGCGCGGGCGGCGCGGGCCACGGTCTGCCCCATCGCCACCGAAGCTGCGCGGCGGGCGATCGCCACGGTCGCCGCGATCCCGGTCGCCGAACGAGCGCGGGCCACGGTCACGGTCGCCGAAGCCGCCGCGTTCCGAGCGCTCTTCGCGCTTCTGCATCATTGCCGACGGGCCTTCCTCATGCGCATCGACCTTGATGGTGAGGAAACGCAGCACATCCTCGGACAGGCCCATCTGGCGCTCCATCTCGTTGAGCGCGGCCGGCGGGCAGGTGATGTCCATCAGCGTGTAGTATGCCTTCCGGTTCTTGTTGACCCGGTAGGTGAGGGACTTCAGTCCCCAGTTCTCGACCCGGCCGACGGACCCGCCATTCGCTGAGATGACGCCCTTGTACTGTTCGACAAGCGCATCGACCTGCTGCTGCGAGAGGTCCTGCCGGGCAAGAAACACATGTTCGTAAAGAGCCATATTGTTCTTTGCCTTTCTTCGTTTCTCTCCCGGTCCCGGCGGCAAAAGCCTCTGCAACTTCTCTGACCCGGCGATCTCTGGCGGCGCGGGGAAGAAAGGAGCATGACGAGACGGTCGAGAGCGGAGACACGGGAGGCGGAAGCGCTTCTGGCCCCACACGAAGGTTTCGAAAAACCTCCGGCCCTCCGTTCAGCCCCCAGCAAGGACCGGCAGATTGCGGGCGTCTATACAGGAATTTGGCCGCAAGACAAGGGCAAGCCGAAAAACCGCCGCGTAGGACGACATGTCGCGCCACCTTCAGCTTGTATGCGGGACCCGCTTGTTCACCGTTTCAGGGAAGAAATCGGGCGCTGCACGGCGCTTGCCGAACATCATGTCGTATTGCAGCAGGCGGAAATCGCGAATGGCCGGGTCGATTTGCTTCTTGCGCGCCCAGTCGGGTGTGTCCTTGCCCGCGGGCGTCAACAATAGATTGCGGTCGACGACGCTGTAGCGCTCGCGCATCTGGCCGAGGAAGCCGGTGTAATAGGGGTGGCTGATCCCGGCCGTGGTCAGGACGTGGTAGGGCAGAAAGGCTGGACTGACAGTGCCCATGTCCGTGACCGGACCGCTGCGGTTGGACCAAACGATCAGCGGTGTTCGGTGATGCAGCAGCATCTGGTCGGGCGGCTCCTTGCGTGGCGCGACGTTATCCCTGAGGAAGCCGGTCTCGACATAGACCGGACCGAGCGGCGGCAGATGGTCGCCGAAGAAGGCGATGACCGTCGGTCGCCGCCGGTTCTTCGCCCATTCGATGAGGCGCTCGAGACTCTTGTCGGCGTCGGATGCGCCTTCCGTGAAGCTCAGCAGCGAATCCTTTGCCCACTGGCTGGTCGGAGCCTGCACCTTGTGGGTCGGATTGTAATAGCGATTCGGTTCGTAGGGTCCGTGGTTTTGCAGGCTGACGGCGAAGTAGAAGAACGGATCGTCCGTGGCGTCGGCTTCGCGGATGATCTCCTCCGTCATCGCCGCGTCCGATGTTAGCGGCCCGCGCTTTTCGAGATATGGCATGTTTTCTTCGGACTTGAAGTCATCAAAGCCGAAATCAGCATAGACCGGCGTTCGGTTCCAGAACCAGCTTGTGCCCGGATGGATGGCGCGCGTCTCATAGCCCTGGCTCTTCAGGAACGTCGCCATCGACGGCACCGGCGCGCGGACATATTGCTGGTAGGGGATGCTGCCGGCCGGCAGGAAGGCGTTGGAAAAGCCGGTCAGCGCCTCGAACTCGACATTGGCGGTCATGCCGCCGAATTCGGGCGAGAACACGTGGCCGGAGCGCAGCGACCGCACGTTGGGAATCGGATCGGGCGTGATGGTGACGCCGGGCAGTTCGGTCGGATCCCAGAAGGATTCGCTCATGACGATGATGATGTCTGGCTTCTCGGTCGGCACCGATGCCTTCACGTCAGGCCTTTCGATCGCCGCGATCGCCTTGTCGGAGTAGCCGGCAGGCGCGGGGACATGGGCCATCGGCACGTTGAGGGCGAAGGCCAGTGCGAAGCCGTTGGAGGCGTAATTTTCCTTCTGGTCCCACATGATCGGGATGATTTGCAGCCGGTCGCGGGTCCACGAGAACGTCGCGTAATCCATGATCGACACGAAGAAGGCGAGCAGCGGCACGGTCAGCGTCAGCCGGGCCAGGCGCCCCTTGCGACCGAGCGCTGGTACCCGGCGGCGCCACAGCCGCCAGCCATAAACGAGCAGCGAGAGGCTGCCGACGATGCCGACCGCCAGAGCGATGGCGGTTCCCGGACGTTCGCGCACCAGCAGCGGCATCAGCGCCACGATCTGACGTGAATAGAGGAAATCGGTCGGATAGAGCGGATCGCCGAGATAGAGCGATTTCTGGTGGCCGACAAAGGCCAGCGCCAGCGTCAGCGGCGCGACGATCATCAGGCTCTGGTGGCTGCGGCCGAGCACGGCATCGAGGCCGATCAGGATCAGGGCGAAGATGATGATGGTGGTCCAGCCCGGCTTGAAGGGCTGCAGGAAGAAGCCGACGGTGCCGGCAAAATCGCCGCGCACGATCAGTTCGATCGCAAAAACCAGGATGGTGGCGGCGAGCAGGCTGACGAGGCCATAGCGGATAACAGGCCATTTCCGGCCCGGCAGATAGCCGGTGGCCGGATCGCCTTCCAGGAACTGTGGCGCGGATTTGCCAACGCCTTTCTTAATCCTTGCCACCTTTACAATTCCCCCGACCATACACAAAAGTGTCATTGAGCTGTCATCGATATGTCACGAAAAGCTAGCGCCTGTGGCTGAAATAAGAAGAGCCAGCAAACGAATCGTGAGCGGTTTTCATCATGAGTGATCGAAAAAAAGCCTTTTGGAACAGGTACTCGGCCAGCGATATCGAGCCGGAGCGGCCCGGGTCGGGGTGCTAGCGGACTTGACTTGCCCGCCCGCCTTGCGTCACAGGCAGGAAAAATCAGCCGCTTGGGAGCCACGCATGGCCGTCGCATTCACCTTTCCGGGACAGGGCAGCCAGGCTGTCGGCATGGGCAAGGACCTCGCCGACGCCTTTCCGGAATCGCGGCAGATCTTCGAAGAGGTCGACGACGCGCTTGGCGAAAACCTGTCGAAGCTGATCTGGGAAGGGCCGGAAGAGAGGCTGACGCTGACCGCCAATGCCCAGCCGGCGCTGATGGCTGTGTCGCTCGCCGCCATCCGGGCACTGGAATCGCGCGGCCTCTCGCTGAAGGAAAAGGTCGCTTATGTCGCCGGCCATTCGCTCGGCGAATATTCGGCACTTGCCGCCGCCGGTTTCGTTTCGGTCGCCGATGCCGCTCGGCTCTTGCGTATCCGTGGCAATGCCATGCAGGCGGCTGTGCCGGCCGGCGAGGGCGCCATGGCGGCGATCATCGGACTGGAACAGGCCGATGTCGAAGCCGCCTGCGCTGAAGCGGCCAAAGAGTCGATTTGCCAGATCGCCAACGACAATGGCGGTGGCCAGCTGGTGATTTCGGGCACCAGGGCGGCGGTCGAGCTGGCGGCGAAGCTGTGCACGGATAAGGGCGCCAAGCGGGCGTTGTTGCTGCAGGTCTCGGCGCCCTTCCATTCGGCGCTGATGGCACCGGCGGCCGAGGTCATGCGCGATGCGCTGGCCGGCGTGACGAAGAACGCGCCGTTCGTCCCCGTGGTCTCCAACGTGTCGGTCACCCCGTCCAGCGATCCGGATGCAATCGCCCACCGCCTGGTCGAACAGGTGACGGGGCGTGTGCGCTGGCGCGAAACGGTGGAGTGGTTTGGCGCCAACGGCATTGCGACGCTGTACGAGGTGGGCGCCGGCAAGGTGCTGTCGGGACTGGCGCGGCGCATCAACCGCGACATCGCCACTGGCGCGGTCGGCACGCCAGCCGATGTCGAGGCGGCGCTAGCGGCATTGGGGTGAACCGCGTAAGCTTGAATTCACCGACGCTTGGCCACATGAATACAAATATCCCAACGAGGTATGGGCATGGCCACGTCGATCCGCCTTTCCCCTGAAGTCGAGCAGCGCCTGGAGTTTCTCGCGGCCAAGACTGGTCGCAGCAAGGCCTGTTGTCTGCGCGAACTCATCGAATGCGGTTTGGAGGACATTGAGGATTATTATCTCGCAGCCGAGGTTCTGGAGCGGATCAGGCGTGGCGAGGAAACGACCGTGAACGCCGAGGACTTCTGGCGCGGCAACGTTTAGAGGTAGCCGAACTCACCGGCTTGTACGATTGAGAAGAGGATAAGACATGTTCGAATTGACCGGCCGCAAGGCGCTTGTCACAGGCGCATCGGGAGGCATCGGCGAGGCGATCGCCCGAGTGCTGCATGCGCAGGGCGCCGTCGTCGGCCTGCACGGCACCCGTGTCGAGAAGCTGGAGACGCTGGCGATTGAGCTCGGCGATCGGGTCAAGCTGTTCCCGGCGAACCTTTCCAATCGCGACGAGGTCAAGGCGCTTGGCCAGAAGGTCGAGGCCGATCTCGAAGGCGTCGACATTCTCGTCAACAATGCCGGCATCACCAAGGACGGGCTGTTCGTACGCATGGCGGACGCCGACTGGGATTCGGTGCTCGAGGTCAATCTGACCGCGGTGTTCCGGCTGACCCGCGAACTGACCCATCCGATGATGCGGCGCCGGCATGGCCGCATCATCAACATCACCTCTGTGGTTGGCGTCACCGGCAATCCCGGCCAAACCAACTACTGCGCCTCCAAGGCCGGCATGATCGGCTTTTCCAAGTCGCTGGCGCAGGAGATCGCTACGCGCAACATCACCGTCAACTGCGTCGCCCCGGGTTTTATCGAATCGGCGATGACCGACAAGCTCAACGACAAGCAGAAAGAGGCGATCATGGCGGCGATTCCGACACGGCGCATGGGCACCAACGCCGAAGTCGCCTCCGCCGTCGCCTACCTCGCTTCCAACGAAGCCGCCTACGTCACCGGCCAGACCATTCACGTCAATGGCGGCATGGCGATGATTTGACAGTTGCGGGAGAACACCCCTTTTCACCTTGGACCCCGGCTGATTTTCGTGTAATGCGGCCCGCAACCCGGCGGTTCGGGCAAAAACCGGTCCGGTGTCGTTGCGTTTCCGACAGGACCATCTTTCAGCTTGATTAGCGGCATTCTGCCCGCTAACGAAGACAGACAAACAAAAGACGAGGATGCCCAAATGAGTGACACCGCAGAGCGCGTCAAGAAGATCGTTATCGAGCACCTTGGCGTCGATGCCGACAAGGTGACGGAGCAGGCGAGCTTCATCGATGATCTGGGCGCGGACAGTCTCGACACGGTCGAACTCGTCATGGCGTTCGAAGAAGAATTCGGCGTCGAGATCCCGGACGATGCGGCCGAAACCATCCTGACTGTTGGCGACGCGGTGAAGTACATCGACAAGGCTTCGGCCTGACGCTATTTGCAGTCATCACCGAGGAGAACCTGCGATGAGGCGTGTCGTCGTCACGGGCCTTGGGCTGCTTTCGCCGTTCGGCGTCGGCTTCGAGCATGGCTGGAAGGAGCTTCTGACCGGCCGCAGCGCAGCCAAGCGCATCACCGAGTTCGAGGTGGAGGATCTTGCCTGCAAGGTCGCCCACGTCATCCCGCGCGGCAATGGTGAGAATGCCACCTTCAATCCCGAGACCGTTCTCGAGCCGAAGGAACTGCGCAAGATCGGCGACTTCATCCTCTACGGGATCGCGGCCGCCGACGAGGCGCTGAAGGATTCGGGGTGGGCGCCGAAGACGCATGAGGAGCAGTGCGCCACCGGCGTGCTGATCGGCTCCGGCATCGGCGGCATCGAAGGCATCGCCGAGAACGCGATGATCCTGAAGGAGCGCGGTCCGCGCCGCATCAGCCCGTTCTTCATCCCCGGCCAGATCATCAATCTCGTATCAGGCCAGGTTTCGATCCGGCATAAGCTGAAAGGCCCTAACCACGCCGTCGTCACCGCTTGCTCCACTGGCGCGCATGCCATCGGCGATGCCGCCCGGCTGATCATGTGGGGCGATGCCGACGTGATGGTCGCAGGCGGCACGGAAGCGCCGGTGACGCGGCTGTCGATCGCCGGCTTCGCCGCCTGCCGGGCGCTGTCGACCGATCGCAACGACGCTCCGGAAACGGCCTCGCGTCCCTATGACCGCGACCGCGACGGCTTCGTCATGGGCGAGGGCGCCGGCGTCGTCATTCTGGAGGAACTGGAACACGCCAAGGCGCGCGGCGCCAAGATCTATGCCGAGGTCACCGGTTACGGCTTGACCGGCGATGCCTATCACATCACCGCGCCGGCCGAAGATGGCGACGGCGCCTTCCGTTGCATGGTTGCGGCGCTGAACCGGGCCAAGCTGGCGCCCGCAGACGTCGACTACATCAATGCGCACGGCACCTCGACCATGGCCGACACGATCGAGCTCGGCGCCGTCGAGCGGCTGGTCGGCAACGCCGCGTCGAAAATATCGATGTCGTCGACCAAGTCGTCGATAGGCCACCTTCTGGGTGCGGCGGGCGCCGCCGAGGCGATTTTTTCGATCCTCGCCATTCGCGACAGCATCGCGCCGGCCACCATCAATCTCGACAACCCGGAGCGAGAAACGGCGATCGACCTGGTGCCGCACAAGCCGCGCGCCCGCCAAATCGATGTGGCGCTGTCCAATTCCTTCGGCTTCGGCGGCACCAATGCCTCGCTGGTTTTCCAACGCTACAATGGCTGACCGGTCCGCCGACCGGCACGGTGTATACATGCCGTCAATTTTGCCATATTCGCCCCTACTGTGCCCCAAGGGGATTCGTTGCAAGATCAGACGGTAGGGCGCCATGAGCACAAATTCGGCGGACAACGGGCAATTCGGGCATCGATCCGCACCGTCGGGTCCGATCGTGCCGAAAACGGCCAGCGAGGCATTGCGGCCTGAAGCCGGCACGCCGCCGCCCAAGCGCTCGCGCGCCTCGCGCAGCCAGTTCGTCGTGTTCTTGAACTTCGTCATCTCGTTGGTGATGCTGCTGGTTCTGGCGGCTGGCTTTGCATTGTATTTCGGCAAGCAGGAATTCAATGAGCCCGGCCCTTCGGCCAATGCCGACACCTTCCTGGTCAAGCCGAACACCGGCGTCCAGGAGATCGCAGAGCAACTCGAGCGGCGCGGACTGATCAGCGACGCGCGCATCTTCCGGCTTGGCGTGCGCGCTTTCGGCAATGATTCCGCCCTGAAGGCCGGCGAATACGAGATCAAGCCGCGGGCCTCGATGCGCGACATCATGGAGTTGCTGAAGAGCGGCAAGTCGGTGATGTATTCGCTGACCGTCCCCGAGGGGCTGACGGTCGAGCAGGCGCTGCAGCGCATCGCCGATCAGGCAGCGCTCGACGGCGATATGCCGGGGACCATTCCACCCGAGGGCAGCCTTGCTACCGACACGCTGCGTTTCACCCGCGGCGCGACACGCCAGCAGATGGTCGAAAAGCTTTTGGCGGACCAGAAGAAGCTGGTCGAGGAAGTCTGGCAGCGGCGCGCCCCCGATCTGCCCCTGGCCAGTGTCGACGACTTCGTCACCCTGGCTTCGATCGTCGAGAAAGAGACGGGCAAGGGCTACGAACGCTCACGGGTCGCGGCCGTCTTCCTCAACCGGTTGGCCAAGGGCATGCGGCTGCAGTCCGATCCGACCATTATCTACGGTCTGTTCGGCGGCAAGGGCAAACCCGCCGACCGCCCGATCTATCAGTCTGACATCAAGAAGCCGACGCCCTACAACACTTATCTGATCAACGGCTTGCCGCCGACGCCGATCGCCAATCCTGGCCGTGCGGCACTGGAGGCCGTCGCCAATCCGTCGAAGACCGACGACCTGTATTTCGTTGCCGACGGCACCGGCGGTCACGTCTTTGCCGCGACGCTCGCCGAGCACAACGAGAACGTCGCCCGCTACCGGGCGCTGCAGAAGGAACTGGCCGATGAAGCCGCCAAGGCCGGTGCTGCCAAGGCCGACGCCGCCAAGGTGGAAGGTCAGACCGATGCGCCGGTTGACGGCGGCGATGGCGACGCCGGAGCGGCGGCCCAGTAGCGCCGGACGGTTGTGAAGTCGTCCCCGGAACCGCTTCCGGGATCATGCGCAAGGGGGAAGCAAGGGCATCATGAATTTGCAGAGCATGACCGGTTTTGCGCGGGCCGTCGCCGAACATGACGGCACGTCGATCGCCTGGGAGGTCAAGTCGGTCAACGGCAAGAGCGTCGAGGTCAGGCTGCGGCTGCCGCAGGGCCTCGAGCGGCTCGAACCGGCCGTTAGGCAGACGGTGCAAAAGCGCTTTGCGCGCGGCAATTTCCAGGCAACGCTGACCGTCGGCCGCGCAGCCGGCCAGCAGGCGCAGCCTGTGGTCAACGAGGCCTTCCTGAGGGATCTGGCGGGGCTGGCCAAGCGGCTGCAGGAGCAGTTCGGCGCAGCGCCTGCGACAGCCGACGGGCTGCTTTCGCTGCGCGGCGTGCTCGACATCCCCGAAAGCGCCGAAACCGAAGAGGCGCGGGCGGCGCTCGACAGCGCGATACTCTCGACGCTCGAAGTGGCTCTGGGCGGGCTGGAGCAGGCACGCCAGGGCGAGGGCGCCGCCCTTCGCTCGCTGCTGTCCGGTCACGTCGACGCTATCGAGGCGCTGACGCTGCGCGCCGAGGCCGATCCGTCGCGTGAGCCGGCGGTGATCCGCGAACGGATTACCGAGCAGGTGCGGCTGCTGATGGATGCCTCCGCCAATCTCGATGCCAGCCGGTTGCATATGGAAGCGGCGTTCCTGGCCACCAAGGCCGACATCCGCGAGGAGATCGACCGGCTTAAGACGCATGTGGCATCCGGTCGGGTGCTGCTGGCAGGCGGCGGCGCCATCGGCCGCAAGCTCGATTTTCTGGCGCAGGAATTCAACCGCGAATCGAATACGCTGTGTTCGAAGTCGAACGCCGCTGCGATCACCGCCATAGGGCTGGAGTTGAAGGCGGTCGTCGATCAATTTCGCGAACAGGTCCAGAATCTGGAGTAACCCTGATGGTCGCCAAGGAGCCTATGGTTGCCAGGGATTTGGGTTCCCGCATTCGCCGCCGGGGTTTGATGCTCGTGCTGTCGTCGCCGTCAGGCGCCGGCAAGTCGACGATCGCGCGCAATCTTCTGGAGAGCGATTCCAGTCTCGAACTGTCGGTCTCCGTCACCACGCGGCCGCGCCGCGGCAGCGAGATCGAAGGCGTCCACTATCATTTCCGCACCATGCGTGAGTTCGAGCGGCTGCGCGATTCAGACGAACTGCTCGAATGGGCCGAAGTGCATGGCAATTGCTATGCCACGCCGCGTGAGCCGGCCGAACTGGCGCTGGCACAGGGCCGCGACATGTTGTTCGACATCGACTGGCAGGGCGCCCAGCAGCTTAAGGAGAAGATGCGCGCCGACATCGTCTCGATCTTCATCCTGCCGCCCTCGATGAAAGAGTTGAAGGCGCGGCTGAAGCGCCGCGCCGAGGACCAGGAATCGGTGATCGAGACGCGTCTGAAGAACGCTCGCAACGAAATCGAGCACTGGAAGGAATATGATTTCGTCATCATCAACGACGATCTCGACCGTGCCTTCGCCGAGGTACGCGGCATAGTCATTGCCGAGCGGCTCAGACGCGACCGCCGGCCCGGTCTGTTCGATTTCGTTTCGGGGCTGCTCGACGAGAAGACGGATTGATGCCTTTTTCCTTCTCCCCGTTCACCGGGAGAAGGTGGCCCGAAGGGCCGGATGAGGGGCTCTCCACTCCTTCGTTGGTTCGCGCTGCCCCTCTCTGCCTGCCCGGCATCTTCTCCGCGTAAACGGGGAGAAGAGAGCTAAACCGCGTTGGTCAGTCGCACGAATTCCTCGACGCTCAAGGTCTCCGCCCGCCGCGTCGGATCGATGCCGGCGCGGGTGAGCAGGGCTTCGCCGCCGAGGCTCTTGACGCTCTGCCGCAGCATTTTGCGGCGCTGGCCGAAGGCCGCTTCGGTAACGCGGCCGAGCTTCTTGACCTCGGCAGGCAGCGGATTTGCCCGCGGCACCAGATGCACCACAGACGACATCACCTTGGGCGGCGGCGTGAAGGCTTGCGGCGGTACGTCGAAAGCGATTCTTGCCTCCGTCCGCCAGCCTGCCAGCACGCCCAGCCGGCCATAGGCATCGCTGCCGGGGCGGGCGACGATGCGCTCGGCCACCTCACGCTGGAACATAAGCGTCATCGATGCGTAAAAGGGCGGCCACTCGGCGACGGTCAGCCAGCGTATCAAAAGTTCGGTGCCGATATTGTAGGGCAGGTTGGCGACGATCCTCACAGGCGCATTGCTCCCAGATGCGCCTTCGGCAAGCGCTGCAAAATCCGTCTTCAACGCGTCGCCGGCAATGATTTCCAAACGGCCCGGATAGTGATCTGACACCTCGGCGAGCGCTGCCAGGCAGCGCTCGTCGCGCTCGATGGCGATCACCCGAGCCGTGCCTTGGGACAGCAGCGCCCGAGTGAGGCCACCTGGACCCGGACCGACCTCGATTACCGTGGCGCCCGTGAGGTCGCCGGCAGTACGCGCGACCTTGCCGGTAAGGTTGAGGTCGAGCAGGAAATTCTGGCCGAGCGCCTTTTTCGCCTGCAACCCATGGCGTTCGATCACCGCGCGTAACGGCGGCAGCCCGTCGGTGCTCATGCGACCGCTCTCATGCAAAACCTCATGCGGCGGCAGCCTTTGCCCCGATGTCAGCAAGCCTGCGGGCGAGCCTGAGCGCCGCGATCAGGCTGTCGGTTCGGGCTATGCCCTTGCCGGCGATATCGAAAGCGGTGCCGTGATCTGGTGAAGTGCGGATGAAGGGTAGGCCGAGCGTAACGTTGACCGCCTCGTCGAACGCCAGCGCCTTAGCCGGGATCAGCGCCTGATCGTGATACATGCACAGCGCCACATCATAGCTGGCTCGGGCGCGGGCATGGAACAGCGTGTCGGCCGGCAGCGGCCCGAAAGCGTCGATGCCCTCTGCCCTCAGCCTTTCGATCGCCGGGCGGATGATGCGCTCGTCCTCGGCGCCCATCGCGCCGCCTTCACCGGCATGCGGATTGAGGCCGGCAACGGCAAGCCGCGGCTTGGCAACGCCGAAGCGATATTCGAGGTCGGCGGCGGTGATGCGGGCGGTCGCGACGATCAAATCCGTCGTCAACGCTTCCGGCACCTCGCGCAGCGCAATGTGGATGGTGACCGGAACCGTGCGCAACTCGGGACCGGCAAGCATCATCACCGGCATCGCTTGTGCGCCGGTGTGGAGCGTCGCCAGATGCGCCAGATACTCAGTGTGACCGGGAAAACGGAAGCCGGCATCGTAGAGCGGCTTCTTGGCGATCGGGCACGTAACGACCGCCGCCGCGCGACCGCCAAGGCAGTCGTCAACAGCGCGGTCGATGGCCTCGATGATGCCGGCGGCGTTGGCCGGGTCCGGCCGGCCGGGGTCGTCGACGAAGCGGGCGGCAAGCGGCATGACGGGCAGGGCGCGCTCAAAGACGCGCTCCGCCTCGGCTGGCACTGTCTCCGTGATTGGCACATTGGCGCCGAGCAGGCGCGCCCGTGCGGCAATCAGCGCCGGATCGGCTATAAGATAGAAGGGCGGCACACCGGCGCTGTCGCGCGCCTGCCAGGCGGCAATGGCGATTTCCGGCCCAACGCCGGATGGATCACCGGCGCTCAGCGCCAGCGCTGCCTCTGGCGGCTTCAGCGCTCGACGATGCGGGCTTTCTTCCGCAACTCCTCGACATATTTCGTGGAGAGCGCGTCGGCGTCCTTGCCACTCGAGCCTTCGCTCTGGAACACCATCTGGGCGGCCTTGTCGTCGGACACTTCGCGCGACGAGCAGATTCCGATGAACTCGACACCGCGGTCTGTTTCGCGCGTGGGGGTGGCGCCGCCGACCTTGGTGGCCTTGATCTGGTCGGCCCAGTCAGGCGGCAATTGCGGCGCCAGTATCCGGCCGAGATCGCGAACGGTGACGTCGATCAGGCCCTTGGCGAATTGGCGCGAGGTGTCGCAGCCGTTGAAGCGGGCGCGCATGGCGTCGGCCTCGCGCTTGCGCTTGGACAGCGTCGCGCTGCGCTCGGCCGCCGGCACGACGAAAATGACCTGCTGCAGCATGTACTCCATGGCGGTCGGCTTGTTGCCGCCATTGTCGAGCATGCGCCTGACCACGTCCTGCTCGCTCAACGCGCCGCCGCTCTCTGAGCGATGGCGCGCGGTCAGCGCCTGGTTCCAGGCCATCTGGGAGCGGATGAACTCCTTGAAATGCTCCTTGCCGACGCCGGACTGCGCCATGACGCCATCGAGTTGCTTGAGCTGCATCTTGTTGTTCGTGGCAAAGCGCTGATAGGCGGCGTCGACCTGGGCGTCGCTGATGCGGATGCCGAGACGCTTGGCTTCGGCGACGCGCAGCGTCTGCTCGATCATTTCCTCGGCGGCATTGCCCTTCTTGCGCTGCAGGCGCAGGAAGGCAGCCCGATGCTGGATGTCGCCGGTGGTGATCGGCACGTTGTTGACGACGTATTTGATCTGGCTGGCGAAAGCCGGCGGCGTCATCATGGTGATCGAGGCTGAGGTCGCCGCCACCAGCAGTGCGAACCCTGCCGAAAAGAGGTATTTCCTCATCGAAAGCATCCCAATCCTATCTCGGTTCCGGCCCAATTTATCGCAGTTTTTAAGGGAACTGAAATCCGTGCCTGCCCTATGCGGCGAAACGATGTCGTTAGTTGCGACGTGCGTCCACTTTGACGCACGAAGTACGCTCAAACGCTGTGAATTTATTTCGGGCCGTGCGTTGGCCGGCGGCCCGTTCCGATATTGGCCAGTCGTCTGCTACTGGACAGTGTTGAAGGAGCTTTGTGTCGAGCCGAAATCGCCGAGCGTGCGAAACGACAGGTTGAAACCGATATTCTGTGACACTTCCTTGGTGCTCAGGTCGCGGGATTCCGAGAATGTCATCAAATAGGTGAAGCATGAATCGCTATAGGCAAAGCCAACCCCGTCCTTGACCAGCACGCTTTGCTCGAGATCGTAGGTCCCGGTACCGAAGATGCGCCAGTTCTCGGCAAGTTGCGCCGAGGCGCCGAGCGTGACCTCGTGTCGATCGGTCGTAAAGCCATAGAGCGGCTGCGCCTGGATGAAGGCGTATTTGGCGCTGAAAGAAATCGGCAGGCCGGAATAGGCTGCCTTCACCTCGGCGCGGCGAATCTCGAAGCTCTGCTCGTCGAAACGGCCGCTGACCGAGCCGGAAAGCCCGCTGGGGCTGTTGAAGCCGACCAAGCCGACATAATCGGAGGTCTCGGTCTCCAAGCCCGAATCGGCGCCGACATTGACCAGGTCCGGCGCATCGAAGGAGTTCTGGCCGTCAAGCTGGTAGGATTGGCCGAACAGCGCGTTGGTGCTCCAGCCATTGTCGTAGGCGCCGGAATAGCGCAGCCCGACATTGGCGCGCGTGCCGCCTTCCAAGCGGTCGTAACCGGAGAACTTGTCGCGCTCGAACAACGTCGTGGCATCAAAGACGAAGCTCTGCGCGTCCTCGTTGGGAACAGCGAGACCGCCGACATATTGCTCGTTCGGACGCATGAAGACCTGGGCCATCGGCTCGAAGATGTGACTGGAACTGGTCGACGAGAACAGCACCGGCCAGCGCATTTCCAGCCCGGCGGTCGCCATGAAGCGGGCGAGCGACGATCGCGTATCGTCGTCGACGCCGAGGTTGGACGCCATCTGATTGATGGCATTGAGCGATCCCGAAGAGGCGTTGACATAGCCGGCGTCGCCGCGCAGCGCCAGCAGGGGCGTCAGCAGCAGCCCGCCATCGGTGGTGAAGGTGCGCTTCCATTCCGCTTCGGCGGTGAGACGGCCCGACTGGCCCTCGATGCCGCGTACACTGGTGACGGACGCAGCGTTGTTCGGATCGGCAAGGGTCCTGTCCAGCCTGTCGCGGCTGATGGCCTGCGCGTTGACATTGAGCGACAACTGCCCGCCGCCCACCGCCATGTCGGGGATGTAGGCGTAATCGAGCGAGGGCAGCACCCAGGGCTGCTTGCCGGCGCGCGCGGTCGGATCGTCAGGGAGTGTCTCTTCCTGGACCTCAAAGCGCATGGCGCGCACGTCGAAATAGTTGCGGCCGTTGAGGCCGGTCAGGTAGATCGAGGAGCGATGCACGCTGTCGCCGAAGTCTTCGATGGCGTAGGTGCGCGAGAAGTTCTTGTCGGTCTGCAACAGGACATCCCAGCCGAAGTCCCAGCGCGGATTGATAGCGAACTGGCCCTTGGTGCCCATCATGCCGCGGAACTCGTTCGGGTCGCCGGCCGCACCCGAATCGACATTGCGCCCGTCGCCGTCGATGAACTCGTCGGGATCCTCTTGCCGGATGCCGGCGATCTTCAGGCTGTACTGGCCGTTGTTGAAGCGCTGGCGCCACTCGGCTTCGCCGAGAAAGCCCTGCTTGGTATAGCCGCTGCCGGTGACGGTGAGGTCGTAGGTTGGTGAGAGCGCGAAATAATAGGGGACTTTGACGCCGAGGCCGAGGTCGCTCTTGTAAGCGATGCCGGGGATCAGGAAGCCGCTCTTGCGCTTGACGGTCGGGTCGGCAATTTCGAAGGCCGGCAGATAGGCGATCGGAAAGCCGAAGAACTCGAAATTCGAATTCTCGAAGCGAACCGTCTTCTTTTCGCCGTTCCAGATGATCTTTCTGGCCTTGATGCGCCAGGTCGGCGCTTTGTCCGGCTGGTCCTCGCACGGCTCGCAGGCCGTGTAGACGCCGTTGTGGAACGTCGTCAGCACGCCGCCCATGCGTTCCGCGCTTTCGGCGGCGAAATAGGCCTTGTCGACGGTTTCGACACGCAGCGCGTTGACGAAGCCGTCGGCGAAATCGTCGGTGATGTCGACATGCTGCGAATAGATCTTGGTGCCGTCGCTGTTGATGACCTCGACATTGCCGCTGGCGACGAGCCGCTTGGTGTTGCGATTGTATTCCACCCGCTGGGCGACGAGGCGGTTGCCGCCATAATCGATCTGCACGCCGCCGACGGCCGTTACGGTCTGGTTGTCATTGTCATAGACCAGCGTATCTGCCGCCAGCAGCATTTGCGAACCGGCGGGAACGTCGGCTGCCATGCTGCTGATATCCTGGGCAAAAGCCGGGATACTCGGAACGATGCAAGCGAGCAGGCACGCCAAGGCGCTCGCCCCATAGAGGCGCGCCGAATCGGCCTGCCTATGGCTGCGCAAAACCGCCCCCCTCACTAGCCGTCTTCCTTGTACAGCAAGAAAGTCACCCCGAAGAACATAGCCACGACAACCGGAACCCATGCAGCGACGACTGTGGGTACGAATCCCGCCACGCCGAATGCCTTGACCAGCACTGTCACGACATAAAGCAGAAACCCGGCCAGGACGCCACCCAGAATCATCGTCGCGGATTGTCCCATCCTCGCAAATCGCATCGACACCGTTGCGGCGATCAAAGTCATGGCGACGAGAAGGAACGGCAGCGCTACCAGTGAATCAAACTGCATGGCAAAGGCATTTGCCTTGAGGCCGAAGGAGCGGGCAACCTCGATCTTGCCGGGCAGATCGTAGAACGGGATGGTTTCCGGGCGCGCCAGACGCTCTTGCACGAACTCGGGCTTGAGATCGGTCGGTATGCGGTCGGTTGCCACCGATTGGATGTTGCCATCCCGGAACACCTTGACGTCCTGCAGTTCCCAGTAGCCATCCCGCAAATAGGCGTGCGCCGCGTCCTTGCGTTCGACGATGTCGCCTTGCGGGTTGAGGACGAAGAAGGCGGCGTCGGCCATCTCCAGGCCTTGATTGAGGATGGCGCGCGCGCCGATGATGGTATCGCCGGAACTGGTTTTCTGCCGGATCCAGGGCTCGGCGTCAGCCGAGACGGTGTTCGACTTGCCGGAGCGGAGCTGGGTTTCGATTTTCTCGGACCAGGAAAACGCATACGCGGCGATCGGATTGATGATGCCGACCGACAACACCCCGAACAGCAGCGCCCCGATGCAGCACGGCAGCAGGAATTGCCATGCGGAGACGCCGGCGGAACGTGCGATGACCAGTTCATACCTGCGATTGAGCGAGACCAGCGTCGCCATTGCCGAGAACAGGCCGACGAACGGCACCGTCTGCAGCATGATCATCGGCATTCGCAACCCTGAAATGGCAAACGCCGTGCCGTAGGTAAAACCCGGCAAGCCGGTCGTGCGGCCGGAAAGCTCGGTGAAGTCGATCAGGAACACAAGCGCCAGGAGGCCGATGAACAACCAGATGGTGATCGTCACGTAGCGGAAGAAGAAGTATCTGCCCAGAGTCCAGCCCATTAGTGTGTCCAGCCCATCAGCCGGCCCCTTGGCCAGAAGCGCCGCGCCTGGCGAAGCGGAGCTTCAGGGCGCTCCAGCCCTCACCGAAGCGGCCGGCGAAATTCGTCATCCAGTCGGCCCAGGCGACCGGCAGCTCCATGGTCCGGTTGGAGACGATGAACCATGTCGCGACTGCGGACGCCACGATAGGAACGCCGTAGACCATATAGGCGTATTGCGGAATGTTGTCGGCCTTGCCAGCGGCAAAGAAACCGAGCCAGCGCACGAAAAGAGCAATCGCGATAGACGTGATCAGCGGATGAATGCGCGCCTCGCGATGGGAGCGCGCGTCTCCCGCGACCGCAAGCGCGATCAGCGCGAAAACGAGTGAATAGGACCATTCGGAGAAACGCTGGTGGACCTCGGCCAGGTACTTGTTCGGCCTTTTCTGGAACATCTTGTCGTTCGGACTGGGATTGAGCAGGTACTGTGTCGTCCGGTCCTTCGGCAAGAGCAATACCTCTGATGAGGCCGACATGAAGGCCGACAGGTCGAAGGCATAGGAGGTGAACCGGATGACCGAAAGATCGCCGGCCAGCGTTTCGCGGTGGATGACGCCGTCGTTCATCATCAGCACCCTCTCGTCGCCGCTTTCAATGATGGCGCCGCTCTTGGCGTAGTAGATGAGGTTGACGCCTTCTTCGCGTGAATCGGCGACAAAAATGCCGCCAAGGCGGTTGTCCGGAAGCCGCTCGCCGATCTGCAGGAACAGGCCGTCGTCGATCTTGCGGAAGGTGCCTTCCTGGATGACGAGCGACAGAAGATCGGCGCGCGACGACGCCACCAGCTCGCGGTTTTTCTGTCGTGCATAGGGGTCGACGCCGTTGTCGACGGCGAACGAAAAAACGCTGGCCGCCAGCGCCAGGAGCATGATCGGCCTGACGATGGTCCAGCGCGAAGCGCCTGCGGCGTTCAAGACGGCAAGCTCAGAATCGGAATTCATCGCGCTCAGTGTCTGCGCGACCGCGACCACCAGGGCGAAGGGCACGACGATAGGGACGATCGACGGAATGATCAGAGCAGCGACCTCGAAGAAGGTCAGCGCCGACTGCCCGCTGTCGGTCACGAGATCGATGCGGGCGAGCACCTGCGTCGTCCACACGATCGCCAGCGTCCAGATGAGCGCTGCGAGGAAGACCGCCAACGCACGACGCATGATGTAGCGTTCAACGACCTTCATGAAGGCTTTTCTCGATTTTGCCGAACGGCATCATGCCTCCAGACAAGGTAGTCGCCCGGAGACGCCTGCACAACCGGTCCGTTGGGTGTTCGATCTGGTTCCCGTCCCACATCGTTATTTCCGGTGGCCGGAGTGTCGGCGGCATTGGATAAGAAAGGGCGAACATCAATGGTTAACAACAGGTTGCGGCAGTAAGCGGGGCCGTGCCGCGACGAATCGCCATTGATTCCATCTGACATATGGGATCGGATTCCGGCAAAGTCTTGCCAAATGCCGGAAAACGACCAAATGTCGCGCCGGTCACGGTCCTGGCCGCCGTAGCTGCGACGGGAACCCAAAATTGCCGGCCTGTGGTTTACCGGCATGCGGCCAAGCATTCGCGGTTGCTTCGCCAAACGCACGATTTCAGGCCAACGCTATCGCGCAGCAGATCGTCAGATAGCGGCGATGATTGAAAATTGGGGTGGTGCTTCCGGTCGGAAACAGCCAAATATCTGGTTTCGCCAGGCACTCTTCCAAAAAAACCAACGCCGTTCCCGAAAGCAGGACATGATGACTTCGAGACCTTCGATCGCCTTCGCCAAATTCGCAGCGCCCAAGAAGGGCAGTGTTTTCGTCCTGGCGGCCAACGATGGCGGTCTCGGCGACACGGCAAAGGCTTGCGATCCGGCAAAGACCCTGGAGCGGGCGTTTCCGGTGGCCGACTTTTCCGGCAAGTTCGCCGGCCTGGTCGAAGTGCTGGCGCCGGAGGGCACATCGCTCGACCGGCTGGTGGCGGTCGGCGCCGGCAAGGTCTCGGCGCTCGACGACTATGCCTGGCTCAAGCTTGGCGGCACGATCGCTGCATCCTTGCGCAAGGCGACGGAGGTGGCGGTCGTGCTCGATCTGCCGGGTGCTGACGTCGGCGGCAGGCAAGCGGCACAGCTTGCTGCGGGCATTCTTCTGCGCAGCTATGCTTTCGACAAGTACAAGACGAAAAAGGACAATGGCGACGGCCAGCGCGACGGTAACAAGGCCGAGCCGAAAAAGCCCGTTAAGGTGATCATCCATACCGCCGATCCGGCGGCGGCGAAAAAGGCCTTCTCCGACGAGGTGGCGGTGATCGACGGGGTGCTCCTGGCGCGCGATCTGGTCAACGAACCGGCCAATATACTGGGGCCGGTGGAATTCGCCGCCCGCGTCAACGAACTGGAGGCGCTCGGCGTCGCGGTCGAGATCCTGGTCGAGAAGGAGATGAAGAAGCTCGGCATGGGTGCGCTGCTCGGCGTCGCACAAGGCTCGCCGCGTGGGGCGCGCCTGGCCGTCATGCGATGGAACGGCGGCAAGGCCAAGGACAGCCCGATTGCTTTCGTCGGCAAAGGCGTCACTTTCGACACCGGCGGCAATTCGATAAAGACGGCCTCCGGCATGGAGGACATGAAGGGCGACATGGGCGGCGCGGCCGCGGTGACCGGGCTGATGTACGCGCTCGCCGCGCGCAAGGCCAAGGCCAATGTCGTCGGTGTCATCGGGCTGGTGGAAAATGCCGTCGACGGCCATGCGCAGCGCCCCGGCGACATCGTCACTTCGATGTCGGGCCAGACCATCGAGGTGCTCAACACCGACGCCGAGGGCCGCCTCGTCCTGGCCGATGCGCTGTGGTACTGCAATGATCGCTTCCAGCCGAGATTCATGGTCAATCTGGCGACGCTGACCGGCGCCACCATGGTCGCGCTCGGCCAGCACTATGCCGGGCTGTTCTCCAACAATGACGAATTGGCGAATCGGCTGACGAGCGCCGGGCAGGCGACGCAGGAACGAGTGTGGCGGATGCCGCTCGGCACCGAATACGACAAGCTGATCGATTCGAAAAATGCCGACATGAAGAATATCGGCGGCCGCTATGGCGGCGCCATCATCGCGGCGCAGTTCCTGCAGCGCTTCGTCAGGGATGCACCCTGGGCGCATCTCGACATCGCCGGCACCGCGATGGGCGCGCCGTCCAGCGAGATCAACCAGTCATGGGCGTCCGGCTTCGGCGTCAGGCTGCTCGACCGGTTGGTTCGCGACAACTACGAGGAGTGAGGCCTTTCAAGGCGCGATCATGGCCGACGTCCTGTTCTACCACTTGACCGAATCGACTCTGGAAGATGCGTTGCCCGGCCTGCTCGAGCGCAGTGTCGATCGCGGTTGGCGCGCCGTGGTGCAGACCGGCTCCGAGGAACGGCGCGACGCGCTGGACCAGCATCTTTGGACCTTCAGGGACGATTCCTTCCTGGCGCATGCGACGGACCGCGAATCCTTTCTGGCCGAGCAGCCGATCCTTTTGACCACCGGCCATGACAATGCGAACGAGGCGCAGATACGCTTCCTGGTTGACGGCGCGGTGCCACCGAAGCTTACCGGTTATGAGCGCGCCGTGTTCCTGTTCGACGGCCACGATGCGGCTCAGGTCGAGGCGGCGCGCGCGCATTGGAAGACGATGAAGGAAGCCGGCCACGCAGTCACCTATTGGCAGCAGACGCCAGACCGGCGCTGGGAACGAAAGGCGTAGTAACGCCTGCCTCTTTGGCTAACCCGGGACTGCCGCTGAGCAATCGGGTCACGGCGCTGTTCGTTGAGACGCGCTACAACTCAAGTCGTTCAGCCAAGTCAATGAAGTCGCAGGCCACCAGGTCCCACGCTTGATCAGGGTGCAGATCCGTCGTCTGCGTTACCCCGTGCTCGGTCGGACGCAGGACAAAGGCAGTTCGCAATCCGCATGCCCGAGCCGCTGCAAGGTCGCCATTGTGGGCGGCCACAAGACAGATCTCATTCGGCTTCATTGCCAGCACGTCAGCAGTGCGAAGATAGGCTTCCGGCGTAGGCTTGTAGGCTTGCACGACTTCGGCGCCGAGGATCGCATCCCAGGGGATACGACTACGCTTCGCCATGTTGAGCATGAGGACGATGTTGCCGTTCGAGAGCGGCGCGATGATATAGCGGGCCTTCAGCCGTGTGAGGCCGGCCACCGCGTCCGGCCATGGCTCCAATCGGTGCCATGCCAGGTTCAGTTCGTCCAGTTCGGACGCTGGCACCGAAGCAGGGTCGATCCCGAATTCTGGCAAAACAGCTGCCAGATTCTCCCGATGCAGCACGTCGAGCCGTGTAAAAGGCCGCCGGCCGCTGCGCACCTCCTCCATCGCTGGGGAGTAACGGCTGCGCCACGCATCCGCGAAAGCGGTAGGAATAGTGGATCCTGCTCCATGCCACTTCAGGAACGGCTCAGCTTCGCGCGCCACGCCGCTGCGCCAATCGACGACAGTGCCGAACACGTCGAATACCAACGCACGTACGCCATCCAATGCCATCCCAATCGGCTCCTTGATCCCACACTAAATGACCGCATTGGGTGGGGCGAGCGCCCCTTGCGGCTGTCCCAACAATCGCCCGCGAAACACGCATTTTTGCGAGGAAAATTTGCGAGAGGCAAACCATTGACCGGATGGACAGGGTGAAACTATCGCGAAGCTCAGGATATGTGCGAAAGACGCCCTTTGCGGCAACATTCGAGGTTCCGCGATGGGTGTGAGCCGATATGCACACTGAGACACTGCCCAGGCCACTTGACGAAAGGCGCGCGGCGCGCAAATCTGCTAAGATGTCAGACCAATTTCGGGCATAGGTACCTATGCGAACACGCGGCGAACTGCCCGGGGCACCTGCCACGCGTGTGGCAATCGCCACGCTCCCGCCGTTGGACCGCGGCAAACAGGTTATGGAAGCGCTGGCTGACTATGTCGAGCGCGCTGCCCTGAAGAGTGGTGACCGGCTTCCGACCGAACGCGAATTGATGGCCGCGCTTTCCGTGGGGCGTTCGACCATTCGCGAGGCGATCGGGCGTTTCGAAGCGCTCGGCGTCACCGAGACCCGCAAAGGCAGCGGCACCTATCTGCTCAAGCCGATATCCGCCGGCACGATCCATTTGCCGCTGTCGCTCAATACTGCACAGCTGCGCGACCGTCTCTTGCACACACTCGAGGTGCGCCGCGGCATCGAGGCCGAGGCAAGCATGGTTGCGGCGCGGCGGCGGACGGTCGACGATCTGCGGAGGATCGAGGAGAAACTCATCGAGATGGAGCGCGTCCATCTCGCCACCGGCACGTCGGGGCCGGAAGACCTGGCCTTTCACCTGGCGGTCTACGATGCCACGCACAATCCGCTTTTCCGGCAGCTCCTGGGGCAGATGCGCGAAGCGTTCGAGCGCTTCTGGGACCATCCTTTCGACCGGCAGGATTTCGCGCGGCGATCGTTCCCGTATCACCGTGAGCTGTTCGATGCCATCGTCGCCGGGGACGCGGAGCTGGCGCGCGGAAAAACGCTGCAGATCCTCGAGATCGTGGAAGAGGATATCGAGGAAATGTCGAAATGAACGGTTCCGATTTTTTCGACCAGGCCTCGCTGATCGCCGCCCATGACGAGGGCAACGCCTTCGATGCCGTCGTCCCGCCGATCGTGCAGACCTCGCTCTTCACCTTCCCGAATTATGACGAGATGCTCGAGACATACCGCGGCGAAAAAGTGCGGCCGACCTACACGCGCGGGCTGAACCCGACCGTGCGCATGTTCGAGGAAATGCTGGCAAAGCTGGAGGGCGCCGAGGACGCGATCGGTTTTGCAAGCGGCATGTCCGCCATCTCATCGGCAGTGCTGAGCTTCGTCGAACCGGGCGACCGCATTGTCGCGGTCAGGCATATCTACCCAGACGCGTTCAGACTGTTCGGGACATTGCTAGCCCGCATGCGCATCGAGGTGACCTATGTCGACGGGCGCGACGAGGCGGCCGTCGCGAGCGCCCTGCCTGGCGCCAGGTTGTTCTATATGGAAAGCCCGACCAGTTGGGTCATGGAAACGCATGACATCGGTGCGCTCGCTACGCTGGCAAAGTCCCGCGGCATCCCGACCATCATCGATAACAGCTGGGCAAGCCCGGTCTTTCAGCGGCCGCTGTCGCTCGGTGTCGACGTTGTGGTCCACTCCGCATCCAAGTACCTGGGCGGCCACAGCGATGTGGTCGCCGGCGTGGTCGCGGGCTCGAAGGAATTGATCGGCCGCATCCGCGGCGAAGCCTATCCCTATCTCGGCGGCAAGCTGTCGCCATTCGATGCCTGGCTCTTGATTCGCGGCTTGCGCACGCTGCCGATCCGGATGCGCGCGCATCAGGTCTCCGGCCTCGAAATCGCACGGCGCCTGCGGGATCATCCAATCGTCGAGAGGGTCTGCCATCCAGGATTGGCCAACCTGCTTCCCGCGGGGCTCACCGGCACGTCGGGCCTGTTCTCGTTTGTGTTCCGCGACGGCATCGACATCCGCACGTTTGCCGACCGCCTCAAGCTGTTCAAGCTGGGCGTGTCGTGGGGCGGCCACGAAAGCCTCATCGTGCCCGGCGAGGTCGTGCTGCAGCAGAAGGCCCAACCGAATTCCGCGATGGCGTTCGGCGTCCATCCGCGGTCCGTGCGTCTCCATGTCGGCCTCGAGGGAACCGAGGCGCTGTGGAGTGACCTGGAAGCGGCGATCGACGCTGCTTCCGAAGAAAAGACCTGAAGCAACCAGACAAGAAGGGAACGGAAAATGAAGAAGCTTCTTATCGCCGCATTCGCCACCGTACTGATGTCGGGTGCTGCACTCGCCGACACGACGCTGAAGCTCGTGGAGGTGATCACCAGCCCCGAGCGTACCGAAACCCTGAAGTCGATCGTCTCCAAATTCGAGGCGGCCAATCCGGGCACGAAGGTCGAGGTGATCTCACTGCCCTGGGGCGAGGCGTTCCAGAAATTTGCGACCATGGTGTCCGCCGGCGAAATCCCCGACGTCATGGAGATGCCGGATACCTGGCTGTCGCTCTATGCCAACAACGGCCTTCTCGAAAGCCTCGAACCCTATATTGCCAAATGGGAGCACACATCGGGCCTCACCGATCGCGCGCTCGAACTCGGCCGCGACGTGAACAACACCGCCTACATGCTGCCCTACGGCTTCTATCTCCGGGCGATGTTCTACAACAAGAAGCTGTTCAAGGAGGCCGGTGTCACCGAGCCGCCCAAGACGATGGACGAGTTCGTGGCGGCGTCGGAGAAAGTATCCAAGCTTCCAGGCAAATATGGCTACTGCCTGCGCGGCGGGCCGGGTGGCCTCAACGGCTGGATCATGTTCGGCGCAACCATGGCCGGCTCCAACGAGTTCTTCAATGAGGACGGCACCTCGACGATGAACAGCGAAGGCTGGGTCAAGGGACTGACCTGGGTCGTCGACCTGTACAAGAAGGGATTGGCGCCGAAGGATAGCGTCAACTGGGGTTTTAACGAAATCGTCGCCGGATTCTACACCGGCACCTGCGCAATGCTTGATCAGGATCCAGACGCGCTGATCGCGATAGCCGAGCGGATGAAGCCGGAAGACTACGGCGTCACGACCATGCCGAAGGGGCCGAGCGGCAAGACGTTCCCGACCATCGGCTATGCCGGTTGGTCGATGATGGTGGCCAGCCAGAACAAGGACCTCTCCTGGAAGCTGATCGAAACGCTCGAAGGGCCCGAGGGCAATGTCGAGTGGAACAAACGCACCGGAGCGCTGCCGGTCCACAAGTCGGCCGAAAAGGATCCCTTCTACGCAAGCGAGCAGTTCAAGGGCTGGTTCGCCGAACTCGAGGACAAGGATGCAGTGCCAACGGTCATGCCGACCTATCTCGAGGAGTTCGCCTTCTTCAAGGACTCGATGGTCATCAAGACCAGTCAACAGGCACTGCTTGGCGATATCACGCCAGAGGAAATGGCCAACCAGTGGGCCGACTATCTGACCAAGGCGCAGCAGAAATACCTGGCCAAGAAATAGACGGCGTACGCCAGGCATCGGAGCCGCCCATCATGGGTGGCTCCGATAGGGTTGGTCCATGGTCGATTGGGAGGATGATCGATTGAGGAGGATGGCCAATTGGAACGAAAGCGTTAGCTGATGGTTATTGACGCCACCGCCGGGTTCCCGGAATCGCGCCGCCGATCGCTGGTCGACCGGATCACGCGCCACGCCGAGCCATATCTTTACACCGCCCCGGCGTGGATTCTGATCGTCACAATCATGCTGGCGCCGCTGGTGCTAGGCCTGTCCTACGCCTTCCGCGACGTGCACTTGCTCAATCCCTTCTCTGGCGGGTATGTCGGGCTCGATCATTTTCGCACCCTTTATGACGACGACAATTTTTACCGCGCGCTGCGCAACACGCTGTGGTGGACCGGCGCATCCGTCTTGCTGCAATTCGTGTTCGGCCTGGTCCTGGCGCTGTTGCTCGACCGGCCGTTTGCCGGCCGCGCCATAGCGCAGGCGCTGGTGTTCCTGCCCTGGGCGGTGCCGACTTTCCTCACCGGGCTCAACTGGGCGTGGCTGTTCAACCCGGTCATCGGACCGCTGCCGCATTGGCTTTATGCGCTCGGCCTCATGAATGAGCCGGCCAACATCCTTTCCAATCCGCAGCTTGCCATGTGGGGACCGATCATCGCCAACGTCTGGTGGGGCATTCCCTTCTTCGCCATCACGCTGCTGGCCGCGCTCCAGGCCATCCCGCGCGACCTCTACGAGGCGGCGGCGATCGACGGCGCCGGGGCTTTCAGGCGGTTCACGTCGATCACGTTGCCATTCCTTGCGCCGACCATTGCGATCACCGTGCTGTTGCGCACCGTCTGGATCTCGAACTTCGCCGACCTGATCATCGTCATGACCAGCGGCGGGCCTGCCGACCGCACGCAGATCGTCGCGAGCTACATCTTCACGCAAGCCTTCAGGGCCCTGGATTTCGGCTATGCCTCGGCCATTGCGCTGGTGCTGCTTGTCCTGTTGCTCGCCTATTCGATGCTGATCGTCATGCTGCGGCAGATCCTGATGGATCGGGCCTGATCGGGATGACCAGATGAACAGCTATTCGTCCTTTGGCACCGCGCTGCACCGCCTGGCGATCCTTGGCTACGTTCTCTTTGCACTGTTCCCACTGTTCTGGTTGTTGAAAGTATCGGTCACGCCGAACGACCTGCTCTATTCCGAGGGCGTGCGGATGTGGCCGTCGCGGATAAGCTTTGAACATTTCCGCTTCGTGCTGGCCCACAGCGCCTTCCCGATCTTCTTCAGGAACAGCCTGATCGTTGCCGGCGCGACGGCCGTGATCGTGACGCTGCTTGCGTCTCTTTCTGGCTATGCGCTGTCGCGCTTCACCTTCCGCGGCAAATACTGGCTGGTCGCCCTGATGCTGCTCACCCAGATGTTTCCATTGGTGATGCTGGTCGCGCCGATCTTCAAGATGCTCTCGCCGCTCGGGCTGACCAACAGCCTGACCGGGCTGGTGATCGTCTACACCGCCTTCAACATCCCCTTCGCGACGTTCCTGATGCAGTCGTTTTTCGACGGCATTCCCAAGGAACTGGAGGAGGCGGCCAAGATCGATGGCGCCACGCAGTTCATGGCGTTTCGCCAGATCGTCCTGCCGCTGACGCTGCCCGGCATTGCGGCGACGCTGGGTTTTGTATTCACCGCCGCATGGAGCGAACTGCTGTTCGCGCTGATGCTGATTTCGGGCAACAGCGCCGCCACGTTTCCGGTCGGTCTGCTCACCTTCGTGTCGAAGTTTTCGGTCGATTTCGGGCAGATGATGGCGGCCGGCGTGCTGGCGCTGATCCCGGCCTGCCTCTTCTTCCTGTTCATCCAGCGCTATCTGGTCCAGGGCCTGACGGCCGGCGCGGTCAAGGGCTGAGTGAGGTTCCATGGCATCGATCGACATCCGCAACGTCCGCAAGAATTTCGGCATCGTCTCCGTGCTGCACGGCGTCGACCTGTCGATAGAGAACGGCGAGTTTGTGGTGCTGGTGGGGCCATCGGGCTGCGGCAAGAGCACTTTGCTGCGCATGATCGCCGGGCTCGAGGAGGTGACCGAAGGTGAGATCCGGATCGACGGCATGCGCGTCAATGAGCGGGCGCCCAAGGATCGCGACATCGCCATGGTGTTCCAGTCCTACGCGCTCTATCCGCACATGAATGTCGCTGAGAACATGAGCTACGGCCTGCGCATCCGCAAGGCTGCCCGCGAGAAGATCACGGCCGCCGTCAGCAATGCAGCCAGGAAACTTGAACTGCAGCCGCTGCTTGCGCGGCGGCCGAAGGCATTGTCGGGCGGTCAGCGCCAGCGCGTGGCGATGGGCCGTGCGATCGTGCGACAGCCCAAGGCATTCCTGTTCGACGAGCCGCTGTCCAATCTCGATGCGCGCTTGCGCGAGCAGATGCGGGCAGAGATCAAGAAGCTGCACCGCGACCTCGGCGCGACCTCGATCTATGTCACCCACGACCAGATCGAGGCGATGACACTAGCCGACCGGATCGTCGCCATGCATGAGGGCGTCGTGCAGCAGGTCGGCAGCCCGTTGGAGCTTTACGACCGCCCTGCCAACCTGTTCGTGGCCGGCTTCATCGGATCGCCGGCCATGAATTTTCTGTCGGCGCGCTATGAGGTCGGCGCAGGGACGGCCGGCGCACGATTGCCTGACGGAACGCTGATTGGGCTTTCGTCTGGTTATCAACTGGAGCAAGGCGTGGCGGTGACGCTCGGAATCCGGCCGGAGCATGTCGAGATGTCGCCGGCATCGGAGAGCGGCCTGAGGGCGACAGTCGACCTGATCGAGCCGACCGGCTTCGGCATCATCCTGCATCTCGGCCTGCATGGCCTGCCATTCAACGTCTTCACGCTGGACAGGGCGGCGCTGACGGCTGGCCCGACGGTGACGGTGGCTTTCCCGCCGCAACATCTGCATTTGTTCGACGAGACTGGAATGCGCGCATCGGAAACGAGCCTCCAGAAGGGGAAGGGCTGATCCTCCTTATCGGCCGCTCAGATCATTCGGATTTTCCCATATCCGGTTCCCACCTTTGGGTCCGATGCTATTGTCTATCTTGGCACCGCCGAATTCGATACGACATTTCGATCTCGGCCTCGACATGGCTCTGGGACGAGATGGAACGCGCCCGCGGCGGCGCTAATGCTAATATTCGGGCAAGGTAGTCGAGCGCATGCGCTTTCTGTTTCTTCTGATCCTGCTCGCCGGCATCGGCATCGGCGTCGTCTATCCCTGGGCGATGACCAATTTCTCCGGCCATGAGATCGGTTCCTGGCGGGTCTACGAACAGGGCCGGTTCATGCCGGCGACAGTGCCGCTGGCCGCTGGAGACGCGCCGGTGCGGGTGCTGGTCGATCTCACCGCGAGAACCGAACGCATCGTCGTCTCGCAACAGCGCACCGTGCTGACGCTGACCGCCGCCACCGGCGGCAGGACGGTGCTCGCCTCGACGCTGCAATTCAACCATTCGGAAAATCCGCGCCAGGTCAGCCCGCAACTGCCGGACAAGATCTTTCGCGACGAAGCCGGCCTGATCGCGAAGGTCAGCCCCGGCCCGCACCTCTTCACCATCGGCCCGGGCGACGCCGAAGGCATCGAGATGCGGGCGGTGGACCTCGTGCTGCGTTCCGGCGTTGGCGAGGTCGATCAACGGGCGCAGCCGGTCGGCTTCTCGCTAATGGCTGTCGGCCTGATCGGGCTGGTACTGGCGCTTCGTTACGGCGGCCGCCGGCCTCAAGAACCGAACTCGCAGCCGCCACCGCCACGCTGGGGCAGGGGCTCGAACTAGATCGTGAATTACCGCCACGCCTATCACGCCGGAAACTTCGCCGATGTCGTCAAGCATGTCGTGCTGAGCCGGCTCGTCGAGTATCTGAAGCAGAAGGACAAGGCCTTTCGCGTCATCGACACCCATGCCGGCGTCGGCCGCTACGACCTGTCGTCGACTGAAGCGCAAAAGACCGGCGAATGGCAAGGCGGCATCGGCCGACTGGTCGATGCCGCGCTTGACGGGCCGGCGGCAGCACTGCTGGCGCCTTATCTGGAAGCCGTCCGTTCGCTCAATCCTGAAGGCGGCGTGAAAAAATATCCGGGCTCGCCGCTGATCGCGCGTCATCTCATGCGCAAGCAGGACCGGTTGTCGGCGATCGAGTTGCATCGTCAGGACGCCGCGAAGCTGAGGGTGCTGTTCCAAGGCGACTTCCAGACCCGGGTGATCGAACTCGACGGCTGGCTGGCACTCGGCGCGCATCTGCCGCCGAAGGAAAAGCGCGGCCTCGTGCTGGTCGATCCGCCGTTCGAGGAGGAGGGCGAATTCGACCGCCTCGTCGATGGGCTGCGAAAAGCCCACAAGCGCTGGCCCGGCGGCGTCTATGCGTTGTGGTATCCGGTTAAGGACCGCAAGGCGGTCGCCGCCTTCCGCAAGGCGCTGGCGCAATCAGGTGTCCCGAAGCTGCTCGACATCGGCTTCGAGATCAGGCCGCCATCAGCCGAGCCCAGCCTTGACGGCAGCGGCATGGTGGTGGTCAACCCGCCGTTCACGCTGGAAGGCGAATTACGCACGCTGCTGCCGGCCTTGCACAAATTGCTTGTCGTTGAAAAACCGGCGCATTGGACGCTGGAATGGCTGGCGGCGTAGAGGTGGCAGACGTATCCGCGCGCCTGCCCTGGTTGAAGGCGATTTCAGACTAGGAAACCATTGTCGCTACAACCGCTTGACCGCGCGCAAGCGAATCCGCACAGTGCACGCAGTCGACAATAAGAGGCTGCCATGACTCGCTTCGCCAAATCCGCCCTTGCCGCACTGATCGCGCTTTGCACGCCGCTTGGCACGTCACTCGCTGTCACCCAGGCAGCAAAGGCAGCCGACCTTGCCGTCTATACCGAAGAAGACAGCGGCGTTTGCGGTGAGGCCTGGGTGCTGAACAAGATCACCAGCCGCTTCTCCTACCAGGTGCACCACGTGCCGAATCTGCCCGACGTCGAGATTGTCGATTTCCAGGGCATCCACCAGCATCGCTATCTGCCAGCCAACGAAACCTGGCCGATCGGCCGCCGCTATTGCGGCGCCACCGTCAGCCTGTCCGACGGCCACGCCCGCACCATCTGGTATCTGATCGAGGAAGGGCAGGGCTTTGCCTCGATCGGCGATAATGTCGAATTCTGCGTCGCGGGCTTCGACCGCTGGATGGTCTACAACGGCCGCTGCCGCGTCCTGCGCTGAACGCGTTTGCCGGGCTGCTCTGCCTCATCGAGGATGGCGCGAAGGAAGGCGGCGTGACCGCGAAAGGCGCGCCGTCCGATTGACGTCGCCTTGACCCGCGTCTGCGGTCGACGTCCGACAAACAGCTTTTCGACATCGACATAGCCCGCCGTGGCAAGCGTATCGATATGCGCGCCGAGATTGCCGTCGGTCGCATTGACGATAGCCTTCAATCGGGTGAATTCCAGCGCTTCGCGCCGTTCCAGAGAATTCAGTGCCGCCATGATCCTGAGCCGCACGCTCTGGTGGATGATTTCGTCGGCAGCCATTATCGGGCCTGCTGTGGTGTCCGGCGTTCAGTCTCACTGATCTGGGACAGCGCCGCCCGATATTGCGCGAATGACATGCGCTCTTCCCGAAGATTCAGAATACTCTGCCAAATAGAGTAATCTGTCAACCACGGACAAGTCACGGCGGAATGGGCCGCGCTTTGCTTTTGCAGCTTGTGTAGATCGCCTGGTAGAACAAGAAGATGAGATCGATGAAGCAGCCCGTCATGGTGTTGTCGGTCGACGATCAACGAACAAAAAAGGCTTGCTAACCTTCAGCGCCTTGAAGTGGGATTGGTTCCGGCAAAGCGCACAAAATGTCTGTCGCAAACCCCTGGCAAAGCTCAAAGAGCAGCGCCGGCATTTTGCAAAATCGGCACGAGCGTGTGTCGCCTGTAACCGAAAGTTAAACTGTAAAAATCATGCTGATGCTTCGCTGGCTAGACAAGCGCGAGTCAGGTATGCATTACGCGCCGGGTCATTAACGGCCGTCGGCACAACTAAGGGGCATGATATGGCTAAACAGTCATCCAAAGCGCCGGCATCCAAGTCACCGGCAAAGCAGGCACCGGCAAAGAAAGCACCAGTAAAAGCAGTGGCGGCAAAGGCCGCGGCCGCTGTGAAGAAAGCAGCACCTGCTGCCAAGCCGAAGGCCGCCGCGGCCAAGGCAAAAGCAGCGCCGGCCAAGAAGCCGGCCGCAAAGGCCGCGGCAAAACCGGCAGTGAAGAAAGCAGCACCTGCCCAGACTTCACCTGCCAAGAAGGCTGCGCCCGCCAAGGCAAAAGCAGCGCCGGCCAAGAAGCCGGCTGCAAAGGCCGCGGCCAAGCCGGCAGCGAAGAAAGCTGCGCCTGCCAAGACTTCGCCTGCCAAGACTGCACAGGCAAAGAAGGCTGCGCCGGCAAAGAAAGCGGCTGCAGCGAAGTCATCGGTAGCGGTGAAGAAAGCAGCGCCTGCGGCCAAGCCAAAGGCGAAGGCCGCGACCGCCAAGAAGTAATCGCGTTTCTTCGCACGCGGAGGACAGTGCTGAAGACGGTTGAGGGCGGGTGCCGGACAGGCGCCTCGCTCGCAGGGTCAGTGCTCGAGCAGCAACAGAGGCGGAGGGAAGGCAGCTTTTCGCAGCTCCCACGACTTCGCCGTATGGCGAAGTCCGGCGGGGCATTTCTCTGTGCCCGGAGGGAAATTTTTGGTGCAAGACCGAGTTGGCTCGGTCTCGGATCCATCTGACCTGTTCAGATGCTCGTAGGCTGGAACTGTACCGCTCATTTGCCTCGCGATCGTGGAAGAGGACGGTCGTTCGCCGTGGCGCCCGGTTTTCCGCCTGTGGGCTGTTGATCATGCCGCGTTGTCCGGCCAACAGTGTCGCGGAAACGGATCATACGCAAAATTCAAAGTGCTACAGCGTCATTTGCGCGTCCATGCTCTGTACTCGGCAAACAGGAACCCGATCATGCCCAGACTGCTCTACGCGTCCACGTCACCCTATAGTTCCAAAGTGCGCATGGCCGCGCTTTATGCCGGCATCGCCGTCGATCTCGTGCCGATCAAAACCGAAGCCAAACCGGCTGAACTGATCGACGCCAATCCGCTCGGCAAGATTCCGGTGCTGGTGCTCGACGACGGCCGCTCGATCCACGATAGCCGCGCCATTACCCAGCATCTCAACCGCATGTCGAAGAACGCGCTGTTTCCGCGCAATCCCGACAAGCGCCTCGAGGCGGAAGTGCTTGAGGCACTGGCCGACGGCATCTGCGACTGCGCGCTGTCGATGGTCTATGAGCGGCGCACGCGCCCCGAAGACATGGTCTACCAACCGTGGCTCGACCGCCAGTGGGCGAAGATCACCAGCGCGCTCGATCTGCTCAACGCCAATCCGCCAAAGCTGCCAAAGAAGATCACCGCCGGCCAGCTGGCGCTGCGCGCCTGCCTTGGCTATCTCTCACTGCGCTTTGCCGGAAAATGGGAAAAGGGTCGCAATCGGCTGATCCGCTGGGCGGCGCGATTTGACGAGAAGTTTCCGGAGCTGAAACCCTGCGTCCCGGCGTGAGCGGCAGCCAGAGAAGGGGTCATAAAAAAGCCGGGCACGAGGCCCGGCTTTTTCGTGTCGTGGCTTGGGCGATTTTAGAACTTCATACCGACGCCGAAGGTGACGCGGTTGTCGGTCGACTTGACCTTGCCGATACCGTCAAAGTCCTTGTCGCCGAAGTCGGTGTAGCGATACTCGACACGGCCGAACACATTGTCGGTGATCTTGATGTCGGTACCGACGCCGGCCGTCCAGCCGAGCATGGTTTGTTCGTCGCTGACGCCGGCCGCTTCGATCTCCTGGTTCTTGAGCGCGCCACCGGCGGTGCCGTAGAGCAGGATTTCCGGGGTGACGGCGTAGCCGAGGCGGGCACGCAGCGAGCCTTCGAAGCCGCCCTTGGCCTCGACGCCACCATCGTCGCCCTCGATGCCGCTATAGCCGATATCGGCTTCAGCACCGTAGACGAAGTTCTCCGCCTGCCACTGATAGCCGCCGAAGACGCCGCCGACAAAACCATCGGTGTCGACGTCAGTGCCGATATCCTCGGCATCGGCGTGACCGCTGAAGCCGTAGCCGACGCTCACACCGGCATAGGGACCGGCCCAGGAAGCGACCGGAAGTTCGGCGATCGGGGCGGGGGCCGGCGGCTCTTCCGCGATGACGTCAGCAGCATAGGCGGTTCCGCCGAAGGCGAAGAGCCCGAACGCCACCGCCAGCGGTCGCGCAAATTTAAGATTGGCTTGCATTGTTCTTTACTCCTTAAGCCACAGGCACTGGCTTGCTTTTCACAAGCGCCCTCAACCCGCCGGGGGGATAAACGGGTCTGGCGCTCAACGGCTCCGAATGTCGTGTCGAAATGCGGCTGAAGCGAACCTGAACTTGGGTCATTACCCGGCACGAATGAGGCTGAATTTTGACGTTGCATCAGCGCAACAGATGGTGTCAGGAGGCTTTGCCGGGCCGCGCTGAACACCGCTTGGAGCAAGGGGTCCGGAGCCCTATATTGCGGTCTGACGGCCGAGTCCCGGCCACAGTCGAAAGACCGATCCGGCCGCTTTGCCACAATGCTGCCCAAGGTCCGAACGGCATTTAACGCTTCGCCGGCCATAGTTCGCGGGCTGGCTGAAATCGAAGCCCATTGAGGATTGACAGGATGAGCAAGGCCGCTGGAACGGCGCTGGTGACGGGCGGGGGCAAGCGGATCGGCAGGGCGATCGTCGAGGATCTCGCCGCGAACGGTTTTGCCGTCGCCATCCATTGCAACCGCTCGCGGGCCGAGGCGGAAGCATTGGCCGCGCGGATCAACGGCGGTCGCTTTGGCCAGGGTGGCCGCGCTGCTGTGGTCGCCGCCGACCTGACCGACATGGCCGCGGTCGAGGACCTCGTTGGCGGCGCCGAAGCCGCGCTTGGGCCTGTTACACTGCTGGTCAACAATGCGTCGCTGTTCGTGGACGATACGGTTCAGGACGTCGACTGGCTTGCCTGGGACCGTCACTTCGCCATCCACGTGAAGGCGCCTGCATTTTTGGCGCAACAATTCGCCCGCGCGCTGCCGAAAGGCGAGGAAGGGCTGATCGTCAATATGATTGACCAACGCGTCTGGCGGCCGACGCCACGCTATTTTTCCTATGCGCTATCGAAATCGACATTGTGGACGCAGACGCAGGTGATGGCGCAGGCGCTGGCTCCCCGCATTCGCGTCAATGCCATCGGTCCTGGCCCGACGCTGAAGAGCGCGCGTCAGCAAGACAGCGACTTTGCCGCACAGGTCGACGGCCTGATCCTGAAGCGCGGCCCGGAATTGCCTGAATTCGGCGCCACCATCCGCTATCTCTGGGGCGCAAGCTCGGTCACCGGCCAGATGATCGCGCTCGACGGCGGCCAGCACCTTGCATGGCAGACGCCGGATGTGACAGGCATTGTCGAATGAGTCCCATGGACCAGAAACACAAACGCGGCGGCGCCGCCGACGACCTGCCCCCCGATGTCGACCTCGAAGACGAGGTGGCGGAGGAGATCGTCGAACCGTCAGCTCCCGGTTCCGGCGGCCCTGATGTCGCCTTCACGGCCATCGATTGGACGCCGCATGCCGGCGATGCCGACGGCATGGTCGGCGCCGAAGTCATCCAGACGCTGGTCAAACGGCTGCCCAACGCGCCAGGCGTCTACCGCATGATGAATGCCACAGGCGACGTGCTCTATGTCGGCAAGGCACGCAGCCTGAAGAAGCGGGTGACCAATTACGCACAAGGCCGTTTCCACACCAGCCGCATCGGCCGCATGGTGCGCGAGACGGCGACGATGGAGTTCGTCGTCACCCGCACCGAGATCGAAGCGCTGCTGCTGGAAGCCAACCTTATCAAGCGCTTGCGGCCGCGATTCAATGTGCTGATGCGGGACGACAAGTCGTTCCCCTACATCCTGTTGTCCGGCGACCATGTCTCGCCCGGCATCTACAAGCACCGCGGCGCGCGCTCGCGCAAGGGCGACTATTTCGGCCCCTTCGCCTCGGCAGGCGCCGTCGGCCGCACCATCAACTCGCTGCAGCGCGCCTTCCTGCTCAGGAGTTGCACCAACTCCTTCTACGAGAACCGCACCCGGCCGTGCCTGCTGTTCCAGATCAAGCGCTGCGCCGGCCCCTGCACCGGCGAAATCTCGCATAGTGACTATGCCAGGCTGGTCGCTGAGGCGAAGGACTTCTTGTCCGGCCGCAGCCAGAAGGTGAAGACCGACATCTCCGCCGCCATGCAGCAGGCCGCGGAGAATCTCGATTTCGAGCGCGCCGCCATCTATCGTGACCGGCTGGCCGCGCTATCGCATGTGCAGAGCCATCAGGGCATCAACCCGCAGACCGTCGACGAGGCCGATGTCTTCGCCATCCATCAGGAAGGCGGCCAGGTCTGCATCCAGGTGTTCTTCTTCCGCACCGGCCAGAACTGGGGCAACCGCGCCTATTTCCCCAAGGCCGATCCGGCGCTGGAGGCGGCCGAGGTGCTGGGCTCGTTCCTGGCGCAATTCTATGACGACAAGCCGACGCCGCGCACCATCTTGTTGTCGCAGGCCGTCGAGGACCAGGAATTGCTGGCTGAGGCGCTCTCCACCCGCGTGGGTCGCAAGGTGGCGATCTCGGTGCCGCAGCGCGGCGAGAAGAAGGACCTGACCGACAACGCCCTGCAGAATGCCCGTGAGGCGCTCGGCCGCCGGCTGGCCGAGACCTCGACGCAAGGGCGGTTGCTCACCGGTTTCGCCGAGACTTTCGGCCTGAAGAAACCGCCGGTGCGCATCGAGGTCTATGACAACTCCCACATCATGGGCACCAACGCCGTCGGCGCCATGATCGTCGCCGGGCCGGAAGGCTTCGTGAAGAACCAGTACCGAAAGTTCAACATCCGCTCGACCGAGATCACGCCGGGAGACGATTTCGGCATGATGCGCGAGGTGATGGAGCGGCGTTTCTCCCGCCTCCTGAAGGAACATGGCGATGTGCCGGGGAGCGAACAGGCGGCCGACGACGCCTTGGCCGAACAGGGCGACGATCTCGAGGATGCGGGCGGCTTCCCGGCCTGGCCAGACGTCATCCTCATCGATGGCGGCCAGGGCCAGATGACGGCTGTGCGACAAATCCTCGCGGACCTCGGCATCGAGGACCGTGTCCAGGCCATCGGCATCGCCAAGGGCCAGGACCGTGACGCCGGCCGCGAACGCTTCTTCGTCAGGGGCAAGCCGCCATTTTCGCTCCCTGTGCGCGACCCCGTGCTCTATTTCGTTCAGCGGCTGCGCGACGAGGTCCACCGCTTCGCCATCGGCTCGCACCGCGCCCGCCGCAAGAAGGAGATGGTCAGGAGCCCGCTTGACGAGATCAGCGGCATCGGTCCCGGCCGCAAGCGCGCGCTGCTCATGCATTTCGGCACCGCCAAGGCGGTCAGCCGCGCCGCGATCGAGGATCTGGTCAAGGTCGACGGCATTTCCGAGCAGGTCGCCAAGCTGGTCTACAACCATTTTCACGAGAGCTGATGCATGTCGCCCAAAAGTGTGCAGCGGTTTTGGGACAACGACATGCATCGCACTTTAAGGCGATTGCCGGCTATTTTCGGCTGGTCCATCGACTATCACCTGTTGACCCCCCACATTCGCTTCTGATTTGAGTAGGCAGGCAGAAAGAGTTCCAAAGATATGGCCCAGCGCGCATTCAACCTGCCCAACATGCTCACTTACGTCCGCATCCTCGCGGTGCCGCTGGTTGTGCTGTGTTTTTTTCTCGAAGGCCATCTGAAGTCGAGTGACTTCGCCCGCTGGTCGGCGCTGATCATTTTCCTGCTCGCCTCGATCACCGATTATTTCGACGGCTATCTGGCGCGCGCCTGGCAGCAGACCTCGAATATCGGCAAGATGCTCGATCCGATCGCCGACAAGTTGCTGGTCGCCACCTGCCTGCTGCTGCTGGCGGCCGATACCGATAGGCATGCCGGCATCGCCGGCTGGTCGCTGTGGGCGGCAATCATCATCCTGTGCCGCGAGATCCTCGTCTCCGGCCTGCGCGAATATCTGGCGGCGCTGAAGGTATCGGTTCCGGTGACGCAGCTGGCAAAGTGGAAGACCACCATCCAGATGATCGCCATCGCCTTCCTGCTCGCGGGACCTGCCGGCGACAAGATCTTCCCGCTGACCACCCAGATCGGGCTTGTGCTGTTGTGGATCGCCGCGCTGGTGACGCTTTACACCGGCTACGACTATTTCCGCGCCGGCCTCAAGCACATCATGGACGAGTAGCATGTCGACGAGGCTCATCTATTTCGCCTGGGTGCGCGAGCGGATCGGCAAGCCGCAAGAGGACGTCGATTTGCCCGCCGGCATCGAGACGGTGGCCGACCTGCTGCGCTGGCTGAAAACGCGCGGCGAGGAGTACGAGCACGCGCTGCAATATGCTGACGTGATCCGCGTCGCCATCAACCAGGAACATGTCGAGCACCGCGAGAAGCTATCGGGCGCGCGCGAGATCGCGCTGTTCCCGCCGATGACGGGTGGCTGAAATGCCCGGCGCGGTGGTGCCGACGGTGCGCATCCAGGCGGAGGATTTCGATGTCGCCGCCGAGATCGCCAGGATGACGCAAGGCCGCGCCGACATCGGCGCCGTGGTGACTTTCTCAGGTCTCTGCCGCGATGAAGCGGGCAGGCTCGCGGCACTCGAACTCGAACATTATCCCGGCATGGCCGAGGCCGAGATCGGGCGCATCGCCGCCGAAGCGGTTCGCCGCTGGCCGCTGCAGGGGCTCACCGCCATCCATCGCCACGGCAGGATCGCGCCCGGTGAGAACATCGTGCTGGTGGTCGCTGCCTCCGCCCACCGGCAGGCGGCGTTCGAGGCGGCGAACTTCCTGATGGATTACTTGAAATCGCGCGCACCGTTCTGGAAGAAGGAACACCACACCGACGGCTCGCAAGGCGGCTGGGTCGACGCCAAGGAGGCCGACGACGAGGCCGCAAGCCGCTGGAAACAGGCCGTGCCGAAACGAGATTGAGGCGCGTCACCCGCAAGAGGTCTGCCGAATGGCACGTTCGGCCTTTCTGAAACCTTCTGCAGGTTTCCCTTGTTGATCCTCGCACCGGCGGAACAACTGGAGATCGCTCGCCAGCGTCAGTCCTTGGATGCCGTGATGACGAGCGCCGGCATGTCGAAAGCGACGGCGCCGACTGCTGTCACGAAAGGCATAAGTGCCCGCTCGGCCTCCTCCAGAAGCCGCTTAAACTGCTCGTTGTCCAAAAGCCCGCCCAACGTCCAGATGCAGGCCCTTTCAGTCGAGATCAGCGTCTCGATCGAGGCAAAACGGACCGTTCCGCGGTGCCGCTTCACCTCGGCACGCTCTATGCCTGCCTTCGCGCAGAGCGAGCGCAGTAACTCCACATTGCCGAGCACAAAGGGCGCCCGGAACGCGTTCGCAACGTCGCTTCCAAACAGCCGTTCAAGCATATCCGCCACTGCGGCATAGCCGGGCGACTGGTCGAGCGGTCCGCAGACCGCGACGGCGAGCCGGCCACCGGACTTGACCACGCGCATCATTTCCCGCAGTCCGGCTGCTCGATCCTCGAAGAACATCAGGCCGAACTGGCTGACTGCGGCGTCGAAGCTTTCATCCGCGAAAGGAATCTGCTCGGCGCGCCCTTCTCGCCACTCGATGCGAGTGCTTTTGCGGCGGGCAACGCAAAGCATATCGAGATTGGGGTTAAGCCCGACCACCTTGCCCTCCGCGCCAACGCAGTCGAGGGCCGCGAGCGCCAGCACACCCGTACCGCAGGCGATGTCGATCACGCGGTCGCCCCTCCCTATTCGCGCCTCGGCGGCGACGATAGGCCCCCATTGTCGGAACAGCGCTGGAACGAACAGCGAGTCGTAGATTTCAGCCGGAGTTTTCGATGTCTTGCCCCGGTGGGTCTGGACCGCCGCTTGCTCCGATCCCGGCGTTGCACCTTCAAGGAACACTGCGTTGGATCGGGTTCCGGCGACGCGAAGCGCTTTCAGCGGCTCGTATTCGGGCGATGAGTACCAGCGCTTGGCATGCTCGGCGTCGGCAAATTCGACGATGACCGGATAGACCGGCTGCCAGTCTCCTTCGACAAGGTCGGATTTCCCGCCCAGCACCAAATAGCGCCCTCCATATTGTTCAACCGTTGCAAAGACCCCTGCCAGATACTGCTCGACCTTGGCTTGGTCGGTGATTTCACGCACGTCGAAGAAGCAATAAGTAGACATGGCCGACCTCCGTTGATCGCATGGACTGCACGGGATGCGCGGTGGATATGCAGTTCGGCGCATAGTAGACTTGGCCATGGGCACGCTCCATGACCCAGCGTCTCAATCGCTTGCCGTAGCGTCCGTTCTTGCGCCATCGCCTGGGCGGCCACCGCAAGAGGTCGTTGCCGATGCCGCACCTTCGGCCGTGCCGGACAAGGATGTTCTTTCAGATGTGCTGCGCGTGATAAAGCTCACCGGCGCGCTTTTCTTCTGGGTCGATGCCTCTTCGCCCTGGAGTGTGGAAGTGCCGCGGGCGGATTCATTTGCCCATCTCATCCTGCCGCGCGCCCAACACGTGATTTCCTACCACATCATCACCCAAGGATCGGGCTCGGTCAGCATCGGTGACGGTCCGCCGATGGAATTTGCCGAAGGCGACATACTTGTGATCCCGCATGAGGATTCGTACGCGATGTGCAGTACGCCCGGAGTGCGGTCAGGTTTGAGCCAGGAAGATTCGCTCGACTTCTTTCGCGCCATGGCGGCCGGACAACTGCCCTTCGTGGTCAACGAAGGCGGCGGCGGCCCCCTTCTGACCAGATATGTCTGCGGTTTTCTTGGCTGCGATGCACGGCCGTTCAATCCTCTGCTCGAGGCCCTTCCTCCGCTGATATGCATCCGGCGCGCGGCCGGCGCACCGAGCGACCTGCTCGACCGGTTGATCGAGCTAACGCTGGCAGAGGTGTCCGCTCAGCGGCCTGGCGCTGAATGCATCCGCCTGCGCCTCAGCGAGCTGATGTTCGTTGAGGTCGTTCGCCGCTATCTTGAGGCACTACCGCCGGAGCAGACCGGCTGGCTGGCCGGCTTGCGCGACCCCGCCGTCGGCCGAGCCGTTGCGCTTGTTCACGAGAATCCGGCGCGTGGCTGGACAATTGAAGAACTCGCGTGCGAAACCGGCGTCTCGCGGTCCGTCCTCGCGGCCCGCTTCACGCGTCTCGTCGGCTGCCCACCGATGCAGTATCTCACGCGATGGCGCGTACAACTGGCCGCACGACTGCTCGCTGATGGGGTGGCCAAAGTCTCGGCAGTCGGGCGTGATGTCGGCTACGAGTCCGAAGCGGCCTTCAGCCGGAGCTTCAAGAAGCTCGCGGGCGTCTCGCCGGCTGGCTGGCGCGACGGGGCGCGGATAGCACGCTAATTAGGCCTGATTCGCGGGCCAAAGGGCCGCCAGATATTCTCAGCCCGCTAGGCTGCCTTCGCGATGTTAGATCGTTTAGAAAAGAGACCCTCAAACTGCTGCGCGGGCGAATGTCGAAGGCTGACATTCCCTTTCGCCACCCGTTTCCATGCTGCCCCGAACGCAGTAGAATGGAGGAGTTTTTTAGGGCGCCTCGAACCGAGACCGTGGCCGAGACCAGATATGCCAGGGGCCATTTGTGGCAGAAGCGACTTGGTCGCTAACGGAATTTAGCATGCGTAGAGACCGATAACGTGCCCGTTGGGGTGGAGGGCTGATCCATGAAAGCGTTCGCCGTCCTTTTGAGCGTAGTTGTTCTGTTCGTCCTTGCCGCGTTCGGCGCCCAGGCCGCCGCCACGACCGACGCCGCCAAGCGCGTCGCGCTGGTGATCGGCAACAGTAAATATGTCAACGCCGTGCCGTTACCCAATCCCGCCAACGACGCGCAGCTCATCGCATCCACGCTGTACAATGCCGGATTCGAGGTAATAGAGGGGGTCGATCAGGACAATGCAGGCATGCGCAGCCTGATCAGCCGGTTCACCGAGGCATCCTACAATGCCGACCTTGCCGTCATTTTCTATGCTGGCCACGGCATGCAGGTCGACGGCAAGAACTATCTTATTCCGGTCGATGCCGAGTTGACGTCGCCCGCCTATCTCAAAACCCGCACAGTCCAGATCGACGAATTCATGGAGGCGCTGCCGCCCGATCCCGCGGTCGGCGTCATCATCCTAGATGCCTGCCGCGACAATCCGCTGGCAAGGACGCTGGCCGCCTCGCTGCCAAAAAGCCGCTCGCTGGGCGCTGGCCTTGCGCCGGTCGAAGCGAAAGCGGACGGCGTCGGCACTGGCGGCTTGCTGATCGCCTACGCAACCGATCCGGGTGCCATCGCCTTCGACGGCCCCGGTGTCGACAGCCCGTACTCGCTGGCGCTCGCCAAGCATCTGACCGAGCCCGGCGTCGAGATCCAGAGCGCGCTGACGCGCGTGCGCGGCGAGGTGACGGGGGCCACGCAAGGACGGCAGCGGCCCTGGCACAACGCATCGCTGGGACGCGAGGTTTTTCTAGGCAAACCACCGGCACCATCCGCCAAGCCCATCGTCGAAGAGTCCAACGCGGCTGCAGTTCCCATGACCCACGATGTGCTGTCCCGGGAGATTGAGACGCGTCTTTGGGACGAGGCTTCGAAAAAGAATTCCACTCCGTTCTACGAGGCCTATCTCGAACAATTCCCGAACGGCCGCTTCGCCACGGTGGCGAAGCTCAACATCGATCAGTTGAAGGACCCGAATGCCCAAAAGAAGCAGGTCGCGGCACTCGACACGGGTCAGGCAAACGCCAATTTCGGCTCGACCGTTCGCATCTCTGTCGGCACTACGGACGAAATGAAGACGCCAGGCACTGAGCAGACGGAAGGCGCAATCGGGCTCGATCACAACGGCCGCATCGATCTGCAGCTACGCATCGAGGCCCTTGGTAACGAGCTCGGCCACGTCGACGGCAAAATCGGTCCGAAGACCCGCCAGGCGATCGGCGTCTGGCAGGGCAAGAACGGCCTGCCGCGGACCACCTATTTGACGCGCGAGCAACTGGCGTTCCTGATGGTCCAGACCGACCCGATGATGGCGGCGATCCGCGCCAGAAGGGCTGCCGACCAGGCGCGCTCCGCACAGCCACTTGCGAAGCCACAGCCGAAGGTCGTTCGCGCGACAACTGCGCCTAGGATCGTCGAGCACAAAAAGGCTACGGCGAGGAAAGTAGTCGAACCGGTTAAGCGGAGCACTCCAAGGACGCCTCTCTTTCCTGCCACGGGCGGCGGAGGCGGGAGTGGAGGCGGGGGTGGAGGTGCAGGTGCAGGTGGAGGTGGAGGCTGGTGAGGGTGAACTGGCAGGCGCTTTATCGAGGGGCGCTAGCCACGGCCATCGAAAATCCTGAAGTGATGCGTGGCGCAAGTCCCCCTTGCCTCGCAGGTGCTTCACGCGGGTGGCGCGACGGCCGGCGCGGATAGCACGCTAAACCTCGCATTTTGGGCGGGAGTCCATCACCACTCTAGCCGCCTGATGGCAATGCGGACGCGGAAGAGTTGGATAAGCTTAGCCCTTGTCAGTGCCGATCCAGTGATCGAGCGCAATCCGACCGGGTCCCCACGCCATGATGCCGAGCGCCATCGCCGCCCAGGTGATGTGCAGCGGCCAGCCGTCGGGCACGGTGAGTTGTATGACCAGCGTCATCACGAGCAGGCCGAATGCCGCCAGGCGTGTCGCCAGGCCGAGAACGAGAAGAATTGGCAGCAGGATTTCCGCCGACCCTGAGACGAACGCCACCAACCCAGGCGCAGGAAAATCGTAAGGGCCGCCTGGGAGATGCAGCTTGAGCTCCGAGCTGAAAAGCAGCACGGCCACCTCGTTCAACTGCAAAAAACCGTCCCATTTGTTAATGCCGGACCGCCAGAACGGGACAGCGAGCGCGCAGCGCAGGACGAGTTGCGTCAACGATGGTGTGGCACTCGTGCGCAGCGCGGCATTCACCCTCTCGACGAGGGTGGCAGCCCCTCGCGGCTCGGTGCTGGCGTTCCATCCATGGTTCGTCATGCTCACCCTCCCTGGTGTGCCGCTGTGAAGGCGCCTGCTTGCAGCAGGCCGGCAATGTTGGCGGCAAGGTCGAATTCGGCAGTTTCCGCAAATGCTGCCGCGGCCGCCGCGCCGAGCGGCTCGCCCGCCATGAGACGATCCACAAAAGCTGCGCCGCCGGGCGGCAGGTGGCGAACAAAGACTTCGAGCCCGGGCCGCGTGACCAGCGCGTCTTCAGGGCCGTCCGCCTCGATCCGCCCGACAGGGCGGTCGCCCCGGTTCGCCGCAAAGATCGTCACGACCGGATAGCGCGAGCGCATGGCACGCGTTGCCGGGTGCGGCGTGAACACGGTATCGGCTAGCCTTTCGAGCGGGATCGCCGCCAGTGCCACGGGATCAAGCGGTTCCGCGTCGGCGGCATGATAGGCGTCAAGCCAGGCCCGTTCCAGGCGCGCCACGTCGGCCAGCCATGGCATCGGCCGCGCATAGTCGTAGCGCTCGATGAAATCGGGAAAGTCGCGGCCGTATTCGAACAGAAGCGGCGAAGTGGGCGGCGTTTCGCGGACATGGAAGCGCGCCATCGCCCGAAAGAAGTCCGGGCCGGTGATGCGCAGCGTCGCTGGAAAGCTGGCGGCCAGCGCATCGATCAGGCTGACCGTGACGTTGTTGCGGTAGACGGCGTATCGTTTGACCGCTGCCTTGCCGTTCGGCCCAGAGACGGCATCAGGCGGGGCACGGTCAGGATCGAGCAAACCGGCGGTGAATGCCGCGGCATAGTCGAACCGGTGGCTAAGATCGCCCGACTGGAGTTCATCCTGCGGCATGGGCTTTTCCGAATACACGGTGGCTGTCGGCGTGATGGTCGAGAATCGCTTGCGCGGCGGCGGCTTCCGCCTTGAGCACCGGCCAGTCGGGAATGGCGCTGTCCCATTCGATCAGCGTCGGCAGCGGTCCGCATCGGCCGATGACGATATCGGAGAGCTTCCAGACCGGGTCGGCGACCGGACCGTCATGGCTGTCGATGAGCAGCAGGGCGCCCTCGTCATCCTCCTGCTCGGCGTGCCCGGCCAGATGGATTTCGCCGACATGCGCCAGCGGGAAATCCGCGAGGTAGGAAAGGGCTGAATAGCCGTGGTTGGTGGCCGAAACGAAGACATTGTTGACGTCGAGCAGCAGGCCGCAACCGGTGCGCTGTACCAGCGCGCCGATGAAATCCGTCTCGCTCATCGTCGATTCCGCGAAAAGGACATAGGTCGAGGGGTTCTCGAGCAGGATCGGGCGTCCGATCGTCTCCTGCATTTCATCGATGTGATCCGCCACGCGCGAAACCGTTGCCGGCGCATAGGGCAGGGGAAGCAGGTCGTTGTAATAGGTGCTGTCGTGGGTCGACCAGGCGAGATGCTCGGAAACGAGCGCCGGCTCATAGCGGTCGACGAGCGCCTTGAAACGGCCGAGATGCACTTTGTCGAGCGGCCGCGGTCCGCCGATCGACATGCACACCCCGTGCAGCGAAACGGGATAGTCGCGGCGAATCCTGGCCAGAGCATCGTGCGGCGGGCCGCCGGCGCCCATGTAGTTTTCGGCGTGGACCTCGAAGAAGCCGTCCTTTGGGCCGTCGCCGAGGATCGCGTGTAGATGCTCGTGCTTGAAACTGGTGCCGGCAAGGCCGGCGATCGGGTGCGCCGGAAAGCGCGAGGTTTTCGATATGCCGGATGCCGGGGCCAGTCCGTTCATCTTCATCTCCGCTTTCCGGGCAGCTTGCGTTGCTTAGGACGGGACGTCGCGGCTCAGTGCCGTGAGCGAGCCCTTGCGGTCGCCGGGCAGGTCCATCGTCGTGCAGGTGCCGCCGTCGACGAACTTCCAGGCGTTGCCCTGGTAATCGACGGTCGAGGTGCCTTGGCAGGTAGTGCCAGGTCCTGCCGCGCAGTCGTTCTGCCCCTTTAGGGCGACGCCAAAGCACTTCTCCTTGCCGGCATCCATCGCCGCCTTGGCTTCTGCCTCGGACAGCGGCGCGGCCGTCGCAAAAGAAGCAAGAGCCGTGGCAACGGCGCCGGCCAGGAAGGCCGCGCTCACGGTTGATCTTGTTGACATGATTTAACCTCCGCTTGGGTTGTTGCGCGCGCCATTCCTCAAGCGCGCATGGTCAGTTCGGTCCGGAGGTTCGCTGCGTTACATCTTTTGGGAACACGACTTCGTGATCGCCTGACTTGAGCAAATCTTGCCGGGCACGCCAAGGAGACCGACGATTAGCCGCAAGCCGCCGGAAGGCACCCGCCGTGCGAATAGTCGGTGTGGGCGCCACGGAACCACCGCAATCCTGCGAGACCTTCCGACCAGGGCGCATGGGGAGCAGGATCATGCTGGACAGGATCGCCGAGTTCTTCATCTTCGGTGTCGTGCCGCTGGTTGTTGCTATACTGGTGGTGCCTGAGTTGTCCTTCGCTGCCGAGAAGACCCTGACGGGCGAGGTGATGTATCGCGAGCGCATTGCGCTGCCGCCCAACGCCGTGCTTTCCGTGCAGCTTGCCGATGTCTCGCAGGCCGATGCGCCGGCCGCTGTCATCGGCGAGCGTAAAGTGACGCCCGCCGGCCAGGTGCCGATCAAGTTCGAGATCAGCTTTGATCCCCAGGTGATCCGGCCTGATATGACCTATGTGCTGCAGGCGCGCATCACCGTCGACGACAGGCTGTTGTTCATCTCCGATATGCGCCACCAGGTCGATCCGCTGAGCGACGCGCCCCAGATCATCATGCTGAAGATGGTGACGTCGAGCGAGCAGCCGGCGTCGGCCCCGGTGTTCGGGCAGAGCTGGCTGATCGAGTATATCGACGGCATTGGTGTGATCGCCGAGCCGCAGGCGACGTTCAGGATCAGTGAGACCGGCAAGGCCGGCGGCAGCGGCCCTTGCAACGTCTACTTCGCCACCGCCAAAGTCGATGGTTCGACGATCGTCATCAGTGACATCGGTTCGACCTTCAAGGCCTGCGCCTCCAAGATCATGGCTGAGGAACAGGCGCTGTTCAAGGCGCTGGCCAAGGCGGCAGCGTATCACATCGACGCCGGCAAGCTCATCATCGCCGACAAGGACGGCGGCGTCATCCTGCGCTTCAACGCCGCGAGCTGATCGCTCAAAATCGGTTTCGGTTTTTGAGCATCATGCGCAGTTGGCGGGTGTCGGCTCCGGCGTCCGGTGCCGGATCGCCGCAACGAAAAAGGCCAGCATTGCGCCGGCCTTTTTGCATGTGACGTGGTGATGGACTTATCGGCTCAGCCGACGATCTCGGTGTCCGAGAACCAGTACTTGATCTCCTGCGCGGCGGTCTCGGGGGCGTCGGATCCGTGCACGGAATTCTCGCCGATCGACAGCGCGTGCAGCTTGCGGATGGTGCCTTCGGCGGCGTTGGCCGGGTTGGTGGCCCCCATCACGTCGCGGTTTTTGGCAATGGCGTTCTCGCCTTCCAGCACCTGCACGACCGTTGGGCCCGACGACATCGACTCGACCAGTTCGCCGAAGAACGGACGATCCTTGTGCACGGCATAAAAACCTTCCGCCTCGCGGCGGCTCATCCACACCCGGCGCGAAGCGACGACGCGCAGGCCGGCTTCTTCGAGCATCTGGGTGATGGCGCCGGTGAGATTGCGCCGGGTTGCGTCCGGCTTGATCATGGAAAAGGTGCGTTCGAGCGCCATGGGGTCGTCCTTGTGATGGAGAGTGGAATTGAGGGTGGCGGGCTCTATACAAGCCGCCCGCCGGCTTGCCAAGGGGCTGGCGCTGATGCATGTCGGGCAAAAGTGCGCAGCGGTTTTGCGATAGCGACATCTATAAAAACAAGAACTTAAGCGCGTCTTCGACGTGCTTTAGCCACCGCAAGGCGTATCGCCGTCAGCCAAAACCAATGTTGTCATAACTTCATCTCGATCGTCAGCTTGGCAGTGTCGCCAGCCCGAAGGCCTTCGCGGACCCGCACCGCCGTCTTGATCGGCAACAGCAGGCTGCCGGATTTCTTGTCGGGAAACAGCGATGTTCGCCATCTGGTCTGGCCGATGACGGCTTCCACGCCAAGCGAGCCCCAGGGCCGTGCCATCCCCGCCATTGCCGTCTTGATCCGTGCCCCAAGCTCCGGCGGCGGCGTCACGAAATGCCAGCCGCCTTTGCCTGGATAGACCCAGATCTCGGCCTGCACGTCGTAGCGAAACATTTTTGCCCTTCCTCAGATCAAGGCTGTCACGGCTGGCTTCGCCATAATGGCTTGTTGGCGATGCCGGCGATTGGCGAAAACATCCATGATATCCATTCTTCCCTGCAAGGGAGAAGCCATACTTCCCTGCAAAGAGGGTGGCAGCGTCGCCGTTGCACTACCGCCTTATCACCATCGAAGCGCGCCGGACTTCCCAGCCTTCTCGCTCCAGTTCCGGCACGCTGTGGTTCTCGCAGGGGTAGCCGACGCAGAAGTAACCAATCAGAGTCCACTCCGGCGGCGCGTCCAGGATCGTCGCCATTTCGGCCGGGTCGAGGATCGAGACCCAGCCCATGCCTATTCCTTCCGCGCGCGCCGCCAGCCAAAAGGTGTGGATCGCCATCACCGCCGAATAGTCGATGGTCGCGGGCATGGTCAGGCGACCGAGCCCATGCCCCTGTTCCGTCGCGCGGTCGGCAAAGACAGCGAATTGACAAGGCGCCTCGTTCAGGCCGGCAAGTTTCAGGCGCGCATAGAGCGCGGCGCGTTCGCCGCCGAAAGATGCGAGCGCCTCCGCATTGCAGCGCTCAAAGCATGCCCTCACGGCGCCGCGGCATTCCGCGCTCTCGACCACGACGAAACGCCAGGGCTGGCTCAGCCCGACCGAAGGCGCAATGCTGGCGACCTCAAGCAGCCGCTCCAGAGCGCCTTCGGGGAGCGGCGTCGGCCTGAATCGCCTGACATCCCGCCGCCACAGGAAGAGATTGGCCAGATCGGCGCGAAAATCGTCCGGGAATTCCGGGTCTGACGTCATGGTGTTCGTACTGTCTTTGCTAGGGGAGTAGGGCAGTAGGGCAGTAGGGCAGTAAGGGAGTAGGGTAGTAGGAATGCGCGCCGCCGCTACTCCCTTACTCCCTTACTCCCTTACTCCCCTATGCGGCCGCCGCCGCCACCTTGCGGCCGAGCCCATCGTGCAGGTCGAGGCAGCGCTCGAACCACTGCGCCACCACATCGCTGTCGTCGAGCAACCGGTAGGGTGAGGCGATGCGCGCCCATTGCAGCGCGCCGAAGACGATATAGTCGGCAAACAGCGGTGATTGGCCGCCGATGAACGGCTGATAGGCAAGCATCGAGCGCAATGGTTCCAGCGAGGCACGGAAGGCACCAAGGCCGGCGTCCCGCGCCGCCTCCACCTCTTCCAGTCTCTTGCCGAAGCGTTGCTCGCGGTTTTGGCGAAAATAGGCGGCGTTGGCCTCGTCCTGCATGGCGTGCAGGTCCATGATCGCCGCAGTGGTGACATAGGGGTGGATGGTCAGTTGCGACCAGCGTTCGACGAAGCGCGCCATCGCCTTGCCGCCGTCGCCGCAAAACAACGTCGGTCGCTCTGGATAGGCCTCGTCGAGATAGAGCGCGATAGCGAAAGAATCGGCGACCACCTTCTCGCCGTCGCGGATCACCGGAACGAGTTTTGAAACGCCGCCTTCAACGGTGGGCACTTCGAGAAAGCGTGTCGGCACCGTTGAGATATCAAGCCCCTTGTGGGCAAGCGCCATCGTCGCCTTCCAGCAATGCGGGCTGAACGGACGGGCGCCATCGCGTCCGACGAGATCATAGAGCAGAATGGTCATTGGCGGCAGCTTCCTTGCGGTCTACTAGAGCGACGTTTCGGCCTTGCGGTAAGCACCCGAAACGGGGTCTCGCCGGCCGGAGAAAACGATGAAACAGCACTTCATGATGTTTGCGGCCTACAATCAATGGGCCAATAGCCGCATCTACGATGCCGCCGCCGATCTCGACGATGAAGAGTTCAACCGCAATGTCGGCGCCTTCTTCGGCTCGATGCTGGGCACGCTCAACCATCTTTTGACCACCGATCGCATCTGGATGAAGCGTTTTACCGGCGAGGGCGACACGCCGGCTAGGCTCGACACGATCCTGCACCGCGCTCTGCCCGTATTGCGGATGGCGCGCGAGGCCGAAGACAGGCGCATCATCGACTGGGTCGGCGCCTTGAGCGACAAGGCCTTGTCCGGCCGCTTCACCTACATGACCGTTTCCGACATGCGCACCGTCTCGCAGCGGCTGGCGCCGGCGCTGGCTCATGTCTTCAACCACCAGACCCATCACCGCGGCCAGGCGCACGCGATCCTGACCATTCTCGGCCGGCCTTCGGTGCCGCTCGACCTGACGCTGTTCCAGCGCAGCGAAGAGGGCCGCGCCTACGCATGATTTGGGATTGTCACGCGGCGATCACGGGCTGAGTTGAAAGGACAACCCGTCGAAGACGTTCGGCGGGCCACGGTCACAAAGAGGCCTGGCCAGTCAGGCGGCGTATCCGCCCTGGCCGCGGGCGATCGGCTTGACCGAGGCTGCCGGCTGCGCCGAAGGCCAGAGAATACCTGCCGAAACTGCGAAGGTGATCAAGGCGTCGCGCGCGGCTTCGGGCGAGATCTCGCCGGCGCGGGCCGCCTCGCAGGCCTTCACCGCCGCGCCATAGCTCAGGCGTCGCCGCGATGGCTGGAACTCGGTCAGGAACTCATGCATGTCGAACAGCGAAGCGATCATGCGCTTATGGCCGGCGCCGACGGTTACGGCGACCGGGGTGAAAAATGTCGTGTCGTGCATTCTGGCCTCTCGAATTGGGCGGAGGTGACGGGCGGACGCCGCTCTCCGACCGGGGGTAGGACGCCCAGAAACGCGGATTGCGGCATCAGGTTCCATGTTGCCGAAATTTGGGTTGCCGAAATTTGGTTTTCGCCACCAAGCTCCGTGACATGAGCGTCGTGCCGAAGAGCGGCCTATTTCCACATGTCCCGCATGCGGGCGCCAAGGTCGACGCGCACTTGCGGCTGGCGGCGCGGATCATCCTTGGCCTGGACGCTCGCCCATGATGTCTGTTCGAAGGCGCCGAGGATCGAGGCCGGGATGAAGCGGGTGCGCGAGGCGTAAACATGGCGATCGCCGCGCGCCGCCTGGCGGTGGACGAAAAAGCGCTGCGGCATGACCAGGTGCAGGCCGTCCTTGGCCCGCGTCATCGCCACGTAGAGCAGCCGGCGCTCCTCGTCGATATCCTCCTTCGAGCCGACGGCGAGATCGATCGGGATGCAGCCGTCGACGGTGTTGAGCACGAAGACGTTCTTCCATTCCTGGCCCTTGGCCGAATGGATGGTCGACAGGATCAGATAGTCCTCGTCGCGATGCGGCGGCCCGGCCTCGTCGCTGGTTGCATCCGGCGGATCGAGGGTCAGCTCGGTGAGGAAACGCTCGCGCGAGGCATAGCCCGAGGCGATCTGTTCGAGCTGCAGAATATCGGCCCGGCGTGTCGTTGCGTCCTCGTGGATGCGGTCGAGATGCGGCTCATACCAGAGCCTGACCTGTTCGAGATCAACGGGCCATTTTCCCGACCCGGTGCGAAGCTGCGAGAACAGCGCGACGAAACCCGGCCAGTCGTCGGCGGCGCGTTGCGGCGGGCGGTAGCGCGCCAGCCCCATCGCTTCGTCGAGCGACGTCGCCATGGTGTCGACGATCTGCGAAGCCGCCGAAGGGCCGATGCCAGGCAAAAGCTGCAGCACGCGAAAACCGGCGACGCGGTCGCGCGGGTTCTCGGCGAAGCGCAGCACCGCCAGCACGTCCTTGACATGGGCAGCGTCGAGGAACTTCAGCCCGCCGAACTTGACGAACGGGATGTTGCGGCGCGTCAGCTCGATCTCCAGCGGCCCGCTGTGGTGCGAAGCGCGAAACAGCACGGCCTGCGCCTTCAGCGCCGTGCCGGCCTCGCGCTCGGTCAGGATCGCCTGACAGACGTAACTTGCCTGCTCGGCGTCGTCGCGGACGCTGACCAGCTTCGGCTTTTCGGTCGATTTGCGCTCCGACCACAGGTTCTTGGTAAAGCGCTCCGAGGCCTCGCCGATCACCGCATTGGCGGCGGCCAGGATGGTCTCGGTCGAGCGGTAGTTGCGTTCCAGCATGACGATCTCGGCCGGCCGGGCGAACTGTTTTGGAAAGTCGAGGATGTTGCGCACTTCCGCGGCGCGAAACGAATAGATCGACTGCGCATCGTCGCCGACCACCGTCAGCCCGGATCCGTCCGGCTTGAGCGCCGCGAGGATCGAGGCCTGCAGCCGGTTGGTGTCCTGGTATTCGTCGACCAGCACATGGTCGAAACGCCCACCCAGATGCGCCGATATCTCCGGCTCGCCGGCCATCTGCGCCCAGTAGAGCAGCAGGTCGTCGTAATCGAGCACGTTCTGCGCCTGCTTGGCCTCGACATATCGGGCGAACAGCGTCTTAAGCTGTTCTGCCCACCCCGCGCACCAGGGAAACACCGAACCCAAAATTTCGCCGAGCGGCGCCTGCGCGTTGACGGCGCGCGAATAGATCGCCAGGCAGGTGCCCTTGGTCGGAAAACGGCCTTCCGTCTTCGAGAAGCCGAGTTCGTGCCGGGCGAGGTTCATCAGGTCGGCCGAATCCTCGCGGTCATGGATGGTGAAGGCCGGATCGAGGCCGATCTCCAGCGCATAGTCGCGCAGCAGCCTGGCGCCGATGCCGTGAAACGTGCCGGCCCAGGTGAGAGCATCGGTGATGACGGAAGCGTCGCGGCCGAGCACCTCGCCGGCGATGCGCTCGACGCGCTTGGCCAATTCCGATGCGGCGCGACGCGAAAACGTCATCAAAAGGATGCGCCTGGGGTCGGCGCCCCTGACGATCAGATGCGCGACGCGATGCGCCAGCGTGCTGGTCTTGCCGGAGCCGGCCCCGGCGATCACCAGCAGCGGCCCGGCGACCTTGCCGTCACCATGTTCGACGGCAACGCACTGCTCGGCATTCAGCTTCGCGAGATAGGCAGGCCGGAATGTCGAATCACGGGCAGCGAGGTTCATTGCCCATCAAGCATCGTTTCTGCTTTGTTCGCAACGCTTTCGTACGTGCGACCGAACCGAAACTAGCGCTGCGGCTCCACGCCCATCGCCGCCGACTGCCGCGGCAGCGACTTGTCGTCATCGGCAGGCGGCGGCAACAGCGGATCGAAGTCGTCGGGAACCTCGTCGACGATTTCCCTGACTATGCGGTAGGCGACATAGACGGCGGCCCCGGCTATGAGCAGACGGATCATGATTTTCTCCATTGGTGTGGACCAACCGAGGAGCCAGCGTTTTGTTCCCCGCCCTCTCGTTCCCCGCGGTCCAAACACTCCGCCCTAGGGTGCAACCAAATCGGCACCGTCTCGTTTGCCCGGTGACAGGAGGTTGCGATGAACAAGCTTTCAATTTTGCTGGCTCCGACTTGGCTCGTTTTGGGCGCAGCGCTGGCAATCGCTGCCTGCGACAACAACATTCCGCCGACAAAGGCTCCCGGCGCCGATCAAAACCCGCAGGTCGACCCTGCGCCCAACTCGGCGCCAGGCGATGATCGACCCGCCGCGCCTCCGGCGCAGTGAAAGCTGCAGGAAAATGGCCGGCGCCGCTTGGGAGGGGAGCGATGACGCCGGCCAGGCGGGTATCAGGTCCGCCGCACACCTAGACATAGCTGAGTCTTGCCTTTGCGTCATGACGCGATAGCCGAAAACGCCGCCTTTGCACCGGCAATTAACTGACAAATGCGCAGTTTCGGCTGCGAGAAGCCGATGCTCGCCAGGAGCCAAGCCATCGCAGCCGGTTCCCGGCCCAGCCCGGAGCTGGTCCGTTGATCCGTTGAGGCCGGCGATCGGATCAGTCCGCCCGCGGCACCGGCCAACCTGCCGCTGGCGGCCATTTTCATGCGTTGTGCGGCCAACCGCCGCTCGAGGTCTTGCGAAGCGCTGACGTCCCGTGCAAAAGCGCGGCCATGCTGATCATTAACGACCTTTCGCTCCGCATGGCTGGACGCCTGCTTCTTGACCATGCCTCGCTGAGCTTGCCGGCCGGCAGCAAGGCAGGGCTTGTCGGCCGTAACGGCACCGGCAAGACCACTTTGTTCAAGGCGATCACCGGCGACCTCGCCTCCGAGACCGGCTCGATCAGCCTGCCGAAGAACACGCGCATCGGCCAGGTGGCGCAGGAGGCTCCCGGCACCGAGGAGCCGCTGATCGAAATCGTGCTCAAGGCCGACCTCGAACGCTCTGCACTGCTCGATGAGGAAAAGACGGCGAGCGATCCGCACCGCATCGCCGACATCCACATGCGGCTGGCCGATATCGACGCCCATTCGGCCGAGTCGCGTGCCGCCACCATCCTCGCCGGCCTCGGCTTCGACGACGCCGCCCAGCGGCGGCCGGCCTCGTCGTTCTCTGGCGGCTGGCGCATGCGCGTCGCACTCGCCGCGGTGCTGTTTGCCGAGCCCGATCTGCTGCTGCTCGACGAGCCGACCAACTATCTCGACCTCGAAGGCACGCTGTGGCTGGAAAACTACGTGTCGAAATATCCCCACACGGTGCTGTTGATCTCGCATGACCGCGACCTGCTCAACCGCGCCGTCAACTCGATCGTCCATCTCGACCAGAAGAAGCTGACCTTCTGGCGCGGCGGCTACGACCAGTTCGAGCGGCAATACACCGAGCAGCGCGAACTGCAGGAGAAGGGCAGGGTCAAGCAGGAAGCCGCGCGCAAGCACATGGAATCCTTCGTCGAGCGCTTCCGCGCAAAAGCTTCGAAGGCGAGACAGGCGCAGTCGCGCATCAAGGCGCTGGAGAAGATGAAGCCGATCGCCGCGATTGTGAACGACAACGTGCGGCCGTTCTCCTTTCCCGAGCCGGTGAAGACTGTGGCGTCGCCGATCATTGCGCTCAACAACGTCAATGTCGGCTATGTCGAGGGTGAGCCGATCCTGAAGAAGATGACGCTGCGCATCGATGCCGACGACCGTATCGCGCTGCTTGGCGCCAACGGCAACGGCAAGTCGACCTTCGCCAAATTGCTGTCCGGCCGCCTGAAGCAGGAGAGCGGGACCATGACGGTAGCACCCGGCCTGAAGGTGGCGATCTTCGCCCAGCATCAGCTCGACGATCTCAGGCCGAGTGAAAACGCCTATGAGCATGTCCGCCGGCTGATGCCGGAAGCACCGGAATCGAAAGTGCGCGGCCGCGTCGCCCAGTTCGGACTGACCACCGAGAAGATGAACACCGCCGCCAAGGACCTGTCGGGTGGCGAGAAGGCGCGGCTGTTGATGGGCCTGTCGGCGTTCGAGGGACCAAACCTGTTCATCCTCGACGAACCGACCAACCATCTCGATATCGACAGCCGTGAATCGCTGATCCATGCGTTGAACGAGTTTCCCGGCGCCGTCATCCTGATCTCGCACGATCGCCATCTGCTTGAGGCGACGGCCGACCGGCTGTGGCTGGTCAAGGACGGGACGGTCAATCCTTTTGACGGCGACCTCGATGATTACAAGACGCTGGTCACCGGCGTGGCCGGCGACCGCCGCGGCAAGCGCGAGGCCGAAAAGGCCTCGAAGGCCGACCGCCGCCGTGACGCGGCAGCGCGCCGCGCCGCCTTCGAGCCGCTGGCCAAGGAGATCCGCGCCACCGAAGCGCTGATGGACCGCATCCGCAAGCGCATCGACTTGATCGAGGACGAACTCGCCAATCCGGCGGTCTACGAAAAGGACCCGTCGACGGCGACACGGCTGGCCAAGGAGCGATCGCAACTGGCCCAGACGCTGGCCGCCCATGAGGAAAAATGGCTGTCGATGTCGGCGGAGTATGAGGAAGGCACGGCGGAGTAAGGGAAGAGCTAATCTCCCCCTTGTGGGGGAGATGCCCGGCAGGGCAGAGGGGGGCGCTGTCCCGCCGACCTCTCAATTGATCATGGTTGCGTTCTCAGGCCAGTCTCGGGTGTTGCAGGGCGAACAAGGTAGGCGATCCTTCGCGCCTCCCTCTGTCCTGCCGGACATCTCCCCCACAAGGGGGGAGATCGCAGCTTCGCCATCTGGCCCTACACGCCGCCGCCATAAACGGCTATGCCGACCGCGTCCATCACCCCGAGCGCTTGCTGAGGCCACTGGTGCGCTTGGCGTCAGCACCTGATGGCTGCTGACGGCGTCGAATGCACGTGGACACAAGCGAAGGGCGGCCTCGGTAACATTACCGTGAGCCTGTAACGTTCGCCGTCGCTGGCGCGAACAACGGACCGTATCCTCATGTCCGCCATGGCGGGATTACTTGCTCGCCGACACCTTCAGGAGTCAAGAAATGCTAGACCGTCGCACCTTCCTCATCGGCCTGACCGCAATATCGGGTCTCGCCTCGGCTCCGGCGGCGCTGGCTGCCAGCCGCATGGCCTACACACGGCAGGCCTTCAAAGCGGCGCAAAAGGCAGGCAAGCCGATCCTGGTCGAGATCACCGCCAGCTGGTGTCCGATCTGCAAGGCGCAGAAGCGGGTGCTCGGTCAGTTGCTGCCTGCGCCCGAGCACGCAAACCTGGCCGTTTTCGAAGTCGATTTCGATTCCCAAAAAGAGGTTGTTCGGGCTCTTGGTGCGCGGATGCAGAGCACGCTGATCACCTTCAAGGGCGCAACGGAAGTCGGTCGGCTTGTTGGCGTGACCAAGGCGGATGCCATCAAGCAATTGCTTGATAAAACGATCTGAGCGGCGGCGATGCTACTCGGCTTCATATTTTCGTTCCTGGCCGGGATGCTGTCGACGCTGTCGCCATGCGTGCTGCCGCTGATCCCGGTCGTGCTCGGTGCTGCCGTCAGTCAGCATCGCTATGGCCCCATCGCGCTGGCCGCAGGACTTGCCATATCCTTCACGGCCATAGGGCTTTTCGTCGCCACGATCGGGTTCTCCGTCGGGCTTGACGGCGGTGTCTTTCGCAGCGCCGCCGCTGTTCTGATGCTCGTCCTCGGCACGATATTGATCGTGCCGGCATTCCAGACGCATATCGCGCTTGCGGCTGGTCCCGCCGGCAACTGGGTCGAGCAGCGGTTTGGCGGCTTTTCCTCCGTTGGCCTTTGGGGGCAGTTCGGCGTCGGTCTGCTGCTCGGCGCGGTGTGGAGCCCTTGCGTTGGCCCGACTCTCGGTGCCGCTTCCGTCCTTGCAGCGCAGGGCCAAGACCTTGGCCAGGTTGGGGTCACCATGGTCCTGTTTGGTCTCGGTGCTGCCGTGCCGTTGCTGATCCTCGGACTACTGTCCCGCGAGACCTTGCTGAGTTGGCGCAGCCACATCGCCGGCGCCGGCAGCGGGCTGAAGGTCGCGTTAGGCGTCTTGCTGGTGATGACCGCCGCCGCGATACTGTCTGGGTTCGACAAGGCGTTGGAAACCGCAGTCGTCAACGCTTCGCCCGAGTGGCTGACGGCGTTGACGACGCAGTTCTAACGGCTCCGTGCTGGCGGTCGCCAGATTTCAGCTTGCCTCAGCAAGGAGAAGCAAGTTAGCGCTGCATCTGGCCCTACACTCCGCCGCCATAAGCGGCTAGTTTGGGCTCATGAATCAGCACGCAAAGCTCAGGATCGGCCATTCGGCCTGTCCGCATGATTGCCCGTCGACCTGCGCGCTCGAGGTCGAGCTGCTCGACAGCAAGCGCATCGGCCGCGTCCATGGCGCCAAGGCCAACAGCTACACGGCTGGCGTCATCTGCGCCAAGGTCGCCCGCTATGCCGACCGCGTCCATCATCCCGACCGCTTGCTGAAGCCGCTGATCCGGGCGGGCGCCAAGGGTGAGGGCCTTTGGAAGGAAGCGACTTGGGAGGCCGCACTTGACCTGGTCGCCGAAAAATTCATCGCGGCCGAGGCGAGATACGGCTCGGAGACGGTCTGGCCCTATTATTATGCCGGCACGATGGGGCTGGTGCAGCGCGACGGCATCGAGCGGCTGCGCCATGCGAAAAGGTACTCCGGCTTCTTCGGTTCGATCTGCACCAATCTGGCCTGGACCGGCTGGATGATGGGCGCCGGCGCGTTGCGCGGTCCCGACCCGCGCGAGATGGCCAAGTCCGACTGCGTGGTGATCTGGGGCACCAATGCCGTGGTCACCCAGGTCAACGTCATGACTCACGCGATCAAGGCGCGCAAGGAACGCGGCGCAAAAATCGTCGTCATCGATGTGTACGAGAACGCGACGATGAAGCAGGCCGATCTCGGCCTGGTGCTGAAGCCCGGCACTGACGGCGCGCTGGCCTGCGCGGTGATGCATGTGCTGTTTCGTGACGGCATGGCCGACCGCGGCTACCTGGAAAAATACACCGACGATCCGCACGGTCTGGAAGCGCATCTTCAGACGAGAACGCCGCAATGGGCGGCTGATATCACCGGGCTTTCCGTCGATGAGATCGAGGCTTTCGCCCACCTCGTCGGCACGACCAAGAAAACCTATTTCCGCCTCGGCTACGGTTTTTCGCGGCAGCGCAACGGCTCGGTCAACATGCATGCCGCCGCCTCGATCGCCGCGGTCACCGGCTGCTGGCAATATGAGGGCGGCGGCGCCTTCCATTCCAATTCGGGCATCTTCAAGCTGAACCAGGAACTGCTGGAAGGCGCGCGGATGCGCGACCCGGCGATCCGCCACCTCGATCATTCGCGCATCGGCCCGGTGTTGACAGGCGCTGAGGATGCGCTCTATGGCGGCCCGCCGGTGACGGCGCTGCTGATCCAGAACACCAATCCGGTCAATGTCGCGCCGGAGCAGCGGCTGGTGAAGCAGGGTTTTTTGCGCGACGACCTGTTTTCCTGCGTGCACGAGCAGTTCATGACCGACACCGCAAAACTTGGAGATGTCGTGCTGCCGGCGACGATGTTTTTAGAGCATGACGATGTTTACAAGGGCGGCGGCAATCAGCACATCACGCTCGGGCCGAAGCTGATCGACCCGCCGGAAGGGCCGCGCAGTAACCACTTCGTCATCGAGGAACTCGGCAAAAGGCTCGGTGTTGGCGACAGGCCCGGCTTCGGCATGACCGAGCAGCAGCATATCGACACCATTTTGGGCAAGCGCGGGCTGGGCAGTTTTTCGAGCCTCAAGCAACAAAAGTGGCTCGATTTGCAGCCTGATTTCGAGGCGGCGCATTTTATCGACGGCTTCGGCCACGCGGACGGAAAATTCCGCTTTCGCGCCGACTGGATCGGGCAGGCGGCACCCAACCGGCCGCCGAAAAGCATGGGCCTGTTTGGGCCGGTGGCACGCCTGCCGGAATTTCCCGACCACGTCGACCTGATCGAGGTGGTGGATGCGGCGCATCCGTTCCGGCTGGCCACCTCGCCGGCCCGCAATTTCCTCAACTCGACTTTTTCCGAGACGCCGGTGTCGAAGGCCAGGGAGGGCCGGCCGGAACTGCTTTTGCATCCGGACGATGCGGCAGCCTGTGGGCTGGCCGATGGCGATCGCGTCGAGATCGGAAATGCGCGCGGCGAAGTTGTGCTGCACGCAAGATTGTTTGACGGCATCAAGCGCGGTGTCGTGGTGGCCGAAGGCATCTGGCCCAACAGCGCCCACGAGCGCGGCGAGGGCATCAACGTCCTGACCGGCGCCGACGCGCCGGCGCCCTATGGCGGTGCGGCGCTCCACGACAACAAGGTCTGGCTGCGCCCGGCCAATTGAAGCGTCGGAACGATATACCCATCCAGCCGTTTTTGCGTGGCGGTGGAGACATGGTGATGGCAGAAGCCTTGGCAGCGCCGGCCCCCATTGGAAGAACGCTTTCGCCCGGCGAACTCGTGACCACGATGGCGCATTTTCATCGCGCCGAGATTCTGCGCATGACGGGGTGGCGCGACCGCCTGGACCGGACGAGCAATTGGGCGATTACGGTCGTCGCGGCGATGTTGTCGATCTCGCTTTCGACGGCCAGCGCGCATCACGGCGTGCTGCTTTTTGCCATGCTGCTTGTCCTGTTGCTGCTGTGGATAGAAGCGCGGCGATATCGCTTCTTCGACGTTTACCGGGCCCGCGTGCGCCAGTTCGAACGGCACTATTTCGCGCAGCTATTCTCGCCGCAGCCGGACTTCGCGTCCGATTGGCTGTTGGTCGTCGGCGAAAGTCTGCGCACGCCAAAATTCCTCATCTCGCAGCGAGCGGCGTTGGCGCGCCGTCTGCGTCGAAACTACATCCACATGCTGCTGATCCTGCTGTTGGCCTGGATCCTGAAACTGTCGACCCCCAGTCTTTTAACCGAAGGTGTCCGCATCGACTTCGTCAGTTCGCTGCGCGAGGCGGTTGCCGGCGCCGCTCTGGGGCCGATTCCCGGCCTGGTCATCGTCGTGCTGGTCGCCGCCTTCTATGCCAGTCTGCTGGTCACGGCGTTCTTGACCGCTAGCGAGGACGGCGAGCTCTCTTTTGGCGACGTGCACGTCTAGAGCGGTAAATCTGCGAACGTACTTGCGCGTCAGCAGAAAATCGAACCGATCGGTTCGTTTCTGTTGACGCATCGTGCAAGAAAGAGTGAACGCCGGCTCAGCAAATGGCCGCGCGACGGCTGCGCCTGTTGGCAATGCGGCTGTTGGAAATGTCGACAACACGTTCACGGGCTCGATCCGTAGGCTGCTCCCGACCGAGCACAACGCTGTCAACACCAATGCGACATCCGAGTCAGGCACCGGTCAGTCCGCCGCGCCTCAATCGGGCCGAGGCAACTGGGGCCGCCGCTAAGCCCTGAAGCTTCGGAACGAAAGAACGGCGGGCCTTGGCCCGCCGTTCTTGCTTATCAAGTCACAGCTCTCGCTTAGCGCAGATCCTTCGGCCAAACGCAGTGCGTCAGCCGCGCGTCGCCGAGAGCCAGCCGTGCCCAGTCACCGTCGAAAAGGAAGCGGGCAAGAGCCGCTGTCGGGAATTTTTCTTCAAGCTTTTTGAGTGCGGCGGCATCCGACCCGGCGCCGGCAAGCCGGCGCGCGAATTCCTCCAGGCCGGGATTATGGCCGAGCACCAAGAGGCTGCTCGTTGCCGCTTTTGCTTGCCGGACCTTGGCGAGAACGTCTGCCGCGCTGGCCTCGTAGAGCGCCTGGACAAATTTGGCCGGCGTTTGCGCCGGCAGTTCCGCCGAAACCAGCCGCCATGTGTCGCGGCTGCGCAGCGCCGGCGATACCAGCGCCAGATCGGGCAGCCAGCCCTGGCTGGCCAGTTCGCGACCGACCAGCGGGGCGGCCTTCAACCCGCGCGCGGACAGCGGCCGGTCGAAGTCGATAAGATCAGGATCGTCCCAGCTCGATTTGGCGTGACGCAGAAGAAGGAGTTGCTTCATGAGTTCAATTTGTGACCAAGGAATGTCGGGCTGAAAGTCTTTCCCATATCCGCCCCCATGTTTTGTACGCATGGCGGTATCAAAGGTCGCCCAAAGCGCACCAAAGATGAACAAACCTACCCGCCGTTCATCCTTATCCCACCTGACCGAAATGTCTGCTTCAGTAATGGCCCAATCGCCCGATCGAATGTGAATTGCATCGATGACAGAACCTACTCGCCCGTCCTCGATTCGATACAGATAGAAGTATGCCGTGGCATTCGTTGGATTGTCTCGAAGACACCGGCCAGATCACCTTTTGCCCGCATAGCGCTGTCGAAGAGATTCATTTGCCTGTCTGCATCTGTCAAAATAATGTTGAGACGTCACGTGCGCCGTGCACCACGCGCACGATCTCGACGCGCTGTTCGGCCAGGCGATAAAGCACGAGATAATTGCCGATCGTCAATGCTCGCACTTCGGCGCCGATGTCGGGCCTCCGGTTACCGGATTCCGGGAATGTCGCCAATTGCTGGATGCGCGCCGCAATGGCGTCCAGAAAGCGATCCGCGGCAAGCGGGCTGTCGGTTGCAATGCCGAACCAGATGTCGATCAGATCGTCTTCGGCGGACGGGCTGCGGACAATGAGGACGTCAGCCATTCCGCCGTTTTTTGTCGGCGTCGCTAAACCGGCTGTGCGCCTTCAGTTTGATGTCCTCGATGTCGAAAGGCGCGAACGGGCCATTCTCCAGCCCTTCCGTCCAGGCTTTCCGCAGCCGTTGCGCTTCCGCCTCGCGCAAGGGCTGGCGAAGGCGCCATTCGCGGAGCGCCTCGCGGATCACTTCGCTTGCCGAACCGTATTGCCCGCTGGCCACCGCGCTCTTGACCATGTCCAGCAGTTCCGGCGAAAGCGCCACGCTGACTTTTTCGACTGTCGCCATCAACCTGTCTCCTTGCCAAGATGGTAGCAATAATTACTACCTTTTTCAAGGATGAGCGTCAGGGCGTGATGCGCGCCAGCTGCTCGAGGTCGGTTTCCTCGCGCAGCGGATCGGGCGCCATGATCACGGAGGTGCTGTTGTCGGCATCGTCGGCGAAGTGGGCAAGCACGGTGCGGCCGCCTTCCATCCGCGCTTTGCCTTCGGCGACCAGCCCGAGCGCCAGCGGATAAAGCCGGTGCTCGGCCTTCAGCACGCGCGCGGCGAGCACGTCCTCATTGTCGCCGACCATCACCGGCACGGCGGCCTGGGCGATGATCGGGCCGTCATCCATGTCCAGCGTAACGAAATGCACCGTGCAGCCATGGATGCGTATGCCCGCGCGCAAGGCGCGCGCATGCGTATCCAGCCCCTTGAAGGCGGGCAGCAGGGCAGGGTGGATGTTGATCATCCGGCCCAGCCACTTCTCGACGAAGCGCGCGCCGAGAATGCGCATATAACCGGCCAGCGCCACGATCTCGGCGCCGAACGAGACAAGTGCGGCGTCGATCGCCCCGTCATGCGCTTCCTTGCTGCTATAGTCGGCTCGCGAAATCACCTTGGTGGCGATGCCGCGCGCCGCCGCAATGCCGAGACCGGCGGCATTGGCCCGGTCGGAAATGACGCCGACGATCTCGGCCGGATAGTCCGGGTTGGCGGCCGCGGCGATCAGCGCCGTCATATTGGAGCCGCGTCCCGAAATCAGCACCACGGTGCGTTTGCGCATGCTCATAGGCCGATCGCGCCCCGATAGATCACGCCGGCGTCGCGGCGCGGCACGATGCGGCCGATCGGCGTCACGCTCTCGCCGGCCTCCTGCAGCACGGCCGCGACCTGTGCCGCCTGGCCGGAGGCGACGGCGAGGATCATGCCGACGCCGCAGTTGAAGGTGCGCATCATCTCCTCGGGCGCCACGCCGCCGGTCTTGGCCAGCCATGAGAACACCGCCGGCACTTCGATGGCGTCGAGGTCGAGCTCGGCCGAAAAATCCTTCGGCAGGACGCGCGGGATGTTTTCCGGGAAACCGCCGCCGGTGATATGGGCCAGCGCCTTGATGCCATGCGTGTTACGGATCGCCTTGAGGATCGACTTGACGTAGATGCGGGTCGGCTCGAGCAGCGCCTCGGCCAAAGTGGCTTCATCGTTGAAGGGCGCTGGATCGGTCCACGCAAGGCCGCTGGTGGCGACGATGCGGCGGACCAGCGAAAAGCCGTTTGAATGCACGCCCGATGAGGCCAGCCCCAACAGCACGTCGCCCTCGACGATGTCGTCGGTCGGCAGCAGCTGGCCGCGTTCGGCCGCGCCCACGGCAAAGCCGGCGAGGTCGTAGTCGTTGCCGTGATACATGCCCGGCATTTCCGCCGTCTCGCCACCGATTAGCGCGCATCCGGCCTGCCGGCAGCCCTCGGCGATGCCGCCGACGATCGCCGCACCCTGGTCGGGATCGAGCTTGCCGGTGGCGAAATAGTCGAGGAAGAACAAGGGCTCGGCGCCCTGCACGACGATGTCGTTGACGCACATGGCGACGAGGTCGATGCCGATCGTGTCGTGCTTGCCGGCATCGATGGCGATCTTCAGCTTGGTGCCGACGCCGTCATTGGCGGCGACCAGCACCGGGTCGGTGAAGCCGGCGGCCTTGAGGTCGAACAGGCCGCCGAAGCCGCCGATCTCGCCATCGGCACCCGGCCGGCGCGTCGCGCGCACCAGCGGCTTGATCTTCTCGACCATGAGGTTGCCGGCATCGATGTCGACACCCGCCTCGGCATAGGTGAGCCCGTTCTTGCGCTTGCTCATCACTCTTTCCTGCTTTCCGGGGCTCTTCGCATGAACGGCTGCGCCTCGCAAGGATAACGGCTGGCTCAGACACTTTCGGCATCACAAAATCGTGGACAGAGGCCTCAGGCAAATCTCCAACCTTGGCGATTGGCGACGGCCTTGAAGACAGCCAATTTCTTGGCACGAGCGGAGATTGGCAGCATCTGCGTCGCTCTCACTTGCCGTGGCCTCTCATCTCTATCATGTATCATCAAAACAGAAGCGACGGACATGCGTTTGACCATCCCCAACATGATCACGATCATGCGTTTCGTGCTGGTGCCGGGCGTGGTGCTGGCCATGCTGCAGGGGCGTTGGGACTGGGCTTTCGCCGGCTTCCTGATCGCCGGCATTTCCGACGGCGTCGACGGCTTCATCGCCCGCCATTTCAACCAGTTTTCGCAGCTTGGCGCCTATCTCGATCCGATGGCCGACAAATTGCTGCTGGTCTCGGTGTTCGTGGTGCTGGGCTTCATCGGTGAATTGCCGCTATGGCTGGTCGTCACCATGGTGTCGCGCGATGCGCTGATCGTCTGCGCCGTCGTTCTGTCCACCGTCATGGCCCACCCGGTCGAGATGAAGCCGCTGTTTGTGTCGAAGGCCAACACCGCCGTCCAGATCGGGCTGGCGGCGGTGGTGCTGGGCGAACTGGCCCTCGCCATCGATCTCGATCCGCTCAGGCCGGTGCTCATATTGCTGTCCGGGGTCTTGACCGTGGCTTCGGCCGCGGCCTATCTCGTGGCTTGGCTGAGGCATATGAGCGGCTATGGCGAAGGCTCCACACCGGATACCTGACCAGAACATCGACGCGGCAGCCGAGGCTGCGGCTGCCGATGCGGCCGCGTCTGGCGTGTTTCGCCGCCAAATCCGCTTCTGGCTGGTCAGCGCCATCATCCTCGCGATCTTCCTCTATGTCTTCAGCGGCATCCTGCTGCCGTTCGTCGCCGGCATGGTGCTCGCCTACTTCCTCGACCCGGTCGCCGACCGGCTGCAGCGGCTCGGGCTGTCCAGGCTGATGGCGACAATTGTTATCCTGTTTGCCTTCATCGTCGTTCTGGTGCTGGCCTTCGTCATCCTGATTCCGGTGCTGGCTTCGCAGATGGCCGATTTCGCCAGCAAGCTGCCGGAATACCTGACCCGGCTGCAGTCCCTGATCACAAGCTTCGATCCGAGATGGCTGGAAGAGAAATTCGGCGTCGACGCCAATGGCCTGCGCGAGGGGTTGAACTCGCTGCTGACCTCCGGCTTCGGCCTGCTGACCACGGTGTTCACCTCGATCTGGAGCTCCGGCGTGGCGCTGGTCTCGGTGGTCAGCCTGTTCGTCGTCACGCCTGTCGTCGCCTTCTACATGCTGCTCGACTGGGACCGCATGGTGACGATTGTCGACAGCTGGGTGCCGCGCGATTATGTCCAGACCGTCAGGTCGATCGCCAACGACATCAACACCGCCACCGCCGGCTTTGTGCGCGGCCAGGGCACGCTGTGCCTGGTACTGGGCGCCATGTACGCCACCGGGCTGACCTTGACCGGCCTGAATTTCGCCATCCTCATCGGCCTGTTCGCCGGGCTGATCTCCTTCATCCCCTATGTCGGCTCGCTGACCGGGCTGGTGCTGGCCGTCGGCGTCGCCTTCGTCCAGTTCTGGCCGGACTGGACCATGGTCGCGGCGGTGGCCGGCGTGTTCTTCGTCGGTCAGTTCATCGAGGGCAACATCCTGCAGCCGAGGCTGGTCGGCAAAAGCGTCGGCCTGCATCCGGTGTGGCTGATGTTTTCGCTGTTTGCCTTCGGCGCGCTGTTCGGGTTCGTCGGCCTGCTGATCGCCGTGCCGGCCTCGGCCGCCGTTGCCGTCCTGGTGCGCTTTGCCATCGCCCGCTATCTCGAGTCGCCGCTCTACAAGGGCCACAACACCGAACCTGTGCCGCCGCTACCGGCGCGTCGCCGCGGGAGCGGTGGGCGGCGCAGTTGAGCCAGATGCCGGACAACAGGATCGACCCGCCGCGCCAGTTGCCGCTCGATCTCGGCCACGGCACCGGCTATTCGCGCGACGAACTCGTCGTCTCCGGCACCAACAGCCAGGCGGTGGCGCTGGTCGATCGCTGGCCGGACTGGCCGTCGCCGGTGGTCGTGCTGGCCGGCCCCGCAGGCTCTGGAAAAACCCATCTGGCGTCGATCTGGCGCGCCCGCGCCGGCGCAGTGAAGGTCGACGCCGGTCGGATCGGCGACTGCATGGCGAGCCTCGGCGCGCGGCCGGCCCTGATCGACGATATCGATGCCGGCCCGGTCGATGAAGAGGGGCTGTTCCACCTGATCAACGCGGTGCGCGCGGCCGGCTCGACCTTGCTCTTGACCGCGCGGCGCTTTCCGTCCGCCTGGGGTGTCAGGCTCCCCGACCTCGCATCGCGGCTGAAGGCGGCGGCGATGATCGAGATCCACGAGCCCGACGATCTCTTGCTGGCCGGTGTCATCACCAAACTGTTCGCCGACCGCCAGGTCGAGGTCGAGCCGCATGTCGTGCAATATCTGGTGCGCCGCATCGAACGCTCGCTGGCCACCGCGATGCGCGTGGTCGAACGGCTCGACCGCACGGCACTGGAGCGCAAGACGCCGATCACAAGGGCGCTCGCCGCCGAAACCGTCAGCGCCATGGATGAGGGGCAGGGCGAGTTCGAGATCTGATACGTCAGGCTCAGGCGGTGTCCCATTTCGGGGAATCAATGCTGGCATCCATCTTGCAACGTCAGCCTTGCCGGCTAACCCCGGTCCTGATGCGTATCAATCAGGTTGTAGGCTCGCCGGGAGATGAGGCGGTTGGGGTTCTCTTCCCGGCGAGCTTGCCTTCGATAGTGGCGTGTACTGGCAACCGTGCCCACGGAAAGGCGCAATCCCGCTCTGCCTTTGGCCGTTGTAATGGACCGTTGAATGGTCTATTTGACTGCAAAATATGGACCAGAGGATGGTCCATACAGGAGAGCGCCGATGCAGGTATCCGTTACAGACGCCAAGGGACAGCTGACCGAATTGGTGCGTCGGGCCGAGGCAGGTGACGAGATCATTCTGACCCGTCACGGTCATGCAGCCGTGCGTTTGGTTCCGGTCAAGACAGTGCCGGACAGAAAAAACCGCCGGGCATTGCTGGAGGCGATGAGGGCGTCCGGCGCCGCGAGGGCGAAAGCCGGGCCATCCGCTGCGCGAAGCCAGGATTTCCTCTACGGCGCTGATGGCCTGCCCGAATGATCGTGGTCGATACCTCGGCGCTGATGGCGATCGTTCTTGACGAGCCGGAGGCTGATGTCTGCATCGCGGCGCTCGAGGCCGAAGACGACATTCTGATTTCCGCCGGCACCGTGGCCGAAGCGCTGATCGTCGCGTCGCGGCGCAATGTCGGCGAAGAACTGTCCGGCCTGATCGACGGGCTTGGTTTTGAAATTGCGGCAGTGACCCCGGCCTCTGCGCGTCGCATCGCCGGGGCTTACGCGAAATGGGGTAAGGGCATTCACCCGGCCGCGCTCAATTTCGGTGACTGCTTCGCCTATGAAGTCGCGAAGGAACATGCCTGCCGCCTGCTTTATGTCGGCGACGATTTTTCGAAGACGGATGTCCAAAGCGCTCTCTAAGGAGCAAAGCACGGACGACAGGCAATCCTGTTTTGCTGCCCGGTCGAGCCGTCCCAGTCGGTCCGGTTGAGACTCGTCACAAACCGCAACTGCCGTAACTCAGCTCGCTGCGCCCGCCACCGCCGCTCGTTCCGCGCCAAAGCGCCTGCGGTAATCGCCCGGCGCCAGGCCGGTTATCCTGGCGAATATTTTGCGGAAGGAGCCGGGATCGTCATAGCCGACGTCCCAGGCGATCTGGTCGATTGATCGGGTCGTCGCTTCAAGCATCTCACGCGCCTTTCCGACGCGCAGGTGCTGGCAATACTCGGTCGGCTTGAGGCCGGTGGCGTTGCGAAAGCGGCGCAAAAAAGTCCGCTCCTCCAAGGCCGCATGCTCCGCCATGGTGGCAAGCGTCACATCGCGCGCGCCTCTCGCCTGGAGCCAGTGCTGCACCTTGAGAATGGCCTCGTCGCCATGGTTCAGCCTGGGAGCAAAGGGGCTGTAGATGCGTTGCTCGCGTCCCGGCGGGTCGACCAGCATGAAACGGGCGGTGTCCATCATCACGGTCGGCCCAAGCACCCTGTCGACGAGTTTCAGGCCAAGGTCGGTCCACGCCATATAGCCTCCGGCGGTGATGATGTCGCCGTCGTCGATGACCAGTCTGTCGGTATCCAGTGCGATGTCGGGAAAGCGTATCGCCAGCGCGTCGCGATAGGCCCAGTGCGTGGTCGCCGCACGGCCCGACAGCAGGCCGGCCTCTGCAAGCACGAAGGCGCCGGCGCAGACCGAGCCGAGCGTCGCGCCCGCCGCATGACGAGCCCTGAGCCAGTCGGCATAGGGCGCAGCCGTCTCGCGAGCGATCGGATCACCTAGGGTCGGAGGCAAGATGACCATGGCAGGTCCATTGTCGGGGCCGGGCTCGCTGTCGAAGCTGCGGATAACGGTCTGGCTCGCCTCCTGCCATTGCCAATGGCTGACGCGAAGCCTCAACGCATCGAGCGACCGGTCGGCAGCCAGCCTGTTGGCCAGTTGGAAGAGATCGGTGAGGCCCAGCACTGCCGCTTGCTGAACGCCGGGATACACCACAAGCCCGATTTCGATCGGATCACGCGCCGCACCCATTTGTCAGTTTTGCCTTGTTCAATGTCTGTTTTGCCAATTCTCACCATGACTCCGCTGCAATAGCTTGTCCACAGAAGGGACGAACCTTCCCCCCGCCAATTCAGCCAACTGCAGCAAGGAGTACGACGATGAGCACATTCACCACTAGGGACGGCACCGAGATTTTCTACAAGGATTGGGGCACAGGCCAGCCAATCGTGTTCCATCACGGCTGGCCCCTGAGCGCCGACGACAGACAACCAGATGCTGTTCTTCCTCGACAAGGGCTATCGCGTCATCGCGCATGACCGGCGCGGCCACGGCCGCTCGACACAGACCGCGACCGGCAACGAGATGGACACCTATGCCGGCGACGTCGCGGCTCTGGTCGCTCATCTCGATCTCAAGGGCGCCGTCCATATCGGCCATTCGACCGGCGGCGGCGAGGTGGCGCGTTACGTGGCCCGCTACGGTGGCGAAGGACGCGTCGCCAAGGCGGTGCTGATCGGCGCGGTGCCGCCGATCATGCTCAAGACCGACAGCAACCCCGGCGGCCTGCCGATTGAGGTCTTCGACGGGTTCCGTGCCGCTTTGGTCGCCAACCGCGCCCAGTTCTACAGGGATGTGCCGGCCGGCCCGTTCTACGGCTTCAATCGCGAGGGAGCCAAGGTCTCGCAAGGGGCTGTCGACAATTGGTGGCGCCAGGGCATGATGGGCGGAGCCAAGGCTCATTACGACTGCATCGAGGCTTTTTCCGAAACCGACTTTACGGAAGACCTGAGGAGGATCGACGTACCCGTCCTGATCATGCACGGCGACGACGACCAGATCGTGCCGATTGCCGACTCAGCCCTGCTTGCCGCCGAGCTGGTAAAGCACGGCACGCTCAAGGTCTACGAGGGCCTGCCGCACGGCATGTGCACCACCCACCCGGAGATTATCAATCCGGATCTCCTGGCGTTCATCAAGGGCTGACGCTTCGCAAGCTTCAGGCGGGCACGCCGGAAATCCGGACTCTTCGTCGGTCGCTTGGGTGCTTCGTCAGTCGCAGATGCTGTCCGGCGCAGCTGCGCCGGCAGCACGGCCGATGATTTCCGGTGAATGGATGGTCGGAGTGGAGAGATTCGAACTCCCGACCCTCTGGTCCCAAACCAGATGCGCTACCAGGCTGCGCTACACTCCGAGTCCTTGGCGGCGTATAGGGTTCCGGACTTGGCTGCGCAACCCCTAAAACACGAAAACGGAACAAACGGCGCGGCAGCGCCACCTCAGGCGCGCCCAGGTTGCTGTCAAGCGGCAGGCTGCCGTTGTACGTCCCCGCCGGGAAGAAAACGCCCGGTGCGATCTCGATCGTCCTTTCCGGGCCGAGAGGGTTCGGCAGGCTCGGCCTTGCCGCCGGCAGCATTGCGCAGTAATGACGGGAATACAGCGGCGGTGCCGCTTGCATGTAGTAACGAGGTGTTCATGTCCGCGCGCATTTTCAGCCCAGCCAAAACCGCGATGCAGTCCGGCAAGGCCAAGACCGGCCACTGGGTGCTGGAATTCGATCCCGAGATGCGCAAGAAAATCGATCCGCTGATGGGCTACACCACGTCGGCTGACATGCGCAGCCAGATCAGGCTCACCTTCGACACCCGCGAAGAGGCGGTGGCCTATGCGGAGAAAGAGGGGCTGGCCTACCGCGTCGAGGAGCCGAAGGAATCCAAGCGCCGCCAGATTTCCTATGCGGAGAATTTCCGCTATGACCGCAGGACGCCCTGGACGCATTGACCGGCAAATGCCGGGCAGCCGTCCCAGCGCATGGATTAGCCGGCCCTTGCGTCGGCCAGCGGTCCCGTAGCTCAGCTGGATAGAGCACCGGCCTTCTAAGCCGATGGTCACAGGTTCGAATCCTGTCGGGATCGCCAATAAATCAAGGACTTAGGTCCGGCTCGGGTGAAAAGTTCCAACTCGGAAAAGAACCGAGTTCCAACTTTCACCCCTTTTCGTTCTCGCGGATGCGCTTGCGGCCGATGCGGCGGGCGGCCCGCGTCCTCGCCCCGAGACGCGGGCTTTCATCTGTCAGCTTGGCGCTAAGTGCGACTAGCTCCAGGTGCCTCGTCGAGGAGATTTGGACCCTTGCTCACAGGCATCTGGCCGTCGGGAGTAAGCTTGTCCACTGCTTCGGGCAGTTCACTTGTGAGCCGATCGAGGAGTTCCTCGCGGGACAATCCGGTTTGCTCCGCGAGATCGCTCAACGTTTGCGGGTCGATCGCTTTCTCGACTTGGTCGCGCTGAACGGGGCGATTTGATCCTGTACCGACCCAAGAATCGACCTGATCGCCCGCACCCGCATTCCTGAGACGCTCCAGGATGTCGCCGAGCCCGCCGGGGGAGCCAGCGTTTTTGGCATCTGTCGAGTTCCTGCCGGCGATTAACTCGCCGATCTTATCCCTGTTCTTGTAGGCAAGCAGGCCAAGCAAGGCTATGGCGACTTTTCCTATGTCAAGGCTCATTTCGACCTCCTTCCATGAAGAACGGACAAGGCATGCGGCTTTGAAAGGTTCCACGGTATTTGCTGCTGGGCTGGTTTTTCAGTTCGGTTAAGGGCGATGGGGCTTCCCGGTCGAATCCCCGCAGGACTTCAGCACGGGCGCCGCCGAAACGATCAAGGCTATCGGACGTGCATGTTCAGCCTCGATCGTATCCGACAGCGGCGCTCTGAATTCACACCATGCAACCACTGCCTTGTCTTCGCGTTTAGCCGCCATCAATACCGGCGAGCTTAAAAATGACGGCGTTCACCCCGATCTCAATCTACTTGAATGGCAAAGCGATGGCGATCGCGTCGATAGCCGACGCAGCGAAAGCGCTGCAGCAAACTTGGCCATCCATGGACAAGCCGTCCCGACGTGAAGCGATCCGAATGATCGAGGAATGCTTGGCCGGACATTGCAGTCACCAGGCTGCGTTCGCTGCTTTCGAGGCGGCCGCATCTGAACAGGGCCTTCTTGAGCAAAAGCCTCCAAGCGCAGGCCTCAGGAAATTCGACGGGGTTGCCGAAGACCTGATGTGAGGTGACCCTCGCGACCTTGATCCGCTGACAGCCTCGCCAGGGCGGACGTAGCTAGCCGTGATTGTGGACCACCCGCCAAAATTGAGGAATGGCGGGTAGTCCGTATCAGCGCAGGAAGGGACATAGCTGCGCAGATCTCAGTCGTTCTTGATCCAATCGTCAAAGTCCGGCCGGTACCCTAGCTAACGACCGTTCCATCGCTAGGAACTGATGGAGACGTCGAAGACCGCAGCGAATAACCAGCGGGCTTGGTGGACGCTATTTTCCTTCCATCGGCTCCTTCCGCGAGCTCACAGCTAGCAACTGCTACGAGCAGCCTCAGTTCCGGGTGGCGCGGTGTCCGGGCTATTACGCGAAAACAGGTGAGACTTAGGTCCCGTCTCGAATCAGACCGAAGCCCAACCAAGGAACGTTTGCGGCTGCCTGAGGTTTGGTGAGCCTGGCGCAAGACGATGCCGTTCAGCGCTATAGAGCTCACATAGAGGAGGCACTTATGAGTATGCGTCTTTCCACTGCAGCCGCTGGGTTTTTGTTGCTGGCCGGTATCGGCGCGGCTGCCGCTCAGGACGTAGTCATCGAGCCTGAACAGGAGACCGTCATCAGGGAATATGTCAAAAAGCAGCCGCTGGCGTCGGTGAAAATCCCTGGAGTGGAGCTCAATATCGGCTCAACCTTGCCCGAAACCGTCGAACTTCATGAAGTCCCCAATACAAAATACCGTTACGTGGTGGTCGACAACCGGACCGTTGTGGTTGAGCCGGGCACGCGCAAGATCGTCAAAGTCATCGAATGAGCCAAGCGACTGGACCCGCCGTGCCGAAAGGTGCGGCGGGAAGTCGAGCGAGAGGAATGTGATCACCATGTCGAACCGTGAAATTGGAGCGTCGCAGGCGCTGCGGATACGCGTGGCTGACCTCGCTGAGAGGATGCGCGGCGCCCGGATTACCGAGAACGAACTGAAGACCTTTCGAAAGGTCGCAGCAGTGCTGGAGGGCGGCAAGGGTAGAATCGATGCCGACGATTTGATTGCCGCATCCTTCGTCGTCGAGACGCCGGACTAACAAGAAGTGCTGCAATGTCCCTGTCTCCCAGCCTGTTCTCTGTTGGCCTGACTTTCCAATGCCCGCAGTGCAACTTCACCGTTGTCAAGAACGGCAGCTGGTTTCAGGTCGTTTCCCATTACAAGTGCGAGGGATGCGGACGCGAGATCCGGATTACCTATCCCGACAAGATTGCGATCTTCCAGAAGCACGCGCACTTGGCCATGCCGCCGGGAGCGCGGTAGCTGGGGCGCAAGACCAACTTCTTCATCGCCAACTCCTTCATTGAAAAGTGAGCTCGAATTGGCGGGCTGGCGCGCGAGTGTCATGGTGACCTAGATAAACCAGGTCGCCACCAGCCCCAAAGAGGCGGAAAAGATTGCGATCGTAGTAGCCCATCCCATGGCGTTGGTTGTCCGGCTGTTGACCTTGTCTCCCATGATCCGCGGGTTGTTCGTCATCAACATGATGAGAAGAAGCAGTGGCGGCGTGGAAAAGCCCTGCACGATACCGGACCAGACGAGCGCCTTCATTGGGTTGAAACCCAGGAAATTCAGGCCAACAGCAATCAGCGTGAAGGCGCCGATCGCGACATAGAACTTTGGCGCCTCATGCGGCTTGGCATGAAGGCTGTGCTCCCATCCAACTGCCTGCGCCAAATCGTATGCCGCGCCTGTCGTCATGACCGGAACGGCAAGGAACCCGACCCCGATCACGCCGGCAGCGAACAGGACGCCAGCGGCTGCACCAGCGAGCGGCTTGAGAGCTTCGGCTGCTTGAGCGGCGGTCTCGACGTCGTGCTCGCCGGCTTCATAGAGCGTAGATCCTGTCGACAGGATGATGAAGTACATGATGAGGTTGGAAAAAATCATGCCGATCAGAATATCGCGGCGGGAGCGACGCAGTTCACCGTCCGTGGCACCCTTGCGCTTCTTCAGCGTCGTTCTCCCCTCGGCAATCTCTTCCTCTACCTCCTCATTCGACTGCCAGGTGTAGAGATACGCTGAAAGGGTGGTGCCGATGATGGCCACCACAATGGACAGGAACTCGCGGCTGAACTGGATCTTTGGAACAAGGGTTCCCCACAGCACGGCTGCCGCATCGGGCTTCGCCATGATGGCTGAGCCGACGTAGGCAAGCAGGGCCAGCGCGAGCCAGCGGAAGATATTGCGTATGAGAGTGTAAGAGCCCCAAAGCTGAAGAGCAAAGATCACGGCCGCGACTACAATCACAATGAGGGGGATCGGAACAGGCAGGAAGATGTTGATGGATGCAGCCATGCCGCCGAGATCGGCGGCTGCTTCGATCGTGTTGCCGATCAGCACGCCCACAAGGACAGCCCAGAGCAGCCACCGGGGGTAGAAGTCCTTGATCGCATGAAAGAGGCCGTGGCCCGAAACCTGTCCAAGCTTCGACGAGAGATACACGACCGTGTACATCATCGGCAGCGTTAAAGGAGCAGTCCAAAGCAGGTCCGGCCCAAAGCGCGCTCCGGCACTTGCATAGGTACCGATGGCCGAGCAGTCGTCGTCAGCGGCGCCGGTGATAAGGCCGAGTCCAAGGGCTCGCCCTATGCCGTCCTTCTTGTCTTCCCGTGGTGAAGTGGCATTGCGATCGCGCTGCGTCATTGCGGTCACGCTGCGCTGAGAGCGTGGTGCGCCAGCACGCCTGAAACACCGAGAGCAATTATCCAATAAATGTTCTGCAGCACGGGACTGGAGTTCATTTCCGGCAAACCTCTACCGCCGTTCCAACTCCGCAATCGGCTGCTTGTTCCCGGCGTCAGCCGAGTGTTCAGCGCGTCAGCCGAGTGTTCAGCGCGCCATGCCGAGGGCGGGTTCTTCGCTTTGCTGGTCGGCCGGCCCAATGGTGGGGACAGTCTCGGTCTTGGCCATGATCGAACCACGATTTCGATGGGCTTGGGCCTCTCTTTCATCTTTTGACGGAACCCTACCCGGCGTTTTACGAGATATTCTGCCGGTGTGATTGTCTGTTGGCCGATGGTGCGCCAGTCGCTTCATGGTTCGACGTGCGCGTCGCATCAATGTGTGATGTTGCCAAAAAGCTTGCTCGATCGGATTGAGTTCGGGTGAGTATGGCGGCAGGAATCACTGCTTGCGCCGGCTATCCTTATGGCCTTGGACAGGGCGGATCTGAACGGGGCTTTTCCAAAATGACTTTGATGGGCGCGGCGGCACTGCTGATCCTGATCCTGACCTATGCCGGCGTCGCCGTCGGCACGATCCCTGGCCTGCGCCTCGACCGGGCAGGCATCGCGCTGCTCGGCGGTGCGGCGATGATCGCCATCGGCGCACTCAGCCTGGAGGACGCATACCGCGCCATCAGTTTCGACACGATCACACTGTTGCTCGGCATGATGATCGTCGTGGCGCATCTGAAAGTCTCGGGCGCCTTCCGTGCACTCGGCGCCGTTGCCATCGAGCATGCACATGCGCCGTTCATGCTGCTGGTGATGGTGACGCTGCTGACCGGAGCGCTGTCGGCGTTTCTGGTCAACGACGCGATCTGCCTGGTCATGGCGCCGATAGTCGTTCACGTCACCCGCGTCATCAACCGAAACCCTGTCCCCTATCTGATCGCCACCGCCACGGCGTCGAATTGCGGCAGCGTCGCCACCATCACCGGCAACCCGCAGAATATGGTCATAGGCGCGCTGTCGGGGATTTCCTATCCGGCCTTTTCGGCGGCCCTGGCGCCGGTCGCGCTGTTCGGCCTAGTCGCCGTCGTCGTCATCGTGCGCATCGTTTATCGCGCCGAGTTCGCGCGCAAGGTCGAACTCAGCCCCGAAGTCTATCGCGGCCGCATGTTGCCGGGCCAGGTACTCAAGGCGGTGGTAGTCTGCATCGGACTGGCGATCGCCTTCTTTGCCGGCGTTCCGGTCGCCAAGGCGGCGCTCATCGGCGGCGCCATTCTTCTCGTGACCCGTGCCATTAAGCCGGCGCGCGTCTACCGCGAGATCGACGGGCCGCTGCTGTTCATGTTCGCCGGCCTGTTCATCGTCGTCGCCGGCGCCGAGAAGACGCTGCTCAGCCCCGACATCATCGCCTCGGCAAAAAGCCTCGGGCTGGACGACGTCTGGCGGCTGTCCGGCTTCACCGCGGTGCTATCCAATATCATGAGCAACGTTCCGGCCGTGCTGGCGCTGCGGCCGTTCATACCAGGCCTCGAAGACCCCGAGCGCGCCTGGCTGGTCGTGGCGATGAGCTCGACGCTGGCCGGCAATTTCACGCTGCTCGGTTCGATCGCCAATCTGATCGTCGCCGAGCACGCGCGGGTTTCCGGAAAGACGCTATCTTTCCGGGCGTTTTTCAAGGTCGGCCTGCCGCTGACGCTGGTTACGCTGCTTGCCGGGACTGCGTGGCTGGCGCTCGGGTTTTAGGCCGCCGGCAAGGCGGCTTCAGGTGCAGGCCGCCTGATCGCATTACTCGGCGTGGGTGGGCCAGAACGCCCAGATCAGCAAAGCTGCCAAAATCAGCCAGAGCGCAACGACAAGAAACATTCCCGTCCTGCTTTGCGGGCGAGTTTCGAGCGCTGCAGCCCGCGCTCGAAACTCGTCCATCAGCGGCGGCGGGACAAGCGTGATGGCCAGGATTACGCCGAGCGGCACGATGATCAGATCGTCGATATAGCCGAGCACGGGAATGAAATCCGGGATCAGATCGATCGGGGAAAGCGCATAAGCGGCCACCATCCCGGCAACGAATTTCGCAAACCAGGGCACCCGACGATCGCGTGCGGCGAACCACAGGGCGACGACATCAAGCTTGATGTCGCGCGCCCGCCTCTTTGCCGTTTCCAGCCAGGCTTTCATGACGTTACTTTAGCACAGATTGTCGTCCGTCTGCATTCGGGCGGCGGTCGCTGGTCGTAGAAACACTGGACCAGACCGTCCATGGCGCGTCCCAACGGATACGCGGCGCTCTAACGCTCCGACGATTCGGTGCTGCTCGCCGGCTTCGCGCCCGAAACATAGGCGTCGGGAAAATCCTGCGAGGCGACATCGTCGGCGAGGCTCCTCAGCTTTTCGGCCGCGGCTGCCCCCAAAATCGCCTCGACGCGCCGGTTGGCCTCGACCCACACGACGTATGCCTGCTGGTATCGCGCCTTGCCGAGCCGCGTCAGCACAGCATGCTTGGTTCGCCGACCTGGGTATCGTGGCGGACCTCGACCAGACCGTCGCGCACAAGGGGCCGCAGGGCATGCGTCAGCGCTGAGATCTGGATCGCCAGGCGGTCGGCGAGGACTTGCAGCGTCGGCCCATCCTCGCCGTAAGCGGCCGCGAGCCCGTCGATCTGGCCGAGCAGAAGAGTTTGCGTCGATGTCAGCCCGGTTGGGACCAGTGCCACGTCATACAACTGGCCAAGCCGGCGCGCAGCACGGCGCAGCGATCGACGAACAATACGTCCGACGAGAATGCCGCGTCGACCATCGCCCTTAACATCACGGCGCTGACGCGCCTGACCCGAGCGGCGCTCCCGGCATTCCTGTCGCGCAACGCAGGGGCGATAATCAACATAGCCTCGGTCATGGCACTGCACTCGCTGCCGATCACCTCCCTCTACAGCGGCACCAAGGGTTATGTGGTGAACTTCAGCCGTGGCCTGCAGGAGGAGCTTGCCGGAACCGGCGTCAGGCTGCAGCTCGTTCTTCCTGCCGCGACCGCCACCGAATTCTACGAGTTCGCCGGCATGCCGCTTTCAGCGTTCGACCCGGCAGTGGTGATGACCGCGGAGGATATGGTCGATGCGGCCCTGGCAGGGTTCGATCAGGGTGAAGCCATCACGCTGCCGTCGGTCCACGACCGCGCGCTGTGGGAAACCTACGACGCCGCCCGCGCCACCTTGTTCGCCGCGACGCAGACCGGCGAGCCGGCGCCTCGCTACCAGGCGGCTTGAGGTCGCCGGACCGCCCTGCGCGCGCAGGGCGGTCTCGGCTGGCATGGCTAGGGCGACGTCACCGTCAGACGGCCTTTCATATTGGGGTGGAAGCGGCAGAAATAGTCGACCGAACCTGCCGTCTTCAACGTCAGGCTCGCCGCCTTCTTCGGCGGGATCGTTACCTCCCAGCCGCCTTTTACGGTCGCCGTGTGGGCGAACACGTCCTTGTTGACCCACTCGATCGTATCGCCGACCTTCGCTTCGACAGTGGCTGGCGAGAAAACCAGCTTCTCGATCGTCACCTCAATCGTTTCGGCCTTGGCTGGTGCGGCAGCAATAGTTAGCGCCATTGTAAGCCACAGATGCCTTTTCGATACCGTCGGTGCTGTTCTCATTTCAGCATGCCAGCGACATGTTCGGCATGTTGTTCATGGCCCTGGAATAGCTTCAGGCCGGTCTCCAGCAGGCTCTTCAGTTCGGCATTCTCGGCCGAGGGGATCAGCAGCGTTTCGAGCGCCCCGTTGACCTGCTTGTGATAGGCGACCTCGTTGTCGACATAGGCCTTGTCGAACGCGGCGCCGTCGAGCTCGGCGAGCTTCGCTCGTTCCTCGTCCGCCGCTTTGGTCAGCGCCTTGCTGGTGGCGTTGTCCTCTGGCGTTACGTTGAGCTTCTTGACCAGGTCAAGCGCTTGTTTGTTTACGGCTTCATGGTCTCGCACCATGTTTTTGGCGAAATCGAGGATCTCCTTGTTCTTCGATTTCTTCAGCGCTTGCATGGCCGCCTCGACGTCAAGCACGCCGGCTGTGTAGGCGATGTGGGCGATCTGCGGGTCGCTCGGCTTGTCGGAGGCTTGCGCCAACGTCGCTGCGCTGAGCAGGAAAAGCGCTGCCAGTGGGGTGGTCGATCGAATAAACATGACGTTCTCCTTCGCCGGATGCGGTTGGCTCCGAGCATTTTCAGTTGACGATGATTGGATGCCGGAAGGGGGCAGACGTTCCTGGGAATCCAGGAAAATCAGTTTGTAAAACCAAGCCGCTGCATCACCGCGGCGGTCAGCCGTTCACACCGGCGGCCGGCGAAGGGGAAGGCATCGAGCAGCACCGGGCCGATCTGATCGGCCAGCGCCTTGCGGACGAGGACGCGGGCGCGGTGCAGCCGGGTCTTGACAGTTTCGGGCCGAACATCAAGCAATTCGGCGGTCTCCTCAATGCTGAGACCCTCGATCACCCGCGCGACGAACACAGTCCGGTAGACATCGGGAAGGCGATCGGTCGCCCGTTCGACAAGCTCGAGGATCTGCCGTTGCGCCATCGTCCGCTCCGGATCGTCGCTGAGGGGGAACTTGATGATTTCGGCTTGTAACCTTTGCGGCATCGCTACAGTTCGCCGCGTTTTGCGCAAACGCCCAAGCGCCTCGTTGATGACGATGCGCGATAGCCATGTGGCGAGAGAGGATTCGCCACGAAAATCCCCGAGATGGGCAAAGGCCCTGACATAGGCCTCCTGCACGACGTCTTCAGCCTCGCTGTCGTTGCGGACGACGCTGCGGGCGATACGGTAGAGTCGCTGGTTGTGCATTTTGACAATCGTGCTGAAGGCTCCGCCTTCGCGCGCCAGCGCACGGCCGACAAGCTGCATCTCGCCAGATGCGGCGGGCATGACGGTCGCAGACATGACCGGGTTCCTCATCGCGAGCCAATCTCCTGACCGGAGGCAAATCGTCCGATCGAAACATTGGACGGCCTGACCGGCAAAAGGTTCCCGAACGTTTTTTCCGGCGGCCAGCACCGCCTAGACTACCGCTTCCGCCAGCAGCTTGTCTGCAGCTTGCGCGCGCGCCGTTGCGGCCAGCAGATCGGCCTGCGTGATCGGGCCGAGGATGCGCCCGTTGGAAGCCCCGTGCCGTCGCTCAAGCTCCCGCCGCCGCAGTGAGGCCGCGCGCCAGATCGGCCGTGAGGTCGTCGACGTCCTCGAGCCCGATCTGCAGGCGCACCAGCGGGCCGTCATAAGGGCCTTTGGCGACGACGCGGTCGCCGAGGAAGACCGGCACCGCAAGGCTCTCATAGCCACCCCAGGAATAGCCGAGGCCGAATATCCTGAGCGCGTCGAGGAAGGCATGCTGCTGTTTCTGGCCGCCACCCGCAAGGACGATCGAAAAAATGCCGCTCGAGCCGCAAAAATCGCGCTTCCAGAGATCGTGGTCGGGATGGCTGGGAAGCGCAGGATGCAGCACGCGCGCCACGCCCGGCTGACGCTCCAGCCAGCCGGCGATGGCCAGAGCGCTGCGCTGATGGTGGTCGAGGCGCACGCCCATCGTGCGCAGGCCGCGCAGCACCTGATAGACGTCGTCCGGCCCGGCGCAGCAGCCCATCGTGTAGAAGGTTTCGCAAAGCTGTTTCCAGCAGGACTTGTTGGCCGACGCGGTGCCGAGCAGCACGTCGGAATGGCCAGCCGGATATTTCGTCGCCGCATGGATCGAGATGTCGACGCCGTGGTCGAGCGGGCGGAAGTAGAGTGGGGTCGCCCAGGTGTTGTCCATCATGACGATCGCACCTGCGGCGTGCGCCGCGCTGGCGATGGCCGGTATGTCCTGCACCTCGAAAGTGTTGGAGGCAGGCGATTCGGTGAACACGACCCTGGTGTTGGGCCTGATCAGCGCCGCTATACCGGCACCGACATGCGGGTCGTAGTACTCGACCTCGACGCCCAGCCGTCTCAGCACCGTGTCTGCGAAATTGCGGGTCGGGTGGTAGACGGAATCGACGATCAGGACATGGTCTCGCGCCGACAGGAAGGCGAGCAGCGGCAGCGTCACCGCCGCCAGGCCGGAGGGCACCACAATCGTGCCGGCCGAGCCTTCCAGCCCGTCGATGGCGCTGGCAAGCGCGTCGGTGGTCGGCGTGCCGCGCGTGCCGTAGGTGTATTTCTGGCTGCGTGCCGCCATCGTCGCCGCGTTGGGATAGAGCACGGTCGAGGCATGCACGACCGGCGGGTTGACGAAGCCGAAATAGTCGTGCGGATTGTTGCCCGAGTGGGCAAGCCGCGTGTTGATACCCATTTCGTTGCCGTCTTTTGCCATTGCGCTTCGCCTCTGATGAAGCGCTAGCCATAGTGTGGCGGCATTGGCCGCGCAACCGTTCGCCCATCCGCCAGCCTGCGGACTTTGGCTATGCCAATTGCTGCGATGGCATTCAGGCGCGGCGCTGCCTCCCCGAAGACGGTCTCAGAAGCCCAGCTCCGATTCGCGTTGGCCGGACCTTGCAGTTGCTTCTAATTTTTCGGGCGCGTTTGTCTGCAGTTCAGGCATTTGCGGCAAATGGTTTCAAACTCTTGGGGTTTCGGTCATTTTCCTTGACCTCACTGTGATAATCGCCTTCGATGCAGTTCGTGAATGGGAGGCAGCGCGTCGGTTGCGATGCGGGTTCCGGTGATGGGCCGGAACGGGAAGCTGCGTTCACACGGAAAAAAGTCAGGTTCGCCTGAAAAAAACAGAAAAGGGTCTGTGGGTTATGAAACACATTGCAATCGGCATTCTGGGCGCCGCCACGCTTGGATTGTTCGCTTCGTCCGCGTCGGCGGCCACGCTCGACGACGTCAAGGCCAAGGGCTTCATCCAATGCGGCGTCTCGACCGGTCTGGCCGGCTTCTCGGCGCCGGACGACAAGGGCGACTGGCAAGGCATTGATGCGGACTTCTGCCGCGCTGTCGCGGCCGCCGTGTTCGGCGATGGCACCAAGGTCAAGTTCACGCCGCTCAGTGCCAAGGAACGCTTCACCGCGCTGCAGTCGGGCGAGATCGACGTCCTGTCGCGCAACACCACCTGGACCATCAATCGCGACACGGCGCTTGGTCTGAACTTCGTCGGTGTCACCTATTATGACGGACAGGGCTTCATGATCAACGCCAAGAAGTTGCCGGGGGTGAATTCCGCGCTGCAGCTTTCGGGCGCGGCGGTCTGCGTGCAGAGCGGCACCACGACCGAACTCAACCTCGCCGACTACTTCAAGACGAACAAGATGGAGTACAGCCCGGTCGTCTTCGAACAGCTGTCAGAGGTCGACGCGGCCTATGACGCCGGCCGTTGCGATGTCTACACCACCGACCAATCAGGTCTCTACGGCATCCGGCTGACGCTGGGCTCGCCCGCCGACCACGTCGTGCTGCCTGAGATCATCTCCAAGGAACCGCTCGGACCGGCCGTGCGCCAGGGCGACGACCAGTGGTACCACATCGTCAAGTGGACCTATTTTGCGCTGTTGCAGGCTGAGGAACTCGGTATCACCAAGGCCAATGTCGAAGAAATGAAGGCCTCGGATAATCCCGAGATCAAGCGCGTGCTCGGGCAGGAGGCCGATACCAAGATCGGCACCGATCTCGGCGTCTCCAACGACTGGGTCGTCAACATCGTCAAGGCCGTCGGCAATTACGGCGAAATGTTCGAACGCAATGTCGGGTCGGGCAGCCCGCTGAAGATCGCGCGCGGCATCAACGCGCTGTGGACCAAGGGCGGTCTGCAATACTCTCCGCCGATCCGCTGATCGAAATGTGATCCGGGAGGCAGATCGTCTGCCTCCCGGTTTCTCTTTCCAGGGGATGGTCGAATGGCATCGCAGGAAATTCTTCGCGAGGAGCCAAGCCGCAGCTCCTTCATCAATGATCCAAAGGTCCGCGGCATAGTCTTCCAGGCGGTGGTCGTCATCGTGCTGGTTGCGTTGGTCTGGTGGATCGTCCAAAACACAATAGACAATCTGACGCGCCTGCGCATTGCGTCAGGCTTCGGCTTCCTCAGGGGCCGCGCCGGCTTCGACATCAGTGACAGCGCCATTGCCTATTCGTCGGATTCGACCTACGGCCGGGCCATTCTGGTCGGCTTTGTCAACACGCTCATCGTTGCCTTCGCCGGCATCGTTACCGCCACCATCATCGGTTTTATCCTCGGCGTCGGCCGGCTTTCGCATAACTGGCTGATCCGCAAGATCTGCATGGTCTATGTCGAGGTCTTTCGCAACATCCCGCCGCTGCTGGTCATCTTCTTCTGGTATTCCGGCGTGCTTTCGGTGCTGCCGCCGCCGCGTGAAAGCATCAATTTGCCGTTCAGCTCCTTTCTCAACCAACGCGGTTTTTATTTTCCACGCGCCGTGTGGGGCGATGGCTCCTGGCTGATCCTGGTTGCTTTGCTTCTCGGCATCGCCATGGCGTGGTTCGTCGCCCGCAAGGCGCGTCAGCGGCAGATGGCGACCGGCCAGCAATTCCCTGTGTTCTGGACATCGGCTGGTTTGATCATCGGTTTGCCGTTGCTGGCCTACGCGCTCAGCGGCTTCCCGCTGAGCTTCGATTATCCAAAGCAATCGACCTTCAACCTGACTGGCGGCTTTCAGGTCAAGCCGGAGTTCCTGTCGCTCTACCTGGCGCTGTCCTTCTATACGGCGGCCTTCATCGCCGAAATCGTGCGGGCCGGCATCATGGGTGTCAGCAAAGGCCAGACCGAGGCAGCCGGTGCGCTCGGCCTGCGGCCAGGATCGATCCTGCGGCTTGTCGTCATCCCGCAAGCCATGCGCATCGTCATTCCGCCGCTGACTAGTCAGTATCTGAACCTGACCAAGAACTCGTCGCTGGCCATCGCCATCGGCTACCCGGACCTCACGGCGACGACCGGCACGGTGCTGAACCAGACCGGCCAAGCGATTGAGTGCGTGCTGATCATGATGGTGGTCTATCTCGCACTCAGCCTGTTGACGTCGGCGGTCATGAACGTGGTCAACGCCAGAATGGCACTGGTGGAGAGGTAGAGACATGCAGGAGCACGATCTTTCCTTCGTCCGCGTCGAAATGGCGCTGGCACAGTCGGCGCCTGCAAGCGAGCGCGGCCTGGGCGCCTGGGTACGCAAGAACCTGATTGCGTCGACTGGTGACACGATCCTGACCATCATCGGCATCGTGCTGGTCGCGATGATATTGCCGCAACTGATCAGCTGGGCCTTCATCAACGCCCAATGGACCGGCGCGGACCGTACCTTTTGCGCCACGGCGGCACAGGGCGGCATCCAGCCGGACGGCTGGTCCGGCGCCTGTTGGGCCTTCGTCAACGCCAAGTTCGGCCAGTTCATGTTCGGCCGCTATCCGATCGATGAACGCTGGCGCCCGATCCTGGTCGCCATCCTGTTCGCGGCGCTGCTGGTGCCGCTGCTCATCCCGAAGGTGCCGCGCAAGGGGCTGAACGCCATCTTGTTCTTCGGGGCGCTGCCGATCTTTGCCTTCATCCTGCTGGTTGGTGGCGTGTTCGGCCTGCCGCATGTCGAAACCCCGCTATGGGGCGGGCTGCTGGTGACGCTCACCCTGTCCTTCGTCGGCATTGCCGTGTCGCTGCCGCTCGGCATCGTGCTGGCGCTCGGCCGGCGCTCGAAGATGCCGATCGTCAAGATGCTGTGCGTCATCTTTATCGAGACGGTGCGCGGCATCCCGCTGATCACTGTGCTGTTCATGGCCAGCGTCATGCTGCCGCTGTTCCTGCCGGCCGGCGTCAGCTTCGACAAGTTCCTGCGCGCGCTGATCGGTGTCTCGCTGTTTGCCGCTGCCTATATGGCCGAAGTGGTGCGGGGCGGCCTGCAGGCGATCCCCAAGGGCCAATATGAGGGTGCGGATTCGCTCGGCCTCGGTTACTGGCAGAAAATGGGCCTGATCGTGCTGCCGCAGGCGCTGAAGCTGGTCATTCCCGGCATCGTCAATACCTTCATTGGCATGTTCAAGGACACCAGCTTGGTGTCGATCATCTCGATGTTCGACCTGCTCGGCGTCGTCAAACAGAATTTTAACGACCCCAACTGGGCAACGCCGCAGACGGCCAGGTCCGGCCTGGTGTTCGCTGCCTTCGTCTTCTGGCTGTTCTGTTTCGGCATGTCGCGCTATTCGATGTTTACGGAACGCCGGCTCGACACCGGCCACAAGCGCTAAGAACAAAAAAGGGAACCTTCCATGACCATAGAAAATGCAGTCAGCGCGGAAGAGATCAAGGTCAATGCCGCCAAGATGCAGGTTTCCACAACCGATGTCGCAATCGACATCATTGGCATGCACAAATGGTACGGCGAATTCCATGTGCTGAAGGACATCAACCTGAAGGTGATGCGCGGCGAGCGCATCGTCATTTGCGGCCCTTCGGGCTCCGGCAAATCGACGATGATCCGCTGCATCAACCGGCTGGAAGAGCACCAGAAGGGCAAGATCATCGTCGACGGCAAGGAATTGACCAATGATCTCAAGAAGATCGATGAGGTGCGCCGCGAGGTCGGCATGGTGTTCCAGCACTTCAACCTGTTCCCGCATTTGACCATCCTGGAAAACTGCACGCTGGCGCCGATCTGGGTGCGCAAGACGCCGAAGAGGCAGGCCGAGGAAATCGCCATGCATTTCCTCACCCGCGTCAAGATTCCGGAACAGGCCAACAAATATCCCGGCCAGCTTTCCGGCGGCCAGCAGCAGCGCGTCGCCATCGCCCGCTCGCTGTGCATGAACCCGCGCATCATGCTGTTCGACGAGCCGACCTCGGCGCTCGATCCGGAAATGATCAAGGAGGTGCTGGAGACGATGGTTGGTCTCGCCGAAGAGGGCATGACCATGCTCTGCGTCACCCACGAGATGGGCTTTGCCCGCAAGGTCGCCAACCGGGTGATCTTCATGGACCAGGGCCAGATCGTCGAGCAGAACACGCCGGCCGAGTTCTTCGACAATCCGCGCCACGAGCGCACAAAACTGTTCCTGTCGCAGATCCTGCACTGAGCGCTGAAATCAAATCAAAAGAGCCCGGCCGAAACGGCCGGGCTCTTTTGAACCGCGCTGCCAGAAGCGCCTCATCCCTTCGCACCTCCCTCTGGCCTGCCGGCCATCTCCCCCGCAAGGGGGGAGATCAGCAGCTTCGGCGCTCCGCTCACTCCTGCAGCGTTGGAGATTGGCGAAGGCTGCTGTGACGGCCAATCTCCCCCCTTGCGGGGGAGATGTCCGGCAGGACAGAGGGGGGCGCTGTCCCGCCAGCCTATCGAGCTTTCATCGCCGATCGCCAACCTCCGGCGGCCGCCAGCCATAGAGCCAGTCGAGATCGGCCGCGAGCATCTCCGGCGAGCGCCACTTCAGGAACAGGTTGCGCGCGACCGCCACCGGCCCTGCTGCATGCCAGGCGAGCCGGTTGACGGCACCGCGGCGCGAGACCTTGGCGATGCGCGGGCGGCGCAGCTTTTCCCAGGCGGCAAGCGCGCCCCAGCGATCGGCGGGCGAGGCGGCGACGAAGTCGGCAAGGGTTGCGGCATCCTCGATCGCCATCGCCGCCCCCTGCGCCGCGAACGGCGTCATCGCATGCGCCGCATCGCCGATCAGCGCGATGCCGGCGGGCGTCGTCCATGGCAGGGACTGGTCGACCGTATGGATCGGCCACGCGGTCCACGGGCCGGCATCCTCGGCAAGCCGGGCCAGCGCTGCCGCCGTGCCACGCATGGCGCCGACGAGGATGTTGGGGTTGGCGTGGCCCGACCAGCGCTCGGCGATGATCTCGCCCCTGGTGAAGGCAGCCAGGTTGAACGCCATGCCGTTGCTGACCGGATAGGCAACGAGGTGAAAACCCGGATGCAGGAAGGTGGTCACGCAATTGGCGGCGCCGACCGCCGCAAGGGCTTCTCCTGCGACACTGTCTGCACCGATCGTAGCGCGCCAGGCAAGCTCGCCCGAAAACCGGCTTTTGGCGGCAAACTCGCCAAAAGCCCGGATCGCCGACCAGACGCCGTCGGCGCCGATCAGCAGAAAGCCGCCGGCTTCAACTGTCTTGCCGGCAATCTCGACTGTAGCCGTGGCATGGCGCGGTCCTGTGGCGATGCCGCCGACGCGCGCGCCGGTGATGAGACTGATGTCCGGCTGTTCGGCGAGGCGCGCCATCAGTGCGTCTTGCAGATCAGCCCGATGAGCGACGAGATAGGGCGCCTGCCAGCGCCTTTCGGCTGCTTCGCCAAGCGGCACCCGCGCCAGCTCACGCAGCGTGGCGGCGTCCTTGAGCACCACCGCCTCCGGCCGCACCGCCGCCGGCAACAGCCGGTCGAGCACGCCGAGTTGGCGAAGGATGCGCGTCGCGTTGGGTGAGAGCTGGATGCCGGCGCCGGCCGCTTCGAGGCGCGGCGCCTGTTCGAACAGCCGCACCAGATAACCCCGCTCGGAAAACGCCAGTGCCGCGGTCAGTCCGGCGACGCCGGCTCCGGCGATAACGACGTGCCGGGACCGGGGGTCGTCCATGGGATGGCGTGCGCGTCAGGCGGCCTGGTCGATATACAGGCATCCGGCAGGCTGCGTTTCCGTGGCCTTCAGCTTTGGCGAATAACGAAAAAGCGTCGAGCAGTAGGGGCAGACTTTTTCATCGTCGTCGCCCATGTCGAGAAACACATGCGGATGGTCGAAAGGCGGGTTGGCGCCCGTGCACATGAATTCCTTGACGCCGATGTCGATTGCCGCATAGCCCGCATCGTTCTGGAAATGGGGAATGGAACCGCCTGCCATCGTCGTCTCCTGCATTTGCCGCATGACCGCCGATCATGCGCAAAATCAAAATTCACCGCGTTCCTGGCGCGTCCAAAGGGCACGCGCCCGCTGCAGCCCGGATTACGCGTCCAAAGGACGCGCCGCGCTGCACCTGGATTGCATCTGGATCATAAGCAGTCTCTTTGCAAGATCGATGAAATCAAACTGTCGTAAAAGCCTGTCACAGGATAAGCTAAGCCGGTTAAGGCATGGCCCCGAAACCGAATTCGGTTCGCCGGGGATCGTGCGTGGCTTAGGAGTGGTAGAGCGTCTTTGCGCGTCCGGAAAGACGCGCGGCGCTGTGGCCAGCGGGTGCGAAACGAGCAGGAACCATGAACGAACTAAAGCCGGTGCAGAGCGAATTCACCACTGTCGAGGTGGCGAGCCGAGAGGGCGGCAACCCGGACCGGTTCGTCAACCGCGAGTTTTCCTGGCTGCAATTCAACCGCCGCGTCCTTGAGGAATCGCTGAACGCCAATCATCCGCTGCTCGAGCGTGTTCGCTTCCTGTCGATTTCGGCTGCCAATCTCGACGAGTTCTTCATGGTCCGCGTCGCCGGTCTCGCCGGCCAGGTTCGCGAAGGCATCACGCTGAAGAGCCCGGACGGCCGCACCCCCGAACAACAGCTGGAACAATTGCTGCGCGAGGTCGAGCGCCTGCAGGAGGACCAGCAGAAGAGTCTATCCGCGCTGATGCTGCTGCTCGACAAGGAAGGCATCGAGAGCATCAGCCGCGACGGCCTGACCAAGGACGAGAAGACCTGGCTCGAGGATCATTTCCAGGAGCAGGTGTTTCCGGTGCTCACACCGCTTTCGATCGACCCGGCGCATCCGTTCCCGTTCATTCCCAATCTCGGCTTCTCGATGGCACTGCAACTGCGCCACCGCAGGAATGGCGAGGAGATGAGCGCGCTGTTGCGTCTGCCGGTGGCGCTGAAGCGCTTCATCCGCTTGCCTGACCGCAAGCATGATGTCCGCTTCATTCCGCTGGAAGAAGCGGTCGGCCTCTATATCGGCAAGCTGTTCCCCGGCTACGAAGTCAAGGGCTCCGGTACGTTCCGCATCATCCGCGACAGCGACATCGAGGTCGAGGAGGAGTCCGAGGATCTCGTGCGCCTGTTCGAGACGGCGCTGAAACGTCGTCGCCGCGGCTCGGTCATCCGCATCGAATTCGACAAGCTGATGCCGGCCGAACTGCGCGAGTTCGTCGCCGGCGAGCTTGGCGTCTCGTCGAGCCGGATCAGCGTGCTCACCGGTCCGCTGGCGCTCAGCCAGATTTCCGAGATCGTCGCCATTGCCCGCGACGATCTCAAGTTCCAGCCCTATAATCCGCGCTTTCCCGAACGCATCCGCGAGCACGGCGGCGACTGTTTCGCCGCCATCCGCGAGAAGGACATCATCGTTCATCACCCCTACGAATCCTTCGACGTGGTGGTGCAGTTTCTGCGCCAGGCGATGGCCGATCCGGAAGTGGTGGCGATCAAGCAGACGCTCTATCGCACCTCGAACGACAGCCCGATCGTGCGCGCTTTGGTCGACGCTGCGGAAGCCGGCAAGTCGGTGACTGCGTTGGTCGAGCTCAAGGCGCGTTTCGACGAGGAAGCCAACATCCGCTGGGCGCGCGACCTCGAGCGCGCCGGCGTTCAGGTCGTGTTCGGCTTCCTCGAACTGAAGACCCACGCGAAAATGTCACTGGTGGTGCGGCGCGAGGACGGCAAGCTGCGCAACTATGTGCATCTCGGCACCGGCAACTACCATCCCGTCACCGCGCGCATCTACACCGACCTGTCCTTCTTCACCACCGCTCCGACAATCGCCCGCGATGTCGCCCACCTGTTTAATTTCATCACCGGCTACGCCGAGCCGACCGAGGAGATGCAACTGGCCATCTCGCCGTTCACGCTGCGCAAGCGCATCCTCAGGCACATTTCGGACGAGATTGGCCATGCGCTGGACGGCAGGCCGGCCCGCATCTGGATGAAGATGAATTCGCTGGTCGACCCGATCATCATCGACGCGCTCTATGACGCCAGCCGCGCCGGCGTCGAGATCGATCTCGTCGTGCGCGGCATCTGCTGCCTGAGGCCCCAGGTGCCGGGCCTGTCGGAAAACATAAGGGTCAAGTCGATCGTCGGCCGCTTCCTCGAGCACAGCCGCATCTATTGTTTCGGCAACGGCCATGGACTGCCGTCGGACGGGGCGGTCGTCTACATCTCATCGGCCGATTTGATGCCGCGCAATCTCGACCGTCGCGTCGAAACCATGGTGCCGATCACCAATCCAACGGTGCATGAACAAGTTCTCGGCCAGATCATGCTGGGCAACATCATGGACAACCAGCAAAGTTTCGACGTATTGGCTGACGGAACCTCCCGGCGCGCCACGCTTGAGGAGGGTGAGGAACAGTTCAACGCGCAGGAATATTTCATGACCAATCCGAGCCTTTCCGGACGCGGCGATGCGCTGAAATCGCATGCGCCCAAGCGCATCGCGCAGTTCAAGCGCCGCAAGAAAAACGCCGCAGCGACCGGCTGATGATTTCAACGTCCCAGGGCCGGCTTCAGGACCGCCGACCGCTGTCCATCATCGACATCGGCTCGAACTCGATCCGGCTTGTCGTCTATGAGGGGCTGGCGCGCTCGCCGACCACGCTGTTCAACGAAAAGATGCTGGCCGGCCTCGGTCGCGGCATCGTCTCGACCGGTAAGCTCGATCCGGAGGCGGTGACCCGTTCGATGGAGGAGTTTCGGCGTTTCCGCGCGCTGTCCGAGCAGGCCGGCGCAGAGCGTATGTATGTGCTGGCGACCGCCGCCGCCCGCGAGGCGGTCAACGGCCCCGATTTCATCCACCGCGCCGAAGACGTGCTCAAGACCGAGGTCCAGGTGCTGAGCGGGCGCCAGGAAGCCCACTATTCCGCGCTTGGCGTCATTTCCGGCTTCCACCCGGCCAACGGCATCGCCGGCGACCTCGGCGGCGGCAGCCTCGAACTGGTCGACGTCGATGGCGAGGCAATCGGCGACGGCATCACGCTGCCGCTGGGCGGCCTGCGTCTGCAGGACATGGCCAGGAACTCGCTGGCCCAGGCGGCAAAGATAGCACGCGACGAGCTCGCAAAGGCAAGGCTGCTGAAAGGCGGGCAGGGCAGGCCGTTCTATGCAGTTGGCGGCACCTGGCGAAACCTCGCTCGGCTGTACATGGAAATGACCAGCTATCCGCTGAGCGTCATGCACCATTACGAGATCGGCATTGACAGCGCTGCGAACTTCCTCAAGCAGGTCGCCAAGGGCGAGATCGAGAAGATAAGGGGTATCGAGGGCGTCTCAAAGAACCGCCGCTCGCTGCTGCCTTATGGCGCCATCGTACTGCAGGAGATCATGGCGGCGATGCAGCCGTCCAAGATCATCGTCTCGGCGCTTGGCGTGCGCGAGGGCTTTCTCTATTCGCTGCTCGACAAAGCCGAGCAGAAGGCAGATCCGCTGATCTCGGCCTCGGAGGAACTCGCCCGGCTGCGTTCGCGTTCGGTTACCCACGCGCAAGAGCTTGTCGAGTGGACGGGAAAGACCTTCGCCGCCTTCGGCATCGAGGAGACCGTCGACGAGGCGCGTTACCGCCAGGCCGCCTGCCTGCTTGCCGACATCGGCTGGCGCGCGCATCCCGAATATCGTGGCAAGCAGTCGCTCAACATCATTGCCCACGCCTCCTTCATCGGCGTCGACCATCCCGGCCGCGCCTTCCTGGCGTTGGCCAACGCCTACCGTCATGAGGGCATCTTCAACGAATCGATCGCGCCGGAAATCAAGGCGCTGGCGACGCCGCGCTATATCGAGCGTGCCCGTGTGCTGGCCGCGGTGATGCGCGTCGTCTACCTGCTGACGGCGGCAATGCCGGGGGTCATGCCGCGGCTGAAATGGCAGAGCCGCGGCAATGGCGTGCTTGCGCTGGTGCTGCCGGCCCCGCTGGCCGATCTTTACGGCGAGCGGCCGGCCGGGCGACTGGCGCAGCTGGCGCGGGTCACCAATCGCCGGCTGGTACTGGCGGTCGAGGGCGGCCCCAATATGCCAGCCAAGTAGTCCGGCTCAGCCAAGCTCAGGCAAGTAAGTCGGCTCAGTCCGGCAGCTTGTGTCGGTCAAGTCGTTTCAGCGCCGATCCGAAGTATCCGCCCATCGATCGAGTAGGCGCCGGCGCCTGCCATTGCCAGCGCCAGAAAACCGCCCGATATCGCGATGTCCTTCATCAGCATCTGCGAATGCATGAAGGTCAGCGTCGGATCGTCGCCACCATGGCCATAGTGGCCGATGAAGCCTGCTGCGATGCAGAAAGCGGCAAGCAGGAGCGCCACGATCGGTGTCTTGAGGCCGACGAGAATGAGCAGGCCGGCGATCAATTCGAACAGCCCGGTCGCCCAGGCTACGAGCGTCGGCAGCGGCAGTCCGAGGCCGGCAAAATAGCCTGATGTGCCGGCAATGTCGGTAAGCGCGTGAAAGCCGGACGGAACGAACAGAGCGGCCAGCAGCAGCCGGGAAAGCAGAAGCAGCGCATCGCGCGGCATTGGTCACCTCCGATGTCGGCCAGCCGGTCGGCTTCACCCCGACAGCTCGATCCTAGCAGAAACTATGGGCGGCTGGTCGACGGGCATAGACCGACAACGAAAAAGGGACGCGGAAAATTCCGCGCCCCTTGCTGCAAATTGTTGCTGGACCGCTTCAGCCGCGCTTGGCGTCGACCGAATAGGCGCCGGCGCCCGAGGAAGCCAGCACGAGGAAGCCGCCGGCAATCGCCAGGTTCTTCATGAAGCTGATCATCTGCATCTGATCGGCCCAGCCGGTGTGGGCGACCAGTCCCGTGGCGACGGTGAAGATTGCCAGCACCCAGGCGGTGATTCGGGTCTGAAAGCCGATGAGGATGGCGACACCGCCGAGCAGTTCGAGCAGGCCGACGACGACAGCCGTCACGGTCGGCATCGGAAGGCCCATGCTGCCGAAATAGCCGGCGGTGCCGGCGATCGCAGTGAGCTTGCCGAAACCGGAAAGCACGAAGATGACCGAAAGCAGGATGCGGCCAAGGAGGATCGTGCCAGAGGCGTTAGAAGTGGCGTGGGAAGCGGCGTTGGAAACGGTGCCGGAACCGGCAACGGACGTGTTGGTGGACATGATGGGCTCTCTCCGGAAGGGTTGCGTTGCCCATCCACATAAAGCAGGGCGACTGTTCACCAAAGATGCAGATTTGGTTACAGATTGTTCACCGCAGTAACATTTTTGCGATCAATTCCAACTTATCCGGGACGCGTCATGTCCTCCGGCCGCACCAGGCGGTCGTAGTCGGCCTCGCTGACCAGCCCGGTGGCCAGCGCTTCCTCACGCAAGGTTGTACCGTTCTTGTGCGCGGTCTTGGCGATCTTGGCGGCGTTGTCGTAGCCGATGGTCGGCGCCAGTGCTGTCACAAGCATCAGCGAACGGTCGAGGGCGGCCTTGATGTTATCTTCCCGCGCCTCGATGCCGACGACGCAGTTGTCGGTGAAGGAGATCGAGGCGTCGGCGAGCAGCTGCACCGACTGCAGGAAGTTGTAGGCCATTAGCGGGTTATAGACGCTGAGCTCGAAATGGCCCTGGCTGCCGGCGAAGGTCACGGCGGCATTATTGCCGAACACCTGGATGCAGACCTGCGTCAGCGCCTCGCACTGGGTGGGGTTGACCTTGCCCGGCATGATCGACGAACCCGGCTCGTTTTCCGGCAGCGACAGTTCACCAAGGCCGGAGCGCGGGCCGGAGCCGAGCAGACGAATGTCGTTGGCAATCTTGAACAGGGCGCCGGCGCAGGCGTTGATGGCGCCATGCGAAAACACCATGGAATCATGCGCCGCCAGCGCCTCGAACTTGTTTGGCGCAGTGACGAAGGCGATGCCGGTGATCGCGGCGATGCGATCCGCCACTCGCTCGGCAAAGCCGATCGGCGCGTTGAGGCCGGTGCCGACGGCCGTGCCGCCTTGCGCCAGTTCCTGCAGGCCGGGCAGCGTCATCTCGATGCGCTTGATCGAGGAGGCGACCTGCGCGGCATAGCCTGAGAATTCCTGGCCAAGGGTGAGGGGCGTCGCGTCCTGGGTGTGGGTGCGGCCGATCTTGACGATGTGGGCGAAAGCTTTGGTCCTGGCATCCAGCGCAGCGTGCAAATGCCTGAGCGCCGGCAACAAATCGTGCACGATGCGCTCGGCACAGGCGATGTGCATGGCCGTCGGATAGGTATCGTTCGACGACTGGCTCATATTGACGTGGTCGTTGGGATGCACCGGTTTCTTCGACCCCATGACACCGCCCAGCAGTTCGATCGCCCGGTTGGAGATCACCTCGTTGGCGTTCATGTTGGATTGCGTGCCCGAGCCGGTCTGCCAGACGACCAGCGGGAAATGATCGTCGAGCTTGCCGTCGATGACTTCCTGAGCGGCTTCGATGATCGCCTTGCCGATGGCCGGGTCGAGCCGCTTCAGCTCCATATTGGTTTCGGCCGCCGCCCGCTTGACGATGCCGAGCGCGCGAACGATCGACGCCGGCTGCTTTTCCCAGCCGATCTTGAAATTGCCCAGCGAACGCTGCGCCTGCGCGCCCCAGTAACGGTCGCCGGCGACCTCGATGGCACCGAACGTGTCGGTTTCGGTTCTGGTCTCTGGCGCGCTCACATCTCTCTCCGGTCTGTCGAATTCGCACCGGCGTATCGCGTTGCACAAATGGCTTCAAGCGGAGATTGCCGGCAGCAAGGATGCAAATCGGTTGAAGGAGCGGGAAGAGGCTCCTCTCTCACCGCCCAAACAGCGATCGTGAGGTTGGAGATAGGCGCAAGGTCTCGGTCGATCCAGCCAGGCATGACTGGGCCTCCCGCTCGAATGCCTGCCACTGCGGGGAACCGGAAAGGGCTGCTTCGTGGCGGGCATGGGCGTCGGCGCTGCCGAAGGCGGCGACGCTGATGAAGACATTTTCGCCTGATCGGACCGGCAGGCGGGGAAAGCTGTTTGCGGCATGCTCGGTGACAAACGCAGCACGCGGCCGTCCGCTAAGTGCCGCCAACACGGGAATCGCATCGGCTTCGAAGCGGCTGGCGAAGTCGGCTTCGGCGCCGGGCCGCAGATGATGAATCTTGATAACAACAATACCCGACAAGCGATTGCCTCTGCTTGGCTTTTCGTGTCCCGGCAAGGCCGCCCCCGACAGATCGAAGCCGGCGCCCGGCCATGCCGGTTTCAGCAGCAGCACGTCGTCGGAGGAAATCATCGTGGCGTTGGCGGCGTCGCGCCAGGCTGCCCATACGGGACCCTCGTAGAAAGCGGTCAGTGCATTTTTCCGCGCTTCCATACCGTCGAATCCGCGCAGCCAGATGAACATGTCAGGCCGGTCGAGATCGCGAAACTGACCGATGACGATCATCCCTGCCGCTTCCTGACCATCGATCAGATGACCGTCGAAGATGTCGATCAGCGTGTCGCGCCGGCCCGGTTTCAGCGTGTATTGCCTGAGCTCGACGACCGGCGAGGCGTTGAGGCCGGATTTCGACGCGGCATTCAGCGGCAGGCTCATCGCGCACTCTCCAAAACAGGGCGTTCATCCTGTTTTATAAACAGACCGGTTGTCCTGTTTTGTCAATCTGCTATCGTTGGAAAATGTCAGCAGAGATGACCGCTCGCCCAAAGGCGCAGTCCGGCAAACGCACCAACGACCCGGAAGGCCTGCGCAAACGTGTCCTCGATGTCGCCGAAGCCTCGTTTCAGGCGCGCGGCTACCACGCTTCCAGCCTGGGCGACTTGATGGCCGCGGCAGGCGTCACCGGCGGCGCACTGCATCATCATTTCCCGACCAAGAAAGCGCTGGCCCTGGCGGTGATCGAGGAGCGGGTGGCGGCTGCCGTCGAAGCAACTTGGATCGCGCCGGTGCAGGCGGCAGGCTCGGCGCGCGAGGGCGTCCGCAGCGTGTTCGAGGCCGTGGCGGCGGAACTGGAGCAACAGGGTTTCGTGCGCGGCTGCCCGCTCAACAACCTGGCGCATGAATTGTCGCTTGCCGATCCGGATTTCCGCACCGCCCTTGCCGGCATCTTTTCGGCGTGGCGCCAGGCGATCGCCGACAAGGTCAGGGCCGACCAGCAAGCGGGCAGTGAGCAGGACACCGATCCGCAGCGTTTCGCCGCACTCGCGGTCGCCACCTATTCCGGCGCCATGTCGATGGCCAAGACGGCGCAGGATTCTGCTGTGCTGCGCGATTGCCTGAATGCGCTGGAGCAGGGAGTTTCCTCAGCAAGAGCGAAGCGACGTCGAAGGGTGCTGCGGCAGTACAAAGCCTTTTGACGCCGGAGCGCCAGTCGCCCTCTGCCCTGCCGGGACTTAATTCGGCAGCGGTTTGATGACCTCGTAGCCGACGACGCTTTCGGCGTTGGTGCCCTCGTCATAGCGCCTGGCCAGAACGGCCTGCAGGTCGGGCGCGTAGAGCGCGGTGAATTCATCCTGGGTCTTGCCGGCCTCGCTCTTGATAGTCTGCCTGACCGCCAGCACGTTGTATTTGCAGTCGCCCAGGCTGAACGTCTCCTTGCCCTTGACGTTGATCTCGAGCGTCTCTGTGCCCTTCGGCTGCTTGTTTGCAGCGAGGCGGACGAAAACGGTCTTGCTTTTCGCCCCGGCCTTGAGCGGAAACAGCTTTCTCAGATCCGAAAACGGGATCATCGCAAGCTGACCGGTCTCGCTGTCGCGAAACACCTCGATCAGGCCGCCGAACAGAAACTGCGTCTGCGGCGACTGGGATTGGTAGTCGTGGCGACCGACACCATTCCACCCGCCGCCGGTCGAAACTCGCTGTGGATGCCGGGCCTTTCGAGAATGAATCCGGCCTTGGCGGCTTTGGCGTCGATGCACTCGGCACCATGAGCGGCGCTCGCCAGGATGGTAAGTGCTGTCGCGATGGATATAGTCTTCATAGCGTTTGCCCGCGCAAGTTGAGTCCTGACCTGAAAGCAATGCCAGACCTGCGGCAGCGTGTCGACATACCGTTCGCGGCAACTGGACGAAGAGGCGCCGGCTGTGCAGAATTTGACGCCATGAACCGCGTCTCGGCAGGATCACTTTCCCGGCGCCGCTTCCTGGCGCAGGCGGCTGGGCTTGCTGCGGCCGGCGCGCTTGCGCGACCGGCGCTCGGACAGACCGGGCAGCGCATTGCGCCTGTCGACGCCACCTTCCTGTTCGTCGCCGATATCCATGCCTGCCGCATGGCCGGCGGGCTGAGCCCCAATTGCCAGCAGGAAGGCAAGACCGACCCCGCCTTGCTGCGCAGTGTCGCCGCGTTGAACGCCATTGGCGAGAAGCACTGGCCCGCCGAAATCAACGGCATCGCCACCGGCCTGCGCTCAGCCGGCAGCCGCATCGGCACGCCGTTCGGCCTCGTCGTCGGCGGCGACATGACCGATGACGGCGGCGGCCAGGTCACCCAGCCCAGCGAAGGCACGCAGCTGCTCCAGTTCAGCCAGCGTTACCAGCAGGGCGTCGGCCCCGATCGCGTGCATGTGCCGGTCTATGTCGGCCTCGGCAACCACGATCTCGACCAGAACGGCCCGCCAAACCACGTCGACTGGTACCGCCGCGAAATGCGCGACTATGTCGAGGTCAACCATCGCGCCGGCGTGTTTTTCAAGCCGCCGATGCCGGTGACCAGTTACGATGTCGACACCGACTGCTACTCGTGGGACTGGGGTGGCCTGCATCTCGTCCAGACGCACCGTTTCGCGGGCGACACCGGCCACGGCGCGGTCTCCGGCCTGCCATGGCTGAAGCAGGATCTGGCGACCTATGCAGCGGACGGCCGCCCCGTCATCCTGTTCCAGCACTATGGTTGGGATGTTTTCTCGATCGAACGGTGGGATGCCGCCAAAGGAACCTTCGACGATGACGGCGCTGGTGCGCCGCACTGGTGGAGCGAAGCGGACCGGCAGGCATTGCTGGCGGCGCTGAGGGGCTACAACGTCGTCGGCGTCTTCCATGGCCACCAGCACGAGACCCCGATGATCTACCGCGCCGACGGGCTCGACCTGTTCAAGCCGAAGGCCGCTTATATGGGCGGCTTCGCGCTGGCGCGGGTGACCGGCGACAGCATGGACGTGGCGCTTGGCGAAGCCGTTGGCGACCATGGCGAGATCGCCTTCACCAACGCTTTCTCAAAGCGCCTGAACTTCTAACTGCAACGGGAGCAGGCACCAGACCGCGTAACCCGCTTCCTCATCGCAATTGAAGCAGCAGGGTTCAGATCACCTTCCTGAGCTTGTCCTTGATGTCGCCATAGGCCTTCTGCATTTTGCCGGCGATCTTGTCGGCCACGCCTTCAGCCTGGACGCGCCTGTTGCCGGTGGCCTTGCCGGCGGCTTTCTTCACCGAGCCCTTGAGCTGCTTGGCTAGGCCCGCAATCTGATTCTTGTTCACCATGGCCGCATCTCCCGGAATCAATCTGCCGTTTGGGAAACGGGCGGCTGGGTTTTCGGTTCCGGAGCCTGGCCTCCTGGGCATTAACGAAGCCACGGCCTTGGCCCTGCCGGGGCTAAGTGGCGATCGCTGCTCGGCATAAAAGAACGCCCCTCGCGCGTTTTATTGCACGGGAGGCGTCCTTTGTGTCAGCCCTTCCTGAGATTGCTCTCATGAACTGCTGACGATACCCAAAATGCACGGATGCCAAAATGGTTCCCGGCATCGTGCAATTTTTTTTAAGGACTGATTCTGCCCGGTTCAGCGCCAGATCCGCCTCCTCACGGAGACAGAAAACCGGACAACTCCAGTGCTATCTAACCCGGACAACTCCTGTGCTGCCGACACTGCGAAAGCAAAAAATTGACACGGCGCCAAAAGAAGTCTAAAAGCAATTCGTCGATATTTGTTTGACCGACTTTTGTTATCCGCGTGTCCAGGCGCGCCTTTGACGAACTTCCCCCATCAAAATCGAGACAAACGCTGTTGTGCATTCGCATGACCGCGAACGAATATTTGCCACGGAAAGGGTTCGTTATGAGCACAGGCACAGTTAAATGGTTCAACGCCACCAAGGGTTTCGGTTTTATTCAGCCTGACGACGGCTCGGCCGACGTTTTTGTCCACATCTCGGCCGTAGAGCGCGCCGGAATGCGCGACATCGTCGAGGGCCAGAAGCTCGGCTACGAGATGGTCCGCGACAACAAGTCGGGCAAGATGTCTGCCGATCAGTTGAAGGCGGCCTAAAACGGAATTCAGCCTCGCCGGTGACCACGGATGTACTGGCACTGGTGAACGGCTATTTCCAGCGCATGACCCGGAGACCTCGTTTCCGAAAGGATCATGCGCGGTCGAAAAGTGCCAGCGCACCCGAAAGGATGCGCGGCGCTCCAGTGGAAGGTCAGGCAATGCCTGGCCTTTTGCGTTTGGGCGCTACAAAGTTCGAAAAGAGAACCGCGCGTTCGCTTGGACGTGCTAAAGATGCTCCAGCAATTTGAAACCGACTGCCGTATTGCTTTGTGCGTGGTCCTGGTCGAAAGACCGGTCTCGCCATTTTTCGGCATTACGCTCCGAACCGGGAGAATGACCTTGACCGCCACTTCAAAGAAATCCCGCGACCAGGCCGAATCCATCTTCAGCAAGACCCAGACCCAGTCCATGTCGCTCAACCGCATTATTTCCGAGCAGGATGCTGCCAGCCAGGCCCGGGAAGCCAAGACCGCGCGGCTGCGCGAACTGCGCCTGGAAAAGGAAGCTGACGAGTTGGCCGCGGCCGCCGTGCTCGCCGCCGCGCCGAAGCGCGCGGGCAAACGCTGATGGCCACCAAGCGCGTCCCGCAAAAGGCGATCGCCTCCGATTCGACCATCGCCGACGTCGTGGGAGATCTCGACAAGCCGGTCGAGTACGTCCGGCGCGTGCTCGAAAAGCTCGAGCGCTGCAAGCGAGCCCACGGCGATGCCCAGGTCAGGCTCGGCGTGCGTGGCCGCTCCGAATGCCCCAACTATCTGATCGAGTATGTCCGCGAAAATGCCAAGACCCATGAGCGCGTCACCCATCAGGATGCCGCCTATAGCGGCAGCACGCATCGCGAGCTGGCACCCCGGCACATCGAGGAGGCCAGGAACTGGTCGCCCGAGGAAATGAACATCACGGCGGTCTCGGCGCTGATCGGCCGGCTTCGCAACCCGAATGCGCCATCATCGCGTTTCTCTGACGAGGATTGATATGGCCATAAAATTTTCCGCCAAGGATCAGCCGGCAGCATCCGCTGCCACCGCAAAGCTGGCCAAGCCGGCCGCCGCGCCGAAAGCCGATGTTGCCGCCGAGGCCGCGACCGATCTGTTCAAGTCGCCGGCGGACGTGGTGTCGCGCAAGACCAGGAAGAAAAAATAGCGCCTTTGCCGCGAAGCGCCGACCTGAATCCCGTTGCGTCAGCGCTGCTCGCCTTGGCGAGCGCCGGGAATGTTTCGTCAATGGAGGAGCGCGCTGTCCCTCTCTTCGATTGCCAGAGCTGCGGCGCCTGCTGTTCTTATTCATCCGAATGGCCGCGCTTCTCGACCGAAGATGACGCGCAGCTCGACCGGATCCCGCAAGATTATGTGGCTGCCGGCGAAACCGGCATGCACTGCGACGGCGTGCGCTGCTCGGCACTTTCCGGCGAGGTCGGCAAGTCGACCATTTGTGGCATCTACGACGTTCGGCCGGACGTCTGCCGCGCCTGCATGCCTGGCGGCGACGATTGCCTGATGGCGCGCAAGGCACATGGGCTGCCGGTGGAGCCGCCGATCTCCCCCCTTGTGGGGGAGATGCCCGGCAGGGCAGAGGGGGGCGCTGTCCCGCCAACGTATCAATCAATTTCCGAACTAAATTGTCGAATAATCTTCGAACGGCAAAAGGACTGAACGGTTGGCGATCCTTGGCGCCCCCCTCTGTCCTGCCGGACATCTCCCCCACGAGGGGGGAGATTGCGCTCCCGCCTCTACCTTCGCCAACCGCGAAAGCCGCAATCGCTTGGCGCCGGCGAAGGATGCGAGGACATCCGTCCACCACCGCAGCTTGTGCGCCGTGCTCTGGCTAGTTACCTTTCCACCCGGGCAGGACAGCGGAGGAACAACGCATGACCATCGAATTCTTGTTGACGTCGCTGATTGTCGTGGCTTCGCCCGGCACCGGCGTTCTCTATACGCTGGGCGCCGGGCTTTCGCGTGGCGCGCGTGCCAGCATCATCGCGGCTTTCGGCTGCACGCTCGGCATCATTCCGCATATGGCGGCCGCCATTACCGGGCTGGCAGCGCTGCTGCACACCAGCGCGCTCGCCTTCGAGACGCTGAAATATCTCGGCGTCGCCTATCTGCTCTACATGGCATGGAACACGCTGAAGGAGAGCGGTAGCTTGAACGTCGGGCAGGACGTCGCGCCGCGCTCGGTCGGCAAGGTGATCACCTCGGGCATCCTCATCAATATCCTCAACCCAAAACTGTCGATTTTCTTCTTCGCCTTCCTGCCGCAATTCGTCAGCACCACCGAACCGCATGCGCTGTCGAAGATGCTGGAGCTCAGCACCGTTTTCATGCTTTTGACCTTCGTCGTCTTCGTCGGCTACGGCATCTTCGCCGCCTCGATCCGCAGCCATGTCGTGTCGCGGCCGATGGTGCTGACCTGGATGCGCCGCAGCTTCGCCGGCGCCTTCGTCATGCTTGGCGCCAAGCTGGCGCTGACTGAGCGGTAGCGCCTGTTGGCGCTAGCCCTTCACGTATCCCATCGCCTCGACGATCAGCCCATCCGCTACGCGCATCAGATTGACGCCACGGATGGAGTTGCCGTCGGCAGGCCAGTAACGCCAGCGAATTGTCGCCCGTTCGCCGGCGACGAACGTCTCCTCGATGTCAAAACGGGTGCCGGGTTCGCTAGCGATCGCCGACCACAGCCGCACGCACGCCTCCCGCCCGGCATGGCGGGCGCCATCCGGCGCCGGCACGGTGTTTTCGATGACGCAGTCTTCGGCCACGAGGCCCGGGAGTGCCGACGGATCATGATTTTGGAACACGTCGTTGAAGCGCTGCATGAGCTCGGCCGTCTGTCTGGATTGATCGTCTGGATGGACGACCACGATGCTGTCCCGTTCCATCTCGGTATCTCCTTTCATTTTTCCGCAGCGGCCACGACGAGGTCGGCCTTGAGCCTGATATCAGCCACGCCCGCCAAAGCCCGGGAGACGAGGCATGTTGCCTTCGCCGATTGGGCAAGGCGCTGGAATTCCTCGGGGGGGGGCCAGGCCCGGGACCTCGGCTTCCGTTTCGAGGTCGATGCGGGTGAGCGTCGGTCCCGCCGTGCTCGTGCCGAGATGCACCTTGGCGACGGTGTGGATCCGTACCGGGATATGGCCGCCGCTGCCCAGTATGGCGCTCAACGCCATCGAAAAGCAGCCGGCATGCGCCGCCGCAATCAGTTCCTCGGGATTGGTGCCGGGACCGTTTTCGAAGCGCGACGGGAAGGAATAGGCGCCTTCGAAGACGCCGCTGCCGAGCCGCAGACGGCCCGAACCCTCTTTTAAGGACCCCTGCCATTGGGCCTCAGCTTCACGAATGGTCATTTCGTTCTCCTGTTTAACTGGTTTCCGATATATAGACTGATCTACATATTATGTAAACCGATTGTCATATTTAGGGCGAGGCTTATAATGCTCACTCCTGACAGAGGCTGACATGGCGAACGACACCCGCATCCGCATGATCGAGGCGACGGCGCTGCTGCTAAGGCAGCGCGGCTATCACGGTACCTCGCTCAACGACATTTTGAGCGCCTCCGGTGCGCCAAGAGGATCGCTCTACTTTCATTTTCCTGGCGGCAAGGACCAGCTGGTCATCGAGGTGACGCGCGACAGCGTTGACAAGGTGACTCGATGGCTTGGCGAAGAGCTGGCCGCCGAAAAGGATCCGGCGGTGGCTGTCCACCACATTTACCAGTCGGTCGCACGCATGCTGGAGGACAACCAGTTCACGCTTGGCTGTCCGATCGCACCCGTGGTGCTGGACGGGCCCGCCGACGTGCCGGAACTCGCCGAACTGTGCCGCTCGGCTTTCGAGCAATGGATAGGCCTGCTGCAGGCGGCCTTCGTCAGGGCAGGGGTGCCCGAGCGCCGCGCCCGGGCCCTGGCGCTGCTTGTCGAATCATCGCTGGAAGGGTTGATGGTGATCGCGCGCGCCAGCCGCGACCGCGCCCCGGTGCTGGCGGTGGCCGATGAGGTCGCCGCGCTGATTGAGGGTGCTTTGCCGGCCAAAGAGGTCGCTGTAACGGTGAGTTGACGTTTTTGTGGCTTTCATCGCATGGAAGCCGGTGCGGATGCCGTCGGGCGCCGTCCACCCCATCATGCCGTAACTATTACCAAAGCGTACAACGGTACAGGAGTCTCGCCCGCCGATTCACAGCTGGCACGGCGATTGTGGTGCATGACAAACAAAAAGGGCGACCTCTCGGCCGCCCTTTCCGTAGCTGAAAGCTGATGGGCTGGATTAGAAATCCATGCCGCCCATGCCGCCCATGCCGCCGCCGCCCATGCCGCCTGGCATGCCGCCGCCAGCCGACTCCTTCTTCGGCGCCTCAGCGATCATGGCTTCGGTGGTGACCAGCAGGCCGGCGACCGAGGCCGCGTCCTGGAGAGCCGTGCGCACGACCTTGACCGGATCGACGATGCCCATGGCGATCATGTCGCCATATTCGCCGGTCTGGGCGTTGAAGCCGAAGGTCGGGCCCTTGTTCTCGAGGATCTTGCCGGCAACGATCGATGCTTCCGCACCGGCGTTGGCGGCGATCTGGCGAGCCGGAGCCTGCAGCGCGCGACGCACGATGGCGATGCCAGCGGTCTGGTCGGAATTGGCGCCGACAGCCTTGATGGTCAGCGAAGCACGCAGGAGTGCGACGCCGCCGCCGGGAACGATGCCTTCTTCGACGGCCGCGCGGGTCGCGTTGAGGGCGTCATCGACGCGGTCCTTCTTTTCCTTGACTTCGATCTCGGTCGCACCGCCGACGCGGATGACGGCAACGCCGCCCGCCAGCTTGGCGAGACGTTCCTGCAGCTTCTCCTTGTCGTAGTCCGAGGTGGTCTCCTCGATCTGCTGCTTGATCTGGGCGACGCGGCCCTGGATCTCGGCCTTCTTGCCGGCGCCGTCGACGATGGTGGTGTTCTCCTTGGAGATCGACACCTTCTTGGCGCGGCCGAGCATGTTGAGGCCGACATTCTCGAGCTTGATGCCGAGGTCTTCGGAGATGACCTGGCCACCGGTGAGGATGGCGATGTCTTCCAGCATGGCCTTGCGGCGATCACCGAAGCCCGGCGCCTTGACGGCGGCGATCTTCAGGCCGCCGCGCAGCTTGTTGACGACCAGCGTGGCCAGGGCCTCGCCTTCGACGTCTTCCGAGATGATGACCAGCGGCTTCGAGGTCTGCACGACAGCCTCGAGGATCGGCAGCATGGCCTGCAGGTTGGAGAGCTTCTTCTCGTGGAGAAGGATGTAGGCGTCTTCCAGATCCGCAACCATCTTGTCGGCATTGGTGACGAAGTAGGGCGAGAGATAGCCGCGGTCGAACTGCATGCCTTCGACGACTTCGAGTTCGGTCTCGGCGGTCTTGGCTTCCTCGACCGTGATGACGCCCTCATTGCCGACCTTCTGCATCGCTTCGGCGATCATCGAGCCGACCGAAGCATCGCCATTGCCGGCGATAGTGCCGACCTGGGCAACCTCTTCCGAGGTCTTGATCTTCTTGGCGTTCTTGATCAGCGTCGCGACGACGTCGCCAACCGCGAGGTCGATGCCGCGCTTCAGGTCCATCGGGTTCATGCCGGCGGCAACCGCCTTGTGGCCTTCCTGGACAATCGACTGCGCCAGAACGGTCGCGGTCGTGGTGCCGTCGCCGGCGATGTCGTTGGTCTTCGAAGCAACTTCGCGGACCATCTGTGCGCCCATGTTCTCGAACTTGTCCTCAAGCTCGATTTCCTTGGCGACGGTGACGCCGTCCTTGGTGATACGCGGTGCGCCGAACGACTTGTCGATGACGACGTTGCGGCCCTTGGGGCCGAGCGTGACTTTCACTGCGTCGGCGAGGATGTTGACGCCGCGCAGCATGCGCTCACGGGCATCGCGAGAAAATTTTACGTCTTTGGCAGCCATTTTTAGCTCCTGGCAGGGGCTTGAATTGAGCCCGAAGATTTAAATGAGGGTGAGGCCGATATTCAGCCGATGATGCCCATGATGTCGGATTCCTTCATGATCAGAAGGTCTTCGCCATTGAGCTTGACTTCGGTGCCCGACCACTTGCCGAACAGGATGCGATCGCCTGCCTTGACGTCGAGCGGGACGAGCTTGCCGGCTTCGTCGCGGGCGCCGGAACCAACGGCGATGATCTCGCCTTCCTGCGGCTTTTCCTTCGCCGTGTCGGGGATGATGATCCCGCCGGCAGTCTTGGATTCGGATTCAACCCGGCGTACGACCACGCGGTCATGAAGCGGGCGGAACTTCGACTTTGCCATTTTTTATTCCTCGGTGAGAATGGTGAGAACAGTTCCTCCGTCCGGCGGCGCCGGACAAACCTACAAGCCCGGCGGCGCCGGACCTACGTTTAGCACTCACCAATGGCGAGTGCTAACGTGGCGGTGAGATAAGCCGGCGGCTGACGAGAGTCAAGGCGCTGAGTGAGCCGATCGATGGCCAGCGATGAAGTACTGGCGCCTCGGCAGAGTAAGCACCACCGGCGCGCATCGTTTCGCCAGCGGATGGGAGCCGCCCGGCAGGACGCGCACTTCGTCGAACCAGTCGCCCCGCCTCGTCTATCAGCATGGCAAGCGTCGCGAAGCAACAAGTCGGCGTCATTCTCGGACTGGGCAATGCCCTGCTTCGGATACTTGACTAAGTCAAGTAAATGGTTGATCTTGCGCTGGTGGAGGATGCCATGACGATTCATCATCAACCCGGCAGGGAGCGGATCGATGCTGTGCGGGGTTTCAACCGCTTCTACACCCGCCAGATCGGGCTGCTCGACGAGGGGCTGCTGAAAAGCCCCTTCTCGCTGACCGAGGCTCGGGTGCTCTATGAACTGGCGCATCGCGACGGCCTGACCGCCACCGATCTTGCGCGCGATCTCGGTCTCGACCCCGGCTATCTCAGCCGGTTGCTGAAAAAGTTCGAGGAGCGCGGTCTGGTCGAGCGCGCGGCGACGCAAGCCGATGCTCGGCGCTCGTCGATTACGCTGACGCCGGCGGGAAGGGCGGCGTTCGCGCCGCTGAACCAGGGTTCGCACGATCAGGTCGCGACCCTGCTCGACCGGCTTTCCGCACCGGAACAGGACAGGCTGGTCAAGGCGATGCAGACTGTGCAGCGCCTGCTGGGCGAGAGTGCAGAGCCCAAGGTCCCCTACATGCTGCGGCCCTTGCAGGTCGGCGACATCGGCTGGATCATCCATCGCCAGGGCCTGCTTTATGCGCAGGAATATGGCTGGGACGAAACTTATGAGGCACTGGTCGCCGAAATCCTCGGCGCTTTCGTCAAATCCTGCGATCCGAAATGCGAACGCAGCTGGATCGCCGAGCGGGAAGGGGAAGTCGTCGGTTCGGTCTTCGTCGTGCGCCAGTCGGACGCGGTGGCGAAGCTGCGCCTGCTCTATGTCGAACCGTCGGCGCGCGGTCTCGGCATCGGCAGGCGGCTGGTCGAGGAATGCATCGGCTTTGCCCGTGCCAAGGGCTACAAGACGTTGACGCTGTGGACCAACGACGTGCTCACCTCAGCGCGCCGCATCTACGAGGCGGCCGGCTTCAAGCTGGCCGACCAGGAAGGCCACCACGCCTTCGGCAAGGATCTGGTCGGCCAGAATTGGTACCTGGAGTTGTAACGCTCTTTCCTACTCCCCTTGTGGGGCCCGAAGGGCGGGCGAGGCCGTGACTGGCCCCGGGGCGGCGGATCGGCGCGCAGCGTAGAGACGGAAGGGGTGCTGGACGGAGTGCGGTTTTTGCCAAGTTGGAACACCCCTCATCCGGCCGCTTCGCGGCCACCTTCTCCCACAAAGGGGAGAAGGGGGAGCCAATCTCAAAGGTCGGCGATTTGCGTGACGATGGTGCTGGACAACCGTGGCGGTAACAGCGCGGTCTTGCCTTCTCCCCTTGTGGGAGAAGGTGGATCGGCGCGCAGCGCCGAGACGGAAGAGGGGTGTTGGACGGAGTGCTGTCGGTGCCAAGCTCGAGCCCCCCTCATCCCGAGCTTCGCTCGGCCATCTTCTCCCACAAGGCAGGGCTGTCCGGGGAAAGTTTTGAGTGAATCGAAATGCCACATGTGCATGCCCCGTAAAACGGGGTTTGTCCGTCTTTTCTCTGGTTGTCGAGACTCAGAAAAGGAACGGGGCATGCGCTTTGCACCTAGCATCTTCGGGCAGCTTCTTGAACCCATCGATCGGCGTCAATTCCAAGCAATTGTGGATCGCCACGACGGGGATGCGTACGACAAATCGTTCAGAAGCTGGGATCATCTGGTGGCGCTGATCTATGCCCAGTTCTGCGGCAGCAGCAGCTTGCGTGGCCTGGAAGCCGGCTGGAACGCCAACAGCCAGCATCATTATCACCTGGGCAGCGGTCCGTTGATGCGTTCGACCTTGTCGGATGCCAACAGACGGCGTCCGGTCGCCATCTTTGCCGAGGCGTTCGGTCTGGTGGCGAACCTGCTCGACAGGCAAATGCGGCGCGAGGGCGAAGCAATGCTGCGGCTGATCGACTCGACCCCCATTCCGCTCGGCAAACTGTGCGATTGGGCCAAGTCGAACGGGCGCATCCGCGGCATGAAGGTGCATGTCGTCTATGACCCGAAGACCGACTGTCCGCGCATCCTCGACATCACCGACGCCAACGTCAACGACGCCCAGGTCGGTCGCCAGATCACGATCGAAGCTGGAGCGACCTACGTGTTCGACAAGGGCTACTGCCATTATGGCTGGTGGACGGCGATCGCCGAAGCCGGATCGATCTTCGTGACGCGGCCCAAATCCAACATGAGGCTGGCGCTGCTGCGTGATCGCCCTGTAGCCGAGCCGCAGGGCGACGGCTTCCTGGTTGTGGAAGACAGTGAGGTAAGCCTGGTCAGCAAGGCTGCTTGCAAGCTGCCGATGCGGCTGCGTCGCCTGCGCGTTCAGCGCGAAACGGGCGACACCATCACGCTTTTGACCAACGATCTGGAGCGCTCCGCCGTCGAGATTGGACGGCTCTACAAAGGCCGCTGGCACATCGAGCTTCTGTTCCGATGGATCAAGCAGCACCTCAAGATCCGCAAGTTCCTCGGCAACAACGGCAATGCAAGTCGCCTGCAACTCTTTGCAGCAATGATCGCCTTTGCGCTGCTGCGCATTGTCGCGCGCACCCGCCGCGTCACTATTCCTATCTTGAGGTTCACAGAACTGGTCGCTCAATACTTGTTCGGGCGGCGGAAACTGCACACCATCGATAAGCCGCCACCGGTCAATCCAAGCCGACCAAGGGACCGAGCCTCTCCCAATCAGATGGCCTTCATTTATGAATAACTTTCCCCGGACAGCCCTGCCCACAAGGGGGAGAAGGCAAGATAAGGCGGTGCCTCACCCTTTGACCGGTATCCAGATTTCCAACCCGCCATTGCCGCTGCGCGGATCGAATTCGTGCGGCGGATGGTCGAGATGTGGTCACGATGGGCGAACACGGCGTATTTCTGCGCCGGCACGCGTACGCGCGAAAACTCCTTCGGCAGGTCCGAAAAATCGGACACCTCGACGCCGGCGATATAGTCGAAATTGCCTGCATCGTCGCCGTTGACGCAGACGCCATAGGCGACGTCGCCGACCTCGCCTGGAATGTTGCCGATATAGGGGCCGAACCTTTGCCATTGCATCGGGATGCCGGCGCTGGTTTCACAGCTATAGCGTTCGCCGAGACCGGCGATGAGGAACGGCCGGCTCGTTTCGAAACGCGGCGGCTCGAGATTGGTGAGGAAGGACTGGTCCATCAGGATCGGCTCCACGAGATCGAGGTTCTTGAGTGAGCCTTGCGCGCGCACCAGTTCTGGCGTGGTGCCGAACTGGTCGCGGAAGGCGCGGGTGAAAGCCTCATGCGAGGCATAGCCGGCGTCGAGCGCGACCGAGAGGATGTCCGGTGCGCCGGCGGCGAGCCTGCGCGCCGCCTCGGTCAGCCGGCGAGAACGCAGGTAGCCCATCACCGAACGGCCGGTCGCCGCACCGAAAGCTCGCGTCACGTGAAAGCGCGACACGCCGCTGTTGTTGGCGACATCGTCGAGCGAGATGGCTTCCGGCAGACGGCTTTCGACGAACCACAGCGCTTTCTCGGTCGGGTTCATATCACTCCTCGCATTGGCAGTCCTGGTATCCGACATGCCCTCATTGGCACGGCCTCGCATTTGGCACGAGGATGGTGCCGTCTCGTGGCATCGCCAGTTTGATCGAAATTGCGCTCCGCGCAAATTCCTGCTCGCCCCACACGCCTCTTGACGGGACGCGCATACGGTATGTCAATGAGCTTGTCAGGGAGGGTATCCCAGTGGCGATCGCGACTGCCGATCAGACCTTTCGATTTGGCGGATTCACGCTGGATCTGGCCAGGGGGACACTGCGCGGCCCCGATGAGCCGCTATTCCTTCGTCCCAAAGCCTATACCCTGTTGACACATCTCGCCCGCAACATGGGCCGCATCGTGCCCAAGTCAGAGCTGATGGAAGTCGCTTGGCCCGGCATTTTCGTTACCGAAGATTCGCTGACGCAATCGATCCGCGAAATCCGCAAGGCAATCGGCGAGGATATGGTTCGCACCGTCTCCAAACGCGGCTACATGCTGGCGGCCGAAGCCGAGCAATCGCCGGAGATCGGCGGGCAGCCGATCGTGGCGGTGCTGCGTTTCCGCAATGAAAGCGGCGATCCGGCGGACGAGGCGATTGTAGACGGCTTCGCCGAGGATATCATCAACGGGCTGGCGCGCTTCGGAACCGTCACCGTCCTGGCACGCAATTCGAGCTTTTCCTTCGCCTCTTTTGCGCGCACCGAGTGGCCGCAGATCCGTTCGCGCATCGGCGCGGACTTCCTCGTCGAAGGCTCGGTGCGGCGTCAGGGCGAACAGGTGGTGGCGGCTGTAAATCTGGTCGATACCGCGAGCGCCAGCCAGCTCTGGGGCGACCGCTACCAGTCGCGCGGCACGGGCCTGTTCGCGATCGAGCGGGAGATCGTCGAGCAGATCGTCAGCCGGCTGGTCACGCGGGTCACCAATGCCGGTCTGGAGCAGGCTTCGCGCAAGCCTATCACCAGCCTCGCCGCCTATGAGCTGGCGCTGCGCGGCTTCGCGCTCCTGCGCGATCCCGCCCAGACCGATCAGCGGGGTGCGGAGGCGTTGTTCGAGGCGGCCATCGCCAAGGACCCGACCTATGGCCTGGCCTACACATATCTCGCTTTGGCTCGCGCATTGGATGGAGAATTCGGACGCGCTAGTGACGCTGTGCTGGAAAACGCCCGCGACCTTGCAGACAAGGGCCTGTCCTTATCGCCGGATCAGGCGACCGGCCACCGCGTGCAGTCACTGGTACGACTTTATATGCGCGACCACGAGGCAGCGGAACACCACATGCGCATCGCCCTGCAGCTCAACCCTTATGACGCCGACAGCATCGAGCAGATGGGTATGCTGCTTACAATGCGCGGTAGACCGCTCGAGGCGCTGACCTGGCTGGCGCGTGGCATACGCATCGACCCCTTGCACCCACACTGGTACCAGTTCGACCGCGCATTGGCGCTCTACATGATGGGCGAATACCGGCCAGCGGCGGAGGCGTTGGAGCTTGCCACACGCCCGGCGCCGTGGATCCGCACGCGAATCGCCGCCTGCTACGCCCAGATGGGCGAGATGGAACGGGCGAGGCGGCAGATCGCCCTCATCGACGAGGGCGATCCGTTTTCGCCGGTCGACTATGCGCTGCGCGGCGTCCCGTTCGAGAATCAGGCCGACGCGGAGCATCTCGCCGAAGGCGTCATGCTTGCGCTTGGGCGGCAGGCTGCGCCCGGGGTCGGTTAATCGACGACAACGACGATATAGCGGCCTTGATAGGCTCGATAGTAGGTGCCGCCGCAACGCCAGACGGCGAAGCCGTTGACCTTGGTGCGCACGCAGCCCGCGGGCAGCGCGGGAACCCATGCTGTAGTGTGCCGGAGCACGCGCCATGTGGTGCGCCGTGCGACGCCTGCGGCACTCCGGGGCGTCCAGGGCTGGCCGACTCGGGCCTCGGCCTGGCTGACCAGCGACAGCGCCGGCGCGGCGATGCCGATGATCTCGACGGCGGCGAGGCCGGCCGCGAGCAATGCAGCGGCCGAGCGGAATTTCTTCGCGGATTTCAGAGGCATTTTTTTCGTTTCTCCTGATGTTGATCGAAGGTCAGTGCGATGACGCGACTGGCCGGGCAGTGCCCGCCAGAACCGCGAGGTGGGCAACCACGAACAGCCAATGTGCCGCGGTCGTCGCGTCGCCGACGATGAGCACGTCGGCGGCGATGAAGAACTGCCAGAACAAGAGGTTTGCGGTTCCGAGCAGTGCATGGACGGCCGCCAGGACAGCGTGCCAGTTCAGGGAATAGGCGCTGCGCCACATGGTCAGCCCGATGATCAGGGCAAGCCCGTGCGCCTCGATGAAGCCGATGCCGGTCCCGGGTGCATTGGCGAGCAAGGCTGCCTCGGCGCTGCGCCCGAAGAAGGAGCCGGCAATGTCGGTTATCAGGCCGCCTGCCGATGCGAGAATCAGGAAGCTGGCGTTGACGCGGATGAGAAGGTTTCCGAAAACGGGTGGTCATGTTCGGTCCTTTCAGTTTAAATCTTGCGAGCGGCTGCCACGGCGGTTCCGCCGCCGTGGCGTTTGTTGGGAAGGGTCGCCTTTAAGCGGCCAGCGGCTGCGGTTCGGCGACGGACTCGATGGGCTCAGCCGCCGACTCCGCCGGTGCCTTGATGCCGAACCAGGCGACGTAGAGGGTCGGCAGAAAGATCAACGTCAGCGCGGTCGCCACCATCAGGCCGCCCATCACCGCATAGGCCATCGGGCCCCAGAACACCGTCGGTGCGATCGGGATCATGCCGAGGATGGCCGCGGCTGCCGTCAGCAGGATCGGCCGCAGCCGATGCGCGGTGGCGCTGATCACCGCCGACCACGGCTCTTCGCCCGAGGCGATGTGCTGGTCGATCTGCGCGATCAGGATGACCGAGTTGCGGATCACCATGCCGATCAGCGACATGACGCCGAGAATGGCGACGAAGCCCATCGGTGCTCCCGACATCAGCAGCGCGGCAGCAACGCCGATCAGCGCCAGCGGAGCGGTGAGCAGCACCAGCACCAGGCGCTGGAAGCTCATCAGCTGGATCATCAGCACGGTTATCATGATGAACAGCATCAGCGGGAAGACGACGAAGATGCTCGCTTGCGCTTTGGCGCTGTCCTCCATGACGCCGCCCTGTTCGACGCTGTAGCGGGCCGGCAGTTCCGCCTTGAAGGCAGCGATCGCGCTGTCGAGCTTGCGCACCACGGAGGCCGGATCGGCGCCCGGCACGACGTCGGCCTGCACGGTCACTGTCGGCAGGCGGCCTCGGCGCCAGATCAGCGGTGCCTCGGTCTGATAGGAGAACGAGGCGACCTGGTCGAGCGGCACGCGGCGTCCGCCCGAAGCGCTGACCGTCAGCGTGCGCAGCGTGTCGATGTCGGCGCGTTCCGATTGCACGGCACGGGCTACGATGTCGACCAGGTAGGTATCGTCGCGCATCTGCGTGATTTTCGACCCCGACAGGATCGAATTAATCGTGTCGGCAAGCTGCTGTGAGGAGATGCCCAGCGCGCGCGCCCTGTCCTGGTCGACCTCGACCTTGATGACCTTGGCAGGCTCGTTCCAGTCGTAGTTGATATTGCGCACGGCACCATTGCTGCCCAGGACCTGTGCGAACTGCTGTGCCAGGCTGCGCGTCTTGTCCGGATCCGGTCCGCTGACGCGGAACTTCAACGGCCAGCCGACTGGCGGTCCGAGTTCGAGCGGCGTGACACGGGTCATGACGTTGTCGAAGCCGCTGGACAGCGACTTTTCCAGCCGATCGATCACGGCCTGGCGCACGGCGTGGCCCTTGGTCACGACCACCGCCTGGGCGAAGAAGTCGTTGGCGAGCTGCGCGTCGAGCGGCAGGTAGAAGCGGACCGCGCCCTGGCCGACATAGAAGCTCCAGTGCTCGATGTCGGGATCGGCGGCGAGCAGCTTCTCGACGCGGCCCACGACCTCGTCGGTCGCCTTGATCGACGCCGTCTGCGGCAAGGTGAGATCGACCATGATTTCGGGCCGGTCGGATTTCGGGAAGAACTCCTGACCGACAAAGCCCATGGCCACGACCGAGAGCGCGAACAGCCCGGCGGTCGCCGACAGTACCAGCCACTTCGCCCGCATTGCCGTTTCGAGCAGCACGCGGAAGCCGCGCGCCAGGCGCGACGGCTTGTAGCTGCCATGACCCTTGATGCGCTCGGGCAGCAGGACGACGCCGGTCAGTGGCGTGAACAGCACCGCGACGACCCAGGAAACGATCAGCGCTATGCCAACGACCGCGAACAGCGAGAAGCAGTATTCGCCGGCGCCACTCTTGGCGAAGCCGACCGGCACGAAGCCGGCAATCGTCACCAGCGTGCCGGTGAGCATCGGGAAAGCGGTCGAGGTGTAGGCATAGGTGGCGGCCGAGATCCGGTCGTAGCCTTCCTCCATTTTGGAAATCATCATCTCGACCGCGATCATGGCGTCGTCGACCAGAAGGCCGAGAGCGATGATCAGCGCGCCGAGCGAGATGCGCTGCAGCGAGATGCCGAAATACTCCATCGTGACGAAGGTGATCGCCAGCACCAGTGGGATGGCGACGGCCACCACGATGCCTGGACGCCAGCCGAGCGCCAGGAAGCTGACGGCGAGCACGATGGCGATGGCTTCGCCAAGGCTCTTGGTGAACTCGCCGACGGATTCTTCGACCACATGCGACTGGTCGGCGACCAGGCCGAGCTCGACGCCGAGCGGCAGCTCGGCCGCCATCTCGTGCATTTTTTCCTTGACGTTCTCGCCGAGCGCAAGCGCGTCGCCGCCTGATGTCATCGAGATGGCGATGCCGAGAGCCGGCTTGCCGTTGAAGCGGAACATCGGCTGTGGCGGGTCGGAATAGGCGCGCCTGACCTCGGCAATATCACCCAGCCTGAAATAGTGGCCGTTGGCATAGAAGTTGATCGCCTTCAGGCTCTCCTCGGAGGTGAAGCTGCCGGAGACCCGGATGGCGATGCGTTCGGGGCCGGCATCGACCGTGCCGCTCGGGGTCAGCGCGTTCTGCGCCTGCAGCGCCTGCGACAGCGTGCCGACGTCGAGCCCGAGTGCGGCGACCTTCTGCGTCGAGAATTCGAGATAGATCTTCTCGTCCTGCTGGCCGATCAACTCGACCTTGGCGACGTCGGGCACCGTCAGCAGCCCGGCGCGCAGGCTGCTGGCCAGGTCCTTCAGCTCACGATGGCTGATGCCGTCGGAGGTGAGCGCGTAGATAAGCGAATAGGTGTCGCCGAACTCGTCATTGTAGAAGGGGCCTTGGACGCCTGAAGGCATCGTCGATTTGATATCGTCGAGCTTCTTGCGCACCTGGTACCAGAGCGGCTGCACCTGATCGGCCGTCACCGTGTCCTTCAGGTTGACGAAGACCACGGATTCGCCGGGCTTGGTGTAGCTCTTGACGTAGTCGAGGTTGGGAAGCTCCTCGAGCTTTTTCTCGATGCGGTCGGTGATCTGTTCGACCGTGTCGCTGGTCGTGGCGCCCGGCCATAAAGTCTTGACCACCATGGTCTTGATGGTGAAGGGCGGGTCCTCTTCGCGGCCGAGGCCCGTATAGGCGAACATGCCGGCGAGCGCGGCCGCGATCATCAGGTAGATGACGAAGCTCTTGTGGCGCAGCGCCCATTCGGAAAGGTTGAATCTGGTCATGATGCAACTCCTTGATGTCGCGCGCAGTCTGGCGCGCGGCCGGCCGACGCCGGCTACGTTGTGCTGTTGAAGGTCGGTCGGTGCTGCGCCCGCGGGTCGGCGGGCGCAGCAACTGTCAGGCCAGGCTGTGCATGGTGCCTGCAACCCGGTAGGGCGCGCGCTCGGCCAGCCTCGGCCGGAGCGAGAGCGCTGCTAGATAGCGCTGGAACGCTGCTGCCTCCTGCACCGGCGAGGCCAGCGCGACATGGCCGTCGGGCCGCACCAGATAGGCACCGTCGCGATGCAGGCCCGTAGCTTTGGCCATGTCGGACCAGGCGAAGCTGTGGATCGGGATGCCGGTCGGAGCCAGCATCGCCCGGAACTCGGCATTCGCCGCGCCATAGACATGCACCTGCCAGTCCAGCGAGCGCAGCGGCTCGAAATTGTTGCCGCTGGCGGTGAGGACATAGGGCAGGCGGTCGCCGCCGCTGATTTTCCCGGCCGTTCCTGAACTGATCGGCCCGGAACGGTACTGGATCGCGGCCTGCGAGATCAGGCCGAAGAAGGCGCGCGAGCCGAACGACGTGTGCAACAGGACGTTCAGGATCTTTGGCATCAGATAGCGGCGAAACAGGCCGACCAGGCGCGAGCGGCTGGTGATGAAGCGGAACGCCGTGTCGGTGCTCTCGATCAACTTCCGGGCAAAGGCGATGCGCTCCGGCTCGTAGCTGTCTAGCAGGCGTTGATCGGCACGGCCTTGAACCACGGCAGCGAGCTTCCAGCCCAGGTTGACCGCATCGCCCATGCCGGTGTTCATGCCCTGGCCGCCGGCCGGGCTGTGGATGTGGCCGGCATCGCCGCAGAGGAACACGCGGCCGACGCGGAAGCGTTCGGCAACGCGGTGGTGGACGCGGTAGGTCGAGAACCAGTTGACTTCGTTGACCTTGATGCCGGTGTCGCGCTCGACATCGGCGCGGATTGCCTCGAAGGTGATCGTCTCATCGGCTTCATGCGCCTTCGGCACGATGCCGATCAGACGCAGTGAACCGGATTGCCTGACCGGCATGGCGATCGCGAAACCGTAAGCGCTGACCGTGGTGTCCATGCCGTTGCGGGTGACCGCGCCGCTGCCCGTCACGTCGGCGACGTAGAAGGCCTGTTCGTAAGTACCACCCGGGAAGCCGATATTTAGCCCATGCCGCACGGTGCTGCGAGCGCCGTCGCAACCGACGAGATAGGCGGTACAGACTGTCTCGGTCACACCGCCACTGCGCAATGTGGCGACAACCGAACTGGTCCTGTCCTCGAAGGCGACCAGTTCGGTGTTGCGCTCGACCCGAACCCCGGCGCGCTCGAGATGCGTGATCAGGATGCGCTCGTGAATGTCTTGCGGCAGCGCGAATGCGAAGGAGTACGGGCTGATGCCGCGGCCGAAGTCGGAGAGCGGCAGCCTTGCGGCGATGCCGGCCGGCGTGCGCACGGTGAGTTGCTCCAGCCGCACGCCGGCGGCAAGCACGTCCTCGACGATGCCGATCTGGCGGTGGAACTCGAGCGTGCGGGCCTGGACGGCGAGCGCGCGCGATGTCTCGCCCGGACCTGCGGCCTTGTCGAAGATGCGGACCGGCACGCCGAGACGGGTGAGCCAGAGGGCAAGCGTCAGCCCGGTTGGTCCGGCGCCGGCAATCAGCACTTTCGTTTGTGACGGGCTCATCTGGCTTCTCCTGCAGCAATGCGAACCTTTTCGTGTTCGCGCAGCCGGTTGATGCCGGCGGTTACGACGACGTCGCCTTCGGCCAGGCCGCTGCTGACGACGACCCGCTCGGTCTCGTAACGGGCAATGACGACTGGCTTCAGCTCGACCGCCGACGAAGCGCTCACAATCCAGACGGCCGGCTTGCCGTCCTTGTCGAACAGCGCACTTCCCGGCAGCATCACGACAGGCGCGCTGGATTCGTTGACACGGCCCGCGACGCTGCTGCCAAAGCGCATTTCATCCGGGGCGTTGCGCAGCGAAACCTTCACCTGGAAGGTGCGGGTAGCGGCATCGGCCACCGGCGACACCTCGCGGATGACGCCGGATGTCGAGATCGCCGGGTTGCTGAGCAGCGAGACAATGATCTCCGGCGGATGCCCGGCCCTGCGGCCATTCGAGAAAGCTGCCTCGGCGATCGAGAAGACGGCGTCGCGGGCTTGCGGATCGGCGATGCGCACGACCATCTGCCCGACATTGACGAGCTGGCCTTCCTCAGCGCCAGTCGCCGTCACCACGCCGTCGAAATCCGCGTGCAGTTCGGTATAGGCGAGCTGATCCCTGGCCATCTCCAAGCCAATCTTTGCCGAGTCCAGCTTGGCTTGCGCCGAGCGGAGGTTCTTCAACGTCGCATCATAGCTGGCGCGCGTCGTGAAGCCTTTGGCAAGCAGTGCTCCGAGGCGGACCTCTGCGGCACTCGCCTCGACCAGCACGGCCTGCGCCGCCGCGACATCGGCCTCGGCGCTACGCAAGCGGTTGCGATAATCCTGGTCCTCGATCCGGGCGAGCACTTCGCCTTTCCTGACCATCTGGCCTACTGCTGCCGTGCGCTGCACGAGCTTGCCGGAGAGCCGGAACCCGAGGTCGCTTTCGCGCTGTGGGCGGATTTCGCCGATGGCGATGCGACTGTCTGCCTGCGGTTCCGGCTTCACCGTCACGGCCTTGACCAGCTTCGCTTCCGGCACATCCGGCTTTGCAGTCGCGGCCTCGCCCTTGGCGGCGTACCAGGTGACGGCAGCGGCGCAGCCGAGCGCCGCGATCGATACGCCGACGAGGCCATGTTTCAACCTGCTGTGGAATGCGGCAGTCATGTTGTCTCCTATCCATGTTGCGGCCGGCGCCGGAACGGGCGCGACAGCCGGCAATGATCCTTGACTGGAGACGGGCCGGGCGCCCTGGCGCGAAAACATGGGGTCAATTGGCCCGTTCACCAGCACGCTTTCATTCGGCTTTTTGGACGCTGAAATCCCGATCGGATTCTGAAAATTTTCCGATGTTTTGGCGACCGACCTCTTCCACGCTGGTCCATTGAAAGGTCGTTGAATTGGGCATCCGGGAAAAACCGGAGCACAGGTATGCCGGTGTTGACAGCAGAGAGTAGCGCTTGATATGTAATATCATTACATATGCGAACGACCGCGCATCATGGTGCGAGCCCAATCAAAACCATTGCGACGCGGTCGGCGGAAATCTACGGTGGAAAGGTGATGGTCCCCGAGTCGAAAGGCAAGGGGTGAAAAGGGAACACGGTGAGATCTTCGGATGGAGGCCGTGGCTGCCCCCGCAACTGTAAGCGGCGAGCAAAATCCGAAATGCCACTGGCCGGCAAGGCTGGGAAGGCTGGATGGCGCAAGGACCCGCGAGCCAGGAGACCTGCCATCAGCATGAGTTGACCGGACGGGGTGTGCCGGGAGGAGACGTGGACATCGGTTTGTCGGCCGGTTCGCTTCCTTCCGTCGCCATTGGAGAAAGTGACGGTAAGTGGACGCCTCCCAGCCTCTTCTTGAAGCGCGTGAACTGAACGCGACGGCGAATGGCCAGCGCCTGGTCAGTGCGGTCAGCCTTTCGGTGGCGGCGGGCGACCGCCTCGCCATCATCGGCCCAAACGGCGCCGGCAAGACGACGCTGCTGCGCATGCTGTGCGGTACGCTGCGGCCAAGCGCGGGAGATGTGAGGTTTGGCGGGCGCCGGCTGGAGACGTTCTCGGCCGCCGAGCGGGCTCTGCACATGGCTGTCGTCGGCCAGACCGATCAGCCTGATCCGCGGCTTGCCGTAATCGATTATGTCGGGCTTGGGCGGGTCCCGCATGCCGGCTTGCGACGCAGAAGCGAGCAACGCGACATCGTCGCCGAAGCGCTTCGCAGAACCGGCCTGCTGCCGCTGCTCGGCCGCACGATCGGCTCGCTGTCCGGTGGTGAGCGGCAACGCGCCCAACTGGCGCGCGCCATCGCCCAGGAGCCCAAAATCCTGTTCCTCGACGAACCGACCAATCATCTCGATCCGCGCGCCCGCAGCGAACTTCTTGAACTCGTATCGCAGTTTGGCATGACCGTCGTGGCGGTGCTGCATGATCTGTCGCTGGTCACGCCATTTGCCACCAGGGTCGCGGTGATGAACGCTGCCCGCCTGCAGGCGTTCGCCGGTCCGCGCGAGGCGCTGACCAAGCAGTTGATCCGCGAGATTTTCGGCGTCGACGTGCTTCGGCTGCGCCATCCGACCGAAGACCGCGAACTCACGGTGTTCGACGTTCCAAACCGTGCCTTCCCTGATTTAACCAAGGAGCAGCATTCGTGAAACGCCTGGCACTGTCTTTTACCTCCCTCCTGCTTGCCCAGACCGCCTTCGCTTTCCCGGTAACGGTCGACAGCTGCGGCACGCCGCTGACGTTCGACGCCGCGCCGAAGCGCGCCGTCATCCAGGATATGAACATGGCCGAGATGGCCTTCGCGCTGGGGCTGCAACCGTCGATCGTCGGCCTGACCGGCATCACCGGATGGTACAAGGTCGGTCCGGAATTCAAGGCCGAGCAGGGCGCGATCCCGGAACTTGCGCCAAAGTATCCGACGCTCGAAAATCTCGTCGCTGTCGAGCCCGATTTCTTTTTCGCCGGCTGGTACTACGGCATGAAGCCGGGCGGCGAGGTGACGCCCGATACGCTGGCCCCGCACGGCATCAAGACGCTGGTGCTGACGGAAAGCTGCGTCCATCTCGACACCAACCGCCCCGCCGCTTCGATGGACCTGCTGTATGGCGACATCGAAAAGCTGGGCAAGATTTTCGGCAAGGAAGCCGAGGCGAAAAAACTTGTTTCGGGCTGGAAAACGCAGCTCGCCGAAATCATGGCGAAGATTGGCGACCGCGAGGGAACGCGGGTGTTTCTCTACGATTCCGGCGAAGACAAACCGTTCACATCCGGCAAGTTCGCGATCCCCAACGCCATGATCGCCGCTGCCGGCGGCGACAACATCATGGCCGACATGCAGACGAGCTGGGGCAATACGGATTGGGAAACGGTCGCTTCCCGCAATCCGCAGTTCCTGATCCTGCTCGATTATCAGGACGGCGGCGGCTACAGGAAACTGCTCGAACTCCTCAAGGTCCATCCGGCGATGAAGGAGACCGATGCGGTCAGGAACGAGCGCTTCGTCGCGCTCCGCTATGCCGAGCTGACGCCTGGACCAGCCAACATCGAGGCGATCGCCAAGATCGCCAGGGCGATGCACCCGGAAGCCTTTTGAGCTTGCGCCACAGGGCATTCGAATTGGCCATGGCAGCAGGGGCAGCAGCGATCGCCGCTCTTGCTTTGCTGTCGATCGCCTATGGATCGACGGTCATAGCGTTGAGCGACGTGATTGCTGCGCTCGGACATGCGGCCGGACTGGACGGAAACCTCGTGCCCGGCCCGGTCGGCAATATCCCGGTTGCCAAGATCCCGGTTGCCAAGATCGTCGTGGATCTCAGGCTGCCACGCACGATCATGGCGATCTGTGTCGGCGCCGGGCTGGGCGTCATCGGCACGCTGTTGCAGACGGTAACGCGCAACGACCTCGCCGATCCGTTCCTGTTCGGCCTGTCCTCGGGCGCCGCGGCGGGTGCTGTTTCCGTCATCACCATTTTTGGTGATCATTTCGGCATCTGGACGTTGCCGGTTGCCGCCTTCACCGGCGGCATATTGGCGGCCGGCATCGTGCTGTTGCTGGTTTCGCGGGTGAGGGGGCAAGGACCCGAACGGCTGATACTGGCCGGGCTTGCCGTCTCTTTCATGTTCATCGCCCTGACCAACTATCTCGTCTTCGCCGGAGACCAGCGCGCCGCTCACTCGGTATTGTTCTGGACGATGGGCGGGCTCGGCCTGGCGCGATGGGACAATGTCGGGCTGGCTGCTCTTGGCGCGGGCACCATTCTTGCCTATGCGCTGTGGAACCATCGCAAGCTCGACGCTTTCCTGGCCGGCGAGAATGCTGCCGAAAGCCTCGGCGTGCCGGTTGTGCGGATGCGCAGGACGGCGTTTCTCGTCGCTGCCTTCTCAACGGCGATCCTGGTCTCGGTCGCAGGTGTCATAGGTTTCGTCGGGCTGATGATCCCGCATCTGTCCAGGTCCCTGGCCGGCCCGTTACATCTGCGCCTGATTGCAAGCTGCGCCCTGTTCGGAGCGGTGCTGCTGCTTGCCAGTGACCTTCTGGCGCGCACGCTGCTGCCGCCGCAGGAACTGCCGATCGGCATCATCACCAGTTCGGTCGGCGCTTTCTTCGTGGTCACCATGCTCATTCGCAATCGCCTTTGAGTTGCGGCCTCGGAGCAGATCAGCTGAGGGCGCGGCCAGTATCGGCATCGCAAGCTATCCAAGGATGGGGCCATTGCCGAGGGCGTCGAGACGGACGATCAGGTGGCCTTCCTGCGCAAGAACAACTATGGGTCGATCATGATCTCGTCAGCCGACGCGGCATTGTCGACGGCGCGGATTGGCCTTTGCCCGAATTGCTATCTGCCCAGGACAAGGCTCCAATAGCGCCGCGAGCTGTCGCGGCCGTCCCGCACATAGGCCAGGCCGAAGCGGGTGAAGCGCGGGTCGAGCATGTTGCGGCGGTGGCCGGCCGAATGCATCCAGATGTCGAACAGCTTCTGCTGATCGAAACGACCCTCGGCGATGTTTTCGGCGGCAGCACCGGCAATGCCGTTGCCCTTGACGCGCGAAGCAAATCCCTTGCCCCAGCCGGTCGAGTGGGTCATGCGGCCGCCGAGCGCCATATAGCCGGACTGCTGCAGGGCTGCCTGTTCGAGCTGACGGTCGGGGACAAGCGGTTCGAGGCCGGCTGAGGCGCGGATGCCCGCCAGCGTGCCGACGGCGGAGGCGGAGACCCCGGCGCCTTCGCCGGTGGGCAGCACGGTGGCGCAAGCGGCAAGCCCGGCCAGCGCGGCAAGGCCGGCAGCTCTGAGCAGCATTCGCCTGTTTGGCGTGCGGCGCATTTCGTCAGGGCGGGATTCTGGGGATGGTTGATTGGCGGTGCCGGTGAGCGTCATGCCTGCCTGACATAGCGGCAATAGTGGCTATTGCCGGGCAGGCGTTCAGAAATCTCGCTCGCGGCGTCCGTCGTCCCACTGGTGAATCCGGCGCGCGGTACCGAGACGGAATACCAGTTTGACCCATCGGTACCTCCAGCGGTGTGGCCTGAGAATGACTGCTTGTGCGCAATGTCGGCCGTAGAGGTCAGTCTTCCCGTTGCTTAGAGGCGCATGACTTCGGCGGCCACTGGAGGTCATGATTGCGAAGCGGACATCGACCGAGGCGGGATTGCTGCCGAATCGTCGTGTCGATAAACGTTGGGTAACTTTCTCCAAGTGCGAAGCCGTTGACCTGTTCCTAAATATATGCCCACCTCGTAACGAAGCGTTCGCTTACGCGTTGTATGATGGCACCGGGCAAATATGACCGGCCCAACAAAGGTGAGGAATGCCTAGCGTCAATCCCGACGTGCTGAAGTGGGCCCGCGAAACTGCGGGGCTTGACCTTGAAGGCGCAGCAAAAAGGCTGGGCCTCAAGGACACGCGTTCTGTCGCTGGTGCGGATCGTCTTGCGGCGTTAGAGAATGGCGATGGCGAACCGTCCAGGCCATTGCTCCTGAAGATGGCGAAAAACTACCGGCGCCCATTGCTTGCGTTCTATCTGTCCGCGCCGCCGAAGCGGGCTGAGCGTGGCGAAGATTTCCGCACCTTGCCAGCAGACTACGCTCGGCGCGACGAGGCCTTGGTTGATGCTTTGTTGCGCGAAGTCCGGGCACGGCAAGAGATGGTCCGCTCGCTTCTCGAAGTTGAAGATGAGGCAAAAAAGCTGCCTTTCGTTGGTGGCTTCGATATCAATGGCGGCCCCAAGGCACTCGCAAAGGAAATTGAGGGCACTCTCAGTTTCAACCTCGCTCAATTCAGGCGCGGTGCCCGAAATGATGCCTTCGCCTATCTGAGGGACCTCGCCGAACAAGTCGGTGTCTTCGTGTTGCTGATTGGGAACCTTGGGAGTCACCATAGCACCCTTGACGTAGAGCTTTTTCGCGGGGTTGCCTTGGCGGACCCTGTCGCTCCTTTCGTTGTCATCAACGATCAGGACAGTGAAGCAGCATGGGCTTTTACTCTGCTCCACGAACTGGCGCATATCTGGATCGGCCGCACGGGCATCAGCGGGGCAAATCCTTCCTCCGCGATAGAGGTGTTTTGCAACGACGTTGCTGGGCAAATCCTCATGCCTGAAGGCGAATCTGCACGTGAAGACGCTCTACGAGGCGCACCAACCGAACAAGTCGTCGCGAGAATAAGGCAACTCGCTGATGCTTGGCGCGTGAGCCATTCTGCAGTTAATTATAAGTTGTTTCGCGAGGGGTATATCTCGCGTGAGGTGTGGGCCGAGATCAGTGGTATCCTCCGTCGCTTTTGGCTTCAAAGCCGAGCGGCGACGCGAGAGCGAAATAAGGACAACGAAAACGGACCCGACTACTACGTTGTTCGTCGGCACAGGCTGGGTAATCGACTTGTGACCCTTTCCGGACGGATGCTTGCCGAGGGCGCTCTCTCGCCATCAATGGCAGGCAGAATCTTGGGAGTTAAGCCGACCAACGTTTATGCTTTGACGGGGGCGTCGGCTGCCGGCGCCTCTGGCCGCGCAGCCTGAGGGGGCAACGATTTATCTCCTCGATGCGAACGTCCTAATCACCGCCAAGAATTCGTACTACGCCTTCGATCGCGTGCCCGAGTTCTGGGAATGGCTATTGCATTGGGCTGAACGCGGTGCCGCCAAGATTCCTCTCGAAATCCTTGAGGAAATCGTTGGGGGGACCGATGACCTGGCTCAATGGCTTGGTGACAAAGACAATAGGAATGCGCTTTGCCTTGAAGAGGAAGCCGATGTTGGACGAGTTCAGGAAGTCTTAGCGAATGGTTATGGAAATGACCTCACAGACGCCGAAATCATCAAGATCGGACGTGACCCCTTTTTGATATCGTATGCCATGTTTGCCCCGGATGTCCGGACTGTCGTTACGACCGAAGTATCAAAGCCGGCAGCCGAACGTGCAAACCGTAGGATTCCTGATGTCTGCAATCAAATGCACGTCACGTGGGGCGATAGTTTCTTGCTCATTCGAGACCTCAATTTCTCGACCAAATGGCGTGATCGCATTTAGACCGTCGCTCGCTCCCCTTGTAAGAACGTTTCGAAAGCGGACTGGGCGCCGGCGACATTGCTGCAGGCGGTGCAAAAACCACGAGCGGTGTCAGGCCGGATTTTGGCGCCGTGAGCCGGCCACAAGGCGGTCCGAACGATCGTGGGCGACGACGCGTCTCGCCTCACCGCAAATTCCCCTGAGGCAACCGCGCCATAGCTTCGCAGTTTCCATAAGTCGCTTGCGGAAAAGACGCAACCACATCCACGTCATCGCGGTTGATGGTCTAGCCAGTCTTCGTCGGCACTGCACCGATAGGTCGTCGTTGTTCATGATGTGATCAGCATGACGTCCGCGCCTACGCACCTCTGGTCAGCGGCAAAGGAGTTACGCGATGGCCTGGAGGATCACCGACGAAGTTATTAATGCGCTGCAGCACTGCAGGCTAAAGGCGTATTTTCGACTGCGCGGTGAAAAAGGCATCAAATGCGGCTATGAGAAGTTGCTGATTGAGCAGCGCGCCAACGCGCAGCGCAACGCGATCGAAAAGATTCGGCGCGAATATAAAGAAACCGAGGTCGCGACTGAACTCAATGTGTCCTTGACCAATCTTCGCAAAGGGGCTGCGCTAATTCTTTGCGCTCGTTTGGAGGACGATCGCCATGCGATCGTCTTCGATGGACTTCGCAAGACCAATGGGCACTCAACGCTCGGAGACTTCCAATATCAACCGGTGATGTTTTGCGCGGCGACACAGGTTCGCGCCTCGGATCGTCAACAGCTTGCCGCGCGCGCCGTTCTTCTAGCGCGGGTTCAGGGAGCGTTTCCTGGCGGCGGGGTTATCTATAATGGGCGAAACAACACGAAGACGGTCATTCGTTTCGGGCCGACCCTGACGACTGCGGAAAACCTCCTCCGAGACGCCGAGCGCTTGCAACGGGCGGAAGGCCCGCCGAAGCTGCTGTTGAATGACCATTGCCACATCTGTGAGTTCCGCGACCGCTGCCGTGATCAGGCCATCAGGGAAGACAATCTGAGCCTCCTGCGTGGTGTCGGCGAAAAGACAATCAAGCGATACGCTCGTAAGGGCGTACTCACGCTCACCCAGCTAGCACATACCTTTCGGCCCCGACGCCGCGGCAAGCGGGCCGATGCTCCGCTCAGATTGCGCGACCACGCGTTGCATGCACTGGCCATTCGCGACCAAACGACCTACGTGCTTGGTGCACCGAAACTTCCGACCGGGTCCGTGCGGATCTACCTGGATATCGAGGGTGTCCCCGAAGAGGGCTTCACTTATCTGATTGGGCTCGTTGTTTGCGATGGCGAACGCGTTGAACGCCACTCGTTATGGTCCGATGACCGGAAAGGCGAAGCCGAAATATTCGCCCGGTTTCTCAATATTGTTGGGCGTTACGAAGCTCCGCGCATCTACTGTTTCGGAAACTACGAAAGCAGCTTTATCGCGCGCATGCGGCGCCAGGCCCGACGCAAAAGGAGCATTGACGCTGTTTTGAATATGCTAACGAACGTAGTCACGGTCATATATCCGCATTTCTATTTTCCAACTTATTCGAACGGTCTCAAGGAGGTTGCGGGCTACTTGGGCTGTCGCTGGACCGAGCCGGACGCATCCGGCATTGAGAGCATCGTCTGGCGTAAGAACTGGGAGAAGACCGGCGACGCGTTGTGGAAAACCAAGTTGATCGAGTACAACCTCGATGATTGCGAAGCACTACGCAGAGTCAGTGCTTTTTTGAGCGAGACACTGACTGGAAACACTGAGAGTAAACCTGGTATATTGCCGCGCGTGGCGCCCGTGGCGCAACTCGATAATCTGGCGCGTATCGTGACTTGGTCACAATTTGCGCATGCCGATTTCGCGTTCATCAACAAGCGTGCCTATTTCGACTACCAGAAACGCCACGTATTCATTCGAACGAAACCAGTGCGGAGGACACGAGGCGGCAAGACACAGCGCCGAAAGTGGCAAAACCGCGAATTGCGGGCGACACACCGAATGGAAATTACGGCAACACGCTGTCCCTTCTGCAAAAGCAAGCACATTACATCCATTGACGCGAAGCAACGGCCGAAGGGATTGCAGACGAGGCGCAAGCGCGCCTTCGATCTCGTCATCACACCGGGAGCGATCCGCCGGAAGGTGATTGAGTTCAGGGCGGTCGCTTATCATTGCACAAATTGTGAACGATGCTTTACTCCCGAGCGCTACGAGCGCCTTGCGCGACACTTTCACAACTTCATGAGCTGGTTCGCGTATCAGCACATCACGCATCGACTCGGGGGCAGGTCGCTCGGTGCGCTATTCTATGAGATCTTCGGCATCCGGGTGAACTCGTGGGAGTTCCTAACCTTCCGGCATTTGCTCGTCCGTCGTTATCGCAAGACCTTCAATATGCTTCTCAGGCAATTGATCACAGGGCCTGTGTTACATATTGACGAAACCGAGGTGAAATTGAAGGACGGTAGCGGTTACGTCTGGGTGTTCGCGAGTGAATCCGCCACCATCTACATTTTCCGACGCTCGCGCGAGGGAAATTTCCTGCGGAAGATGCTCAAAGACTTCAAGGGAGTGATAGTTACCGATTTTTATGCAGCCTACGACGGGCTCCCCTGTTTGCACCAGCGCTGCCTTATTCACTTGATGCGCGACATGAATCGCGCAATCCTCGACAATCCGTTCGATCAGGAGCTTCAGTCCATTACGGTGCCGTTTGGTGCCTTGTTGCGGTCAATCGTCGTCATAGTCGATAAGCATGGCCTCAAGCGCAAGTACCTAAGAGGCCACGCGAGGGCTGTGGCGGCGTTCTTCGATGCGCTTGCGGAGCACACCTACGAATCCGATGTCTCCAAAACTTTGCAGGAACGTCTACTCCACAATCGCGAGCGCCTGTTCACGTTCCTGCAACATGACGGTGTGTCGTGGAACAACAATCTGGCCGAGAACGCAATCAAACGCATCAGCGATTATCGGGAGGATGTCGGACGAAGCGTCAAAGAAGCAGGGCTTACAGAGCAGCTGATATTGTTGAGCATTTATCAAACCTGCCGTGTGAGAGACATAAGCTTCCTGAAATTCCTGCTGTCGCGGGAACGCGATGTGGACGCCTTTGCAACGAGCAAGCACCGCCGGCGACGCCCCTCGCGCATTGAGCTCTATCCGAAGGGCTTTTTGCCATCTTCGATCCTTTCACTTCGCAGAGAACGAGTTGCCACGACAGTCGCGGAAGCTAAGTGACCGCTTGGGTGGAAACGGACGAAAATCGCCCAAGTACTTTGGTCGAATCCGGCCGAACGGTTGAAGCGGAACGAACGGCGGCTTCCCGGCTCCGTCGACTTCAGAGCGGTCACGTCGCTTTGGCCCAGAACGCGACGTTAGAGTATCTGCTCGCCAATGCTGGCTCCTGGCGCTGCGCGCGCGTCCGGTATCCGACGATCTGGCTGTCCGCCAGTCGCTGGCATTCCTGCTCGCGTCGGACGGCCTTGCGGTCAGGCTGCACGAATCCGCCTCCGCCTTCCTGGAAGACGTGGAGGGTTCGGATTCCGGTTGCATCGTTACCGACGTGCGGATGCCGGGCATCGACGGCATCGAATTCCTGCGTCGGCTGAAGGCTCGTGGCTCGCTTCTCCCTGTGATCGTGATGACGGGCCACGCCGACGTGCCCATGGCAGTCGAGGCAATGAAGGAGGGCGCGATCGATTTCATCGAGAAGCCGTTCGACGACGACCTGCTCATCGCGACCATCCGCTCCGCACTTGGCCGCCGGACGAAGACCATCCACGATGGCGCACACGTCAGGGAGGCGGCGAGCCGGGTAGGATCGCTCACACAACGCGAACGCCAGGTCCTGGACCTGCTCGTCGACGGCAAGGCGAACAAGGTGATCGCGCACGAACTTGGCATCAGCCCGCGAACGGTTGAAATTTACAGGGCCAATGTCATGTCGAAGATGCAGGCGAAGAGCCTGTCCGAGCTCGTCCGGCTGGCGTTGTTGGCCGACCGCTCTGCTCAGTAGCCACACTGTAGGGGCTACCGCCGGTAGCCACATTGCTCTCGACAAGATCACTCCTGCTGCAGACCGCCGGCTATCTGGCAGACACTTGGCTGATCCCGGTATCGATCCAGGCACGCGTCTGTTCCAGAACTTCGTCCGAAAGCGCCGGATCATCGATGGCCCGGGCGAGGATCACTGCCCCCACCATCGCTGCCCAGCATCCGATCGCTGCGCGGCGTCTGTCTGCCGGATCCAACTCCGGTAGCGCCTTGCCGATATGGCCGATCTGCGAGCGAAGGCCTTCCGTCATGGCCGAGCGTGCAGCCGGGGTCTGATGGCGGATATCCGCAACAAGACCCGCCGTCGGGCAGCCACCGGCGGCGTTGTCGCGATGGCGGGGCGAAAGATAGGCTTCTGCATAGGCGCGAAGATCGGCCCCGGCGCCTGAGTCCGCGGCGAGCACATCGGCAAGCGTCTGCGCGATCAGGTCGTCCTTCGAGCTGAAATGGCCATAGAAGCCGCCATGGGTGAGCCCGGCGGCTTTCATCACCTCCGCCACGCTGACCGCGTCAAAACCCTTGGCGCGAAACAGCCGGCTGGCGACATCCAGGATTCGGCGGCGGTTCTCCGCCATCTGTTCTCGACTGACCTTCATCTCAAAATTCTCCGCCGGCGCCGTTGACATTTACATGATGATCATCATATTTAGCGGCAATCATGATGATCGTCATGAATATAGAGTCCGTCAGAGAAAAGAGCAATGCCATGACCACCATTCCGTCAGTCCTGATAACCGGCGCCTCCACCGGCATCGGAGCCGCCTATGCCGAGCGCTTCGCGCGCCGCGGGCACGATCTCGTGCTGGTTGCCCGTGACAAGGCACGAATGGAGGCCCTGGCGGCCCGTCTGCGTCAGGAAAACGGCGTGGCGATCGACATCATCCAGGCTGATCTTACGCAGCCTGCCGAGCTTGCAGCGGTGGAGACGAGGCTGCGCGATGACACCCGCATCGGCATCCTCGTCAACAATGCCGGAACGGCCATCGGCGGAAGTTTTATCGAGCAGAGCACCGACAACGTCGCGCGTCTCGTTGCGCTCAACACGACCGCGCTTCTGCGGCTAGCCAGCGCCATCGCCCCGCGCCTTGCGGCGGCCGGCGAAGGGGCGATCGTCAACATCGGCTCCGTGGTCGGCCTGGCGCCGGAGTTCGGCATGACGGTCTACGGCGCAACCAAGGCCTTCGTGCTGTTTCTGTCGCAGGGACTTAGCCTCGAGCTCGCCCCGAAGGGTGTCTACGTCCAGGCCGTGCTTCCCGCCACGACGCGAACGGAGATCTGGGAACATGTCGGCGCCGACGTCAACACGCTTTCCAACGTGATGGAGGTGGGCGACCTGGTGGATGCGGCGCTGGTCGGCTTCGACCGCCGCGAACCGGTGACAATCCCGCCGCTGCCCGATGCAGGGCAGTGGGACGCGCTTCAGGCCGCACGTCAGGCCATGCTTCCGAACTATGGCAACCAGCATCCCGCCGAGCGGTACCGCACCGTCGCCTGAGCATCAACGAAGCCATCTCGATAAGACCCTGCCGCGGCGGGGACAAACAAAGGTGACCTATGACGAGCACAACCCTGTTTGAGCCCTATACTCTCGGCTCGCTCACTCTCTCCAATCGTATCGTCATGGCGCCCCTGACGCGCAATCGCGCTGGCCCGGGCTTCGTTCCAGGCGATCTCGCCGCGCAATATTACGGCCAGCGCGCGTCGGCCGGCCTGCTGATTTCCGAGGCCACACAGATCTCGCAGCAGGGACAGGGCTACCAGGACACGCCCGGCATCTACTCGCAGGCGCAGATCGGCGGCTGGCGCAAGGTCACTGACGCCGTGCATGCCAGGGGCGGGCGGATTTTCCTGCAGCTCTGGCATGTCGGCCGCGTCTCGCACGTCGACCTGCAGGAGAACGGCGCCGCCCCCGTCGCGCCCTCGGCGATCCGGGCCGCGACCAAGACCTTCGTCGGCAACGGTTTTGTCGACGTTTCGGAGCCCCGTGCGCTGGAGCTCGATGAGCTTGCAGGGATCGTCAGCGATTTCCGGCAAGCAGCCGCGAACGCCATCGCGGCCGGTTTTGATGGCGTCGAGATTCACGGCGCCAACGGCTATCTGCTGGACCAGTTCGCCAAGGACGGCGCCAACCTCCGCGCCGACGCTTACGGCGGATCGGTCGAGAACCGCGCCCGGCTGATGCTGGAGGTTGCGACTGCGGTGGTCGAGGAGATCGGCGCCGAGCGCACCGGCATCCGGATTTCGCCGATCTCGCCCGCCAACGGCGTCTCGAGCAGCGCCCCCCAGGCGCAGTTCGACTATATCGTCGATCACCTTGACGCTTTGGGCATCGTCTACATCCATGTCGTCGAGGGCGCCACGGGCGGATCGCGCGATATCGCGCCGTTCGACTTCGGATCGCTGCGCCGGCGCTTCAACAACACCTACATCGCCAATAACGGCTATGACCTCGACCTCGCGGCGTCGCGGCTCGCCGAGGGGAAGGCGGATCTGTTCGCCTTCGGGCGCCCGTTCATCGCCAATCCCGATCTCGTGGAACGGCTGCAGACGCGCGCGCCGCTGGCCACGTTCGATCAGGCCACGCTCTATGGCGGCGGCTCCGCTGGCTACACCGACTATCCCGCGATCGCCGCTTCAAGCCGGCCATGAGCCATCGCAGCGCCGCGCCCGCGCGGCCATCCCACGTCGACAGCAGCGCCGCCGCCTTCGCCGGTGGCAGCACGGTGGCGGCAAGGCCGCCTGCCTGACATAAGCGCAATCCTGGCTGCGCCAAATAGACCGGGCGTGGATTGTTTCCACGCCCGATCAAATCAGCGTTTTGGCAGTTCAGGCGTTCGATATCCCAGCCAGCGGAGCGACCAGCGCGTCGTCTGCCACGGCTGCCCCCTCGAACAGACCGGCCCGTCAGCATCCGTATCCCGCGGCCGTGTCGAGACCAGATCCTTCAGAGAGCCACCGGCGCGCCACGCGCCATATAGCCGGCCTGCTGCATGGCTGCCTGTTCGAGCTGGGGATCAGGGAGAAGCGGTCCAAGACGGGTGAGGCGCGAGCTGACGGTTGGAGCGGTATGAGATGAGCGCCGTCGGGCCTTTGGCGCAAGAAATTGATCTCCACTGCACTGATCAGAGTGCAACTAGTCTCGCCCAATCAGTGTTTTGATCAGCGTCTCGGCAAGCCAGCTTTCGTATTCGTCTGAAGACCAACCCCGCTCCAACACGAGCATGCGATAGACGTCGCGGCCGGTATACATCCATAGGATGTCGCGCACGCGGGCCAAGCCGAGTTGGCGCGCGACAGCAACGGATGCGACGAGAAGCTTGGCACGCGCTTCCTGCAGCTTGAAGCGGACGGTCTCCAGCTCCGTCTCGATCGCCTTCAGCTCGGGAGACAGGGCCGAGACGCCGCGCATAAGGCCGATCTCCTCGCGTTCCGCATCAAGGATGACCCGAGAGATCGAGGCAGTAATACGCAGAATCTCCTCGGGGTCTCTCGCGTTCTCGGCCTGCCTGGCTATCTCCGCATAGCGCGGGCCGAAGAAGGAACGCTCGACCACGGCTCTTAAAATGCCGGTCTTCGACTGGAACAGGGCATAGACGGTCGGTGCCGAAACACCGGCGTCTGATGAGATGTCATTGATCGTGACCTTTTCCACTCCGCGCGCAGTAAAAAGCTCTTTCGCCACATCGAGAATGCGTTGGCGCGTGCCGGAAGCGCGCTCCGACCGCAGCCGTGCGTCGTAGCGCCTGCGGGTCTTTGAATTGTCATTCATATTGGATATAGTAAGCTATAACAAATATAGCCGCCAGATCATTGAATCAGTAGGCTGGACGGAGGGGCAGCATGATCGAGTTTGTGCCGATAAATCTCTGGGGGATCGGAACTGCGGTCCTCGCAGCCTGGGTTGTCGCTGGGCTTTGGTATTCGCCGCTGCTCTTCATCCGTCCGTGGGCCGAGATGTCGGGCGTCGACGGCGCGAAATTCGCCGCTGGCCTGCGGCGGGCAATTGCGGTCGACCTTGCCTCGTTTGCGGTCATGGCGTTTATCCTCGATCAGGTACTTCACGCCTGGGGCGCGCTGACGATCGTCTCGACCGTCCTCGGCACTTTCCTGCTCTGGCTCGGCTTCGTCGCTGTCACGCTGGTGCATTCGGTGACCTATGAGCACCGGCCTCTGCGCTATTATGCGATCAATGCCGGCTATCGCTTGGTCAGCATGGTGGCAATGGGCGTGATCCTGACCGTGTTGCGGTAACAAAGGCGCCTCACCCGGGAGGACGCGGAAGCGCCGCAACGCTTGTCGCCGTCGCTCGGCGGCCGCTCGAATGTCCGCTCTTTGAATATTCGCAGCCCGACTCTGCCGGTCTGCACCGATGACCCGCACTGGCTGCCTGGCGCCGCTCCTTTCGGTATCCGGCCCGGACGGCAGATCCAACCCAAGGCGGTTGTCAGCCTCGGGTGGCAGACGTCAGATTTTCCCCACTGCTTATTCCGCCGCCACCAGCCTTGTCTCCGGCGTCGATGAGACCCGGCCGGCCCGATCGTCCTCGGTATCTTCCCACCAGTCGCCCAGGGCGTCGATGAGCGGCACAAGCTTGGAGCCCGCTGCGGTGAGATCATAGTCGACGCGCAGCGGATAGCCGGCATGCGCCGTTCGCCGCACGATCCCGGCTTCCTCCAGCTTGCGCAGTTCCAGCGTCAGAATGCGGTGCGACACGGTCGGGTTGTCACGCCTCAGGTCGCTGAAGCGCTTGGTCCCGTCCTTGAGATAGTAGAGCAGCAAGGTAGGCCAACGACCGCTGAGCACACGCATGGCCTCTTCGATCGGGCAGCTTGAGACGACATCTTTCATGGCGCGTCCTGGTTACAAAATAGTGCGTAATTTACATGGGACGACCACCGTTTAGGGTCAAGCGTCGCTGCGCAGCGTGATCCCTAAACATGGAAGAGGACAAAGAAATGGAACCTATCCTCCTTTACGGCGTCCCGGCGGGAAGTTCGATGGGGCTCGTCGCTGCTTTTGAACGCCTCGGGCAGCCCTACCGCCTGTGCCGCGTCGACATGCTCACTGAAATGAAGAACGACGCCTATGCCCGCATCAACGGCCGTCAGGAAACGCCGGTGATGATCACCGACGAAGGCAGGGCGCTCACCGAGACCATGGCGATTGCCGCGTGGCTCGAAGCCCGCGACTCGCAACGTCGCATCAGCTTCGATCCGCGTTCGCCGGAAGCCGACCGGATGCATCAGTTGATGGCTTTCGTGAACACCGGTTTCACCGCCGCTTTCACCCCGCTCTGGGCTGCCTATGAAATGGAATCGGCCGAACCGGCCCTGCTGGCGACCTTGCGTGACTTTGGCCGCCAGGCCGTTGCCGAGCGCCACGACCGGCTTGAGGCGATGATCGGCGACACCGACTTTCTGGTCGGCGATCGCCTGACGCTTGCTGATACCACGCTGATCGGCGTGGCCCGTTGGGCGGAGTTCCACCAGGCGGTCGACGGAGCCGCCTATCCCAGGCTGGCGGCGCTGCGCCGCCGGATCGAAAGCGATCCGGACGTGCGATACGCGCAGGCCATCGAGGACGGCGAAACGCCGGCGGGTTCGGGTGCCTGCCTTGGCCACGTTCCGCTCGCCGAGGTGATTGAACGATTTGGTGCATAGCACGCGGCACGAACACGCCCTGTGCCGCGCCGCGCTTGCTCAACCCCACCCGATTCGCGACAAGCACATCGAATTCGGCTATCATGCCATCGCTCTTGAAGTGGCAGCTACGGGCGGCCATCCTGGCGGTGGCCGCTCCCTGAATACGGGAGAATGGGTATGGCCAGCTTTCATGTCATGTCGGATGCGCGTGGGATGCACGTGCAGCCAAGGGTGCGCCGCATCACCACGGCGGACCTGATGGATGCGCTGCGGCTCGGCGTCGAGGACTTTTGGGCGAAGCCATCGCATTACGTCTTCATGTGCCTGATCTATCCGGTGGTCGGATTGATCCTGGCGCAGTGGACGACATCCGGCGCCTACGCCATCCAGCTGCTTTACCCGCTGATGTCCGGCTTCGCCCTGCTTGGACCGTTCGCCGCGATCGGCCTCTACGAGATCAGCCGCCGCCGCGAGCTCGGCATGGACACGTCCTGGTGGCACGCGCTCGAGGTGCGCCACTCGCCGGCGCTGCCGGCGATCGCGGTCATCGGCATCATGCTGGTGGCGCTGTTCCTGCTCTGGCTGTTCACCGCGCAATCGATCTACACCAGCCTGTTCGGCGCTCAGCCGCCGGCCTCGATCGGTGGCTTTGTCCGTGAGGTGCTGACAACGCCCAAAGGCTGGACGCTGATCCTGCTCGGCAATGCGGCTGGCTTCGTCTTCGCCGCGATCGTGCTGGCGACGACCGTCGTCGCTTTCCCGCTGCTGCTCGACCGCGATGTCGGCGCGGTTTCGGCGATCGAGACCTCGGCACGGGCGGTGATGACAAACCCGCTGCAGATGGCGCTGTGGGGCCTGACGGTCGCCGTGCTGCTGGTCATCGGCTCGATCCCGCTGTTTGCCGGGCTCGCCGTCGTTATGCCCGTGCTTGGCCATGCGACCTGGCATCTCTATCGCAGGGTGGTCGAACCGGAGCGGGCGCAGCCGGACCGGCGGCCAATGTAGGGACGCGAGACGCAGAAGCTGCCGATCTCCCCCCAAGTGGGGGAGATGTCCGGCAGGACGGAGGGCGCTGTCCCGCCGGCCTCTTTAAGTCACCCACCCACCTCAGCCGACGATACGCAGGTTCGACAATTCGTTGGCGATTTCCTTGAAGTTGTCCGACAGCGTCGCCCCGGTCGCGTTCCAGAACAGCTTGGCCGGCTTGCTCGGATCGGTGGGATCCTTGCGGAAGCGCGAGTCCGAGGAGCAGGCCTTCAGCGCGTCGAGTGCTTTCTTGTCGCCGGCATCGGTGGTCGACAGGTCGAGCGCAACGGTCATGACGAGAACGTTCGATTTCTTCGCGTTGCCGCAAAGGGTCTGCATCTGCTCGTCCAGCGCGGCGGTGTAGTTGGCGCCGGTGTAGGTCGTCTTGCCGATGTCGGTGCTTGTGTTCATGAACAGGCGCGTCACGCTGCCAGACCCCGGATATGTCAGGCCGGTGTAACCATAAGCGGCGTAGGTCGACCTGTTGTTGGCATAGCCGCTGTCGCTGACGGCGCTGTAGGTATTGGCGCCGTCGGTCAGCACGATGACCACTTTGTCGTTGCCTCTTTCAGTGTTCGGCCGGCCCTCGGTGAAAGGTTCGTTGCTCGACACCGTCCGCCAGCCCCAGGCAAGGCCTTCCGGCACGTTGGTGTTGCCATTCGGCGCCATGGCGTCGATGGCGTTGTCGATCTCCTCTTTCTGGGCAAGCTGGGTCACGTCTTTGAGCGGCGTGATCGGGTTGGTCGTGCAGGACGAATTGGGGCCGTCGCCCGCGTTAGCCGACTTCGAACCGTAGGGCTTGACCAGAAAATATTTGCGCATGTCCGACTGCCGCTGCGATGCGGTTGGGCTGTCGGTGTAATAGGGCCAGTCGGCCCACCAGTTGTTGCCGTAACCATAGGACAGATAGGTCGCGTCGTTAGCGCCGTCGCGGTTGAAATCGAGCCACAGCGTGCCGGCCTCGTCGGGCGCAAACATCGGCACGAACAGCGTGGCAGGCGTGGCGGTGCTGGGCGTCGTGTCGTCGTTGTTGTAGGGGTACGGCCTCGCCTCCACGCAACCCTGCCAGCTCGCATAGCGGCTGGTGGTGTAGATATATTCCGGCGTGGTCCAGTGGCCGGTCCGGCAAGTGCCGTTTCTCCTGTACTCATCGCAGATATACTGCCTGCTGTTGGGTACTTCTTCCCGACCGGATTCGACCGTCATGTCGGCGAAGAGGCTGAAGCGAGTCAGTGGTTGATCCTCGGTATCGCCCCAGCCGGTGCCGCGTTTGTACCAGACGCCGTTGAGTTTTTCGGCGTATTTGTCCGGATTGTCGGCGGCGGTCATCTTCGTCCAGTCGAAATCCTCGTGCTGGATCGGGGAGATGCCGTCCTGGTCCATCCAGCTATCCAGGTCATGGGTGGGACCGACATTGACCGAAGCCGCGAACGGCACCAGGGAGAACTGCACCGGTTTGCTGACCTGCTTCATCTGCTGTGCCTGCAGCGCCAGCGTATCGACAAGCTGCTTGGCGGCAGTCTTCAGCAGGTCTATTCGCTTCTCCCCGGTGCCCGAACCGAGGTCGTTCATCGAGCCGGAATTGTCGAGCACAAGGGCGACTTCCAGCGTGTTCTTGAGGCGGATTTCCGAGCACTCCGTGAAAGTTGTACCGCCGCTGGTGGTCCCGCCGCCCAACAGCATGGCGGCGGCCGGCAGGAAATAGGGGTGATAGGTCAGGGCGCTGCACAGCTTCAACGTGCCGCCACCCGCATTGCTGTTGGGCAGCGTGACGGTAAGCGACGTGTTGGCCGGATCGACGGGGCCGAGATTGGTTTCGAAGAACGTCTTGGCATAGGCCCTGGCGGCGTCGTCGGTTGCGCCGGAGACGACCTGCTGTGCGGTGGCGAGACCGGCGGCGTCCAAAGCGTTCAACGTGGCATGCTTCTGGCGCAGCAGTTCCGAGTAATCGACGCTGAGCGCCACTCCGCCCATCAGCGGCACCATCGTGATGACCGTCATCAGCGTATAATTGCCACGCCGGTCCCTACCGAATTTTCGGATCATTGCCTTCAGCACCCAGCCAGAACCCCTAGTCGGCGAAAGATGCCATCAATCCTTAAATTTCCGATTGCTGAAACCCGTCCAAGGTCGGCACACTTTTTCAGAGCTCGTTAACCACGCCGGCGATGCCGGCATTTGCTGCGCGCGGCTGAACCGCCGCCGAAAGCCTGCAGAATGGGTGAAGCCTCGGCAAGAGCAGCTTGCGCGCTTGCCTTCGTCACTGCCAAGGCAATCCTGAAACCAGGGCAATCCCGAAACCAGAGCAATCCTGAAAACTGTGAAAGCTGGTGACAGGGTCAAGAGCTTCGGTTAATGCGAACCTGCCACGGCGGACCGTCGGCGGCGACGCTCGCAACCATCATGATTTGGGAAACGATATGGCGGACTCGCCCGATATCATCGGCTCGCTCGCGGATTTGTCGGGAGCCTATTGTGCCATCCTGTGCGACGTCTGGGGTGTGGTCCACAATGGCGAGCGGCATTTTCCGGCCGCGGCTCTGGCGCTGGCCACCGCGCGCGAGGCGAAGATACCCGTTGTGCTGATCACCAATTCGCCGCGCCGCAGCGCTGATGTGGTGGCGCAGATGAATTCGATCGGCGTTCCCTCTGTCGCCTATGACCGTGTCGTCACCTCCGGCGACGTGACCCGCGACCTGATCATGGAGGGGCCGCGAAAGATCTTCCACATTGGCGCCGATCGCGATTTCACGCTCTATGACGGGCTTGATGTCGAACTCGTCGAGGAGTTCGAGGCGTCCGGCGTGGTCTGCACCGGGCTATTCGACGACGAGGTCGAGAAGCCGGAAGACTACGCCGATCTTCTGCGACGGCTGCGCGCCAGGAACCTGCCCTTCATCTGCGCCAATCCCGATATCGTGGTCGAGCGCGGCGAGCGTATGATCTGGTGCGCCGGGGCCCTGGCCCGCGACTATGCCCAGCTCGGCGGGCGCACACTGATTGCCGGAAAACCTTATGCTCCGGTCTATGACGTCGCGATGAAGGAGATCGCCGACCTGCTCGGCCGCCCGGTCGAGCGCTCGGACGTGCTGGCTGTCGGCGACGGCATGATGACCGACATCAAGGGTGCTGCGGACAATGGCTTCGACGTGCTCTACGTGTCGGGCGGCATCCATGCCCGCGACTACGGCGATCCGCTACAACCGGATCCGGCCAGGCTGATCGCCTTCCTGGAGAGGCACGGCTACCGGCCGGTCGCGGTCATTCCGAGACTGCAGTAGGCTCGCTCGATGACGGAAGCCTCGAAATGACGCAAGCCTTCGAACGCGTTTCTGCAATCTCGCCGCTGCCGGCCCATTTGCGGGGTGGCGTGGTGGCGATCGGCAATTTCGACGGCGTGCACCGCGGCCACCAGGCCGTGCTCGAGCGCGCGCTTGCCGAGGCCCGCCGGCGCGGCGCGCCGGCTCTGGTGCTGACCTTCGAGCCGCATCCGAGAAAGGTGTTCCGGCCCGAGATACCGCTGTTCGTGCTGACGCCGCCGCCGATGAAGGCACGGCTGCTGTCGCATCTGGGCTTTGCCGCACTCGTCGAGCAGCCGTTCACGCGCGACTTCGCCGCGCTGTCGGCGGAAGCGTTCGTGACCGACGTACTCGACAGGAATCTCGGCATCATCCATGGCGTGACCGGCTTCGACTTTCACTTCGGCAAGGACAGGCAAGGCGGCCCGGCCTATCTGATGGCCGCCGGCGAACGCCACGGCTTCGGCGTGACCCTGGTCGACGCCTTTCGCGACGAAGGCGCCGAGGTGGTGTCGTCGAGCCGCATCCGCGCGCTGCTGTGCGAAGGCGCGGTGACCGAGGCGGCCGGCCTGCTCGGCTACCGCTTCACGGTCGAGAGCGAGGTGATCGGCGGCCAGCAGCTTGGCCGGACGCTCGGCTTTCCCACCGCCAATATGAGGCTTTCGCCGGAAGCCACTCTGAAGGAAGGGATTTACGCCGTCCGCTTCCGCCGCGCCGACGGCACGCTTCATGACGGTGTTGCCAGTTTTGGCCGCCGCCCGACCGTCGATGACAACGGCGCGCCGCTTCTGGAAACCTTCGTCTTCGACTTCTCCGGCGATCTCTACGGCGAGATATGCGCGGTTTCCTTCTTCGGTTTCCTGCGCGCCGAGGTGAAGTTCGACGGGCTCGACGCGCTGGTCGCGCAAATGAAACGCGACGAGGCCGAGGCGAGGGCGCTGCTTGCCGGCGTCAGCCCGCTTTCCGAGCTCGACGCGGCCGTTGCTTTCTAGAGCATGATCCCGAACCGAAGGTCAGCGAAGCAAAAAGTGGGAACCGGTTTTCGGACAAGACCATGCTAAGACAAGAACCTATTTTTTCAGCGCCAGGCCGATCGCAATGAAGGCCCAGCCCTGGAAGATCAGGTCGACGGCGAGAAACAGCCCCAGCACCCATACGCTGTTGACTGGCCAGCCCATGGCGATGATCAGGCCTGCCAGCGCGCTGATGACGCCGGCCGCAACCAGCCAGCCCCAGCCTTTTTCCGGTCTGTGCCTGTACCCGACCCAGGCCCTGAGCACGCCTGATGCGAGAAGGGCGACCGCCAGCAGGAAGGTCAGCACCGCCGAGGCCAGCAGCGGGTTGTAGAAGGCGAAGAACCCGGCGACTGCATAGAGAAGACCGCTGAGCAGCCAAAAAAAGAACCGGGTCCATGTCTTCACACCGAAGGCATGCATGATCTCGATGATTCCGGCCATCAGCATCAGCCAGCCGACGACGTAGATCGAGGCGACGGTGGCGATGAACAGATTGCCAAAGGCGATGCCGCCGAGGATCAGCAGCAGAACCCCGAGCCCGACGAACCATCCCCATTTCGCCCGCGTCTGACCGATTGCATCTTTCAAGGCATCGCCGTGCAGTGTCATCGCCCTTCTCCGTCAGTTACCTTTGCCGGCTTGGAAGGTAACGCTGACAGGCCTGCCGGTAAAGCGAGCAGGGTGCGAGCGCCACACCCCGAGCGATCGCTTGCCAGACGTGGCTAGACCCGAAGCGGCCATATATCAGACGGAATATTCGACCATGTGCGGCGGCAGTGCTAAAGCATGACAAGCGGCTTCCGGACGACCTGTCGTCCCCGTGCGTTCGCCGTGGCGCAAACGGAAAATTCTCCAGCGCTGGCCCAGCGCTGGCGTTGGCGTTTTATTTGGATGACGTAGGGCTGCTGATCCGCCCGTTTTTATGCTTGATGAGGGGAGGGAGCAATTGAGCGATGTGGACGAAAGCCTCGATCTGACGGAGATTAATGCCGTCCGCAGTTTGCTGACGTCAAAGCCACGACCGGTGGGCTGGGACGAACGCCGGGCACGGCTCGACGAGGTTGGTTCGGTCTGGCCGATTGCGGACGACATCAGATGCGAGCATGCGGTTTTCGATGGCATCGAGGGAGAGTGGTCGCTAGCGCCTGGGAGTGACAGCGATAAAGTTCTGCTCTTTTTCCATGGTGGTGGCTACTGCTCTGGCTCGCTCAAAAGTCATCGTCGAATGGTGACCGAGGCTGGTCGAGCAATGGGAATGCGCACCCTCGCGATCGACTATCGACGTGCACCGGAACATCCTTTCCCTGCGCAACATGAAGACGCACTCAGCGCATGGCGCTTTCTGGGGCGGCAGGGGATCGCGCCGAATCGCATCGTGGTTGGCGGCGACAGCGCGGGCGGCAACCTCACTTTGTGCCTGATCAGTATATTGTGCGCGGCAGGGGAGCGGTTGCCGCGATGTCTTTGGCTGGTCTCGCCCTGGACGGACCTTTCGATGTCCGGTGCGACACTGTCAACCAAGGACGCGATCGACCCTATCGTCCACCGGGCGTATTTGGAGGAACTGGCAACCGCCTATGTTCCCCCTGGCGTTGCTCGGCGCGATCCCCTGATCTCGCCGTTGTTTGCCGATCTGAGTGGATTTCCCCCAATGCTGATACAAGTCGGTTCGGCCGAGACGCTGTTGTCGGACGCAACTCGGCTCGCGCAAGCCGCTGGCGCGGCTGACGTCAAAGTAGGTCTCGAAATTTGGCCGCATATGATTCACGCCTGGCCGGTTTGGAATGCGGGATTGAGTGCCGGTCGCCGCACTCTTCACAGCGCGGGAAGCTTTGTCCGCGGATTTTTGTAACTCTTGGGTGAGCAGCCAGGGTCATACGGCTATTGCCAAATTCAAACAGCAGCCGAGACATTCCAGGATGGGAAGCGAGTTGGCAGCTGCTGGCGCATTTCCAGACGTCTTGATCGGGGACCTCGGCGGTCAGGACAATCGACGGCTATGCGGAACAGTACGACCAACGCCGCCGATGTTTCGGACATTAAGCCAAATTTTACTGAACTGGCGCCATGGCTTGTGAACGCTGGTTGTATCGCCGACCTGTCCGACTTATGGAGTAATGATGCGTTTTGTCCGAGCGAATCCGGTGGTTCTGGCCGCCTTCATACTTGGGGCCACCAGTGTCGCCGAAGCCGGCGAGGGCGCTTTCGGCTGGCTGTCCGGCGACTGGTATCTGACGGTCGGCGCCACTGGCTTGGTCGCCCCCGATTTCGAAGGCAGCAAGAGTTATATACTCAGCGCCCAGCCGATCATCTCGCTCGGCAAGGCCGGTCCTGCGGCCCGCTTCACCTCGCGCAACGACAACATCTCGCTAGGGTTGATCGACGAAGGAGGCTTCCGCGCCGGCCTGGCCGGAAAAATCCTGTTTTCGCGCGATGGCGACGACGCCGACGAGTTGAGGGGCCTCGACCCGGTGCGCTGGGGCGGCGAGGCCGGCGGCTTCTTCGAATTCTATCCTTTGGACTGGGTGCGCGCCCGCGCCGAATTGCGGCACGGCATTCGCGCCCATAGCGGCTTCGTCGCCGACATCGCCGCCGACGCATTTTACGATGTGACGCCGGAGGTCAGGATTTCGGGCGGGCCGCGCGTTTCGTTCGCCTCGTCGGACTATTTCGACGCTTATTACGGCGTCGACGCCGGGGAAGCCGTGGCATCGGGCCTCAGCCGGTACCGACCGGGCGGTGGCGTGAAGTCGGCGGGCCTCGGCGGCGCGGTGACCTGGAAAGTGACTGAGCCGATGACGGCCAGCCTGTTCGGCGAATATGCGCGGCTGATGGGCCCGGCTGCCGATTCCAGCCTGGTCAAGGAGCGCGGCTCAAGGGATCAGTTCACGATCGGCGTATCGACGACCTATCGCTTCGATTTCTCGATGTGAGCGGGCAGGCGTCGGCTGGTTCATTTGATCAAACGGCTGTCGAACGGATAGCGGTACAGGCCGGCAATCGTGATGCTTGACGCCTGCTCGGCGATGCGTTCCAAGCGCAAGGCGCGGTCGGATTCAGCTGGCGAAAGCGGCTCGGCATGTTCCTTGCGGCGCGCCAATGTGCGGCACGGGGCAATGATACGATAGAGCTCTTCACTGCTGAACCCCAGACTGCGCAGATGATCGACCTTGTCCGTGGGGACCGACACAGGCGTCTCCTTGGCATCTTGCTGCCATTTGCCTACAAATGTATGCGCAACTGGCACATGAAGCGAGGAGGCGTCCGCGAGTTCGGGCTTTTCAATGGCGCCGGCCTCGTCTAAAAGCCCGGTCATGACGCAGTCTCCTCGCGTGCTCGCGATTGCGATACGAGTTACAGGCCCGGTGTTCCGGGCGGCCTGAGTGCCGCCGGAGCCGCCGGGAATTTTGCGCGCGGCCCCTCGCGCTTTTTCCAGATCATGATAGTTCAACGCCCGGGCTCTTTTGCCGGCAATGCATATGGCAGACCAATGACCGATACGCCGATGACCGACACTGTTGAAACGATCGACTATTCCAAAACGCTTTATCTGCCGCAGACGGATTTTCCGATGCGTGCCGGCTTGCCCGAGAAGGAGCCGCTGCTGGTCAAGCGCTGGCAGGACATGGAGCTCTACCGCAAGCTGCGCGAAAACGCCGCCGGTCGCGAAAAATACGTGCTGCATGACGGCCCGCCCTACGCCAACGGCAACATCCATATCGGCCATGCGCTGAACAAGATCCTCAAGGACGTCATCATCCGCTCGTTCCAGATGCGCGGCTACGACTCGAACTACGTGCCCGGCTGGGATTGCCACGGCCTGCCGATCGAATGGAAGATCGAGGAGCAATACCGCGCCAAGGGCAAGAACAAGGACGAGGTTCCGGTCAACGAGTTCCGCAAGGAATGCCGCGAGTTCGCCGCGCACTGGATCAAGGTGCAGGGCGGCGAGTTCCAGAGGCTCGGCGTCGTCGGCGACTTCGACAATCCCTATACGACGATGGCGTTCCATGCCGAGGCGCGCATCGCCGGCGAGTTGTTGAAATTCGCCATGTCGGGCCAGCTCTATCGCGGCTCCAAGCCGGTGATGTGGAGCGTGGTCGAGCGCACCGCACTGGCCGAGGCCGAGGTTGAATATCAGGATTATGAGAGCGACATGATCTGGGCGAAGTTCCCGGTCGTCAGCCTTGCCCGGCAAGTCACCGACGTCATCGATGGACAACTCGCAAAGCTGGATCCGAAGCTTACGCAGACGTCACTGGACTTGCTGGAGGCCGATGTCGTTATCTGGACGACAACGCCATGGACCATCCCCGGCAATCGCGCCGTGAACTATTCGCCACGCATCAACTATGGCCTCTACGAGGTCACTGCGGCCGAGAATGCTTTCGGCCCGCAGCCCGGCGAAAGGCTGATCTTTGCCGACGCGCTGGCGCAAGAGGCTGCAACCAAAGCCAAGGTGACGATGCACCGCCTCCGTAGCATTTCTGCCGAAGAGCTTGGAAGCCTTACGCTTTCTCATCCCTTCAAAGGTTTGAATGGCGGCTATGAATTCGATGTCCCATTGCTCGCCGGCGAGCATGTCACCGACGAAGCCGGCACCGGATTCGTCCACACCGCGCCGGGCCATGGCCGCGAGGATTTTGACGCCTGGATGGATGCGGCGTCGGATCTGCGCCAGCGCGGCATCGACACCGCGATCCCGTTCACCGTCGACGATGCCGGCTTCTTCACCAAGGATGCGCCAGGCTTTGGCGCGGACCGCGAGGGCGGTGCGGCGCGCGTCATCGACGACAACGGCAAGAAGGGCAACGCCAACCAGGCGGTCATCGACGAACTGATCAAGCACAACGCGCTGTTCGCGCGCGGCCGGCTGAAGCACAGCTACCCGCATTCCTGGCGCTCGAAAAAGCCGATCATCTTCCGCAATACGCCGCAATGGTTCGTCTATATGGACAAGGATCTCGGCGATGGCACGACGCTGCGCAGCCGTGCCCTGAAGGCGATCGACGACACCCGTTTCGTGCCAGGGGCGGGCCAGAACCGCATTCGTGCCATGATCGAGGAGCGCCCCGATTGGGTGCTGTCGCGCCAGCGCGCCTGGGGCGTGCCGATCGCCGTCTTCGCCGATGCCGACGGCAACATCCTGCGCGACGAGGCGGTCAACCAGCGCATCATCGACGCCTTCGAGAAGGAAGGCGCCGACGCGTGGTTTGCGGCCGGCGCCAAGGAGCGCTTCCTCGGCAATCACGATGCCTCGAAATGGCAGCAGGTGATGGACATCCTCGACGTCTGGTTCGATTCCGGCTCGACCCATGTCTTCACCCTGGAGGATCGTCCGGATCTGAAATGGCCGGCCGACGTCTATCTCGAAGGCTCCGACCAGCATCGCGGCTGGTTCCATTCCTCGCTGCTCGAAAGCTGCGGCACCAGGGGCAGGGCGCCTTACGACACCGTCGTCACCCATGGTTTCACCATGGACGAGGAGGGGCGGAAAATGTCGAAGTCACTCGGCAATACTGTGGTGCCGCAGGACGTCATCAAGCAGTCGGGCGCCGATATCCTGAGGCTATGGGTGGTGACCACCGACTACTGGGAAGACCAGCGGCTCGGCAAGAACGTGCTGCAGACCAACATCGACGCCTACCGCAAGCTGCGCAACACCATCCGCTGGATGCTGGGCACGCTTGCCCATGACGATGGCGAGGACGTGCCGCTGGACAAGATGCCGGAACTGGAGCGGCTGATGCTGCACCGGCTTTCCGAACTCGATGAAGTCGTGCGCGCCGGCTACGACGCCTTCGAGTTCAAGCGCATCACCCGCACGCTGCTCGACTTCATGGTGGTCGAGCTGTCGGCCTTCTATTTTGACGTCCGCAAGGACGCGCTCTACTGCGAGGCGCCGTCCAGCGTGAAGCGCAAGGCTTCGGTGCAGGTGGTGCGCCATCTGTTCGACTGCCTGGTGAAATGGCTGGCGCCGATGCTGCCTTTCACCATGGAGGAGGCCTGGCTCGACCGTCATCCGGACGCCGTCTCGGTGCATCTCGACCAGTTTCCGCAAATCCCGGCCGACTGGAAGAATGAGGCGCTGGCGGAAAAATGGCGCAAGGTGCGGCAGGTTCGCCGTGTCGTCACCGGCGCGCTGGAGATTGCCCGCGCCCAGAAGGTTATCGGCTCGTCGCTGGAAGCGGTGCCGGTCGTCACGCTCGATGATGCGGCGCTCGAAGCGGCGATATCAGATGTCGACATGGCCGAAATGGCGATCACCAGCGATCTGGTCATTGCGCATGGCTCAAGCGGTGACCGAGTGCCTTCTGGCGCCTTCACGCTGGACGACGTCAAGGGCGTCGCAGTGGTGGTCGAGAAGGCCGAGGACCGGGGCCTGCTCAAATGCGCGCGCTCATGGCGCTACACGGCCGATGTCGGGCAGGACAAGGAATTCCCCGACGTTTCGGCGCGGGACGCGGCGGTGCTGCATGAATTGAAGGCGCTTGGTCGGTTTTGATGCATGTCGCCCAAAAGCATGCCCCCGGGGCTGACCCGGGGTGTGTAGCGGTTTTGGGATAACGACATGCACGGCCAGAATGCATGTCGCCCAAAAGCATGCCCCCCGGGCCTGACCCGGGGGTGTGTAGCGGTTTTGGGATAGCGACATGCATCAGACCATATCGGTGCACAAATGCCACTGCGGGCGGCTGATCGGCCCCCGCTCGTTGCCCTTAACGAGTGGTTGAGGTAAACACGCGAAACTCCGGACGACAAATTGTCGCCGGATTTCCGTCGGAAGAGCATAGGCGATGGGGACCGGACCTTTGGCCGGTGGCGATCGAGAGGCTGTCTAGAGTGGGACTTTTTGGCATGACCGAAAGAACTTGCGCGCGCGTTGCGCTGCTGGCGCCGCTTGTCGTATCCGGCCTGGCCCTGTCCGGCTGCATGGGCTCGCCGACCTACGGGACCGACAAGACCGCCTCCGCCCAGCTTGCCGGCGATCTCACCAGCGCTTTTTCAGTGATGCCGAAGAACAAGGAAAAGATCGACTACAAGCCGCGCCCCGAACTGGTGAAGCCGGCGCCGGGACAGAAGGAATTGCCGCCGCCGCAGGACAGCATCGCCACGGCAAGCGCCGATTGGCCGGAATCGCCCGAGCAACGCCGCGCTCGCCTGCGCGCCGAGGCCACGCTCAATCAGGACGATCCGTTCTACCAGGCGCAGATCGTTGATGACGTCCAGACGGATCCGGCCGCGATCAAGGCTGCATTGAAGGAGTCGGGTTCCAGTCATCCGCCGGCCTGGAAGCCGGCGGATTCGGACAAGGGCCGCGCCGCCGAGGTCAAGCGCCGCCTCGCCGAACAAAAGCAGGGTGACCCGAACACCCGCAGATATCTGAGCGAGCCGCCGGTGCAATATCGCGCCGCTGCCGCCACCGCGCCGGTCGACGACCTCGGCGAGGACGAGTACAAGAAAGAACGCCGCCTCAAGCGGGAAGCGGCCGCCAAGAACAAGAGCGGCGGCATGTTCGACTGGCTGCCGTGGTAGGCTGCCGGCGCTACGGTTCGCGTCGCTCCCTGAAAAAATCCTTCAGAAGCAGCGCCGCGTCGCGCTCGGCCATGCCTGGATAGATGTCTGGCACGTGGTGGCAGGTCGGTGAGGCGAAGAATCGCACGCCGTTGACGACAGCGCCGCCTTTCTCGTCGGCGGCGCCAAAATAAAGCCGGCGCAGCCTGGCGAAGGAAATGGCGCCGGCGCACATGGCGCAGGGCTCCAGCGTCACATAGAGATCGTGGCCGATGAGCCGCTCGCTTGACAGTTTGCGGCATGCCTCGCGGATCGCCAGCATCTCGGCATGGGCGGAAGGGTCGGCAAGCTCGCGGGTGCGGTTGCCGGCACTGGCAATGACCGCATCGCCGCTGGCGATGACCGCGCCGACCGGCACTTCGCCGCGCAGCGCGGCGGCTGCGGCCTCCTTCAGCGCCAGCGCCATGAAATCCGGCCGCTTCAAGCGGTTTCCATTCCTATTATCTCCTCGCTACTGCGGCGTGATCCTGTTATCTAATGCATGTCGCGCAAAAGTGCGCAGCGGTTTTGCGATAACGACATGCACAAACAACAACCTAAAGCGCGTCGCCTGAGGCCGGCCAAACGCGACGCGCTTTAGCGCATGACCCCGAAAACCGGAATCGGTTTCGCAAGGGATCATGCGCCAAATCAAAGTCCTGCAGCGTCGTTTGCGCGTCCCGTACGGACGCGCGGCGCTGTAGTGCAAACGAGCAAAGCCACATGGACGACAAAGACAAGAAATTCCCGGGCCAAAAGGGTCCGCGCCAAAAGGATCCGGGCCAAAAGGGTTCGGGCAAGAACGGCCCGAAACCGTCGAGCCCGCATGGTCGCGATGCAGCTGCCGGCAAGGGCGGCAAGCCGTCCTTCGGCGCGAAAAAACCGTACGCGCCGCGTGGCGACCGGCCGATGGCGGCTGACGGCGAGCGGCCGAAGCGTGACTTCAAAAGTGGCGACCGGCCGTTCAGCAAGGGGCCGCGCCCTGACGGCAAGCCCTACGAGAAGCGTGACGGGCCGCGCAAGCCATACGCCCCGCGCGGCGACCGCCCGCTGGCGGCTGACGGCGAGCGGCCGAAACGCGACTTAAAGAGTGGCGGGCCGTTCAGCAAGGGGCCGCGCCCTGACGGCAAGCCTTATGAAAAGCGCGAGGGGCCTCGAAAGCCCTATGCGCCGCGCGGCGACCGGCCGATGGCAGCCGACGGCGAGCGGCCGAAGCGCGACTTCAAGAGTGGCGAACGGCCGTTCCGCAACGGGCCAGAGGGCAAGCCTTACGAGAAGCGCGAAGGTCCGCGCAAACCCTACGCGCCGCGCGGTGAGCGGCCGGCGGCTGCCGAAGGTGAGCGCAGTGAAAGGCGCTTCGACCGTCCCAGGGGAGACTTCAGCGATCGCCCAAAACGCGACTTCGGCGATCGGCCCAAGCGCGATTTTGCCGGTGATCGGCCGCAAGGGGCATCGGGCGGGTTCAAGCCGCGCCCGCGTCCCGCCGAAGCGACGGAAGAGGCTGGTGAGCGCATTGCCAAGCGGCTGGCCCGCGCCGGCCTTGCCTCGCGTCGCGATGCCGAGGAACTGATCGCGGCCGGCCGCGTCAAGGTCAATGGAAGGGTGCTGTCCTCGCCGGCCTTCAATGTGATGCCTGGCGACATCATCCATCTCGACGGCATGGAGATCCCGCCGATCGAGCGCACCCGGCTGTTCCTGTTCCACAAGCCGGCCGGCGTCGTCACCACCAATCGCGATCCCGAGGGCCGCAAGACCGTCTTCGACGTGCTGCCGGCCGACCTGCCGCGGCTGATGACCATCGGCCGGCTCGACATCAACACCGAAGGCCTGCTGCTGCTCACCAATGACGGCGGGCTGGCGCGCGTGCTCGAACTGCCGGCGACCGGCTGGCTCAGGCGCTACCGCGTACGCGTCCACGGCAAGGTCGAGGAAAGTGCGCTCGCCGGCTTACGCGAAGGCATCGCCGTCGACGGCGTCTTCTATGGCGCCATCGAGGCGACGCTCGACCGCGAGCAAGGCACCAACGCCTGGCTGACGCTCGGCCTGCGCGAAGGCAAGAACCGCGAAGTCAGGAACATACTGGGCTCGCTCGGCCTCGACGTGACGCGACTGATCCGCATTTCCTACGGACCGTTCCAGCTCGACGACCTGCCCGAGGGCCATGTGCTGGAGATCAAGGGCCGGGTGCTGCGCGACCAGCTCGGCGAGCGCCTGGTCGAGGAGTCCGGCGCCAATTTCGACGCTGACATCACCAAGCCGTTTTCCAACAGGCCGGTGCGGCGCGAGCGGGAAGAGGAACCGGAGCGGCCGAAATTCATCCGCGATGGCGAACGCCGTCCGATCGGCGAGGGCGGATTGATCAAGAACCGCAAGCGCCGCGAAGGCACCCGCGACGAGGCGCTGGGCAAGCTGTCGACAAGTCTCGGCAGAAGTTTTGGGCCGGAAAAGAGCTTTGGTGAGCGTGGCCCCAAAACTGAACGCAGCGGGCCAGGCGGCTTTGGCGGCAAGCCGGGCGGCGGGAAAAAATCCGTACGCGAGCAGCGCCCGATCGAGCCGCCGGGCCAGCGCAAGGCCAATGTCTGGATGGCGCCGGGCGCGCGGCCGATCGGCAAGGGCAGGGCGGACGCCGATGCCGCCAAGGCGGCCGAAGCCAAGGAACGCAAGGCTTCGTTCAAGCCGTCTTACGGCAAGCCCGCCCATGGAAAGCCGGGAGGGGGAAAACCGGGAGGCGCAAAGCCGTTCGGCAAGCCGCGTGGCGAACGCCCAAGTTCCGGCGGCAGTGATAGCGGCAAAGGCGGTGACCGACCGCGCAGCGGCCCCAGGGGATCAAGGGGAGGCAATGCGGATCGTCGGCGGTGAGTTTCGCGGGCGTCCGCTGGCGACGCCCCGCTCAAGCGCCATCCGTCCGACCTCCGACCGCACCCGCGAGGCTGTGTTCAACGTGCTGGCGCATCGTTTCCCCGACAGGCTGGTCGGCGCGCGGGTGCTCGACCTGTTCGCCGGCACCGGCGCGTTCGGCCTCGAGGCGCTGTCGCGTGGCGCGTCTTATGGCGTCTTCATCGAAGAATCGGCGGAAGGGCGCGGCCTGATCCGCACCAATGTCGAGGCCTTCGGCCTCACCGGGCGTACCAAGATATTCCGTCGCGACGCTACGGCTCTGGGCGAGGCGGGCACGATGGCCGCGTTCGGCCTGGTGTTCGCCGACCCGCCCTATGGCAAGGGCCTCGGCGAGCGTGCCTTGCGCTCGGCCAAGGCCGGCGGCTGGCTCGCCCCCGGGGCGCTCTGCGTCGTCGAGGAGGCGGCAGCGGCGCCGTTCGAGGCAGGACCGGGCTTTTCGGTTATCGACGAGCGCAGCTATGGCGAGACGGTTATCCGTTTTATCGAGGTTGGATGAAGGGGGCGCAGCGCCTTCAAAATGACGAACAAATCAATTTGCCTGTGGCAACACCCCCGCCTATCGTTCCACCCCATGACGACCGGAGTCGTTAATGACATCTCAGGCTGACTGGCTGCGCGGAACGCTTTTTGCGCTGGCTCTCGTGATGACCGGCCCGGTTCTGGCCGAAAACAAGCCGGACGACGGCAAGGTGACGAATTTCCTGCTCGACAACGGCATGGAGGTTGTTGTCATCCCCGATCACCGCGCCCCGATTGTCACTCATATGGTGTGGTACAAGATCGGCAGCGCCGATGAGCCGCCGGGCAAGTCCGGCATCGCCCATTTCTTCGAGCATCTGATGTTCAAGGCGACGACCAATCATGCGGCCGGCGCGTTCGACCGCGCCGTCTCCGCCATCGGCGGTTCGAACAACGCTTTCACCTCCTATGACTACACCGCCTTTTACGAGACGGTGGTGCCGCAGGCGCTCGAGCAGATGATGGATTTCGAGGCCGATCGCATGCGCAACCTCATCCTCAACGACGACGTCATCGCCACCGAGCGCGACGTCATCCTCGAGGAACGCCGCTCGCGCATCGACAGCAATCCGCAGGCAGTGCTCGGCGAGGAGGTCGACGCCACGCTCTGGCAGAACCAGCCCTATCGTATTCCGGTGATCGGCTGGATGCAGGAAATGGAGAAGCTGAACCGCGCCGACGCCAAGGCCTTCTACGACAAATATTATACGCCCAACAACGCCGTGCTGGTGGTCGCCGGCGATGTCGAGCCGCAGCTGGTCAAGGCGCTGGCCGAAAAGACCTATGGCAAGGTCGCGCGTGGTCCAGACCTGCCGCCGCGCATCCGCCCGGTCGAACCCGAACAGAACACCAGGCGCACGGTGACGCTCACCGACGCGCGTGTCAGCGTGCCGAACTTTTCGACGCAATGGGTGGTTCCCTCCTATCACACTGCGAAGCCGGGCGAAGCGGAAGCGTTGGACCTGCTGGCGGAGATCCTCGGCGGCGGCAGCCGCAGCCGGCTCTACCAGCAGCTTGTCGTCAAGCAAGGCATTGCCGCCGAGGCCGGCGCCTTTTTTCAGGGCACCATGCTCGACGCCACCAACTTCACCGTCTATGGCGCGCCGCGCGGCGACGCCAAGCTGGCCGACGTCCAGGCGGCGGTCGAGGCCGAGGTCGCCCGCATCGCCAAGGACGGCGTCACATCAGGCGAGCTGGAGAAGGCCAAGGATCGTTTCGTCCGCTCGATGATCTTCGCGCGCGACAAGCAGGATTCGATGGCCAACATCTACGGCGCGACGCTCGCCACCGGCGGCAACGTCAGGGATGTCGAGGAATGGCCTGGCCGCATCCGCAAGGTCACCGCCGACGAAGTCAGGCAGGTTGCGGCGCGCTATCTCAATCTCAACCATTCGACATCAGGCTATCTCTTGCCGCAGACACAGGCAGGGAATTGATGTGATGAGGAACCAGCATAGCCGCGCGTTTTGCCTTCTCCCCTTGTGGGAGAAGGTGGATTGGCGCGCAGCGCCAAGCCGGATGAGGGGTGTTGGACGGAGTGCTGTTGGTGCCAAGCTGGAACACCCCTCATCCGACCGAGCTGCGCTCGGCCACCTTCTCCCACAGGGGGAGAAGGGAAGATCGCGCATAGCCCCTTTAGTCACCCTGCTCCTCTCCCTCGTCTTCCTCGTCCTGCCGGCGCTTTCCGCTCGTGCGGCCATGAGCATCCAGGAGGTGACGTCGTCAAAGGGCATCACCGCCTGGCTGGTGGAGGATTATTCCGTGCCGCTCGTCGCCATCCGCTTCGCGTTCGATGGCGGCACGACGCAGGATCCCGCTGGAAAGGAGGGCCTTGCCAATCTGATGAGCGGCCTGTTCGACGAGGGCGCCGGCAATCTCGACAGCGAGGACTTCCAGATCAAGCTCGACGACGTCGGCGCCGAGTTGAGCTTCGAGGCGGCGCGCGACGGCATCTATGGCTCGATGCGCATGCTTGCCGAGCAGCGCGACGCGGCGTTCGACCTGTTGCGGCTGGCGGTCACAGAGCCGCGTTTCGACCAGGCGCCAATCGACCGCATCCGCGCGCAAGTGCTGTCCGGCATCATCGCCAACGAGCTTGACCCGGACACGCTCGCCCAGCGCAAATGGCTGGAGGCGCTATACGGCACTCATCCCTATGCACGGCCCGAGGAAGGCACCAGGCAAAGCATTGCCACCATCACGCCGGACGATCTCATCGCCTTTCACAAGGCGAATTTCGCTCGCGACGGGCTGCATGTGGCGGTGGTCGGCGCCATCGATGCCGAGACGTTGAAGAAAAAGCTCGATCTGGTCTTCGGCGGCCTGCCGCAACATCAGGCGCTCAGCGCGGTCGCCGATGTCGATCCGAAACTCAACCAGCAGCTCGAGGTCAACTACGATCAGCCCCAGACATCGCTGCAACTCGCCTATCCCGGCGTCGAGCGGAGTGCGCCCGATTTCTTCGCCGCGGTTCTGATGAACGAGATCCTCGGCGGCAGCGCCTTCACCTCGCGGCTGTTCGAAGAGGTGCGTGAAAAACGCGGTCTGGCCTACAGCGTCAGTTCCGACCTGGTCGACCACCAGCACGCTAACGCCCTGGCCATCACGACATCGACCCGCGCGGATCGGGCGGCCGAGACTTTGGCAGTGGTGCGCGAGGTGGTGAAGCGCATGGCCCAGGAAGGGCCGACCGAAGCAGAACTGGCGGCGACCAAGAAATACTTGGTCGGCGCCTACGCCATCAACAATCTGAACTCCTCTGCCGCCATCGCCGCGACGCTGCTCGAACTGCAACTCGACAAGCTCGGCATCGACTATATGCAGCGGCGCGCCGCCCTCATCAACGCGGTGACGCTGGATCAGGTCAAGGCGGCGGCGAAAAAGCTGCTCTCCGCCGAGCCGGCCATCATGGTCGTCGGGCCGAAGCACGGTGAGGCCAAGGAGGAATGAGCCATTGCCCGCATGCCGCACACTGGCCTGCGCCGGTTGGCTCCCCCTTCTCCCCTTGTGGGAGAAGGTGTCGCCGAAGGCGACGGATGAGGGGTGCTCCAGCTTGGCGCCAACAGTACTCCGTCCAACACCCCTCATCCGTCTCGGCGCTGCGCGCCGATCCACCTTCTCCCACAAGGGGAGAAGGAAAGACGCGCAGCGGCCCCGAATTCCCCTTTAGCACCGCCGCATGGAGTGTGGGAAATGGCGGCTAGCAACGGCCCCACTTTCGGCATCGCCTTCGGCGGCGGCGGCGCGCGCGGCCTGGCGCATATCCATGTCATCGAGGTGCTGGACGAGCTGGGTATAAGGCCGGTCGCCATATCAGGCTCATCGATCGGCGCCATCATGGGCGCCGGCATGGCTTCGGGCATGGCCGGCAGCGACATTCACGCCTACTTGCGCTCGATCCTCGGCCGCCGCGCCGAGGTGGCGGCGCGCATGTGGCGGGCGCGGCCAGGCACCTTTGCCGAGGCGCTGCAGGGCGGGCTGGGTGTCACCCAGTTCAATGTAGAGCGCATCCTCAAGGCATTCATGCCCGACGCCATACCCGAAAGCTTCGCCGAGCTGAAAATACCGCTGAAGGTGACGGCCACGGATTTCTTCGGCCATAAGGTCGCCGTGCTGAGCGACGGCGACCTGCATTCAGCGCTTGCCGCCTCTGCGGCTATTCCCGCGGTATTTCGCCCTGTGATGCGCGACGGCAGACTGCTGATCGACGGCGGCATCTACAATCCGGTGCCGTTCGACCTGATCGAGGACGACGCCGACATCATCGTCGCCGTCGACGTCGTTGGCGCGCCGACCAAAGGCGGGCGCAAATACCCGACCTCCGTAGACCTGATGTTCGGCGCCACGCAATTGATGATGCAGTCGATCATCGCCGCAAAGCTGAGGCAATGCCAGCCGGACATACTGGTCAGGCCGGCGGTGTCGAAATACCGCGTGCTCGATTTCATGAAGATCGACGCCTTGATGGCCGAAACGGCTGATATCAAAGACGAGCTGAAGCGGGAGATCGAGAAGGCGGTGGAGATGCGGGCCAAGGTCGACACGAGCAAGCGCACCAAGCAGGTGGGGGGCGTGGCGCGGAAACTCTGACGCCTGGCGGCCTCAGTGCATGCGTTTGACCTTCTCGAACATCCGCACTCCGAGAAACCCAGCAGACCCCCCGCAGCATGACTATTCCGTTGCGGCCTGAACCGTTCGCCGGTCGACCGAACGGTTGAGGATCAGCCCCCCGGCACGGTTTTCGCACGCTGTTCGCGGCTGTTGCCGCACGCCCGGGCAGATCGCCGCCAGTCCCTCCATAGTCAGCACGTCGGGTATTCTGGTGTGGCTGACGCAAAGCGCCCCGCCGGCGCCCCATGCCGCTTCGAACGACATGTCAGGCGCGGCCTCGTCCTGTTGAATGCCCTTGTGATCGTAGACGACGATCGGCGTCCCGTTGCGGGTGTGGCCGACGCCATCGCCGCAATAATCGGCGCGGATCATGCGGGTGCACGCCTGATGATGATCCCACAGCGGTGTGCCGTCCGGCGACCTCTCCCAGGGCCGATATCCAAAGCGCACGCATTTCGCCTGGGCACCGCCGGTGCAGGTGATGCTGAACGCCGTGTCGGACGGCAAATGGCGACCGTCCTGCGTCCAGGTGCCGGCGAGCGGAAAGCCCATGCGCCGGCCCTCGATGTCCGGTTCGCAGATGTTGCGCCACGCACCGCCAGTCGGGTCGCGGGTCGACATGGCGTAGAGCATGATCCCGCCATCCGGATTCCTCGGATCGATCTCGACCGCATCGATGCGCAGCGGCACCTGGTCCCGTCCGTCAGCAATCGTCAGAATGGCGCCGACGAGATCCTCTTGAGGAAGAATGCGACCATCTGCCGTCGTCACTTCGAACCTTGTGCCGACAACGGAGATCGACCTGATCGTTTGTTTGGCCCCTGCATCAGCCGGAGGCACCGCGGCCATGCTGGAAATGGCTGTGGCAAGGACCACCAATGCATGGCGGCCGATATGGGCAGGGCGGTGGGCTGACATGGTTGGTTCCTGACGGCAGTTTTGCTAGCGAAGCGCGGCCAATGAGAACGGACAGCACAACGCCGTCCGTTCGATTGTCGATAAAATCGGGTGCGCGCCTTAACGCCTCCGCGTCGGGGTCGGCCGGTCGTTATTGGTCCCGGCGCTGCCAGTGCCGTGCTGGCCGGACGGAAGCCCGTTGCTCTTCTTGCCCGCGATCGATGACCGGTTCTTCTGGACAGCCGGCAAACCGCGGATGTTAGGGTCGATGACGGAGCGGAAGTTCGGGTCGATGACGGAGCGGATGTTCGGGTCGATGATGGACCTGCCGGCCGGAGCGAGGCTTTTCGCCAGAACGATGCCGTCGGCATGCACGCCGTTGAGTGCATAGACGCCGAGGCCGTTGTGGGTCAATGAATTGCTGGTCAGCGAATTCTGCTTCAGCCCGTTCAGCGATTTGCCGTTCCCGGTGACGACCGGCCAACCGGCGCTGGCCGGGGCCGCGAGGCAGGCCATTGCCGCGGCAGCGGCCATGTATGTCTTGAAGCGATTCATCTTGATTTCCCTTTTTCGTTTTCAGCGGAGCCATCCCGTCGGGTTCGCTCCATAAGCGGCTTTTCGCTCCCGGCTGTTTCGGACGAATGCCGAATTCAGCCGTTTCTGTTTCAATTGTTGCGGTCTGGCCCGGTCACGCACTCGGCGAGCGCCCGCCTTGTCATGGTGCAGACAGGTATGACGGCCCGCGTCTGCATCCCCTCAAATAAATCACCGCGTACGCACGGCGCAGCGACACAAAGGAAACCTTCAGCCGGCAAATTGACAAATCCGTGCAACATCCCCGCGTCATTGGTGAGGCCAGAAACAGGAGATTTCTGGCGATGCAATCTTTGCGAACCACCCGATCGAGCGGCGAGGCGACGGCGGCCCAAACGGCACGTCTGGCGGTGGTGGCGGGTACGCCTGGCCTGCTGCTGACGGCATATGCGGCGGCGACGTCGACGTCGCTGACCATCCGCGCCGATCTCGCGCTGACGCTGATGGACATGCTGGTGCTGGCCACCGTCGCCGTAGTGGCTGGCGGCCGCAACAATGCGGGCACCGGTGGCAAGCGTCAGGCGGCCTTGGCCGAGACGCTCGCCAATGCGTTCGCTGCGCTGGGCATGTGCCTCTCAATGGCTGTCGTCGCCAGCATCGCGGTCCAGCGCATCGCAGCCGGTGGCGTCGAGCCCCACGGCCAGGGCGTCGTTCTCGCCATGAGCGTGAACCTGGCTTACGCGATAATCAACCTATGGATCCTGCGCCGATGGAAGGCCCGCAACAGGCTTGCTGCATCCGCGCTGGCCCGCGCGCAAATCTGCCTGTTCTCGGACAAGATGTCGTCGAACCTGCTCATCGCCGCATCGCTCGCAACAGCGATGATTTGGCAAGGCACGATGATAGCCCGCTTCATCGATCCGGTTGCCGGGCTGCTGATCGCGACGATGACCGCGCGCTGGACCATTCCTGTTGTGCACGACACGGTGCGAAGCTTGCGGCGGGAACATCGCCGGGCGCGCCGGCCGGTCGTGTAAGGCGAAGCCACAGACCATACCGGCCGGCCGGCGCTCAGTAGTTAGCGGCGCCGCGCCTCATCGTAAGCAGGCTCGTAGACATAGCCTTCGCCGCGAACCGTCACCAGGACGGTCGGAGTGTCCGGTTCGGTTTCGAACTTCTTGCGCAGTCGGGTAATGCGGATGTCGATGCTGCGGTCGCCCGGCTCGAGGTCGCGGTTGTGGGCCAGCCTGCATAGCTGGTCGCGCGACAATATCTGCCGGGGATGGCGCGCGAAGACGCACAGCAGGTCGAATTCCATCGACGTCAACCGCACCTCGGCGCCGTACGTATCGACCATCGTGCGGCCGCCCATATCGAGGATGCAGCCGCCGAAACGGATGCGGTTTTCGGACGTCCGCTCCTCCTCGCCCAGGCGCCGGATGACGCTTCTGACACGCGCCAGAAGCTCACGCGGCTCGAACGGCTTGGCCATATAGTCGTCGGCGCCGGCGGCAAGGCCTTCGAGCCGATGCGGCAGGTCACCGACGGCGGTCAGCATCAGGATGCCGGCGCGGCTGCGTTTGGCGATTTCGCGGGCGAGGTCATAGCCGCTTTCGCCGACAAGATTGACGTCGAGAACGACCAGATTGGGGCCAAAGCGATCGAGTTCGGTTAGCATTCCCGCTCCATCCGCCACGGATCGGACATCGAAGCCGTGCATGAGCAGGTAGTCCGACAGCATCTCGCGCAACGGCGCCTCGTCGTCGACGATGAGCAATTTCTGTTTTGTCACGCTTTGGCCTCTTCCATTGCGCTGGTCTGCGTCGCTCCCAGGCGTTCCATCACCAGCCTGCGAAAGGTCTGTGGATCGAGCGGCTTCTCGATCACCGGCGCGCCCGTCTCGCCGATGAAGCGATCGATCTCGGGTGCCAGTGTGTCGCCGGTCACGAACAGCAGCCGTCGCGTGAGCCCGGGGCGCAATTGTTCCAGCGCGCGGTAGAGGCCGGGGCCATCGAGGCCGGGCATGCGTATGTCGCTGATCAAAAGGTCTATTTCTTCCTCACGCACAGCCTTGAGCGCGGCATTGGCGTCGTCGGCGACGCTGACGTCGTGGCCGTCGCGGCGCAGCATCTCGGCGATCATCGAGGCAATGTCGGCGTCGTCGTCGACCACCAGAATTCGTGCGGCCGAGGGCGCAGGCGGCGTCCTGCCTGCGGCTTCGGGCGGAGCAACCGTCTCGGCTCGACCACTCGCAAGCCGGATCGTAAACCGTGCACCGCCGCCCTCCGTCGAATCCAGTTCTATGCTGCCGTCGTGCGCCGTGACGATGCCCTGGCAGACGGATAGCCCGACGCCGGTGCCTTCGCCGGCCAATTTGGTCGTATAAAAGGGCTCAAAAGCACGCGCGCGGACCGTCTCCGGCATGCCTGGACCATTGTCGGCGACAACAATCTCGACGCCATCGTCCTCCCCGGTGGTGACAATGGTCAGCCGCCGCGGGTGCGGGACCTGCAGCAAAGCCTGCTGCGCGTTCACCACCAGGTTGGTGACCACCTGATGAAGCTGGTCCCTGTCGCCCCAGATGTTGGGAAGCGGTTCCGCCAGTTCGGTGCGGATCTCGATCCCGGCCGAGCGCAGGCTGTAGGCGGCAAGTTCCAGCGAAGCGACGACGACTTCGTTGATGTCGACGGCGCCCCGTGTCGGCGGCTTCTTGCGGGCCATCGCCAGAAAGGTGCGGACGATGCGCGAGCATCGCTCGGCCGCCGCGTGGATCTTGTCGGCGCGTCCCACGGTCGCCTTGTCCGTCGAAAATTCCTTCAGCATCGAACTGTAGCCGATGACGACGGACAGCGGGTTGTTGAGCTCGTGCGCCACGCCGGCCAGCAGCGAACCGAGAGCGGCGAGTTTTTCCGACTGGTACAGCGTCTCGCGCTGGCGTGCGATCTCCGCCTCGGCCTCGCGCTGGCGGGTGATGTCGGTAACGGCGGCAAGCATGGCCGAACGACCGGCCTGCGTGATCAGCCGCGCCGAAACCAGTGTATCGATGCTCGAGCCCTGCATGTTGGTCATGCCGGCTTCGAACGCGTCGACGATACCGTCTCTCAGCAAGAGCCGCAGCAGCTCGTCTCGCCGAGAGAGATCCGCCCAGGTCGCCGTCGCTTCGGCCCCGACCTGGCCGACCTCGATGCCGAGCACCTTGCGCGCCGGTTCGTTGACGAACAGGATTTCGGGACCTTTGATTGCCGAGATGATGATCGGCAGCGGTACGCCTTCGGCGACGGCGCGAAACTGCGCCTCTCTTTCGGCCAGCAGCTTCTCGGCTTCCAGCCTGGCTTGCTCGGCCAGGACGCGGTCAGAGATATCGCGGCCGACGGACTGCACTTCGACAAGGCGCCCGTCGCTGTCGAAAATGCCATGATCGTTCCAGGCGAGCCATCGGCGCGCACCATCAGGCATCGCATTGAAAAGTTCCATGCTGGCATCCGGCGCCTGCGGGGTGAGGCGGGCAAGGTGGTCCAGGAATCTGTGCCTTTCCTGTGGCGGCAGCACGTCGAGTTCGCACCAGGACGGGTCGAGAAGCTGTTCGCGGGTCATCCGGCACGCCCGGCAATAGGCATCGTTGACGAAGCTCAAATGACCTTCCGGCGACATCCGGACGACGAATTCGGTCTGCAGCTCGACGACGCTGCGGTAGCGCTGCTCGCTGGCTTCGAGTGCCTGACGGGCGAGTTTCTGTTCGGCAACATCGCGCCCGACCGACTGGATTTCGATGAGCTTGCCGCTGTCGTCGAAGATGCCGCGATCGGTCCAATGGATATGGACCTCGCGGCCGTCACTCAGTGCGCCGGCCTCTTCCACCTCGCAGACAGGCCGTTCGGGGGTCACGCGACCGATGATCTCGTCGAAGCTGCCGAAATCGGCGGAAAACGAGTTGAAATAGTGCCAGTCCGGGCTTAGCAACTCTTCGCGCGTCTTGCCGACCAGGCGGCAATAGGCGTCGTTGGCGAAGCTCATGCGCCCATTCGGCGCGACCCGGATGATGTATTCCGTCTGAGCCTCGACAACATTGCGGTAGCGCTGTTCGCTGTCGGCCAGTTCGCGCAAGGCAGTGCGGTTTTCGGCAAAGATGCTCGAAGCCATGTCGATCCAGGGCTGCCAAAGCGCCGACCTTTTGAGGATGGCCCCGCGGTTGTCGGTAGGCTTGCCGGCGGCGCCGGAGCGGACATGGTCGACGAGCGAGATCGCAGGATCGACGATCTCCCTCAGAAGCACTCGGTGCAAGGCGAATACGCAGACAAGCGACCCGACCAGGATGACCGCATAAGGAAAAAACGACTGTTGCTGGGCGTAGGACTGATAGAGGCCGATGCCGGCGACAAGCACGAGAAGCGGCATAATGCAGGCTGCCATCAACGACGCGCAATGCCTGGACAGCTTCGAGGAGGTCGGCACGGCGAGGTCTCCACAGACGGATGCGCCGTCACGACGGTTGCAGGGCAGTGGACTGAACGGCCCGCGGCCTGTCAAGCCGGCCTGCATGGCCACCTGCCCGAAGTCGTTGAAAGATAGAAGGAGGATGTTTCGCAATGATGCCGTACGCCCGGTCTCCCGGCTTCTATTGTTTCAATTGTGTCGTATCGCCGGATCGGCAGCAGACGGGGCAGCCCTCAAGGTTGACCCTGGGCGAATGAGCCCTGTACTTTGACGCGTCGCTCGCCGCGGGGGAACGCATGGCCGACATCATTGTCGTGGACGACGAGACCGACGTGGCGTTCATGATCGCCGATTATTTGCAGGCGAAGGGCTATCATATACGCACGGCATCCGGCGGCGCCGAACTGCGCCAAGCCATTGCGGCGGCGAAGGCCGATCTTGTCGTTCTCGACCTCAACATGCCGGGCGAGAACGGCTTTAGCCTGGCCCGCTGGCTGCGTGAACATCACGACACCGGCGTCCTGATTCTGACCGGCGCCGATTCGGTGTTCGACAAGGTGGCCGGCCTCGAGGTCGGCGCCGACGATTATCTGGCAAAGCCGTTTTCGCCGGTCGAACTGGAAGCGCGGATCGCCGCGGTGCTGCGCAGGCGCAGGCCGAGAGGATCGGACAATGCCGACACTTTGCCGGCCGGGCATCTCGCCTTCGGAACCTTTGTGTTCGACGCCCGCGCGAGAGACCTCTTTGACGCCGACGGCGCGGCCATTCCGCTGACGCCGATGGAGCTTGATCTGGTGGCGGCGTTCGCCACCCGGGCCGGCCAGGTTATCGGTCGCGACGAACTGCTCGATCTGGCGCCGCCCAGAGGCGACGAGCCGTTCGATCGCAGCATCGACAGCCGCATCACAAGGCTGCGCCGCCGGCTCGAAAAGGACCCGGCCAAGCCGGAACTGATCAAGACCATCCGCGGCGCTGGATACCTGTATCCAAAGCGGTGAACGAGTGCGGTTCAGGGACCAGGCTGCCCCGCGGGCGGAACAATCTGCATGACAAGGCGCATCAGATCGGCCTGGCGGGAGGCGCCGGTCTTCTGGAAGATATTGTCGAGATGCGTCTTGGCGGTCGCGTTGGCAATGTGAAGGCTGGCGGCGGTCTCGGCCAAGGTGTGCCCGGCGACAAGGCTGGCGAGCACGCGGGTTTCGGCCAGCGTAAGCCCAAAGGCTCTCGCCAGCATTCCGGCGGCTTCATGCTCGTCCGGTGCGTTGCCGATGAACACCGCGGCTACCGCCGCGGGTTCCATGCCGGCGCGCAGATCGCCGCCGGCCATCGGCAGCACGCGGGCGAAGACGGGCGGCAGGCCGGATTCACTGAGGAGAACGGCAAGCCCTGTCCAGCCGATGCTGACCTCATCCTGAGCCGCAAGCATGATGGCCCTGTGAAGTTCCTTGGAAGCCGACGGGATCTTCGCTTGCAGAATGCCCCGGACATCCTGGATCGGGCCGCCGCTCCGCAGCATGTGCCTGGCCGAGCGGTTGGCGTGCAGGACGGCGCCGCGTTCATTGGTCAGGACCACGGCGCATCTGAGCGCATCGAGCGCCTCGGCCATTCCTGCGCGCTCGACAGTGCCGATGTCCAGCATGTTGCTGATAATCACCGAACGGCGCACATGCGGCAGCAACAGTCTGCCAAGCTTGATTTCGCGCTCGGTGATAATGCCTTGCCGCTTATGTCGGGCAACGGCGAAGCCGGCGAGGCGGGTAGGGGTGTGGATCAGGAAGAACGACATGACGTCGACCAGGCCTTGCGGCTTCAGGAACTCCTGAAAATATCGGGAGGTCTCCAGATAGGTTTGAGGAATATGGCGTGAAACCACATGCGGCATATCGAGCGAAGGCCATGTCGAGAGATCCTCGACCAGCCGGGCGTGGATCTCGGGGAGATATTTCGCCTGTTGCTCCAGCCAGTATGGCTCTATTCCCACGGTCCTGTAGATCAGCAGCCGATCGTTGGCGAGGTCGTCGAGGTGCAGGACCGCAGTCTGGGCATCGAGCGCATCCCTGATCCCGGCCAGCGTCTGCTCCCATCGCCCCGGGTCGAGTGCGCAATCGTAGATTGAGCCGATCAGCTTCGACAGATCATGATGCGACAATGCCTTGGCCATCGACGGCCCCCCGCATGTCGACAGCGCGTCCGACGCGCGCTCTCACAGGTGCTCTCGCCTCTCCAAATTTTAGCGATCGCTTAAATTCCGATTATCTCCCCCAAACAGGGGATGCGCAAGCACCCGGGCGGTGAAATACTTTCGCCCAGAAGTAAGGTCACACTTAACGGTGACCAGTGGGGTTCAGCGTTCTCGGCTCGCGGACCTTCGCCATTGTGATGCAGCCGGGGGGCCTAATCCAGAATTTCTGCCTGCGTGCGCCGACTAACACGGCGCGCGACCGTCTATTGTTGAAAACTTGAGCCGGGTTCGTCCCGGACAATTCGGGATGGAGCAGCCTTATGAACAGGTACATTGCTTTTGCAGCACTTTGCATGGCGGCGATGCCGGCGCATGCCGACGAGCTTGGAGCCATGAAGGCTGAAAGCATCGATCTCGCCGGCTTCCTTGGTGTCGTCTATTACACGCCGCAGGAGGACGGCTATCGGGTGGTCACCACAATCGCGCAGGGCGAGGCTGGCTTGCCGGTGCGATTCGTGGCGACACTGACCGAGAACCAGATGGTCGCGGTCTCAGTGCCGGGCAAACTGGGCGAGTCGGACCAGATCATCGACATATCGCGCGTCGGCGGCAAGCTTGTCGTCAGCCCGCATCCGATAGACGGGATCGTCGTTTCGTCTCCGAAGCCCGCCGTCGACTGATCCAAGGTCGAGTGATCCAACAGATCAAGGGACATGCGCGTTGCGGCGGCGCGGGATGACGATGTCTGCATGGTTCGTCCTGTGTCTCGTTGTCGTGACCGCCGGCTTCGCCGCGTCTTCAGCTGAACTGGCCCCGGGCAAGTTCTACCAGGCTGTCGGCAACAAGGTCGATGCGCGAACCTATAACGGATTTCGTCGCTACCATGGCAGCTGCAATCACTGCCATGGCCCCGACGGCATGGGTTCGACCTTCGCCTCTGGCCTTGTCGACCGGCTGCCCGGCATCGAGGTCTTTCGGCGCAATGTTCGCGACGGCGTGCGCAGCGGCGCTTCGGTGATGAAGGGTTTTGCCGACGATCCCAATGTCGCTCCTTACATCGACGACATCTACGCCTATTTGCAGGCCCGCGCCGACGGTGCGCTTGGCCGGGGTCGGCCTGAGCGGCTTGAAAATTAGTGCCATTGCCTGCTGACCGCGGGCATTTCACCAGACGACGGTGAGACGGTTATCGCTCCCGAGCGCCACATGCGTGCCGAAAGGTGAGCACTCGCGCTCAAGCATGGCTGCGAGCCAGGCGGCATCTTCGCGCAGGGCGCGGTTTAGCCGGAACCTGGCGAGCCGGAACGGAACCAACTCGAGCGAAACAAGCGTACCGTCCGGTACGGCGAGCCGTGGCAGGTACATCAGAGAAAGCTCGCCGCGGAAGGTTTCGTACCCTGTTATCCCCTCATAGTCGGTGAGGAAGTCGCCGCATCCATAGAGGATCAACCGGCCGTGATGGATTTCGATCGGCTTGGGATGGTGGGAGGAGTGCCCATGCACGACGTCGAACCCTGCGACATCGATGAGAGCATGGGCAAGCGCGCGTTCTTCCGCCGGGACTTGGTAGCCCCAGTTGCCGCCCCAGTGGATTGAGGCCACCGCAAGGTCGCCAGGCTGTTTCATGGCCTGCACGGATCGGGCGATCTGGTCGAGCGAGCGGGCCGAGAGATCCGCCAGCAAATTGATCCCAGGCTTGTAAGCTCCGGCTGCCCATGAAGCTGGAACGCCGCTGGTCTCGAGCGCGAAGCTGAAGACCAGCACGCGGCCCCCGCCGGCCAGTTTGATGACGGCAGGCGCCGCCGCCTCGTCCGCGTCAAGCCCGGCCCCGGCATAGGCGAGGCCGGCAAGTCGGAGCGTATCGAGGGTCTCGACCAGGCCAGGCTCATCCCAGTCGAGCACATGGTTGTTGGCGAGCACGCAGCAGTCTATCCGTGCCGCCGCCAGGCAGCCGATGTTGGCCGGGTTCATCTTGTAATTGATCCCCTTGGGCACCAGGGACAGGCTGGTGGTGATACTGGTCTCGAGATTGATGATCCGCGCGTCGAGCGCTTCTCGGTCCAATTCGCTGAGCGCATCGCCCCAGACATACGCCTCGTCGACCTTTCTCGGGATCGGGCCACTGACGCGTTCGGCAAGCTCGACATAGGTCGTCGCCGATTTGACATAGCGCTCGCTAAGGTGCGGATCGCCCGGACTGGCGAGAATCTGGTCGATGCCGCGCCCGAGCATCACGTCGCCGCACAGGAACAGCTTTGCGCTGCTTCGGACGGACCGTTCAGATCCTGCGGCGTTGTTCGCGATCTGCGGCATCTTGGACCTCCTTCCCCGCCAACACCCGGTGAGCCCAAGGGGTTCCCAGCAGGGCAATCGCTTCAGGTCTGCGCCGCCCCTCATCGCCCTGCCGGCCACTCTCCCCGTATAGTGACGGGAGAGCGGCTGGCCTGTCCGAACCGATCGATAGGTAACAGGGGCGCCGAGGCTGAAGCTGCCGATCTCCCCCCTTGTGGGGGAGATGGCCGGCAGGCCAGAGGGGGGCGCTGTCCCGCCAGCCAATCGACGAAATCGCAACCGCACCGTCACGCCAGCCTGAACCTCAAATGCTTGCGTTCCTTCGCGCCCCCCTCTGCCCTGCCGGGCATCTCCCCCACACGGGGGGAGATTGGCTGTCATCGGCGCTTTCGCCAATCACCAGCGCTGCATGCAGGATGAGCGCCAAGGCCCGAAGCTGCCGATCTTCCCCCAGTTATGGGGGATGCCCGGTAGGACAGAGGGGGCGCTGTCCGGGCGCTGTCTCGCCAGTCTATCGTGGGGAAAAGCTTCTGCGACCTGGACTAAGCTCCCGAGATCGGATTTTGGTGTTACATCTGGCATTCCCAAAGTTACAGGAAGATCATGGGATTCGGGGTCTTCATTCATCGATCGGATTCGAGATACAACGATCGGCCCGAAGAGCAATATCAATTTCCTGGCCAGTATTTGCGTCGCGTCGAGGCATGCGTCGGCGACTGGATCATTTACTACGAGCCCAGCAAGGTAAACGAGACGCGTGGATATTTCGCCATGGCTAAAGTCCAAGAGGTAATTCCCGATCCCGTGACGCCCGATATGTACCTCGCTCTGATTGAGCCTCGAAGCTATCTCGAATTTTTCAACCCAGTTCCATTTAACGGAACCGATGGTCTTGTTGAGCGAGGCTTGCTCAACGAGCAAGGACGGATTTCCGGTCGTGCCCAATCGGCCGTCCGCCCAATCAGTCCAGCCGATTTCAACCGCATTATCGACCTGGGCCAGGACACGAATGAGTTGTTTCTGCCGCGCATTGATGAGGCCGGCACCGGCTTCCACGATGAGCAGGCGCCATTCGAATTCGAGCAGAGCCGTGATCGCGTAAACTACATCGGATCGCGAATTGTGCGCGACCGCATTTTCCGTCGCATAGTCTTGCGCGCCTATGACGAGCGCTGCGCGATCACGGGACTCAGATTGATAAACGGCGGCGGCCGAGCAGAGGTTTCAGCCGCCCATATTCGACCGGTCGAAGCGAACGGACCCGATGTCATCAACAATGGGATCGCACTGTCAGGCACCGCGCACTGGATGTTCGATCGCGGGTTGATCAGCCTATCCGACGATCTGGAAATCCTGATCTCGCGGCAGGTCAACGACCTCGACAGCGTGCAGGCATTCATAAACACGACTCGCCGAGCGCTTCCGCCTCGCCGGCAGTTTGACCGTCCGCATCCTCGTTTTTTGCAATGGCACCGTGAGCACTGCTTCAAGCAGTGAGGCGTGGCCGGCGTGTTGGTGGGAGTTGGAACGGCCGCTTTTGACCCAATCACGACAGCCGAAATCACAGCGGCAGAGCATCGAAAGACCGCTCTTGGAGCGACCTTCCCGTTCGGAATGACCCGAGGCGGTCATGCCCCAGTGGCAAATTCCAACGTCTCCGGGACCAGCTTTCCTAATATCGCCAATGGGGCACGATTTTTGGCAGAAGGAGAGAGAGGGAGCCTGAGCTGCCGAGCTCCGCTTCCGTTGATGCGGTTTGCATTTATCCGCGCGAGGTAAAGCACGCGCTTCTATTCCGGGCAACAAGGGTGTGCGAGGTGCAAAGTAGCCGGCTGGGCCGCATCTCACTTCTTGCGCGGATCGTCAGCCGGGTTGATGTAGTTGATCCCTCCCGGACCGACCAAATGAACTTCGATGATACCCTCTTCGCCTGCTGTCCAGACGTAATGCGCATGATTTGCTGGTTGCGCGTAGAAGGTGCCCGGTTTGAGCAGGTCACCATTCTTTTCGACCTTTTCCCCAACACCAAAGCCGACGCTACCGCTGATCACAGTAATGGTCTCGGCATACGGGTGAGTATGGGGCGGAACCTGATAGTTGGCCGGAAACTTGGCGCGCAGGACGACCACGTCGCCAGCTTTCGCCGGATCGCCCACCAAGATGGCGGTTTGAGCCCCTTTCGGCAGGCCCGGATTATCCTTCCATACCAGCTTGTCAGGCGTAAGCAGGGTCACATCCATATCGTCCGCGAATGCCGAACCTCCACATACGGTCAAAACTGCTGCAACTGTAATACCGAAGGCAAGTGTGGATCTGCGACTCATAGATTTCATCGCTTCCTCCTTTTAGCATGTGCGTGGTGCGCACGAACAAATCATCCCAGAGCCCGACCCGACCAATTGTCAAATCAACTAATCGGTGGTCGCCACAGCCAACCCCACAGTCGGGAATCTGGGCGTGAGGCGACCTTACCTGTTCCCGCTGTGTAGGTCAGGATATGGCGCAATGCGGTCATTGACGAACAACCGCATCGCCTGCTCATAGTACCCCTTGCCATCCCTAAATCCTTTCCTTAATCTCCCTTTGAGAAAACCTTTTCCCAAATCGCCCTGCGCTCGCTGATCTCACCATCCAGCGCTTGGCAGGACCACAAGAGAAAAGCTTTTCCCAACTAAAGGAATCCGCCTCGCACCATGTCCTCCGACGCCCAGCCAGTCTCCGCCAAGACCCCCGTCACCCTACGCGAGGTGGCCTCCCTTGCCGGCGTCAGTGTCGCTACGGCCTCAAAAGCTCTCAACGGGCAGGGGCGGATGACCGCCGAGACGCGCGAGCGTATTCGCGAGACGGCGCAGCGGCTGGGCTTTCGGCCGAACAGCCTGGCGCAGAGCCTGTTGCGGCGGCGCTCCTTTACCGTCGGTCTGTTGACCAATGACACCTATGGCCGCTTTTCGCTGCCGGTCATGTCGGGCATTTCGGATGCGCTGGTCGACAAGGGCGTCTCGGTGTTTCTGTGCAATGTCGAGGACGACCAGCGCCTCGGCCAGCTGCATGTCGATGCCATGCTCGACAAGCGCGTCGACGGCATCATCGCCACCGGCAAGCGCATCGACCGCCACCTGCCGGTCGATCTCTCCAATCTCGGCATTCCCGTGATTTACGCCTTCACCAAGCCCGATCCTGGCGCCGTCGCTTTCGTATCTGATGATGCCGGCGGCGCGCGCCTTGCGGTCGAGCATTTTAGCCGGCTTGGCCGGCAGCGCATCGCCCATGTCAGCGGGCCGGCGAGTTTTGCCGTGGTACACGCGCGGGCACAGGCCTATCGTGACGTGCTGACCGAGAAAGGCTTGTCGGTCATGGAACCATTGCTCGGATCATGGTCGGAGGCGTGGGGTCACGAGGCGGTGAAGAGGCTTTTCGACGGCAGGCTGTCAAAGAGCGGCGGCGAAAAACCCGACGCCGTGTTTTGCGGCAACGACCAGATCGCGCGCGGCGTCATCGACGCGCTGCGCGAGCGCGGGCTTGATGTGCCCGGCGATGTCGGCGTCATCGGTTTCGACAACTGGCAGATCGTCGCCGAGGCGACCCGCCCGCCGCTGACCTCCGTCGACATGAACCTGGCGGCACTCGGGCGCGAAGCCGGCCTTACCTTGCTTTCGCTCGTCGGCGGCGAACCCGCCGAGCCGGGCATAAGAAAACTGCCGTGCCGGCTGGTGGTGCGTCAGTCATGCGGCCGTCCGCCGGACGGTTGAAATGCATGTCGCCCAAAAGCATGCCCTCGGGCTTGAACCGAGGGTGCGCAGCGGTTTTGGGATCACGACATGCATCAAAGCAAAAGGTCGCACGCGCCTGCAGGCCAGCGCGGCCGAATGAGGAGAAAAACATGAGGAGGAGAACCATGAGAACTACGATTGCCGGGCTCGCCTTTGCCGCGAGCATTTTTTCCACGCTCGCAACAGTCGCGCCGGCCGCAGCCGCCGAGACCGCCAACATCTGGGTTCGCGCCGACGGCTCGAACTTCATGCCGCGCATCGTCGATGCCTTCAACAAGGGACATGAGAACCAGATCAAGCTGGACATCATTCCCAATGCCGAGATCATCCCGAAATATGGCGCTGCCGCCGCCGGCGGCACAGCGCCCGATGCGCTGTCGCTCGACCTGATCTACACGCCGTCCTTCGCTGCCGCCGGCCAGCTGGAAGACATCACCGACTGGGCGAAATCGCTGCCCTATTTCAACAGCCTGTCCCCGGCGCACGTCAAGACCGGCACCTACAAGGGCCGCATTTACGGGCTGCCGTTCTCCGCCGATAGTTCGGTGCTGATCTGGAACAAAAAACTGTTCAAGCAGGCCGGCCTCGACCCTGAAAAGGGCCCGACCAACTGGGCCGAGATCGAAGCCTATGCCGAAAAGGTCAACGCGCTCGGCGGCGATATCAAAGGCTTCTATTTCTCCGGCAATTGCGGCGGCTGCAACATCTTCACCTTCACGCCACTGATCTGGGCCTCGGGCGGCGACATCCTCACCGAGGACGGCTCGAAGGCGACGCTCGACAGCCCGCAGCTGCGCGGCGCCATCGATCTTTACCGCTCGATGGTCAAGAAGGATCTGGTGCCGGCAGGCGCGCAGACCGATACCGGCTCCAACTTCTTTGCAGCGTTTGCCGCCGGCAATATCGGCATCTCGCCGTCCGGCGCCTTCGCCATCGGCGCGCTGAACACGCAGTACCCAGACATCGACTATGGCGTCACCTTCCTGCCTGGCAAGGATGGCGGCTGGTCGTCCTTTGCCGGCGGCGACAATTTCGTCGTCACCAAGGGCACGACCAAGGTTGCGGTGGTCAAGGAGTTCCTCGATTTCGCCTATTCGCTGGAGGGCCAGACCATCCTGGCGAAATACGGCAGCCTTCCGGTGCGCGGCGACATCGCCAACGAGGCGCTGAAAGACCTCGACCCGCGTTACAAGATCGCCGCCGAGGCCATGGCCAAGGGCCGCACGCCCTATTCGGTGGTGTTCAACGACCTGATCAACTCCGCCAACGGTCCGTGGAACCAGATGGTCAACGAGGTCTTCTTCGGCGAAGACGTCGATGGCGCCATCGCCAATGCGCAGGAAACCATGCAGTCGATCATAGACTCGGCGCCGCAGCAGTAAGCGCAGCGCCCTACCTCCCCCTTGAGGGGAGGTCGGACCGCAGGTCCGGGTGGGGTCGTTGCGGCAGTGCTCGACGTTCTCTTTGCGTCGGCGCACTTCGCGGGCGACCCCACCCCCGGCCTTCGGCCGGACCCTCCCCTCAAGGGGGAGGGGGACGTCGCGCTAATGGAAGAACAGCCATGACTTCGATCGCAGCAACCACCGCTGGCTCCCCCTTCTCCCCTTGTGGGAGAAGGTGTCGCCGAAGGCGACGGATGAGGGGTGCTCCAGCTTGGCAACGACGGCACTCCGTCCAACACCCCTCATCCGTCTCGGCGCTGCGCGCCGATCCACCTTCTCCCACAAGGGGAGAAGGAAAGGCATGACTTCCCCAGCCCGCCCCAGAAAACTGGTCGGCGCCGGCCGCCGGCAGTGGGTCGGCCTGCTTTATGTCGCGCCGGCCGTCGCGCTCGTCGTCGTCTTCTTCATCATTCCGCTTTGCATGACCGCGTGGATGTCGCTGCACAACTGGCCGCTGATGGGCGCGCATTCCTTCATCAGCCTCGACAATTACTGGGCGATCCTGCGTGATACCAGGTTCTGGAACGCGCTTAAATTCACCGGCTACTATACGGTGGTCGTCACCATCGCGATCTTCGTCGTCGCCTTTCCGCTGGCGCTGTTCATCGAAAGGCCGCGGCCGCTGACCGGCTTCTACCGGACGTCGTTCTTCATGCCGGCCGTCATCGGTTTTGCCTCGGCCAGCCTGCTCTGGTCGTGGCTCTTGAATGTCGATTCCGGCCTGTTCAGCCCGGCCGCCTTCGAGCTCGGCCTGACCGAGAAGAAAGTCAATCTGCTGGCGACGTTCCAGCCGGCATTCTGGTCGATCATCGCCATGGTCGTCTGGAAGGTGGCGGGTTTTACCATGATCATCCTGATGACCGGCCTGCAATCGATCCCGCCGGATCTGCAGGAGGCGGCGATGATCGACGGGGCAGGGCCGCTGGCGCGGTTTCGCGCCATCACCCTGCCGCTGATGCGCCGCACCCTGGCGCTGGCGCTGATCCTGTCGGTTGCCGGCTCGGTGCTCGCCTTCGACCAGTTCTACATCATCCTGCGCGGCGGACCGCGCAACCAGACGCTGACCGCCGTCTACTGGATTTTCAACCAGTCGTTCGTGTCGTTCAAGCTCGGCTATGGCGCCGCCCTGTCGATGGTCCTGCTGGTCATCCTGGTCGCGCTCAGCCTGATCCAGCTGCGGCTGCTGCGCCAACCGGAGGGCGTTGAGTGATGGCGCAGGCACGCAGCCGCAAACGCCGCCTCGGCATGCAGATCGCCGAGCACGCAACGGGCATCGTCGCCTCGCTGCTGTTCCTGGCGCCGATCGCCTGGACCGTGCTTTCGGCGTTCAAGCCGGCGCAGGAGTCGCGGCAGCCGCCGCTGCCGCCCTGGCCGACGACCGGTTTTTCGGTCGAGAACTACGCCACGCTAAACACCTTCGGCGACGGCCTGTGGCTGCCGGCGCAAAACAGCATCTATGTCTCGGTCATGACGGTGGTGCTGTCGGTGATCGTCAGCGTGCTGGCCGGCTACGGCTTCTCGCGCTTCCGCTTTCCGCTGAAGAACCTGCTCTTCGTCCTCATCCTGTCGACGATCATGATCCCGTTCCAGTCGATCCTGACGCCGATCTTCCTGGTGCTGACCAAGATCGGCCTGCACAACACGCTGACCGGGCTGGTCTGCGTCTATGTCACGCTGCAGCTGCCGTTCTCGATCTTCATGATGCGCAACGCCTTCGACGCCGTGCCGCGCGAGATCGAGGAAGCCGCGCGCATGGACGGCGCCAACAACGTCACCATGCTGCTGCGGGTGATGCTGCCGCTGGTCTGGCCGGGCATCGTCACCATCGCGCTGTTCGCATTTCTCGGCGCCTGGAACGAGTTTTTGGCAGCATTGGTGCTGATGACCGACCAGTCCAAATTCACGCTGCCGATCATGATGACGGCGCTGCAGTCGGGCCGCTTCGGCGCCATCGACTGGGGCGCGGTGCAGGCCGGCGTCACCCTGATGATGGTGCCATGCCTGGTGCTGTTCCTGTTGCTGCAGCGCTTCTACATCCGCGGCCTCATGGCAGGGGCCGTGAAGTGACCAACCGCACCGAACCGGAGTAAGTTGATGACCGCATCGCAATCCGCCAACCCGGCTGCCGAGCTGGACAAGCCAAAACGCGCCTTCCGCCCGCTGCCGGTGCCCCAGGTCGATGTGCGCGGCTTCTGGGGCGACCGTGTCGATGCCGTCGCCACCAGGACCGCCGGCATCCTCTATGACCGCTGCGTCGAGGCGCGCATGCTCGAGCAGATTGATCCGGACCGGCCATCTCCGGGCGTCGTCATTCCGTTCCACTCCCCATCGCCGGACGAGGCAGCCACCGCCGGCAACGAGTTCACCGGATCGACGGTGACCACCCAGATGTTCTGGGACTCTGACTGGGGCAAGACCATCGAGACCGCCGCCTATTCGCTCTATCGCCGCCGCAATGACGACCTGGAGAAGAAGATCGACGCCGTTATCGACATGTACGGCAGACTGCAGCAGCCCGACGGTTATCTCTCCAGCTGGTACCAGCGCATCCAGCCTGGCTTGCGCTGGACCAACCTGCGCGATTGCCACGAGCTCTATTGCGCCGGCCACCTGATCGAGGGCGCGGTCGCTTACTACCAGGCGACGGGAAAACGCAAGCTGCTCGACATCATGTGCCGCTATGCCGACCATATCGCCGAGACCTTCGGCCCCGAGCCCGGCAAGACAAAGGGCTATTGCGGCCACGAGGAGATCGAGCTGGCGCTGGTCAAGCTCGCGCGGGCCACCGGCGAGCAGAAGTATATGGACCTGGCAAAATACTTCATCGATCAGCGCGGCCAACAGCCGCATTATTTCGACGAGGAGGCGCGTGCCCGCGGCGCCGACCCGAAAGCCTATCACTTCAAGACCTACGAATACAGCCAGTCGCACCAGCCGGTGCGCGAGCAGGACAAGGTGGTCGGCCATGCGGTGAGGGCGATGTATCTCTATTCCGGCATGGCCGATATCGCCACAGAATATGGCGACGACACGCTGCGGGCGGCGCTCGACCGACTGTGGCACGACCTCACCACCAAGAACCTCTACATCACCGGCGGCCTCGGACCGTCGTCGCACAATGAGGGCTTTACCGCAGACTACGACCTGCCCAACGAAACCGCCTATGCCGAGACCTGCGCTTCGGTCGGACTGGTGTTCTGGGCGAGCCGCATGCTCGGCATGGGCCCCAATGCGCGATACGCCGACATGATGGAGCGGGCGCTCTACAACGGCTCGATTTCGGGCCTGTCGCTCGACGGCTCGCTGTTCTTCTACGAGAATCCGCTGGAAAGCCGGGGCCAGCACAACCGCTGGAAGTGGCATCGCTGCCCGTGCTGCCCGCCGAATGTCGGGCGGATGGTCGCCTCGATCGGCAGTTATTTCTACGGCCTGTCCGACGATGCCCTTGCCGTCCATCTCTATGGAAACAGCACGGCTCGTTTCGATATCGCAGGAACGCAGATAGAGCTGCGCCAGACCAGCAACTATCCATGGGACGGCGCGGTCTCGATCACGATCGAACCCGAGGCGCCGACCGAGTTCAGCCTGCACCTGCGCCTGCCGGGATGGTGCCGCAAGGCGGCGCTCAAGGTGAACGGGGAGGCGGTCGATCTGCAGGCGGTCACCAGCGACGGCTATGCCGCGATCCGGCGCGAATGGCGCAAGGGCGACCAGGTCGAGCTCGACCTCGAAATGGCTGTCGACCGCCTCTATGCCAACCCGCAGGTGCGGCAGGATATCGGCCGCGTCGCGCTTGCCCGCGGGCCGCTGATCTATTGCGTCGAGGAGATCGACAATGCCGGCCAGTTGCACCGCATCGCTTTGCCGCGGACAGCACAGATCGAGGCGCATCAGCAGCCGAACCTTTTGGGCGGCGTCGTGACGCTTTCGGCTGTTGCCAGGAAAGAGGCGTTTGAGAGCTGGGACGACGGCCTCTACCGCACCGAACCGCCGGCGGTTGAGGAAGCAAAAGTCACCGCCGTTCCCTATTTCGCCTGGGACAACCGCGATCCCGGCGAGATGCTGGTCTGGCTGAGAGACTCGTGATCCGGGGACGAGATGATGCCGGCGACGAAAGGGATGTCTTGAATTTGCCCCGGCGGCGCTAATTTTAGAGGGGAGAGTGGCGCCAGCCACTCGAATGGGTGGAGGCAAAGTTGGCGCTCGAAGATGTCGCGCGTCCGAGCGCTGGCGTTCGCGCCATGGTCCTGACCGTCGCAGCGGTGCCGTTGCTGTTCGTGATCAGTGGACTGGCCATCCGCTATGCGGCTTTTGCTTCGGTGTCGGAGGAAACAGGTTTCGCGGCCTATGCCCGCGCGCTGTGCCGGTGGGATTGCGCCTGGTACATTGGCATCAGCGAACAGGGCTACGAGCGCTTTCCCATTCCAAACCACAGCAATGTCGGTCGCTGGGGCTTTTTCCCGCTCTATCCGATGCTGGTGGCGGCGATCCGGTCAGTTTTCCCTTTCCCTACGATACTGATCGCGACGATCACCTCAATTGCGTGCAGCTACGCCGCCTGTCTGGTGGCGTGGCCGCTTCTCGACAAGAACATGCGCGCCTATGTGCTGTATTGCGCGTTTCTGCTCAGTGGCCCGTTCTCCTTTCACTTCACGACCTTCCTCAGCGAACCGCTTTTCGTGCTCCTGACTTCGTGCGTCTTTCTGGCGCTCAAACGCTCCAGCTATCTCGCCGCGGGCGTTTCATCGGCGCTGCTGTCGGCGACCAGGCTGGTCGGCGTCTTCGTCGTCTTTGCAACCGTCATTCAAATGTTCAGCGAGCACCGCCGGCAGGGCGGATCGGCGCTGTCTTTCCCACGCTGGCTGCTTGGCCGACCGGATCTGCTGGTCGCTGTCCTTATCTCGCCGGCCGGTTTGTTCGCTTACATCCTGTTCCTGTACCTCACCGTCGGAGACGGCTTTGCCTTCTTGAACATCCAGCGCGCCTTCGGGCGGGTGGCCGGCAATCCGCTGGCCTTTCTCTGGGACGGGCTCTCCGCTGTTCCGAAGACGGGCTGGCTGCCGACGTCGCCGCAATGGAGCGCGCTCGCCGCGACTACCGGACTGGCGTTGTCGGCCGTCCTGGCGGTCCGCAGGCAATATGGCGCGGCACTGTTCTGCGCGCTCTGCATCATCTTGCCGCTGATCACCAACCTGGCCTCGATGGTCAGATATGTCATTGGGCTTGCGCCCCTGACAATGTTGCTCGCCATCCTGTTGTCGGCGTCGAAGCTGATTTGGCTCGCGGCTTTGGTTCTCTTCCTTGGCGCCTGCTATTTCACGACTGTGGCGTGGATCGGAGGCTACCTTGCCCTGGTCTGACGGTCCGGACCCGTATCGGCGCGCTGCCTGGCTCGGTGGCTACGCGCTCGCGGCGGCTCTGGCCGGGTCCGAGATCGTCATCCTTGCGCTTGCTCTCAATCCGGACGTCAACGCCGACTATCGCGCCTATTACATCGATCGGACGACGACCTGTCTCAATCGCGATGCCGTCGGCAGCTACACGCTTGGCCAGACGGTATCGTTCCGCAACGACGGCGCCGGGCAGGCGGCCGGCATAAAGGTCTGCGGCTGGTCGGGACCGGTCGGCGACGGCACCCATTCGCTAGGTGAGACCTCGCGGCTTCGCCTGAAAATGCCGCCGCTGCGCAACGGGCTGGCTGCCACGCTGCAAATGGCCGCCGTCATTCGTCCGCCACAGATCACGCAGAGGGTTGTGATCTCGGTGAACGGTGTTCGGGCGCATGCGGTGACGCTGTCCGGCAAAGAACCACGCACGGTGTCGTTCGTCATTCCACCGGCGGCGCTCGGCAAGGCCGATACACTCGAAATCGCCTTCGACTATCTCGACGGCATTCCGCCAACTCCGGCCGCCAGCAACATCTATAAGCGCTCCATCAAGCTGGTGTCGTTGCGGGTGGATGCCATTTGAGATCACGCTCAACGACCTGCAGTCCATGGCTATCATGGCGACCAGCGTCAGGGCCGCACGGTACCAGCTGCACCCGAGCGCGCTTTAGCGAAAGGACTCCGGCCCGGGGCGCGCCATGGCCCGCTCGCGCGGCGTTTTGTCTGCGGCCGCCATGATCAAGCTGGCGAAGCGCGTGAGATCCACATTGCCGCCACTGACGATGACACCGATGCGCTGGCCGCGCAGGCTTTGCGATTCCCTGCGAACCGCCGCCGCTGCAAGGCAACCGGTGGGTTCGACCACGATTTTCATGCGCTCGGCGAAAAAATGCATCATTTCGATGAGCGCGTCGTCGCTGACCGTGGTGATAGCGGCGACCTTGTCGCGGATGACAGGGAAATTATGCGCGCCAAGATGGGTGACGACCGCGCCATCGGCGATGGATTTCGGCACCTCGATGGTGACGACCTCACCCCGCGCGAGCGATTGCTGACCATCATTGCCGGCCTCGGGTTCAACTCCGACGACCCTGCAGGCGGGGGCGCATTCCGCCGCCGCCAATGCGGCGCCGGCCAGCAGGCCGCCACCGCCAAGGCAGACATAAAGGGCATCGAGCGAGCCGGCTTCCTGGAAAAGTTCAAGTGTCGCCGTGCCCTGCCCGGCAATCACATCGGGATGGTCGTAGGGTGGAATAAGGGCGGCTCCCCGCTCGGCGGCGATCCTGCCGCCAATCTCTTCGCGATTATCGCTGTAGCGGTCGTAGAATATCACTTCGGCGCCATAGCCGCGGGTGGCACGCACCTTCAGCTCGGGCGCATCCTTGGGCATGATGATGACTGCCTTCATGCCCTTGATCGCGGCCGCATAGGCCAGCGCCTGCGCATGATTGCCCGAAGAATAGGCCACCACTCCGCGCGCCCGCGCCGAAATATCCAAGGCCAGAAGCGCATTCATGGCGCCGCGGAACTTGAACGCGCCGCCACGCTGGAAGTTCTCGCACTTGAAGAACACCTCGGCGCCGGTCAGCTCGTTGAAGGTGCGCGAGGTCAGCACCGGCGTCCGGTGGGCCAATCCGGCGAGGCGCGCCGCGGCGGTCAGAACATCGTCGAAAGTCGGGATATTGAGGGGCATTGCGGGTCGCCTTCTACACTTGCCGATGGCGGGCTGGCCGATGGTAGGCTGCCCGATGGTGGGCTGGCCGATGGGCTGGCTTGTCTGCGAGGATACGTGTTTGCGCGAGCCGGCGATCGCATTCGATGGAAGGTTGGGCGCAACATTCGCCCGAATGACGGGCGACAAACCGTAGGAAATGCCGCTCGTTAGCCAACACCGCTGTCTTCCCCTGAGAACCGCTCGCTAGAATGAGGGAAACCCGGGGAGATGTCATGTCCGTCACCGCAGACGAGTCGCAGCTGGTACTGCTTGCGGGCCATCAGGTCGCGCCGCTGTTGGAGCCGGATGCCGTCCTCGATGCCGTGCGGCGGTCCTTCGAGCTTCACAGTGCGCGCGAAGGCAGGGTCTTTCCGCTTGTGCGCGAGAAGCTGCATACCGGCGGCATTTTCGGTATCAAGTCGGGCGACGTGCCGAAAGCCGATCTTCTGGGCTTCAAGGCAGCGGGCTTCTGGCCAGCCAACCGCGAGGTCGGCAAGGAGCCGCATCAGGCGACTATCGTGCTTTTCGACCCCCATACCGGGCGTCCCTTGTGCATCATCGACGGCAACGCCATCACCACCTTGCGCACAGGGGCGGCTGGCGCCATTGGCCTGACCCTGCTGGCCCGCCCCGAAAGCCGGTCGATCTGCGTTTTCGGCATCGGCACTCAGGGCCGGATCCAGCTGCGCCTGGCACTGCGTGCAATGCCCGGTCTTGACACCATTCATTACCTGACGGCGGACGGCCGCCCCGACGCAGCGTTCGAGGCGGCGTTCGAGGATTTCGCGCCGGCCCACACGAACCAAACCGCCAAAGCTGTCGGCTCGAGCGATATCATTATCACCGCGACCCCCGGCAGCGGGCCGCTGTTTCCGGCAGACGCGGTGCGGCCCGGCACGCACATCAATGCCGTGGGTGCCGATACGCAAGGCAAGCGAGAACTGCCCGACGGCCTGCTGCGCCGGGTACGGCTCTTTGCCGACGACTGCGAGCAATCGGCCGCTATCGGCGAAGGCCAGTGGGACACCGGCTGCCGGGCAATCGAAATCGGCGATCTTCTGACCGGAAAATTGCCGTTCACGCGCGATGCCGCCGACATCACGGTCTTCGACATGACCGGGCTCGCACTGCAGGATCTGACGGTCGCGGATATGCTCTGGCGACAGGCCAGGAGCAGGGGCACAGGAACGCGCGTGCCATGGCGCTGGTAACGCGGCAGAAACAGGCAATGGCAACCAGAACCGTCCATTTGTTCATGCGCGGGACGGCGCACGGAACAGTCAATCAGCTCGCCCTGAAGGATCCACTCAAGAAGATCTTTGTCATCGCTGAAGAACTGACCATTGCCACAGGCTTCCGCCGTCTCATGGAAGGAACGAACGCCCCTACAGGACCAGGTCGATGTGGCTCCTTTCGGCGAAGCCCCGGAGATCGGCCATCTCGTTCGCATCGGACCAAATGCTCCTGCTCTCGATCACCTGGATATCGCCATCGGCGACGCGGTCGCCGAAAAACAGGAACGATAGGTCGGGGTCGCACCGTTTGGATGTCCAAACCAACCCGTCGGCGTCGGGGCGACTCTGGTGGATGGCCAAGGCCCATTGACCAGTGATGGGATAGTAAAACGCCGTCGTATCGATCAGATCCTGTCTGGTGATATTCCACCTGGCGAGGTCGGGCGTGAACAGGGGGACGAGAACGAGCGCCCGCTTCAACCGGACCACCGCGTGATTCAATGGCTTTATGCTGTTGGTTCCAACGGTCTTGTCGGGTTCGTCGAATGGGATGTCGTGGAAGATTGTCTCGTGGACGGCGCATTCGAACGACGTCGCCGCATACTGGGTCGGTATCTTTCCAAGCTCGAGCGGGGCGAAGCGGCTGCGACGCCCGAGGCCCGGATTGAAGGCGTTTGCGGCGAACTGGCGGTCGTGGACGCGGTGAAGCTGTGTGCCTGAAGCGAGCCTGTATGTATTGGATGCCGGAAAAGGGTGCGGCGGCGGCTTTATCATCCGACGATTGGTTCCGCTTCCTCCGTCGCCGCCCCGACGACAGCATCCGCGTCGTTCAGGCATTCAGCTGGTTTGCGGCCGTTCAGCCAGCCATTAGGCGATGTGAACCAAAACGCCGTCTGCCAGCCCGACTTCCTCTCGCCCAGCAGCCGGAGGACCCGAGAAATTGTCTCAAGCGGCTGTCCGTCCTGGAACTGGAACGCGGGGAAATACTCCACGCCGTTGTACCTGACGGAAAAGATTTTCCCGCTGCCCTTCCAGCGCGACGTGGTCATGCTCTGGTTCTTGGAACCATGGCCGGCGGCTTCGGCGACTTGCTTGCTTGTCAGGCATGGCCACGCCTCAAAGAAACGAGCCCTGGCTCTTGCATTGCTGTCCAACAGAAGCTGCGTCGTGTCGGTGTCAGGCGGCGAAGGCATGTAGACCGATACCAGGGCATCGATCTTGTCCTCCGTCAGTTGCTGTTGACGTGCTTCGACAATGGACGGCACGCGCTCCATGATGTCGTGTACGGTCTTCCGAACCAGCGGGTTCTCGTTCCTGAGCACTACGACCACCATATCGGACGGGCGCGATTTCTTCGTCGGCGTCACTGTTCTGGCGATCGCCTCTTGAATCCGCTTTCCGACGGCTCCGAGCTTGCCGGGCTTTCCCTTCTGGGCAATGCGGGCCGCCCTGGCAGTCTTTCCTGCTGGCGTTGGTTTCCCAGACGACATCCCGGCCTGCAGTGCCAACGCGAACTCGTCCCCGTCGAATATTTGCATGTCGCGCTGCTTCTCCATACTTTTCCGCCTTGCATGGTTATTTAGGTTACCATATGCAACATTAACCTAATTCACCTATGTGCGAATTTCAATCGCATTCTGGTTATCGACCCAAGCAATCCGGTATCGGCAGGGAACTGGGGACGCGACGCATATTTGGCCAACCGCAGGGCCAAGAGCGTCCTCATCGAGCTGTGAGAGCGGCTGAGCGCCATGGCGCGGGGACGGTTTGCGGGCCGCCGGGGCAGTGCAAACGCCCCTGGGGCAGGTGAGGGGCAGGTGCGACCTGCGAAACGGGACGTTCAGCCCAGAGCGTATAGAACCTATGCGACCGCATCGACCAGAGCGGTCACCAAACAGATCGCGCGTGAGCCTGTAGCTAACGATCGCTCCAGCGCTCTTTGGTGTCGCCATGCGGATCGCATCAGAAGGCGCCGACTTACATTTTCGATCTGTCGGTGGAGCGTGACAGGCGGAATGGAGTCGGATCGACGCATGCCGCGCCGCCGGCGACCAGATCCGCCGTCAGATGGCGGGGCTCGCCCATGTGGGGGTCGCCACGCTTCGGGGTGCAAGCAATATCCCGCACTCCACGAACCTACGCATCTTTGCCCTGACCAGCCAGGCCCTCGGCTGAGCCCACTGAGGCTCGCATGGATCAGGTGGGGGGTCGCCTTGCTCGCCCGGATCCTCGCTGCGCAAAAACCCATCGGTCGAGCATGAGAAGATTGACCACCGGAATAAGCAGGCATGTAACCAGAACGGCAATGATCGGCGGCAGGCCCAGTTTCGTCGTCAAAAGCGTCGGCGCCGCGTAAGCCACGGCAAAGCCTGTCGCCGTCAGCAGGAGAAAACGCGCAGCTTCCGATCGGTGCGATCCATTCGACATGAAGGTTACTGATTTGTGGGCGAGATAGGAAAAAACGGCAGCCGCGGCGTAAGCCGCAAGCGACGCCTGGACCGGCGTGAAACCGATCCATTTCGATTTGACCAACGCAACAGCCAGCACAGCATACAGACTCGTCGCGGCGATGCCGACCAATCCAAAGCGCGCCAGCAGCTTCAGCCCGGCGCCGGCGGTCGACCCGCCCTCAGACATGCGCGCTGCACACGTACTGGGCTCCGAGCGGCAGCGGCGCGAGCAGGCGCTCGAGTCTTCTGGCGAAGGGTCTGGCCGACGGCAGCAGCAGGAAGTGCTCGCATCGGATATCCTGAAAACCCGTCTCCTGAAAAAGCGATCTTGCCTTGGCGGCGTTGAGCAGGACCGCGTCCTGGTCGAACGGACACCGCAACACCGCAAGACGCGTCAGCGGATTATAGGGGTTATGCTCCATGATGCAGGCGACGCCGCCCGGCCGCACGACGCGCCGCATTTCCCGGAAGAAATCGAGCCAGGAGGCGGGCGCAACGTGATGGACGACGCAACTGGCGAAAGCCAGATCGAACGCACCGTCGCCGTAAGGCAGGCGCGGCGTCGTGCAGGCCCTGTAGGTCACACACGGATTGTCCTGGCTGGCGCGCAGGATCGATTGTTCCGAGACGTCGCAGCCGTCCAGGCTCTCGAACGCGCCTTCGAGATAAGGGTGGAGCGACCCGACGCCGCAGCCGATATCCAGCGCCCGCACCCCGCCCTGTCGAAGCCCTCGCTCGACGACGAGGCGCCGCAGCAGGTCGGCCTTGGCGATCAGAAAAAAGTCGTGCCTGAGTCCGGAAAACCGGATGGATCCTGCGACCGCCTCGCCATAATTCGATTTATAGCTGTCGAAGAGTTCGGCCATCAGCCGAGGCTCCGTTCCTGGGTTTTCGAAACGGTCGACGGCTGTCACTGGCGGCACGCATCGCCTTGTCGAAGCCGGCGACCCGATCGATCACGTAAAGCGGACGGCGTTTCACCTCGGCGTGGATGCCGCCGACATAGAGCCCGACCACGCCGGTCATGAAAAGATTGATGCCGCAAAGCAGCGAGACGATCACCACCGTGGATGTCCAGCCGGCAGTGATGCCGGTTTCAAAAATCCAGGCGAAGATGGCGTAAATGCCGAATACGACCGCAAGCGCTGAGATCGCCAATCCGCCCCACAGCGCCATGCGCAGCGGCTTCTCGGAGAAGCTGACGATGCCGTGAACGGCAAGGTGCATCATCTTCCAGAATGGGTATTTGGTCTGGCCAAGACTCCGCGCCGGGCGTTCGAACGGCACCGCCGTCTGCTTGAACCCCATCCAGGCGAACATGCCCCTGACGAAACGGTCATGTTCAGGCATTTGCTTGAAGGTTTCCAGAGCCTTGCGACCGACCAGGCGAAAATCGCCGACGTCGCGGGGGATGTCGACCGACGTCATCTTCTCCAGCAGGCGGTAGAAGAGACTCGCCGTAAAGCGCTTGAACCAGGATTCGCCCTCACGCCTGACACGGCGGGCATAGACGATCTCGAAACCTTCCTTCCACTTCGCCACCAGATCGAGGACCACCTCCGGCGGGTCTTGCAGGTCGGCATCCATGACGATGACGGCATCACCCGCGGCCGCATCCATGCCGGCCGTGATCGCGACCTGATGGCCGAAATTGCGGGAAAGCTCGATCAGCCGGAAGCGCGGCTCGACGGCGACGACGTTGCGAAGGTATTCGACGCTCCCATCGAGGCTTCCGTCATCGACGAAGATCACCTCAGTCTCACCATCCAGCCGGCCAATCAGCGAGCTGATCCGGTCGATCAGTCGCGGCAGCACCTGTTCTTCATTGTATATGGGAAGGACCAGCGAGTACCGCGGCGGCGACACGTTCACCGCAGTCCTGATGCTTTGGATCACAGAGTCTCGCATGCCGTTGAAAATGGAACGCAAGCTACAAAGTTCCAAGGAGACACAAGAAATCGCTAAATTTAGCGGTTTCGGGCAGGTGCTGATCATGCGTGGAAAGGAACACAGGCGCGTTACCGCAATCGAACATCCACTTGTGGTCGGAGCACGGCGTCAATGGGCTATCGGCCAGTCCCAAACCGCCGCGAAGCAACCCTTTGAGGACCCGCTTCGATCATGCCGCCCAAAACCGGGTGTCTGCTGGCCGATCTACCCCGCTTGCCACTTCTGCCATTGCACAAGCCACATCAGAACAATAGATGGTGCGGAGCGGCCGCCCCTTATGTCAGGCGGGAAAACAGGACCAAGCGCATGATCGATACGCTGGACTCAGCGAAATTGACCGACCGGGTCACGGCCCTGGTCGAGGCTGCCAAGCGGGCCGGCGCCGACGCCGCCGACGCGGTTGCGGTGCGCGGCCGTTCGACCGGCGTGTCGGTGCGGCTTGGCAAGGTCGAGGGCACCGAGGCGTCCGAGAGCGAGGATGTCTCGCTGCGCGTCTTCGTCGGCAAGCGGGTGGCGAGCGTCTCGGCAACCGCTGCCTCCGACCCGAAAGCGCTGGCCGAGCGCGCCGTGGCGATGGCGAAAGTCTCGCCGGAAGATCCCTATCAGGGCCTCGCCGATCCAGCCTTGCTGGTCAAGAAGCCGCGCGACCTCGATCTGTTCGATCCAACGGAAGTCTCGGCCGACCAGTTGAAGGAAGCGGCGCTGGCCGCGGAAGCGGCGGCCCTTGCCGTCAAGGGCGTTACCAATTCGGCCGGCAGCGGCGCCAGCGCCGGGCTTGGCGGGCTGGTGCTCGCCACCTCGCACGGCTTTGTCGGCCACTATGTCGCCTCGCGCTTTTCGCGCTCGACCAGCGTCATCGCCGGCGAGGGCACCGGCATGGAGCGCGATTATGAATTCTCCTCGCGCCAACATTTCTCCGATCTCGACGCACCCGAAGACATCGGCCGCAAGGCTGGCGAACGCGCTGCGCGGCGCGTCGGCGCGCGCAAGGCGGCGACCGGGCCGGTCGATGTGGTGTTCGACCCGCGCGTCGCCCGCGGCATCGCCGGCCATCTCGCCGCCGCCATCAACGGCGCCTCCGTCGCGCGCAAGACCAGCTTTCTGCGCGACATGATGGGCAAGCAGGTTGCGGCGGTCGCGATCACCGTCACCGACGAGCCGCTCCGGCTCCGTGGCCAGGCGTCGCGTCCGTTCGACGGCGAAGGCATCGAGGGCGAAAAGCTGCTCATGGTTGAGAAGGGCGTTTTGAACCACTGGTTCCTATCGACCTCAGTCGCGCGGGAATTGGGGCTGACCACCAACGGGCGCGGCTCGCGCAACGGCTCCTCCGTCTCGCCGTCATCGACCAATCTTGCCATCGAGCCGGGCGAGCGGACGCCCGAGGACCTCATCAAGTCGCTCAAATCAGGCTTCTACGTCACCGAGGTGTTCGGCCAGGGCGTCGACATGGTGACTGGCGAGTACAGCCGCGGCGCTTCCGGCTTCTGGATCGAGAATGGCGAGCTCGCCTACCCGGTTGCGGAAGTGACCATTGCCTCGAACCTGAAGACCATGTTCCTCAACATGGTTCCGGCGAGCGATCTCGATCGCAATTTCGGCACCGCCGCACCAACGCTGCTGATCGAAGGCATGACCCTTGCCGGAGCTTGACCAGATCGCCTCCGTCGCCGGGGCTCGTGAGGATCTGCTGCTGCTGCGCGACGCAGCCCGCGAGGCGGGCGCCATCGCCATGCGCTATTTCGGCAACAATCCGCAAGTGTGGATGAAGGGCGGCACCTCGCCGGTGAGCGAGGCCGATCACGCCGCCGACGCCTATCTGCGCCAAACCTTGCTTGCAGCGCGGCCGGACTATGGCTGGCTGTCGGAGGAGACCGCCGACGATCCGGCAAGGCTTGCCGCCCGCCGCACCTTCGTCGTCGACCCGATCGACGGCACGCGCGGCTTCCTCGAAGGCCTGCGCTCCTGGTGCGTCAGCGTCGCGGTGGTCGAGGACGGCCGCACGCTTGCCGGCGTGCTCGAATGTCCCGCCACCGAGGAGACCTATTGGGCGCTGCCAGGTGAGGGGGCGTTCCTGAATGGCCGTCACATTGCCGTGCGCCGCCCGGCAGCAATGGTCGAAATTGGCGGGCCGAAGCCATTGATCGCGCTGATGCCGGCGCAATGGCAGGGCCGGCTGAGCCGCGTGCCCTATATTCCCTCGCTCGCCTACCGGCTGGCGATGGTCGCCAATGGCAGGCTCGACGCGACGTTCGTCAAACCCAACGCACATGACTGGGACATCGCCGCGGCGGATCTCATCCTGCGCGAGGCCGGCGGCGCATTGCTCGACCACAAGGGCCGCGCACCGCGCTATGCCAGTGAAGTGATCCACCACGGCGCGCTGGTTGCCGGCAGCGGCGAACTGCTCGCCGTCCTCTCCGCCGTCGTCGCAGGGCTGGACGGTTGAACATATCATCAATGGTTCCAAAGTCGGCGGCTTTGGTCTAGACCTGTCACAAACTCACGATATGTGAAGGACCGACATGACCGCGGAAGACGGAAAGAAGCAGCTTTTGCACCTGGTGTTCGGCGGCGAACTGAAGACGCTTGGCGGGACAGAATTCCGTGATCTCGACGCGCTCGACATCGTCGGCATCTATCCGGATTATCAATCCGCGCAAACGGCGTGGAAAGCCAAGGCCCAAGCCAGCGTGGACAATGCCCACATGCGTTATTTCGTCGTTCACCTGCACCGGTTGCTCGACCCCGACAACAAGCCTGCCGGTTGACATGGATGGATCATGAAGGCGTGAAAGAGCCGGCCACGAGGTCCGCGGCAAGGGGGCGTCGCGGTGGTACCCCGAAGACATTCTGGCGCAAGATACGCGAACCGCTGGCGCAATCGCGATTCGTCAAGAACGCCATCGCCAGCCTGTTTGCGCAGTTCGTTCGCCTCGTCCGGCTGACCAATCGTGCTGTCGACGGATCGGCTGAGATGTCGGGCGGCGCCTACTCGGAGCTCGAACCCGGCATCATCGCCCTGTGGCACGGCCAGCATCTTCTGACTCCGGCCTACTATCCCAGGGGACGGCCGCTGGTCGCCATGGTGTCGCGTAGTGCCGATGCCGAGCTGAACGCACTGATGATCGAGAAATTCGGCATCGAGGCGGTGCGCGGCTCGGGCGGACGCGAAGGCTCGAAGCGTCGCGACAAGGGCGGCGCCAAAGCGCTGATCGCCCTGAAAAAGTCACTCGCCACCGGCAAGAACGTCGCCATGATCGCTGACATTCCGCATGGCACGCCGCGCGACGCCGGGCTTGGCATCGTTCTCCTGGCGCGGCTTTCGGGCCGGCCGATCCTGCCCGCCGCAATCGCCACCAGCCGCCGCAAGGTGCTGGAGCGCAGCTGGGACAAGACCACGATCAATCTGCCGTTCGGCCGCTCCTCGATCGTGCTTGGAGCGCCGGTGTTCGTTCCGGCCAATGCTGACGAGGCTGAAATGGAACGCAAGCGCCAGGAGGTCACGGCCGCGCTCAACGCCGCGACCGCCGAGGCCTACCGCCTCGTGGATGGCTCAAAATGAGCGAGCGCTGGGCGCGCACTTTCCTGACGGCGTATCGTTTCGCAGGCGCAGCTGCCTATCCCCTGGTCGGGCCCTATGTCGCCTGGCGCACCTCCAGGGGCAAGGAGGACCGAATTCGCCGGCGCGAGCGCTATGGCATCGCCGGGCGCGAGCGCCCAGACGGGCCGCTCATCTGGATCCATGCGGCGAGCGTCGGCGAGACGATCGCCGTCGTGCCGCTGGTCGAGAGCATCCTCGACTACGGCGTCAACATCGTGCTGACGACGGGGACCGTCACCTCCGCCCAGGTTGCCGAGGAACGGCTCGGCGACCGCATCATCCACCAATACGTGCCGCTCGACCTCAAGCCGGCGGTCAGCCGCTTCCTCGACCATTGGCGGCCGGATCTGGCGATCATCGCCGAATCGGAAATCTGGCCGATGACCATCCTCGAGCTCGGCGCACGGCGTGTGCCGCAGGTGCTGGTTAATGGCAGGCTGTCGGACCGTTCGTACAAATCCTGGAAGAAGCGCGCCAACATCGCCGAGGCGCTGTTCGAGAATCTCGCCCATGTTGTCGCCCAGTCGGATGTCGACGGCGAGCGCTTCCTCTCGCTTGGCGCCCGGCCGGTCACCGTATCCGGCAATCTCAAGGTCGACACCACGCCGCCGCCGGCCGATGAAAGGGCGCTGTACACGCTGAAGCGCCAGATCGGCGCCCGCCCGACCTGGGCCGCGATCTCGACCCATGACGGCGAGGAGGCGGTCGCCGCCGAGGTTCATGCGATGCTGCACAAACGTCACCACGGTCTTTTGACGATCGTCGTACCGCGCCATCCCGATCGCGCCGAAGCGCTTGCCGCGCAGATTTCCGGCATGGGCCTGAAAGTCGCTCGGCGCAGCAAGGGCGACCGGATCATCGCCGATACGGACATTCTGCTCGGCGACACGATGGGCGAGATGGGGCTTTATCTCCGGCTGACAGAGATCGCCTTCGTTGGCCGTTCGCTCACCTCGGAGGGTGGCCAGAACCCGCTGGAGCCGGCCATGCTCGACACGGCGGTGCTGGCCGGCCGCAATGTCCAGAATTTTCGCGAGACCTATCAGCGCCTGATCGACAGCGGCGGCGCAAAGCTGGTGCGCGACCGCGACATGCTGGCCGGCGCCGTCAATTTCCTCTTGACCAACGAGGTGGCCCGCCATGAGATGATGGCCGCCGGTGCGGCAACCGTCGACGAGATGCGCGGTGCGTTGGCGCTCACCTTGAAGTCGCTCGAACCCTACATTCAGCCTTTGGTCGTCAAGTCGCGCCTCAAGGGCGCCAACGGCCGTTAAGATGGCCAGCGAAGCGCCCCCCTTCTGGTGGGAAGAACCGGACTGGCGGGCGCTGGCGCTGGCGCCGCTGTCGGCGATCTATGCGCTCGCTGCCGGCCGCCGCATGCGCTCAGCGGCGCGCGAGAAGATCGAGGCGCCGGTGCTTTGCGTCGGCAACTTCACCGTCGGCGGCACCGGCAAGACGCCGGTGGCGATCGCACTGGCCCGGCAGGCCAGGCGCATGCAGCTCAATCCAGGTTTCCTGTCGCGCGGCCATGGCGGTTCCTTTGCACGGCCGCATGTCGTCGATCCGCATCATGACGCCGCCAGGCATGTCGGCGATGAACCGCTGCTTTTGGCCGCGCACGCGCCAGTCGCAGTGACGCCGAACCGTGCCGCCGGCGCCCGCCTCCTGCTGGAAAAGCATGGATGTGATTTCCTGATCATGGATGACGGTTTCCAGAGCGCGCGCATCCATATCGACTATGCGCTGGTCGTCGTCGACGCACGCTACGGCGTCGGCAACGGCCGCGTCATTCCTGGCGGTCCGCTCAGGGCTGGCATCGTCGACCAACTGGTTTTCACCAGCGCGCTGCTGAAGATGGGCGACGGCCTTGCTGCCGATGCCGTCGTTCGCCAGGCGGCGCGTGCCGGCCGACCGATCTTCGAGGCGCATACGCGGCCAACCAGCAGGGCGGGGCTGGCCGGCAAGCGATTTCTGGCCTTTGCCGGCATCGGCCATCCCGAGAAATTCTTCGACACCGTCCGTCAGGCCGGCGGCGAGGTTGCGCTGACCCGGTCGTTTCCGGACCATCATTTCTATGGCCAGGACGAGCTTGCCGAACTGGCAACGACTGCGCGAGGTGCCGGGCTTGGCCTCGTCACCACCGCCAAGGACGCCGCCCGGCTGCGCCATGATGCCGCGTCGGCCGATTTCCTCCGGCAGCTCGACGTGCTGGAGATCGACACCGTGTTCGATCCCGACCACGTGCCCGAACGCATCATCGACGAGACGCTGGATGCCTGGCGGCAGCGCAAGCTGCAGGGTTGATCCAGGGACTTTCGACCTTTTTGCGGAGACGCCGGCGCGAAGGATCGCTACAGAAAGTCTTTTATGCGACTAACGCCGGCTGCGCAGTTCGGGATGTGCCTCGATCTCGCGGCGCAGCGAGGCCGCGGCGCTTACATAGGGCTCTTGCCTGGCGACGCTCCAGTATTTGAGCTCATCGAGCGGGATGCTTTCGCCGGTGACCGCACAGCGCACGAAGGCGCCGGGGCTGGTCACCTGGAAGTCGCCGTCCAGGTAGCGGATACGGGCTTCCTTGCCGCCGGGGCCTTCAAAGCGATTCATCATGACATGGAGCCAAGGTTCATGACGATGTCATCGCCACAAAATGCCGGCAAGGTCAAGCTCGCAGCGAGCCAGGATTGGCTTCGATCGGCTTTCTTTCGGACGGCAACCAGCGAGCAGGTCGGCAAAGTGGATGCCCCGCATATTACTGCTCGGCTGCGATGAAATCCTCGATCTTTTCCGCCGCCAGTCCGGCTTGGGCCGCGATGCGCCGGGCAAGCTCGGCTGCGGCGGCACGCGGGCGCCCGATAGGTCGGTCGAGCCAATAGGATATCGGGCTGAGGACAATGCGCTCGTCGGCGGCGATGATACGGCCAGACTTCAGTTGATCCTCGGTCATCGGCGGCCGCGCCAGCGCGATGCCGAGACCATGGGCTGCGGCGCCGAGCACCAGATTGTAGTCCTCGAAACGGCGGTCCTGCGGACGCGGGCGGTAATCGATGTCCTGTGCGGCAAACCAGGCACGCCAGGCCGAAGCGTCGGAATCATTGATCAGCGGGAATTTGAGCAGCCGGGCAGGGTCGCCTCGGCCGATCTCGCGGGCGAGGTCCGGCGAGGCGACCGGAAACACATGTTCCTCGAACAGCTGCACCGAGACGCGGCCGGGGATGCGGCCGCGGCCGCAGCGGATCGACAGATCGATGCCCTCGTCGGCAAGGTCCGCCTGGCGGATATCGACGTCGAGCACGATGCGCAGCCTGGACGGATTGTTTTCCAGCGCCGCCATGCGCGGCATCAGCCACAGCCCGCTGACCGAGGGAATCGAGGTCAGCCGCACCACGGCGGCGCCGCGCGGGTCGATCCAGCGGTCCGAATTGCTCGATATCAGCGCGAAGGCCTCGGTGGTGCGCAGATGCAGGCGGTTGCCTTCGATCGTCAGCGACACTCCACGCGCGCCGCGATCGAACACTTTCAGCCCGAGCCAATCCTCCAGCTTGGCGATCTGCCGGCTGACGGCGCCATGGGTGATGTTCAGTTTTTCGGCAGCGGCCGAAAAGCTGCCCGTCCGCGCCGCGGCGTCGAAGGCGCGCAGGGTTTCGAGCGGCAGCATCGCGTCAGAGCTGTGATCCATAGTCACAGCTGATCCTCGATTTGGTCGTTTGTCAACCGATCAGGAAAGGCGCTTTGTGTGGTTGAGGACATGAAACGCGGGAATAATGAAATGAACGCCTGTACCGGCACGTTGAATACGACACAGCGGATAGATACCACGGCGGCCATTGCGGTGGCTCTGACAGTGGTCGGCTGGGCCTCGGCCTTTCCGGCGATCCGCGCCGGCCTCGTCGCTTTCGGGCCGCTGGAGCTCGGCGCGCTGCGCTTCGCCATCGCGGCGGTTCCGGCGGCGATTTTCCTCGCCGTCAAGCGGCCGGCGCTGCCCCGGGTCGATGAATTGTGGCGCTTTGCCTTCGGCGGCGCCGTCTTCGTCGCGCTGTACACCGCGATGCTCAATTTCGGCGAGCTGACCGTCTCGGCGGGTGCCGCCGGCTTCATCATCAATGTCAGCCCGATCTTCACCGCGATCATGGCGATGGCGCTGCTTGGCGAACGCTTCTCGGGCCTGGCCTGGGCCGGCACATTGCTGTCCTTCGCCGGCATCGGCATCATCGCCATGGGCGAGGGGCAAGGGTTGCATTTCAACAATGGCGCGCTGCTGGTCCTCGGCTCGGCGCTGTGCTCGGCTGTCAACACCATCGTGCAAAAGCCGCTGTTTGCCCGCCATCATCCGCTGACCATTTCGGCCTCGAACATGGTGCTCGGCGCGCTCTGCCTGCTGCCCTTCCTGCCGAACGGCCTGGCGCAGGCGGCGGTTGCCGATACCGCCGGTCTCGGCGCCGTCATGTTTCTCGGCATCGTGCCAAGCCTCATCGCCTACGCCGCCTGGGCGACAGCGCTTTCCCGGCTGCCGGCGGCGCGTGCCTCGAACTTCCTTTATCTGGTTTCCCCGGTGGCGACGCTGATCGGCTTCTTCTGGCTGGGCGAGGTGCCGACGCTGCTCGGCATCCTCGGTGGCGCACTGGCTCTGGGCGGCGTGATCGTGGTGAATTTGAAGAGGTAAATCAGAGGTTTGGAGGGCTTGGTTGAATCATAGAGAGCTGTTTCGAACGGCTCTTTAGGATTTCCCCTCTCCGGTTTGCTTCGCAAACCACCTCTCCCCACTTCGTGGGGCGAGGAACCCAAGTTTTCCGGGGTCGCGGCCCTGGCGATTGGTGTTTCCTCGCCCCCATTTTAATGGGGGAGAGGTGGCCGCGAAGCGGCCGGAGAGGGGGACTGCGGCGTCAGAACTGACAAGCTCAGTACCTTCACCGCCGCCCGAACAGTCTCTCGATATCAGCGAGCCTGAGCTCGATATAGGTCGGGCGGCCGTGGTTGCAGGTGCCGGACCCGGGCGTCGCTTCCATCTGGCGCAGCAGTGCGTTCATCTCCTCGGGTTTGAGCAGGCGGCCGGAACGCACCGAGCCGTGGCAGGCCATGGTCGCGGCTATTTTGTCCAGCCGCTCTTTCAGCGTGTCGACGGTGTCGTTGTCGGCGATCTCGTCGGCAAGGTCGCGCACCAGCTGCTGGACATTGGTTTCGCCGAGCATCGATGGCGTCTCGCGCACCGCGACCGCACCCGGGCCGAAGCGCTCGACCGCGAGGCCGAAGCGAGCCAGTGTTTCGGAATGCAAGGCGAGCCGCTCTGCATCCTCTTCCGGCAGATCGACGATCTCGGGCAAAAGCAGCATCTGCGACGGCACGGCGCGCGAATGCAATGCGTTCTTCAGCGCCTCGTAGACCAGCCGCTCATGCGCCGCATGCTGGTCGACGATCACAAGCGAATCCCTGGTCTGCGCGACGATATAGTTCTCGTGTACTTGCGCGCGTGCGGCACCCAGCGCCATGCCGAGCAGCGTCTCCGTCGCTTCGTCTTGTCCGGCGCGCGCGTCGGCGCTGTGAAGCGAACCGGCATCGAACGCCGCCTGATCGTTTTCGCCGAAGCCGCCATTGGCAAATCCTGCATCCAGCGGCCGTTGCGACGAGCGCGCCGGATCGAAACCGGCGGAGCCGGAGGCCCGGTAGGCCGCTTCGTAGCTGCGATGGCCGTTGGCCGGTCCTGGATGCGCATAGGATGCTGCGCCTGGCCGGAATGCCGCCATCATGCCGGCCGCTCCTGATGTGGCGGCACGGATGCCGGCATTGGCCAGCGCCTCGCGGATGGCGCCGACGATCAGCCCGCGCACCAGCCCCGGATCGCGGAAGCGGACGTCGGCCTTGGCCGGATGGACATTGACGTCGACGATGGCCGGATCGAGCGTCAGGAACAGCACCGTCACTGCATGGCGGTCGCGCGGCAGCACGTCGGCGAAGGCGCCGCGGATGGCGCCGGCAATCAGCTTGTCGCGCACCGGCCGGCCGTTGACATAGGCGTATTGCTGCAACGCGTTGGCGCGGCTGAAGGATGGTATCGAAACGTGGCCGGCAAGATGCACACCGTCGCGCATGGCGTCGATGGCGATCGCATTGGCCGGAAAGTCGGCGCCCATCACTTGCGCGACGCGGCGCAGCCGGCCTTCCGGGCTGTCGTCGGTCGCCGGCAGCTCCAGGGTCGAGCGGTCGGAACCGGCCAGCGTGAAGCGCACGGCCGGGAAAGCGATCGCAATACGCTTGATCACGTCGCTGGTCGCCGAGCTTTCGGCGCGCTCGCCCTTCATGAATTTGAGCCGCGCCGGCGTGGCGAAGAACAGGTCGCGCACCTCGACCGTGGTGCCGCGATTGGCGGCCGCCGGCTTGACGGCGGACACGCGGCCTCCCTCGATGCCGATCTCGGCGGCGCTGTCGCCGTTGGCGGTGCGCGAGCGGATCGACAGCCGCGCCACCGAGCCGATCGACGGCAGCGCTTCGCCGCGAAAGCCGAGCGAGCGGATGTCGTGAATGTCATCGGCGAGCTTCGAGGTGCAATGGCGTGCGATCGCCAGCGGCAGTTCCTTTTCCGGGATGCCCGAGCCGTCGTCGGTGACGCGGATCAGGTTCAGCCCGCCGCCGGCGGTGACGATCTCTATTCTCGCAGCGCCGGCGTCGAGTGCGTTCTCGACCAGTTCCTTGACCACGCTTGCCGGACGCTCGATGACTTCGCCGGCGGCGATCTGGTTGATCATCGTTTCGGAAAGCTGGCGGATGGGCATGGGGGTACTATAGGCGGATTCGAGGGCGGTGGGAGGGGCTGAAATGCATTGACCGCTACCAAGGGCAGCCAAGCTATAAGCGTTGCGCTCCGTCCCACCCCCCTCTGGCCTGCCGGCCATCTCCCCCGCAAGGGGGGAGATCGGATGTCGCCTCGGCCTTCGCTAATCTCCAACGGTTGAAGGCTTGCGGAACGCGTGAACAGCCAATCTCCCCCATGCGGGGGAGATGGCCGGCAGGCCAGAGGAGGGTACTGTCCCGCCACGACGTAGAGATAGGAATGTTGTTGAAATGAATGGGCTTGGCCCCCAATTGACCTAGTGTAATTAGTGCGAAGGGCCTTAATCTAATCAAATTTCCGTTGGAGGCGACATTTGGACTTCATCCTGGATTACTTAATGGTAAAATTCGGTCGATGGATACAGCGTCGAAAGGGTAGAATTGAAAAAATAGTGTGGTTCACATTTTGGACGGTTATTTCGATATTGTTAACGGTTTTTCTGATTTACCTCCTGTATATACGAGGTCTGACCATATAGCTTCTTGTTCTATCGTCGGGTTCGTTCTCAAGGAAATCACGAAGCTGAGCGCTCGTGCATTCAACTCATCAGCCTGGGCAGTGCCGCTGCCAGTGCGTCGACGGCAAGGCGGACCTTCAGCGGCAAGTGAGGCGTCTGCAGCCAGAGCGCGTAGGCGTCGTAAAGAAATCCCGGCTGTTCCGGCAACAGCGGGACAAGTGTGCCGGCCTGAATGCGCTCACGGACCAGCCAGTATGGCAGCCAGGCGAGCCCCATGCCTGCTGCCGCAGCATCGGCGATTGCAGCGAGGTCGTCGAGCCGCAGCCGGCTGACCGGCATGACTTCCAGGGCAGGCTGGCCGTGGCGCGGGAACAGCCACGGTTGAACGACACGGCCCGAACGGCGGTAGATGATGGTCTGGTGGTTGCCGAGATCCTCTATCTGCCGTGGCAACCCATGCATCTCGAGATAGGATGGCGACGCGCAGACGACCATGCGCTGGCGCGCGACGCGACGCGCCATCACGCCGGCTTGGTCTTCCAGATTGCCGGTCCGGATGGCAAGATCGCAGCCATCCTCTGCAAGATCGGCGATGGGATCGCCGAACGACAGGTCGAGTTCCAGAGCGGGATATCGCTGCGCAAGCTCCAGCAGGATCGGGGCAACGCAGCGCCGGCCGAAGTGCACGGGCATGATGACGCGCAGCTTTCCGCGTGGTTCGGAAAGTTGATCGGCCACGAGTGCATCCGCAGCTTCGGCTTCAGCGAGTACCATCCGGCAGCGCTCATAGTAGGCGCGCCCGAAGTCGGTCAGGCTCTGACGGCGTGTGGTCCGGTTGATGAGGCGCACGCCCAGACGCTCCTCGAGAAACCGGACATGCTTGCCGACCATCGGTCCGGACAGGTCGAGAGCGGCAGCAGTCGCCGCGAACGAGCCGAGATCGACGGTTTTGACGAACACGGCCATGCTCGTAAGACGATCCATATTCAAAACGTCCAGTTTCTACTGTCTTGCCCAAGCAACCATTTATCTGCCGGATGGCCGCTGGCATAGCGCATTCGGATCAAATATTTTGGAGTTATGACCGCATGGCACGTGTTGTTCGCTTTCATGAGCATGGTGGTCCCGAGGTTCTGCGCATCGAGAATCTCGATATTCCCGCGCTCGGTCGGGGCGAGATTCAGATCCGGGTCAAGGCACTGGGTCTCAACCGAGCCGAGGCTCTGCTGCGTTCGGGCACTTATATCCAGGCGCCGCCGTTGCCTTCCGGTCTTGGCCTTGAGGCAGCGGGTGTCGTCGAAGCGGTCGGCGAAGCCGTGCACGGTTTTGCGCCAGGTGACGCCGTCAGCGTCGTGCCGCCATTATCGATGGCCCGCTGGCCCGCCTATGGTGAGATTGCCACATATCCCGCCGAGCTTGTGGTCAAGCACCCGCCATCGCTTACCTGGGAAGAGGCGGCAGCCGTCTGGATGCAATATCTCACCGCCTATGGCGCACTGATCGACATTGCCAAGCTCAGCAGGGACGACTTTGTCGTCATCACCGCGGCATCGAGCAGTGTCGGACTTGCCGCGATCCAGATTGCCAACATCGTTGGTGCGACCGCGATCGCGGTCACGCGGACATCTGCCAAGAGACACGCCCTGCTCAAGTTCGGCGCGGCCCATGTCGTCGCTTCAGCGGACGAAGATTTGGAAGCCCGGCTGAAGGAAATCGCCAGTCCGGACAACATCCGAGTGGTGTTCGACTCGGTCGGCGGCCCGATTTTCGCGCCTCTGACGGTGGCGATGGCACGGGGTGGCATTCTCATCGAATATGGCGGCTTGAGCCCCGAGCCGACGCCGTTCCCGCTGTTCGCTGTGCTGGCCAAGACGCTGACGCTGCGCGGCTATCTCGTCCACGAGATCACTGGCGATCCGGTGAAGTTGGAAGCTGCCAAGGCGTTCATCCTCGACGGATTGATGTCAGGTTCGCTAAAGCCGGCGATCGCCAAAACCTTTCCATTCGAGCAGATCGTCGAAGCGCATCGCTTTCTCGAGTCGAACGAGCAATTCGGCAAGATCGTCGTGACGGTTGATTGAGCATTAATGGGAGCCTCACGCCTGCGCAGCCAGCCAGTCCCGCACCTTGCGGGCATTGTCGCTGAGCTCGCGGGTTTTCGACCAGATGACATGAAAGCCCTTGCCGGTCGTCATCGTGTGGCCGGTCGCACGCACCAGCAGTCCTGACGCCAGCAGGCGCTCGGCGAGGTGGCCCCAGCCGAGCGCAATGCCTTGCCCTTCCATGACCGCCTGGATCACCAGCGCATAATCGTTGATGCGCAATCCGCGCCCGGCATCGGTGATGTTGACCCCGGCCGAGGCGAACCACTCGTCCCAGCTCGCAGCCTCGCGAAACGGCTCTTCGAGATGGATGAGCCGATGTGATGGCAGATCCTCGACGGTATCCGGCAGCCCGAACCGTGCCACATAGCTCACGCCGGCAACCGGGAATATCTCCTCATCGGCCAGTGGCAACGAATGATAGTCCGGCCATTCCCGTGGCTCGCCACCGCGCACAGCGAGCGGGATGCCCTCGACGATGATGTCGAGATCGCGGTCGGCGGTCTGGATGCGCAGGTCGATGCCCGGCAGTTCGTCGCGGAACTGCTGCAGGCGCGGCATCATCCAGAACGAGCCGAAAGCGGTCGAGGCGGCAAGCGTCACATGGCCGCCGGTCGCCTGTAGGCGCAGATCCTCCGCCGACTTGCGGATGTGCGACAGGCCGAGTGAGACGTCGGCGTGGAAACGCTCGCCGGCTTCGGTGAGGCTGACCTGACGATGGCGGCGCTGGAAGAGTATCGCGCCGAGCTGCTCTTCAAGGCCGCGGATCGCATAGGACACGGCAGCCTGCGTCATGCCGAGCTCCCGCCCGGCGGCGGTAAAGCTCGACAGCCGGCCGGCGGCCTCGAAAACGATCAGGCTGCCGGCCGAGGGCAGCAGATGGCGCAAGCTTCGCATAAGCTGAGCTTATACAAGTAATCAGGATTTTCCAGCGTCACAGCCATATTTCCTGTCGCTAGGCTGGTCATCATTGGGAGGATAGAGTTGCCATGAACGCACCGGCCGCCGAAGTCGCCGAACACGCCAGCCGCCGAGGTGGCGGCCGCCTGGGCCGCAAGGCACTGCGGGGAACTCCGATGGCGTCGTTTCCGACGCTGGTTCGCAACATACCCGCATACCAAATGGTCCCGGACGAGGCTGTCGAGCTGATCCACCAGGCGTCGCTCTCGATCCTGGAAGAGGTTGGCTGCGAGTTCCGCGACGACGAGGCCATAGCACTGTGGCAGGCCGCCGGAGCCGATGTCTCTGAGACGCGCGTCCGCATTGACCGCGCGCTCTTGATGGAGCTGGTCTCGAAGGTCCCGGCGGAGTTCACGCTCAATGCCCGCAACCCTGAGCGCTCGGTCCGCGTCGGCGGCAAAAATTCCATTTTCGTGCCGATGTATGGCGCGCCTTACGTGCGCGACCTCGACAACGTCAGGCGCTATGGCACGCTCGCCGACCTTCAGAATTTTCATAAGCTCGCTTACATGGCGCCGGCGCTGCATTCGTCGAGCTCGATCATCTGCGAGCCGATGGAAATTGCGGTGCCGAAGCGTCACCTCCACATCATCCATTCGGCACTGAAGCATTCCGACAAGCCGTTCATGGGCATCGTGACATCAAAGGATCGCGCCGAAGACACGATGACGATGGCGGGCATCGTGTTCGGCGACGATGTTGTCCGTGACAACCCTGTGTTGGTCGCGATCACCAATTGCAACTCCCCACTGGTATGGGACGCCACCATGCTGGACGCGATGAAGGTCTATGCGCGTCACAACCAGCCGTTGATCCTGGCGCCGTTCGCGCTGTGCGGCGCCTCGACTTCGGCCTCGGCGGTGGGAGCGGTGGCGCAGGTCAATGCCGAAGCGCTGGCGGGCGTCGCCTTCACGCAACTGCTGCGTCCGGGTTCACCGCAGATCTACGGACAGTTCATGGTCACGGTCGACATGAAGACCGGCGCGCCGATGGGCGGCACGCCCGAGGCCGCCCAGATGATGTATCTGATGGGAGCACTGGCGCGGAAATACCGGCTGCCCTGGCGCACGTCGGGCTTCCATGTCGGGTCGAAACTCAACGATGCCCAGGCGGGCTACGAGGCGAACATGCTGATGCATGCCGCCATCCTTGCCGGCGCCAATTACATCTGGCACTCCGCCGGATGGCTCGAGGCCGGCCTGACCTGCGGCTATTCAAAATTCGCGACGGACTGCGAACAGCTTGTCGGCTGGTACAAATATGCCGGCGGCCTGCCGTTCGACGACTTCAAGGAAGCGCTGGCGGCGATCCGCGAGGTCGGGCCGCAGGGCCATTTCCTCGGCACCAAGCACACGCTCGAGCATTTCGAGTCCGCGTTCTTCATGCCCAGCATCATGGACTTCAATTCGTACGAACAGTGGAAGGCTGAAGGGGCAAAGGACCACGACACGCGCGGCCGCGAGAAAGCGCGCAACATGCTCGCGGATTATGAGGAGCCGAAGCTCGATGAAGGCATCGCCGATGGTCTCAAAGATTTGATCGCGCTGCGCGAGGAGAAGCTGCCGGACAGCGTTAGTTAATCCAACGGGCGAAGACCCAAGGAAACCATAAGGGAGGAAACAATGGCAGTCTTCAGAAACAACGGTGATCGTGTCCCCAGCGTTATCGAGGCGATGGCTGAAGAAGCCCGCTCAGGCCGGATGGACCGGCGCGAGTTTCTGGCGCTGGCAAGTGCCTTCGGGGCATCGACTGCCCTTGCCTACGCTATGATCGGTCTTGCGGTGCCGGGACGGGCTTTGGCCGAAGAGCCCAAGAAAGGCGGAACGCTGCGCGTATCGATGTCGGTAAAGGCGCAGAAGGATCCGCGTACTTACGACTGGGTGGAGCTTGCCAACATTTCGCGCTGCTGGCTCGAGCCGCTTGTCCGCTACACCCGCGAATTCACTTTCGAGCCGGTCCTGCTCGAGAGCTGGGACGTCAACGACGACGCCACCGAATATGTGCTGCATCTGCGCAAGGGCATCACCTGGAACAATGGCGACGCCTTCAACGCCGACGACGTGGTCTTCAATCTGACGCGCTGGTGCGAGAAGGATGCCGCCGGCAATTCGATGGCCGCCCGCGTCGGTGCGCTGATCGACACCAAAACCGGCAAGGCCAGGGACGGGGCGATCACCAAGGTCGACGACAACACGGTCAAGCTGACGCTGAACGAACCCGATATCTCGCTGATTCCGAACTTCACCGACTATCCGGCGCTCGTCGTCCACCGCAAATTCGATGCCGACGGCGCCGATCCGATCGCCAAGCCGATCGGCACCGGGCCATTCGAGCTTGTGTCTTATTCGGTCGGCCAGAACGCGGTCGTCAAACGTCGCGAGAATGGCAAATGGTGGGGCGGTGAAGCGCCGCTCGACAGCGTCGAATTCATCGACTACGGCACCGACTTCAACGCCTCGGTGAACGCATTCGAATCAGGCGAAATCGACGTCAATTTCGAGACACCCGCCGACTTCATCGACATCCTCGACCAGATGGATCTGGTGAAATCGGAGGTCGCGACAGCAACCACGCTCGTTGCCCGCACCAACATCACGCACAAGCCTTATGATGACAAGCGGGTACGCAACGCCCTGCAAATGGCCGTCGACAACAATGCGGTGCTCGAACTTGGCTACGCCGGGCGCGGCACCCCAGGTGAAAACCACCACGTCAGCCCGATCCATCCGGAATATTTTCCGCTGCCCAAGAAGACACGCGATGCGGCCGGCGCCAAGAAGCTGATGGCCGAGGCCGGTCAGGCCGATTTCGAGCATGAACTGATCACCGTCGAGGACGATTGGCAAAAGAACACCGGCGACGCGATTGCCGGCCAGTTGCGCGATGCCGGGATCAAGGTGAAGCGCACGGTGCTGCCAGGATCGACCTTCTGGAACGACTGGACGAAATACCCCTATTCCATGACCATCTGGTACATGCGCCCGCTCGGCGTTCAGGTGCTGGCGCTCGGCTATCGCACCGGCGAGGCCTGGAATGAAACGGCTTATTCGAATCCTGATTTCGACGCCAAGCTCAAGCAGGCTCTCTCACTCATCGACGTGGAGAAGCGCCGCGAGGTGATGAAGGACGTCGAGCAGATCCTGCAGGATTCGGGCGTCATCATTCAGCCGTTCTGGCAGAAGCTGTACAGCCACATGAACAACAAGGTGAAGAACTACGCGGTCCACCAGACTTTCCAGATGGATCTCCAGAACGTCTGGCTGGACGCCTGAGTTAAATGCCCCAGGGGCGCCTGAGTTAAATGGGGCGGATCTCATGGGCCGCAAAAAAGCCGGGATGCAGGATTCGTGGTATTGAACGGTCACGAAAGCCTGGAGATTATCGGATGAGACTGACTGTGCTTGCCGCCGCTCTCTCGATCGCAGCGCCTGCGGCCGCCCTGGCCGGGCCGGCCTCCAATGCGGTGAAGTTCTTCTACATGCCCGAGGTCAAGTTCGAGGCCGACGCGAAATACCGCGACCGTTTCACCGAGCCGGTGACAAGGCTGTTCGACCTCAACGACCAAGCCCGGAAGAACAAGCCGGACGAGGTGCCCTGCATCGACTTCGCCCCCGGTCTCGACGCGCAGGACTTTGACGAGAAGACGGTCGCCAAGACGCTGAAGCTGTCCGAAGCGGTGGATGGCGACAGCGCCAAGGTGACAGTGACGTTCAACCTTTTCCCGGAAGGCGATGAATCCAAACGCGAAATGGTCTGGTCGCTGAGGAAGGTCGACGGCCAGTGGAAGGTTGCCGACATCACCTCGAAGACCAGCGGTTGGACGCTGAGTGCGCTCGAATGCCTGGCTGGCCAGACCCCGGAGTGATGCCATGGCCCGCGCCCCGAGCCTGGCGACTGTGTGCCTGCTGGCCGCGGGCTTGAGCAGCACCGCTGGCCAGGGCGTGTTCGGCGCGCCGCTCTCAGCAGAAAATGCACGGGCAGCTCCGCTGCGGCCGGGTTCGCCGACGGCGCTGGTGAAACCATTTTACGAGCATGTCGGGCTCGAGCTCGATCCGGCTCAGCGCAGCCATTTCGTCGATCCCGCGAAGTCGGTGCTCGACAAAAGCGATGCGCTGCGGAAATCGGGGCAGGGCGAATGCCTCGATCCCAACATGGCGCTCGACAACGCGGCGTACGACAGGGCCGAGATCGACAACAGCCTGAAGACTGTTGAAGCGGTCAAAGGCGATGAGGCCAAGGTCATCGTTGCCTTTATCATTGCCGGCAATCCGCACCGGCTGGAATGGAAGTTCAAAAAGGTCGACGGCGACTGGAAGATAGCGGACCTTCTGTCGGTGACCGGCGAATGGGCGCTCAGCCAATATCAGTGTGAGTAAGAAGGGACCGATGAAGATCACCAACATCCGAGTCACCCATGTCAACGTTCCGCTAGACGCGCCATTCTGGTGGACGGCCGGGCTTTATGGCGGCGCCTCGAAGTCGATCATCGAGGTCGAGACGGCCGAAGGCGTGGTCGGGCTGGGCGAGGCGCCGTGGTGGCATTTCGGCGAGGTGATCAAGGCCGAGATCGCGCCGGCGCTGATCGGCGCCGATCCGCTCGACATCGCCGATTGCGAGGCGCGCTGCGTGCCGCCCTGGCAGATCACCGCCAACACCGGCGAGAATGCCGCTTCGGTGGCCTTCGGCGCCGTCGAACTGGCGCTGTGGGACATCAGAGGCAAGGTCTTCGGCATGCCGCTCTACAAAGTCCTTGGCGGCGCCGTGCGCAAGGACATTCCGTTTTCGGAGTATTTCTCGTTTCGCGCCGCGCAGGACGGAGCGGGTGGCGAAATGACGTCCGAAGCGATCGTCGAGTACTGCCTGAAGATGCGCGAGGAGCATGGCTCGACCATTTTCGAGGGCAAGCTGATCATGGGCGATCCCGAGCTCGAGATCAGGACGGTGCGCATGCTGCGCGAGGCGCTCGGCAACAAGGCGCAGATCAGGCTCGATTCCAACATGCAGTGGTCGCTGACCACCGCGCGCTGGGTGCTGCGCGAGATCGAGCCGTTTAACATCCGCAATTACGAGGATCCCGTCGCAACCTTCGAGGAGATGGCGGCGCTGCGCCAGCACTCGCGCATTCCGTTCTCCACGCATATCCCGGATCTCAGACGGGCGGTCGCGCTCGGCGCGCCGGATTACTTCGTCTGCAATTTCGCAGCACTCGGCGGACTGTCGAAAACCCTGAAATTCATCGCCGCCTGCGAAGCGATGGGCAAGGGGTTCTGGTGCTATTCGAACGATCTCGGCATCATGACATCGGCCTATCTGCACGTCGTTGCGGCGACGCCGTGGATCACCGAGGCATCGCAGTCGCTGTTTCGCTGGCAGATCGGCGACGTCATCAAGGACGGTCCGTTCCGGCAGACCGGCAACACCGTGCGTGTGCCGGAGGGCAACGGACTGGGCGTTGGGCTTGACCCCACTGCGATGAAGCGCTGGGCGGCGCACTTCGCCGAACATGGGCCGATGGGCCATTTCAATGACCCGAACAATCCCGGCCGCTACCGGCGGCTGCCGCTCAACTGATGCGACCTACGTTCCATGGAAACTCAGGCTCAGCCGCGTCCGCGATAGGGCGCAACACCGGTGTCGGGCAGCCATGCACCTTCCGGCGGCGCGCCGGTCTGCCAGAACACGTCGATCGGAATGCCGCCGCGCGGATACCAATAGCCGCCAATCCGCAACCACAGTGGTTTGGTCGCGGCGATGATGCGGCGGCCGATCATGACGGTGCACTCTTCATGGAACGCGCCATGGTTGCGAAACGAGGTCATGAACAGCTTCAGCGACTTCGATTCCACCAGCAGCGTGTCGGGTGCGTAGTCGATGACGATGTGGGCGAAGTCCGGCTGGCCGGTGACCGGACAGAGCGAGGTGAATTCCGGGCAGGTGAAGCGAACGATGGCCGGCGGCCCGTCGCCGCGCGAAAACGGCACGGTCTCCAGGACTGCTGCTTCAGGATTCTGTGGCGCTTCGACGTTGGTGCCGAGCTGGGTAAGGTTTTTCGTGACGGTCATCGGCGGGTTCCTTACTGCATGTCGCCCAAAAAGCCAGCCCACGGGGCCTGACCCGAGGGTGCGCGAATTTGGGTGCGACATACGCAAAAACAAAAATTTGCCGCTCATTAGCACAATTTGAGACAGGAAGACGATGACCAGCAGCGATCCGCTTCTCCAGCCCTATCAGCTCAAACATTTGACGCTGAAGAACCGGGTCATGTCGACCAGCCATGAGCCGGCCTATTCGGAGGAAGGCATGCCGAAAGAGCGTTACCGGCTCTACCACGCCGAAAAAGCCAAGGGCGGCATGGCGCTGACCATGACCGCCGGTTCGGCGATCGTCTCGCGCGACAGCCCGGCCGCCTTCGGCAATCTGCATGTCTATGACGACCGCATCGTGCCATGGCTCACTGAACTCGCCGATACCTGCCACGAGCATGACTGCAAGGTGATGATCCAGATCACCCATCTCGGCCGCCGCACCGGCTGGAACAAGGCCGACTGGCTGCCGGTGCTGTCCGCCTCGCCAGTGCGCGAGCCGGCGCATCGCGCTTTTCCCAAGACCATCGAGGACTGGGACATCGAGCGCATCGTCGCCGACTACGCCGCCGCCGCCCAGCGCTGCCAGGCCGCCGGCCTCGACGGCATCGAGTTCGAGGCTTACGGCCATCTGATGGACGGCTTCTGGTCGCCGGCCACCAACCAGCGCGACGACGATTTCGGCGGCTCGCTCGACAACCGCTTGCGCTTCACCGGCATGGTGCTCGACGCCGTGCGGGCGGCGGTCGGCGAAAAGTTCGTCGTCGGCATCCGCATGGTTGCCGACGAGGATTTTGAAAAGGGCCTTTCGAAACAGGAAGGCGTCGAGATCGCCAGGCGGCTGGCCGGCTCCGGCAAGGTCGATTTCCTCAACATCATTCGCGGATCGATCGAAACCGATGCCGCGCTGACCAAGGTCATCCCGGTAACCGGCATGCGCTCGTCGCCGCATCTCGATTTCGCCGGCGAGGTGAGGGCGGCGACGAAATTCCCGACCTTCCATGCGGCGCGGATTTCCGATGTCGCCACTGCGCGTCACGCCATCGCCGCCGGCAAGCTCGACATGGTCGGCATGACCCGCGCCCACATCGCCGATCCGCACATCGTCAGGAAGGTGATGGAGGGCCGCGAGCACGAAATCCGCCCTTGCGTCGGCGCCACCTATTGCCTTGACCGCATCTATGAGGGCGGCGAGGCGCTGTGCATCCATAACGCGGCGACCGGCCGCGAGGCTGATATTCCGCACATCATCCCGAGGACCGAGGGACCGAAGCGAAATGTGGTCGTCGTCGGCGCCGGCGCCGGCGGTCTGGAGGCGGCGCGTGTCGCGGCCGAGCGCGGCCACCAGGTGACGGTGCTGGAAGCGTCGAGCCAGGCCGGCGGCCAAGTGCGGCTTGCGACACAGAACCCACGCCGCAAGGAACTGATCGGCATCATCGATTGGCGACTGGCCGAGCTCGACCGGCTCGGCGTCGAAATCCGCTATGACACCTGGGCGGAGAAGGACGATGTTCTGGCGCTGTCGCCGGACGTGGTGGTGGTCGCCACCGGCGGCCTGCCGCAGAACCCGCCGCTGGCGGCGGGCGACAATCTCGTCACGTCGAGCTGGGATATCATGGCCGGCAGCGTCAAGCCCGCTGAAAACGTGCTCCTCTACGACGACAATGGCGGCCATCAGGGCATGGGTGCCGCCGAGTTGATCGCAAATAGCGGTGCAAAGCTGGAGCTGGTTTCGCCCGAACGCTTCTTCGCCCCGGAAATGGGCGGCATGAACCACGTGCCCTATATGCGCGCCTTCCACGAAAAAGGCGTCACCATCACCATCAACACGCGGCTGCGTTCGGTGCGGCGCGAAGGCAATCAACTGGTTGCGGAGCTCGGCTCAGACTTCGCTGACGGCTGGCGCGGCGAGCGGCGGGTCGATCAGGTGGTGGTCGAGCACGGCACGCTGCCGCTCGACGATCTCTATCTCGCACTGAAACCGCTGTCGAAGAATGGCGGCGCGGTCGATTACGAGCGGCTGGTCAATGGTGGCGACATTTTCCCGGCGCGCAATCCGGAAGCGCGCTTCGTGCTTTTCCGCATCGGCGATGCGGTCGCCTCGCGCAACATTCACGCCGCCATCTATGACGGCATCAGGTTCGGTCTGCGGATCTGACGATCGCCTTGATTGCTGGCGCCAGCCGAAGGCGCTGGCCGGGCTGCGGGTAAATGTCGATTGATCCCATCTGCCGAACGCATTGTTTCAGGGGGCCCAAGATGTTATAATGACTACTTTGGTCATATATAGGGCAGCAGCATGCGAGAAATTCAGTTGAAGGATGCCAAGGCTACGCTTTCGGCGGTGGTTGATCAGGCCGTGGCAGGAGAACCTGCCGTCATCACGCGTCACGGGCGCAAGCAGGCTGTGATCCTGTCTTTCGAAGACTACGAACGGCTGTCGCGGGTGCCTAGCTTTGGCCAATTGCTGGCGGCTTTTCCCGGTGAAGAAGGCGATATTCCCCGCCGTTCCCGTAAACAGGTTCGCAAGGTTGCGTTGTAACGCCGTCGAGTGGTCCTGATGTTTCTGCTTGACACCAACATCATCTCGGCAGTCGCGCCGGCCAAGAAGGCGGATCGGGCAGCGCTGGCAACATGGCTCGACAAAGCCAGCGAACACCTGTTCCTGTCCGTTGTCACTGTATCCGAAATCGCTGCAGGGATAGCCAAGGCCGAGCGCGAGGGTGCGACGACAAAGGCGGCTTTGCTACGCAACTGGTGGCAAGCGGTCGAGCACCTTTATGGACAAAGGGTACTTCCCTTCGATTTGCGCACAGCACATGCCGCTGGGTCTATTCTCGATCGGGCGAGGGCGCATCGGCCAGGCTTCGAAGACATCGCTATCGCCGCGACGGCCGAGGTCCACGGCTTGACGATACTGACGGACAACGAGCGTCATTTTGCACCGCTCGGGGTGCGGATGCTCAACCCGCTGAAGAACTTGCCGCCATTGCAGCAGTCGGCGGCACCTTAGCCGGACCCACCCGTTAGGCGCCATCTTCCGAAGAGGCGTGTCAAGATTGGCGCCTTACGCCAGCCTTCCCTGCAACACCGTTAGCCTGGCTCTCTTCGGCGTCCGCGCGACCAGCCATTCGCGTGTCTGGTCCTGTGGCATCGGGAAGGCGATGGAGTAGCCCTGCACCTGGTCGCAGCCGATCGCCATCAGCTTATCGAGCTCAGCCTCGGTTTCGGCACCCTCGGCGACGATCGAGATGCCAAGGCCGCGGGCGAGTTCGGTGATGGCACGCACGATCTTGGTGTTGTCGCCGTTCGCATTGATGTTCTGAACGAAGCGGCGATCGATCTTCAGCCTATCGATCTCGTTCGGGTTGACGTGGCTGAGCGACGCGTAGCCGGTGCCGAAATCATCGAGTTCAAGATGCACACCGGCGGCGCGGATGTGCCGCAGCTTTGCCGCGATGCCGGTCTTCTCGTCGTCGAGGATGACGGATTCGACGATCTCGAGCGACAGTTTTTGTGGCGGCAGCCCAGCCTTTTCCAGCGCGCCGAAAAGGAAGGCGTCGAAATCGACCTCACGCAATTCGGAGCCGGAGACGTTGACGGCGAGCCGTCCGAAGGCAATGCCGGCACGGTTCCACTCCGCCGCCTCGCCGATTGCCTTGGCGATGACGATGCGGCCGATCGCCGGCATCAGTCCGCATTTCTCGGCGATGGGAATGAACTCGCCGGGTGCAATCATGCCGCGCTCGGCATGTCTCCAGCGAACCAGCGCCTCGATGCCACCGATCGTGCCGTTCGACAACGAAACCTGTGGCTGGAAATAGACCTGGAACGCCTTCTGCGCGATAGCGATCCTGATGTCATGCTCGAGCCGCTTGCGGTAGTCGAGTTCATGCCGCAACGCCTCGGAGAAGAATGAGAGACTGCCGCCACCCTGCTTCTTGGCAGCGTGGAGCGCGAGGTCGGCATGAACGAGCAGATCTTGCGCATTGTCGGCATCAATCGGATAGACGGCGACGCCGGCGCTGGCGCCCGGAAGGATGGTAGTGCCCCGATAGACGATCGGTTCATTGATCTGCGTCAGGACGCGCCCGGCGACCGTGTTGATGTCCTCGGTGCCGCCGGCACCGTTAAGGATCATAACGAACTCGTCGCTGCCGAGACGCACGCAGAGATCCGACGCCCGGCAAGAATCACGCATGCGCTGCGCCGTTACCACCAGCACATAATCGCCGGCGGCATGGCCAAGCGTGTCGTTGATCTGCTTGAACCGGTCGAGGTCGAGGTGGACCGCCGCAAGCCGCTCTCGCCGGCGCTGCGCGCCCTTGATCAGCGTATCGAAATGGTCTGTCAGGAAGGTGCGGTTGTGCAGGCCGGTAAGACCGTCATGCACGGCGATGAAGGCCATGGAGTTGCGGGTATCGATCAGTTCACGCGTCTTGCGCAGGATGGCGTTCGACATCGGCCTGAAGATGAAAAGTGCCACCAGCACGATGACGCCGATGGTCGAGTAGAACAGCGTTCGATGAAGATCGAGAAGTCTTCCCGATTGCGCATCGGCTTGGGCGCTGATGCGCTGGCCGAGTGCCGCGTAGCCCGACAGGGTTGCATTGGCGACGGAAGCGTCGAGATTGACGCGTTCGCCGCCACCCTTGTAGCCGCCATTGTCGGCCATGCCGAGTTGCGATTCAAACGCCGAAACCAGTCGCTCGCCGTTGGCGATAAGCCCGACCGAGAAGTAGTCGAGATGAAACGGCTTGGCGAAAAGGACGCTCTCGACTGACTTTGGATCGAGCCTTGCCGGTGACGCCGGGTCGGCGACCACCCGCTCGAGCAGGAGGTCGTAGTTCCTCTCGAACTCGGCCGTGGCTTGCTTGAATGCGGTGACCAGAGCCGGTTGTTGGTTGGGCGAAGCTGCGCCTGCCGCGTTGGCAAGGAAGACAATGCGTTGCGACAGCACCTTTTGCATGCCGACAATATCGAGCAGCGTCTCGTCGTTCCGCTGGCCAGCCATCATCTGCTGGAGAAGGATGAAGGAGGCCATCACCATGGCTGCAATGATCAGCAGCGCCAGCCAGTAGCCTGCCTTGATCAGCAGTACGAGCCTGCCCGAAATGGTTTGCATCGGTTGCTGCGACATTTTCTGGGGCGGTCCCTCTCGCCGACAGATCGTTGGGTATGGGAACCATTGGCTTGAAAGGTTAACAGCTCCGGAAGCCGACAGAGCAGCAGCGTTGGAAAGCTCGCAAAATGGTTATCGCCTTCTTTCGCGCCGTAGCTGCATTTGAACATCTGCCATTTGGCGGCATTCTGGGCCAGCATTCTGGGGCGGCATTCTGGCCACTGACCGTCGGGTCACCGAAGCCGTCGCTTTTACGGTGGATTTTTCGCCCGCGCGGGGCGACAGTCCATTCGTTCTCAACAGGGCCAGATCATGAGCGCGGCATTCCTCTCCCATATCGACAGCGAGCTCCAAGGGCTGAAATCGGCCGGCCTCTACAAATCCGAGCGGGTGATCACCTCGACGCAATCGGCTAAGATCGAGGTGGGCGGCCAGAGTGTGCTGAATTTCTGCGCCAACAATTATCTTGGCCTCGCCGATAGCGCCGAGTTGCGCGAAGCGGCCAAGCAGGCACTCGACCGCTATGGTTATGGCATGGCGTCGGTGCGTTTCATCTGCGGCACGCAGGAGGAGCACAAGCAGCTCGAGGCGACGATTTCTGGCTTTCTCGGCATGGAGGACACGATCCTCTACGGCTCCTGCTTCGACGCCAATGGCGGCCTGTTCGAGACGCTGCTCGGCGAGGAGGATGCGGTCATTTCCGACGCGCTGAACCATGCCTCGATCATCGACGGCGTGCGGCTGTCGAAGGCGAAGCGTTTCCGTTACGCCAACAACGACGTGGCCGATCTGGAAGCGCGGCTGAAGCAGGCGATGGATTGCCGTTTTCGGCTGATCGCCACCGATGGTGTATTTTCCATGGACGGCATCATCGCCAATCTGAAGGGCGTCTGCGATCTCGCCGACAAGTACGATGCAATGGTGATGGTCGACGACAGCCATGCAGTCGGCTTCGTCGGCAGGAACGGGCGCGGCTCGGCCGAGCATTGCGGCGTCGAGGGCAGGGTGGACATCATCACCGGCACGCTCGGCAAGGCATTGGGCGGCGCGTCGGGCGGTTATACGAGCGCGAGCAAGCCGGTCGTGGAATGGCTGCGCCAGCGCTCGCGGCCCTATCTCTTCTCCAACACGCTGATGCCGGCGATCGCCGGCGCCTCGATCCGGGTTTTCGAACTGGTCAAAAATGGCGATGCGCTGCGTCAGCGCCTCTATGCCAATGCGGCGCGGTTCCGGTCTGAAATGGGTAAGCTTGGCTTTACGCTGGCCGGCGCCGATCATCCGATCGTTCCGGTCATGCTCGGCGATGCGACGCTGGCGCAGGAGATGGCGGCGCGCATGCTGCAGCGCGGCATCTATGTCATCGGCTTCTCGTTTCCGGTGGTGCCGAAGGGCCAGGCGCGCATCCGCACGCAAATGTCGGCCGCCCATTCCAGCGCCGACATCGACCGCGCCGTGGCAGCATTTGGCGACGTCGGAAAAGAGCTGGGTGTAATCGCTTGACCCTATCGCAGGAAGCCGGCCATGACGATCGACGTGACGAGCAAGATCGAGATCGCCAGGCCACGCGCGGTCGTCGCCGATTTTTCCGCCGATCCGGACAACGTTCCGCGCTGGTACGTCAATATCAAATCGGTGGAATGGAAAACGCCCCGACCGGCCCGGGCAGGATCGAGAATTGCATTCGTGGCGCAGTTCCTCGGAAGGCGGCTTGTTTACACCTACGAAATCGTCGAGTTCGTGCAGGGCGAACGGCTTGTAATGCGAACCGCCGAAGGGCCGTTTCCCATGGAAACGAGTTATGCGTGGCGGGATGCTGGCGAAGGCCGTACCCATATGGCACTCAGGAACCGCGGCGCGCCAACCGGCTTTTCCCGTCTGGTTGCCCCGTTCGTGGCTTTGGCCGTCCGGCGTTCGACCGATCGAGATTTGCTGCGACTGAAGAGAATCCTGGAGGCGGCTTGATGCAGCCGATCCGTCAAGACAGGCAAGATTTTTGAGGAGCGTCTGATGTCGAACATGATGAAGGCGCTGGTCAAGGCCAAGGCCGAGCCGGGCATCTGGATGGAAGAAGTGCCGGTGCCGGAAATCGGCCCGAACGACGTTCTGATCAAGATCAGGAAGACCGCGATCTGCGGTACCGACGTCCACATCTACAATTGGGACCAATGGGCGCAGAAGACCGTGCCGGTGCCGATGGTGACCGGCCACGAATTCGTCGGCACGGTCGCCGACTTCGGCGCGGCGGTCACCGAATACAAGATCGGCCAGCGTGTTTCGGGCGAAGGCCACATCGTCTGTGGCCATTGCCGCAACTGCCGCGCGGGCAGGGGGCATCTGTGTCGCAACACGCTCGGCGTCGGCGTCAACCGGCCGGGCGCCTTCGGTGAATATCTGGCGATCCCGCAGCACAACGTCGTGCCGATCCCCGACGACGTGCCCGACGAGATCGCCGCAATCTTCGATCCCCTGGGCAATGCGGTTCACACCGCATTGTCCTTTGATTTGGTCGGCGAGGACGTGCTGGTCACCGGCGCCGGGCCGATCGGCATCATGGCTGCACTGGTCGCTCAATGCGTCGGCGCGCGAAAAGTGGTCATCACCGATATTAATCCGGTGCGGCTGGCGCTGGCGAAAAACCTCCGCGTCCAGCATGTGGTCGACGCGTCGAAGGAAAAGCTGCGCGATATCATGCCGGCGCTCGGCATGACCGAAGGTTTTGACGTCGGCCTCGAAATGTCGGGCGCCGCACCCGCTTTCCGCGACATGATCGACGCCATGAACAATGGCGGCAAGATCGCCATTTTGGGCATCGCGCCGACCGGCTTCGAGATCGACTGGAACAAGGTCATCTTCAAGATGCTGCATCTCAAGGGCATCTATGGCCGCGAGATGTTCGAGACCTGGTACAAGATGATCGCCCTGGTGCAGGGTCCGCTCGATGTTTCCGGGCTAATCACCCACCGTATCGGCGTGGACGACTTCCAGAAGGGGTTCGACGCGATGCGCAGCGGCAATTCGGGCAAGGTGGTGATGGATTGGTAGGTAGTTAGAAACGCCGGCGCTGCCCCGCCGGCATCAAAAATTCTGCAACGGCGCGGCGCGCTAATGTTGAGCAACTAACTTATCCCCGTACAAAGCCGTCTCCAGCGCAGACAATCCTTCCGCGATCGCCACGCGCTCGCCAGCGCTGAGTTTTGACAGCAAGTCCCGCTCGAACGCCTTCGCCAGCGGCACCATTTCGCGATAGGCGGCAAGGCCCGCTCCGGTCAGCGTCAGATGCTCGACACGGCGGTCTTTTTCATCCGGTTTTCGCGTCAGCCAGCGGCGCCGTTCTAGCTCGGCGACGGCGCGAGAAACCTTCGTCTTGTGCATGGCCGACTGTTCGCCGAGCGCCGTTGCCGTCATCGTGCCGTGCTGGCCGAGACCGGCCAGCGTGCGCCATTCGGGCCGCGTCAAGCCGTGGCGGTCCTTGTAAACCCTGGAAAATTCGCGGCTGACCGCATCGGCAAGGCGATAGAGCCGGTAGGGCAGGAAGCTTTCAAGTTCGAGGGTGTCAGCCTCCATGGTCTGCTCCATCGCGATTGATAGTTACATTTTCGATGGTTACAAACGAAACCAATTTGGTCAATCCAGGGAGGATGCCATGGCCTTTTCCTACATGCCGGGGTTCGGCAACGACTTCGAAACCGAGACTTTGCCTGGTTCGCTGCCGCAAGGGCGAAATTCGCCGCAGCGGCCGGCCTACGGCCTCTATGCCGAGCAGCTTTCGGGCTCGCCCTTCACCGCGCCACGCGGCACCAATGAGCGTTCCTGGCTTTATCGCATCAGGCCGAGCGTCAGGCACACCGGCCGCTTCAAGGCGGCGAATTATCCGCTGTGGAAAAGCGCGCCGAATGTCGGCGATCACGAACTGGCGCTTGGCCAGTACCGCTGGAACCCGGTGCCGATGCCGAAGGAACCGACCGACTTCATTGCCGGCATGCGCTCGATCACTACCGCCGGCGACGTGCTCGGCCAGACCGGCATGGCTGCGCATGTCTATGTCGCCAACCGCTCGATGGCCGACGACCATTTCTTCAACGCCGACGGCGAGTTGCTTATTGTGCCGCAAGTGGGGGCGCTACGCTTCGTCACCGAGATGGGCGTCATCGAATTGCGACCCGGCGAGATCGCCGTGCTGCCGCGCGGCCTCGTGTTCAAGGTCGAACTGGTCGATGAAACAGTGCGCGGCTATGTCTGCGAGAACTACGGCGCCAAGCTGACGCTGCCGGATCGTGGCCCGATCGGCGCCAATTGCCTGGCCAATCCGCGCGATTTCAAGACGCCTTGCGCCTGGTTCGAGGACAAGGAGACGCCGTGCCGGCTGATCGTGAAATGGTGCGGCCAGTTTCATGTCACCGAACTGGATCACTCGCCGCTGGATGTGGTCGCGTGGCACGGCAATTACTCACCCTATAAATATGATCTTGCAACGTTTTCGCCGGTCGGCGCGATCCTGTTCGACCATCCCGATCCGTCGATCTTCACGGTGCTGACCGCGCCGAGCGGCGAGGAGGGCACCGCCAACATCGACTTCGTCATCTTCCCGCCGCGCTGGCTTGTGGCCGAAAACACGTTCCGCCCGCCTTGGTACCACCGCAACATCATGAGCGAGTTCATGGGCCTGATCCACGGCCAGTACGACGCCAAGGAGGAGGGGTTCGTTCCGGGCGGCATCAGCCTGCACAATCTGATGCTGGCCCACGGGCCCGACGCGTCTGGCTTCGAAAAGGCCTCGCGCGCCGAGCTGAAACCGGTCAAGCTCGACAACACCATGGCCTTCATGTTCGAGACGCGATTCCCGCAGATGCTGACCCGCTACGCCGCCGAGGTTGAAACCCGGCAGGACAATTATATCGACTGCTGGGCCGATCTGAAGAAGCGCTTCAACGGCACGCCGGAGGGCGACTGGTCTTGAGCGCTGATCCAATGCGGGGTCGGCTGGTGCTGCTGGGCTCGAAGGGCGGGCCGGCGCTCCGGCCGGGCGGGCCGTGGCCGAGTTCGTCGCTGCTGAAATTCGGCGGACGCACCATCGTCGTGGATTGCGGGCTTGGCGTGACGCGCGGGCTGGCCGAGACCGGCATCAGCCTGAAGTCGCTCGACCTGGTCTTCATCACGCATCTGCATTCCGACCATGTGCTGGAACTCGGTCCGCTGATCCACACCGCCTGGACGGCGGGTCTGGCGACACCGGTCACCGTCTTCGGCCCGCCCGGCACCGGCCATTACTGGCAGCGCTTTTGCCAGGCGATGGAATTCGACATCGAGATACGCATCGTCGACGAAGGCCGACCTGATATCCAAGATCTGGTTTCGATCGTCGAGTTCGGCGAAGGCCTTGTGATGGAGGAGCGCGGCCTGAAGGTTTTGGCGCTGCGCGTCGACCACCCGCCGGTGGCCGACTGCTTTGCGCTGCGCTTCGAGCATGCCGGACAGAGCGTGGTGTTTTCCGCCGATACGGCGTTCTTTCCGCCATTGGCCGATTTCGCCAAAGGCGCCGACATTCTCGTCCACGAAGGCATGCTGGAAGACGGCATCGAGCGACTGGTTGCTAAGACCGGCAATGGCGAAAGGCTAAGGGAACACCTGCTTGCCAGCCATACTTTTGCTGAGGAGGCGGGGCGCATCGCCAGTGACGCAGGAGCCAAAAGACTGGTGCTCAACCACCTCATTCCGGCCGACGATCCCGAGATCGGCGAGGCCGACTGGATCGCCGCCGTCAGGAAAACATGGCCCGGAGACTTGACGATCGCCCGCGACGGCCTTGTTGTGGGGCTGGAGCATGATCCCGAACCGAAGGACCGCGCTAGCGAAAAGTGAGAACCGCTTTCGTAAGCGATCATTGCGCAGGTCAAAATTCAAAGCGGCACCAAAGCCGCATCAGGAGAGGAAACCGCATGAAGCTTGCCACATTGAAGGACGGGACGCGCGACGGAAAGCTGGTCGTCGTCTCGCGCGACCTGACGCGGTTCACCGATGCCTCGTTTCTTGTGCCGACGCTGCAGGCGGCGCTCGACGACTGGAGCCGGATCGCGCCGCATCTGGCGACAATAGCGGAATCGCTGGAGAACAATGCGGTGCCGTCAGCGCGCTTTCACGAGCATGATGCCCATTCGCCGTTGCCGCGCGCCTATCAATGGGCTGATGGCTCGGCCTATGTGAATCATGTCGAACTGGTGCGGAAGGCGCGCGGCGCCGAGATGCCGGCAAGCTTCTGGACCGATCCGCTGATCTACCAGGGTGGATCAGACAGTTTCATCGCGCCGCGTGATCCGATCCGCACGGTCGACGAGGCTCTTGGCGTCGACATGGAAGGGGAAGTCGCTGTCGTCGTCGATGATGTGCCGATGGGGGCAAGCCTCGATGAGGCAAGAGCCGCGATCCGGCTGATCATGCTGGTCAATGACGTCACGCTGCGCTCCCTGACCGCGCCGGAGCTTGCCCAGGGTTTTGGCTTCTTCCAATCAAAGCCGTCTTCGGCGTTTTCTCCCGTCGCCGTGACGCCGGACGAACTGGGCGAGGCCTGGGATGGCGGCAAGGTCTGCCTGCCGCTGCTGGTCGATCTCAACAGCATGCCGTTCGGCCGCGCCAACGCCGGCGTCGACATGACCTTCGATTTTCCGGTGCTGATTGCGCATGCCGCGAAAACCCGGCCGCTGGCCGCCGGCACCATCATCGGTTCGGGCACGGTTTCCAACAAGCTCGACGGCGGCCCTGGCAAGCCGGTCTCGGCGGGCGGCGCCGGCTATTCCTGCATTGCCGAGTTGCGCATGATCGAGACGATCGCAGCCGGCGAACCGACAACGCCGTTCCTGCGCTTTGGCGATACCGTGCGCATCGAGATGAAGGACAGGGCCGGACATTCGATTTTTGGTGCGATCGAGCAGAAGGTCGAGAGATACATCAGGTAAGATTGCACTGGGAGGACGTCTGAAACGATGGACCTGCTGGACCATTTCAGCCGCATGGCGCGCAACAACCTCTGGTCGAACGACCGGCTCTACCGCGCTGTGCTGCAGCTTGAGTCCGGTGAATTCGAGGCCGAGCGAACCAGCTTCTTTCCCTCGATCAAGGCGACGCTCAACCACATCCTGGCGGTCGATCATCTCTATCTCGATTTTTTGGAAGAGGGCGGCGTTGGTGCCGCGGCCCATGACAATTTCGTGCCGTTCGATGAACCATCAGCGCTGTTTGCCGCCCAGGTCGCGGCCGACCGGCGGCTGATCGCCTTTTGCGACCGCCTGTCGGCCGAAGATCTCGACCGCCGTGTCATCACCGACCGGCGCGAGGACGGAAAAATACCGGAGCGCATCGGCGATCTGCTCGCCCACCTCTTCATCCACGACATCCATCATCGTGGCCAGGTGCACGCCATGCTGTCCGGCACGTCGGTGAAACCGCCGCAGCTCGATGAGTTCTTCCTCGACTATGATCTGAAACTGAGGGAAGCGGAGGTCGAGAGGTTGGATTTGAATGGTGGTGAAGAATAATTATTGTAGTTACGAAAATTATTGGAAAAATACCGGAGCGCATCGGCGATCTGCTCGCCCACCTCTTCATCCACGACATCCATCATCGTGGCCAGGTGCACGCCATGCTGTCCGGCACGTCGGTGAAACCGCCGCAGCTCGATGAGTTCTTCCTCGACTATGATCTGAAACTGAGGGAAGCGGAGGTCGAGAGGTTGGATTTGAATGGTGGTGAAGAATAATTTGTAGTTACGAAAATTATTGGAAAAATACCGGAGCGCATCGGCGACCTGCTCGCCCACCTCTTCATCCCACGACATCCATCATCGCAGCCATGTGCACGCGATGATGTCCGGCACCTCGATAAAGCCGCCGCAACTCGATGAGTTTTTGCTCAACTATGATTTGAAGTTTGAGGAAGGCGGAGGTCGAGCGGCTGAACCTGGAATGATCAGACCAACGCGACGTCATAGGCTGAGAAATGCCGATCCGCAGTGAGCAACGTCAGGCCTTCAATTTGAGCCTGTGCGATGAGCAGACGGTCGAAAGGATCGCGGTGATGGAGCGGCAAATGCTCAAGCCTCGCCGCGTGTAGTTCATTCACACTGAGGATCGGAATGCCGTTCGATCGCAAGATTTCCACGATGTTGCCTGTGAGCGTGACTTTGCCGAGCGATTTCTTGATGGCAGATCTCTGCTACCGAGACGGCACTGACGACCACATCCTCGCCCGCAAGAAAGATGTCGCGATGGTGGTCCGAAAGGCGTGAGTCTGCGTAACCAGATATTGGTGGCTCATTTAATGTACTCGTCCCATTCGGGACCGAGTTCATCAAAATCATCCGATATCCGAATTTGGCCTTTCAGGGCTCCAAAAAGGCGCTTGCTCCCGCCAGCCCGGGCGGGAGCGCTCAAGGTTGCCACAACCTCGCCATGCCGCGTCAGATGGATCTCTTCGCCGGCCTGCGCACGTTTCACCAACTCGGAGAGCTGGGCCTTCGCTTTTGCCATCGGAACATTCATGATCAGACCTCTGACCAGAATTTAGGCATATCTGATCGAACCGCAAGGTATGAGAGGCGCGGTCGCCTACTCCGCCGCCTGCACCTTCAGCACGCCGCGCTTGATCTGGTCCTGCTCGATCGATTCGAACAGCGCCCGGAAATTGCCCTCGCCAAAACCTTCGTCGCCCTTCCTCTGGATGAATTCGAAGAAGATCGGCCCGATTACGGTTTTCGAGAATATCTGCAGCAGGATCTTGGTCGTGCCGCCGTCGACCACGCCTTCGCCGTCGATCAGGATGCCGTGCTTTTTCATCCGCTCGATCGGCTCGTCATGGCCGTGCACGCGGGCATGAGACATCTCATAATAGGTTTCCGGCGGGCCGGGCATGAACTTCAGCCCGTTGGCTGCCAGCCTGTCGGTGGCGCCGTAGATCTCGTCCGTGCCGACGGCAATGTGCTGGATGCCTTCGCCATTGTACTTCTTCAGATATTCGGCGATCTGGCTGGTTTCGTCCTTGGACTCGTTAAGCGGGATGCGGATCTTGCCGCAGGGCGAGGTGATGGCGCGGCTGACCAGGCCGGTGATCTTGCCGTCGATGTCGAAGAAATGGATCTGCTTGAAGCCGAACAAGTCGCGATAGAAATCCCACCATTTGTCCATATTGCCGCGATAGACATTGTGGGTGAGGTGGTCGAGATAATAGAAGCCGACGCCTTCCGGCTTCGGGTCGCGCTCGCCCAGCCATTCGAACTCGGCATCGTAGGCCGAGCCCTTCTCCCCATAAGTATCGACGAAATAAAGCAGTGAACCGCCGATGCCGACGATTGCCGGCACGTCGAGCGCCTTGTCGACGCCTTTATAGGGTGTGGCGCCCTTGGCGACAGCATGGTCGAACGCGTGCTTGGCATCGACCACCCGCCAGGCCATCGAGGAAGCGCAGGGGCCGTGCTTGTCGACGAATTTCATCGCATGCGAGCTGGGTTCGGCATTGACGACATAGTTGATGTCGCCCTGCCGCCAGACCGTGATGTTCTTGGTGCGGTGCTTGGCCACCGGTACATAACCCATGCGGGTAAAAAGCTCGGCGAGCTTTGCCGGTTCGGGATGCGCGAACTCGACAAATTCGAAGCCGTCGGTGCCGGCCGGATTGGCCTTGCTGATCGTTGCGGGCGGTGCATCGTGAGGGAAGGGACCCATGGTGTTGTCCTCCAAAAGCTGGTTGGCCGCAAAGGGCCATTTTGACGCCATTATAGCGCGGAGCAGGCGCATGGTGCTTGCATTCAAACGCTTTAAACGGGTAGACCATGCGGGAGTTGTGCATGGTGGATGAAAAAATCATGGATGATGCGCGCATCGACCGGTTTGACCGCAAGATAATGGCTCTCTTGCAGGGCGACGCACGGCTGACCAACAACGATTTGTCGGAACGGGTGAACCTGTCGGCCTCGCAATGTTCGCGCCGCCGCCAGAGGCTGGAGGAGGACGGCTATGTCAGGGGCTATCGCGCGGTGCTCGACCGCGACAAGCTCGGCTTCTCACTGGTCAGCGTCATCTCGGTGACGCTCGCCACCCACAACCGCGACAATGCGCGGCGCTTCGGCGAGTTGGTGGCGCGGCTGCCGGAAGTGCAGGAGGCGCACGCGCTGACCGGCGAGATGGATTACATCCTGAAAGTGGTGACGCCCGACCTGAAATCGCTGTCGGAATTCGTCAACGGCGTGCTCCTGCCGCACGAATCCGTGCAGCATGTGAAGACGGCGATCGTGCTGGAAACGCTGAAGGAAACCGGCGCGCTGCCGATCTGACCGCGTGCCGCCGTAATCAGCCCTTCGACTGCTGGATCAGCCCAAAAAGGTTGGTGCAGCGTGCGCCGGAACGGCAATAGGCGAAGATCGGGCCTTCGAGTTCATCGAGCGCTTCAGCCTGGTCCTCGACATTTTGGGCCGTGATCTGGCCGCTGATGACCGGGATGTAGCGAAACGCAAGCCCGGCGGCTTCGACTGCCGCTTTGACCGTGTCCGCCGAAGGCTGGCCGGGCTGCTCGTCATCGGGTCGGTTGCAGATGACGCTCTTGAAGCCGGCGGCCTTGATGGCGGCGACCTCATCGGGCTGGATCTGACCCGAGACCGAATAGTCCTCGCTGATCTGACGATATTCCATGATGGCGTCCTCGCAATGTTCGATGCCTGCCGGCCAGGGGCGGAGTCTTGCCACTCTCTAGCTCGTGCGGCAATCCGCGCAGAAAAGAAATCCCGCTGCGCAGATAGACATTGTCTTGCCGGAAATCCAGCCGGGGCTGCCTACGGCGTCGTGCCGGGCGCGGATTGATTTCGGCATGGACAGATCTGCTTTGGGGTCAGGCGGTTCTGTGGCGATGATGCACGATACGGGCGCGCAGGATGCCGCGCGTGCCGAACAGGATCGAGGCAAAATAGACGACGCCGGCCGACAGGATGATGGCCGGGCCGGAAGGCAGCGACACGTGGTAGGACAGAAGCAGCCCGGCGACGCAGGAGGCAAAGCCGATCAGCACCGCCAGCACGCACATCGGCTCGACGCGCATGGTCCAGAAGCGGGCGGCGGCCGCCGGCAACATCATCAGCCCGACGGATAGCAGCGTGCCGAGCGCCTGGAAGCCGCCGACCAGGTTGAGCACGACGAGGCCGAGGAAGATGAAATGCACCGGGCTGCCCAGCCGGCTGACCGAACGCAGGAACAGCGGGTCGAGACATTCGGCGACGAGCGCCCGCCAGAAGATGGCGAGGCTGACCAGCGTGACCAGCACGATGCCGCCGATCAGCGTCAGTGCTTCGTTGTTGAGTGCAAGCACGGTGCCGAACAGCACATGCATGAGATCGACGCTGGAGCCGCGGATCGACACCATCAGCACGCCGATCGCCAGCGAAATCAGGTAGAAGGCCGCCATCGAGGCGTCCTCGCGCTGGATGGTGAAGCGCGAGACAGCGCCGGCGCCGAGCGCGACGATGATGCCGGCAATCAGCCCGCCGATGGTCATCGGCAGGATTTCCAGCCCATAAAACAGGAAACCGGCGGCAGCACCCGGCAGGATGGCGTGGGCCATGGCGTCGCCGGAAAGGCTCATACGCCGCAGCATCAGGAACACGCCGACCGGGCAGGCGCCCAGCGACAGCATCAGCGAGCCGGCAAGCGCCCGCTGCATGAAGGCGAATTCGGCGAACGGAGCGATGAGAAGACCGTAGAGCGTATCCATCATGCTGCCCGCGGCCCGGAGCCGTGATGGTGGTCGTGCGCATGGTCGTGCCCATGGTTGTGCCCAGGGCCGTGACCGTGATCACCGTGCTTGTCGGGCTCGCACCAGGGCGCGTTCTCTTCCCAGGCTTCGTGGAAGCGGCGCGCGCGCAACAGGTTTTCCGGCCGCAGCGTTTCCCTGGTTTCGCCCCAGGCGATTGGCTGGCGCGCCAGCAGCAGCGTCTCGGGGAAGTTCTGGCGCACCAGTCCCAGATCGTGGACGACGACCAAGATCGTGCGTTCCTCGCCATGCCAGCGCTTGATCAGTGCGATCAGGTCGCCGACGGTCTTGGTATCGACGGCATTGAACGGCTCGTCGAGCAGGATGAGATCGGCGTCCTGCAGCAGCACGCGGGCGAACAGCGTGCGCTGCAGCTGGCCGCCCGACAGGGTGTCGATCGGGCGCTTCTCGAAGCCGCCGAGGCCGACGGCCATCAGCGCCTGGCTGACCGAATCGCGATCTTCCCTGGTGTAGCGGCCGAGCAGCCCGCGCCGTGGCCACAGGCCGAGCGAAACCAGATCAACGACCCGGGCGGGAAAGGAGCGGTCGAGTTCCGACTGTTGAGGCAGATAGGCGGCGCGCACGCCGGGCGCCCGGACAACCGTGCCGGCCATCGGCTTCAACACGCCGACGATGCCCTTCATCAGGGTCGACTTGCCCGAGCCATTGGCGCCGACGACGGCAGTCAGCGACCCGCGGCGGATCGTGCCGTCGAGATGATGGATCGCCGGATGGCTGTTGTAGCCCAGCGTCAGGTCGCGGAATGTCAGGCAGGTTTTGGTCATGTGACGATCCGTGAGAATACGGCAGCGGCGCTGGATATGTGATGTTATTACATTAGTCAACAAGTCAATCCGGCGGAATTGCGGCGACCGCAGCAAATTGGCGTGTGCCTATTTTCGCCCCACGCCTGCTGGCTCAAGAGGATTCGCTCATGCAACCTTGCTCCCAGCGAACCGCGACTCTAAAGAGGCGCGACCCACAAAGGAAGGAAACGTTCCAATGAGCATTCGTCGCATCGATGTCGGCCCACGCATGAGCCAGATCGTCATCCACGGCAACACCGTCTACCTGGCTGGTCAGGTCGGCGAACCGGGCGGAAACGTCGGTGCCCAAACCAGAGACATCCTGGCGGCCATCGACGAATTGCTGGCCAAGGCCGGCACCGACAAGACCAAGATCCTGCAGGCGATCATCTGGCTGGCCGACATGAGCACCTTCGCCGAGATGAACGCGGAATGGGACAAATGGGTGCCACAGGGCCATACCCCGGCCCGCGCCACAGGCGAGGCCAAGCTTGCCGGACCGGAATATCTGGTCGAGATTATTATTACTGCAGCGATTTGAGATGCGGCTCTTAACCCTCCCCCTTGCGGGGAAGGTCGGCGAGTAGTCGGAGCGAAGCGGAGATTGCGAGACGGGGTGGGGTCGGCGAGGTTGCACCGACCCCACCCCGCGTCACAAAATGTCGCCATGCGGCATTTTCCTCCGCGACCCTCCCCTCGAGGGGGAGGGTTGCCCCTGCGAAGGCGTGAACCTTGCCACCAGCGCGTGGCTCTCGGCCGCATAGGTGAAACGGACATGGGTGACCGGGTGCTCGGCGCTCCATGTCCGTCGCTCGATCACCAGGCAGGGGGCGCCGGCCTCGATATCGAGTGCAGCCGCAATGTGTCCGTCGGCGGCGACGGCGCGGATGCGGTGTTCGGCGGCACTCCATGGCACGCGGGCGATCAGCCACGGCCCAGGCGCGACAGCAAAAAATTCCTCGTCGGCGGCCTCGGCGACAGCGGCCAGGTTGATCAGCCGCTGTTCGTGGGCGAACGGCCGCTTGCCGGCAAAATGCCGGCACTCCAGCGCCAGCACCGGCCCGTTGGAGTCTAGTTCCAGCAACCTGCGATCCTCGGCGCTGCTGCGCCTTTTATGGCGCGCCACACGCTCGTAGCGATAGGGCAGGCCGAGCGCCTCGACCTCGATCCTGATGTCATGGATTTCCAACACCGCGGCTTGCGACTGCGGCCGCCGGACAAAGCTGCCAGAGCGGCGGCGGCGCTCTATCAGCCCGGCCTTGGCAAGCTGCGACAGCGCCTTGTTCACCGTCATGCGCGAACATTTGTACTCGGCCGTCAGTTCGTGCTCGAACGGGATGCGGTGGCCGGGCGCCCAGGCGCCGGACAGGATCCGTTCGCTGATGTCGGACAGGATGCGTTGATGCAGCGAGAGAGGCTCGCCGCCGTCAGCATCCCCGCCGTCCACATCCCCGCCTTCCACATCCCCGCCTTCCACATCCATTGTCTGGATCATGCTCATGCCGAAAGCGCCGTCATCACCTTGCGAAAACGCTCGGCAATGGAATCGCGCCTTGCATGCCTGCCGCTGCTGACCAGTTTCTTGCCATGCACCCAGACACAATCAATCTTGCAACCGTTGGCGAAGATCCAGCTGTCGAGCACCGCATCGCCGGTCTTGCCGGCAAGCGACGGATGCTTGCCATCGAGCGAGATGAAATCGGCTGAGGCACCAGCGGCGATCCGCGAGGGACCTGCGCCAAGCGCCGTACTGCCGCCGTCGAGCGCTGCATCGAACAGTGCCCGTCCAGTCGAACCGCCGGCGACCGCCAGCACGTTGCGGGCACGGTGGGCGAGGCGCTGCGAATATTCGAGCTGCCGCAATTCGTCGGGCAGGCCGATCAGCACGTTGGAATCGGAGCCGACGCCGAAGCGGCCGCCATGTTGTTTGAACAAAGGTGCTGCAAAGGTGCCGTCGCCGAGATTGGCCTCGGTGATCGGGCAGAGGCCGGCGATGGCCCCGCTTTTCGCCATGGCCGCGGTCTCGGTCTCGGTCATGTGGGTGGCGTGGATCAGGCACCAGCGCTTATCGACTTTGGCATTGGCGAGCAGCCATTCCACCGGCCGCGCCCCGGACCAGGCAAGGCAGTCCTCAACCTCCTTCACTTGCTCGGCGATATGGATATGGATCGGTCCGGCCGGTGCCATTGTCGCGATGGTTTCCAACTGCTCCGGCGTCACGGCGCGCAGACTATGCGGGGCGATGCCAACGACAGCTTGATTCAAGGTGCGAAAGGTTTCGTGACATTTCTCAACAAGCCGCGAGAACCGATTCATATCGTTGATGAATCGCCGCTGGCCTTCATTCGGCGCTGCGCCGCCGAAAGAGGAATGTGCATAGAAGACCGGCAGCAGCGTCAGCCCAATGCCGGTGTCGGCAGCCGCGGCGGTGATGCGGTCGGCCATTTCGGCGATGTTGGCGTAGGGCTGGCCGTCGCGGTCGTGATGCAGATAGTGAAACTCGCCGACGCGTGAGAACCCAGCCTCCAGCATCTCGACATAGAGCTGCGCGGCGACCGCCTCGACCTGATCCGGCGTCATCGACAGCGCGAAGCGATACATCACCTCGCGCCAGCTCCAGAAACTGTCGGCTGAAGGGCCGCGCAGCTCGGCTAGACCGGCCATGCCGCGCTGGAAGGCGTGGCTGTGCAGGTTCGGCATGCCTGGCAGCAGAATGGCATGGCGTTCGTCGCCGGGCTGGGATGCGGTGTTAGGCTCGACCGTGGCGATGTGGCCATCACTGACCACGACCCGGGCATTGGAATGCCAGCCGTCGGGCAGAAGCGCCTGTTCCGAAAAGATCGCTGTCACGTTTTTCTCTCCGATCCCCTGTGTCCCGTGCAATGATACCGCTTGCACTGCGTTTCAATATGTATATACATAACCGCGGCCGATTGAAACGGAAAAGATGATGGCTGGAGAGAGCAAAGATCGGGCTGGGGAGGTACGCCTCTGGCGCAATGCGCGTCTGGCGACCATGGCTAAAAGCGGACTGGGCATCGTCGAAGACGGCGCGATCGCCGCGCGCGATGGCCTGATCGTCTATGCCGGCCCGGAAGCCGACATGACGGCAGCACTTTTGCGAGACGCGGAGATTGTCGATTGCGAAGGCCGCTGGATAACACCCGGCCTGATCGACTGCCATACTCATCTGGTCCATGCCGGCAATCGCGCCAACGAATTCGAGATGCGGCTGGCCGGCGCCACCTATGAAGAGGTCACCAGGGCCGGCGGCGGCATCATCTCTTCGGTCAAGGCGCTGCGCGCCGCCAGCCCGGACGAACTGGTCGCCCAGTCGCTGCCGCGCCTCGATGCGCTGATCGCCGAAGGCGTCACCACGGTCGAAATTAAATCGGGCTACGGGCTCGATCTGGAAAACGAGAAGAAATCGCTGCGCGCCGCGCGGCTCCTGGGCGAAAACCGTCCAGTTACGGTAACAACCAGCTTTCTCGGCGCGCATGCGCTGCCGCCTGAAGCGCAAGGCGACAAGGACGCTTTTATCGATCTGGTCGCAAACGAGATTTTGCCGGCCGTCGCTGCCGAGGGCCTGGCTGATGCGGTCGACGGCTTTTGCGAGGGCATCGCCTTTTCGCCCGATCAGATTTCTCGCGTGTTCGACGCGGCGAAATCAGCAGGCCTGCCGGTAAAACTCCACGCCGACCAACTGTCCAACCTGCATGGGGCGGAACTCGCGGCACGCTATGGTGCCCTGTCGGCCGACCATCTCGAATACACCGATGAGGCGGGTGCGGCGGCGATGGCGAGGGCCGGAACCGTGGCGACGATCCTGCCCGGAGCCTACTATTTCATCCGTGAGACCAAGAAGCCGCCGATCGGCCTGTTTCGGCAGCACGGCGTAAGAATGGCGGTCGCCACCGATTGCAATCCCGGCACCTCGCCGCTGACCTCGCTGCTGCTGACCATGAACATGGCGGCGACTTTGTTCGGTCTGACTGTTGACGAATGCCTTGCCGGTGTCACCCGGGAGGCCGCCCGCGCGCTTGGATGGCTCGGAAGAACCGGCACGCTCGAGGCTGGAAAATCAGCCGACCTGGCGATCTGGGACATCGAGCGCCCGGCCGAGCTCGTCTACCGCATGGGCTTCAACCCGCTGCATGCCCGCATCTGGAGGGGACAATGAGTGGACTCAAACTCAAGCCGGGCAACACAACCCTGGCCGACTGGCGCGAAATCTATCGTGGCGCGGTGCCGAAGCTGGATGCGGCCTGCTGGCCAAAGATCAAGGCCAGCGCCGAGGCCGTTGCCCGGATCGTCGCCAAAGGTGAGCCGGTCTATGGCATCAACACCGGTTTCGGCAAATTGGCCAGCGTCCGTATCCCAGCCGCCGATCTCGCGACCCTTCAACGCAACATCGTGCTGTCGCATGCCGCCGGCGTCGGCGAGCCGATGCCGGCCGCTGTTTGCCGGCTGATGATGGCACTGAAGCTGGCCAGCCTGGCGCAGGGCGCCTCAGGCGTGCGGCCGCAGACCGTTGAGCTGCTTGAAGCGATGCTCGCCAATGACGTGATTCCGGTGGTGCCGGCGCAAGGCTCGGTCGGCGCCTCTGGCGACCTTGCGCCGCTGTCGCACATGACTGCGGTGATGATCGGCGTTGGCGAATGTTTTACCCCGCATGGCCGATTCCCGGCCAAGGTCGCCTTTGTCTCGCACGGGCTGGAGCCGGTCACGCTTGGCGCCAAGGAAGGGGTGGCGCTGCTCAACGGCACCCAGTTTTCGACCGCCTACGCGTTGGCCGCCTTGTTCGACGCCGAAGTGCTCTACCAGTCGGCGCTGGTCGCCGGTGCGCTTTCGACCGATGCCGCCAAGGGCTCCGACGCCCCATTCGATCCGCGCATCCATCTGCTCAGGAAGCATCCCGGCCAGATCGAGACGGCAGGCGCGCTGCGCAACCTGATGGCCGGCAGTGCCATCCGTGAATCGCACCGGGTCGGAGACGAACGCGTGCAGGACCCTTACTGCTTGCGCTGCCAGCCGCAGGTGATGGGTGCAGCACTTAGCGTGCTGCGCCAGGCCGCCGACACGCTGGGCACCGAGGCCAACGGCGTCACCGACAATCCGCTGATCTTCGCCGAGGACGACACAGCACTTTCCGGCGGCAATTTCCACGCCGAGCCGGTGGCCTTCGCCGCTGACATGATCGCGCTCGCCGTCTGCGAGATCGGCTCGCTGTCGGAACGGCGCATCGCCATGCTGGTCGATCCGGCGCTGTCGGGCATGCCGGCATTCCTGACGCCGAAGCCAGGCTTGAATTCAGGCTTCATGATCCCGCAAGTGACGGCGGCGGCACTCGTCTCGGAAAACAAGCAAAAGGCCTATCCGGCCAGTGTCGATTCGATCCCGACCTCGGCCAATCAGGAAGACCACGTCTCGATGGCGGCACATGGCGCGCGCCGGCTGATCGGCATGATCGAGAATGCGACGGCCGTCATCGGCATCGAATTGCTGGCCGCCACGCAAGGCTGCGATTTCCATGCGCCGCTGGCATCGAGCGCGCCGCTCGAAGCGGTGCGCAGGCTGGTCAGGGCCGAAGTGCCGCATCTCGACAATGACCGGCATTTTCATCCTGACATGGAAAAGGCCATCGCCATGGTGCGCAGCGGCGCTGCGGTGAAGGCAGCGGGCGCGGTGGCACTGCCCCCGGTGACGGGAGTGCTGTGATGGATTGCTTTGCCTATGGAGCCGGTATGAAGACGATGGCGGGACAGCACCCCCCTCTGTCTGTCCGGCAGGACAGAGGGGGGTGCTGTCCCGCCAGCGTTTCCTATGATGACGCATTCAATGGGGCGCGGTCGTGATACCCTCCTGGCTCACTGTAACGCGCGGCACCGCCCCGCTGCTGGTCTCGATCCCGCACACCGGCATCGATCTCGCCGGCCTTGAGAACCGGCTGGTATCGCCTTGGCTCGGCCGCCGCGACGCCGACTGGTGGATCGACAAGCTCTATGACTTTGCCGAAGACCTCGGCGCGACGGTGGTGCATACCGCGATCTCGCGCACCGTCATCGACGTCAATCGCGACCCGTCCGGCGTCTCGCTCTATCCCGGCCAGGCGACAACCGGCCTGTGCCCGACCGAGACCTTCGACGGCGATCCGCTCTATCGTGTCGGGGAAGAGCCTGATGCCTCGGAGGTCGACGAGCGCCGCGAAAAGTACTTTGTGCCTTACCATGCCGCCATGCAGGCCGAGATCGACAGGCTGCGCGCCTTGCACCGGAAGATCGTTCTCTATGACTGTCATTCGATCCGCTCGGTGCTGCCGCGCCTGTTCGAAGGCACTTTGCCGGTGTTCAACCTCGGCACCAATGACGGCAAAAGCGCCGATCCGGGTTTGCAGGCAATGGTCGGCCAGATTCTCGCCGAGACCGGCGAGAGTTTTGTCGTCAACGGCCGCTTCAAGGGCGGCTGGATCACGCGCCATTTCGGCCAGCCGCAAAACGGCGTCCATGCGCTGCAGATGGAACTGTCCAACCGCGGCTATATGCGCGAGCCCAAAAGCAAGGGTGCGCCGGACAATTGGCCAGTGTCTTACGACCCCGCATTCGCCGCGCCGATCCGCGCCACGCTGAAGCGGATCCTGGAAAGCGCGATTGCCTGGGCCGGGCGCTGACGCATCGCCGCCTCTCATTCGAAAGGAAAAGTGACGCCATGACCGATCCTCGCCACAACATCCGCGAAGTCCGCAGTCCGCGCGGCAGCGAACTCAACGCCCGCACATGGCTGACTGAAGCGCCGTTGCGCATGCTGATGAACAATCTCGATCCCGACGTCGCCGAAAACCCCAACGAACTGGTCGTCTATGGCGGCATCGGCCGGGCGGCGCGCACCTGGAACGACTTTGATCGCATCGTCGCCTATCTGAAGACGCTTGGAGACGACGAGACGCTGCTGGTGCAGTCGGGCAAGCCGGTCGGCGTGTTCCGGACCCACACCGATGCGCCGCGCGTGCTGATCGCCAATTCCAACCTGGTGCCGCACTGGGCGACATGGGAGAAATTCAACGAGCTCGATAAGAAGGGCCTGATGATGTACGGCCAGATGACGGCCGGCTCGTGGATCTACATCGGCACGCAAGGCATCGTGCAGGGCACCTACGAGACCTTTGTCGAGGCCGGCCGCCAGCATTACGGCGGCAATCTCAGGGGCAAATGGATCCTGACCGGCGGCCTCGGCGGCATGGGCGGCGCCCAGCCGCTGGCCGCGGTCATGGCCGGCGCCTGCTGCCTGGCGGTCGAATGCGATCCCGACCGCATCGATTTCAGGCTGCGCACCCGCTATGTCGACGAACGCGCCGACACGCTCGACGAGGCGCTGGAAAAGATCGAGCGCTGGACCAGGGCCGGCGAGGCGAAATCGGTCGGCCTGGTCGGCAACACCGCCGACATCGTGCCGGAACTGGTGCGGCGTGGCGTGCGCCCCGACCTGGTCACCGACCAGACGTCGGCGCATGATCCGCTCAACGGTTACCTGCCCAAGGGCTGGTCGCTCGCCGAATGGCGCGAGAAGCGCGCCAGCGACCCGAAGGCGGTCGAAAAGGCGGCGCGCGCGTCGATGCGCGAACATGTCGAGGCGATGGTGGCGTTCTGGAACGCCGGCGTGCCGACGCTCGACTATGGCAACAACATCCGCCAGGTGGCGAAGGAGGAAGGATTCGACAACGCCTTTGCCTTCCCGGGTTTCGTGCCGGCCTATATCCGGCCACTGTTTTGTCGCGGGATCGGTCCGTTTCGCTGGGCAGCCCTCTCAGGCGATCCCGAGGACATCTACAAGACCGACGCCAAGGTGCGCGAGCTGACGCCCGGCAACACCCACCTGCACAACTGGCTCGACATGGCGCGTGAGCGCATCGCCTTCCAGGGTCTGCCGGCGCGCATCTGCTGGGTTGGTCTCGGCGACCGCCACCGGCTTGGCCTCGCCTTCAACGAGATGGTGGCGACAGGCGAGCTCAAGGCGCCGGTGGTCATCGGCCGCGATCATCTCGATTCAGGCTCGGTTGCCTCGCCCAACCGCGAGACGGAATCGATGAAGGACGGCTCCGACGCCGTGTCCGACTGGCCGCTGCTCAATGCGCTGCTCAACACCGCGTCCGGCGCAACCTGGGTATCTCTGCATCATGGCGGCGGCGTCGGCATGGGCTTTTCTCAACATGCCGGCATGGTCATCGTTGCCGACGGCACACGCGAAGCGGCCAAACGCCTGGAGCGGGTGCTATGGAACGACCCCGCAACCGGCGTCATGCGCCACGCCGATGCCGGCTATGACCTTGCCATCGACTGCGCCAGGGAGCACCAGCTCAACCTGCCAGGCATCCTCGGCTGAACCGCGCCTTGCGCATTCTCCGGGCAGCCGAATACCGGTCTATGCCGTGGAAGAACGGCGGCGGGATGACGACGGAAATCGCCGTCTCGCCCGCAGGCGCTGCGCTCGACGATTTCGACTGGCGCGTCTCCATGGCGTTCGTCGAAAGCGGTGGACCATTCTCCGAGTTTTCCGGAGTGGACCGAAGCTTGGCCGTGCTGGAAGGCGAGGGCATGATCCTTGATATCGCCGGCCGCCCGGCGGCTACGGTGACCAAAACTTCCGCTCCGCTTTCGTTTCCGGCCGATGTGCCGACGCAAGCGGCGCTGATCGCCGGTCCGATCACCGATCTCAACGTCATGACGCGGCGTGGACGGATGAGCCATGCCGTCGATCGCTTGGTGATTTCAGCCTCGACGGACATCCAGTCGGCCGCTGATGCGACCCTCATCCTGTGTGTTGACGGCGAGATAACGGTGGCCGGCGCGGCGCCTGTCCGTATCGGACCGCGCGACGCGCTGTTGCTCGGACCGGACGCCCTGAAACGGCGCATTGAGCCTGCGCGACCGGCGACACTGTTCGTGATCCGCATCGAGCGTATTGCGGCAAACGATTAACGCCTGTTTCGAAACATGATCACAACGCAGGCGAAATATGCCGTAAGCTCAAGCCCAGATCACGAAAAAGCCCGAATCCTTCCGTCGATCAACTCCTGGCGGGAGGGAGGTGGTTCGTCTGCAGGTCTTGGTGCGAAAATAAACTTTCGGCCCTTGTTTCGATGCAACCAATTCCATTTCAATCGGTTCTAGGGACATTGCCGTGGCGGTGACGCCGCTAATGCGTCCCCTATGCGGAATTTTCAATGAATATACAGACAGACCCCACCCAAATGGAAAAGACGAGCGCGAGCTTTCCGGCCATCACGGAAGAGCCGATACGCTCCAATTTCCTGCCGGAAGAGCGCCTGCGCACGCTGGGTGCAAGCCTCGCCAAGGGTGACGTCAAGGATCTGTTCGGGCTGGAGCCGTTCGATTTCCAGCCACGCGTCCGCGACAGCGCCAGCAAGGTCCTCGAAGTCTACCGTTCGACCAATGCCGCGCAGGCGAGAGGCGAGACGATCACGCCGGCGGCGCAATGGCTGCTCGACAATAACTATCTGGTCGAGGAAACCATCTTCCAGGTCAAGCGCGACCTGCCACGCCGTTTCTATCGGCAGCTGCCGACCCTGAAGCTGCGCGACGGCGCTCGTGTGCCGCGCGCGCTTGCGCTGGCCTGGACCTATGTCGCGCATTCGGACAGCTCCGTCTCGGCGGCGATGTTCAAGGCGATCGTCGAAGGCTTTCAGGCTGTCGAACCGCTGAAGATCGGCGAGCTCTGGGCGCTGCCATCACTGCTGCGCTTCGTTCTGATCGAAAATCTTCGCCGGATCGCGGTCCGGGTCAGTCGTACCCGGCAGATGCGCCAGATTGCCAACGAGGTCGCCGACCGCGTGCTGGCACTCGATGAAACCGCCGACCGCCAGGCGATCCTGTCGAACTACGTCGCCCATGCACAAGACACCACCTTTGCCACCCAGTTGCTCTACCGCCTGCGCGACGGGTCGCAAAATGCCGGCAGGGCGCTGGAATGGCTGGAGGGCGAGCTTGAAAAGTCCGGCTCCGATGCCGAGGAAATCATCATCAGCGAGCATCGCACGTTGTCCAGCGGCAACGTAACCACCGGCAACATCATCCGCGGCCTCAGGCTCATCAACGATATCGACTGGACAGTTTGGTTCGAAGATGTCAGCCGCATCGACACCTTGCTGCGCGAGCGCACCGATTTCGCCGCGCTGGATTTCTTCTCGCGCGACCAGTACCGGACCGCGATCGAGGAAATGGCGCGCCGCTCCGATCGTTCCGAATTCCGCGTTGCTGAAAAGGCGATCGAACTTGCCGGCCATGCCGCTGTCGCCGAGACCACCACCGTCACCGATCCGACCGCTCACACCGACGTCGGGTTCTTTCTGGTCGGCCCACGCCGGCTGGAACTGGAAAAGGCGATCGGCTATCGGCCGACAGTCAGCGTCACGATCAAACGGGCGTTCGGCAAGACCGGATGGCTGGGTATTGTCGTGCCGGTGTTCGCGCTGACGGTCCTGCTGCTTGTCCTCTCCGGCAACGCCCTTGTCAGTCTCGGCCTGTCCATACCGTCGATCGTCCTGATGCTGGCGCTGTTTGCCGTGCCGGCCAGCGAAGGCGCGCTTGCCTTCTTCAACACCGTCGTATCGTTGTTCCTGAAGCCGACGCGCCTCGTCGGCTACGACTATAAGCGCGGCATGCCGCCCGAGGCACGCACGCTGGTGGTGGTGCCGTCGCTGATCGGCTCGCGCGACGACGTCGAGGAGAACATCCGCAACATCGAAGTGCACCACCTGGCCAACACGGCGGACGAAATCCATTTCGCACTGCTTTCGGACTGGCCGGACAGCAAAAACGAAATCGATGCGGCGGATATCGAGATCCTCCAATATGCTCGCGACGAGATCGCGCGGCTGAACGCCCGCTATCCCAGCGAAGGCGCGCCGCGTTTCTACGTCCTGCACCGCCGGCGGCTCTACAATGAATCCCAAGGCGCCTGGATGGGCTGGGAACGCAAGCGCGGCAAGCTGCACGAACTGAATCTTCTGCTGCGTGGTGACAGCGACACCACCTTTCTGCCGCTGGACGTGCCGTTGCCGGAAAACGTCATCCATGTGATGACGCTGGATGCCGACACGCGCACCACCCGCGATGCCGTCGCCAGTTTGGTTGGCAAGCTTTGCCATCCGCTCAACCGCCCGCATTACGATGCGGCAAAGCGCGTCGTCAGCGCCGGCTACACCATCCTGCAGCCGCGCATCACCGCTTCGCTGACCAGCGGCGACGACGCATCCTTCTTCCAGCGGGTCTTTTCTGCCAATCGCGGCCTCGATCCCTACGTATTTGCCGTCTCGGACATCTACCAGGACGTCTTCGGCGACGGCTCCTTCACCGGCAAGGGGCTTTATCATGTCGACGCCTTCGAGGCGGCGCTGAAGGGCCGCATCGAAGAAAACACCGTGCTTAGCCACGATCTGCTCGAAGGCGCGTTGGCGCGCGCGGCACTGGTCACCGACGTCGAACTGGTCGAGGACTATCCGACCCGCTATTCGGTCGACGCGTCGCGCCACCATCGCTGGGCGCGCGGCGACTGGCAGCTTCTGGGCTTCATTCTCAATCCGCGCTCCGGCGTGCCGGCGTTGTCGCGCTGGAAGATGGTCGACAATCTGCGCCGGTCGCTGACGCCGATCTTCTGGGTGATGGCCGCGATCGCCGGCTGGACGCTGCTGCCCTTCACCCAGGCCGCGCAATGGCAGGCGCTGCTGATCCTCACACTTTTCATGGCGCCGACATTCGACATCGTCCACGCCATCCTGCCGAAAAGCGGGGACCAGACGCCGCGCGGTCATTTCTCGGCGCTGGCGCGCGACGTCGTCTTCGGCACCGCCCTGGTGGCTCTGAAGATCGTGCTGATGGCGCATCTGGCCTGGATGATGGGCGATGCCATCATTCGCACGCTCTACCGCCTGTTCGTCAGCCGCAAGAACTTGCTCGAATGGCGCACTGCCTCGCAGGCCCACAAGAACGGCGACAACGATCTCGGCTCCTATTACGGCATGATGTACGGCGCGGTGATCGTCGGCGTCGTCGGCCTCGCCATCCCTGTTGTGGCCGATTCCACCGGAGCTTTCGTCGCCTTCTTTTTCGCGCTGTTCTGGATCGGCTCGCCGGCCTTCGCCTTCTTTATCAGCCGCTCGGCCGAAACCGAGGACCGTTTGCGCATATCGGCGGCCGACATCCATGTGCTGCGCACGATTGCGCGGCGCACATGGCATTATTTCGAGACCTTCGTGACAGCCGAGCATCACAATCTGCCGCCCGACAATTTCCAGGAAAGTCCGGCGCCTGTCGTGGCGCCTCGCACCTCGCCGACCAATATCGGCGTCTATCTCCTGTCAGTGGTTTCGGCCCGCGATTTCGGCTGGATCAGCCTGTCCGACGCCACCACCCGCATCGACGCCACGATGTCGACGATCGAGAGCATGCCGCGTGAGCGCGGCCATCTCTTCAACTGGTATGATACGACGACGCTGAAGCCGCTCTATCCGCTGTACATTTCCGCCGTCGATAGTGGCAATCTCGCCGGCCATCTGGTTGCAGTGGCGGCAGCGTGTGCCGAATGGGCGGAAGCGCCTGCAGTCCACCTTCAGGGCGACTTTGAGGGTATCCTCGATACGGTGACGATCCTCGACGAAAGCCTGGCGGAGTTGCCTGACGACCGCCGCCAGTTGCGGCCGTTGCGCCAGCGACTTGCCGATCGCCTCGACGGCATGCGACGCGCGGTCGAATCGATCAAGGCACAGCCCGAGATGGCGTCGATCCGCACCATCAACCTGGCCGTTCTGGCCGGCGAGATCCGCAAGCTCGCCATTGCTATCCATACTGAGGCCGCATCGACGCAGAGCGACACCATCGCCGATTGGGCGGCGAGACTGGAAGCCACCTGCGAAGCGCATGTCCATGACGCGCATAGCGACGACAATGCCGTCGAGGCGCTGCGGGCCAAGCTTCTGTCGTTGCGCGAGCGCACGCGCCGCTTTGCCTTCGAGATGGATTTCTCCTTCCTCATGCGCAAGGAACGCAAGCTTCTGTCGATCGGCTACCGGGTCGAGGAGCATCAGCTCGATGAAAGCTGCTACGACCTGCTGGCTTCCGAGGCGCGGCTGACCAGCCTGTTCGCCATAGCCAAGGGCGATCTGCCGACGGAGCACTGGTTCCACCTCGGACGGCCGATCGTCGAGATCGGGTTCAAGGGCGCGCTGATGTCCTGGTCCGGCTCGATGTTCGAGTATTTGATGCCGCCGCTGGTGATGAAGGAGCCGCAAGGCAGCATCCTCAACCAGACCAGCAAGCTCATCATCAAGCGCCAGATCCAGTACGGCCGCTCGAAGAACGTGCCCTGGGGGATTTCGGAAGCGGCCTACAACGCCCGCGATCGCGAACTGACCTACCAGTACACCAATTTCGGCGTGCCTGGTCTGGGCCTGAAGCGAGGTCTTGGCCAGAACACGGTGATTGCCCCTTACGCGACCGTGCTGGCGGCGCAGTTCACCCCGCGTGAATCGGTGCAGAATCTGGCCAGGCTGAGGCGGCTCGGCGCCCTTGGCCGGCACGGCTTCTACGACGCGGTCGATTTCACGCCGCAACGCGTGCCGGAGGGCACTGACCATGTCGTCGTGCTGAATTACATGGCCCACCATTCCGGCATGTCGATCGCCGCCGTCGCCGACGCCATCTTCGAAGGACGCCTGCGCGACCGCTTCCACAGCGATCCGGTGATCGAGTCGGCCGAGCTGCTGCTGCAGGAAAGAGCGCCGCGCGACATCCCGACCGCCACCGTCAGGACCGAGGCCGACGAGCGGTCGAAGGACGAAACGGAAGCCGAGAGCCCCGATACGCGCATCGTGCTCAACCCGCTCAAGGCGCTGCGTTCGACCAGCGTCATGTCCAATGGCCGCTACTCGGTCATGGTTACCGCGACCGGCTCCGGCTACAGTCGCTGGGGCGAGCTCGCCGTCACGCGCTGGCAGCCGGATCCGACCGAGGATCGGCTTGGCTCCTATATCTTCCTGCGCGACTCCGGCACCGGCGACTGGTGGTCGGCCACCGCCGAGCCGAAGCGTGCCATCCACGAAGAGGTGCGGACGCTGTTCTCCGACGACAAGGCGAGCTTCGTCAAGTCAGTGGGATCACTTCGTTCGGAGGTCGAATGCATCGTCATTTCGGAGGGAAATGGCGAAGGCCGGCGGGTGACGCTCTACAATGACGGCCCGGTCGACCGGCATATCGAAGTGACCTCGTTCGCTGAACTGGTACTGGGCTCCGAGGCCTCCGACAACGCGCATCCGGCGTTCTCGAAAATGTTCGTGGAAACCGAAATCGCGGCGAATAAGGGAGCGATCTTCGCCACCAGACGTAAGCGGGAAACGGACGAGCCTGATGTCGCCATGGTGCATTTCGTCACCGACCCGTCTGGGTCGACGCGCGACGCCGAGGCCGAAACCGACCGGCGCGCCTTCATCGGCCGCGGCCGCACCATTACCGAGGCCGCCGCATTCGATCCCGGCGCCAGGCTTGGCGGCCATTCCGGCTTCACGCTGGATCCGGTCGCGGCACTTCGCCGCCAGGTGCGCGTGCCGGCCAACAAGAAGATATCGCTGACCTTCTGGACTGCCGTCGGGGCCAACCGTGCCGAACTCGAAGAAGCCATTGCGCGGCTTGATCATCCGGAAGCCTTCGCGCGCCAGGCGATGCTCGCCTGGACCCGCTCGCAGGTGCAGACCCGGCATCTCGGTCTCAGCCTTGCCGATGCCGCCAATGTGCAGAATCTGGCGCGCTACCTGATCTATCCGGATCCGTTCCTGCGGCTTCCGGCCGAATCGATCGCTTCCGGGCTCGGTAGGCAATCGGGCCTATGGCCGACCAGCATATCCGGCGACTTTCCGATTTTCCTGGTCAGGATCGGCGATGTCGCCGATCTCGAAATCGTTGCCCAGGCGCTCCGTTTCCAGGAATACATGCGCGCCCGCGGCATGATGATCGACTTTGTCGTCGTCAACGAGCAGGCTTCGTCCTACGTGCAGGACCTGCAACGGGCGGTCGAGACGCTGTGCGAAAACAGCCGCCTGCGCGGCAAGGAGCTGGGGCCCCGTCAGCACATCTTCGCGTTGCGCCGCGACCTCATGGACGAGGCGACCTACAAGACGCTGCTGGCCACCGCTCGCGTCGTTCTGCACACGCGCAATGGCACCATCTTCGATCAAATCGAGCGCGCCGAGGCCGCTGCGCTGCAAGCGCGGGACGCGTTGCAGCCGGCCGGTGCAGCAGCGCTTCGTGAGCCATCTCCGCCGGCGCCGCAGACGTGGGCGCAAGCCTCGTTCGAAGGCAGCGCCGACGGCAGCGGGCTCAACCAGTGGAACGGTTTTGGCGGCTTCGATGGCGACGGACGTCACTATGTCGTGCGCCTTGCTGGCCGGCGCACGACGCCGCAGCCCTGGATCAACGTCGTCTCCAACGCCTCGTTCGGTTTCCACGTTTCGGCTGAAGGCGCTGCCTTCACCTGGAGCCGAAACAGCCGCGACTATCAACTGACGCCGTGGGCGAACGACCCGGTCACCAACCGGCCAGGCGAGGGCATCTATATCTACGATCATAACGGCGGCCGGGCGTTCTCGCCGCTGGCCGCCGTCGTCCGCGATCCCGCCATGACCTACGAAACATGGCATGGGCAGGGGTTTTCGACCTTCCGTTCGAAGCGCGGGCCGCTGTCGATGGACCTTACCCATGTGGTGGATTCCGTCGATCCGGTGAAAATCTCCCGGTTGCGCATCCAGAATTCCGGTTCGGCGCCGGCGCGCCTGCGCGTCTACGCCTATGCGGAATGGGTTCTTGGCAGCCATCGTTCGCGCACGGCGGCGACCATCGTTCCGTCGCGGGATGCCGCGACCGGCGCGTTGCTGGCGCAAAATCCCTACGGGCTCGATTTCAGCGAGCGGGTCGCCTTCCTGGCCGCCGACGGCGCGGCACACTCGGTGACGGCCGACCGCGGCGAGTTCATCGGCCGAAACGGCACCAGCGAACTCCCGCAAGCCGTGCTCAGCGGCGCAAGCCTGTCGGGCCGCGTCGAGGCGGGCGACGATCCTTGTGCGGCAATTGCGCGCGACGTCGACATTCCCGCCGGCGGCGACGTGACGCTGCTCTGGCTGCTCGGCGATGCGGCCTCCGCCGAGGAAGCCAGCGCGCTGGTACAGCATCACTGCGGCAGGGATTTCGATCAGCGGCTGACTGACAATGAACGCACCTGGCGAGGGTTTCTCGACACCATCCAGGTCGAGACGCCGGACAAGGCGCTCAACGCGATGGTCAACCACTGGCTTCCCTATCAGAGCCTCGCCTGCCGCATCCGCGCCCGTTCGGCGTTTTACCAGGCGAGCGGCGCCTTTGGCTTCCGCGATCAGTTGCAGGACACGCTAGCCCTGCTTCTCCATGATCCGAAACTGGCGCGCGACCAGATCCTCAACGCGGCGCGGCGGCAATTCCCTGAAGGCGACGTGCAGCATTGGTGGCTGCCGCGAACCGAGGCAGGCGTCCGCACCATGATTTCCGACGACGTGGTCTGGCTCGCCCATGCCACGGCACACTATTTGCTGGTGACCGGCGATACCGCGATCCTCAGAGAACAACTGCCCTTCATCGAAGGGCCGCCGCTGGAAGAAGGCGAGCACGACGCCTTTTTCACCCCGGAAATATCGAAGAAGACCGCTTCACTTTACGATCATTGCGCGCGCGCACTTGACCTTGCCATCAAGCGCAGCAGCCCCGCCGGACTGCCGCTGATCCTCGGCGGTGACTGGAACGACGGCATGAACCGTGTCGGCGAGCACGGCAAGGGCGAGAGCGTCTGGCTGGGTTGGTTCCTGCTGAAGACGCTGGGCGACTTTGCAGCTGTCGCCAAGGCGGAAGGCGACGCCAAGCGCGCGCAAGCCTGGACAAAACACGCCAGCGTGCTGAAGCGGGCGCTGGAAAGCACGGCCTGGGACGGTGAATGGTATCGTCGCGGCAGCTTCGACGACGGCACGCCGCTGGGGTCGCGCAACTCGCAGGAATGCAAGATCGACTCGATTGCGCAGTCGTGGAGCGTGCTGTCGGGCGAGGGCGATCCGGCGCGATCGACGACGGCGATGCAGCAGGCGATGAAAATGCTCGTCGACGACGAGCTCAACATCGTCAAGCTTTTCACCCCGCCCTTCTCCAGGGCGGAACAGAACCCAGGCTACATCAAGAGCTACCCGCCGGGTGTCCGTGAAAACGGCGGCCAGTACACCCACGCGGCGACGTGGTTCGTCATTGCGCTCGCCGAAATGGGGCGCGTCGACGACGCCTACCGCTGCTTCTCGATGCTCAACCCGGTCAACCATGCGCTCGACGAGGCCGCTGCCGAGCACTACCGCGTCGAACCTTATGTCGTCGCGGCAGACGTCTACGCCGGGCAAGGCAACGGCGGCCGCGGCGGCTGGACCTGGTATACCGGCTCGGCAGGCTGGCTTTATCGCGCGGCGGTCGAAGGCATCCTCGGCATCGAGCGCAGGGGCGAGCGCATCCAGTTCAGGCCGAAACTGCCCAGCCATTGGGATGGCTATGCGGCAACGCTCAAGGTGCTGGGGGCCGAGCTCAGGGTTCAGGTTGTCCGCGACAAGAAGGCCAAAGCCGTCTCGCTCGAGGTAAATGGTAAAAAGACGAAGGCTTCGTCTTTCGAACCGAAAGCCGGCGACAAGGCCGATCTGGTCGTCAGGATACCGGCGTAGCTTCAAGGATTTGGAGCGTCTTTGTACATGTTGAGGATGTGCGTTATTCAAAGTTGCTCGAGCAATTCTATTGCGCATGAGATTTCCCAAAAGCCGATGCAGGCTTTTGGGATTCGTACATGGCTAGTTGCTGATTAAAATTTCGGCAGTGCTTCCAACCTGCCACGATTTTGCCGCAAGGCTGACATTTTACCTTTCTTCTCAAACCGTTAGGTGATCACGACAGATTTCGCAGCGTCGCCATCTTTTGTTCGCGAATTGGGAACTGAAGCGATACACGGGCATTGTTTCGCGACACGTCAACGGGTACGAGTCAGAAAATGATGCAGTGCACAATAACAATTGGCCGGAGTAGCTGAAGTGTCCCTTCTGCAAATCTATTGGAGAGCGCTCGGTTATCTCGCTGCCGACAGAAAACGCGTTGCGTTTATCTGTGGGGCGAATGTCGCGCTTGCGATTATCGCCATCCTTGAGCCGATCATGTTCGGACGGGTGATCGATGCCATATCGGATAGCGGCTCGGTCTGTTCGACGCTCGGCCTATGGGCCGGTATCGGCGTCTTCAACGTCATCGCCTTCGTCCTGGTGGCGCGCGGCGCGGACCGTTTTGCCCATGCGCGGCGCAGCGAGGTCCTTTGCCAGTCATTCGAGCGCGTGATCACCATGCCGCTTGCGTGGCATCATCAGCGCGGCACCTCCAATTCCCTGCATACGCTGCTGCGCGCGGTCGAGACCTTGTTCAGCCTCTGGCTCGAGTTCATGAGACAGCATTTGTCGACGGTTGTCGCGTTGGTTCTGCTGGTGCCGACGGCGCTCAGCATGGATATTCGCATGTCGATGGTCCTGCTGGCGCTGGGCGCGCTCTACGTCGGAATCGGCCGGCTGGTGATGCGTCGTACCAGGGAAGGCCAGGCGTCCGTGGAGCGGCACTTTCACCAGGTGTTCGCGCATGTGAGCGACTCGGTCAGCAATGTCGCCGTGCTGCAGAGCTATAATCGCATCGGCCACGAGACCGACGCCTTGAAGCGCTATGTCAAGAATCTGCTTGATGCCCAGTATCCGGTGCTCGACTGGTGGGCGTTGGCTAACGCTCTGCACCGCCTGTCGTCGACCATTTCGATGATGGTCGTGCTGTTGATCGGCTCCTATCTGGTCATGCATGGCCAATTGCGTATCGGTGACGTCATCGCGTTTACCGGCTTCGCCACGCTGCTGATCGCCCGGCTCGACCAGATGTCGGCCTTCGCCAACCAGATTTCGGAAGCCAGGGCCAAGCTCGAGGAATTTTATCGGCTTGAGGACTCCGCGGCCGACGCCGCCGAGCCGGACGGGTTGCGTGACCTGGTCAACGTCACTGGTCATGTGCGTTTCGAAAACGTCAACTTCGAATTCGCCAATTCGGGGCAGGGCGTGAACGACGTGTCGTTCGAGGTCCGTGCCGGCCAGACCGTGGCCATCGTCGGCCCGACGGGCGCAGGCAAGACCACGCTGATCAATCTCTTGCAGCGAGTCTTTTCGCCGTCCAGCGGCCGTATCCTGATCGATGGCATCGATACCCGCACGGTGACCCGCAAGTCGCTGCGCCACTCGATCGCCACCGTGTTCCAGGATGCGGGCCTGCTCAACCGCTCGATCGAGGACAATATCCGCGTCGGGCGCGCCGAGGCGACCTATGATGAGGTCCACGCCGCCGCCAATGCCGCTGCCGCGCAGGATTTCATCCTGTCGAAGAGCAACGGCTACGATACGGTCGTCGGCGAACGCGGTGGACAACTTTCGGGCGGCGAGCGCCAGCGTATCGCAATCGCGCGCGCCGTGCTGAAGGATTCACCGATCCTGGTGCTCGACGAGGCGACCAGCGCGCTTGACGTCGAGACGGAAGACCGCGTCAAGGAAGCGATCGACGAATTGCGGCGCGGCCGCACCACCTTCATCATTGCCCACCGCCTGACCACCGTTCGCGATGCCGATCTGGTCGTCTTCATGGACAAGGGCAAGGTGGTCGAAATGGGTGGGTTCGCCGAATTGTCGATGCGCAATGGCCGCTTCGCCAGCCTGCTGCGCGCCGGCGGCCTGCTCAACGACGAGGAAGTCCGCCGCCTCAGCCGCACCATCACCGACGCGGCCGCCTGAGTTCTTCCCTTCTCCCCTTGTTGTGGGAATTTGTTGTGGGAGAAGGGAAGACCCCGCCTGCGACACGGTGCTGTAGTTGCCCCAAGCCTGTCACCGGTTTATGTAAAGCTGCATGAGTGACATGACTTCGCGCAGCGGCTGGATGGATTTCGCCAACCCGACGCGGTTTGTCGGGTTGGCCGACAAGGCGGTGCCGTGGCTGGCAACCATCGCCACGCTCCTCCTGACCGCCGGGCTCTACATGAGCTTCACGGCGCCGGAGGATTTCCAGCAGGGCATCACCGTTCGTATCATGTACATCCATGTGCCTTTCGCCTGGCTGGCCATGATGTGTTTCACGCTGATGGCGGTTTCCGCATTGGGCACGCTGGTGTGGCGCCATCCGCTGGCCGACGTCGCGCTGAAATCGGCTGCACCCATCGGCGCCGTCTTTACAGCGCTCGCGCTGATCACCGGCTCGATCTGGGGCAAGCCGATGTGGGGCACCTGGTGGGTGTGGGATGCGCGGCTGACCTCGGTGTTCGTGCTGTTCCTGATGTATCTCGGCATCATCGCGCTGACGCGGGCCCTCGACGATGCGGCGCGCGCCGCCTGGGCCGCCGCAATCATCACCCTGGTCGGCTTCATCAACATCCCGATCATCAAATTCTCGGTCGACTGGTGGAACACGCTGCATCAGCCGGCTTCAGTGTTCCGGCTCGGCGGGCCGACCATCGATCCCAGCCTGTTGCGGCCGTTGCTGGTGATGGCTCTGGGCTTTACCGTGCTGTTCTTCGCGCTGCATCTGATGGCGATGCGCACGGAAATCCTGCGTCGCCGGCTCATTTCGATGCGCCGCGTCGCGGCACGGCAGGCTAACTAAGTTCCGTCGAGTTCCGTCGCGCCCCCCTCTGTCCTGCCGGACATCTCCCCCACTTGGGGGGAGATTGGCAGTTCCGTCGATGTCCCTCACTTCAAGAAAGTTGAAGCGCTAGAGCGGGATGAGATTACCTGCGGTCATAGCCTGAGTTTGCGAAGTAATTTGAGCACTCGAGCGGTGTGACGCGGTTGAGAATCTGGCCGATGGCGTTGCAGACCGTTTCAACGGTGCGCTTTGCGGCCTTTCGCAGCCAGTGCTTGAGCTTGGCGAAGAGCTGTTCGATCGGATTGAGGTCAGGCGAGTATTTCGGCAGGAAGAAGAGCCTCGCGCCGGCCTTTCGGATGGCGCGACGCACGGCCTTGCCTTTGTGGCTGCCGAGATTGTCCATCACAACGATGTCGCCCGGCTGGAGAGTGGGCACGAGAACCTTCTCGACATAGAGGAGGAACCTCTCGCCGTTGATCGGCCCGTCGATGAGCCAGGGCGCTTCGACGCGATCATGACGCAGCGCAGCCAGAAAGGTCATTGTCTTCCAGTGGCCATTGGGAACTTTGGCCTTGATCCGCTGTCCGACCGGTGCCCAACCCCTGAGCGGGGCCATGTTGGTCTTGGTCCAGGTCTCGTCGATGAACACCAGGCGGGCGGGGTCGATCCGGTCCTGATACAGAACCCATTGCCTCCGTCGGCGCGCAACATCGGGACGATCTTGCTCGGCGGCGATCAGCGTCTTTTTTTGTGAGACAGCTTCTCGGCGTGCACGAACTCCCACACCGAGCGGTAGTCAACCTTCAGGCCACGCTCGCCAAGTTCGGCCACAAGCCCGCGCAAGGTGAAGTCCTTCTCCCGGCAGCGCTCGACAAGCCAGTCGCGCCACGCTCCCGATATCTTCTTCGGCTTGTAGCCGCCCACTTGGCGGGGCGCCACGCTCCCCGTCTGTTCCACCCGCTTCAGCCACTCGATCGCCGCGCTGTAGCTGACGCCAAATCGAGCAGCCGCCGCGCGCCGCGAAAGCCCTTCAACCTTGACCGCCGCAACAACCCGTTCGCGCAGGTCCATTGAATATCCAACCATCAATGCTGGCCTCCTGCCCAGCAGCAAGGTTGAATCAGATCATCGCTGATTTGGGAATCCCACGACTCCCATAAATCTCATCCCGCTCTAACCCATGCGGCCGCGCGCCGCCACCGGCAGCGTCTCGAGCACCCTTTCTCCGGCGATCAAGTGAACTTCGTCGAACAGATTGGTGACGACGCAGCAATGGTCGGGCACGATGCGTACGCGCTCGCCGATATGCAGCCTGGCGTCGGCGGAAAGCGTGACGTTGCCGTGCTCCTCGCTGAGGCTGGTGACGGTGGCGCCCGCAACGCCCAGCAATTCGCCGAAATCGGGCAGCCCCAGCGTGTCGCTGGACAACGCCTTGCTGCCGGCATCGAGGATGGCGCGTGTCGATGTCGGATGGCTGACCACCGTCGACAGCACCGTCAGCGCGCAATCATCGAGGCTTCCGACGCCTTTCGCGACCTGGTAGCGGTCGAGATAGATGTAGGTGCCGGGGCGATACTCGGTGACGACGGAAGCCTCGCTGGCGCGCCCCATATCCGGCGTGCCGCCGCTGGAGATGCGTTCGCAGGCAAGGCCGGATGCGGCAAGCGCTTGGCGCCCATCGGCCAGCCAGGTCTCGGCCTCGGCGGCGCGGCCTGCCGCCGGATAGGTCATCAGCCCGCCGAAGGCCAGCCCCCTGGCCTTGTCGATCTCTCTGGCCAATGCGACCGCCTCGCTGGCCGACTGGACGCCGCAGCGGCCCATGCCGGTGTCGCATTCCACCAGCACCTGTAGCGGCTGGCCTGGATCGGTGAAGGTGGCGGCGAGACCCGCAAGCGTTTCCATGCTGTCTGACGTCACCGACAGCGTCACGCGGCCGTGCAGCGCCTTGAGGCGCTCCAGCTTGGCCCCGCCCAGAATGTTGTAAGGGAGAAAAATGTCGGTGAGCCCGGCATCGGCCATCACCTCGGCTTCACCGATCTTCTGGCAGGTGATGCCGACGGCACCGGCTGCGATCTGCTTTTTTGCCCAGTAAGGCAATTTGTGGGTCTTGATGTGCGGCCTGAGCTTCAGCCCGTGCCGGTCGGCGTGGGCCTGCGCCCGCGCGATGTTGGCTTCGGCGCGGTCGACATCGATCAGGATCGCCGGCGTATCGAGGTCGTCTATGCTCAGCATGGAATTTTACCCTGCGGATTTGCCCGGACTTATGGCCTTGATCGGCCCGGATGTCATGAGGCCAGCAAGCGGTTTACGTCGACACCGGAGCGGTGTTCGGCTATTCGGTTTGGAGATCGCCCAGGCCGACTGGAAGGAACCACAACCATGAAACGCTCCGCTATCAACGATATCATTCGCGACGCCGATGCCTTCATCCGTTCGTTCGGCTACATCATGCCGCCCTTCGCCTATTGGACCCCGGAACAGATGAAGGCGCGCCGGCAGGATTCCTCGGCCATCTTCTCCTCCCGGCTCGGCTGGGACATCACCGATTACGGCCAGGGCAAGTTCGATGAGCTCGGCCTCTTCCTGTTCACCGTTCGCAACGGTCGCTACGAGGACATGAAGAAGGGCATGGGCGTGCTCTATGCCGAGAAGATCATGATCTCGCGCAAGAATCAGCTGTCGCCGATGCATCGCCACAACATCAAGGCCGAAGACATCATCAACCGCGGCGGCGGCAAGCTGGTGCTGGAGCTGTTCATGCACGATCGCGATGGCGGCATCGATCCGAAGGCGGAAGTATCGGTGCCGGTCGACGGGACCATCCACCGGCTGCCGGCGGGCGGGCTCTTGAAGCTCGATCCGGGCGAGAGCGTGACGCTTTTGCCAGGCGTCTGGCATGCGTTCTGGGCCGAGGGCAAGGACGTGCTGATCGGCGAGGTTTCGACCGTCAACGACGATCTCACCGACAATGTCTTCCGCGAGCCGATCGGCCGCTTCGCCGACATCGACGAGGACGTCGCGCCGCTGCACCTGTTGGTGTCAGATTATGAGAAGTGGGTGGGGTAAGGCGGCGTCGTTTGAACCTAGTGAGAGGGGCTCCTCAAGTATCGTCAGTCGGCGCGGCCCCTCATTGCCCTGCCCGTCCTCCGCAGCAGCTGCGGAGGGTGGACCGGGCATTTCTCCCCGTATAGTGACGTCCCTATACGGGGAGCGGATGCCGGCAGGCAGGTGGGGGGCAGCGCAAACGTCAAGCCATTGCCCGCGGCAGGGGTGACAGCAGGAGACAAATCCCGTATACTCACATAAAGATGTCTTTATGTCGCTTAAGCGCGACCGTCGCCCTGAGGACGAAATATGTCGCAAAACCCATCATCGCTGGACGACCTGTTCGGCCCCGTCGCGGCCAAGCCCGACGGTTCGGAAGTGCTTGCGGCGCTGACGGCGGCAGCGCGCGAGCGCATCCTTATCCTCGACGGCGCTATGGGCACGCAGATCCAGGGCCTGGGCTTCGACGAGAACCATTTCCGTGGTGACAAATTCGCCGATTGCGCCTGCCATCAGCAGGGCAACAACGATCTTTTGATCCTGACGCAGCCCAAGGCGATCGAGGAGATTCACTATCAGTACGCCATCGCCGGGGCGGATATCCTTGAAACCAACACCTTCTCCTCGACCTCCATCGCCCAGTCGGATTACGGCATGGAGGATGCGGTCTACGCGCTGAACCGCGACGGTGCACGGCTGGTGCGCCGGGCCGCGGTGAGGGCTGAGCAGGAGGACGGCAGGCGTCGGTTCGTCGCCGGCGCCCTGGGGCCGACCAACCGCACCGCCTCGATGTCGCCGGATGTCAACAATCCCGGCTACCGCGCCGTGACGTTCGACGAATTGTGCCTTGCCTATGGCGAACAGTTGCGCGGTCTCATCGACGGCGGCGCTGACATCATCCTGATCGAGACCATTTTTGATACGCTGAACGCCAAAGCGGCGATCTTCGCCTGCAACGAGATCTTCATCGAGAAGGACGTGCGTCTGCCGGTGATGATCTCCGGCACGATCACCGACTTGTCCGGCCGCACGCTGTCCGGCCAGACGCCGACGGCTTTCTGGCATTCGGTTCGCCACGCCAACCCGTTCACCATAGGCCTCAATTGCGCGCTGGGCGCCAAAGCCATGCGCGCGCATCTGGACGAAATATCCGGCGTCGCCGACACCTTTGTTTGCGCCTATCCGAATGCCGGCCTGCCCAATGAATTCGGCCAATATGACGAAAGCCCGGAATTCATGGCGGCGCAGATCGAGGATTTCGCGCGCGACGGCCTGGTCAATATCGTCGGTGGCTGCTGCGGCTCGACGCCCGACCACATCCGCGCCATCGCACAGGCAGTCAAGAAACATCCGCCGCGAACTGTTCCCGACATCGAGCCGAAGATGCGCCTTTCCGGGCTCGAGCCGTTCACGCTGACCGACGAGATTCCGTTCGTCAATGTCGGCGAGCGGACCAATGTCACCGGCTCGGCCAAGTTCAGGAAGCTGATCACCGCGGGCGACTATGCCGCGGCGCTCGAAATCGCCCGCGACCAGGTCGCCAACGGCGCGCAGATCATCGACATCAACATGGACGAAGGCCTGATCGATTCGAAGCAGGCGATGGTCTGTTATCTCAACCTGATTGCCGCCGAGCCGGATATCGCCCGCGTTCCCGTGATGATCGACAGCTCCAAATGGGAGATCATCGAAGCCGGCCTGAAATGTGTCCAGGGCAAGCCGCTGGTCAATTCCATTTCGATGAAGGAGGGCGAGGCGGCTTTTCTGCACCATGCGAAGCTCGTCCGCGCCTATGGCGCGGCGGTGGTCGTCATGGCCTTCGACGAAGAGGGTCAGGCCGACACCCAGGCGCGCAAGGTCGAAATCTGCACCCGCGCCTACAAGCTCTTGACCGAACAGGCCGGATTCCCGCCTGAGGACATCGTTTTCGATCCGAACATCTTCGCCATCGCCACCGGCATCGACGAGCACAACAATTACGGCGTCGACTTCATCGAAGCCGCCAGGCAGATCACCGCGACGCTTCCGCATGTCCACATATCGGGCGGCGTGTCGAATCTCTCCTTCTCGTTCCGCGGCAACGAGCCGGTGCGCGAGGCCATGCATGCGGTGTTCCTCTACCATGCCATCCAGGCCGGGATGGACATGGGCATCGTCAACGCCGGGCAGCTTGCCGTCTATGACGCAATCGATCCGGAACTGCGCGAAGCCTGCGAGGACGTCGTCAACAACCGTCAGCCGAAGGGCGGCGGCAGCGCGACCGAACGCCTGCTGGACCTCGCCGAACGTTTTAGGGGCACGGCGGGCAAGGAAGCGCAGGAACGCGATCTCGCCTGGCGCGACTGGCCGGTCGAGCAGCGCATTTCGCACGCGCTGGTCAACGGCATCACCGAATTCATCGACCAGGACACGGACGAGGCGCGGCGCGCCGCCGAGCGGCCGCTGCATGTCATCGAAGGCCCGCTGATGGCAGGCATGAACGTCGTCGGCGACCTGTTCGGCGCGGGAAAAATGTTCCTGCCGCAAGTGGTGAAATCCGCTCGCGTCATGAAGCAGGCCGTCGCCGGCCTGCTGCCGCATATGGAGGCTGAGAAGCTGGCGAATGCCGCCAAAGGCGTTGACACCGGCGAGCGCCAGACCGCCGGCAAGATCCTGATGGCGACGGTCAAGGGCGATGTCCACGACATCGGCAAGAACATCGTCGGCGTGGTTCTGGCCTGCAACAATTACGAGATCATCGACCTCGGCGTCATGGTGCCGGCGGCAAAAATCCTGCAGACGGCGCGCGAGCTAAATGTCGACATCATCGGCCTGTCCGGCCTGATCACGCCCTCGCTCGACGAGATGGCGCACATGGCCGCCGAGATGGAGCGCGAGGGTTTTGACATTCCGCTGTTGATCGGCGGCGCTACGACCAGCCGCGTGCATACCGCGGTAAAGATCCATCCGCGCTATATCAGAGGCCAGACGGTCTATGTCGCCGATGCCAGCCGCGCGGTCGGCGTGGTGTCGGCACTTTTGTCGAACGAGACCAGGGGCGGTTATGTCGACAACGTTCGTGCCGAGTACAAGAAGGTTGCCGATGCGCATGCGCGCAGCGAAGCCGACAAGCAGCGCCTGCCGCTGGCCAAGGCTCGGGCCAACGCCCACCGGATCGACTGGTCGGCCTACGCGCCGCCAAAACCGTCCTTCCTCGGCCTGAAAACCTTCGAAGCCTGGGATTTGGCCGAACTCGCGAACTATATCGACTGGACGCCGTTCTTCCAGACCTGGGAGCTGAAAGGGCGTTACCCCCGGATCCTCGACGACGAGGCGCAAGGACCGGCGGCACGCCAGCTCTTCGACGACGCCCAGGCGATGCTGGCCAAGATCATCGCGGAAAAATGGTTCGCGCCAAAGGGCGTCATCGGCTTCTGGCCGGCGAATACCGTCGGCGACGACATCAGGCTGTTCACCGACGATGCCAGGTCGCAGGAGCTGGCGACCTTCTTCACGCTGCGCCAGCAGCTGACCAAGCGCGACGGCAAGGCGAACGTCGCGCTGTCGGATTTCGTCGCGCCTCTGGACAGCGGCAAGGCGGATTATCTCGGCGGCTTCATCGTCACCGCCGGCATCGAGGAAGCGGCGATCGCCGAGCGCTTCGAACGTGCCAACGACGATTACTCGTCGATCATGGTCAAGGCGCTGGCCGACCGTTTCGCCGAGGCCTTCGCCGAGCGCCTGCACGAACGCGTGCGCAAGGATTTCTGGGCCTATGCGCCGGACGAGGATCTGGCGCCGGACGAGCTGATCGGCGAACCCTATCGCGGCATTCGCCCGGCCCCCGGCTATCCGGCGCAGCCCGACCATACCGAGAAAGCGACTCTGTTCCGCCTGCTCGACGGCGAGCGCAACGCCGGCGTCAGCCTGACCGAAAGCTTTGCCATGTGGCCGGGCTCCTCCGTGTCAGGCATCTACCTGTCGCATCCCGAAAGCTATTATTTCGGCGTGGCCAAGGTCGAGCGCGACCAGGTCGAGGACTATGCGCGCCGCAAGGCCATGCCGCTGGCCGAGGTCGAGCGCTGGCTCGGCCCTATACTCAACTATGTGCCGGCGCAGGGGCTTGATGCGGCTGCGTGAGGTCGTGAAATCACGCTGCGAGGCTAGCCCCAGAGCCGGGGCTGCCTTTTTGAAATAGAAGCCAGCAGGCGCGGTTGAAGAACCGGCGGGCATGAGCGCGGTCATTGTCACACGCGAGCGTGCGATTCTACTGGAAATCCACGTGCAGTTTCTAAATAATAGTGCAACACTCACTTAAAAAGGTGATGACGCATGCCACACGTCCCACCCGACATTATCGACGGCAAGGCCGTCAAGAGCCTCGTGGACGCGCAGGCGATCCAGGGCGCGGTGGTGCTGGGCCAGCCGGGCGGATGGGCGGTGCTGGTGCGCTATGGCGCCATGGAGCGGGCGATCTCGGCGCAGCGGGCACGGAGGCCGCGTCTGTGGCGTAACCTCAACACGGCAGCGGCTTTCGTGCGCGAGGAACTGGGTGTCCCGCGCTTCGAGGTGGATACGGCCGACTACGACCCCGATGCGGTCGAGCGCAAGCGGCCCGACCAGGCCGAGCGGCTGCTCCGGCAGCGCGAGGCGGCCGAGCATGACGCCTGGTTCCGTTCCGAGGTGGGAAAGACGCTGGATGGCATCGCGGCGGGCACGGTCGGCCTCGTGTCCGACGAGGATCACCGAAAGCGTTGGCAGAAGAAGCGGACTGAGATGCTGGCGCGGGCCGGGCAGGCCGGGTGAAGCGGCTGGTCTGGTCGCAGGATGCCGAAGCGGACCTGGATTCAATCACCGACTATATTGCGCGTGACGACGTGATGGCGGCGATCGGTGTGCGCGACGAGATCGAGCGACAGGTCCAACGACTTTGCAGGTTTGCGCTTTCCGGCCGGGAGGGAAGGCTGGAGGGAACGCGCGAACTGGTCGTAGCCCGAACACCATTCATCGTCGTCTACGCGGCAGGCGAGACGGTACTGATCGTGCGCGTTCTCCATGGGGCTCAGCGGTGGCCGCCAAGGATCTGACCGTCGACGCAGCCCGATTGGCCGCACAACCTCATGCGGGCCTGATTGCACGTTCGTTCTGCACTGACACCTGATCGACACCTCCGCCTTGAACAGCCTGACCTGCGGTCATCGCGCACCGGCCCGCCACGGATTGACGCGCGACACTTTAGCTGCAAGGTATATTAACGTTCTGTTTACCATACATTGGTTTCGGCAGGGATTTTTTAGGGGGGCAATTTGGAACCGTTTCTGGGGGCGAACCGCCTTAATTGGGATGATCGGGCCGAGCTGCATTCGACCGACACGACGGGCAGCTACCACATAGAAAATGTCCTGGCTGGTGGATCCAATCTCTACGAGCTGGAAACGCGCGAGGTCGGCGATATCATCGGCAAGGATATCGTCCATCTGCAATGCCATATCGGGCTCGACACGATCAGCTTGAAGAACCTGGGCGCGGGCAGCGTGACCGGCCTCGACTTCTCACCGACGGCGATCGCAGCGGCGCGGGATTTTGCAGCAAAGGCAGGCACTGACGTGCGCTTCGTGGAGGCGCCACTGTTCGAGGCAGTCGAAGCGCTTGGCCGAACCTTTGACATCGCTTACGTTACCTGGGGTTCGGTAAACTGGCTTGACGACGTGTTCCGCTGGGCGCGGGTGGTTGCCGATCTCCTGCGGCCCGGCGGCCGGCTCTATCTCGCCGAGGGCCATCCATTGATGTTCCAGTGTGACCGCAAGGCTGCGGCGCTGGAGTTCAAGCATGACTGGCGAACGCCAATAGCTCGTCCACTCGCATGGAACGAGGAACTCACCTATACCGGCGACGACCGCATCTTGAAACATCCGCGCTACTATGAGTGGATTCATCCGGTCAGCGACGTGGTGAACGCGCTGATTTCAGCTGGGCTGACGCTGGATTTTCTCAATGAGCATGACACGGTTTCGTGGCAGCACTTTTCATTTGCCGTGAGGGCCGGCAAGGATATGTACGGCTTGCCAGAAAACTCTCCCAAGATCCCAATGGCCTATTCCATTGGCGCGACGAAGCGTAGCGTCGGCAAGATACCCTACCTGGTTACCCCCAAGGCGATTGAGGGCCACTAGGGTTTCTCCTGCGCTGAGGATTTGATTCTCTGGCTGACCGTCGCTGCCGGCCGGCTTGCAGCCACGATCTGACGCTGAGGATTAGCCACATGCCACCCTGCCTTCGTTTCCCAAGGCGGGACAGAAGCCTCAGGCAGTAGGAGCGTGCAAAAATTTTGGCCCGTGAAGGTCAAAATTAAACATTGACAGCTAATATACCTTGGTCGGGTTGGCCAGAACCTGAATAGCAGCTGAGGAATCGCCTATTGGCTCTTTTCCGCGCCAGGTTCGGCGGTATCAAGAAGGCCGTTTTCTCGTCGGCAAATATCCCGGCGGCAATGGCTATGATCGTTATTGCCGTTGGCGCGGCGTTCGCGGACCACCAGAACAAAATCGTCTCGGATCAAGCCGTCCGTGCCGATGTCCTGGCCAAGGTCAATCTTATCCGCGCCAAGCTTGAAGGCAACATCAACGGAAACCTTCAACTGGTGCAGGGACTGGTCGCGACGATCGTGACCGAGCCCTATATGGGACAGCAACGTTTCGCCTCGCTGGCGAGCAACCTGTTTGGCAGGGGCTCGCAACTGAAGAATATTGCCGGCGCGCCCGATCTGGTCATTTCCCTGATGTACCCGATGGACGGCAACGAGAAGGCGATAGGCCTCGATTATCGCAAGGACGAGCGCCAGCGTGTGGCCGCGCTAAGGGCGCGAGACGAGCGCGAACTGATTCTTGCCGGACCCGTCGACTTGAGGCAGGGAGGGCAGGGCTTCGTCGGTCGTATCCCAGTTTTTGTACGCAGTGCCGGCAACACCGAAAGGTTCTGGGGCATCATTTCGGCCGTTGTCGACGTCCAGCGCCTTTATAAGGCGAGCGGCCTGCTTGACGCTGATCTGGGGATCGACATAGCGCTGATCGGTAAGGACGCTCTCGGTCCAGGTGGAGAGCAATTCTTCGGCAATGAGCGCGTCGCCAAAAGCAATCCGGTGACAGCCGACGTTCTGCTCCCGTCCGGTTCGTGGCGGATCGCTGCCATTCCAAAAAACGGCTGGCCTTCGACGCCCGACAACGCCTGGTTCCTGCGCGCCATGATGGCGGTGGCCGGGGCGTTGGTTGTGATCCCATTCCTGGTTACGGGTCGCCTGATTGGCGAGAGACAGCGCAATTATGCGGAACTGAGTCGCTTGTCGAGACGACTGGAACTCGCTCTGGAAGCGTCGGCCATTGGCGTTTGGGAACACGATCTCGCGACCAACGAACTTACGTGGGACGACCGCGTCAACGAAATATATGGCAAACCAACTGGGGAGGGCCGCGGCTACCTGGACTGGGCGGGAGCAATCCACCCGGATGATCTGGCTGCCGCCCACGCTGATTTCGACCGCGCGCTGGCCGGCGGCGGGCCATATTTGTCGGAGTACCGGATTATTCGGCCGGATGGCGAGATTCGTCATGTCCGATCCAAGGCGATAATTTACCGGGGCGCGAACGACACCCCAAAAATGATCGGCGCCGAATGGGATGTGACAGCCGATGTCCTGCTGAATAAGGACCTGGTTCGCGCAAAACAACTTTCCGAGTCGAAAAATGCAGAACTCGAATCGGCCAAGGCGCGCATAGAGCACATTGCGCTCCACGATTCGCTGACCGGTCTGCCCAACCGGCGTTACCTCGACCAGGTGCTGGAAGACTACGCGGCAGACGCTAGGCGCGCCGGCTTGTTTGCGGCGCTGCTTCACATAGATCTGGATCGGTTCAAGCACATCAACGACACGCTTGGCCACGCCGCAGGCGACGCAATGCTTGTTCACGCCTCGACCGTCCTCCGATCCAAGGTCGACGGTGAGGGTTTTGTTGCTCGGATCGGAGGAGACGAATTCATCGTCCTGTGCGTGGTGGATGACGATATCGAGCAACTGGCGCTGCTCGCTGACCGCGTCATCAGCCAGATGCGAGAACCGGTCTACTATCAGGGCCATCGATGCCGTTTCGGCGTGAGCGTTGGAATTGCAGTCGATAACGGAAAAGATGTCGAAGCCAAACACCTGCTGGTCAACGCTGACATCGCGCTTTACCGGGCAAAGAGTCGTGGGCGCAATCGATACGAGTTCTTCACCGAGGCGATGCAAAGCGAGATCGTCGACACAAAACGGATAGCCGACGAAATTCTCGGTGGCCTTGAGCGCAACGAGTTCATTCCCTTCTACCAGCCGCAATTTGACGCAAAAACGCTTGAAATCGTCGGGGTTGAGGCGCTGGCGCGATGGAGGCATCCGGAGAAGGGTATTTTGGCGCCCGACGTCTTCCTAAGGATTGCGGAAGAATTGAATGTCGTCTCGATCATCGATCGAAACATATTAGAGCAATCGCTTTTGGATCTCGAAGGGTGGACAGCCGCCAATCTTCACATTCCGCGGGTGTCAGTCAACGTTTCGGCACGTCGCCTTCAGGATGAGGAACTCATAAAGAGTCTTAGGGAACTAAATATCAAGAAGGGAACACTTTCCTTCGAGCTCGTTGAGTCAATTTTCCTTGACGAGAATGACGATTTTGTTACCTGGAATCTTGAGCAGATAAAAGATCTCGGCATTGACGTAGAAATAGACGATTTTGGCACGGGCTATGCCTCTATAGTCAGCTTGCTCAAGCTGCAGCCTCGCCGGCTGAAGATAGATCGCCAACTGGTCATTCCAATTGTCAAATCGCCGCAACGAAGGCAGGTCGTCTCGTCGATCATTGAAATCGGCAAATCCCTGGGCATCGAGGTCGTAGCCGAGGGTGTCGAGACGATGGAGCACGCACAGACACTCAAGACCTTGGGCTGCGACATACTGCAGGGCTATGCCTTCGGGCATGCGTTGGATGCCGACGGACTAAAGGCCTTCGTTCGCTCTCGGCGCCTGCGCACGGCCAGCTGACTGTCGACGTCCGCCTCGGGGCAGGCAGGGAGGCGGCTCGATCAAAGTCCGCACCCCCACTGATACAGAGCGGCCAAATCAGCGTTGTTGTGGGCAATGAGTGCCAGCTGCGGAGAGCGGAGTGATGGCGCAAAGCAACGACAGACGGTCAGGACACCAGGTAAACGAAGCGAACCTGGGGAGGGACCCAAGCCTACGGGTGCACCATCGGTCAGCCTGGCGGCTTCCGGCAAGGCAAAGGGCCGACGGGTCCAATTCGTCAAACGCCGCTGCGAACCCGTTCCGAATTGGTCAGGGCTTCGCCAAGACGACCTACGGCTTGTTTCAGTGCCTTTTCCGCAGAATCCGTCAGCGATTTGGCGCCACCCTCGCAAACGACACCAGCATCGCCTTGAGCGTTGCCTTGGCCTTCCACGGTTGAGCCAAGCAATCGACCTTTGCGGCCATCAAGAGTTATCGAAGCAACCAGATCGACATTGGTTTCTATGCCGGCAGACCAAAAGCCCGGCACGACCCGAAGCCGGGCGTTCAATTCTTCGCCTTTCACCACGATCATTCCTCGACTTTTGCGCTCGGTGAGGCCAGCGGCATCTACTGGTTGGTCGACCACTTCGAGCTCTGTAACCAGAGATTCGAGTGTCTTGCGAACGGATCCAGAGAACCCGCTTCGCATGTCGATCGGATAACTGTGAGCGGCGCAATTTAAATCTGAGGGCTTGACCGACCTATTCAGCGCCGTAGAGTCGACAAACAGTAAATATTTTCCAGGCAGTCTTTCTCCGTAACTTGAATAGACGTTGTATGCCGCAATTGGCAATGGCTCAGCCTTATACTGGCAACCAGCAAGCGCAAATGCGGCCGTCAAAACGACCACCGTTCTATATTTCATCCCCAAGCCCTCCCAAGGCCAATGAGAGCATTGCGTAAGATCGCCGCAGACGCAAGCGCTCGCTTACGTTATTCCACTGCTTGATGATTAAGAGAAATTATTTTGAGACCATACCGGTAGGCGCAGTGAATCTTGGCTGGGGAACCTGGATTCGAACCAGGACTAACGGAGTCAGAGACAAATTGATCCGTTGTTTTGCTAGGAAATTTCGCCTTGTGTTGCAGTCGTGTTGCAGTCTTCACTACGAAAATAGCCGGGCCTCGATCTCGGCAACTGCCGTCTGATCGGCGGCGTCGTCTTCGAAAAGATGGCCGTATGTGTCGAACGTCACCGTGATCGAGCTATGCCCCATGATCGTCTGGACGCGCTTCGGTGAAAGCTTTTGTTCGATGAACAGGCTCGCCGCCGCATGACGCAGGGCATGAAAGTTGTACTTGGCGATTTTGAGCGGATTGCCCTCCGCATCGCTCCTGGTCGCATGAAGGCGGAAGAGCCCGGCACTGACAAGCAAGGGCGTCCAGACGCGCGCAAGAATGTTATGTGGTCGAGGGGAGTTCACTCGTCCGACGGAAACACCAGACCATCGGGGCCATTCGCGATTGAGAGGCGCTGCTGCTTCAGGGCGTTGATTGCCATCGGCGCCAATGGAACGTCGCGCTCGCCGGCCGACGTTTTCGGCAGGCCAAAATCACCCCATGCGTCGACCCGGCCCTTCACCGTGAGAACGCCGCGTTTCAGGTCGACGGCGTTCCATCTAAGGCCGCGCAACTCGGAGGCGCGCAGGCCGCTGAACAGCGCCGTGACGATTAGCGCGCGATGCTTGCCCTGTGCGGCGTCGAGTATGACTCGCAATTCTGCCTTAGTCGGGATCTCTGGCCGCTTGGACTTCCGCCGATCGTTCGTCTTAACCTTGGCATCCGACACCGGATTGGTCGCCGCCAAACCGCGCCGCCTTGCGTCGACGAAGATTGCCCCAAGCGAACGCACGATGCGTTTGACCATGGCCGGTGACCGATCCTTGGCCAGTTCGTCGGCGAAGGCATGGACGTGTGGTGTATTGAACTGCGAAAGCTTCCTCGCGCCGATCAGCTGCACGATGTGGATGTTCACATGCTGGGCGTAGGCCGCGCGCGTCGAGCGCTCAAGGCCCTCTGCGTCGCACCTTTCCAGCCAGAGCTTAGCTGCCTCTTTGATCGTGATCGAGGCGCTGTCAGCGACGTGAACGCCAAGTTGCAGGTCGCGCCGGACCTTGACCAAATAGGCATCTGCGTCCTTGCGCTTGTCGAACTGCTTGGCGCGACGGTTCCCCCCTGCATCGGCAACGATGACGTTCGCCCGCCGCCTTGCTCATTGCGAAACTATCCCGCAGCAAGACAGCGCCGAACGTGCTTTCAACAAGCTCGCCAGGACATTCGCGGCCCAGGTGGAAGCCCTAAAGAAATACCGCACGGGCGGCCAGCAGCACGTCACCGTGAAGCACGTCACGGTGAACGAAGGCGGCCAAGCTATTGTCGGCAATGTCTCGCATGGGGGGCAGGGTGGCGGGAAAAAATAACGTCAACCTCATGAACCTAGCGCCTCGGTGTCATGCTCGGTCGAAGCGGACGGGTTGCCAGTGTCGATCGCCAGCGGTGAGGGGCAGAGCAGTCTGCCGCATGCACGGTGCGGGCGGTGGCGCACCTGAAGGCAAGCGGAACGGCAACTATCGCAACGGAGGCAGGACCAAACGCACAAAGGCAGCCTTGGCGGCTGTCCAGGCAATGGCGCGGATATGTCGGCAGACGATCGATGACCTACCGGATTAACTGGGAACTAGTCGCCATGCTACTCGCCGCCGCCAGCTTGGCAGTACGCCTGCTGCGTCGACAAACGAGACGCGCCAATCTATCGCCTCGCTATCGACAACCCTGGCCGAGCGCAATCGACCGCATTACCAGGCGCTCGGCTTCGGCCTCAGCGTCATCCTCGCCGTCGGCGCGTTGGCCTACTGGCCGATGCGGGAATCCACAAACGACCTCAAGGCGAGAAACACCGAACTGGTCCAGTCGATTCAAATGCTCTCCAGTGAAACCAACAAGACCATCCAGGCGCTGGCGGCCAATACCGTTTCCCGGCAGGAAATGGACTGGCGCGCTGATCGCGGCACCGAGGACCGCAAGCGGACCGATGAGTCGGTCGCCGCGATCCGGAACGCCATGGTCTATCGCAACGAGTGGATGGAGCGGAATCTCTCCAGGGGTCACGACATCGAAAACCTCCGCGATGACGCGGTGCGCGATGTCACCAACCTCCAACGTCAGCTTGATCAGCAGCGGTCGGATTTCCAGGTGTTTTCCAACTCGCTCGGCAACGGCAGGGATTTCATCACAGACTTGAAGGCTGAACAGAGCCGCCTGCGCGATCAGATCGCGGCGCTCACGGCCAAGGTCGCGGCTGAACAGAATAGGTCGACGCCTTAGAGCGAGCCCGCCGGTGCCAACTGCCGGTTGGTGGACGCACGCCGGCGGCGCGCGTAAAATTTACTTACGATCCGGGCACAACCACCCCGTCCCACTCCTCGTGCCTGGTGAACGACTGACTGCCCGCCGTGCCGAAAGGTGCGGCGGGCTTTTTTTGTCGTCCGGATGGAACACGATGTGGGCGACGGTCGTTCGGGGCGGCAACACTGCGCCGTTCCGTCAGATCGAGGACAACAATGCGGGAAAGGCAAACCTTCACCGATAAAGAAAAACAAGACAGACGGGAGCGAACGTCGGATTCTGCGCGGGAGTTGATCGAGGTCGAGCGCGCGGCACGAGAAGCAAAAACAGCTCGGCTCCGGGAGCAGCGACTGAAGGGTGCCCTTCCTGCGGCATCGGCATCGAAACGGACAAGCCGGAAAGGCAAGAAAACCTAGCGGGCGCTGCGCATTTCATTCGATCGGCCGATGTGCAAGTCATAGAAGGCTTTCATATTGAAGCAGGGGGGCACGACTTTGACCCCAATTTGCCCGCTGCCGACCGGCCCGGCGGGCTTTTTGCTTTTCTGGATGGAACACAACCCTGAGAAGAAAGTTAGGCGCCTGCAGCATCTCCCCTGTGCTGCGAGATCGGATCGCATCGTCCGATCAGCCCGCGTCCCGCCCTCCCGGACGCGGGGTTCTTCGAGCGATGGGGACCTGTTGATTCGGCAAAGTCGCCAACGCTGTGATGATCTGGACCATCACGCACGGCTTCGAAATCATAATGCTGTCGGGCACACCCTCGGCATGCCAGTCCAGCGCGCCATCGCCGCTCAGGTAGATGATCGGCATTGTCGGTACAGCCCCCCTGATGTCGCGCGCGAGCTCCCAGCCGTTGGTGCCACTGCCAAGCCTGATGTCGGTTACGACGGCATTGATCCGCGACGTGTCGCGATCGAATTCGGCCAGCGCCTTGGTCGCATTGGTCACGGCTATGACATCAAAGCCTGCTTCAATTAGCGCTCCCTCTATGTCCAAGAGTACCATCGCCTCGTCTTCGACGAGCAATACGACACTGGTTGCCATGAACTGTTTCCGTACAGGCCGAAACACTTATACGTGTGACGAGCCAGATTGGTTCCAAGGCCACACCTCTCGCTGCCACTCTATCGACTCTACCGCAGTGCATTTCGGCGCTATCCGCCCAGAAGCGGACTTGTTATGCTCACCTTTCTTCCCGTTTTGACCCTAAAGAGACGCGCGCGTCGCTGGCTCGATCTCCTAAAAGGAAACGTGATGGCACCGGATGAGCAATGGCAGTTGGAAGGTACCGCTGCAGAACTCTATCAGCGATATCTTGTCCCTCTTATCACGTCGCTCTGGGCAGCCGACCTAGTCAAACGGTCTGCGCCTCGCCCCGGCGAGCAAGTGCTCGATGTGGCGTGCGGCACCGGTGTGGTTGCCAGACTCGCCGCCGAACAAATGGGCACTGGACGCGTGGTCGGACTGGACCTCAACTCCAGCATGTTGGCGGTTGCACGAGCTGTCGCTCAGAACGGGGGTCCAAAGGTTGAGTGGCACGAAGCTAGCGTGCATCAGATGCCATTCCCGAACGGCACCTTCGATGTGATCCTCTGCCAGCTAGGCCTGCAGTTCTTCCCTGATCGTGCCCGAGCGTTGGCGGAGATGTTCCGGGTGCTCACACCGGGGGGACGCCTCGCGCTTAGCGTCTTCACGGCAATCGAACGAACTCCCGTCGCGCATGCCCTGGCCGATGCACTGGACCGGTATCTTGCGCCCGGCGCCTCCTCGATCAAGCGATCTGAGCACACCCTTTCGGACGGAAGTCTGCTGGAGAATCTCGTCTCCGCGGCCGGGTTCAAGGACGTCACTGTGACATCAGTGACCCAGATGCTGCGATTCCCATCGCCACGCGACTATGTGCGCCTTCAGCTTTCGGCGACGCCTCAAGCGGGCATGGTTGCGGACATGGACGCCGACAAGCGCGACGCGCTGATCGATGCAATCACGGGCGATCTCGTGCTGTCGCTAGGAGGAAACGCAACGGGCGTAGAGCTCGTGTCTCCTCAGGAATGTCACGTCCTTCTCGCCACACGCTAGATGGGTCTCAACATCTGGCGCACGCTGCCGAATCTTGCCCAGGCGCCGGAAACCGGTGATGATGGGCATCGATGCTTGATGAAGGGTTTCAGGTCCGGCCGGGCGTCGGCGCTGTATTAGCCGGCACAGTAGCGATCTCAAATCTCGCGACCACCTGCAGCAGGATCTCGCCGATTTCGCTGCGAACCGTCACTACAAGTTCGCGGTAGATGCTGTCTCTCGAACGGTCTCTTACGATTTCCGCAAGTGCCGTTGCGGCCTCGGCCTTGGCAGCTTCGACATTCGGCAGCTCGGTACCCTCAGTGTCTGGATACGTCGCGCCGGCATCGGCAAAGTCGAAGAAAAACCGCGGCATTTCCCCAAACTCACAACTCAACGGATTGTTTCCGATATTTTGCCAAACCCCTGTCGGAATCACGATCTGTTCACTCTGGCTAATATATCGTGGCCACATAGATCCTATGAGTGCGTAAAATTGTAAGTACCGGCGCCGGCCGGCTCGAGTTCATACCGCCTATGGAGCCCAAACTGGTCCCCAAGCCACCCGAGGGCGACGAGTGGATTCACGAGGTAAAGCTCGACGGCTACCGCTCGCAGATCTTCATCAACGGCGACGATGTGCGCATCTACACCAGGACCGGCATCGACTGGTCGAGCAAGTTTCGCGACCTGGTCGAGGCCGCCAGGGCGCTCGGCCTCGGCAGCGCCATCATCGACGGCGAGACGATCGTGACCAACGAAGCCGGCCTGCCAGACTTTGCCGCGCTTCGCAGGGCAATCACGCAGCGCCAGCACGATCTCTATCTCGTCGCCTTCGATCTGCTCCACCTTAACGGCCAGGACCTGCGCGACCTCGGCGTCGAGGAGCGGCGCGATATCCTGCACGGGCTGATCAGGCCGGGCGAGCGCATCCAGTTCAGCGAGGCGATGCCGGGGGAATCGGATGCGCTGTTCTATCTGATCGACAAGGCAGGCATGGAAAGGCATGGCGCTCGAAGCGCCGCGGCAGCAGTACCGCAGCGGCGAAACCAGGCAGTGGCTGAAGACCAAGAGCTTTGTCGTCAGCGAGCTCGAGCTGCTCGGAGTGCAGCGCGAGAGCGGCAAGGCAGCGTTTGCGCTGCTGGCCGAGCCCGACACAAGGCGATATGTCGGCTCTGCCTTCATCACCCTGCCGCTGGATATCCGCGAACGGCTGTGGAAGCGGGTCCAGGAACACGCCGGTCCGCCGCCAAGGGGCATGAAGAAGCGGCCGGCGACGCAGTGGGTCAAGCCTGGCGTCAGGCTGCGCATCAAGCATCTGCGCGGCGACCACAGCCACATACGCCATGCATCGCTGCTGAGTTTCAGTGACGAAAGCTAATATTTCTTTTCGCTAATGGAACCGTTTTGATCTGGCGCGACTTATCAGGCCCATGAGCACACGCGGCACGAACTTCTTTTATAAGTGGCTTAGCAACAACCTGCCCGCTATCGTGCGGGCCGACGTGATCTCGGTCAGTGAACTGGCACATAAACTATTCGCCGACGCCAAGTCTCTCGGAATTAGCAGCACCGAGATAGAGGAAGACACCGGCGGCGTTCATGAGGCGATCCTGGACGCGATCGTTCATCATGACGCGGGCGTAGTTGGCTGATCCCTATCGCGGCCTTGCAGCCGTTCGACCGTCTCGATGGTCGCCTTCAAAGGGCTGCATCAAAGCCTGCGTGAAGCACCGAAGACCTGCGTCATGTTTCGCTTCAGGACTTCTGGGATGAGGACTAGGGCGCCTTGTCTGCGTCTTTGAGCGAGTACCGACTTCGCTTGCGGGCGATCGGAACTAACGGTCTGCGGCGGCGTTGCGATGGCAGTAAAACCTATACTGACCAACGGAGACAGACATGACAGATTCCCAGGAACGCCTGACGCAGTGGCTTCGCGACGCTCACGCCATGGAAGAACAGGCCGAGACGATGTTGAGCGGCCAAATCGGGCGCCTTGAAAACTATCCTGAGCTACGCGACCGGATGAGGATGCATCTCGATGAAACGAGGCAACAGGCACAACGTCTCGAACAATGCCTCGATCGGATGGGGGAAGGATCATCGACGCTTAAAGATGCCGGCGGGAAGATAGTCGCGATGGGACAGAACATCAGCGGCATGTTTGCAGGCGACGAGGTGATGAAAGGATCGCTGGCCAGCTACACGTTCGAGCATATGGAAATCGCCAGCTACAAGATGCTCATCGCCGCAGCCGGCGAGGTCGGCGATGCCGAGGCCCAGAGAGTCTGCGAACAAAATCTGCGCGAGGAGGAGGCGATGGCCGACTGGCTGGAAAGCAACCTCGGCACGGTCACCACCGAGTTTCTCCGACGCGACGAGCGGGACGCCGACAGCGCGAAACGGTGACGGGCATATTGGCTGGCCCGAAGTTGGGTTGCCTAAGGAGAAAAAGGGATGGCGACGATGACCTCGGAGCATCGCCGATTCCCGACGTCCGCAGGCATTCTGCTCGGACTTGGCTTAGGCGGATTCTTCGATGGAATCGTACTGCATCAGTTGCTCCAGTGGCATCATATGGCGACCAGCGCCGGCTATCCCGCCGACAGTGTCGAGAACCTTCGGTTCAACACGTTCCTCGATGGCCTGTTCCACGCCGGCACATACTTATTCGTCGCGCTTGGTCTCATCGTGCTCTGGCGCGCTGGGCATAAATCTCATCTCTGGTGGTCAGGAAAGTTGTTGCTTGGGACGATGCTCATGGGCTTCGGCATATTCAACCTGGTCGAGGGGGTGGTCGATCATCAGCTTCTCGGCATCCACCATGTCAACGAAACCGTCCCGCGGGACCAGTGGATCTACTGGGACGTCGGGTTCCTGATTTGGGGTGCGCTGATGCTGATTGGTGGCTAGGCCTTGTCAAGGTGGGGCAAACGGGAGCGCTGGCCTCCACCTGGTCGAATTGATGGATAGGTCCCACAGTAGGTCTTGACGATCAAGGAAACTGTTCCTTTATTCGTTCTCACTGCCGTTCCGCCAACCTCATGATGGTTTATGGCGGCGGCGCCGATCCGCTGAAGCTCAAATTCGACTGCAGCCGCTGCAAGCCGACGGTGAAGATTACGTTGCTCGAGGTTCATCCGTTGAAGGCTGATATCACGCCGTAGATAACGAGAATCAATAGACCGATCCCAATCAGCCCGAGAATTCGCTTTGCCATGCCGGACGCCCTCCCTGCGTGACATCTTAGGCAAACGGAGTTATTTCTCAATCTGCGGGCCCCCAAGGTCACGCAGAGCATACTAAATGCCGCCAATCACATAATGATCTCCTGATCGGGATACTCGCCCTGTCGTCCAGGCCGGCTCGTTGGCGGTCGCGATGGTGAATATGCGCCACGACGGTAAGTGGCAAGGCGCCCATTGTAAGTTTTCTAAACAGAGATTTGGATCACTGAAACCATGCCGAACAGCATCAGCGCGCCGAGGCGCGAGAATAGGCCGAGGAAAAGCAGCGCCGAGCCAGGGATCTCGGCGGTCGTCGCCAGAGCCGCGGCGACGACGGATCTAGGAACGGCAGTTTCCGCTTATAAAAGGAGTAGGGGATTGCCGCGCGAGAACGTTGCGCACGTTCGAAACCTGCCATTGACCATCGCGCGCTGTGCGCACACCCCGGCTGTTCAGGGCAATGGCCAGGCCACACTGGTGATGCCGGAGCGCTGGATAGAGTCGATGATCGGCAGCACGGTCTGGGAAAATCTGTCAGCCTCCCGGATCGAGATCTTCCGACCTTTCGCGGCAGCTTCCCCTGTGTTGGTCGGATTGCCGAGCTTCATTCCATTGATCTTGCGAGAGGCGAGGGCGGCCTTGGTCCGTTCCGAGATCAATCGACGCTCCTTCTCGGCCAAAGCGGAGTAAAGGTGCAGCATAAACGGGTCGGCGTCAGCGCCGAGTTCGGCGACGATGAACGGAACGCGCTGGACCATCAGTCCGGCAATGAAGGCGACATCACGAGAGAGGCGATCGAGCTTGGCCACGACCACCGGGCATTTAGTCTGGCGGGCAAGGGCGGGGGGCGGCTGTCAGTTGTGGGCGTCGATCAAGAGCATCCGCGCCCTTTCCGGTTTCGATCTCGGTGAACTCCTGGAGGATGATCATTCCCTCGGCCTCGGCAAAGCGGGCGACCGCGGCACGCTGGGCCTCGATGCCCAGCCCAGAACGTCCTTGCCGCTGTGTGGAGACTCGATAGTAGGCGAGCGGCGGCTAAGGTGCGCCCGTAAGCTTTATAGCGGACTGACCGGCGCTAGAGTGAGCGAGCCTCAGCGCATATGCGGGGCTACGTCCGTTTCCTGCCGCGATTACGTCGTCCCGATAGGCGCCCCATACGGCAAGTTGCACCCTGAGCTGCCCTACGCGTCGGGTAGCAAGCGTCAGGCTTTCACCACTAGTAGTGGAGCAGGCAACGAGTCCTGCACAATTCGAACTCGGTTCACGAGACGGAATTGCTCCCGGCCGTTCCGTCAGCAACGAGCTAACATTAACCACGCAATGTGTGTTCCGGCCGTGGCCAGCGATGATGCCGTTCTTACCATCCACCATGACCGGGTTCGTTCAGCCGAATTCTCGGATCGAGGCGGCGATCTGCGCCACCTGGGCATCGGAGTGGGTGCGGGCCTTCCTGGCGTATGGGATCAGAGCCGCGGCAGGACGGTACTCCACAGCAAGGCGAGGAGCAGGATTTTCGATGCTGCCGTTCTGACCAGCGACGGCCGGAATGGTGTCATCCGTATCAGCCGCAGTAGCGCAACCGAGAACCGCTTCATGCTTGCCCCGCCTGCATCAGAGTTCCTTTCCGCACAGGCGGAGTGGGTGGTGAATGTCCGCCTGCTTCAGGATTTGATTGTAGCGTGGCCTTATGTGATTGTAATCACAGCCGTTTTTTGCTTGGCTACGATTGTTTTCGAACTGCTTCGCTGGTCGTACTGGCAGTGCTTGCGCTTGGCGAAATAGAGGGTGGGGAACGAAGTCGCCTCTTCTACATTCTCACCCGGCATCATTTGTTGCTCGAAGCGGGGAATTTTGCAGGACAGGAGAGGTCGACCAAATGACAGGCAGGCGCGCCTCACCGCGCATCCGCGGCGGATGCACGTGCAGCTAAGAGGGGGATAGGTGAAACGGCTGCTCGACATTCGCCTTCCCATAGGGGTCGTCCTGGGTTTCGTGTTGCTGGTCCTTACGCTCAACCTCATTCCCGAGCAGCATGCAGTACGCCAACCCATTCCACATACCTATGGCATTTCCGACCCGCAGTTCCTTGAGACCATGGAGGCCGTCTACGGCGGCGAAGTACGCCGGGGACATGGCGTTGAAACGCTTGTAAATGGTGATGAGATATTCCCGGCCATGCTCGGCGCAATCAGGGAAGCGCGGTCCTCGGTCAACTTTGAAACCTACATATATTGGTCCGGAGAGATCGCTTTGCACTTCGCCAACACTCTCGCCGACAAGGCGCGGGAGGGCGTACCAGTTCGCGTCCTCGTCGATTGGGTGGGGAGCATTCCGTTCGACCAACGCCTCATCGACATCATGCAGCAGGCCGGGGTTTCGTTTCACCGCTTTCGGCCGCTCCACTGGTACACCCTCGACCGGGTGACCAATCGCACCCACCGCAAGCTCCTCATCGTTGATGGATCTGTCGGGTTCACCGGCGGAGTTGGAATTGGCGACGAGTGGCTGGGTGACGCACGCAACGCCGACGAATGGCGTGACACTCACTATCGCGTCACCGGCCCGGCAGTGTCTGCAATGCAGGCAGCGTTTGCCGATAACTGGCTGGAAGGGACGGGCGAGGTCTTGCAGGGCAGCAAGTTCTACCCGGCCCAGGACGAGGGCGGCTCTTTAGGGGCGCAGGTCGTCATTTCGTCGCAGCCCGAAGGTTCGGTATCAATGCATCAGATGATGCTGATGGCGTTGGCGGCGGCGGAACGCCACATCCGGATCGGCATGGCGTATTTCGTGCCCGATGATGTTGCTCTCGCACAGTTGCTTGCGGCTCGGGCACGCGGCGTCGAGATCGACATCATAGTTCCCAGCGAGAACACCGATGTGCCGCTCGTGCGGAAGAGTTCGCGTTATTTCTGGGGCGACCTGCTGCGTTCCGGTGTGCGGATACATGAATTCCAGCCGACTATGTATCACCCCAAGCTCGTGATCGTGGACGACTCTTGGGTAACCATGGGATCGGCCAATCTCGACGAGCGTTCGCTACGGCTCAACGACGAGGCTAACCTCAATATTTACGGGGAGGAGTTCGCCGCCGAACAGATTGCGATCTTTCAGGACGATCTGAAACGGTCGCGGCAGATCAGTCTTCAGGAATGGCAAAGTCGACCGCTCAGTGAAAAATTCACTGACTGGATCGCGAGCTGGATGAGAGCTCAACTTTAGGAGCTCCGGGCGTTCCGCCTCCGGTCAGGATCACGGCTCCTGTTCATTTGGCTGATTAGCTTGGGCCGGCCACAGTTTTACGCGACCCCTGCCACCGGTACGCCCCGGCCGGGGAAGTGGCGCCATGGTCGAGGAACCGGCCACGGAACATGTCCTTTTCACGATCCAGCCAACGACGAACCGTACAGGACGCACCAGTTTGCGAGGCCCGGAACGCGGTGCTTTGACCCAGCAGTGATGGCCGGGGCACAATGTGGGAGGAGCGGGGGACGCCTGCCTCAATAACAAGGCAGGCTTCACGCTCGTTTGGGCCTTATCGGGGGAACGGGGTGATGATCGGATCCTCGTCCTGACTACGTCGGTACTCGCTGCGAGCATCTTCATCCCATGGATCGGCCGATTCATCAAAGCCAACCCACCCGTCAGCTTCAAACTCGCGCCTCAGTGCGGCTGCATCCGACGCCTGTCCCAATATGGCCTGCGCGGAATCCGCCTGAGCTTCATCAATGCGGGCAATCACTAAGGTCTTCCCCCGTCTGATACCCTCGGCGTAAACGTGCGCGTCGTGCTCATCAATTCCTGCGTCGGTTAAGGAACCGAGCAAGCCGCCCACCGCTCCGCCGGCCGCGGCCCCAATCAGGGTAGTCGCCAGCCACCCCACGCCGACAACCGGACCGATGCCCGGAATGGCAAACGCGCCAAGTCCGGCCAGCAGGCCCCCAACACCTCCGACGGCAGCGCCAACACTCGCGCCGGCTACTGTTCCGTCCGCATCCTGCATCTCTGCCGACCCACTTCCGGACGGTGCAACAAGACTGATGTCGCTGCTTGAAACCCCGGCATCCTCCAGAGCTTCGACTGCCTGGGTGGCCTGTTCATAGGTATCATAAAGCCCGCTGATCGTTCTCATTCTTCACCTTTTTTGCCACCCGCGGATGCGGGCGGTCCGAGCAGTAAACTCGGGCCTTCGCGAAACGTTCCGACTTTAAGACAAGCGCCCCTTACAGTGACGATGAGGTCGAGGTTAAGGGAGATTCTAGGGCGCGGCGCTATGTCATACTTTATAGCGCCCTAGTCGAACGGATGATGTTATGTTCTCAAGTCGCCCGGCATTCAACGGCAAACGGGCGATTGGAAGAGTAGATCACGCTTTCGTCAACCCCGCTGTCGAGGCGAAGTTCGCGTCAGCCGCTCATCGCGCCGACAAGCGAGTTGGACGACCGACTCGGGTGGGAAAGCGGCCGTCTGACAGTCTCGCTCTCGGCAACGACGCGCCAGGAGCGTACCTTTTCAAAACGCGCGAGGACATTGCCGGTAGGCTTGATGCAAGTGTCCGTCTGGACGATTGGATAACAGCCGTGCATGTTGCACCGACACACTCGTCATCGACGGCGTCGAGTTGGTCATGAAGGACCTACGGCCGATCCCGCCGGCCGCGTATATCGCTTTCGTGGCGGGTTAGCCGCCGAGCGATATCCCAGAAAAGAGCGACGCCAGCGACGACCGCATGTGAGACTTGGCAACAGCGATGTCCCCTTCGAAACCGGAAAAATCGATCTCCATATGATCGAACGTGGACAGTGCCCGCTCTTCCATGTCAGCCAATGCCCGATCTGGGTCATCCGATTGCTCAGCAACCATTGATGCAATTGCCATGAGTGCGATGCGAAGCACCACAAGCTCCGTCGAATGATGGGCCAAGACATCCATACCAGTCTCCTTTTAAGGTCCGGAACGAATGCTCAAACGCCTATCCCCCGTGATCGTTTCGAACAGCTTGTCTCGACCTATGAGCCGATGCTGCGGACCGCGTTTATCGAGGCGATCGACGACATCCGCTCCAACATCGTTCTGCGCCGTGTGGTGGAGCGCTTGGAGCGCGGCGACGTCAACGGCGCCATTGCAGCCATGAACCTCGACGAGGCCGCGTTTCGGCCGCTGGAAGAAGCCATCCGGCAGGCCTACAACGGCGGCGGTGTCGCCACGGTCGAACAGATGCCGGCGCTGCGCGATCCGAGCGGCTTTCAGGTCGTTCTTCGTTGGGATGCGCGCAATCTTACGGTTGAGACCTGGTTGCGCGAGCACTCGGCGCAACTGATCACCAACATTGTTGCTGATCCGGTCGGGCGATGCTCCGATCAGCCCGCGCCCCCACTTCGTGAGGCGCGGGGTTCTGCGTTCAGGGGAACCGAAACGATCAAGGCTCTTCGGACGTGCCATTTCAGCCTCGTTCGTATCGGACAGCGGCGCTCTGAATTCACAACGATGCAACCACTGCCTTGTCTTCGCGTTTAGCCGCCTTCAATCCTGGCGAGCGACAAAGATGCCGACGTTCATTCCGATTACAATTTACCTGAATCACAAGCCGATAGTGGTCGCGTCGATACCCGAAGCTGCGAACGCGCTTCAGCAACCATGGCCATTCATGGACAAGCCGTCCCGACTTGAAGCAATTCGAATGATCGAGGAATGCCTGGCCGGACACTGCACCCAACAAGCCGCGTTCGATGCCCCGTGAACCTGCAGGGACCAACGACTATGCGCAGCGGCGGTTCCGGGTGGCGCTATGTCCGGCCTATTACGCCAAAATAGGAGATGAAGAACGCAAAGATTCGAATCGGCGTCGAATTCGGGCCGGTGGTGGCGGGAATCATCGGGCACGGCAACACGGGTTCGGCCGGCGTCCACCCCAACATCCGCAAGATCATCTTGGAAGCGATCGCCAGGCTGCGCGAGCAGGGAACCAGCTTCTTCGTCGTCGAGCATGACATGGAAATGGTGCGCAATGTCTGCGACCGCATCATCGTCATGGATTCGGGGCGGGTGGTGACCAGCGGCGCGTTCGAGGACATCGTGCAAAATTCCGAAGTCATGCAGACCTATCTAGGGCGTCCGCAATGAACACGTTGGTCGCAGACAGCGTCGTTGCGGGCTACGGCAAGCAGGAGATCGTCCATGGCGTCTCCCTTGTCGCGGAAGCCGGCAAGATCACCTGCATCTTCGGCCCCAATGGCTGCGGCAAGTGATGCTGGCGCATCTGAGAACCGTCGAAAGAAATCTACTGCAGCGGTGAGGCGACGGCCGCAAACTTCGCGCAATCCTGCGCCTAGCCCCACTACCGAAGCTGCGCCTTACCTCCCGATTTGTGACGCTGCCGACATCAATTCCTGAGTGTTCGGGGCGCCGAATAGGCCGCCATCGAATACCTCGTTGGAAGTCCAGCGAACGACGCCATCGCGGTCCAGCAAGAACTGGCCGACGAGCTGCCCAATGCCGGTGGCCATCATCTGTTGATCCGCTTCCGTGATATCGTAGCTGTCCTTCTTGTTCAGATATTCGAGCGCCGCAAACGGGTCCATCGGTTCAGGCATCTCGCCCGGCAAGTCGACCCGCATCGACTTCACATCGCTCATCGAAACCTTTTGCGGCCATGCGCTCTCGTCTTCGGTGATCTGCATATTCGGCAATCCAAAGGCGCGGTGTGAAGTCCGCTCCGGATCGGATGCCGCGAGCAGGCCGAGCATCGGATGGTACCGCAGATACAGGCGCGCCCGCTCGATGGGCGTGTTGACCACTGTCAGGCTTTCGATGCCCTTCTCGTTGAGGGCGGGGGTGAGTTGCGAAAGCATGGCGATATGACGCCTGCAAAAAGGACAATGGAGACCTCGATACAGCCCAACCAGCACTGGTTTCTCGCCTCGGAAATCGTCGATGGCGATCTTGCCCTCGCGGGTAATCGCGTCGAGCACGACATTGGGCGCAGTTTCACCAGGTTGCAGCGGGCCTATGTTGAGACGTTCTGACATGCTGATCCCTCCTCGCGGGTCAATCCACAACGGATGTGCGGGCGGGTGGCTTGAGCCCATGTGCGGCACATACGTCCTTGGGCATGCTGAAATGGCGGTCGGCCTTAGGACGGCGTCGCGGTCGGCGTCGTCGGCGTCGTCGGCGTCGATATTCCATTTTATAGCACGGAGAGGGCGGACGCTAGTTCTTACGGAGGGCAACGCTTTTACTAGATGGGCACTGGCGCGACCAAGACGCGGATTGAAGGCAATCCCGATCCGGTGCACGTCAGCACGTCGCATATCGAGCGCGCCAATCTCACCATGCGCATGGCAAACCGCCGCTTCACGCGCATCACCAATGCATTCTCAAAGAAGTTCGAAAACCATGTCCACATGGTCGCGATTTACACCGTCCGGTACAACTTCATCAAAATGCACAAGACGCTGAAAATGACGCCTGCAATGGCCGCTGGCGTGTCCAAGACGCTCTGGTCTATGGAAGACCTTTGCGAGAAGATGGAGGCCGTTGCGCCGAAGCCGGGCAAGCGCGGCCCGTACAAACGGCAAGCCTAGTAGGGGGATAAAAATGCGACATCAATTGACGGGCAACGCCGGTCTATACCACGTAGCGCGCGAATTATCGCGGCGCGGTTGGCATGTAATGCCCACCGTACGCAACGCTAGGGGCGCGGACCTCTATGCCGTAAGTGACGATGAGAGCCGCGTCCTGCCGATTCAGTCAAAAGCTCTATCGAAGAGATTCCCGGTACCGTTGGGTCGTTCTCTGGACACGCTTCGCTCAGATTGGTGGGTTGTAACGATCAATGCGAACACCGCAGCACCGACCTGCTATGTCCTCACGAAAGATGAAGTGAAAGCCGCAGCACAGCGCGGAACGAGTCAGGCTGGCGCGGTATCGTATTGGCTAGCGCCAAAGTCTTATGCGCTTCCCCACTATGAAGAAGCCTGGCACAGGTTAGGCACTCCCTCCGCTGCGGAGATCCTAAAATTTCAAACTGAGACACTACCCAGCCCGGTCACCAGTCCGTCGTCAGACGGCAGGCTTACACCATGATCCAGCAGGCGTTCGCGGCGAACGGCATCCATTTTGCCCAGCCCACGGTCCAGGTGGGAAGTGATGAGAAGCAAGCGGCCGCGGCTGCAGCTACCGCCAATGCGATTGCGCGCAAGCAAGCCGCGGAGGTTGTGGAAGGATAGGGTTGGAATGACAACCAATCAGGGGATTTCCGTTTCGGCGATGGTTTTCAGGATAATCTCGTCGAGCGCGGCCGACCGGGTTGAGAGGGCGCGGTGTCCAAGCACGCTGGTCGACGTGGTTCCGCCGAAGTAGCCTCAATTCGAACCACCGGCGTGTTCGCCCGGCTGACAGAGTGGATGACGACCAATGACCGGAATGGGCTCGTATCGAGCCCTTCGAACATAGTCAGGCGAACAGCCGCTTGCTCGTTCCGATCGCGGGAACGTACGGCAGGAAACCAAGAGGCGCCCCTGACGTCTCAACGCGAAATTCCCAGTTAGCCCGCTGCCTCATGGTGGCGGGCTTCATCGTTTGGGGAACAGGCTAAGAACGTGCTGCTACGCTTTTTGCAACGCAACGCTGCGGTATTGGAAGGGACGACGCGGCACAAACGGCGCTGGCGAGTCTTCAAACCCTTGCTAGAGAAGGCTTTGCAGGGACGCTGCGATATGGCTCGGTATGGCTGGCACCGAATTTCAAGACCGGTGCCTTAAACCGCTCGGCCATCCCTCCAAGTAGTTGACTTGACAGTGCTTTCTGCCTCTCTGCGGTTTACTCAAAAGGCCGTTTGCGGTCGGCTCTCATCGGAGAGGAAGAAAAGAGCCTCGGCCACTGCATCGTCACTCCATTCAAAGTTATCGCTCATAACGAGTGCGTCTGCGATGTAGCTGGCGGCCTCCATCGGCAACTTAGCTTCGGCCAGTGCCGCCAAAAGCCACGTCCACGTGTTTTGCGCGTCACCTGCGTCTGTGGCCCATCCGTGATGATGACGTACCCCTTGCCGCCGAGCTTGGACGTGGCGGCTACGCACTCATTCACCTCGGCATCAATCTCTTGCCAAAGCTCGCCTGCCGATATCGCACTGTTGATAGAGGACACAACGGAAGAGTGACGCATGTAGTACCTTTATGCATATGCGGAGAAGGTCAGCAGTTAGTTGTTTGTCGACTGGCGGCTTTCTAATTGCGGCGAGATTTGATTCAGGCTCCTGCCCCGGTCTTGAATCAGGTTTGCCAACACCGCCGACACAGGTTCTACTCATAAGCCGACGCTGACAGCAGCAACTGCGCCGCATGCCGCCATGGATTGCTATGAGCAGAAGAATACCAGTCGCTCACCCAGGCAGCCATCGCCTCTAGTGGTCAAGATCTGACACTTGGTACCGGAGCCGTAGGGCCGCTCAGGGTGGAATGTTGCCTCAACTGGCGAATCAAACAAGCCCGCTGCCTCACGGTTGCGGGCTTTCTTCGCTGCGAACATGGCGGGAACAAAGTAAGCGCGTAGGCGTCCCCACGTAGCGTGCAGGCGGTTGATCGCTCATTTTCAGCATGAATCATGCGGAGAATCCTATGAGCGACAGTATGAGCCATCATCGAACATTCGAGATTTTGACGGCGGAGCCTGTGCCGTCCCGACGCAAGCCGCGCCATCGGTCGGACGAAGAGAAGGCACGGCTTGTCGCCGAAGCGTTCTCGCCAGGGGGCAATGTCTCGGCGGTTGCGCGTTCCGAGGGGCTGGACCCCTCGCAGCTCTATGCGTGGCGCCGCAAGGCGCTTTCGTCGGGCATGGTTGCGCCACTGACGGAGGGAGCGAGCAAGCCGGCGAAGTTCACGCGCTTTGAAGCGGTGGGCAGCGACACGGTGGAAATCGTCATTGGCGACGCAGTGGTGCGCGCCGGCGGCGATGTCGATCCCGATCGCCTGGCGAGGATCATCCGCGCGGTTCGTAAGGCATGATCGCTTCCGGTGTGGTGGTTTACGTGTCGTGCCAGCCGGTCGACTTCCGCAAGGGCGCGGCATCTTTGATGGCGCTGGTCAGGGATGGCGGCCTGGACCCATTCTCGGGGGCACTTCACGTATTCCGTTCGAAGCGTGCGGACCGGGTTCGCATCGTGTGGTGGGACGGCAGCGGGGTTTGTCTTTATTCGAAGACTCTGGAAGATCACAGCTTCTGCTGGCCGGGGATATCGGCCGCGCGCATGCGTCTCGACCACGCCCAGTTGATGGCGCTTCTGGCCGGACTGGACTGGAAAAAGATTCGTCCGGCCAGGGTCAGGCGGCCGTTATCGACGGGCTGAAACCGGCCTGCGGCAAGATGAATCATGCGGCTGGAACGGTTGGGAAAGCGGCTGTTTTTGTGCTCTGTTGCTTGCCATGGTTCTACCGGGTCTTGCCCTTCCCGACGACGTTGATGCGCTGAAGGCGATGATCCTTTCCATGGCTCGCGAGCAGGCTGCAAGCGAGGCCCGGATCGCAGTCGCCGACGCTCGGATCGCAGCATCTGAGGCGGAGGTCGCCCGGCTGAAAGCTGTCGAGAAAAGCGCCAGCGAGCGGATCGCCAATCTCACGTCAATCCTGAAAGTTTTACAGCGCACGCAACATGGCACGCGTTCCGAGCGGCTACGCCTGGCCATCGACGACGAGCAGGCCTCCTTTGCCTTCGAAGAGGTCGAGACCGGCCTTTCGGAAATCCGGAGCGAACTCGACCGCGCGGTCGGGAACAAGCCGAAGCGCGCCCCGCGTCCGCGCAAGGGCTTTGCTGCCCACCTCGAACGCATCGAGGAGGTCGTCGAGCCGGAAATCCCGGCCGACTGCGAGGGGCTTGAAAAGGTTCTGATCGGCGAGGATCGATCCGAGCGGCTGGACGTCGTGCCGCCGAAGTTCCAGGTCATCGTCACGCGCCGTCCCAAATACGCCTTCCGGGGCCGTGACGGCGTGGTCCAGGCTCTGGCGCCGGCGCACATCATCGAAAGCGGGCTGCCGACGGAGCGGCTGCTCGCCTATATCGCCGTCTCCAAATACGCCGACGGCCTCCCGCTTTATCGGCAGGAGGCGATCTATCTGCGCGACGGCGTCGAGATCAGCCGGTCGTTGATGGCGCAGTGGATGGGGCATCTGGGCTTCGAGCTGCAGATGCTTGCTGATTACATACTGGAGCGCATCAAGGAGGGCGAAAGGGTCTTCGCCGACGAGACGACCTTGCCCACCCTTGCCCCTGGTTCCGGGAAAACCACGAAAGCCTGGTTGTGGGCCTACGCACGGGATGACCGACCCTATGGCGGAACCAGTCCGCCAATGGTTGCCTATCGTTTTGAAGACAGCAGAGGTGCGGATTGCGTGGCGCGCCACCTCGCCGGATTCAGCGGTATCCTGCAAGTGGATGGCTACTCGGCCTATACCAACCTGGTCAAGGCACGGGCCAAAGCCGGCAGCAATGAAACAATCCGGCTCGCCGGGTGCTGGGCTCACCTGCGGCGCAAATTCTACGACCTGCACATCAGCGGGGTCTCGCAGGCCGCGACGGATTCGATCATCGCCATGACCGAATTGTGGAAGGTCGAGGACGAGGTCCGCGGCAAGGATGCCGGAAGCCGCGCCGCGCTACGTCAGGAAAAGTCCGTGGCCATTGTCGCGAGCCTCTTCGATCTATGGGAAGCGGAACTGGGCAAGGTCTCCGGAAAATCCAAGACCGCCGAGGCGATCCGCTACGCGCTCACCCGGCGGGAGGCGCTGGAACGCTTTCTGATGGACGGTCGCATCGAAATCGACTCCAATATCGTCGAGCGTGCAATCAGGCCCCAGACGATCACGCGAAAGAATAGTCTATTCGCCGGCAGCCACGGCGGTGGACGAACCTGGGCGACGGTAGCCACCTTGCTGCAAACCTGCAAAATGAACAGCGTCGATCCGCTCGACTGGCTCTCGCAGACCTTGACCCGCATCGCTCAAGGCTGGCCGGCATCCGAAATCGAAATGCTCATGCCTTGGAACTTTAGGCCTGACGTTATCGGCTGACCGCTTACGGAACAAATGGGCTGATCCGTGTTGCAGTCATGTTGCAATGACAACAAGGGACGGACCGAGACAGGCCCGGAAAGCAAGGGGTTGAGCGCTACAGGACGTGAAAACCCATGCAACACGCGCCGGTCGCGATGGTGCTGCGTAACCAATTGTTTTCATTCATGAAGTTCTTGGCTGGGGAACCTGGATTCGAACCAGGACTAACGGAGTCAGAGTCCGTGGGTCTACCGTTAACCTATTCCCCAGCAGGCGCGGCTGTTGAAAACCACGCGGCAGGGCGACAATGTCGCCGCGCGTGCCTTGTAGCCGCCGCCGGAAAATAGTCAAGCCTGCCGAAGGCATTTCAATTCTCACCCCGCCCGAGCTGCGAGTGCTCGAAATACAGCACGACACCGAGCCCCATCACCAGCGGGATGATCAGGTAGAACAGCCGGAACACCAGCAGTGCGGCCAGCACGCCGACCGGCTCCATATGCGACAGGCCGGTCAGGAAGACGACCTCGAACACGCCGAGCCCGCCCGGCGCATGCGAGATCTGGGCGACCGAGAACGACACCAGAAAGACGCCGAGCACGACGAAATATCCGGGATTGCCTGATACGGGCAGGGCAAAGAAGATGATCGCTGCCGCCGCCAAAAGCTCAATCGGGCCGATCAGCAATTGCCGGGCGACGATCGGCAGCGCCGGATAATGGACCTGGAAGCTGCCGATCTTCAGCGGCCTGAGGTGCAGCCAGCTGCCGAAGACATAGGCCGCCACCACAAGCAGCATCGCGAGCCCCGCCGCCTGCGAAAGCCGATGATGCGGTGTGCCGGAAAAACGGTCGACGATCTCCGGCGCGAGCATCAGCACGATGCCTGAGACCAACACTGTCGACAGCACGAAGGTGATCCAGCAGATCGCCACCAGAATGCCGACGTCCTTGCCGGTCAGCCCCCTGGTTCCGTAAGCGCGGTAGCGGATCACCGCGCCTGAAAATACCGAGCCGCCGATATTGTGCGACAGCGCGTAGGTGGTGAAGGAGCACAGGGTGACGAACAGCCACGACACTCGTTTGCCGATATGCAGGAGCGCGATGTGATCGTAGCCGGCCAGCGACGCATAGGCGATGACCGAGCTCAACGCGGCGAGCACCCAGCCGCGGGCAGGGATGGCGACGATGCCGTCCCAGACGTCGTCCAGCGAAATGCCGCGCAGCTCGTGCAGCAGCAGCCACAGCGAGAAGACGACCGCCGCAACGCCGACGACCGGCCAGAAATAACGCCTCCAGTTCATCGCGTGACGATCATGCGTTGCAGCCCCGTTGCCCTGTTCCGGTTCGCGTTACGTAAACAGCCGGCGATATTGAATGTTTCATCCCACCATTTCAGAAATGCCTTATCGAAGCCGGCTATTCAACTGCGAAGGCGCGTTGCTGCAGGAGAAGGAAAGGCTGGCGATCCTTCGCGCCCCCTCTTTCCCGCGATCATCGGGCCGAGCGGAGCGGCGAGACAATGCCGCCGACAAAATTCGGCCCCTGCGCTCTTGGTGATCCGGCCCGGCGCTGCTAGTCTGGCGGCAACTTAGAACACATGAAAGCGCCTGCTGCGTCCGGTCTCCGGTTCGCGCGGCGCCGGAAGGAACTGAAGTGGAAGACCACGACACCGGCGCCGGCGCGCCGGAAGTGGGCGTGTCCAGGGCTTCGCCGCCGCCTTCGGGCCAAGCAAGCCCACCCGCCGGCCGGCACAATGGCCGCCCGGTGCAGCCTTGGTCCGGGCACGGACAGGCAGGCGACGCGTCCCAGCATCAGAATGGCCAGAAGGCCAAGACCAGGAAGCGGCGCAAACGCCGGCGCGGCCGCAAGGTTTTTGCGCGCGACGACGCTCGCCTCGCCGCGGCCGGAGTGGCGGCGGCTGCTGTCAGCGCTCCAGCCAACCGCCCGCCCGCGGAGATCGTCGCGGCTTTGCCGTCGGTTGCGCCAGGCAGGCCGGAGCCGGATGCTCGCCGCCCGCCGCTGCAGGAACTGCCGGTGTTTGCGGCACTCGATCTCGGCACCAATAATTGCCGGCTGCTGGTGGCGGTGCCGACGCGCCACGGTCAGTTCCGCGTCATCGACGCTTTCTCGCGCATCGTCAGGCTGGGCGAGGGCCTCACCGCCAATGGCCGGCTCGGGCAGCCGGCGATGGACCGTGCGGTCGAGGCGCTGAAGATCTGCGGCGACAAATTGCGCAGCCGCAAGATCAGGAAGGCCCGGCTGATCGCCACCGAAGCCTGCCGCACGGCCGCGAACGGCGCCGAGTTCCTCGACCGCGTCGAGCGCGAGGCGGGGCTAAAACTCGAGATCATCGACCGCCAGACCGAAGCGCGGCTGGCGGTGTCGGGCTGCGGCTCGCTGGTCGACCGCGACACGCAAGGCGTCGTCCTGTTCGACATCGGCGGCGGCTCCTCGGAGATCGCGCTGATCGATCTCACCGGCCACCGCTCGCCGAGGCTCGCCAACCACATCGTCTCGTGGACGTCGCTGCCGGTCGGCGTCGTCTCGCTGGCCGAGCGCTTCGGCGGCCGCGCCGTCACCCGCGAGATCTTTGCCGCCATGGTCGAGGATGTGGCTGTGCGCCTGCACGCCTTCGACGGGCGCGACCGGCTGAGCCATGTGCTCGCCAGCCCGAAATTCCACCTGCTCGGCACCTCGGGCACGGTGACGACGCTGGCCGGCGTTCACCTCGACCTGGACCGCTACGACCGCCGCCGCGTCGACGGTCTGTGGATGGACCGTGACAGCGTCGATCGCATGGTCGAAAAACTGGTCGGCTGGGATTTTCAGCAGCGCGTCGCCAATCCCTGCATCGGCGCCGATCGCGCCGATCTGGTGCTGGCCGGCTGCGCCATCCTGGAAGCGATCCGCGCGGTGTGGCCCTCGGAGCGGCTGCGCGTCGCCGACCGCGGTCTGCGCGAGGGCATATTGAGCGAATTGATGGCCGACGACGGCGTCTGGCGCAACAACGGGCGGGGCAGAGCATGATCCCGAAAAGTGGCGGCCGGTTTTCAGAAAAGATCATGCTCAAACGAGAAATCATGATTCCGAACCGAAGGACCGCGTCAGCGAAAAGTGGCGGCCGGTTTTCGGAAAAGATCATGCTCGAACAAGAAGTCAGCCAATGACCAAGAAACCGCAGAAGCCCGGTACCGCCGGCATTCGCGTGCTGAAGACGCGGATCAAGAAGAAAAGCGGCCTGAAGGAATCGTCGCGTCGCTGGCTGCAGCGCCACATCAACGACCCCTATGTCCAGCGCTCCAAGGCCGATGGCTACCGCTCGCGCGCCGCCTACAAGCTGATCGAGATCGACGACAAGCACCATCTGCTCAAGCCCGGCATGAAGGTGATCGACCTTGGTGCGGCACCCGGCGGCTGGTGCCAGGTCGTCGCCGCGCGCACGAAATCGACGGCCGAACACCCGCATGTCGTCGGCATCGACTATTTGGAGATGGACGCGGTGCCCGGCGCGCCGGTGCTGTTGATGGATTTTCTCGACCCGCAGGCGCCGGAAAAGCTCGCCGAAACGCTCGGTGGCCAACCGGACATCGTCTTGTCCGACATGGCCGCACCCACCACCGGCCATCGCCGAACCGATCACATCCGCACCATGTATCTGTGCGAGGTGGCCGCCGATTTCGCGCTATCGGTGCTGAAGCCGGGCGGCCATTTCCTCGCCAAGACTTTTCAGGGCGGCGCCGAGAACGAATTGCTCGCCAGGCTCAAGCAGAATTTCCGCTCGGTCCGTCACGTCAAGCCGCCGGCCTCGCGCGATGAGTCGGTGGAGCTTTATCTGCTGGCGAAGGATTTTAAGGGCGGAAGCGGGGCAGGGTAAAGCGCGGCGTAGCGTTCCTGGCCCGCCGGCAACGAAAGGTTCTGCACCCTCCGCTCTCAACTCCCCGGTGGGCTCACCCCCACCGTCTTGGGCGCCGTCAGCCCGCCATGACCCGATACGGCGTTGCCGGCATCGGGCGCCAGCTGCATGAACGACAGCGATGCGGCGGCCGACACGGCTGCGACAATGAAGAATGCGATGTGGAAGTCGCTCAGCCTCAGCGGCCCGCCATGGATTGTCGTCGACACTTCCAGGATGCCGCCGGCCAGCGCCACGCCGAGCGCGATCGACAGTTGCTGGAACACTGCGGCGATCGGCGTTGCCCGGCTGGTGTCGGCGGTCGAAATCTCGGCATACGCTAGCGCGTTGATGCCTGTGAAGAACATCGAGCGGATGAAGCCGCCGGCGAGCAGGGCGGCGAGGATCAGCAGATAGGGCGTCTCGGGCGTCAGCAGGCCGTTGATGGCGATCGACGCCGCCGCGATCAGCGAGCCGAAGATCAGCACGCGGCGGAAACCGGCGATCCTGAAGATCAGCGCGGTGACGAATTTCATGCCGATCGCGCCGATCGCCGCCACGAAGGTGATCATTCCCGACTGGAACGGCGTCAGCCCGAAGCCGATCTGGAACATCAGCGGCAAAAGGAAGGGCACGGCGCCGATGCCGATGCGAAACAGCCCGCCGCCGAGGACCGAGGCGCGGAACACCTGGTTGCGGAACAGCTCGAGCGCCAGCAGCGGATTTTTGGCGCGGCGCGCATGCAGGAGGTAAAGCACGGCTGAAACCAGCCCGACAGCCACGGTGAGGAAGCCGGCAATCGGCGGCAAGGCCGGCAGGCTGACCACCGACAGGCCGAAGACGATGCCCGATGCCGCCAGGCCGCTCAGCACGAAGCCGATGAAGTCGAGCGGCGGTGTCCGCGCCGGCCCGGTCTCCGGCAGGAAGCGCGTCGCCAGCCAGATGCCGATCAGCCCGATCGGCACATTGATCAGGAAAATCCAGTGCCAGCTGAAATAGGTGGTGATGAAGCCGCCGACCGGTGGCCCGACGAGCGGCCCGACCAATGCCGGAACAGTCAGCCACGACATCGCGGCGACGAGTTCGCTCTTGGGCGTGGCGCGCACCAGCACAAGCCGTCCCACGGGCGTCATCATGGCGCCGCCAATACCTTGCAGGAAGCGTGAGATCACGAAAGCCGGCAGCGAATTCGACATCGCGCAAGCGACCGAACCGGCGATGAACACGGCAATCGCCGCGCGAAACACGGTCTTGGCGCCAAAACGGTCGGCCATCCAGCCGCTGATCGGAATGAACACCGCCAGCGACACCAGATAGGCGGTCAGCGCCAGCTTGAGAGCCACCGGGCTGGTCTGGAGGTCGACGGCGATCGCCGGCAGCGACGTCGCGAGAACGGTCGAATCCATGTTTTCCATGAAAAGGGCGACCGCCAGGATAAGCGGGATGGTGCGGTTCATGGAGCGCGTCCGGATTCGATTGTTGCCGCCGATTGCCGGGCCCAGGGGGGCAAGCCGATACGCGGGCCGGTTACCACGGGTTGGGTTGGATGTCGCCTTAACTTGCTGTCACATTTGTGCGACCGCGGCAGCCGTGCCAGTTCGGAGCCGGGAAGAAATGGCGCCTGAATAAAAAACCCTGCCAAGACCTGGGTTCCTCGCCCACCGCGGAGCGGGGGAGAGGTGGCCGCGAAGCGGCCGGAGAGGGGGCTTTCGTAGGGCGCGGTTCCCCCTCTCCGTCTCGGCTTCGCCGAGCCACCTCTCCCCCACTTTCGTGGGGGCGAGGAACCCAAGCTGGAATGAAGCCGCGATCCTTCCCTCTGTCCTGCCGGACATCTCCCCCGCAAGAGGGGAGATCGATGCCGCTTCGGCTTTCTCCAATCACCAGCGGTGAATGCCGGTCGCCATCCGTCACCGCGAAAGGATCAAGCTGAGTTCGTCGCCCTGTCGTGCACAAGCAATCGGCTTTTCAACGGCGACGGGACGTGTTACGAGCCAGCGCCAATCCTGAGAGGGAAGAAGACGAGTCGGCGCTGTCCATCCGGTCCAGCGCTTTTCATGCATTCCGAGGGCTGGCCATGGCAAAGATTATCGAAACGTCCACGGGCGCATTGGCGCTGACTTTTGACGATGTGCTGCTGCAGCCGGGTCATTCCGAGGTCATGCCCGGCGAAACCGATATCCGCACCCGCATTGCCGGCGACATCGACCTCAACGTGCCGATCCTGTCCGCCGCCATGGATACCGTCACCGAGGCGCGTCTTGCCATCGCCATGGCCCAGGCCGGCGGCATCGGCGTCATCCACCGCAATTTCTCGCCGGCCGAACAGGCCGAGCAGGTGCGGCAAGTCAAGAAATTCGAATCCGGCATGGTGGTCAACCCGGTCACCATCGGCCCCGACGCGACGCTCGCCGACGCGCTCGGTCTGATGCGCACCTACAGCATCTCGGGCATTCCGGTGGTCGAGAATGGCGGCGCCGGCGGGCATAAGGTGGGACGGCTGGTCGGCATCCTGACCAACCGCGACGTGCGCTTCGCTTCCGACCCGGCCCAAAAAGTCTACGAGCTGATGACCCGTGAGAACCTGATCACGGTCAAGGAGAACGTCGATCAGGACGAGGCCAAGCGGCTCCTGCACCAGCACCGCATCGAAAAGCTGGTCGTGGTCGATAGCGGCGGCAATTGCGTCGGGCTGATCACCGTCAAGGACATCGAGAAGTCGCAGCTCAATCCGCACGCCACCAAGGACGTGCAGGGACGCTTGCGCGCGGCGGCCGCCACCAGCGTCGGCGATGACGGTTTTGAGCGCGCCGAGCGGCTCATCGATGCCGGTGTCGACCTTTTGGTGATCGACACCGCGCATGGTCACTCGCAACGCGTGCTCGATGCGGTGACGCGGGCCAAGAAACTGTCCAATTCGGTTCGCATCCTGGCCGGCAACGTCGCCACATCGGAGGGCACGCTGGCGCTGATCGATGCCGGCGCCGACGCCGTCAAGGTCGGCATCGGCCCCGGCTCCATCTGCACCACTCGCATCGTCGCCGGCGTCGGCACGCCGCAGCTTTCGGCAATCATGTCGGCGGTCGAGACGGCGCAGAAATCGGGCGTCTCAGTCATCGCCGATGGCGGCATCAAATATTCCGGCGATCTCGCCAAGGCGCTCGCCGCTGGCGCCAGTGCCGCGATGATCGGGTCGCTGCTGGCCGGCACCGACGAGAGCCCTGGCGAAGTCTATCTGCACCAGGGCCGCTCGTTCAAAGCCTATCGCGGCATGGGCTCGGTCGGCGCCATGGCGCGTGGCTCCGCCGACCGCTATTTCCAGGCCGAGGTGCGCGACACGCTGAAACTGGTGCCGGAAGGCATCGAAGGGCAGGTGCCTTACAAAGGGCCCGTGTCCGGCGTGCTGCATCAGCTTGCCGGCGGCCTGAAAGCCGCCATGGGCTATGTCGGCGCGCGCGACCTTGCCGATTTCCGCGACCGCGCCACCTTTGTACGCATATCCAACGCCGGACTTCGTGAAAGCCACGCCCATGACGTCACGATCACCCGCGAAAGCCCGAATTACCCCGGCGGAGCCTAACCAGATCGCACGAAGCCTGACGGCAATGATGCTGCGGCTGTCGCGCCACGCAGCCGCGCTCTGTTTTGTCTGCGTGGCGGTTTTCGTCGCCATGACGGCAATGGAGTTCCTGTATTTCCGCCAGCTGAGCAGCGGCCTGCCGTCGCTCGATTTGCGCTTTGCCGGGTTCACCCCGGACGAGGGTATGGCCTGGCTGACGGCACTCGGCCGTCGCGGCAGCGAGATCATCCTGGTCTGGCATTATTTGACCTTCGACCTGCTGTTCCCGGCGCTGCTGTCGCTGACATTGGTCAGCCTCATCCTTGCCGCCGGGCGGCGGCTGAAGAACTTCCGGGCTCTGTCCGCCCAGCTTCAGTCGCTGTTCGCGCTCGTCCTGGTGCTGCCCTACACGCTTGCCGATTATGCGCAGAACTTCGCGGTGGCCCGCATGCTCTCCGACTTCCTGTCGGCCAATCCGGACTCGCTGTCCCACGCCTCGGCGCTGATCGTCACCAAATTCGCGCTTCTGGCGATACCGGTGACCGTCATCGCGGCTTTCCAGCTGATGGGGCAGCGGCGTCGGGCGTAAGAACTGACAGAGCCGCGTCCTAATTGGACGCGCAAAGAGCCCGGTCTGTCGAGATCTTCACGCCGGCGTTCGCTCGAACGCTTGGCTACACGTCGAACAGCGCGATCTTGCGCTTGTCGAACTTGATGGCGAGCTCGCCGCGCACCAGTTTGAGCGCCGCCTCGCCGAACACGGCGCGTCGCCAGCCTTGCAATGCCGGCACGTCGGCGTCCTCGCCCTCGGCGGCGATGCGGTCGATGTCGTCGCTCGAGGCCAGCACCTTCGAAGCGACGCCCTCCTTTTCGGCGACGATCCGCAACAGCACTTTCAGCAGTTCAGCGGCGGCGTTGGAGCCTTCGGGCGGCTGAAAACTCTTCGGCAGCTTCGGCATCTCTTCCCTGGGCAAGGCAAGCGCGCTGTTGACCGCACCAAGCAGGGCTGTTGCCGTCGCCGAGCGTTCCCAGCCTTTCGGCGTGGTGCGCAGCTTGGCGAGTGCTGCCGCGTCGCGCGGCGCCTGCTGCGCCACCTCGTAGATAGCGTCGTCCTTGAGCACCCGGCCGCGCGGCACATCGCGTTCGCGCGCCTCACGCTCGCGCCATGCCGCCACCGCTTGCACGATCGCCAGCTCCTGCGGCTTGCGCAGCCGCATCTTCAGCCGCTTCCAGGCGTCCTCGGGATGCGGATCGTAGGTTTCGCGGGCGGTCAGCACGTCCATCTCCTCATTCAGCCAATGGGCGCGGTTTTCCCGCACCAGCTCGGCGCTGAGGTGCTGGTAGACCTCGATCAGATGGGTGACGTCGGCAAGCGCGTAGTCGAGCTGCTTCTCGGAAAGCGGCCGGTGGCGCCAGTCGGTGAAACGTGAGGACTTGTCGAGCCGAGCGCCGGTGATTTTTTGGACGAGTTGGTCATAGGAGACGCTGTCGCCGAAGCCGCAAACCATCGCCGCCACCTGGGTGTCGAACACCGGATGCGGCACCAGATCGCCGAGATGAACGATGATTTCAATATCCTGGCGCGCCGCATGGAAGACTTTGACGACCGCCTCGTTGGCCATCAGCCTGAAGAACGGCTTCAGGTCGATATCGGGTGACAGCGGGTCGATCAGCGCCGTCACGCCGGGTGCCGCCATCTGGATCAGGCACAGGATCGGCCAAAAGGTCGTTTCGCGAATGAATTCGGTGTCGACGGTGACGAAATCCGACTTTTCGAACGCGGCGAGGGCTGTTTCGAGTTCTTTTTGGGTGGTGATGACGTGCATCAAATCGCTTTTGGCAAAAGGGTAGGTCCCCTTCAATTTCAGCCGCGCGGGCTTTCGTCAAGCCGCCCCACGGGGTTCAAGACATAGGGGGCCGTCATCATCGCTTCTCAGGCCCGTCGGAATCATCGTTGCGCTTGGCCAGCCGGGCGAACACCGTCGAAGTGCGCAAGAGGCCGATGAAACGGCTGCGTTTGCCCGCCGGCACGCCGGATCGCACCTGCATCCGGTAGAGGATGACGACGACGAAGATGGCGTAGACGGTGGCGGTGAACACGAACAGCGCGCTTGGCCCGAAATACTGCATCGCCGTCGAGGCGGCGAACGGTCCGCCAATGGCGCCGAAGGAATAGAACAGCATCAGCGCCGCGTTGATCAGCACGAACTCGCCCTTGTCGGCGCGGTCGTTGGAATGCGCCGCCGACAGCGAATAGAGCGGCATGGCGAAGCAGCCGAAGATGAAGACGATCACGAAGTTGAGCGACGGGTCGCTGCGCGCCCAGAACACCAGCGCCAGCGACGCCAGCAGCGCGCAGCACGTCGTTATCAGCAGCACGGAACGCCGGTCCCAGCGGTCGGACAAATAGCCGAGCGGATACTGGATGATGGCGCCGCCGAAGATGCCGACGCTGACGAAGGTGACGACGTCGGTGACCGACATGCCGATCTGTTCGGCATAGACCGGCGACAAGGTGCGAAAAGCGCTGTTGGTGACGCCGACGGCAATGCAGCCGAAGCAGCCGAGCGGCGAGATCCGCCAGACGCGGGCGAGGTCGAGCTTGACGTCTTCGGGCGGGGTCGGGTTGGAGCGGTCGCCGAGCGACACCGGCACCAGCGAGAGCGTGATCATGATCGACATGACGGCGAAGATGGCGAAACCACTGGCGCCGACGATCGGGATCAGGAACTGTGCGCCGGTGACCGAACCGATGTCGACCATCCGGTAGATGGCCAGTACCCGCGCGCGATCCTTGTTGGCGGCCCCGGAATTGAGCCAGGCTTCCATGATGGTGAACAGGCCGGCGAAGCAGAAGCCGCCGGCGAGACGCAACGCGCACCACATGACCGGGTCGACGACCAGCACCAAAAGCAATGTTCCGGCCGAAGCGATCGCCGCCAGCGCGGAAAACGCGCGCACATGTCCGACGGCCTTCATGATGTGGGTGACGGCGAGGCAGCCGAGCAGGAAGCCGGCGAAATAGAACGTCCCCATCAGGCCGATGGTCGAGGCCGAAAACCCCTCCTGCGCACCGCGCAATGCGATCAAGGTGCTCTGCAGGCCGTTGCCGCCGAGCAGGATGCCGGCGGCAATAAGGAGCGGGATCAGCGGGCGCATGGAGGACATGAAGGAAGGCCTGTCGTTGATGCTTCTTGAACCATCGCCTGCGCCAATGCCAGCGGCAATTCCCGGCGGTTAGCAGGCCAGCGCCGGCAACCGGTTTCTCAGTTTGATTTTTTGGCTGAGGGGCAATCTTTCGCGCTCCCGATGGCGCGCTTGGATGGTGGGGCGTCCTACCGCAGAATTCTGTTTGTCATCAGCCATTTCACGGAGCGGGGCCACGCGTAATTCGCACCCATGCGCAGATCGGTAAAGCCTTGGGAAACAGGTTTCCCGGTTTCAGCGTCGAGAATGCGAATGAACATCGTATGCTCCGTTCGGTTGACCCGCGTCACGACGCCCAGCAAGGCAAGAGAGGCGCCGTGTTCTTTGGCGATCTTGCCTTCACAGCCGCCGCAGTTGCGCAATCCGTGCGGCGCCACCGCCTGCATATCCCCGGCTGGCACATCAACCACCGTAAAACGCCCGGACTGGGAGAGCATGTCCTTCGCCATTTGTGCCGACTCGGACAGATAGCGCCTGTCGTGTTCATCCGGCGGAATTATTCCTGCGCCAGCGCTCTTGTCTTCCAATTCGAAAGGAAACACCTCGATCGACATCGGCTTTGTCTGGGCCTGTGCAAATGTGCAGGTGCCAACAAGCAGCGTTATCAGGACCGTCAATGTGCGAATGCGCATGGTCGTCCTCCCGCCAATGTGACGGCCATTGTACACGGCTTAATCATCCTGATCACAATCAAATCAAAGCAGCGCAAACTCTACGCTTTAACTGTGGCGTGGTCTTTTCAGGGAACCTCGAGCGAAAGCCGAAGTCCAACCAGAGATGCCACCCGTGCGCCGCCTGCCTTGACAAAGCCGGTCTCTCATGTGCTTTTCGCGCAAATTTTCCGGCCGGGCCATCATGCCTTGGGCGCAATCAAACATCCGGACTTACCAATGACAATGCATCGTTACCGCAGCCATACCTGTGCCCAGTTGAGGAAGAGCGACGTCGGCTCTTCCGTTCGCTTGTCGGGCTGGGTGCATCGCGTGCGCGATCATGGCGGCCTGCTGTTCATCGATTTGCGCGACCACTATGGCCTGACCCAGATCGTCGCCGACCCGGATTCGCCGGCTTTCAAGATCGCCGAGACCGTGCGCGGCGAATGGGTCATCCGCGTCGACGGCGAGGTCAAGGCGCGTCTGGCCGAGACGGCGAACGCCAATTTGCCGACCGGCGAGATCGAGGTTTTCGCGCGCGAGATCGAAGTGCTTTCGGCGGCCAGGGAACTGCCGCTGCCGGTATTCGGCGAGCCGGACTATCCCGAGGACATCCGTCTCAAATACCGCTTCCTCGATTTGCGCCGCGACACGCTGCACAAGAACATTGTGGCGCGGACAAAAATCATCGCCGAGATGCGCAAGCGCATGGGCGAGGTCGGCTTCACCGAATTCTCGACGCCGATCCTGACCGCTTCGTCGCCCGAAGGGGCGCGTGATTTTCTGGTGCCGTCACGCATCCATCCCGGCACCTTCTACGCGCTGCCGCAGGCGCCGCAGATATACAAGCAATTGATCATGGTGTCGGGCTTTGACCGTTACTTCCAGATAGCGCCGTGCTTCCGCGATGAGGACCCGCGCGCCGACCGCCTGCCGGGCGAATTCTACCAGCTCGACCTGGAGATGAGCTTCGTCGAGCAGGACGACGTTCTGGCAACAATGGAACCGGTAATGCGGGGCGTGTTCGAGACCTTTGCCGCCGGCAAGCCGGTGACGCAGGCGTTTCCGCGCATCGCTTACGACGCCGCCATGCGCAAATACGGCACCGACAAGCCCGACCTGCGCAACCCGATCGAGATGCAGGCGGTCTCCGATCATTTTCGCGGGTCCGGATTCAAGGTGTTCGCCAGCATCCTTGCCAACGACCCGAAGGCCGAGGTCTGGGCCATTCCGGCCAGGACCGGTGGTTCGCGGGCTTTCTGCGACCGGATGAATTCGTGGGCGCAAGGCGAGGGCCAGCCTGGCCTCGGCTACATCTTCTGGCGCAAGGAGGGCGAGAAGCTCGAAGGCGCCGGTCCGCTCGCCAAGAACATCGGCGAGGAGCGCACCGAGGCGATCCGCCTCCAGCTCGGCCTTGCCGATGGCGACGCCGCCTTCTTCGTCGCCGGCGACCCGAAAAAGTTCGTCTCGTTCGCGGGCGCGGCGCGCACCCGCGCCGGCGAGGAGCTGAACCTTGTCGATCGCGACCGTTTCGAACTGTGCTGGATCGTCGACTTTCCCTTCTTCGAATGGAACGAGGACGAGAAAAAGATCGATTTCGCCCACAACCCGTTCTCGATGCCGCAGGGCGGCATCGATGCGCTCAACGGCGAGGATCTGCTCGGCATCAAGGCTTTCCAATATGACATGGTCTGCAATGGTTTCGAGATTGCTAGCGGCGGCATCCGCAACCATCTGCCGGAGACCATGGTCAAGGCATTCGAGACCGTCGGGCTTAATCGCGAGACGGTCGAGCAGCGCTTCGGTGGCCTCTACCGCGCCTTCCAGTACGGCGCACCGCCGCACGGCGGCATGGCGGCCGGCATCGACCGCGTCGTCATGCTGCTGGTTGGTGCCAGGAACCTGCGCGAAGTGACGATGTTCCCGATGAACCAGCAGGCCTATGATCTGTTGATGAGCGCGCCGTCGGAAGCCAGCCCGCAACAGCTTCGCGAATTGTCGTTGCGCGTCGCAGTGACCAAGAAAGAGGCTTAAAAACCTCCCGCAACCGTCTCTATCGACTCATAAAAAAGCCCGGCATCGCTGCCGGGCTTTTTGCTTCAAGGGATCGCTCCGGTCAGTCCTCGTTCGCCTTGACCGTCACGCCAAGCGTCTTCGTCAGGTCTGTCGGGTTGGACATGGCGCCCGCCATGATCAGCGCGAACGGCACCGCTGCCGGCGGCTTGGCCAGGATCTCGATGCTTTGCGGATCGTCGAGATATTTGCCGACCGCAGCCGACACCTGCGCCGTCAATTCCGGATTGTTGAGCTGCGCCATGCCGAAAGGCACGACCGCCTTGGCCTGGTTGGCGACGTCCTTACCGGACATGCCTTGCTGCTTGCCGACATAATCGAGCACCTTGTTGGTCAGCGAATCGTCGTCGAAGCGGATCGAAGCACTGTTGAACGAAAGCTGCTGCAAGACGCCGAGCATGGCCATGCCTTGCGCCGAATTGTCGGCGCCTTCGGGCTGCGCCGCCATCTTCTTCTGCATCTCCTGCAGCGACTTGATGACGTCAAGCGTGTAGCCGCCGAAACCGAAGGTCATGCCGAGCGTTCCGGCATTGTCAACGGAGATGTCGTATTTCGACAGCTCCATCTTGCCGTCCGCAGGCTGCCAGGTGCCCTCCATGGCAAGGTTTCCGGTGATGTTCTGGTAACCGAGCGCGTTGATCACCTCCTTGGACTTTGGGTCCTCGACCAGCGTCAGGTCGGCATTGAACTTTTCCGTGGTGCCGGAAAACGCCATCGCCTTACCGTCGGCCGGCGGGGTGATTTCGATGGCGAGCCCGTCCATCGAGAAGGCGGTCTTGTCGGCGACCTTGACCGTCATGTTGTCGAGCTCGGCTGATTCATACATCATCATTGAACCGAGCGGGCCTGTGGCGCCGTCGGCCGGAACGGTCATGTCGTGGATGATAAAGGGGCTGAGGTCGAGCGTGACGCCGTTTTCGCTGTGCTGGAATGCCGAAGTCGAGACGGTTTCGATTTCATAGCCGCCATTGGCTTCGCTCACGCCTTCGAGCTTGATGTCGCCGATCTTGAACGCTTCCTTTTCGGCCCCCGGTTTGAAGGTCACGCCTTGCAGCACCATGCTGGAGGCATCGCCCGTCACCCCGGTCCAGGAGATGTCGACGCCCTGGGCGGCGAGAGCCGCCTTCAGCCGGTCGGCGACCGCCGCATCCTGCGCGAAGGCCGCGTGCAGCGGCAGTGTCACCAGCAAGGTCGAAAATGCGAGTTTGTTGAGTGTCGAGCGTCTGATCGTCATTGCGGTTCCCTGAGTGAAGATTGTTTTCAATTCGTTGCGCCGTCACCCTTTCGTGACGAACTGGACGGGAAAAAGGCATTCTCCCGCACAATGGTCGAAAACCATGGCTAAAGGCAAATCCATCCATTGCCGTAGAGCCCTGATGTAACCGATTGATGTTGGTCGGCGCAGCAGTGCGTCCAGTTCGTGTTGCGCAAGAGGCTACCCCATTCAAGCGCCTCTTGCCGCGAATCACCCGCTCGGCTAGTCCCACCCCATGGGAAAAAGGCTTTTGCCGCCTGGCGATGGCGGTGGCGACAACATCGAGCCGGTCGATCTTAAGAAAGCGCTGGAAGAGCGCTATCTCGCCTATGCGTTGTCGACCATCATGCACCGGGCGCTGCCGGATGTGCGCGACGGGCTGAAGCCGGTGCATCGCCGCATCATGCATGCCATGCGGCTGCTCAGGCTCAACCCCGACCAGGGCTTTGCCAAATGCGCCCGCATCGTCGGCGAGGTGATGGGCAAGTTCCATCCGCATGGCGACCAGTCGATTTACGACGCGCTGGTGCGGTTGGCGCAGAATTTTTCGATGCGCTATCCGCTGGTCGACGGCCAGGGCAATTTCGGCAATATCGACGGCGATAACGCTGCTGCGATGCGCTACACCGAAGCGCGCATGACCGACGTGGCGACCGAGCTGCTGTCCGGGATCACCGAGGATGCGGTCGATTACCGGCCAACCTACAATGAGGAGGACGAGGAGCCGGTCGTGCTGCCCGGCGCCTTCCCCAACCTTTTGGCCAACGGCTCGTCCGGCATTGCCGTCGGCATGGCGACTTCGATCCCGCCGCACAATGCCGCCGAGCTCTGCGACGCCGCCCTGCATCTGATCGAGCATCCGGATGCGCCGGTGACGACGTTGATGGATTTCGTCCAAGGCCCGGATTTCCCGACCGGCGGCATCATCGTCGACAGCCGCGCTTCGATCCTCGAAGCCTACGAGACCGGCCGCGGTGGTTTCCGCGTCAGGGCGAAATGGAGCCAGGAGGACCAGGGCAGAGGCACCTGGAGCCTCGTCGTCACCGAAATCCCCTATGGCGTCCAGAAGGCGCGGCTGATCGAAAAGATCGCCGAGCTGCTGATGGTGCGCAAATTGCCGCTGCTCGAGGACATCCGCGACGAGAGTGCCGAGGATATCCGCGTCGTGCTGGTGCCGAAGAGCCGTTCGGTCGATCCCGGCATCCTGATGGAATCGCTGTTCAAGCTGACCGAGCTTGAAAGCCGCTTTCCGCTCAACATGAACGTCCTGTCGCGCGGCAAGATACCCAACGTGCTGTCGCTGAAAGGCGTGCTTAGGGAATGGCTGGAGCATCGCCGCGAGGTGCTGTTGCGCCGCTCCAGGCACCGCCTCGGCGAGATCGAAAGGCGGCTGGAGATCCTCGCCGGCTATCTGATCGCCTATCTCAACATCGACGAGGTGATCAGGATCATCCGTGAGGAGGACGAGCCCAAGCAGGTGATGATGGCTCGCTGGTCGCTCACCGACAATCAGGCCGAAGCCATCCTCAACATGCGGCTCAGGGCCCTGCGCAAGCTCGAGGAATTCGAGATCCGCAAGGAATTCGACGGCCTCACCACCGAGAAAAAGCAGATCGAGGCGCTGCTTGCGTCCAATGCCAGGCAGTGGTCGACGATCAAGTGGGAAGTCTCCAGCATCCGCGAGAAATTCGGACCGGAGACCGCGCTCGGCAAGCGCCGGACCCAGTTCGCCGACGCGCCCGAACATGATCTGACCGACATCGCCCATGCCATGATCGAGCGCGAGCCGGTCACCGTGGTCGTTTCGGAAAAGGGCTGGCTCAGGGCGATGAAAGGTCACCTGACCGACCATTCGTTGCTGACCTTCAAGGAGGGCGACAGCCTCAAGCTCGCCTTCCACGCCCAGACCACCGACAAGGTGCTGGTCTTCACCACCGGCGGCAAGTTCTACACGATCGGCGCCGACCGGCTGCCGGGCGGGCGCGGCCATGGCGAACCGATCCGCATCATCGTCGACATGGACAACGACCAGGACATCGTCACCGCCTTTGTCCATGATCCCAAGCGCAAGCTGCTGTTGGTGTCGCACGACGGCAATGGGTTCGTCGTGCCGGAAGAAGAGGTCGTCGCCAACACCCGCAAGGGCAAGCAGGTGATGAACGTCAAGGCGCCCGACGAGGCCCAGCGCTGTGTGCCGGTCGCCGGCGACCATCTCGCCATTGTCGGCGAGAACCGCAAGATGCTGGTCTTCCCGCTCGCCGAGATCCCTGAGATGGGTCGCGGCAAGGGCGTTCGCCTGCAGAAGTACAAGGATGGCGGCGTCCTCGACCTCAAGACCTTCACGCTCGCAAGCGGTCTCTCCTGGCAGGATTCTGCCGACCGTACCTTCACCAAATCACGTGAAGAGCTGGTCGAATGGATCGGCGCCCGAGCCTCGGCCGGACGCATGGTGCCGAAGGGATTCCCGCGGACGGGGAAATTCGGGTAGCGAGGCTCTCCCCCCCTTGAGGGGGAGATGGCCGGCAGGCCAGAGGGGGTCGCCGCGCGTGAAGCTCCAACCCCCTTTGTTCGCAATAAGAGGTTGCGTCAGGAACGTTCCGACCCCCTCTGTCGCCTTCGGCGACATCTCCCCCACAAGGGGGGAGATTAGCAACTCCAGATAGTGTTCTGAAGGTTCTGCAAAAAGCTCTGGAGAGAGAACAGCCCTTACTCTGAGGCGAGGGGCGGCCATGGCACGCTGGTGACGTTGCGATCACCGATTCCCGTGGAAGGGTAAGTGCCATGACCAAGCGAGAGGTTAGACTGAGCAGAGGCGAGTTGAAAGCGTTGCTGTTGTCGGATGAGGACGGCTTCCGCAGAGTTTTGCAGACTGTGGTGCAGGAGGCTTTGGAAGCCGAGATGACGGAGGCGATCGGGGCCGAGAAAGGCGAGCGGACGACGGAGCGGGTTGGTTACCGGTCCGGCTATTACGAACGCAAGCTTGTGACGCGGGTTGGCGTGCTGGAACTTCGGGTTCCGCAAGATCGGGCCGGCCGGTTCTCGACGGAGTTGTTTGAGCGTTACCAGCGCTCGGAGAAGGCACTGGTATCGGCGCTGGTCGAGATGTACGTGCAAGGCGTGTCGACGCGCAAGGTGAAGGCGATCACCGAGGATCTGTGCGGCCATTCCTTCTCGGCCTCGACGGTAAGCCAGGCGACGGCGCGGCTGGATGAGGCGCTGAAGGCGTTCTTTGAGCAGCGGCTTGCCGAACCTTACCCGTACCTCATTCTGGACGCGCGCTACGAGCGGGCGCGCGAGGCCGGCGTGATCGCCAGCCAGGCCGTCTTGGTGGCGATCGGCGTCGACTGGGAAGGCCGGCGCCAGGTGCTCGGTGTCGAGCTGGCCAACCGTGAAAGCCATTCGAGCTGGCGCGCGTTCGTGGCAGGGCTCAAGCAGCGCGGGCTCGCCGGCGTCGAGTTTGTCGTCTCCGACGACCATCCGGGGCTCAGGGCAGCGATCCGCGAAGTCCTGCCCGAGGCAGTCTGGCAGCGCTGTTACGTGCACTTCCTCAGAAACGCGCTCGATTATGTGCCGCGCAAGGTCGATGACGACTGCCTGATGGAGCTCAGATGGTTCTATGACCGGCGCGACCTCGCCGAGGTCAAGCGCGACCTGGCGCAGTGGATCGCCAAATGGCAGGCCAAATACCCGAAGCTGGTGGATTGGGTGGAGAACAACATCGAGGAGACGCTGAGCTTCTATCGGCTGCCGCTGCCGCATCACAAGCACATGAAGTCGACGAACATGCTGGAGCGGCTGAACCAGGAGATCAAGCGGCGCACCCTGGTCGTTCGCATCTTCCCCAACCCGCAGAGCTGTTTGCGGCTGGTTCGGGCATTGGCGGTGGAGATCCACGAGAACTGGCTCGAGGCGACCCGCTACCTCAACATGGATCATCTGCGCGAGCACAAGAAGGAGAACCTGAGGGCACTGGCCGCCTGACGCGGCCGCCATGTCCGCCGCTCCGCTAAACACGGGGGCTGCGCGGCGGACACGCCAACGTCACCGCTGAATGCCACGCCATTTTTGCAGAACTTGACGCACACAACTCAACTCCATCCAAACATTTGGAATGTCGTCACGATTGCTGCACTATCATGGTGCATAAGCATCGCTACATAGAGCGCGGACAGACGCGTTTGGGAGAAATGGGCATTTGAAGGAAGCCAGGGTTCGGAAACCGGAAGGGCAGCAACGCCTGTTCGGCCTGTCGACGCCGGTCAGATCCGCCGTCATTCCGCCGCTGTCGGCGGCGCGGTGGCTTCTGGTGCTGATCGTCGCCGCCGGGGTCTATTTCTTTCATGGGTTCCTCGTCCCGGTGCTGGCTGCACTCGTCATCGCCTTTGCCAGCTGGCCGCTCTATCGGCGGTTGCTTGCGGCCGTCGGCGGCAACCGCACGGTCGCCGCGACATTGGCGATCCTGTTCATCCTCACCTTCCTGGTGGTGCCGATCGCGCTCGCCGGCGCCTACGCCAGCAACGAAGTCCGCGAATGGGTTGGCTGGGCGATCGAGACCAACCGCCATGGCGCGGTGACGCCGCACTGGATCGCCACTCTGCCTGTGGTCGGCGACTGGCTGAACGAGCAGTGGACGCGCAACCTCGGCCATCCCGGCGGCATCGGCGAACTGATCCAGCTGATCAGCGGCGCCAACATCGGCAGCATCTACCGCGGCGTGCTGGCCGCCGGCGGCAGCGCCTTCGGCCTTCTGCTGGCGCTGCTGTTCATGATGATCGCGCTGTTCTTTGCCTATCGCGACGGCGAGCATTTCGCCGGGCAGGTCGACCGTCTCGGCGAACGCATCCTGCCGACCAGGTGGGAGCGGATTTCACGCGTCGTGCCGGCGACGATTTCCTCGACGGTGACCGGCATGACCATTATCGCCATCGGCGAGGGGGTGGTGCTGGGCGTGGCCTACTGGCTGGCCGGCGTGCCGTCGCCGGTGACGCTCGGCGCCCTGACCGGCATCATGGCGCTGATCCCCGGCGGCGCACCGCTGTCCTTCACGCTTGTTTCGATCTATCTCGCCGCCAGCGGCTCGCCGATGGCCGGTTTGGCGCTGTTCGTCTGGGGCAGCGTCGAACTGTTCATCGTCGACAAGACATTGCGCCCGAAGCTGGTCGGCGGCCCGATAAAGCTGCCGTTCCTGCCGACCTTTTTCGGCCTGGTCGGCGGCGTCAAGACGATGGGCTTTCTTGGCCTGTTCATCGGTCCGGTGCTGATGGCGTTGCTGGTCGCGATCTGGCGCGAATGGCTGCGCGAGGTGGAATTGGCCGACGAGCTTGCCCCCGTAGCACCGGCGGAACTCGAAGCGGCGCCGTCGCCGCAGATCGAGATCGTTGCCGAGAAGAAGTCTCAGGCCGGGTGACGGACGGCGAGGGTGGCGCGGCGCTTTCGCCCCTCATGCAGCTGCCATAGCGAATGGGCGACCAGCGTGACGATCAGGATTGCGCCGCCGATCAGGCTGTTGCGCGACGGCGTCTCGGCAAAGATCATCCACATCCAGACCGGCGCCAGCACGGTCTCGAGCAGATAGAACATCGCCACTTCCGGTCCCGAAATATATTTCGGGCCGTTGGCGAGGCAGAAGAACGAGATCGGCATGACGACGGCGCCGTTGAAGATGATCCACCATGGCGCGTTCACCTGAAACCCTTTGCCCGAGACCATGAACACCGCGACGGCCAGGGGCAGGATCACGCCGATCAGCGAAGTGAAGCCCATGTCCTTGCCGCTGGCGCGAGATGGTGATGGCCAGCGCGATGAAAAAAGCCGAGCACAGCGCCATGAGGTCGCCGAACAGGTGGCCGGTGCCGATCGAATCGCCGACGATGATCGCGACGCCAAGGACCATGACCAGCATCGCGATCACGGTGACCAGTCGCGGCCGCTCCTTCAGGAACAGCCAGGACAGCAGCGCCGCGAACACGGTGTTGAAGGCCAGGATGAAGACCAGATTGGCGGTCGTGGTGTGGTAGATGCTGGTGACGAAGGTGACCGAGGTCAGCCCATAGCATAGGGCGACGATGAGCCCCGACCAGCCGGGGATGAGCTGCGGCGCGTTCCGGCTCAGCGAGCGCCACACAGCCCAGATGATCAGCGCCGCGACCAGGGTGGTGCCGGTGCGCAGCAGGAGAATCGTCCATGCGCCGCCGTCGGCGAGCCGGATCAGTGGAATGTCGATGGTCAGCGTCAGCCCGCCGATGGCAGTGATGAGAAGGCCTTTTTTCATGATCGTTGTGGGACGACATGGCAGTTCTCGCAATGAATTTGGAGGCAGGCGCAAAACTGGCCCAGCGTCTGGCGTTTCAGCCAAGCAGCCGAAAACCAGAAGCATCCTCTTTGAAGCAGTTTTAAGGATGATTGGCGAAGCAGCGGATCAGCGCGAAACCGCCTCGTGGTCGTAGCGTTCCCAGCCTTTTGGGCCGAGATGTTCCTGCGGCATGAAGCGCATCTTATAGTTCATCTTGCGCGAGCCGTTGACCCAGTAGCCGAGGTAGACATGGGGCAAGCCCATCGCTCTGGCGCGGGCGATGTGGTCGAGGATCATGAAGGTGCCGAGCGAGCGGTCCTCGAAGTCCGGATTGAAGTAGGAATAGACCATCGACAGGCCATCGGCCATCTTGTCGGTGAGCGCGACCGCGATCAGCTCGCCCTGGCCCTTGCCGGTGATGAAACTGTCGGGGCCGCGGCGCCGGTATTCGATGACCTTGGTGTCGACATGCGTGTCCTCGACCATCATGGCGTAGTCGAGCACCGTCATGTCGGACATGCCGCCGCGGCGATGGCGGGCATCGAGATAGCTGCGGAACAGCGAATACTGCTCGGTGGACGGTTGCGCGTCGTGCATCGCGCCGATGAGGTCTGAATTGTGCTGTATCACCCGCTTCATATTGCGGCTGGCAGTGAATTCCTGGGCCAGGATGCGCACCGAAACGCAGGCGCGGCAGGTCTCGCAGGCCGGTCGGTAGGCGATGTTCTGCGATCGCCGGAAGCCGCCTTGCGTCAACAGGTCGTTCATCTCCGATGCCTTGTCGCCGACCAGATGCGTGAACACCTTGCGCTCGAACTGGCCCTCAAGATACGGGCATGGCGACGGCGCGGTCAGGAAGAACTGCGGCGACTGGGTTGGATGCTGCGTCATCGACCCTTGGAAACACTCCTGCGAATCATCATACCTTTGGCGCGCACGGCGAAAAATTCAACAGGATTGTGAAAGCGTGGCTATCGGACGCCTTCACTTTGCACATAAATGCTCGCGGGGACTGGTGAAAAGCTGTTTCAGCGGTCACTGCGGCTGACCACCGTGCCGAGCAGCAGGTCGTGCAGCGTGCGCTTGCGGTCGGCAAATAGCGACACCAGCAGGACCAGCGGCGTCAGGATGACGTTGCCGGCCCAGAACAGAACCGAATGCACCACTGCCGTCAGCCCGTCGATGCGAGTGCCGTCCAGACGGTCCAGCCGAATCCCCATCATCTTCATGCCTGTCGTGGCCTGGTCGGTGCTGCCGAGCGTGTTCCAGATGTAGAGGATGGCGACGACCGGCACGAGGATGGAAAACAGCATCCAGCCAAGGCCTAGCGTCAAAATCCCGAGGAAGAACACCAGGATCGCGAACGGAATGGTGAGCAGCGCGACGATGCAATAATCGATGATGAAGGCGAGGACACGCCGCGTGCGCACGCCATCATAGGCCCTGACATCATCGAGCCTGGTGATTTCGCCGTCGAGAACGCGCGCGTTCATGTCATTCCTCGTAATCAGGCCCGGGATAGTTGCAGGCCGCCTGGTGTTGAAATGGTGAAGTCCTGCGGCGGAATCAAGATCGAGCCTTTCTTCGGCCTGTGACTGCAGGCAACGCCGAATGTAGCCGTGATCGGTTGAATTCACAGCACGGATGACGTTAGTTTGCTGCAGCGCAGCAAATACGGCATTGCGCGAGGGGCGAGGGACAGGGCTAATATGGACTACGACATGCTGGTGATCGGCAGCGGGCCTTCCGGTCGCCGCGCCGCGGTGCAGTCGGCCAAGCTCGGCAAATCCGTGCTGGTGGCCGACAGGGGCCGGCGCCTTGGCGGCGTGTCCGTCCATACCGGCACCATTCCGTCGAAGACCCTGCGGGAGACGGTGCTCAACCTCTCGGGCTGGCGCGAGCGCGGCTTCTACGGGCGCGGCTACCGGGTCAAGCAGGACATTTCTGTCGGCGACCTGATCGAACGCCTGCACAAGACGCTCGATCACGAGGTCGAGGTGCTGCAGCATCAGTTCATGCGCAACACGGTCAAGAGTGCGCGCGCCACAGTCAAGTTTCTCGGTCCCAACAGAGCCAGCCTGACGACGGATACCGGCGACTACAGCGAAGTCGGTTTTGCGCATGCGCTGATCGCAGTCGGCACCCGCCCGCACCGGCCGAGCGACGTGCCATTCGACAAGATCCGTGTCTTCGACAGCGACGAGATGCTGGAACTGGAGCGTCTTCCGCGGACGCTGACGGTGATCGGCGCCGGCGTCATCGGCGTCGAGTATGCGACGATCTTTTCGGCGCTCGACGTGCCGGTGACGCTGGTCGAGCCGCGCGAAACCATCCTCGATTTCGTCGACCGCGAGATCGTCGACGATTTCATCCATCAGATGCGCGACCGCGGCATGACGATCCGGCTCGGCAGCGCGATCAAGGAGGTCGCCTCGAAACCCGACTATGCCGAGGTGACGCTTGCCGACGGCCGCAGCATACGCTCGGAGATGGTGCTTTATGCGGCGGGGCGCACCGGCAATGTCGGCGCGCTCGGCCTCGAAATGGTCGGCATCGAGGCCGATTCCCGGGGCCGCATCAAGGTCGATCCGCAGAGCTTCCGGACCAGCGCGCCGAACATCTATGCCGCCGGTGACGTCATCGGCTTTCCGAGCCTCGCCTCGACCTCGATGGAACAGGGCAGGGTGGCCGCCTGCCATGCCTTCGGCGTGCCGTTGCCGCCGCCGCCGGAAACCTTTCCCTACGGCATTTATGCCGTGCCGGAAATCTCGACCGTCGGCCAGTCCGAGGAGCAGGTGCGCGAGGGCGGCGCCGCCTACGAGGTCGGCGTGGCGCGCTTCCGCGAAACCTCGCGCGGCCATATCATGGGCGTGAACACTGGCTTCCTGAAGCTTCTGTTCTCGATCGAAACGCGCCGGCTGCTCGGCGCGCATATCGTCGGCGAGGGCGCAACCGAACTGATCCATATCGGCCAGGCGGTGATCAATCTCGGTGGCACCGTCGATTTTTTCGTCAACAACACCTTCAACTATCCGACGCTGGCCGAAGCCTACAAGATCGCCGGGCTGGATGCCTGGAACCGCATGGGGCGGGCATAGAGCGACGGCTCGTCAATTCGCCTGCGCGATGGCGGTTGCCGGGCCCGCCATCCACTGCCTGACGATTTCAGCATCCCGGTCGCCGATTTCATGGCCGGAGCCGATGGTGTGGGCGTCGACCGCGGCGCCATGCGATTCGAGCAATGCGACCAACACCGGCGCGAAGGGCGCGTAGGTCAGGTCATCTGCGCCGGCGATGGTCAGCACGCGCGCCTTGGACAGATCGACCGGTGGGACGTCGTCGAGCACCGGCATCGGGCGCAGCAACGCTGCCCGTTCGATGCGGCCGGAATGCAGCAGCATCACGCTCGAAACCAGATTGGCGCCGTTCGAATAGCCGAGGAAAATCGTCCGGGCGAGATCGAGACCATGGCGCTTCGCGGCCGCGGTGATGAAGCCGGCGAAAGCGTCGGCCTCGGTGCGGATGCTCTCCTGTTCGAAGCGCGTCGGCGTGATCCGCGCGAACCAACGGAAACCGTCCTCCTGGGCGATGCGGCCACGCACCGCCACCAGCACGGCGCGCGGTGCGATTTGCCGCGCTAGCGCCACCAGCGTCGTCTCGTCGACACCGGATCCATGCAGCAGAAAAAGGCATTCGCCGCTCGCATCCACGGGCCGATAAAGGCGGTAGAAAAACGGCAGGTCGCGCCGCAAAAAGCCGTCTTCCGGAGGTCTTTCGGCCATATTGCATCCTTTTGATTTCGTGTGATTTTTATTCATTTGCCGGCTTCAAAACGGAATATTTTCGGGCTCCTTCAAAGTTGATTGAACCGGGCGCATTTCAGTCCGTTTGTTTGCCGATATGCTCCCGCGGGAGGAATCGAAGCGGTGCGTCCGGCGGTCGCATCGATCGCGGCATGAACAACCAGCTTTGAGGCCTTTTATCGATGACCATGCCAATTTCACCGGATCGCGATACGCGTATCCCGGATCGCGGCACGCGTATCCCGGATCGCGATACGCGTATCGATGTTTTTCGCGCTCTCGCCCTGCTGATCATATTCGTCGATCATGTCCCGGGCACGGTTTTCGAAATCCTGACATACAAGAATTTCGGCTTTTCGGATGCCGCCGAGGCCTTCGTGCTGATCTCCGGCATGTCGGTCGCGCTCGCCTACGGCTCAAAATTCCAGTCCGGAGACCGGCTCCTGGCGACATTGAAATTGTGGCGCCGCGCCGGTGTGCTCTATGTCGCCCACATCGTCACGACTATGGCGGTGCTGGCCATCTTCTGCGCGGCGGCGATGTTGGCGAAGCGGCCGGACATGCTGATGCTGATCAACATCGAGCCGTTGATCAGGGACCCGCAACATGTGCTGATCGGCATCGTCACGCTTGGCCATCAGCTTGGCTACAACAACATCCTGCCGGTCTATGCGGTGCTGCTGCTGATGGCGCCGACCTTCCTGCTATTCATCAGCCATCGGCCTTTCACGGCGCTCGCGCTGTCCGGAACTCTGTGGCTGGTTGCCGGGATCTACCAGATCGCCCCGCCGAACTACCCTGAGCCCGGCTTCTGGTTCCTCAATCCGCTGTCGTGGCAGTTCCTCTTCAACATCGGCCTGGCGAGCATGCTGCATGTCAGGCGCGGCGGCAGCATTCCGGTCAATCGCTGGCTGGTCGGCGCGTCGGCGGTCTATGTCGCGACGGCATTTTTCTGGGTGCACAGCCCGCTGTGGGGGCACGTGTCGTGGCTGAACCTGCCCGTGGTGCTGACCGGCTTCGACAAGACCTTCCTGTCGCTGCCGAGGCTGCTGCACATCCTGGCGGTGAGCTATCTGATCGTGGCGTTTCCTTCTATCTCCAACCTGTTCCGCACCGGCCGCGACCATCCGCTCGCCATCTTGGGCAAGCGATCGCTGCCAGTTTTCATCACCGGCACGCTGATCGCCATGGCGGCGCAGGTGATGAAGCTGATCAACCCGGGCGGATTTGCCTATGACAGCCTGCTGATATCAGCAGGCATCGCCATGCAGTTCGCGCTCGCCTATTATCTCGAATGGCTGTCGGCTATCGGCGGCAACGGCAAGCCGGTCCGCAGCGAGGCGCCGCCGGTCCATCCATCCTTCGGCGTGGGTATGGCGTAAGCGGTCAGCCGATAACGTCAGGCCTAAAGTTCCAAGGCATGAGCATTTCGATTTCGGATGCCGGCCAGCCTTGAGCGATGCGGGTCAAGGTCTGCGAGAGCCAGTCGAGCGGATCGACGCTGTTCATTTTGCAGGTTTGCAGCAAGGTGGCTACCGTCGCCCAGGTTCGTCCACCGCCGTGGCTGCCGGCGAATAGACTATTCTTTCGCGTGATCGTCTGGGGCCTGATTGCACGCTCGACGATATTGGAGTCGATTTCGATGCGACCGTCCATCAGAAAGCGTTCCAGCGCCTCCCGCCGGGTGAGCGCGTAGCGGATCGCCTCGGCGGTCTTGGATTTTCCGGAGACCTTGCCCAGTTCCGCTTCCCATAGATCGAAGAGGCTCGCGACAATGGCCACGGACTTTTCCTGACGTAGCGCGGCGCGGCTTCCGGCATCCTTGCCGCGGACCTCGTCCTCGACCTTCCACAATTCGGTCATGGCGATGATCGAATCCGTCGCGGCCTGCGAGACCCCGCTGATGTGCAGGTCGTAGAATTTGCGCCGCAGGTGAGCCCAGCACCCGGCGAGCCGGATTGTTTCATTGCTGCCGGCTTTGGCCCGTGCCTTGACCAGGTTGGTATAGGCCGAGTAGCCATCCACTTGCAGGATACCGCTGAATCCGGCGAGGTGGCGCGCCACGCAATCCGCACCTCTGCTGTCTTCAAAACGATAGGCAACCATTGGCGGACTGGTTCCGCCATAGGGTCGGTCATCCCGTGCGTAGGCCCACAACCAGGCTTTCGTGGTTTTCCCGGAACCAGGGGCAAGGGTGGGCAAGGTCGTCTCGTCGGCGAAGACCCTTTCGCCCTCCTTGATGCGCTCCAGTATGTAATCAGCAAGCATCTGCAGCTCGAAGCCCAGATGCCCCATCCACTGCGCCATCAACGACCGGCTGATCTCGACGCCGTCGCGCAGATAGATCGCCTCCTGCCGATAAAGCGGGAGGCCGTCGGCGTATTTGGAGACGGCGATATAGGCGAGCAGCCGCTCCGTCGGCAGCCCGCTTTCGATGATGTGCGCCGGCGCCAGAGCCTGGACCACGCCGTCACGGCCCCGGAAGGCGTATTTGGGACGGCGCGTGACGATGACCTGGAACTTCGGCGGCACGACGTCCAGCCGCTCGGATCGATCCTCGCCGATCAGAACCTTTTCAAGCCCCTCGCAGTCGGCCGGGATTTCCGGCTCGACGACCTCCTCGATGCGTTCGAGGTGGGCAGCAAAGCCCTTGCGCGGACGCGGGGCGCGCTTCGGCTTGTTCCCGACCGCGCGGTCGAGTTCGCTCCGGATTTCCGAAAGGCCGGTCTCGACCTCTTCGAAGGCAAAGGAGGCCTGCTCGTCGTCGATGGCCAGGCGTAGCCGCTCGGAACGCGTGCCATGTTGCGTGCGCTGTAAAACTTTCAGGATTGACGTGAGATTGGCGATCCGCTCGCTGGCGCTTTTCTCGACAGCTTTCAGCCGGGCGACCTCCGCCTCAGATGCTGCGATCCGAGCGTCGGCGACTGCGATCCGGGCCTCGCTTGCAGCCTGCTCGCGAGCCATGGAAAGGATCATCGCCTTCAGCGCATCAACGTCGTCGGGAAGGGCAAGACCCGGTAGAACCATGGCAAGCAACAGAGCACAAAAACAGCCGCTTTCCCAACCGTTCCAGCCGCATGATTCATCTTGCCGCAGGCCGGTTTCAGCCCGTCGATAACGGCCGCCTGACCCTGGCCGGACGAATCTTTTTCCAGTCCAGTCCGGCCAGAAGCGCCATCAACTGGGCGTGGTCGAGACGCATGCGCGCGGCCGATATCCCCGGCCAGCAGAAGCTGTGATCTTCCAGAGTCTTCGAATAAAGACAAACCCCGCTGCCGTCCCACCACACGATGCGAACCCGGTCCGCACGCTTCGAACGGAATACGTGAAGTGCCCCCGAGAATGGGTCCAGGCCGCCATCCCTGACCAGCGCCATCAAAGATGCCGCGCCCTTGCGGAAGTCGACCGGCTGGCACGACACGTAAACCACCACACCGGAAGCGATCATGCCTTACGAACCGCGCGGATGATCCTCGCCAGGCGATCGGGATCGACATCGCCGCCGGCGCGCACCACTGCGTCGCCAATGACGATTTCCACCGTGTCGCTGCCCACCGCTTCAAAGCGCGTGAACTTCGCCGGCTTGCTCGCTCCCTCCGTCAGTGGCGCAACCATGCCCGACGAAAGCGCCTTGCGGCGCCACGCATAGAGCTGCGAGGGGTCCAGCCCCTCGGAACGCGCAACCGCCGAGACATTGCCCCCTGGCGAGAACGCTTCGGCGACAAGCCGTGCCTTCTCTTCGTCCGACCGATGGCGCGGCTTGCGTCGGGACGGCACAGGCTCCGCCGTCAAAATCTCGAATGTTCGATGATGGCTCATACTGTCGCTCATAGGATTCTCCGCATGATTCATGCTGAAAATGAGCGATCAACCGCCTGCACGCTACGTGGGGACGCCTACGCGCTTACGGTATGGCAGCAGGCATGAATCGATAGCGCCGGGCTCAGGCTGTTTTGGGCGGCGGCCCCGAAGATGCCCTGACGACAAGCTCGACGCCAAGCGTCTCGCGCCGCACCGTGCCGTCGAAATCGAGGATCGTTCGCGCCGCCCGGCGGCCGATCTCGGCGATTGGCTGCGCGACCGTGGTCAGCGGAGGATCGCAAAGTGCGGCGTCAGGCACGCCGTCGAAGCCGACGACGGAGACGTCGCCGGGAACCGCAATGCCACGCGCGGCCAACCATTCGATCGCGACCATGGCGATCCAGTCTGACATCGCCAGGATGGCGGTCGGCGGCTCTGCCGAGGCGAAGATCGTTTCGAGGCCGGCCGTTGTGCTGGCTTCGTTGTTTTCAGTCTCGTATACCGGTATCCCGGCGGTATCGACGCCATACCGGGAAAATGCCTCGAAATAGCCGACGAGGCGATCGCGCGTGCCGGTGTAGAGCGCCGTCCGGACCTTTTCCGGCGAGACAAGGCCGGTGCTGCCGTCGGCGAAAGGCAGCGCAAGCACGGCGAAGCGCCGATGGCCAAGCTCGGCGAGATGCTGCGCCGCCAGGCGCGCGCCGGCGACATTGTCGACGCCGATTGCCGAAACGGTGTCGTCGTCGAAGCCGAGCTCAAGCGCGACGAAGGGGAGTTTGCGTTCGCGCGTCAGTTCGACAAGCCGTGAGCCGCCCTCGATGCAGAACAGGATGAAGCCGTCGACCAGCGCGCTCTGGATGTTCCAGGCAAGTTTTTCCTGGTTGCCGGCCGATACCAGCGCTATTCCCGCGCCGGTGGCATCACAGGCCTCGGAAATGCCGGCCATCATCGCGCGGGCAAAGGGATCGTCGAAGAAATAGGACAGCGGCTCGGTTGTGGCGACGCCGATCGCGTTGACCTTGCCGGCGCGCAGCAGCCGTCCCTTCGGGTCGGGACCTGCATAGCCCATCGCCTCGGCCGCCGCCTTGACCCGTTCGCGGACTTCCTCGCGCACGATCTCGGGACGGCTGAACACGTTGGAGGCGGTGCCGTGCGAAACCCCGGCGGCCCTGGCGATGTCGGCAAGCCGGATGGGTCTTGTATTGCTTTCGCCGGATGATGCCATTTTTCTGCCTCCAGCTTGCTATCTAGCATCTTTGTTGGATCGATTCAAATTTTGCTTGACATCAACGCGGTCCAGGTTTAGGTTTGAATCGATCCAATTGAGCGTGATTCATTCATTGGATCGATTCAAGGAGGAGCGAGCCATGCACCCCGTCAATTATCTGTTCGAAGACGTCTATCGCAACGACTGGAGCATAGTTTCGAAGGCGATGAAGCGGACGCGTCGCAGCGCCGGCCCGTGGATCCGCGATCTGCGTTTTCTCGTGGAGCGCAGGCGGAGCTGATCGGCAGCGCCTTTCTCATGCCTGTCGATTGGATCGATTCAAATCTCAAGTCGAAGAGGAAACCAAGCCATGCACCCGATCAATCGTCTGTTCGAGGAGATCTATCGCAACTATTGGGGCATCTCGCCGGCCAGCGACAGGCCGGAGCGGCGGCGCCTGGCCAAGCCGGCGGCACGCTATCGCGACCTGCCGGTCCGGCCCGAGCGCCGGCATGAGTGGCCATCGTCCGACTGACCGTCGTTTGGCGGAAGCCGAATCCGGCCGCCTCAGGAGCGCGGGCGCTTCAGCGCCGAGGCCGCAACCGCCAGCCAGCCGGCGATGAGCAAGGTGCCGCCGATCGGCGCGGACATCGAAAAAAGCCGCGAGCCGAGGAAGTCGCGGGCAAGCAGATCGCCGCAGAACAAGACAAGTCCGAAGAGAAGAACAAGGCTTGCGGTTCGCATGATCCGGTTTGCGCCGACGAGGCCGACGGCAAGAAAGACCGGTGCATGCATGAGCAGGAACGACGCGACCGTGCCGACGAAAGCGCCGCCCAGATGTGCCGCCGCGGCAGAAAGCGCCACACCGGCCGCGCCGCACAGGCCGCCGACGAAAACGAGGGCGCGGCCGCTGCCGCTTGCTGGGTGGTCGGCTGTGCTCATGTCTTGGACTCCGTGAAGTGGCCCGCCAACGGTGTCAGGATTTGCCCGCCTGCACCAGCATGTCGCGTGCGCGGCGCGACTGGACCAGCCAATTGTACGCCGCTCCGCCCGCCATCAGCACCGACGTGCCGAGAAACACCGCCCGCATGCCGAAGTGACCGCCGACGAAGCCGCCGAGCAGCGGCCCGGCGACCTGCCCGACATATTGCGCCGAGATCGACAGACCGAGCACATTGCCGCCGACGCCGTCCGGAACATTGTGGCGGATGACGCTGGTGATGCAGGGCAAGAGGCCGCCAAGCGCCAGTCCCATCAGGAAACGCAGGCCGACGAGCTGCCAGCCCTGGGTGACGAAAGCCTGCGGGATCAGCAGCAGCGCCGAGGCGGCAAGCGCCGCAATGATGACGTTCCAGTGGCCGACGCGGTCGGCGAGCTTGCCGAGACGCGAGGCCGACAGGATGGCGCCAAGTGCCGCCGCCGACATGACCACGCCGGACATCAGCGTGACCCGGCTTTGGTCCTCGATGATCTGTTGTACATAGACCGCGATGATCGGCTCGATCGACATGGTGGCGAAGCTCAGCAGCGCGCCGGTCACCAGCATTGCGACGATCGGGCGCTTGTCCGGGATTTGCGACCAGCCGCCTTTCGGCTTCTCGGTCGATGCTGATTTGGCGGTTGCCGGTCGAGGGTTCTCCTTGATGAGAAAAGTCGTTGCCAGGAACGCCAGTAAAATGACGCCGCCGGCGAGCAGGAAGGTGGCGCGGATGCCGATCAAGGGCGGCAGCGCGCCGCCGAGCAAGGGACCGACGAGAGCGCCGCCGGTGATGCCGGCCGACAGCACGCCGAGCGCCCAGCCCGACCGCTCCTTCGGCGTCTGCATGGCGACGAGAATGGTCGAGCCGGAGGAATAGCCACCGGCGAAACCGATCAGCAGGCGCAGCAGCACCAATTGCCAGACGGTCTGCACCATGCCGGTCAGCGACATGCAGACTGCCATGCCGAAACTGGCGCGCACCAGCATCAGCTTGCGGCCGTAGCGGTCGCCAAGCCGTCCCCACAGCGGCGCGACCAGCGCGGCGGCGAAGAAGGTCGCGCCATAGGCGATGCCGGACCACTGCACGACAGCCGCGTGGCCCTCGGCGCCCAGCTGCTCGACGTAAAGCGGCAGGAAGGGCAACAGCAGGGTCATGGCGACAAGCGTGCTGAACGAGCCGGCAAAGCACACGGCGAGATTGCGGCGCCAATGGATATTGTGGGCGCCTTGGGTGGCAACGTTGGCGTCTTGCGGCATGTCATGTCCTGTCGGGCCAGTTCTGCGGACCAGGGGATTTGCCAGCGTCGCGGCGTGATTGCGGTGGCAACCACTTTCGCGCTCGCTTCGCGAGCCCCGATGGCGTAAGAGCGGCGATGGAAAACAACCGATTTGAAACACCCGTGACCGTCAAGGGCGCGGCGGGAACCACTCAGCTCTTGCGGACCGCCCGCGAGGCTTCCGATTACCTCCTCAACAACTGGCCCGGCAAGCGCAGTCAAAAACATCGCGAAGCGCTGCAGGCCTGCCATGATGCGCTGGCCGGCGACAAACCGGCAATGATCGCAAGGCGTGCCTTCATCGCCGCCGCCCGCGAAGTGAACGTTTTCGTCAGCGACAAGGCGCCGGTCTGAAGACGCAGCGCCTCGCGGGCCGGATGCGCTTTTACCAAAGGGCAATCGCTTCAGGTTTGCGCTGCCCCTCATTGCCCTGCCGGGCATTTCTCCCCGTATAGTGACTGGGAGAAAGCGGCCTGCACCAAGGGTTTCGCCAATCTCCAGCGTTGCAGAAAGCGAGCCGAGGTTGCGGCCAGATCCCTTCTCGCCGTTACTGCGAGGCGATTGCCGTGCAGTTTACTCTGCGGTTTCTGTTTCGGTCTCGGACGTGGTCTCGTCTTCCGGCTTCGAACGTTCCTTGGCTGCGACCTTGGCCGCCTGCTTTTCCGCCTTCTTGGCAGCCTTCTGCCGATCGCGTTCCTTGCGTTCCTGGCCGTAATTCGGTGCTCGCGCCATATCTCTTCCTTTCGCAATCCAAAGGGTTATTAGCCCTGCCTAGGAGCATTGGCCTACAAATACAACACCACAAAGGGCGATCGGCTCCATAGACAGCCGGCACGCCGACTGAACACGGTTCCGTGGCTTGCAAGATAGCCGGCACAATGGTGTAGGAGCGACCGGGGGGCAAATCACAAGCCGACTTTTCGCCAAGTGACCGATGGCCACCCTTCAAAGAAACGCACAGAAGCTATTCTACTATGCGCGCAATGCCGTGCGCGATATCGCACCGCAGGCGCTGTTCCGCCGCAGGCTCGCCGCGCTGCTCGATCAGGCCAGGCTTTCGGACGGATCGGTCCGCGCGCGTCTCAACTACTACAACAGATTGCAGGTCGCTTTCGCGCCGAGCGGCGGGGCCGTGCCGGTCAGCCGGCTACCAAGAGGCCGGAGCATGTACTACTACGATCTGAAGGAATTTGCCCGCTACTTCGATCCCGATTTGCGCATCGATCTCGAATTCGGCGACGTCGTCGACGTGCCTACGATGCCGTCGATCGTCAAGGATCGGCCGATCGCCGGTGACAACAGAAACGGGGTCCTGTTCAAGCTCAACAAGTTCCGCCACTTCCACATGCCCGCCGACGATGTAGCCTTCGCGGACAAGCTTCCGGTTGCGGTGTGGCGCGGCGAGCTCAACAACCCGATAAGGACCTTGCTTCTGGACGCTGCGCGCGATCTGCCCTTTTGCGATGTCGGAACGCCCAAGCCGACGGCAGCGCCGGAATATCGCAAGCCTTATCTGAGCATCGACCAGCAGCGGCGCTGTCGCTACATCATTTCGCTCGAAGGCAACGATGTGGCGACCAACTTGAAATGGATTATGAGTTCGAATTCGCTGTGCCTGATGCCACCGCCAACATATGAGACATGGTTCGCCGAAAGCGAACTCGTGGCTGGTGTTCACTATGTGCCGCTCGAACCTGATTTCACGGATCTTGCCGAGCGGGTGCAATATCTCGAAAGGCATCCGACTGAGGCCGAACGCATCGTTGCCGCCGCTAACGCCTATTGCCGCCAGTTCGCCGACGAGCGGGCCGAGCAGGCGATCTGCCTGCTCGTGCTCTACAAATATTTCGTGCTCAGCGGCCAGATCGAGCCTGATCCCGAGGTCTGGCGTTTTATCTCAGGCTAAGCCGGCGACCTTCGACCTGATCTGGATCGATGTCAGATATCTTCCCGGTCAAGAACCAGATCGGCCGGACCAAACCGGTCCTTTGCCGTGAACTGCTGGTGCCAATAGGGGTAGAGAACCGGCGGGCGGCTGACAGCGTCGAGGCGTGCGCGCTCATCGCTGGTCAGCACCAGGCTGGCGGCGGCGATATTGTCCTTGAACTGGGCTTCGGTCCGTCCGCCGATGACCAGCGAACTGACCGCGGGCCGGCCGAGCAGCCAGGCAAGCGCCACCTGCGCCGCCGAAACGCCATGGTTGTTGCCGATATGGGCGAGCACATCGACGATCCGCCACAGCCGGTCCTCGTCGCGGATCGGCGGTTCGGTCCAGCCGCTGAGCTGGCGGGCGGTGGCCTGGTCGCGATGGTATTTGCCGGACAGCAGTCCACCGGCGAGCGGGCTCCACACCAGCACGCCAAGCCCCTGGTCGACCGAGATCGGCAGCAGTTCATATTCGGCTTCGCGCGCTTCCAGCGTGTAGTGGATCTGCTGGGTGACGAAGCGCGGCTGGTGCTGGCGGTCGCTGATCCCCAGCGCCTTCATCACTTGCCAGCCGGAATAGTTGGAACAGCCGACATAGCGGATCTTGCCCTGGCTGACGAGCGTGTCGAGCGCGGCGATGGTCTCTTCGAGCGGCGTCGTGCCGTCCCATTCGTGCAGGAAATAGATGTCGATGACGTCGGTCCTGAGGCGCTTCAGGCTCTTCTCGCACTCGCGGATCAGATGGTAGCGCGACAGGCCCTCATCGTTGGGGCCGTTGCCGATCCGCATGCGTGCCTTGGAGGCGATCAGCACATCGCCCTTGCGTTTGCCGCCGAGCGCTTCGCCGATGATCTCTTCCGAAAGCCCGTTCGAGTAGACATTGGCGGTGTCGATGAGATTGATGCCGGCGTCGATGCAGAGGTCGATCATCCGGCGAGCCTCGTAGAGATCGGTCTTGCCGACCGCCGAAAATGCGCCGGCGCCGCCAAAAGTCATGGTGCCCATGGTCAGCGTCGAAACCTTCAGCCCGGAACGGCCGAGTGTACGATATTCCATGTCAGATCCTCGCAATTGCGTTGAGAAGGGAGCTTTGAAGGCTGCCCGGGGATCCTGGCTTTGTAGGACAATTCGGCCCGTTTGTCGTGCGCGCCAGGGAGGCTGATCGATCACATCTCACGGATTTGCGCGGCCGGTGCGCGGGCCGGCTGCAATAAAACCGTCATTGCCGGCCTATATGCAAATCGGCTCAAGGTGTCCGATCTCGGCCGGCAGGCCGACGCCGACACGGGCGTGCAAGCGGAGCAGCATAAATGACCGAAGCAAAACAGAATTCTCCCGCCAAGGACTGGCTGGAAGCGGAGCTGGCCGACACGCTCGACGAGGACTACGAGCTGGAGATGTCGGAACCGGCGCTGTCGCTGGAAATCGCCAAGATCTACAAGAACACGCATCCGCCCTCGATGGATCGCCTGCAATATTTTCGCGACCTGATCACGCTGCAATCCGAATTGATCAAGCTGCAGTCCTGGGTGGCTTACACCAGGAAGAAGCTGGTGGTGGTTTTCGAGGGCCGCGACTCGGCCGGCAAGGGCGGCGTGATCAAGCGCATCACCCAGCGGCTCAATCCGCGCATCTGCCGCGTCGTCGCGCTTCCGGCGCCGACCGAGCGCGAGAAGTCGCAATGGTATTTCCAGCGTTACGTGCCGCATCTGCCTGCGGGCGGCGAGATCGTGCTGTTCGACCGCTCCTGGTACAACCGCTCCGGCGTCGAGCGTGTGATGGGCTTCGCCGAGCCGGAGCAGGTCGAGGAGTTTTTTCGCGACGTGCCGGAGTTCGAGCGCATGCTGGTCCGCTCCGGCATCACCCTGGTCAAATACTGGTTCTCCATCACCGACGAGGAGCAGCAGATGTGCTTTCAGATGCGCATCCATGATCCGATGAAGCAGTGGAAGCTGTCGCCGATGGACCTGCAGTCGCGCGTGCGCTGGGAACAGTACACCAAGGCCAAGGAAGAGACGTTCGCCCGCACCAACATCCCCGAAGCCCCGTGGTTCATCGTCGAGGGCAACGACAAGAAACGGGCACGGCTGAACTGCATCGATCACCTCCTCAAGCAGATGCCCTATGAGGAGGTGCCGCACGAGGAGATCACGCTGCCCGACCGCGTATTCAATCCCGAATACGAGCGCCAGGTGCTGCCGCGCGAGCTGTATGTTCCGCAGAAGTATTGAGACAGCGCTCCCTTCTCCCCGTCACTATACGGGGAGAAGGTGCCGGCAGGCAGATGAGGGGCGGCGCCAACCTCGACAGTTTAACCAGCCCAAGTCACTGCGTCGATCAAACTTATTCTGAGGTCATATTGCCCTCAGTATATTGTCCGGCAGCGTAATCTTCGATCGCTTGCGCCGCCCCTCATTGCCCTGCCGGGCATTTCTCCCCGTATAGTGAGGGGGAGAAAGGGGCCAGCACCGAGGCTTTCGCCAAAAGAGCAGACGAAATGTCCTAATCGCGCTCGATGATGACATGCATGGCATTCGGCGTTGCGACCTGCTCGCTGCAGCGGTAGCCGAGCTTGACCATGTCGATGCCGGCAAAAAGGTTCTCGCCTGAGCCGAGCAGCATCGGCGATATCGCCAGATGCATGTCGTCGATGAGCTTTTCCCGGAGATATTGCCGGATCGTGGCGACGCCGCCGCCGAGCCGGACATCCTTGCCGTCAGCCGCGGCCTTCGCCTTTTCCAGCGCTGAGTGAATGTCGGGCACGAAATGGAAGGTCGTGCCGCCCTCCATGACGACAGGATCCCGCGGATGGTGGGTGAGCACGAAGACCGGCACATGATACGGCGGGTTGTCTCCCCACCAGCCTTTCCAACTTTCATCAGGCCATTCTCCCCGGATCGGCCCGAACATATTCCGTCCCATTATCCAAGCCCCGACATTTTCGAAGCTGCGCGCCACGAACCCGTCGTCCGTGTCCGTGGTGCCGCTGTCCTCGCCGGACATGTTGCGGAAGGTTCGGGTGCCGAACATCCATGTGTGCAGGGCTTCCCCGCCGACGCCCAGCGGCTCTTTCAGGTCCTGGTCGGGACCGGCGCCGAAGCCGTCGATGGACACGGTGAAAGCGTTGACGCGAAGCTTGGACATAGGTACCTCCCTAAACCAGTTGTGAAATGCAAGCAGTTATTTTTAGCCGGACTGATTGCGATTTGCAAGCGGTATTTCGCCGCCGAGCATGAGCGGCTCGTTTGGCCAGCATAAGGGCCAGCGCCAAGAGGGGAGTTTGCAGCAGGCGGCTACTTGCGCCGCGACGCCTCGAGTATGCGCTCGACAGCCAGGCGGAGCGGCGACAGACTGTCTGTCACCACGGTCCAGATGATGGCGTCGGAAGTCTTGTGGTATTCGTGACGCAAAACGTTGCCAATTCCACGAATCTGTTTCCAGGGAATTTCTGGAGCAAGAGCGAGCAAATCGTCCGGGATGTGCCGGGCAGCTTCGGAGATAATCTCGATGCCGCGCTCCACGCCATGACGAAGCAGCCAGTCGTCACGAAAGTCGTCCAGTGTCTTGCCGGCGGTGGCAGCGCTGATGCCATCCAAAGCCGCCATGATCTCGGCTAGGATCGGCTCGATCCGGCGGACTGCCATCAGAATACGCGTACGGCCGATTGTTCGATCTCGGCCTTCAACATGGGATGAAGGCTGTCGCGTGTGGTGATGTCAATTTCGGTTGACATCTTCTCTTCCAGAAATTGCTTGATCCCGACCAGGTCGATCAGAGAAAAGCGCCGCGCCGGATCATAGTCGATGAACAGATCGAGATCGCTGTCCGGCTGCGCATCGTCCCGCGCTGCCGACCCGAATAGATACAGCGAAGTTGCGCCCATGCCTTTGATGGCATCTGCGTTTCTCTGCAACCGTTCGATGACCTCGTTCCTGCTCATGGGCCTATTCTAGCGGATTGCAGCAAAATCCCAAAACGATGCGAGTGCCTCAGCCCTTGAGCATCGCCGCCACCTCGGGCGCGAAATAGGTAAGAATACCGTCGCAGCCGGCGCGCTTGAAGGCGAGCAGCGATTCCAGCATTGCCTTGTCGCCGTCGATCCAGCCATTGGCGGCGGCCGCCTTGATCATCGAATATTCGCCCGACACCTGATAGGCGAAGGTCGGCATCCGGAATTCGTCCTTCAGCCTGCGGATGATGTCGAGATAGGGCAGGCCGGGCTTGACCATCAGCATGTCGGCGCCCTCGGCGAGGTCCTGCTCGGCCTCGCGCACGGCCTCGTCGGAATTGGCATGGTCGAGATAATAAGTCTTCTTGTCGCCCTTGAGCAGGTCGGCGGTGCCGACCGCCTCGCGATAGGGTCCATAGAAAGCGGAGGCGAATTTCGTCGCGTAGGACATGATCGCCACATCCTGAAAACCATTGGCGTCGAGCGCATCGCGGATGGCGCCGATGCGGCCGTCCATCATGTCGGACGGGGCAATGATGTCGGCGCCGGCCGAAGCCTGGATGACGGCGGCCGCCGTCACCTGCTCCACGGTCTGGTCGTTGACGATGATGCCGTCACGCAAGATGCCGTCATGGCCGTGCGAGGTGAAGGGATCCAGCGCCGCATCGGTGATGATGCCGATCTCGGGCACTGCGCGCTTGATGGCGCGCGTGGCGCGGTTGATGACGTTTTCCGGATCGAGGATGTGCGAGCCGGTCTGGTCGCGCAGGCTGAGCTCGATATTGGGAAAGGTGGCGATCGCCGGAATGCCGAGCTTTGCCGCGCGCTCGGCCTCCTTGACGGCAAGGTCGAGCGACAGGCGGAAGACACCAGGCATGGCGGCGATCGGTTCGCGGATGTTTTTGCCATCGACGACGAAGATCGGCCAGATCAGATCGTCGACGCAGAGCCGGTTCTCCTGCACGAGGCGGCGCGACCAGTCGGCCTTGCGCATGCGGCGCAAACGGCGGCTGCCGGTGATCTCGTCGACGCTGCGCGCGCCGGCAGGCTTTGCTGGGGTGAATTTGTTCATCGCCAAAACTCCGGATTGGCGGCTTTTAACACGAGCCCCCGCCGCTGACCAATGCGGCACGATAGTGCCAGGCTTTCCAGCTTGAGTTCCTCGCCCCCACGGGAGTGGGGGAGAGGTGGCTCGGCGAAGCCGAGACGGAGAGGGGGAACTGCGCCCTGCGAAAAGGCCCCCTCTCCGACCGCTTCGCGGCCACCGCTCCCCCGCTTCGCGGGGGCGAGGAACCCAGGGCTTATAAGGGTCGCCGCACCTCGTGTCTCCTCTATTCTGTGGAAGCCACAAGGGAGTCGCGTTTCAAGGCTGACGGTTCACGGACAGGATTGCGCCTTGGCATTGACGCGCCCATGCGCCACGCTTTAGCACTTCAATCCCGGCGGCATGGGGGAGGGATTCTTTAGGCGATGGATTTTGGCGGCGGCAACGAGATCCGCTTCGAACGACTGGGCAGCGCCGGCGTCGTCACACTGACGCGGCCGCAGGCGCTCAATGCCGTCACCCATCGCATGGTCAGGGCGCTCGACAAGGCGCTGCGCGCCTGGGAGCGCGACGACGGTGTCGATGTTGTCGTGGTCAAGGCCGAGGGCAGGGCGTTTTCGGCCGGCGGCGACATCCTCCACATCTACGAGGCCGGCCGGGCGGGAAAGCCGCCGGTCGACTTCTTCGCCGACGAATACCGGCTGAACGCCCGCATCGCGCGGTTCGAAAAACCCTATGTCGCGCTGATCGACGGTATCGTCATGGGCGGCGGTGTCGGCATCTCGTTCCACGGCTCGCATCGGCTGCTGACCGAGAACGCCCAGTTCGCCATGCCGGAAGTCGGCATCGGCTTTTTCCCGGATGTCGGCGCCAGTCATCTCTTGCCGGGCCTCGGCGGCAGCTTCGGCATGTATCTGGCCCTGACCGGAAACCGCATCCGCTATGGCGACGCTTCGTGGTCGGGCCTGGCGACGCACACGATCAAGGCGCAGGACCAGGCCGGCTTTCTCGACCGGCTGGTTGCGACAGGCGACCCGGAAGCGGCGCTTCGCGGCTTTTCCGTCCCGGCCCGGCGCGAAACGGACAGTCCGACGCTGGAAGCCATCGCCCGCCATTTCGCGCAGCCGTCGCTGAGCGACATCATCGGCAGCCTGGAGCGCGCCGCACCCGCAGACGCGTTCGCGGCCAAGACGCTGGCGACGATCCGCACCCGCTCGCCGACCAGCCTGCATGTTGCCTGGCGCGAGATCAGCGCCGGGCTGACGCTGTCGATGGACGAGTGCATGCGGATGGAGTTCCGCATCCTCAACCGCATGCTTGCCGGCCACGATTTCTACGAAGGCATCCGCGCCGCCATCATCGACAAGGGCTCGACGCCGCAATGGCGGCCGGCAGGCATCGACGACGTCAGTGCTGCCGACGTCGATTCCTATTTCGCTCCACTCGGCGAACGGGAACTCAAGCTGTGAGCGAGGTCACGTCGAGACGCGTCGTGCTCCAGCCCTCGACGGTCGAGGTCATCTTCGCCTGGTTTCAACGCGTCATCGCAGGCTATTGTCTGGTGTTCGGGATTTTGTACTGGATCCGGCTGATCGGCTTCTATCCCGGCTCGTTGTGGCGCTTCGACCTGATGCCGGTGCATTGGCAGGTGGCGGCGGTGACGCTCGCCGTCTTCTTTCCCTTCGCCGCCGCCGGTCTTTGGATGCTGGCCTCCTGGGGGCCGGTGATCTGGTTCATCTGCGCGGCGACCGAGACCGTCATGCATGCCGGCTTTCCCGAGCTCTTCGGTCACCGGCCGCTGATCGTCGCCTCGCATGCGGCGGTGGCGCTGCTCTACATTGTCTTTCGCGTGATGATCTGGATGCAGAAGCGCCGGAGCCGGCAATAGAGCATCGACCGATGCTCAACAAGAATAGGCCACGCATCCAGTTGGACGGGCAAATTACCGCACGGATTCATTGGCTAAATCTTTAGGTTAATCGTCCTTGTTCGGGTGACCCTTCGTTAAGCCTCTTTCGAAACCTATTACCGGTAAGCTCTTGTTAGCCCTAGCGTTTAAGTCGAATTTTATGAGTATTCGATAGTGTCGCGATCAAGGTGAAAAACAAAAAATCACCAGGGCGACAAACGAGAGGCAAAGACAATGATCAATTCCCGTCCGGCGGCGAAGACCGTCAACGTATCCGATGACCGCCGCGAGGCGATCCGTTCGCTGTACATGGAATCGCTGCAGCTGGTGGAGCGGCTGCACCGGCGTTTGCTTGACGTGATCAAGGACGAATTTGACCGCAACGGCCGTTCCGATATCAACGCCATCCAGGCGCTGCTGCTCTTCAACATCGGCAATTCGGAACTGACCGCCGGCGAGCTGCGCTCGCGCGGCTATTATCTCGGCTCGAATGTCTCCTACAATCTGAAGAAGCTGGTCGATCTCGGCTTCATCAACCACCAGCGCTCGCGCATCGACCGCCGTTCGGTGCGGGTCTCGCTGACGCCGAAGGGCAGTGAGGTGGCGGAAGTCGTCGCCGGCCTCTATGAGCGCCATGTCGGCTCGATCGAACAGGTCGGCGGCATCAACACGGAAGAATTCAAGCAAATGAACCGCGCCCTGCAGCGCCTCGACCGCTTCTGGAACGACACCATCGCCTATCGGATGTAATCATGTCCGTCGCATGAGGGGGAACCGCGCCGAAGAAGTGCGGTCGGGGAGCGATCCAAAAGACCGGTGCCGAAAAGCATCGGTCTTTGCGTTTCGTGAGGACCAGCCGATCCAAATCGCGGTCAGGGTCACGTTGCCGCCATATTCCCGGTGAAAGCGAGAATGCGGGTGATGTTACGGCGCGAGCCAAACCGTCTCCCCGCCAACCGCCTCTCTGAAAGCGCGTCGCGCCGGCGCGTTCTCGCCCAGCAGCATAGCATGGTTGGCTAATTGTTAAGGGCGCCGACCTAGAATGCGGGCGGCCTAGCGTGCGGGCGGATCGCCCGGTGAAAAAATATCTGGAGCGTACATGAGAACCAGTCGCCGTTTCTTCCTTTCCGGAGCCTCCGCGTTAGCCGCAACGATGGTTGCCGGTGGCGCCAGCGCGCAGGATGTGATCGCCGATATCCTGAAATCCTCTGGCCGCGGCAACTGGAACGACCAGTTCGACGCCCGCGCCAGCGAGGGCGGCAAGGTGGCCTCGACGCTGCCGATCGTCAGCCTGCAGACCGTAGCGTACACCGAGCAGGCGATCGCGCAGTATCAGAATATTGTCGCGCAGGGCGGCTGGGAGCCGGTCCCGGACACCAAGAAATTGCAACTCGGCGTCATCGATCCCGACGTGGTGCCATTGCGCAGGCGCTTGATGGTTTCGGGCGACCTGGCGCAGAGCGCCGGCCTTTCAGAGGCCTTCGATTCCTATGTCGATGCGGCGGTCAAGCGCTTCCAGGCGCGTCATGGCCTGCCTTCCGACGGGACCCTGGGCCAATATAGCTATGCGGCGATGAATGTCTCGGCGCAGGTCCGGCTTGGCCAGCTGCAGACCAATCTGCAGCGGCTGAACGAACGCGCCGGTACGCTGGGCAACCGCTATGTATTGGTCGATATCCCTGGCGCCCAGATCGAAGCGGTCGAGAACGACCGCGTCGTGCTGCGCCACACCGCCGTTGTCGGCAAGATCGATCGCCAGACGCCGATCGTCGATTCCAAGATCAACGAGATCATCGTCAATCCTTACTGGAACGCGCCGGTCTCGATCGTGCGCAAGGACATCATTCCGCTGATGCGGAAGGACCCCAACTATCTCAAGGACAGCAAGATCCGGCTGTTCGCGCCGGATGGCAGCGAGGTCGATCCACTGACCGTCGACTGGTCGACCGACGACGCGGAGAAATACCGCTTTCGCCAGGATCCGGGCGCCGGCAATGCAATGGCCTCCGTCAAGATCAATTTCCCGAGTCCGGACGGCGTCTACATGCACGACACGCCGCAGCAGAGCCTGTTCGGCAAGATGATGCGCTTCGATTCCTCGGGCTGCGTGCGCGTCCAGAACGTGCGCGACCTCGTCACCTGGATCCTGCGCGACACGCCGGGCTGGAGCCGCCAGCATTTCGAGGCGGCGATCAAGAGCGGCGAGAACATCCCGGTGCAGGTCACCAATCCGGTGCCGGTCTTTTTCCTCTACATCTCGGCCTGGTCGACGGGTCCTGGCGTCGTGCAGTTCCGCGACGACATTTATGGGCTCGACGGAGCCAACGAGCTGCAGATCACGTCCGCGCTCTAAACCACTGATCTTTTTACCGAAAGGGCCGCCGGTGAGGGCGGCCTTTTTGTATCCGGTTGAAGGGCGCGCTTTGCGCCGGGTCCGGAAAGCGCCGTTCGGTACAGGGCCATGCAAGTCGCCATCTTCATTCTGGTCGTGCTCGTCTTCGTCGCCGTTTCCGGGGCACTGGCCCGGCTGGTGCGGGTGCCGCTGCCGGTGCTGCAGATTGCCATAGGCGCCGCACTCGCCTGGCCGATGCGCGGCATCCATGTCGAGATCGACCCCGAGCTCTTCCTGCTGGTGTTCATTCCGCCGCTGCTGTTCAGCGACGCCTTTGGTGCGCCGAAGCGCGAACTGGTGGCGCTGCGCGGGCCGATACTGGACCTTGCCATCGGGCTGGTCTTCTTCACCATCGTCGGCTTCGGCTACGCCTTGCACTGGCTGGTGCCGAGCGTTCCGCTCGTCGTCGCTTTCGCGCTCGCCGCGGTGCTGTCTCCGACCGACGCAGTGGCCGTGTCCTCGATCGTCGACAAGAACGTGGTTCCGGCGCGGCTGATGCACATTCTGGAAGGCGAGTCGCTGCTCAACGATGCGTCGGGACTGGTCATGTTCCGTTTCGCGGTGGCGGCAGTGTTGACCGGCAGCTTTTCCTTCGCCGCGGCGTCTCTGACTTTCGTCTATGCCGTGGCAGTCGGCATCCTGGCCGGCGTGGTGGCATTGTTCGTTGCCGCCAAGGCGCTGCAACTGCTGAACCGCATCGGCGGCGTGCCGGCCGAGGCGCAGGTGCTGGTCATGATCCTGCTGCCATTCGTCGCCTATCTCGGCGCCGAGCATGTCGGCGCTTCGGGCATCCTGGCGGCGGTCACCGCCGGGGTTCTGACCGGCGTTTCCGGAATTTTCCGCTTCCTCGGCGTTTCGGCGCGTATCCAGACGATGTCGCTGTGGACGACGCTGTCCTTCGTTTTCAACGGTGCTCTCTTCATCCTGCTCGGCCTGCAGTTTCCCGACATCATCGGCAATGTGCCGCCCGAGCTCAGCGGCCGCCATCCGGTGATCCAGCCGATCCTGACGATGTTGGCGCTGACGCTGTGCCTGATCGCGCTGCGCTTCCTGTGGATATGGATTGGCGACACCGCAGCCTGCGTCGTGGCGCGATTGCGCAAGCGCAAGGCGGAGCCGTTCGGACTGCGTATTCTCCTCGCCGGCTCGGTGGCCGGCGTGCGTGGCGCCATAACGCTGGCCGGCATCCTGTCGCTGCCGTTCGCTATGCCGGACGGCTCGCCCTTTCCGGCCCGCGACGTGGTGATCTTCCTGGCCGCCGGCGTCATCATTTGTTCACTGGCCATCGCCAGCCTCACGCTGCCCTGGATAGCGCGCGGGCTGGTCGAGCCGGGCGAGGATCGAGGTGCCGCCGAGGAACGCCTGGCGCGTGTCGGCGCAGCCAATGCCGCAATCGCCCGCATCGAGGCCATCGCGGGCGCTGAAGACGGGGACGAAGGTGAGGTGCCCGGCGCCCGGCTCGCGGCGGCCGACAGCATCGTCGCCGGTTACCGTCGCCGCATCGCCGCCTCCGACGAGGCCGATGAAGCGCGCGCCGAAGCACGGGAAGCCGGACGGCTGGAGCTCGAAATGAGGCTCGCCGGCATCGAGGCCGAGCGCAAGGCGGTGCGCGCCATGTTTCGCCGTCGCGAGATCAACGATCATACGATGCGGGCGCTGTTTACCGAAATCACGCTCACCGAGGCCTTGCTGAAGGGCCGGCAGGCGAGGAAATAGCCGGCGTTTGGCCTCGCTGCCGCAATCCGACCAGCAAATTTCGCGCCGCAAACGTGGCGGGGCGAAAGCAACTGTGTTAATGGCGCGGCAGACCCCCCGGACGACAAGGATCTCAAGCATGGCAACAGCAGCGGCAGTGTCGAACAAATTCGAATCCTTCTTCGAAACCACGCTAGCCGATGCCGATCCGGAGATTTTCGGCGCGATCCGCAACGAACTCGGCCGCCAGCGCCACGAGATCGAGCTGATCGCATCGGAAAACATCGTCTCCCGCGCCGTACTGGAAGCGCAGGGGTCGATCATGACCAACAAATACGCCGAGGGCTATCCGGGCAAGCGCTACTATGGCGGCTGCCAGTTCGTCGACGTCGCCGAGGAACTGGCCATCGAGCGTGCGAAAAAGCTGTTCGGCTGCAACTTCGCCAACGTCCAGCCGAATTCCGGCAGCCAGATGAACCAGGCGGTCTTTTTGGCGCTGCTGCAGCCCGGCGACACCTTCATGGGGCTCGACCTGAATTCCGGTGGCCACCTGACGCACGGTTCGCCGGTCAACATGAGCGGCAAATGGTTCAAGGTCGTTTCCTACGGTGTGCGCAGGGACGATCAACTGGTCGACATGGATGCGATCGAGAAGACTGCTCACGAAACCAAGCCGAAGCTGATCCTGGCCGGCGGCACCGCCTATTCGCGCGTCTGGGACTGGAAGCGCTTTCGCGAGATCGCTGACTCGATCGGCGCCTATCTGATGGTCGACATGGCCCACATCGCCGGCCTGGTCGCCGGCGGCGTGCATCCATCGCCGCTGCCATATGCCCATGTGGTCACCACCACCACGCACAAGTCGCTGCGCGGTCCGCGCGGCGGCATGATCCTGTGCAATGACGAGGACATCGCCAAGAAGATGAACTCGGCGGTGTTTCCAGGCCTGCAGGGTGGTCCGCTGATGCATGTCATCGCCGCCAAGGCTGTGGCCTTCGGCGAAGCGCTGAAGCCAAGCTTCAAGATCTATGCCGAGAGCGTTGCCGCTAATGCCAAGGCGCTGGCCTCCAGCCTGCAGGAAACCGGTCTCGACATCGTCTCCGGCGGCACCGACAACCATCTGATGCTGGTCGACCTGCGGCCGAAGAACGCCACCGGCAAGCGTGCCGAGGCAGCGCTTGGCCGCGCCAACATTACCTGCAACAAGAACGGCATCCCTTTCGATCCCGAAAAGCCGTTCGTCACCTCGGGCGTGCGCCTCGGCACGCCGGCCGGCACCACGCGCGGTTTCGGCCAGGCCGAGTTCCGCGAGATCGGCAAGCTGATCGCCGAGGTGCTGGACGGGCTCAAGGCCGCGAATTCCGATGAAGGCAATGCAGCCGTCGAAGCCGCGGTGAAGGCGAAGGTGGCCGCGTTGACGGATCGTTTTCCGCTCTATCCCTATCTCGGTTGAGCTCACGCAAAGTGTCGTCCCTTATCGGCCCGACGAGAAGCACTTTTTCAGCGGGGACGGAGTCCGGAAAGGAGCCTTGACGATGATGCAGATTTTCCGTGTCGCTGGCTTTGGCGCGCTTGGCGTGTTGGTCACATTGACTACCATGCCGTCCGCCGCCCTGGCACAGTCTGCGCCCACCCCAGCCGCACCGAAGACCGAGACCTTCGGCAACTGGTCCACCACGGTGGACGAGATCGATACCGGTGGGGATCTGCGCAAGACCTGCGTCGCCTCGAGTGCCTTTCTCGACGCGAGCGGTACCAGCGGCACGCTCACGCTTGCCATCTCGAACGATGATGCGCTGCCGCCCAACGGCTATCCGACCCTTGTCATCGCCATGAAGAACAAGGACTTGCCGACTGGCGAGAACATTCCGGCGGTGTTCGGCGATGGCAACGGCAAGGTCAAGGCGACCGTCGATGCCATGGCCGGTGCCGGCGGAAAATGGATGTTGAACAACAAGCCCGAGATCAGCCTGGCGCTGCTGCGTGCCATGCGCCGCGCCAGCGCGCTCGATATCGTCTTCTCCGACACCCCGGTCGCGACCGTATCGATGGACGGCTTCACCAAGGCCTATCGCAGCCTCGGCGTGTCATGTGGGTTCCCGACTGCTGACGTCGCGCCGTAATCGGCCGGTATTGTCGTCTCGGTTTGAATTTCGACTAACGACCCCTGGCCGTCATTCGCAACAGCCGCGATGAAAGGATCGATTGAGCCCCTCTACGACTTTCGGCAAGACGCAATGATGTCCGGCTTCAACGAGACTCGTCGGGTTCCGACTGAAGTTATGCCTTCGGTCGTTGAATAGAGTTCGACGGGAAACAAGCGACCGTTCTTGTGCAAGATAGTCTGCTGAAGTGTCCCAAAGTACGCCTGTCATTGCGCAAGCCGCGCCGCGCGTCTGGCGCGTCACGCCTCGGCGCGCTGGCCCAGCCTCGCCCTGGAGCAGATCACCATCAGAAAGGCAGACAAGATGCATGACGACGGACATTTCGATGAAAAGGTCGCGGCGACCTACGATGACGACGGGATGTCGGCCCCAGAGGTCGTCGACCCGGCCGTCGATCTCCTGGCCAAACTCGCCGGAGACGGGCGTGTCCTGGAGTTTGCGATCGGGACGGGTCGCCTGGCACTTCCGCTCGCACGCAGGGGGGTGCAGGTGGAAGGCATCGAGCTTTCGAGGCCGATGGTGGCCCGCCTTCGCGCGAAAAAGGGAGGCGCGGAGATCCCGGTGGCAATCGGCGACATGGCGACGACGCGCGTCGCGGGGCGATTCTCGCTCGTCTATCTGGTCTTCAACACGATCAACAACCTGACATCGCAGGACGCTCAGGTCGCCTGCTTCGGCAACGCGGCCGCGCATCTTGAACGCGGTGGGTACTTCCTGATCGAGGTCGGTGTCCCACCGCTTCAGCGGCTTCCGGTCGGGGAGACCATCCTGGCGTTCGACCACAGCGAGACGCATTGGGGCCTCGACGAGTTCGACGTGGTGAGCCAGAACTTCTCGTCCCATCACATCTGGCTCCGGAACGGGAGATTTGAGCGCTTCTCAGTTCCGTTCCGCTATGCCTGGCCGGCTGAGTTCGACCTCATGGCGCGGCTTGCCGGTCTAACGCTCCAACACCGCTGGAGCGGCTGGAAAAAGGAGCCGTTTCACGCAGGTCAGCGACAAGCACATCTCCGTCTGGCAGAAGGTCGGAGGCTAGGAGGGGTCTTTCGCGGACCGCTGAATCCGACATAGGAAGGCAGTTTAGTCGGCAACCGGCTCGTTCCGATCGGCGAGACAGAGCGCGGTGAACCACCCACAGCAGAAATTCAAAACTGAGACACTACCGTCCGGCATGGCGCTGGCAATTTCTCTCGCGCCTCGCTATCTCTGAGGCGCGCGAGAGGCCACCCCGATACTTTGCCGTTGCGGCAAAAACCTCTAAGCCTTTCGCTCCACCAGAATCGCGAACACAAGGCTGTCCATGCGCTGTCCCTACTGCCAGTCCGAAGATACGCAGGTGAAGGATTCGCGCCCCGCCGAAGATGGTGCGGCGATCCGCAGGCGGCGCGTCTGCCCCGATTGCGGCGGCCGCTTCACCACCTTCGAGCGCGTGCAGTTGCGCGACCTCGTGGTGGTGAAGAAATCCGGGCGCAAGGTGCCGTTCGACCGCGACAAGCTGCTGCGCTCGGTCGAGATCGCCGTGCGCAAGCGCAATGTCGATCCCGAGCGCATCGACCGCGCGGTGACCGGCATCGTGCGCCAGCTCGAAAGCTCCGGCGAGACCGAGGTCGCCTCGGGCGAGGTCGGCCGCCTGGTGATGGAGGCGCTGAAGTCGCTCGACGACGTCGCCTATGTACGCTTCGCCTCGGTCTATCGCAATTTCCGCGAGGCCAAGGATTTCCACGACGTGCTGGGTGAGCTCAAAGGTGACGAGCTCAAGGAAGAGGACGCCGGCTGAGCATGACAAGGCGCAGCCAAGCCGAGCAAGAGGTTCTTGATCGCCGCTTCATGGCGGCGGCACTGAGGCTGTCGCGGAAAAACGCCGGGCGGACCTCGACCAACCCTTCCGTCGGCACGCTGATCGTGCGCGACGACGGCGCCGGGCCGATGATCGTCGGCTCCGGCGTCACCGCTGTCGGCGGCCGGCCACATGCCGAGACCGAGGCGCTGGCGGAGGCCGGCGAGCTCGCACGCGGCGCCACCGCCTATGTCACATTGGAGCCCTGCGCCCACCATGGCCGCACCCCGCCTTGCGCCAGTGCACTGGTCAATGCCGGCGTCGCGCGCGTGGTTGGGGCTGCGAGCGACCCCGATCCACGCGTGTCCGGCAACGGCTATGCGATCCTGCGTGCCGCCGGTGTCGAAGTGGTCGAAAAGGTGCTGCTGGCAGAAGCCGCCGAGCAGATGGCCGGCTATCTCATTCGATCTCTGAAAAAACGTCCGGAAGTGATCCTGAAACTTGCGCTTTCCAGCGACGGCAAGATCGGCATGGAAGGCGCGGGGCAGGTCTCGATCACCGGCGACATCGCCCGGCGCGAAGTCTATCTGATGCGCGCCGAAGCCGACGCCGTGCTGATCGGCATCGGCACGGCGCTGGAGGACGATCCGGCGCTGACGGTGCGGTTGCCGGGGCTGGAGAACCGCTCGCCGGCGCGCATTGTGCTCGACCGCCAGATCAGGCTGCCGGAGACGTCGAAACTGGTCGCCGGCGTCGACCGGGTTCCGCTCTATGTCGCCGCCTGTGCCGAAGCCGACCCGCACCGGCGGGCCGCGCTCGAACGCGCCGGCGTGCGCTTCATCGGCACCGAGACGTATGAAGGCGATATTGCGCTGCCGGAACTGCTTGAGGATCTGGCCGCGCTCGGCATGGCCAGCGTGCTGGTCGAGGGCGGCGCCAAGGTGGCCGGGGCCTTCCTCGCCGAGGGGCTGGTCGACCGCATCGTGCTGTTCCAGGGGCAGGAGCCGATCGGCAAGCGCGGCATTGCATCACCCATCGACGCCAACCATATCCCGGCAGGATTTCGCAAATTGCGCGACATGCGTTTCGGCGAAGACAGCTACGCCGAGTGGATAAGGCCATGATCCCGAAAAGTGGGAACCGGTTTTCGGAAAAGATCATGGCCAAACAATCGAGGCCATGATCCCGAAAAGTGGGAACCGGTTTCGGAAAAGATCATGGCCAAACAAGAAGACAGGATCTGATGTTTACCGGGATTGTCACCGATGTCGGCACCGTCGCTGCCGTCAAGCCGCTGAGAGAGGGCGTCGGCCTGCGCATCGACACCGCCTATGACCCGCAGACGATCGCCATTGGAGCTTCGATCTCGTGCGGCGGAGTCTGCCTGACGGTGACGGCGCTGCCGGAAAGCGGCGCCAACTCGCGCTGGTTCGAGGTTGAGGCCTGGGATGAGGCACTCAGGCTGACGACGGCGATGGGCTGGAAATCCGGCACCAGGATCAATCTGGAGCGGGCGCTGAAGATCGGCGACGAACTCGGTGGCCACATTGTTTCAGGCCATGTCGACGGCACAGCCGAGATCGTCGCACGCAAGGAGGAGGGCGATGCCGTGCGCTTCACGCTGGAAGCGCCGCGCGATCTGGCCAAGTTCATCGCACCCAAGGGCTCGGTCGCGCTCGACGGCACCTCGCTCACCGTCAACAAGGTCGAAGGCACGCGTTTCGACGTGCTCTTGATCCATCACTCGCTGACGGTGACCACCTGGGGCGAACGCGATGTCGGCGACCGTGTCAACCTCGAGATCGACACCATGGCCCGCTACGCGGCGCGGCTGGCGGAGGCTGCGAAAGAGGGACTTTAAGGCCGTTGTTGCTGCCGGAGAGCGGCATGGATTCACACGGTTGGTCCGAACAGGACGAGCACCGCTAACTTAATTCCCGCCTTATTCCGTTCCGTTGGCACCTGCCTGCCGGCGACCTCTCCCCGTAAACCGGGTGAGGGGCGCGGTCATCGATGGTTTCGCCAATTGCCAGCGATGCAAGAAGGGCGCAGGCGTCGCAGCCAGCCTCTTTCTCCCCGTTTGCGAGGAGGAATGCCCGGCAGGGCAGTGAGGGGCAGCGCCGGCTTCGGAGGAAACCCGATAATAAGGCACCTCCCGCATCTCCACCAATCTTCTGCTTGCGATCAAACCGGCTTCGGCCTAAGTCACCGGCGATCCCGGAGACATCTATGGCTGGCACATCCCAACACGGCAAAGCGTTCATTCGGCCGAAGAAGCAGGCCCACCTTCTTGTCATCGAGGCACGCTTCCACGACGATCTTGCCGACGCGCTGCTCGAAGGCGCGACCAGCGCGCTCGAGGAAGCGGGCGCGACATACGACGTCGTCACCGTTCCGGGCTCGCTCGAAATTCCCGCGGTGATTTCCTTCGCGCTCGACGGCGCCGCCGAAGGCGGGCCGAGCTATGATGGCTTTGTCGCCCTCGGCACAATCGTGCGCGGCGACACCTATCATTTCGACATCGTCGCCAATGAATCGAGCCGTGCCCTGATGGACCTGTCCGTGCAGGAAGCGGTCTGCATCGGCAACGGCATCCTGACCACCGAAAATGACGAGCAGGCCTGGACGCGGGCCAGGCGTTCGGAAGGCGACAAGGGCGGCTTTGCGGCGCGTGCGGCGCTGACCATGATTGCCCTCAAGCAACAGTTGGGAGAGCGATCGTGAGCGAGCCCGCATCGCCCGGCCAGCCCGCGGTGCGCCACGCCAACAAGCGCGGTGCAGCCCGTCTGGCCGCCGTGCAGGCGCTCTACCAGATGGATGTGGCCGGCAGCGGCGTCTTCGAGATCACCGCCGAATACGAGGCGTTCAGGCTCGGCAAGGAAGTCGATGGCGCGCTCTATCGCGAGGCCGACGCACAATGGTTTCGCGCCATCCTCGCCGGCGTCGTCGAGAACCAGAAGACCATCGATCCGATCATCCGCCAGGCGCTGACGGAGGACTGGCCGTTGTCCAGGCTCGATTCGACGCTGCGCGCCATATTGCGCGCCGGCGTCTACGAGCTGATGAAGCGCGACGACGTGCCGGTGGCTGTCATCGTCTCGGAATATGTCGACATCGCCAAGGCGTTTTACGAAGAAGACGAGCCGAAGTTGGTCAACGCGGTGCTCGATCGCGTGTCGCGCCGGGTGCGCGGCGAAGGGCGTGGCAAGGACGCTTCATGACCGCCGTCGCCATCGCCGAGGCCGCCAGGGAAGCGCGCCGCACGGCGCTCATCCTGGCCGCTTCGCAGGCGATCATCGGCTCGGCCGCACCCATCGCCATTTCAGTGGGTGGATTGGCCGGGCACTACCTGCTCGGCTCCGACAAGTCGCTGGCGACGGCGCCGATCACCGGCTTCAACGTCGGCGTGGCGCTCGGCGCCCTGCCGGCCGCGGCCATCATCCGTCGGCTCGGCCAGCGCGACGGCTTCATGACCGGGACGATCGTCACTGCGCTCGGTGGTCTGATTGCCACGCTGGCGCTGTTCCAGGCCAGCTTCTGGCTGTTTGCCTTCGGCCTGTCGGTGATCGGCATCGGCGGTGCCTTCGTCCAGCAATTCCGCTTCGCCGCCGCCGACAACGCGCCGTCTGAATTCAAGGCGCGCGCCATCTCCTTTGTGCTGGCCGGCGGCATCGTCACCGCCATCCTTGGGCCGCAGATCGTCATCTTCACCCGCGAATTGTTTGCGCCGGTGATGTTTGCCGGCTCGTTTGCCTCCATCCTGGTGCTGGCGGCGGTCGGCGCCGCCATCCTGTCTTTGCTGCGCATCCCGGCCAAGGCGACGGGCAAAGCGGAAATCGCCGACAGCGACGCGCGGCCGCTCGCCGAGATCGTCACCAGGCCGCGTTTCGTGGCAGCGCTGTTTTGCGCCGTCGGCAGTTATGCGCTGATGAGCTTCGTCATGACCGGCTCGCCGCTCGCCATGGTCGGCTGCGGCCTGTCGACGGACGACGCCACGCTCGGCATTTCCTGGCATGTCATGGCGATGTTCGCGCCGAGCTTCTTCACCGGCGCGCTGATCTATCGCTTCGGCGCCGAACGGATTGTCGCAACCGGCCTTGTGCTGCTGATCGGCTGCGCCGTGGTGGCGCTGTCGGGCCTGGCGCTGTGGCAGTTCTGGACGGCGCTGATCCTGCTTGGCCTTGGCTGGAATTTCGGCTTCATCGGCGCCACCGCCATGGTCGCCGACAGCTACCGGCCATCCGAAAAGGCCAAGGTCCAGGGTTTTCACGACTTCGTCCTGTTCGGCTCCGTCGCCTTCGCCTCGCTGATGTCGGGCGCGGTCTACAACGCCTGGGGCTGGGAGATGCTGAACTGGATCATCTTCCCGGTGACGGTGCTGTGCTTCGTGGCGCTGGGCGTGCTGAAGATGACCGCGCGGCCGACCAGCGCATGACCCCGAACAAGGTTCGATAGACGCCGGTGCGAGGCGCCCCCCTCTGGCTTGCCGGCCAATCTCCCCCACGTGGGGGGAGATTGGATGCCAGCTCGGCTTTCGCCAATCGCCAACGACGAAGATGGATCAGCGGCAATGAAGCTGCCGATCTCCCCCCGTGTGGGGGAGATGTCCGGCAGGACAGAGGGGGGCGCGACGGAGCGCGACGGTCCTGACGTCAGTCCTCAAGTCGCCGCCATCGCACGCGCGAGCTCCTTGCCGGAAATGGATTTCAAACAGCGATTTCCATGACCCGGCCGGGTTCTGACGTGAAAGATAGCGGCTCAACCGAGCGTCACGACCTGCGCGAAGGCTGACGACCACGAAACCGATTTCGAGCGATCCAATCGGGCGGCGGCGATCGCAAGCGTGTTGCCGCCCATTGCTTTGGTGGAAAGCCGGGGGCTTTCGAGCGAAAGCTGGGGCTTTTGGGCGAAAGCCGGGCAAAAACCGAACAATATCTTGACGTTCGCACCCCTGTTTCGCATAAGCCGATGCGAGGAGAGCGGATTCTGCGTGCGGAATCCGCTCCCCGTCTCAACGGCCCAGGGAGGGGTTCTTTTGGGTCATCAATCGAGGAAAATCCGGCAATGACCATAATTTCAGCTGTCATCGCCTGCGGTCTGCTTTCAGTCCTTTACGCCATCTGGGCGACAAAATCGGTCCTCGCGGCCGATCAGGGCAATGCACGCATGCAGGAAATTTCCGCGGCCATCCGCGAAGGCGCGCAGGCCTATCTGGCGCGCCAGTACACCACCATCGCCATCGTCGGCGTCGTGGTCCTGCTGCTCGCCTGGTGGCTGCTTTCGATCACCGCCGCCATCGGCTTCCTGATCGGCGCCGTTCTGTCGGGCGCCGCCGGCTTCATCGGCATGCACGTCTCGGTGCGCGCCAATGTGCGCACCGCGCAGGCGGCTTCCAACAGCCTCGCAGCCGGCCTCGAGATCGCCTTCAAGTCGGGCGCCATCACCGGCATGCTGGTCGCTGGCCTGGCGCTGCTCGGCGTCTCGATCTATTATCTGATCCTCACCCAATTCATGGGCCTTCAGCCCAACGACCGCGTCGTCATCGATTCGCTGGTTTCACTCGGCTTCGGCGCCTCGCTGATCTCGATCTTCGCCCGTCTCGGCGGTGGCATCTTCACCAAGGGCGCCGATGTCGGCGGCGATCTCGTCGGCAAGGTCGAAGCCGGCATTCCCGAAGACGATCCGCGCAATCCGGCCACCATCGCCGACAATGTCGGCGACAATGTCGGCGACTGCGCCGGCATGGCCGCCGACCTGTTCGAGACCTATGCGGTGACCGTGGTCGCCACAATGGTCCTCGCCGCCATCTTCTTCGGCGGCACCGCCGTCCTCAGCGCCACGATGCTCTATCCGCTGGCCATCTGCGGCGCCTGCATCCTGACCTCCATCGTCGGCACCTTCTTCGTCAAGCTCGGCTCCAACGGCTCGATCATGGGCGCTCTCTACAAGGGCCTGATCGTCACCGGCCTGCTGTCGATCGTCGGCCTCGGCATCGCCACCTCGGCAACGCTGGGCTGGGGCGAGATCGGCACGGTCGCCGGCATGGCCATCACCGGCGCGAACCTGTTCATCTGCGGCCTGATCGGCCTTCTGGTGACCGGCCTCATCGTGGTGATCACCGAATACTATACCGGCACCGACAAACGCCCGGTGAACTCCATCGCCCAGGCTTCGGTCACCGGCCACGGCACCAACGTCATCCAGGGCCTTGCGGTCTCGCTGGAATCGACGGCACTTCCGGCGATCGTCATCGTCGGCGGCATCATTTCGACCTACCAGCTCGCCGGCCTCTACGGCACGGCGATCGCAGTCACCACAATGCTTGGCCTTGCCGGGATGATCGTTGCGCTCGACGCCTTCGGCCCCGTCACCGACAATGCCGGCGGCATTGCCGAAATGGCCGGCTTGCCCAAGGAAGTGCGCCAGTCGACCGATGCGCTCGATGCCGTCGGCAACACCACCAAGGCGGTGACCAAGGGTTACGCCATCGGTTCGGCCGGGCTCGGTGCGCTGGTGCTGTTTGCGGCCTACTCCAACGACCTGAAGTTCTTTGCCGCCAATAGCGACAAATATCCTTACTTCCAGGGTATGGGCGAAGTCTCTTTCGACCTCTCCAACCCTTACGTCGTCGCCGGTCTGATCTTCGGCGGTCTGATCCCTTATCTGTTCGGCGGCATCGCCATGACCGCTGTCGGCCGTGCGGCGGGCGCCATCGTCCAAGAAGTGCGCAAGCAGTTCCGCGAGGATCCGGGCATCATGGCCGGCACCTCGAAGCCGAACTATGCGCGTGCGGTCGATCTTCTGACCAAGGCGGCGATCCGGGAAATGATCATTCCGTCGCTGCTGCCGGTGCTGGCACCGCTGGTCGTCTATTTCGGGGTGCTGCTGATCTCGGGTTCGAAGGCATCCGCCTTTGCGGCGCTCGGCGCCTCGCTGCTCGGCGTCATCGTCAACGGCCTGTTCGTCGCCATCTCGATGACCTCTGGCGGCGGCGCCTGGGACAATGCGAAAAAATCGTTCGAGGACGGCTTTACTGACAAGGACCGGGTCAAGCATCTCAAGGGGTCCGAGGCACACAAGGCCTCGGTGACCGGCGACACCGTCGGCGATCCCTACAAGGACACCGCCGGTCCGGCAGTCAACCCGGCGATCAAGATCACCAACATCGTCGCCCTGCTGCTGCTGGCCGTGCTCGCGCACGGCTGAGGCCGCTCGGCCTTCCGGGGCCGAAATACACAACCGAACCCGCGGGAGCGATCCCGCGGGTTCTTCTATTTTGCACGTCCCGCATCAGGGCATTGACGCCCGTGACGCTCCAAAGCTCGTGTTCAAGTCGTCTGCGGCCCGGAGCCTGCGACGCTGGCTTGCTGTCTCAAAACAAAAACCCGCAGGATCGCTCCCGCGGGTTTTCGGTCGCCTGAGATGTTGCTGCTTCCAGGGAAGCAAAAGGAAGGAGGCTGGGATGGGTCAGGTGCCGGGCGTGGCGCCGCCGCCGCCGCCGCCGGGGAGGCCGGGCGCCAGCTTGCTGGCGCCGCCGATGATCTGGCTGAGGAAGTTCTGGTCCTTGCCGCCGGTCGGCGTGGTCCGCGAGATGAAGTCGAACACCTTGCCGTCCTTCAGGCCGTAATTGGCGATCTGGGTCACGCGCCCGTCCTCGCCGAAATAGACGGCCAACACCTTCTGGTCGACCAGCCTAGGCTTGTCGAAGGCGACGTAACGCTTGCGCGTCTGTGAAATGTAATAAAAGGCCTCGTTGTCGAAAGTCGCCTTGGTCGACGGGGTGCCGAGCGCCAGAAGCACCTGTTCGCGGCTCGAGCCGACCGGCACCAGGTCGATCGCCTGCTGGTCGATGACGTAGCCCTGCGTCAGCGTCTCGCTCGGATTGAGATCACCGATCATCTTCGACGAGTTGCAGGCGCAAAGCGCCGAAGCAACCACCAGCAGCGAGATCGCGCCGGCGGATCTCGGAAAAGCGGACCTGGGCAGAAAAGTCGACTTGAATTTCAGCGCGCGCAACTACAACTCCATTAGCTGGCCGCAACTTGCGCTGGGCCGCAAAACCGGTAAACCAGCTTGCTCGCCGATGCAACAAGGCCACTTCAACAAACGGTCCCCGGGAGACCACCCTCAATGTTCCAGCGCCTTTTTGGTCGCGAACGTCACGCCAACCGCGCTATCACCGAGGCGCTCTACGCACAAATCGTGGCAGCGGCGCGGCAAACCGTGTTTTATTCCGACTGGAATGTCCCGGACACGCCGCTTGGCCGCTTCGAGATGCTGTCGCTGCACATGTTCCTGTTCCAGCACCGGCTGCGCGGCGAGGGTGGTGTTGCCGGGGAGGTCGCCCAGGTGCTGATCGACGAGTTCTTCATGGATGTCGAGCATTCGCTGCGGGAACTCGGCATCGGCGACGTCGGCGTGCCGAAACGCATGAAGAAACTGGCGAAGATGTTCTATGGCCGCACCGCCGCCTATGACGATGCGCTGGAACGAAACGACCATGACGCCCTCGTCGCGGCGCTTGACCGCAATGTCAGGCCCGATGCCGCCACCTGGCCGCAGGCGACGCATCTGGCCGGCTACGTCGCCGATGCCGCCAGACGACTCGCCGAACAGCCGACCGAATCGATTGTTTCCGGCACTGTGGCATTCCCCGTGGCCCAGACTATTTAAGAGAAACAAAGCCTATCCAAGAAACAAGACTATCCAAGGAAAAGATGAAACACGCCGATTCCCCGAGCCCCGATCGCCGGAGCCCCGTGTCCTTCGTGGCCAACGTCGCCCGGCTGCCGCAAAAGGGCCTGCCGGTGCAGATCGAGGCCGACGCCGCGCAGCGCGCCGCGCTGGCAGGCGAGCACGACTTGCTCTCGGTCGAGAACTACCGCGCCGAACTGCTGGTGGCGCCATGGAAGCGCAATGGCGTCAAGGTCAGCGGCCGCGTCGAGGCCGATATCACCCAGGCCTGCATCGTCACCCTGGATCCGATCGAGGCGCATATCGACGAGGCGGTTGACGCACTGTTCCTGCCGGAGCAGTCGAAGCTCGGGCGGCAGGGTTTCGAGGGCGGCGGCGAGATAATGCTCGATGCCGAAGGGCCGGACAGTCCGGAAACATTTTCCGGCAATTCAATCAATGTCGGGGCGCTCGCCGAACAGTTCTTTGGGTTGGCGATCGATCCCTATCCGCGCAAGCAAGGCGTTTCGATGGAGGCTGCCGACGATGCCGGGACTGCGGAAAGCGAATTCCAGCAAAAGCTGCGTTCCCTGCTGGGAAAATCCTGAAAACCCGACCCAATCGGAGAAAGCCGGTTGTGCGGCAGCCCAAAAACGCTATTTTCGCCGAACCTTCGCGAGCCCCAAACCCGTTGCCAGCGACAAATTCGTTGCCAGCGCTTGCCGCTCGCTCAAGCTAACTGTGAGATGAACACCGCGTGATCAGGATTTCCATCGATGCCATGGGTGGCGATCACGGACCAAGCGTGGTCATCCCGGCGCTCATGACGGTCGCGACCCGGCGTCCCGACATCCGCTTCGTCATCTATGGTCGCGAGGAGGCAGTGCGCCCCGAACTGGCAAAGCTGCCAAAGCTGGCGGAAGTGAGCGAGTTCATCCACTGCGAGGTAGCAGTCCGGATGGACGACAAGCCGAGCCAGGCGCTGCGCCATGGCCGCTGGAAATCATCGATGTGGAAAGCGGTCGAGGCGGTCAAGGCAGGCACTGCCGACGCCTGCATCTCGGCCGGCAACACCGGCGCGCTGATGGCGATGTCGAGGTTCTGCCTCCGCACCATGGCGACCATCGACCGTCCGGCGATCGCGGCGCTCTGGCCGACATTGCGCGGCGAAAGCGTGGTGCTGGACGTCGGCGCCACCATCGGCGCGGATGCGCATCAACTAGTTGATTTTGCCATTCTGGGCACTGGCATGGCGCGCTCGGTTTTCGGCATCGAACGGCCGAGCGTCGGTCTGCTCAATGTCGGCGTCGAGGAGATCAAAGGCCAGGAAGAGGTCAAGGAGGCGGGCCGCATGTTGCGCGAGGCCAACATGGCCTCGATGAACTACCATGGTTTCGTCGAGGGCGACGACATCGGCAAGGGCACGGTCGACGTGGTCGTCACCGAAGGATTTGCCGGCAACATCGCGCTGAAGACTGCGGAAGGCACGGTACGACAGATCGCCGGTTACTTGCGCGCCGCGATGGACCGCACGCTGATGGCCAGGATCGGCTATGTATTCGCCAAGGGCGCCTTCGATCGCCTGCGCGAAAAGATGGATGTCGGCCGCTCCAACGGCGGGGTTTTCCTGGGTCTGAACGGCGTCGTGGTGAAAAGCCATGGCGGCGCCGATTCGGACGGCTTCGCGGCGGCGATCGAGCTTGGCTACGACATGGTGCGCAACAACCTGCTCGATCGCATCGAAGCCGATCTCGACCTGTTCCATGCGCGCAATCCGCATGCCCAGACATTCAGGAAATCCGACGTCGTTGCCGACGCAGAGGAATAGGAAAGAGCCTTGATCAGATCAGTCGTGCGCGGCACAGGCGCCGCGCTGCCCCGCCGCATCATGAAGAATGCCGATTTCGAAGGCATGGTCGAGACGTCAGACGCATGGATTGCCCAGCGCACCGGCATCCGCCAGCGCCATATCGCGGCCGACGATGAGACGACGGCTTCGCTCGGCGAGGCGGCGGCGCGCGCAGCCCTGGAAAATGCCGGCCTGACGCCGGCCGATATCGACCTGATCGTGCTGGCGACCTCGACGCCCAACAACACCTTTCCGGCGACCGCCGTCGACATCCAGAACCGGCTCGGCATGCATCACGGCTTCGCCTTCGACATGCAGGCGGTGTGCTCGGGCTTCGTCTACGCGGTGACGACGGCCGATCTCTATATCCGCGGCGGCCTGGCCAAACGCGTGCTGGTGATCGGCTCTGAAACCTTTTCGCGCATCCTCGACTGGAGCGATCGCTCGACCTGCGTGTTGTTTGGCGACGGCGCCGGCGCGATGGTGCTGGAAGCAGGAGAGGGGGCGGGCGGCATTGCCGACCACGGCGTGCTGGCGGCCAGCCTGCGCTCCGACGGGGCTCACAAGGACAAGCTGTTCGTCGACGGTGGAGCGTCGACCACCGGAACGGTGGGCCATCTCAGGATGGAAGGCCGCGAAGTGTTCAAGCACGCGGTCGGCATGATCACCGACGTCATCGAGGCGACGTTTTCGGCTGCCGGGATCACCGCTGAAGATCTCGACTGGTTCGTGCCGCATCAGGCCAATAAGCGGATTATCGACGCTTCCGCCAGGAAGCTCGGGATAGCAGAACAAAAGGTGGTGGTGACCGTCGATTTGCACGGTAACACCTCGGCTGCTTCGGTGCCGCTGGCTCTGTCGGTGGCGGTCGCCGACGGCCGCATCAAGAAGGGTGATCTGGTGCTGATCGAGGCGATGGGCGGCGGCTTCACTTGGGGCGCGGTCCTGGTTCGCTGGTAAGTGCCGAACGGACCGGTTCGGTCCTTGACCTTGCCGGATCAATTACTTAGGCTCTATCTTTGCTTATATAGAGTTATGTTTTTTTGAGCTGATGGGGACGGTTCGCATGGGGGGAAAGACACTTACGCGCGCCGATCTTGCTGAAGCCGTTTATCGCAAGGTTGGCTTGTCGCGTACTGAATCGGCCGAGCTCGTCGAAGCGGTTCTGGACGAGATCTGCGAGGCGATCGTTCGCGGCGAGACGGTGAAATTGTCGTCGTTCGCGACGTTCCATGTTCGCTCCAAGAACGAGCGCATCGGGCGCAACCCCAAAACCGGCGAGGAAGTGCCGATCCTGCCGCGCCGCGTGATGACCTTCAAATCGTCGAATGTGCTGAAGAACCGCATTCTGCGCGCCCACCAGATCAACAAGGCCAAGGGCAGCAAATAGCGCCTGTGCTTCAAAGCCCGGTTGAAAACGGTCGCCTGCTTTGACGCCGGGCTTGAATATTGTTTCATAAACCGCTGAAATAAGGCTCGATTCGGCGGAACAAGCCGGATCGGAATGACTCTTTGTTGAGCATGATCCTGGCCGAAAACCGATTCCGACTTTTCGGGACCATGCTCCAGCGTGAGGATTTCGCCCATGGACAAGAGCCCCGACGCTTTCCGCACCATCAGTGAGGTCGCAGAAGATCTCGACCTGCCGCAGCATGTGCTGCGTTTTTGGGAAACGCGTTTCAACCAGATCAAGCCGATGAAGCGCGGCGGCGGCCGTCGCTACTACCGGCCGCAGGATGTCGAACTGATCAAGGGCATCCGCCACATGCTCTACGATCAGGGCTACACGATCAAGGGTGTGCAGAAGCTGTTGCGCGAGAACGGCAATCATTTCCTGGTCGCCATCGGCAATGGCGACATGGCGGCCGTCGAGGCGATCTCGCAGCGCCGGCAGGCCGATGCGGTGCCGCTGACGCCGGCGGCCCAGCCGCGCGGCGCCGATGACGAGATGCTGGTCGGCGAGCCCAAGGTGAAACCCAGCCGGCGCTTTTTCGGCCTGGGCAAGACCGACGACGAAGGCCCGGTGCAGCCGGGCACGTCGAAACTCTCGCGCGACAATCGCGCTTTGCTGCAGGAGGCGCTGTTCGACCTTCTGGAATGCAAGCGCCTGCTCGATCAGGTGCGCTAGTCCCTCTGCACAGGGGATTTGGTTCTTTGACTGACGGTCACTGCCGGCCGGCCTGCAGCCATCATCCCTGACGCTGGCCACAGGCCACCTTCTGATGCGACGTGCCCTGGGCCCCGATCGGTCGCGGCAAAACCGGAACCGGTTTTGCGATCGTGCGTTCCTCCCGCAAAAGAAGGAAGCCTGTCATGGTATCATTTTCGACCCTCTCCGACATCGATCTTGAAAAGCAGGTCGCGGCCCTCTCCAGGGAACTGGCGGCGCTGAGGAAGGCCGTTTCCAGGCGCGGCAGCGCTTATTACGAGGACGGGCGTGACACCGCGTCGGACTATTACGCGGACCTCGCCGAGCGCTTCAGTGACGCTCTGCCCGCGATCAGGAGGCATGGCAGGGTGATAGAGAAGACAGCCCGCGATCATCCCGCGACAGCGGCCGCCGTCGGCCTGGTTGTGGTCGGGCTCGTCGCCAGCCTGTTCCTCAGCCGCCAGCAGAAAACGTCGCGAACGAAATCGAGATCGGCACGTTGAGACAAGAAAATGGCGGCGCGGACGGCCGCCATTCTCGTTGACTACGGATCGATCAGCGCGCGAGCTTGAGCTTGTTCTTCGGGCTGACCTGCGCGGTCTGGCTGCATTTGCCGTAGACGGTGCCGTTGGAGTCGGTGGCGTCCGTGTAGGTACCCTTGCAGTCGAGCTGCAGCACCAGGCAGTGACCCGCGCCCTTACAAACCGCGCCGCCGCCGCTCGGATGCGTGCCGTTGGCGAAGGCCGAGTTCGGCACGGAAATCGAGCCGAAGGCCGAGACGACGATGGCAGCGGCGAGCGACAAGTGCTTGAGGTTCAGGCGATTGAAGTTCGAGATGTTGGTCATTTGAGCATTTCCTTCTCTGGATCGAGGATCGCCGTCAGGGCGTCCTTCCGGTTGGGAACGCCTTTGTGGCGTCCATACCGTGTTGGTGCGGCCCGGAGAGAAAAGGTTCACGCGTCGCTTCAAAAAATATTCGCCGTCCCCTGACGCGCTCTGCCTGCATCAGCTCCCGCCGCTGATTCGATCCGTTCAAAGCGGCTGACGGGCCAGCGACAGCCGGTTAACAAGGGAGCGGCTCAGAACCGTCGAACAGTTCGGCGATCGGCCAGTCAAAGACCCCGATCGGGATGACGGACCCGTGCCGGCGCCGCCAAGGCCAGTGCCGGGCTGCGCCGATCGGAATCACGATGCCGTGACGGCATTTTTGGCGCTTGGCAAATCACCATCGAGAGGGCATTCTCTGCGCCGTCTCAGGCAACTTCTTGATTTGATCAAACTCTTTAAATCCACGGAGTTGCCAAATGCCCCAAATAGCAACAAGCGAAGCTTTTTCCGAACTGTCGGCGACCCAAGCTGCGCCCGATCACAGCGCCCTCAAGGCCATCCGAGAAACCAGGGGATACAGCATGGAAGAGCTGTCCCTGACGTGCGGACTGTCGGTCGATGAGATTGCGGACATCGAGAACGGCAGGAATTCCGATTTGTCGAAACTTAGGCGAATAGCCTCCGCGCTCCGGCTTCCGGAAAGCGCGCTGATCGATACAGCCGCGCTGACACAATCTGTGGAAAATCCAAGACCCGTCTCATAGCAGCGACGCCAGACGATCAAGCCAGACAAGCGAGGCTTGTTCTGGATTTGAAGTTCCTGAATGCTGACGACGTCCAACGGGGCAGGAACTTCAAATCCACCATGCCGGGCATCGGCGTGATGGCCGCCGAATTCGGTTGACCCGAACCGGGTTATCACGATACATCGCGACCGGTCCGGAGTGTAGCGCAGCCCGGTAGCGCACTTGACTGGGGGTCAAGGGGTCGTCGGTTCGAATCCGGCCACTCCGACCATTAAATCCTTGAGATCCCTAGTTTTTATTGAAGGCGCCTTCTGGCGCCTTTTCCATTTTCGGAACGAAAGGGGCTCAAATCGCCCGTTTTCGGAACCCGGAGTCCCGAAAAAGTCCCGAAGTGAAGCCCGAATGTTTTGAATTCGTGCGCCTCGGCTACTCCAAATCTAGCCTGCGTAACTCTCTAGGAACCCGAAATGCGTATCCATTCTATTGAGCCTGCCGTCCATGTGGGTGAAGGGCGACTCCATGCGTCGCTAGGTTCGACGCGGAGCTGATGCCAGACATCCGAATCTATGGGCTGCGACTTCTTCGGTCGCCAGACGGTCGATTCCTCACCTACTCACCGTCTTCGGGCGGAAAAAGATGCACGACCTTCTCACCTCGATTTGAGGGCGGCCCAGGCGTAGCGGATGTTCTCTTGGGCTTCCATGTTTCCTCGCTGAGATGGACTGTCTCGGCGTCAACCGTGAAAGCGAGGCCCTGTTCCATCAAAGTCTAACGACTGTGAAAGCGCACTGTAAAGCACGTGCGGTAACAGTTGATTCAACCGTTGCTGGTATTTTGGAGGAGTGTGGTAGCGGCTCCGACAGTGGCGCGGGAAGGCGAATTGCCGGAGCCGCCAGCGCGGCCCGTTTGGGGGTTTGACCGCGCCGTCCTATTCTGGGACAGCGCGGTCAACGATTCGTTAAAATTTTCCGGAACTAATTAAGAGCATGCTAATTGAATCGCGGTTTTGCGAGTCAAATGCATGCGTTTGAAGTTTGTCCCGCCACTACTGCCGACCTTGGTTGAGAAGCCTCCGGAAAGCGGCCTATGGCTTCATGAGGTCAAGTTCGACGGCTATCGGTCGCAAATGATCATTGACGAAAGCGGCATCGAAGTCACTGGCTGTGGACAGCGCCATCATCGACGGTGAGATCATCGTGCTCAATGATGCCGGCCCGTCGGATTTCGCGGCTTTGCGCAAGGCCATCACGCGGCGCCAGCACGATCTCTACTTTGTTGCCTTCGATCTGCTGCACCTCAACGGCCACGATCTGCGCGACATGGCTCTGCAAGAGCGCCGCGATATCCTTGCCGGCATCATCCCGCCTGACATCCGCACCCAGTTCAGCCAGGCGCTCCCGCCAATGCGATCTATCACCTGATCGACCAGGCCGGCCTTGAGCGAATGGGGAGACACTAAGTTTCGCAGCGGCCGGTCGACCAACTGGCTGAAGACGAAATGCTACACTGTCGGGGAATTAGAACTGCTCGGCCACCTTCGAAAGTGAAACGCGGGAACCTTTCATCCGCGAGCCGCTTTGTGTGCATGTCCCAAGCCGTGCAACCACCCATATTGCCAAAGGGCAGCCCAGATCGGGATGTCAACTGTGAAGTCGCTTTGGAAGTCGCATTTGCAGCCTTGGTGACCGCCTCGGAAGCGAAAGGGTGGACGCCGCGCGAAACGGCTGCAGCCTTACTAAAACTCGCATCGGAGCATGCTCAGCGGTTCAGGCTTGTGCCGGCTGAGCCGCCAAGGTGGCGAACGCGAAGAGGTATGTTGATCGCGGGTGCCGCGCTCGTGTTTTTGCTGTGTGCGGCCATCGTTTGGTGGGTTGCTTAGACTTGCCCCCAGAAATCCATCAAACCCCCGCCGCCGGCGCAGGCAGCGCCACCGGTCGCAACTGCCGCTGATGGCGATATTCCAGCGCGATGGCGCCCCAGATCAGCCCGAGCAGCAGATAGACGTGGCGCCAGTGATCGATGTCGATGAAGGTGCCCAGCGCGATATTGCCGATGAATGCGACATAGGCGCACAGAAGATAGGGTTGCCACGGCCTGTCGCGCAGGAGAATGCGGAAGCCGGCTGATATCGTCCAGCAGGTCAGCGTCAGGAACGACACGAAGCCGAGCCAGCCATAGTCCATCAGCATTTTTAGCCAGATGTTGTGTGTGTCCTCGCCGAAAATCGTGCCGAAGACGAGCGGGCCGATGCCGAGCGGATGCTCAAGCGCCATCTGGAAACCGAAGATATAGCGGGCGAAACGGCCGAGGCGGGCGGTATCGTAGCTCTGTTCCAGCTGAGCGCGGCTGGTGAACATTTCCGAGACGCCCGGCAGCTGCAGGACGACGAGCATCGCAATGACCAGCAGCGAGATGGCGGCGATGGTCATGATGACGACACGCAGCCGGAATTTTCCGCTGGCGCTCTGCAGGAACAGGGCGCCGGTGAGCAGGATCGCCGAAACCCCGAACATGCCCCAGGCGCCGCGCGAGAACGAGAAGAAAATGCCGGCCGTGATGATCAGCAGCGGCATCGCCAGCAACGGCATGCGTGAGACCGGGCCGGTCAGCAGGAGATGGAGCAGGTAGATGCCGGGCAGCACCAGGAACGGCCCGAACACATTCGGATCCTGGAAGGCACCGGTGGCGCGGTCGTATCTGGTGAAGATCTCCGCCCCCGGGAAGGCATGGAAATAGCCGGCGATCCCAAGCAGCGAGGTCAGCACCGCCGACATCACATAGGCCCGGAAGATCACCCGGTAGAGATTTGGCTGGACCGATGTCACCGAGGCGAAGAACACCGCGGTGAAGGCAAGGAACAGCGACACGGCGAGATAGAGCGGGGTGCCGGCAATATCCGACATCTGGGTCATCGCGATCATGCCGCCGATGTTCATGACCACCAGCAGCACCAGCAGCGGCGCCGCCGCGCGCGATATGCGCAGGCCGAACAGGGCCCAGACCGCCATCAACCCGACCATGTAGAGGTCGTACGGCGCTGGCTCGGCGATGACGAAGCCGGACAGGAAGACGCCGAGAAAAACCGCGCCCGACGCAATCAGCGCGATCAGCTTGGCGTTGACCGCAGCCGGCGAGAGTTCATGCGCGACTGCGCTCAATAGGCATTTTCCGTATTGAGCAGCCGGATCGGTGTCAGGAACAGGATCTTCAGATCGAACAGCAGCGACCAGTTCTCGATATAATAGAGGTCGTACTCCGTCCGCATGCGGATCTTCTCGTTGGTGTCCATCTCGCCGCGCCAGCCATTGATCTGCGCCCAGCCGGTGACGCCGGGCTTGACCTTGTGGCGTGCGAAATAGCCGTCGACCACCTCATTGTAGAGAAGGTTGTGCGACTGGGCGGCAATGGCGTGCGGGCGCGGGCCGACCAGCGACAGCGAACCGAAAAGCGAATTGAAGAACTGCGGCAACTCGTCGATCGAGGTCTTGCGGATGAAGCGGCCGACGCGGGTGACGCGCGGGTCGTTCCTGGTCACCGTCTGCTTGGCCGTCGGGTCCGCCTTGTCGGTGTACATCGAACGGAACTTGTAGACCTCGATGATCTCGTTGTTGAAACCATGCCGCTTCTGGTGGAACAGCACCGGGCCCTTGCTGTCGAGCTTGATGGCGATCGCGGTCGCCAGCATGACCGGCGAGAACACGATGATGCCGATGATCGAGAAGACGATGTCGAAGGCGCGCTTGGCGACCGAATCCCAGTCGTTGATCGGCCTGTCGAAGATGTCGAGCATCGGCACCGAGCCGATGTAGGAATAGGCGCGCGGCCGGAACTGCAGCGCGTTCGAATGCGCCGAGAGCCGGATGTCGACAGGCAGCACCCACAGCTTCTTCAAAAGCTGCAGAACGCGCGATTCGGCGGTCAGCGGCAGCGACACGATCAGCATGTCGATGCGGGCGATGCGGGCGAACTCGATGAGCTCGGAAACGGTGCCGAGTTTTGGATAGCCGGCGACGATGGGCGGCGAGCGCTTGTCGCCGCGGTCGTCGAAGATGCCGCAGATTCGGATGTCGTTGTAGGGCTGCTTTTCGACGGAGCGGATCAGGACTTCCGCCGCCGTGCCGCCGCCGACGATGACGGCGCGGCGTTCCATGCGCCCGTCGCGCGCCCAGCGCCGGATCAGCTTCGACATCAGCAGTCTCAGGCCGAAGATCAGCATGAAGCCGACGACGAACCAGGTGCCGAAAACCAGGCGCGAATAGTCTTGCGACATCTTCATGGCGAATGCCGTCAGCGCCATCAAGGCGAAGGTGCCGGCCCAGATCATCAGCAGACGGCCGAAATTGGCGAGCGGCCGCATAAACGAGACGATCTGATAGCAGTCGGCGACGTCGAGCAGCACCACGGCGAGGGCCGAGGCGGCGGCGATCGCCAGCGGATATTGCCAGGCGAGATGGTTGAAGAAGCCGACATAGTAAAAATAGATGCACAGGCCCGACAGGAACAGCAGCGCGAATTCGACCATCCGCAAGACGCCGCTGACCATGATCGGCGACATGGTGTCGCGCCGGTATTGCGTCGCGACCTGACGGGCGACGTCGTTCATGCCGCCGGGGCTATCGTCACCGGCCGGGCCGTTGAAATTGCGCACCGCGTCTTTCGAAAAGCGGCGTTTGGGATCGAAGTCGCTCATGATGCATCCGCAAAGCTTCACGCAAGTGAATAGCGAAAGAGAGCTAAGAAACCCTTGAAACAACAAATAGGTTTTGGAGAAGCTTTGAGGTTAGCGCCCTTTTGGGTTACCGCTTGAGCGCCGCGAAATACGCCGTCTCGATCGCGGCGGCCATCACGTCGGCGCCGAACCGCGCCTTGAGGTCGGCTGTACCGGGCATCAACCCGCCATAGGCATTGGGGTCGGCCAGCGCCGCGCTCATCTTGTCGGCAAGCTCGCGCGGATCGGGCCGGACCAGGGCAGGGGAGCCGGCGCCAAAAATTTCCGGGATGCCGCCGACGCCGGTGGCGATCATCGATTTGCCGGCGGCGAGCGTCTCCAGCACGATGTAAGGCATGGCTTCCGCGCGCGAAGGCACGACGACCAGTTCGGCCAGCGCGAAGGCTTTGCGCGCCGGCATCGGCGGCAGGAAACGCATATGGGCTTCGAGCCCGAGCCGCTTCACTTGCGCATGGTAGCGCGGCAGGTCGTCGCCGTCGCCGACCATCACCGCCTTCACCGGGCGTCCGAGCCGTGTTCCGGCAAGAACCAGCGCATCGATGAAGATGTCCGGTCCCTTGAGGTCGCGCATCATGCCGATGTAGAGGGCATCAGCCGCATGCGGCTCGGTTGGCACCGGCTCGAACTCGGCGGCGCTCAGGCCGTTGTAGACAAGCTTGTTCGGGATCGGTGGTTCGCCGACCTTCCTGCGATAGGTCTGCCTTTCATAGTCGGAGACAAACAGAAGATAGTCGGTGAAGCGCGCCATGAACCGCTCGAGCGCGAAGAACAGCTTCCCCGTGGCGGTGGTCTCGTCATAATGAAGAGAGCCGCCGTGAGGCGAATAAAGGCGGGCTACGCGAGACCTTGATACCCGCAACAATGAGCCGAACAGGCGGGCATAGGTGCCACCCTTGGCGCCGTGCCCGTGGAGCACGTCCGGCCGCAATTCTTTGATGATCCCAAATGTGCGCCAGGCCGAGGCGAGGTCGCCCGGCCCGACGTGCCGCTGCATCGGCGTACGATGGATGCCGAGCGCCATTGTGCCTTTCATCTGTTCGAACAGATGTTCCTCGAAGTCGCCGCCCGTCGTCGAATCGCAGACGATGCCGACGGCATGCCCGGCGGCGACCTGCGCCTCGGTCAAGTCGCGCACGTGACGAAAAATCCCTCCGACAGGTGAGCGAAAGCAGTGGACGATCCTGAGTGTGTCCGCCACGTGGTCTAGAACAGGCGTTCGCGAACATAGACCGTGTCGCCGGGCAGAAGCGGGTCGGAAGTGGCAACGCGACCAGTCATGACCTTGCCGTTGATGTCGCGGGTGATGTCGACGCTTGCCTGGTTGGCGCGCGGGCTGAAACCGCCGGCGATGGCAATCGCCTTTTGCACGGTCAGGCCGGGAACATAGGAATACTGGCCCGCAGCACCGACTTCGCCCATGATGAAGATCGGCCGGTAGCGGTCGATCTCGACCGAAACATCCGGATCACGGAGATAACCCTGGCGTAATTTGTCGGCGATCTCGCCTTCGAGTTGCTGTGCGGTGTGGCCGCGCGCCGGTACGGCGCCGACGAGCGGGATGGACAGATAGCCGGATTGGTCGACGCTGTAGACGTTGGTCAAACCTTCCTGCTCGAACACGGTGACCCGGACCCGGTCGCCGGCGCCGAGGCGATAGGGCTGATCGAGCATTTTATGAAAGGCGGCCGGCGCCGGCCGGTAGCTGGAGCAACCGGCAAGCAATGACACGGCGAGCAGCGCACGGAACAGGGGAGCAGTGCTTTTCATGACCGGACATGTACCTTCGACTGGCCGCCGCTACACCGCGGCAAACTCTGGAGATCGGGGCCCGTTATCATCCGGTTAGGGTTAATGGCCGGTAAAGGCAGGCGGCCCAAGCGACGGCAATCGACAAGAGACGGCCCGGTTTCGATGCTTTGTTGCCGGTTGCGCGTAAACCCCAAACAGGTGCTTACCGCAATATTAACGGCTGAGTTACCATATTTGTTTACGGTGTATGCTGACCAATGCATGTCGCCCAAGTTGCGCAGCGGTTTTGGGACAACGACATGCATGAAAACAAGAGCTGGAAGCGCGTCGCATGAATCCGTTCAATGCGACGCGCTTCAAGCACCGGAGCAGGATGCATGTCCGTTCAATCCGCGGCCGCAGATGTCGACGTCGATCTCAGGCAGCTCTTCGCCAGCCTCGCGAGGAATTGGCTGCGCATTCTTGCTGTCGCGCTAGTCGTAACCGGTCTGGCGTTCGCGCTCACCTGGCTCGCCACCCCGCATTACCGGGCCGAAACCCGGCTTTTGATCGAGACGCGCGAATCGGTCTACACGCGCCCCGACGGCACGAATGACAACGACAAGCCTATACTCGACGAAGAAGGCGTGACCAGCCAGGTCGAGGTCATTTCCTCGACCGACATCCTCAAGCAGGTGGCGCAGAAGCTTGATTTGTCGCGGCTTCCCGAGTTCGACGAGACGGCGGATATGCCGGCGCTGAGCCGGCTGCTGGTCGTCGCCGGCCTGAAAAGCGACCCCAACGAGATTCCGCCGGAAGAACGCGTGCTGACGAAGATGCGCGAGAAGCTCAACGTCTATCGGGTTGAAAAATCTCGCGTTATCGTCATCGAATTCTCCTCGGAGGACCCCAAGCTCGCTGCCGAAATTCCAAACGCCATCGCCGACGCCTACATCTCCGTCCAGGGCAATGCCAACATCGAATCGAATTCCGCCGCAACCGACTGGCTGGCGCCGGAGATCGCCGATCTGTCGAAGCGGGTGAAAGATGCCGAGGCCAAGGTGGCAAGCTACCGCGCCCAGTCCGATCTTTTGATGGGCGGCAACAATTCGGTGCTCGCCACGCAACAGCTTTCCGAACTGTCCAGCGAATTGTCGCGGGTGCGGGCCAATCGCGCCTCGGCGGCAGCGACTGCCGACAGCGTCCGCAGGGCGCTGCAGAATGGCGGCTCGCTCGATGCGGTGCCGGAGGTGTTGTCGTCCGGACTCATCCAGCGCCTGCGCGAGCGGCAGGTCGAGCTCAAGGCCAACGTCGCCGACCTTTCCACCTCCTTACTCGACAATCATCCGCGCATCCGGGCGCTGAGATCGCAACTTGCCGATCTCGACCGCCAGATCCGCAGCGAGGCGGAAAAGATCATGACAGGGCTGATGACGCAGGCGCAGACCGCCCAGGCCCGCGAAAACCAGCTTGTCGCCGACGTCAACACGCTGAAGGCCGCATCGGCGCGCGCCGGCGACCAGCAGGTCGAACTGGACGCGCTGCAGCGCGAAGCGACCGCCCAACGCCAGCTGCTCGAATCCTACCTGACCCGTTACCGTGAGGCGTCCTCGCGCAAGGACAGCAACTATCCGCCGGTCGACGCCCGTGTCTTTTCCCGCGCGGTGGCGCCGACCCAACCCTATTTCCCAAAAATCCTGGCGATCGTCGGTGCGGCCTTCGTCGGCTCGTTGTTGGTCATGGCGATCGTGACGCTTCTACAAGAGCTGTTTTCGGGTCGTGCCATGCGGCCGGCCGCCGGCGCCCGCTTCGAGCGGATCGAACAGGTGGCGATGCCGGTTGCCCACGAACCGCCAAATCACGAACCGCCCGATCACGAGCCGCCCAATCAGGAACCGGCCGATATCGAAGAGCTTGAGGATCGGACGGCGCAAGCCCAGGCAGAGCCGCAAGCGGCTGCCGCGGCGCAAGCAACGGCCCCAGCAACTGGCCCGGCAACTGGCGACCACGTCGGGCCGGCGCGCCGCAGCCTTGGCGAGGTCGAAATCGACAAGGCGGTGGAAAAACTGATCTCAAGCGGTGCGGCGCGCGCCATATTTGTGTCGCCGGAAGGCGACGAGGCGGCCGCCTCGGCGGTGCTGGTGGCGCGTGAGGTTTCCGACGCCGGCCTGCGTGTGCTCCTGCTCGACCTCACCGCTTCGGGCGCCGCTTCGCGGCCAACGCTGGACAGCAGGCTTTTCCCGGGCATCACCGATCTGCTCGCCTCCGAAGCGCAGTTCAGCGACGTGATCCATGCCGATCTCTATTCGGACTGCCACGTCATTCCCGTCGGCACCGCCGATCCGGTCCGCGCCATGCGCGCCGCCGACCGGCTGCCGATCATCATGCAGTCGCTGACCACCGCCTACGATCTGGTCGTGGTCGAATGCGGACCCACCGACGCGCAAGGTATCAGCCGCCTTGTCGGCGAGGGCACCGAGGTCTTCCTTTCGCTGCTGGAGCCGAACGACGAGGTGGCGCAGGCCGCGGTCGAGCTGATCGAGAGCGGCTATCCCGAACTGACGCTGGTGACGCCGGTTGGCCACCAGACGCCAGGGACGCCGCTGCCAGGACGACGCTCCGCCGCCTGAGACGGTTCGTTGCTTCCATGTCGATTCCGATTGAGGATGTCATGCATTATACGTATAATGCATGACTTCTGGATCGAATGGCAGGAAAATGATCAAAGTCAGCGCGGCCGAGTTTCAGCGCAATATTGGACGTTATCAGGACATGGCGCTCACCCAGCCCGTGGTGGTCACCCGCAACGGTCGGGAGCGCACCGTGATGATCTCGACCGAGGAATATCGTCGTCTCAAGCGCCGCGACCGAGAGGTGTTGAGCCTCGATGACTTCGATGATGCCGATATCGCTGCCCTTGAGGCGACCAGCGCCCCGGAATCGTCCAAAGCTTTCGATCACGAGCTAGACCAGTAGCTGCGTGGCGCTTCCCACTCCTGTCCCGGGTCTGGTCATACGCTATAGCTATCTCTGGTTGGCCGAGCATCGGCGCGGCCAAGAGGAAGGCGTCAAGGATCGGTCTTCATCCTCACGACGACCACGGAGGAGGGCAGGCACTGAAAGAGCGTCGCGCTGGCTGGTTGCCGCGGACAGAATGAATGCTAACTGTCACCCTCTGCTGGCACAGCCTGTCCGGCCGCCTTGCGGCGCAGCATCTTGGTCAGCTTCCAGATCGTCGGGCTGTTCTTGACGAAGGCTTTCAGGCGCCCGCCTTGCCGCAGGACAAACACCAGCGCGCGGCCTTTTGTCGTCAGCGGAATCAGGACCTCGAAATGCCGGGTCTCGATATCGCACCACAACCGCTTGTAGGGTTCGTCGCCGACCGAGAAATCATAAACATCGAACCCCTTCTCGCAGGCTTCCTCGATGTTGTCGAAGAACAGGAAGTCGCCGGGGCTGGCATGGGCGAGGTCGTCGTCGGCGATCGCTCCGAATTCGCAGATCAGGCGTTTTCCCGAGCGGCTCGATCCGGTGACGGCGCGAAGCTTGCCAGCGACTTCGAGCCCATGCAGCACGAAGGACGGTTTGTCGTCGCAAAGCGCTTCGACGAACAATGCGCGGAAGAAGGCACGAACTTGTGGCTCGCCGAAGACGTTGGCGATGCCCATTTTGCGGAAGCGGAACTCCTTCATCTCGAAAAACGCATCGAGCAGTCTGTTCACCTCGTCTGACGTCCGCGCCTCGATGCGGCGGTGGCTGCCGACGGCTTCCAACTTTCGCGCTTGCGAGCGGTGCCTCTTGCGCCTGCGCTTGCCGCTGGCGCGAGAGAGCAGTGCATCAAAACCTCCCGCTAGGTCGACGGCCAGCGACAGGTTGGGGCTGGGAAAATGCGGCAGGGATAGAAGCGGATTGGCAATGCCGTCGAGATCGGGCAGCAGCCGCTCCAGCGCGACGAGGTCGATGTCCGGCCGCGCCCTGGCGATCGCCGCCAGCATCGAGCAGATAGAAGCAGCATCCGCCTTGGTCAGCCAGAACGGGTCGGCGGCGGCGAAATTGCCGTTGGCATGGCGGCCGCCCATGAAACGGGCAACGCGTAACGGACCGCTTCTGGTGACTTCCAGCGCCAGCGAAAAAACCGGCCTGCCGTCGGCGCTCAGCGTCGCTAAAACGGTGTCCGCTTCGGCATGTCTGGCCCAGTTCAGGATCCAGGCCGGGCTCTGCGCAGGCGCGAACAGCGCCGAACCGCAGAACTCGGCATAGGCCGCAAGTGCCGCACCGTCGGCGACCGACACCGACCGGCCGGCATGATCCGCAGGCCCCGCGCGCGGCGCCGCCTGCATTGCCTCGAGCCGATTGCCGTCAAATGACGCGGTGGCGTCAACCATACCTCAATCCTTAGGGCGTATTCACCGCGATTGGGCGCGCGCATAGCCGCATTCCGTGCTTGGATGAGCCTAGGCGCAAAAGGTGAATGAATGATCGACGGGGGCGAGGCAATCCGGAAACTGGCGCTCAACGTCGTGCGCTATAGCGGTCTTGCCCCGCTGGCCAAGCCATTTGTCGGCGGCATCGGCGCCATCCTGATGCTGCATCGGGTCACCGCCACGCCGGAAAAGCCTGATAGCGTCAACCGGCATCTCAACATCGCGCCCGAGTTTCTGGACGCCGTGATCGCCGATATGACGGTGAACGGCTATACATTCGTCACCCTGGACGAGGCGATCGAGCGCATCAAGGCCGGCAAAGGTGGCCAGTTCGCGGCGATCACCGCCGACGACGCCTACCGCGACAACATGACCGAGGCGCTGCCGGTGCTGGAAAAGCACGGCTCGCCGATCACCATCTATGTCGCGCCGGGGCTGATAAACGGCGCCGCCGATCTATGGTGGGAGGTGGTCGAGGACATCGTCAGCGCGCGCAACCGGCTGGTTTTGACGACACCGAACGGTCCGGTGACGATCGACTGCTCGACCCCGGGCAAGAAAATCCAGGCCTTTGCGCGCCTGCACGACCATCTGACGCTGGAGGTCCGCGAAGAGGACCAGCGCGCGGTGCTGCGCCAATTGGCGCGGTCGAACGGTATCGAGTTGGGCGCGCGCCAGAGCCTGTTGATGAACTGGGACGAGATCCGCGCCATGGCAGGGCATCCGCTGGTGACGATCGGCGCCCACACCATCAATCATCGCAACCTGAAGCGGCTTTCCGAAGCCGATGCGCGGCACGAGGTCGATGACGTCAGGCGCATATTGCAGGCCGAGCTTGGCGAGGCGCCGCGCCATTTCGCCTATCCCTATGGCTATGCCAGCGCCGTTGGCGATCGCGAAGTCGGCTTTGCCCGCGATGCCGGCTATGCCTCGGCGGTGACGACCCGCCACGGCGTGCTGCGCGCAAAACATGCCGGTTTCCTGCACGCGCTGCCGCGCATTTCGGTCAACGGTCGCTATCAGAGCGTTGCCCATATCCGCACGATGCTGTCCGGCGTGACGACGCCGCTGGCCAATGCCGGCAAGATGGTCGTCACCATCTAGTGGTCTGACAATCCGATGGACGGCAAGAACCGAGCCCCTGCGGGCCATCCCTGATGGGAGGTCAAGGGAACGTCGTGACCCAATCCAGTCGCCTAATGAGGCGAGATCGAACGCCTCGAACAGGTGTCCAAAAGCCGCCATTTGGCGGTCACCAAATCAATTAGGTCGTCCGCTTTTGGAAACTGCGAGGATTTCCGCCTAAGGTCGGGGCTGGCCGAGAGCTTTGCCCTCGCCACGAACGCAGATAGGGCGTATGGTTACTGATCGCTGGCCGGGGCTTAGCCAAGCCAGCGACTGAGAGCGCAAGACTCCCGCATCAGGATTGAGCGCGCTCCAAACCGCAACCGCTCGGCGCGCTCACGAGACTATCTGCCTCTGCCGGAACCTCTTTTGCTCGGTTCCGACCGCATTGTCTTTTGCAATTCGGAAGAGAGGGAGCGATCCCGTGCAGATCATCCGGAGTCGCCGCGCTTTCCTGGCCGTGCTCATGGCCGGCGGTTCAGTGGCCGCCGCCGCAGGCTTGACCGGCGCACGAATATCGCTCGCTGCAGAACCACCGCCCGAAACAACCACCATCCGCTTGGCAAAGATCAGCGGCATTTGCATCGCACCGCAATACGTCGCCGAGGAGCTGCTGCACCTGGAGGGGTTCACCGACGTCCGTTACGTGGCAGCGGGAGCAGGGGTTGGGCAGGCTGAGAAGATCGCGCGCGGAGAGGTGGATTTCAGTCTGAATTTCGCCGCACCGCTCGCCCTTGCGATCGACGCCGGTGACCCGATTACGGTGCTGGCGGGCGTGCATCCCGGCTGCTTCGAACTGTTCGGAAACGAAAGCATCCACCGCATCACAGACCTGAAGGGCAAGACCGTGGGCGTACAAGGCCTTGGTTCAACGCCGCACGTATTCGTGACCAGCATGGCAGCTTACGTCGGGCTAGATCCAGAAAAGGACATCCGCTGGATCACCAGTTCATCCGTCAGGCCCATGGAGCTTTTCGTCCAAGGAAAGGTCGACGCGTTCCTCGGCTTTCCGCCCGAGCCCCAGGAACTGCGCGCCCGCGGCATCGGCCACGTGGTCGTAAACAGTGCCCTTGATCGTCCCTGGTCGCAGTACTTCTGCTGCATGCTGGCGGGCAATGCGAAGTTCGTTCGGAACAACCCTGTCGCCACCAAGCGCGTCTTGCGCGCCATTCTCAAGGCGGCAGACCTTTGCGTCGCAGAGCCGCAGCGCGTCGCGCAACAGATCGTCGATAGCGGGTTTACCGCCAACTATGACTATGCCCTGCAGACGATGAACGAAGTGCCCTACGGCAAGTGGCGCGAATACGAGCCCGAGGACACCGTACGGTTTTACGGCCTGCGCCTGCATGAGGCCGGCATGATCAAGTCGAGCCCCCACCAGATCATCGCCAACGGAACGGACTGGCGCTTCCTCAACGAGCTGAAGCGTGAGTTGAAAACGTGAGCGGGTGATGGGCACGCAGTGTTGTTTTCTACTGAAAGGAGACTCCGATGCCGATCATCCAGAACCGCCGTCGCTTCTTGGCTGGCCTCACGGCGGCCGGCGGAGCGGGCATTATCGGCACCTCGACATCGGCCTGGGCCGAGGCACCTCCTGAAACGACCTCCGTCCGTCTGCCGAGGTGGATCGATGGTGCCTACTGCTGGGCGGGGATGTACCTGGCGGGAGAGCTCCTCAAAGCGGAGGGCTTCACCGACGTCCGCTATGTGCAGGGCGACGAGAAAGTCGATCAGGCGGTGTGGATTGCACGCGGCGACACGGATTTCAGCATGAATTACGCGCCAGTCCATGTCGCGTCCATCGACGCGGGCGTGCCAATCAAGGTGCTTGGCGGTCTGCACTCCGGGTGCCTCGAACTGATCGCCAACGACAGCGTAGAAGGCATCCCGGACCTCAAGGGTAAGCGGGTGGGCATGCACGACATCGATGCGCCGTCGCGCGTACTGGTTGCCCTTATGGCGGCCTATATCGGACTGGATCCCAACAACGACATCGAATGGGTCCAGGAAAGCAAGCCGGTGGAAGCCTTCGCCAAAGGAAAGTTCGATGCATATCTCTTCACGCCGCCGGAGACGCAGCAACTGCGCGCCAAGAAAATCGGCCACACGATCCTCAACACTACGGTTGACCGCCCGTGGTCGCAGCACTTCTGCTGCATGACCTCGGCCGCTGCGGACTACGTGAACAAGTACCCGGTCGCGACCAAGCGCGTGCTCAGGGCCATCGTCAAGGGCGCCGACCTCTGCGCGTCGAATCCCGCATGGAGTGCAGGGCAGATGGTCGAGCGAGGTTTCGTCGACAGCTACGAATACGCGCTGCAAACGCTGAGCGACACGCGATACGACGTCTGGCGGGACTACGATGCCGAAGCCTCGATGCGCTTCTACGCGCTGCGCATGCAGGAGACGGGTATGATCAAGTCGAGCCCACAGCAGATCATCGCCGACGGAGCGGACTGGAGATTTCTTGACGAGCTGAAGCGCGAATTGAAGAGCTGATCAGGCAATCGGCCCGCGGTGCTGTTTCCACGGAAAGGAGAACCCCATGCAGATCATCCAGAACCGCCGCTGCTTCCTGGCCGGCGCAGCCGCAGCCGGGGCCGCAGGCTTGGTCGGCACCACTTCGACACCGGGTTGGGCCGAGCCGCCGCTGGAGACCACATCCGTCCGCCTGCCGCGATACATCGGCGGCGCCTATTGCTGGGCGGGCGTGTATATCGCCGGAGAGATGCTGCGCGCCGAGGGATTCGCCGATGTCCGCTATGTGCAAGGTGACACCAGCGTCGATCATTCGGTGTGGATTGCAAATAACGAGACGGATTTCAGTGTGAATTACGCGCCGATTCATGTGGCGTCAATCAACGCGGGCGTGCCAATCAAGGTGCTTGGCGGTCTGCACTCCGGGTGCCTCGAGCTGATCGCCAACGACAGCGTCGAAGGCATCTCGGATCTGCGGGGAAAGCGAGTTGGCGTGTTTACCCTCGATTCGCCGCAATACGTGTTGGTTTCCCTGATCGCCGCCTATGTCGGGCTCGATCCCGTCAACGACATCGAATGGGTTATCGAAGAACACAATTTCGCGGAAGGCTTCGTCGAAGGAAAGTTCGATGCATTCCTCGGTCAGCCGCCCCGCACGCAGGAACTTCGCTCCAAGAAAATAGGCCATACGATCCTCAACTCGACCACCGACGCGCCGTGGTCGCAGCATTTCTGCTGCATGATTTCCGCCACTGCGGATTATGTAAACAGATACCCCGTGGCGACCAAGCGTATCCTGCGGGCCATATTTAAGGGCGCCGACCTCTGCGCGTCCGAGCCGGAGCTGGTTGCGCAGCAGATGGTCGATCGAGGTTTCGTCCCTAGCTATGAATACGCACTGCAAACGCTGAACGACATCCGGTACGACCGGTGGCGGGATTATGATGCCGAAGCCTCTTTGCGGTTCTACGCGCTGCGGATGCATGAGACAGGTATGATCAAGTCAACTCCGCAGGCGATCATCGCCGAGGGCACTGACTGGCGCTTCCTCGACGAGTTGAAGCGCGAGTTGAAGACGTGAGCGGTTGGCCGGCACGCATTCTGCTATTGGCGCTGCTTGTTCCTTGGCCAGTGCAGGCGCATGAAGCGCCGCACGACCAGCGTCTGCCGACGATTGGGCCGGCGCCCGACTTTACCCTGACCTCGCAGGATGGGGCGCGCGTGTCGCTTCGCGACTTTCGCGGCAAGGTGGTCGCCGTCACTTTCATCTATGCTTCCTGCACTGACATCTGCCCGATGCTGACCGCCAACATGGCGCACGTGCAGGACAAGCTAGGTTCTGCGTTCGGGCCCAAGGTTGCCTTCGTTTCGATCACCGTCGATCCGGAGCACGATACGCCCGAAGTGCTGAAGCAATATGCACAGGACTTCGGCGCTGATCTGGACGGTTGGGCGTTTCTCACCGGCGATCCGACGATCATCCGTGAGGTCGGACGCAAGTACGGCATCTTCGCGAGGAAGGTGGCGAAAGGAGACGTCGATCACACATTCCTGACGTCGCTCATAGACCCGACTGGCACCTTGCGCGTACAGTATCTCGGCGTCCGGTTCGACTTGGAGGAGTTCCGGGGTGACCTTCTCAGCCTCTTGGACGAATCCAAATAACATCACAAACCGGCTGGTGGGCTGGGTTGCGCGGCTGCCGGCCCGCGTCCAGACCAAGCTCCTGGTCGCGTTTCTGTCGATCGTCGGCCTGCTGATCGTGCTCGGGGCCGTCGGGTTGCAGGTGTTGAGCGGGGTCAACGATCAAACAAACGAGTTGATCAAGCTGCAGCGTAGGATCGCAGCCTACCGCCAGGTCCAGCACGACACGACAAACCAACTCTACAGCATCTCGACCGCACTCTTGCTTCAGGACGACCGGATGCTGGATGCAGCGCTGCGCCAGCTCAACCAGTTTGGCTACGACCTCGACCGCATGGAGTTCGTCGCCGAAGTTGAGGCGGAAGTGCTCGGCCAGGTTCGGCAAGAGTACGACCGGTTTACGGCGGGGGTGACGCATGTCGTGGAGCTCGTCCGCGCCGGCCGCACGGAGGAGGCGCGCAAGGTTCAGCAGGCTGAGATCATGCCTTCGGCCGACCGTCTCGAGCGGCTGACGAACCAGTTGGTCAACATCGCCGAAGCCGACATGGTGGCGGCAATCGAAACAACCGAGGGGGCGTACGGCACCTCCCGGCTGATCGTGGTCTCTTTTGCGGTGGGCAGTATTCTGCTGGCGCTGGGGCTTGGCTACATCATTTCTTGGTCATTGATCGAGCCGGTCAAGAAGATCGAGACGCGATTGCGTCAGATCGCGGCCGGCGATTTTGCGCAACAGGTTGCCGTCGCCAATCGAGACGAGCTCGGAGTGCTTGCCGGCAATGTCAACCAGACGTCCGAGCAGCTGGGGCGGCTTTACCAGGAGGTGCAGGCGCGCACGGCCGAGCTTGCACGCTCGGTCGCCGAACTGGAGGCGCTCGGGGAAGTCAGCAAGGCGGTCAATTCGACGCTCGATCTCGACACGGTGCTGCAGACGATCGTTGCGAAGGCGGTTCAACTGTCGGACACGGATGCAGGCACTATCTATGTGTTCAGCAGCACCAGGCAACAATTCCGCCCGCGCGCGACTTATGGGATGAGCGACGAGCTCATTGCCGCAATTTCCGACCAGGCCATCGGGCTGAACGATCCCGGGATTGGCGACGCCGCACGGCGCCGTGCACCTGTCCAGGTACCCGATCTCAGCGAAGGAACGCCCTCTCCCGCTCAGAAGATCGTCCTCGACGCCGGATATCGCAGCGTCCTGGTGGTTCCGCTGCTCAGGCCGAACAAGCTCGTCGGCGCGCTCGTCGTCAGGCGCCGCAAGTCAGGTGAATTCGACCAGCAAATCGTTCATCTGCTGGAGACGTTCGCAGCGCAATCGGTGCTCGCAATCCAGAATGCCAAGCTGTTCCGCGAGATAGAGGAAAAAGGCCGGGAGCTGGAGGCGGCCAGCCGCCATAAGTCTCAGTTCCTCGCGAATATGAGCCACGAACTCAGGACGCCGCTCAATTCGGTTCTGGGCTTCACCGAACTGCTGGTCGACGGCATTTACGGCGAGCTCCCGGACAGGGCAAAAACGACGGTTGCGCGCGTGCAGGCAAACGGCCGTCATCTGCTGGGGCTCATCAACGACGTGCTCGATCTCTCAAAGATCGAAGCGGGCCAGCTTACGCTGGCGCTCGAGGATTATTCCGTTGGGCAAATTGTTCGATCGACCGTTACAGCTGTGGAGCCGCTGGCGCGTTCAAAAGGGCTTTCGCTCGCTGCGACCGTCGCCGAAAATCTTCCGCTGGGCCGCGGGGACGAGCGCCGCCTGACCCAGGTCCTGCTCAATCTTGTCGGTAATGCCGTCAAGTTCACCGAGACGGGCGCGATCGACATTCTTGCCGATGCGGTCGACGGCCACTTCGAGATCATCGTGCGCGACACCGGCCCTGGCATTGCACCCACAGACCAGGGGCTCATCTTCGATGAATTCCAGCAGGTCGATAGCAGCAGCACCAGGCAGAAGGGTGGCACCGGTCTCGGCCTGGCGATCTCGAAGCGTATCGTCGAAATGCATGGTGGAACCATAGGCGTCGAGTCCGTGCCGGGTTCAGGCTCGACATTCCGCATGAAAATACCGATCCGAGTGGGAGAGGATGTGAAGGCAGCATGAGCAAGCGAATCCTGATGGTGGAAGACACCGAGGACAACCGGCAGATCATACGCGATCTCATCGCCACCACCGAATACGAACTGATCGAGGCCGCGGACGGTGCCGCCGGCGTCGTCGCTGCCGCCGCTGAGAAGCCGGACCTGATCTTAATGGACATTCAGCTTCCGGTGATCGACGGGTACGAAGCTGCTCGCCGCATAAAAGCTGACCCGGCGCTCCGGCACATTCCGATAATCGCCGTCACGTCCTACGCATTGTCGGGCGACGAGGCAAAAGCCCTTGCTGCCGGGTGCGATGGCTACATTGCCAAGCCATTCAGTCCGCGCCAGCTGCTTGCCAAGATCCGCGAGTTGCTTTCCTAAGGGAGACAGGGCCTTGCACGATCCGCCTCGCATTCTCGCCGTCGACGATACCCCGGAAAACCTCGAAATCCTGCGGATGCGCCTCGAGGCGAACGGCTACGAAGTGGTGACAGCAGCCGACGGCGAAGAGGGGCTTGCGAAGGTGCGCAGCCTCAAGCCGGACCTGATCCTCCTCGACATCATGATGCCGAGGCTCGATGGGATAAGCGTCGTGCGGATGCTCAAGGCAGACGTTTCGCTGCGATCGATCCCGGTTATCCTTGTTACCGCAAAAGCCGATACGCGAGATGTGGTCGAGGGATTGGATGCCGGTGGCGACGACTATCTGACCAAGCCGTTCGAGCACAAGGCGCTACTGGCGCGCGTGCGCTCGATGCTGCGCCAGAAGGCGCTATACGATACCGTGGAGAGCCAGACGCGGCTCCTCGAGGATCAGGCAGCGCAATTGGCTGCATGGAATCGCTCTCTTGAACAAACAGTGGCGGACCAGGTTGCGGAGATCGAGCGGATGGGCCGGCTCCGACGGTTTCTGCCCGCGCAGGTCGCCGACCTTATTGTTGCAGCGGGCAATGGCGACGCGCTCCTTCAAAGCCACCGTCGCGAGGTGACCGTCGTTTTCTGCGATCTGCGCGGCTTTACAGCCTTCGCCGAGACTGCCGAGCCCGAGGAGGTAATGACGGTGCTCGGCGAGTACCATTCCTGTCTCGGCGAACAAATCGTCCGTCACGAGGGGACTTTGGAGCGGTTCGTGGGCGACGGCATCGTTGTGGTTTTCAATGATCCGCTACCCTGTGCCGATCACACCGAGAGGGCTGTCTCAATGGCCGCGGCGATGCGTGACGCTATTGACGAGCATTCAGAGCGATGGCGCAAACGGGACTACTTGCTTGGCTTCGGAATCGGCATCGCTCGGGGCCACGCCACCATCGGGCGGATCGGTTTCGATCAGCGCGCGGACTATGCGGTGATCGGCACTGTGTCGAACCACGCGGCCCGATTGTGCGAGGAGGCTAGGTCTCGCCAGATTCTCGTCAGCCAACGGGTTCTTGGTGCCGTCGAATCATTGGTCGAATCCGTTCCAGTTGGCGAACTGACGCTGAAGGGGTTTCGCCGCCCTATGCCGGCCTACGAAGTTGTCCGGTGGCTTGGCCGGTCAAGTTAGTGATGAACGCAGCCCAATGAGTGACCCGCGGGACCGAACGACGGCATGAAATGACCGCAACGGTGGAAAGCGGTCGTTCCGTCGGCAGCAAGCGAACGGCAACTCTTGTGATGGCTTTCGGACGCCGGCCTCGGAGCCACGCCATCTCAGTAAAGCCGGCATCCGCAACCCTTCACATAAGGCGACCTTCATGGCGCTCGCTCAAAGCTGCGCTTCGCGCAACGGCTCAAGCCGGACCTGTAGCTGACCTTTGGCAAGCGGTTTGGAGACGTTGTGACTGCCAACCGCCTACGCCTCGTCCGCGATCCATTCGAGCGAGGCGCCATGCGGGTCGGTCCAAGCGGCAGGGGAGCCGTTCACAGATAGGAGGAAGCGGCCCGGCGGCCGGCTTTCTCCGGCGCGTGTGGCGATGGACGGGAACACGCGCCGGAACTCGTTCGATACCCAATACGGAGAGAGGCGCATCACCTGTTCTGCGAAAGCCTCTCGGTCTGCCGGGTCGGAGACATAGTCGAGGACGGCTGTGTGAAAGACAACGAGGGTAGCGTCCTTTGGCGCTTCGCTGCAGAGCCGCACGAGGTCGCTCCCGCGCAGGTCGCCCTTCACCACCCGAGGCTTGACTGTGGCAGCAATCTTTAGGGCGGCCCGCAGATTGGCAAGCCGCTCCGTCTGCTCCGGCCAGACCAGCGTCTCAAGCCATGCGACTTGCGAAGCGTCCGAAGCATCGATCGGGTTCAGGTCCAATCCCGCTCGCCAGACGACATGCGGCGGGGTCGTCGGCAATGGCGTTGTCTCGCTGGCGGTGCATCGGAAGACAGGCGGTTCCGAGGCCATGACGGGTGCGCGGAGCACCGTGCGCCCGTAGTCGTAGCCATAGAGGTCGGGCATAAGGCAGAGCCCTGCGGAAGTCCCGACCTCCAGGAGCGCCAATGGCTGCGGCAGGCGCGCCAGGACGGGCAGCAGTGTGGCGCACCTTCCCGGCTCGTTGGTTTGCGTCGAGCGCTCGAGCATGAGCGAGCGGACAAGCTCGGGGTGCGCCAGAAGCCCCTGACGAAACTCGGTCCACCCTGTCGGTGTGCCGAACAGGTGACGCACCACGGCAAGCAGAAGATTCGGTTGCCGCTTCACGTCCGGGAGGGTCGACAGGAAGCCGAGTGTCTCACGGTCCCCTGCGACAGCACGAGCCAACTCCTCATAGAGCGGTGAGCGACTGCGAGCTTCCGTATCGGCGAAGCGAATATACCGGGTTGAGATCTCTGCCAAGCCCTCCTCGCCCATATCCACTCATCCCCGATCCCGACGTCTCGTCGCAGTACACGATCCACGGATCAGATTGGAGCCAGGCGCGGCGCCTGTCGTCAAGATGCCGGGTGTCACGCTTTTGCGGTAGCCCAATGCCTCGTAACTTCCGGCTGCCCCTCGAAAGAGGCCTCGAAGGTTGGCGCGGCCACTATGGCCTGTATGTGCAATGTCGCGCTTCCGGTGTTACGAAAGCCATGCCAGCTGCCGGCCGGCACGATGACTGATTGTCCCGTCGATACTGTTTCTCGTTCATCATCCAACCACAGCTCGGCTTGGCCTTCCAGCACGGTCAAGACTTCCTCGACGGGATGGGTGTGAGTACGTGTGCCACTTCCTGGTGCGACCCACTGTTCGAATATGCAGAGCGTCGCTGCCTCGGTGACCGCAGAAACGCGCATTCTGGTCAACACGCCGGAACGCCACTCTTCTGTCGGCTGAAGGTTATGATCGATAATCTGCATGATCCCCTCTGTTGGCAGAGTAGCACTCGCGCAGCATGAAGCCGGCAACCGGTGGTTCATCAAGTTAGTAGAGCCGGTCGCGATTACCCGTGTCGATGATCGTTTGCATCTCCTCAACCGTCTCCGCGAGTTTGCCGTGGGCGACCAACATCTCCGCAAACGACGGAACGTTGCTGGTATCAGGCCACGCTTCCGGCTGCCACAACCCCGAGCGGACCATGCATTTTGGACAATGAGAAAGTACGTGCGAGATCTCGATGACGAGTATGTGCTCCGGGAGCTTACGGTTGACAGCCATGGCCTCACGCAGCTCAGCATCGCGGACAATGAGCGCCCTGCCGGACACGCGAAGGGTGTAGGTCACACCGGGGATTACGAAAATCAGGCCGACATTCGGGTTGCTCAGGACGTTACGGAAAGTATCGAGTCGACGATTGCCGGGGCGGTCTGGAATGGCGAGAGTTCTTTCGTCCAGCACCTTGACGAAGCCGGCGGGATCGCCCTTTGGCGAGACGTCGAGCATGCCATCGGCCCCGGCGGACGCTACGAACACAAAAGGCGCGTGAGCAATGAAGCGGCGAGCATGTTCGTCAATTACTCGAACGATCTTGGCAACCGCTCGGTCTGTGGGCGCCCCCAACACCGTTCGCAATTGCTCTTCGCTCGTGATGACATCGCGGAAACGGCGCCGAAGACTGCTCTCGTCGTCTTGCATGATGCCGGCCCCTCTCCGCGTACCTGCGTAGTATGACGCAAAGGATCGCGCGACCGCAACTCCGTTGACGAGCCATTCCGTGCCGGCGCCGCGTTCTGGCGCGCATTTGCGCCGTTCAGCCGTGCGACTGAAAGTCGGCTCACCATTCCAGCCAGTCGATCGGTGCTCGATTCTGGCGTTCTGCGAGTCAGGTAGGTATTTGAATCAGCGGACGCGCCATTTGCTGACCGTTAATGCACAAAGCGCGGCTCCGCCCACTTTCTTTGGTTTAAAACAGACCACCTCGCAACGCGGAGCACATCCTGGGTGTCCGTATCGCGAGGGGCTTCTGCACCACCATACCTCCACGACTGTTTCCTGCCGTGGGGTGGAGTGTTCGCCCCGCGGTCAAATGTTGGCGAGCAATTCGTTGATGCGGCTTTCCATGTCGGCCAGTGCGGCATCGACGTCCTTCTGGCCACTGATTGCAGCGCTGCCGCGCTTGAATGACCACTCGGCGCGCCATGCCGGCTACAAGCAAGCCTAAATCCGCAGCGAGCCTTGGCGGCCGTTGGTTGCCGCTTTCCAGCGCGACCGAGCCGGCCGAAGGATTCGGTTCTGCCGTACAGCCACGGAGCGTTTTATGTCGCGGTTAGGTGGTGAGCAGACGCTCCCATTCCCTCAGCCGATTGGAAAGATGCGCCATTTTCCGGACGTTGCTGGGGCTTCTCCAAAGCGGATCTTCGCGTTTCGGCTGGAGTCGATGCAAGACGGACGTTCACTTCATTCGGGAAGACCTGCCTTCAGCAAGCCTTCGCGCAGATGCTCGGCATCGGCAGGATATCGGTAGTGCGGCATCTCCGCCCGCACGCTGAAACCGGGCTTGCGGCGGAGCACCTCTGCGGCTTTGGCGCGAGCTTCGTCGAGACGCCCAAGCTGCGCCAGGCAGGCTGACTCGCGCGCCATCATCCACGGCGACAACTCGTGCCCGAGCTTCCGGTTTGCCGCCAGGGCTTCTTCATAGCGCCTCACGGCGTATAGACAGAAGGCGAGGGTACCCCAGGCAAACTTAACATAAGGATCAAGTCTGATGGCTCGGCGAGCCAACTCGATGCCCTCTTCGGCGCGACCGGACACGCCAAACACCGCGCTCAAGTGCACTATGCCGACCACGTCGTTGGGGTTGAGCGCCACACCATTTTCGAGGTGCGTTATCGCTAGATCGTACTCATCGCGGAATCGGTGGATCTGCCCGAGGAACGTGTGACATCGGCTTTCGCGCGGGTCCAGCCGGACAGCAGTCATGGCCACCTCCAATGCCCGTTGTTTGATCGCATCCGACGCGGCACCGTAGTTATTCTCGACCAGAAGTGACAGGGCCAGATAGGCGTGGCCCATAGCGTATTGCGGATCGAGAGAAACGGCCTGCTCGAACAACTCGCGAGCACGACGGTTGTTTTCCATGCCGAACCCACGCAATTGCTGAATACCGCGGAGCAGACAGTCATATGCCGGTAGGCTGTCGGTCCGCCTGTTTGACGCCATCCTGATTTCGGCGTCCTCCAGCCGGCCCACCACGGTTGCGACGACGGTGTGTGTCAACTCGTCCTGAACGTCGAATAGGTCCTCGATCCTGCGGTCGAAACGCTCGCTCCACAGATGATTGCCTGGAACGGCGTCGATCAGCTGCGCCGTGATGCGAATCCGGCCGCCCATTTTGCGGACGCTGCCCTCGATGACGTAGCGCACGCCGAGGTCGCGCGCGACCCGGCGCACGTCCACCGCTTTGTCGCGATACTGAAACGACGAGTTCCGGGCAATGACGAACAGCGCACGGGAGCGTGATAGTTCGGTGATGATATCCTCAGTGATGCCGTCTGAGAAATATTGCTGTTCAGGATCGCCGCTCATGTTGGTGAAAGGCAGGACCGCGATCGACGGCTTGTCGGGAAGCGACAACGCAGGTCCGACGGGTGCCGGCGCCACACCGTTCACGATTCTGAACACGCGCACCGGATTGGCAATGTTCTTGAGTTCGACCTCTCCCATCTCGTCGAAGACATGAGCGCCCTTGCCACGCAGTTCATCGCGCACCTTTGCCGAAACGCAGATCCCGCCCGGCTCCGCCAACGCCTCCAGCCGCGCGGCTACGTTGACGCCGTCGCCGTAGACATCGGATCCCTCGCCAATGATATCGCCAAGATTGATGCCGATGCGCAGAAGGATGCGTCTATCCTCGCCCAAAAGCGTGTTGACCTCGGCCATCTTCTCCTGCAGGTCCAGCGCCGCCTTAACTGCATTGACCGCACTGGCGAACTCCACCAGCGCGCCATCGCCCATGACCTTGACAATGCGGCCCTCATGGTCGCGCACTATCGGCTCCAAGACGCTCTTCCGCTGTTCCCTCAGCGCCGCCAGCGTTCCCGCCTCGTCGGCCTCCATGAGGCGCGAGTACCCCACGACGTCAGCGACGGCGATGGCGGCAAGGCGGCGTTTGGCGCGTTCATCGGCCATTTAGATGATGCCTTAGGGCCCAGGTTCCGCCGATGGTATTTGTGCCATGCCACGATGTCCATTGCCGCTATGGGCCCCATTCCGAACATTGGTCAGGGGCCGACACAGGTCTCCGATCATCAGTGCTGGTTTCAGCGAATGTCCGCTGTCGGCAGCAAAAGAGTACAGGAAGGTCCGTTCAGGGTTCCTGCTGACTCGTTGGTCGCCGTTCGGTAGAGGCCGCTCAGGGGTAGACACCTGCCGGAGCGTGAACGTCCGGTCCGGAGAACTGTCGGGAACGGCGGCTTATGGCGCAACTATCCTGTTCGCATGCGCGAATGGATCGACGGGGAGCGTGGTGCGTGGCAACTGCGCCCCTCATTCGCTTCGGCGCCGGCTGATACCCTAGCCGCCTTCACCGTCGTCGAGCGTGAAACCAGCCTTCAAACTCACCTGGAAGTGACGAACCTCACCATTCTCAACATGGCCGCGCGTCTGCGTTACCTCGAACCAACGCAAGTTCCTGAGCGTCTTTCCGGCGCGGGCGATCGCCACGCGAATAGCATCGTCGATGCTCTCACCTGATGAGCCTACGAGCTCAACCACCTTGTAGATATGCCTCTCATCCATGGAACGCTCCTTTCCGGTTTGCACCATATTTGTGGCGCAATCCGGAAGCGGAAAGTGAGCAGCGAGCGCTTTATCTCCGCCGTCGATGGCGACCGCCAGCGCGTCGATGATCCTCGTCGCAGTTTCCTTCTCGATGTCCAGCATGCCTTGCCACCCCTGTCGCTGTCGCCGCCGCCGGCGGGTCTCGTACCAGGGGAGGCCGAATGCTGACCTTCTCCGCAAGGTCGCTGTGCGTCACGCCCGACTCGCCCGAACGCTCAGCCATCGATCATCACGCTTTCCGATGCACCGGCGTACCTCGCTGACGATCCAGCCGGCGTCTGTGAGTGCGGACCGCAGGGCAGACTCGCGCCAGTACGTCTCGACGTAGCGCCGAGGCGCTGCAGCGCAGCCGTGTGTCGACACATCCTCGCCATCGCCCTCTCTGACCGAGGCGTGCAGTCGGCCACCGGGCCGGGTCGCCTCGGCAAGCCGTCCAAGCACAGTGCCGAAATCCTCGCGCGCGACGTGAATCAGGCAGGCACAGGCCCAGATCCCGTCGTATGGCGTGCCGGGACGCTGCGGGTCGGCCAGGTCTTCGGTCAGCGGATCCAACAGGTCGGCCTCGAAGCCGCTCTCGCGAAGCAGTTCGACGAAACCCTTCGAAATGTCGGTGCGCCGGACGCTGATCCCCCGCTTCTCAAGCTCAAGGGCATCTCGCCCGCCACCGCTTCCGATCTCCAGCACCCTGCCAGAGCCACCCAGCTCGGTCACGAACGCATCGATCTCTGTCGCGACCCATTCGGGCATCGCCGCGGCCTCGGCAGCGTACTCCGCCGCGACCGCATCATAGGACCGCACGGTATCCCGGTCGGTGCTCATCCTAGCGCTCCTCCGTCAAGACAAGAGGCCCATCAGCCCGTTGCGCCCCTTCGTCAGTTGGTGACATCGCGGGCGATTTGCTTCCCAGCCTTAGCAGAAATGCGATCAGAGACACTAGCGATTGCCCATGGCTGCCGGGCGGCAATGCGCCCAAACTTGGATCTAGGTCCAATTTTGCGGTTGCCAGAAAGCAGATATCTCCAGCGACCACCTGGGCGTCGGGTCGCGCCAGGAACCTGCTATGCCGGTAGAGACGATTGACGGTCTCATCGGTATCGGCGGAGCCGCGATTCTGTGGTAAGCCGCCGCTCAACCAACCAAAGGACGACACCTGTGAGCGAACCGACCGTGGCCGAGGCGACCGAGAGTATCTATGCCTCCCTCAGGGCGGACAATGCCGATATCGACGCACATATCGCGACGCTTAAAATGGCGCTGGCACGAGAAGGGCTAAAACAGGCGGTGTTCGATCCGGCCAGGCTGGCGCAGAACAACCGTTCGGGGCGCAAGCTGATGCAGGCCTATTTTCGGCAGCGCGGCGTGAGCGTGAGGTTTTCGGACTAGTAGAGCCGCGCGCGGGTGATCTCAAGCGCGCCTTGGAGCAGCAACGCGCTCTTCTCGATCATTCGGCCGGCCCCTGAGCGCATCGGTACGTTGCCGCGTCGCTTTCATCATATCGCGGTTCGCTCCCGCAAGGCGCCAGAGCGGCAAATGGTGACAAGCAGCCGCCGTGGCGTTCTTCCCCGCGGGTGGCCGCGAAGGACTGGCTGGCAAGCCGCCGGCGACCTGTCACTGCTGCCGCGCGGCGCAGCGTGCTAGGAACCATTCAAAACGTCATGACGAGGATTCCACCTTGCCCGCCGTTCCTGCCCGCATCCTGCCGACGATCGTCATCTCGCAGTTCGCCGCGACATCACTGTGGTTCGCCGGCAATGCGGTGATGCCCGACCTGCAGCGCAGCGCCGGCCTGCCGGCGTCCGCCCTCGGTGACATCACGATCGCCGTGCAGCTCGGCTTCATCGCCGGCACGCTGGTCTTCGCCTGGCTGGCGATCGCCGACCGCTACTCACCGCGTATCATCTTCTTTCTTTCCACGCTCGCCGGCGCGGCGGCCAATGCCGCGACGCTGGCGAGCGGCGAGTTCCTGCCCCGGCTCGCGGCGCGGTTCGCAACCGGCTTCTTTCTCGCCGGCATGTATCCCGTAGGCATGAAGATCGCGTCGGGCTGGTATGACCGCGACCTCGGGCTCGCGCTTGGCTGGCTGGTCGGGGCGCTGGTTCTCGGAACGGCATTTCCCCATCTCATCCGCGGCCTGGGCGGCGACCTGCCTTGGCAGGGCGTAATCCTGTCGGTCTCGGCGATATCGATCGCCGGCGGTCTGGCAATGTTTCTTCTCGTGCCGGACGGGCCGCAGCTCAGAGCGGGCGCGAAGTTCGATCCGGCCGCATTCGCGACGATCTTCCGCTCGGCCGAATTCCGGGCGTCGGCCTTCGGCTATTTCGGCCATATGTGGGAGCTCTACGCGTTCTACGCGTTCCTGCCGGTGCTGCTGGCGGCGCGCCTCGGCAGCGACGGCGCGGCGGTTTCGGTGTGGAGCTTCGCGGTGATCGCCACCGGTTTTCTCGGCTGCATGGTCGGCGGCTACGTTTCGCGGGGGATAGGCAGCGCGCGCGTCGCCTATATGCAGTTGTCGGCGTCCGGCCTGTGCTGCCTCGTCTCGCCGCTGGCATTCCTGGCGCCCTTGCCGGTGTTCCTCGCCTTCCTGTTGTTCTGGGGCGTGGTCGTTGCCGGCGACTCGCCGCAATTCTCCACGCTCAACGCCCGTTTCGCCCCGCCGAGGCTCGTCGGCTCGGCGCTGACGATCGCCAATTGCATCGGCTTTTCGATCACGATCGTTTCGATCGCGCTGCTTGCTCGGTTGATCGAAACCGTCGGACCGCAGTATGTTTTCCTGATGCTGGTGCCCGGGCCGGTGCTCGGGCTGGCGGCGTTGAGACGGCTGGTCGCGAAGCCGGGACCGAAGGACGACATGACCGAGTAGAGAGTCGTCGCCTGCGGCCGCGGAGTCATTCTGCCAGCGAACTGGCAGTCTCCGACCTTCATCCTATCTCCATTGCCGGCGAGCCGCGAAGGTCTGCTGAGAGGTCGTGACCCCGAACGGGACGCCTGAGTAGTGGTTCGGCGATGACCGGCGCAGCCTGTGCGTTCCGATCGGCGACGCAGAAGGCAGAAACCACCCTGGCTCGGGCGTCAGGCTTTCACCATCTAACGGCGCGCCTCAGTTCTTCGGTCGCGGCGGCTCCAGGATCAGCCATTTGATGATGCCCATGGCCGGCAGCACCCACAGCATGCCGCTGAGCAGGAAGAACAGGAAATGCGCCCACGGTCCAGATTCTGCCAGTTGGGCAACCGCGACAATCGATGCGACCAGCGCATAGACGATGACCAGCGCCACCAGCAGGATTGTTCCGATCAGCTTTTTTAGACAAATGGGCATTTCGCGATCCGGTTCATCGCTATCGCTTAGGCCCAACGGAAGAGGCACGCAACAGCCAAGAAGCGGCGCGACGGCGTGCCGCGCTGTCCGGACTTGCCAGTTGGATTGCGATGGTTCACCAATCCGCGACTGCAACCTGCCGGGACAAGTCTATGGCTGCCATATCAGCTGCCGCGCCTTTCGTGGCCCGCGACCGCGACCTGCGTAACCGGGCGCTGGTGCGCGGCTGGCTCTACGTCGTGCTCCTGGTGCTGTTTGTGCTGGTGCTGGTCGGCGGCGCCACCAGGCTCACCGAATCCGGCCTGTCGATCACCGAATGGAAGCCGATCCACGGCGTCATCCCGCCGCTCAACGATTCCGAATGGCAGGAGGAGTTCCAGCGCTACCAGCAAATCCCGCAATATGCCGAGCTCAACAAGGGCATGAGCATCGAAGCGTTCAAGTCGATCTTCTGGTGGGAATGGTTGCACAGGATCCTGGCGCGCGGTGTCGGCGTGGTTTTCGCCGTGCCGCTGGTGTTTTTCTGGGCGACGCGCCGCATCGAACGCGGTCTTGGGCCGAAACTGTTAGGAATTCTTCTTCTCGGCGGCCTGCAGGGCGCGATCGGCTGGTGGATGGTGGCGTCCGGGCTGGTCGACCGCGTCTCCGTCAGCCAGTACCGGCTGGCGACGCATCTGACCCTGGCCGCGCTGATCTTCACCGCGACCATGGTGGTCGCGCGTGGATTGGCCCCGCACTCCGAGCCCGCCGCCGACCGTTCGACCCAGCGTCTGGCCGGCTTTCTGGTGCTGCTGGCGCTGATCCAGATCTATCTCGGCGGGCTGGTCGCCGGGCTCGATGCCGGCCTGAGCTACAACACCTGGCCGCTGATGGACGGCAAGCTCATCCCCGGCGATCTGTTGATCCTCGAGCCGGCATGGCGCAACTTCTTCGAGAGCCCGAAGACGGTCCAGTTCATCCACCGGCTCGGCGCTTACGCGATTTTCGCCGCAGCACTTTGGCACATGATCGCGACGCACCGCCGCCAGCCCGGCACCACCCATGCGCGCCGCGCGACGCTGCTGTTTCTGCTGGTGCTGGTGCAGGCCTTGATCGGCATCGGCACGTTGCTGATGCAGGTGCCGCTGCACATGGCGCTGACGCATCAGGCATTAGCGCTCGTCCTGCTGGGATTTGCCGCAGCGCATTGGCGCGGCACCAAGGGCGCTTATCCCATGCCCAACCAGATCGCCGTCAGAGGCTGAGCCGCACCGTCCTGATCGCCGTGGCAATGGACAATTCGCGGCTTTCGTCGATCGCATTGCCGTCTTCATGATGCCATGACGCCGACAGGCAGCCATAGGCAATGGCGTGGTCCAGGATGGCTGGCGGAGTCTGGCCGAGCGTCCTGGCGAAGATCTCGGCCATCTCGGCAATCCGCCGGGGATCACGGCAAAGGTCGTCGCGGTCGAGCGGATTGTAGAACATGTTCGCCGCGTCGAAGCCGGGATCGCCGAGAACGCCCTTCGGGTCGATCGCCAGCCAGCCGCGCGGTCCGTGCATGATGTTGTCGTGATGCAGGTCGCCATGCAGCGGCAGCATGGCGACAGGATCGGCCAGCAGCCGTTCCGCGGTCGCCGCCGCTTCGACGTAGAGGCCCTGTTCGCCGGCGTCGCGATCGACCTTCGCCTTGTTGAACAGGCTGGAAAACCGCATCCGCAGCGGCTGCAGATCCGGTGGGGGAGGGTGGTCGGATGGCGAGAACAGTCTTGCCATCACTTCGGCCGCGATTGCTGTGGCGGCATTGTCTCCCTGCTCGGCGAGAACCTGTGACAGCAAGGTTTCGCCGGCATATTCGAGCAGCATGCAGTGGCCGTCGCGGCAGCCGTACCGCGCCTTCGCCGCGCCGCCAGGCGAGGAAATGCTCGCCGCGCAACTCGTCTTCGACGTCGTCGAAAGCTTTGAGGGCCTTGACGATCGCCGGCGAGCCGTCCTCGCGAACAACCTTCCAGATGCGGCTGCTGAACGTCTCGGCAATCAGTTGTGGCGCGCTGACCTTCCAGCGGCTTGGAAATGCCGGAGCGTCCATTCAGTGCTTGAGGCCGAGCATCAGATCCATGTTCTGCACGGCAGCACCCGAGGCGCCCTTGCCGAGATTGTCATAGACGGCGAACAGCAGCGCCTGGGCCCTGTCGTCGTTGGCGAATACATGGAGCATCATCCGGTTGGTGCCATTGTACGTTTCCGGATCGATCTCCGGCACGCGCTCGAGCTGCGCATAGGGCGCCACCTCGACCACGCCGCCATCGATGGCGGCGAAATGGTCGGCGATCGCCGCATGAAGATCGGCGCCGGTCGGCACATAGTCGAGGCCGCCGAGCTGCAGCGGCACCACGGTGATCATGCCTTGCGCGAAATTGCCGACCGCCGGCTGCATGATCGGATCATGCGACAGTTTTGCATAGGTCCTGAGCTCCGGCACATGCTTGTGCTGCAGGGTCAGCCCGTAGGGCAGGAATTCCGCGGCATCCTCGCCCTTGGCGACATAGTCCTCGATCATCGGCCGGCCGCCGCCCGAATAGCCGGTAATGCCGTTGACGGTGACCGGAAAATCCGGCGGCAACAGCCCTGCTTCCACCAATGGCCTCAGCGTCGCGATCGGGCCCTGCGGCCAGCAGCCCGGATTGGCGACGCGCTTCGCCGAAGCGATTTTTCGGGCCTGATCCTTGTCCATTTCGGCAAAACCATATTCCCAACCTTCTGCCACGCGATGCGCAGTCGAGGCGTCGATAACCCTGGTCGTGTCGTTGCTGATCAGCGAGACGCTTTCTTTCGCGGCTGCGTCCGGCAGGCACAGGATCGCGACATCGGCGGCGTTGAGGAACTCGGCCCTGGCTGCCGGTTCCTTGCGGCGCTCAGTCGGAATCGAGATGATCTCCAGGTCGCTGCGCTCGGCCAGCAGCGCCCTGATCTGGAGACCCGTGGTGCCGTGCTCGCCGTCTATGAAGATTTTCGGTTTCATTGCCTGCCTGAACTCCCTGGTACTTCGTAATTATATGCCACTTGCCTGATTCAGTCCGGCAACGATCTGATTGCCGTTGTTCAGCTCTTCGAGCCGGGCCTTTCGTTCCGCCAGCAGCCCGAGATAGTGCATGGCCACCGTCGACCCGGCAATCGCCGTTATATCGGCGTGATCATAGGCCGGCGCAACCTCCACGATATCGGCGCCGACGATATCGAGCTGATTGATCTGGCGCAGCACCGACAGGATTTTTGCCGAGGACGGCCCGCCGGCGACCGGTGTTCCGGTGCCGGGCGCGAAGGCCGGGTCGAGGCAATCGATGTCGAAGGTGACGTAGGCCTTCTTGCCGCCGGTGCGGTCGACGATGGCATAGGCGATATCGGACGCGCGCATGTCCTCGATTTCGTGGCCGTAGAGGATCTTGATGCCGAAGGTGTCGGGCGCATGGGTGCGGATGCCGATCTGGATCGAACGGTCGGGATCGATGATCCCCTCCTTGACCGCACGGCCGACGAAGGAGCCGTGATCGATGCGCTTGCCGTCGTCCGGCCAGGTGTCCTGGTGGGCGTCGAACTGCACCATGGCGAGCGGACCGTGGATGGCGGCATGCGCCTTGAGCAGCGGCCAGGTGACGAAATGATCGCCGCCGAGCGATAGCAGGAAGGCGCCGGATTTCAGGATCTTTGCCGCCTCGCGCTCGATCGTCCCCGGCGTCTTCTGGTGATTGCCGCTGTCGAGCAGGCAATCGCCATAGTCGACCACGGCGAGATGTTCGAACAGATCGCGCGAAAACGGATATTGCGGGTCGTTGTCGAGAATGGTCGAGGCGCGGCGAATCGCCTGCGGCCCGAAACGCGCGCCCGGCCGGTTGGTGACGGCGGCGTCGAAGGGGATGCCCCACACCACCGCGTCCGCGCCCTTCACGTCCTTCGAATACTTGCGTCGCATGAACGACAGCGCGCCGGCATAGGTCGGCTCGAAGGACGCACCCGTCCTGGCCCGGGCGGTGAAGGCGTGGTCGATGTTGGTGTTCGGCATGAAGCGATCTCCTGTGCGTCGAGGCGCAACCTTATTGGATATAATTCTCGGAAATGCGACCCCTTCCGCGGCCGTGGCCATTCGAGATCGGTCACAAATACTTGCTTGGCAGGTGAGCCCGCATGGCCAACCCGGAAATTGCGCAGACATGCATGAATACAATCTAAAGTTGCGAACCGTCCTGTCGTGAGATTGAAGAACGGCCGCTTCAGCCGGCATTGACCTGACTTTCCGGCATTTGCGAAGCCGGCTTCGTTCACCGGGTTGTCACGTGCGTCGCTTATCCGGGTTTGCATCCGGTAGGAGCGATTCTCATGCGAACGACCTGGCTGAAACTTCTGCTTGCCGCCGCCTCGGTGCTGTTCACCGGCTCGGCATCGGCTGGCGAAACACGCGCCAGACAGATTCTCGAGCGTTTCGAACACGCCAACCAGTGGCGCGACCATGTCATGGTGGCGGCACACCGCGCCGGCAGCCTGCAGGCCCGCAAGACGCTGTTTGCGGAGAACTCGATCGCCGCCCTCGAGGCATCGATCGCGCTTGGCGCCGAAATCGTCGAGGTCGACGTCAGGCGCTCGAAGGACGGCCAGTTCGTCGTCATGCATGACAGCTGGCTCGACCGCACGACGAACTGCAAGGGCGAGGTGGCCAAGCGCACGCTGGCCGAACTCAAAACCTGCAGGCTGGTGATCGAGGGCACCGGCGCCGTCACCGACGAGCCGGTTTCGTCGCTGCGCGAGATGCTGATGGCGACCAAAGACAGGATCCTCGTCAACATCGACAACAAGCTCGACGTCGACAGCCTGGCCGGCATGATCGCGGTCGCGCGTGACCTTGGCATGGCCGAACAGGTGATCGTCAAGGAGAACCTGTGGAACCCGGCCAGGATCACCACTGTCAAGGCCGCCATGGGCGCGATCGGCAGCGGTTTCCAGTTCATGCCGATCATTGCCGACGACGCGGTTCGCGACGCCGGTTTCGCCGAGAAAGTCAGCGGCGCGTTTTCGCCGCGCGCGGTCGAGATGATCAACTGGCGCGACGGCGCCGAGACGCTGACCGAGACCGGCGGTCCGCTGTTCAGCCCGCGCATGCGCGCGGCGGCGATAAGGGGCGGCTGGCACATCTGGGCCAATACCTACGCCATCGTCAACAAGCCGGGCGGCTTCCTTGCCGGCGGTCGCGGCGATGAACTGGCGGTGTTCGCCAGCCTGCCGCGCGAGACCTACGGCTTCTGGGCCGAGCGCGGCGCCACCATCATCCAGACCGACGAGCCGAAAGCGGCGATCGAATGGCTGGCGGCGAACGGCTACCGCGTGCCCTATTCGGATGAGGCGCGCCCGGCGGAGCCGGCGAACACCGCGAGCATCAATTAGTTCCTCTCTGAACAGGGACTGACGGTCGCGCTGCCGGCCGGCCTGCCACCATCTCTGACGCTGCCACAGGCCGCCATGCCTTCGTCATCCAGGGCGAAGCAAGGAGCGAAGCGACGCGGCGCAGACCCTGGGATCCAGGCCGTTACCTCAGAGCGTCACGAAGGTGCAGAACCTTTGATGGCGGCGGGACAGCGCCCCCCTCTGTCCTGCCCCTCTTTGCCAAGACTCGGCATCTCCCCCACTTGGGGGGAGATCGGCAGCTTCGCGGGCAGCGTCCTTTTTGCAAGGTTGGTGGTTGGCGAAATCAGTGATGACGGCCAATCTCCCCCTTGTGGGCAGGGCTGTCCGGGGAAAGTTTTGAGTGAATCGAAATGCCACATGTGCATGCCCCGTAAAACGGGGTTTGTCCGTCTTTTCTCTGGTTGTCGAGACTCAGAAAAGGAACGGGGCATGCGCTTTGCACCTAGCATCTTCGGGCAGCTTCTTGAACCCATCGATCGGCGTCAATTCCAAGCAATTGTGGATCGCCACGACGGGGATGCGTACGACAAATCGTTCAGAAGCTGGGATCATCTGGTGGCGCTGATCTATGCCCAGTTCTGCGGCAGCAGCAGCTTGCGTGGCCTGGAAGCCGGCTGGAACGCCAACAGCCAGCATCATTATCACCTGGGCAGCGGTCCGTTGATGCGTTCGACCTTGTCGGATGCCAACAGACGGCGTCCGGTCGCCATCTTTGCCGAGGCGTTCGGTCTGGTGGCGAACCTGCTCGACAGGCAAATGCGGCGCGAGGGCGAAGCAATGCTGCGGCTGATCGACTCGACCCCCATTCCGCTCGGCAAACTGTGCGATTGGGCCAAGTCGAACGGGCGCATCCGCGGCATGAAGGTGCATGTCGTCTATGACCCGAAGACCGACTGTCCGCGCGTCCTCGACATCACCGACGCCAACGTCAACGACGCCCAGGTCGGTCGCCAGATCACGATCGAAGCTGGAGCGACCTACGTGTTCGACAAGGGCTACTGCCATTATGGCTGGTGGACGGCGATCGCCGAAGCCGGATCGATCTTCGTGACGCGGCCCAAATCCAACATGAGGCTGGCGCTGCTGCGTGATCGCCCTGTAGCCGAGCCGCAGGGCGACGGCTTCCTGGTTGTGGAAGACAGTGAGGTAAGCCTGGTCAGCAAGGCTGCTTGCAAGCTGCCGATGCGGCTGCGTCGCCTGCGCGTTCAGCGCGAAACGGGCGACACCATCACGCTTTTGACCAACGATCTGGAGCGCTCCGCCGTCGAGATTGGACGGCTCTACAAAGGCCGCTGGCACATCGAGCTTCTGTTCCGATGGATCAAGCAGCACCTCAAGATCAGCAAGTTCCTCGGCAACAACGGCAATGCAAGTCGCCTGCAACTCTTTGCAGCAATGATCGCCTTTGCGCTGCTGCGCATTGTCGCGCGCACCCGCCGCGTCACTATTCCTATCTTGAGGTTCACAGAACTGGTCGCTCAATACTTGTTCGGGCGGCGGAAACTGCACACCATCGATAAGCCGCCACCGGTCAATCCAAGCCGACCAAGGGACCGAGCCTCTCCCAATCAGATGGCCTTCATTTATGAATAACTTTCCCCGGACAGCCCTGCCTTGTGGGGGAGATGCCCGGAAGGGCAGAGGGGGCGCTGTCCCGCCAGCCTGTCGATCAGGGCGAGATTGGCTCGTTGCCGCTTTCGCCGACCTCATGCAGCCATCGCCACACCGTCCAGCTCGCTTACGGCATCCTCCGGCAGATCGAGTTCGGCCGCGGCAAGGTTCTCCCGCAAATGCGCAACGGAAGACGTGCCGGGGATGAGCAAAATATTGGGCGCGCGACGGAGCAGCCAGGCGAGCGCGACCTGCATCGGCGTGGCGCCCAGGCGCTGAGCGACGCCGGACAGGGTAGAGGACTGCAGCGGGTTGAAGCCGCCGAGCGGAAAGAACGGCACATAGGCGATGCCGTTGCTGGCGAGTTGGTCGATCAAGGCATCGTCGCCCCTGTGCGCCAGATTGTATTGGTTCTGCACGCAGACGATTTTGGCGATCCGTCGCGCCTCTTCGATCTGCGCTGGCGTGACATTGCTGAGCCCGATGTGACGCACCAAACCCTGTCGCTGCAGCTCGGCCAGCACAGTGAGCGGCGCCTCGATCGAGCCTTCGGCCGGGCCATGCGCGTCGAACATGATCCGAAGGTTAACCACGTCGAGCACGTCGAGCCCGAGATTGCGCAGATTGTCGTGCACCGCCCGGGTCAGCTCTTCGGCCGAGAAGGCCGGCAGCCATGATCCGTCTTCGCCGCGCCGGGCGCCGATCTTGGTGACGATGACGAGGTCTTCCCGATAGGGCGCGAGCGCCTCGCGGATGAGCAGATTGGTGACGTGCGGCCCGTAGAAATCGCTGGTGTCGATGTGGTTCACCCCAAGCGCAACAGCTTCGCGCAGCACGGCCAATGCCGCGCCATGGTTTTTGGGCGGGCCAAATACGCCGGGTCCTGCGAGCTGCATGGCGCCGTAGCCGAGCCGTTTCACGGTTCGGTCGCCGAGAGTGAATGTGCCGTAATTGTCGGTACTGGACATGTCTATCTCCGTTCTGGATGAGGCTAAGATAGGCGCTGTCCGATCTCACGATAATTAGGTACATTCCGCACGGGCTGTACAGAAAATCGAACAATGAGGATCGACCTCGGAGACCTGAACGCCTTCGTGGCCGTCGCGCGGGCCAAGGGCTTTCGCGATGGCGCCCGCGCCAGCGGCGGCAGTGCGTCGGGCCTCAGCGAGGCGGTGCGCCGCCTCGAGACGCAGCTCGGAGTCCGGCTGCTCAACCGGACGACCCGCAGCGTCGTCCTGACCGAAGCGGGCGCGAGCTTGCTGGCTCGGCTCGGCCCAGCCTTGACCGAGGTGGAATCGGCCCTCGACGTTGTCAATGGCTTCCGCGACAGGCCGGCAGGTACGTTGCGCCTCAACGTTCCGGTCAGCGCGGCGCGACTGGTGCTGCCCGGCATCGTCCCGGGGTTTCTCGCTGCCTATCCCGGCATCCGGCTGGAGGTGATCGCCGAAGAGAGCTTTGTCGACGTGCTGGCGGCCGGCTGCGATGCCGGGATCCGTTATGACGAGCGGCTGGAACAGGACATGATCGCGGTGCCGATCGGACCGCGCCTGCAGCGCTTTGCCACCGCCGCCAGCCCTGCCTACCTTGATCGCCATGGCCGGCCTGAACACCCGCGCGACCTGCTCGGCCACGCCTGCCTGCGCGGCCGCTTCGCCAGCGGCGCGATGCCGCCGTGGGAATTCGAGCGTGCCGGCGAGGTGGTGCGGGTCGATCCGACGGGGCCGCTTCTCGTGACCCTGGGCGGAGCGGCCGATCTCGCCGTCGATGCTGCCATCGCCGGTACCGGCATTGTCACACTGTTCGAGGATTGGCTTCGCCCCTACTTTGAGAGCGGTGTGCTCGAACCCGTCCTCGAACCTTGGTGGCAGAGCTTCCCCGGGCCGTTCCTCTATTATCCCGGTCGGTGTCTCGTGCCGGCGCCGTTGCGGGCGTTTATCGATTTTATCAGGGACAGCCGGACCTGAGCGCCAGGCATGAACTGCGCCCGGCGCCGTCACCCCACCCGGCGCTGCGCGCCGACCTCCCCATTGAGGGGAGGTAGGGCGTCGCGCCTTACATTCGGACCATCGTTCCGTCACCCGGCCGGCTTTTGCAGACCGTTCGGCGAGCGGGAAACTGCCGCGACCTCCTACCTTCCCTTGATGGGGGGGTCGCGCGCAGGCGCGGGTGGGTAATAGCTCTGCACGAAAAGAAAAGGCCGCCCGGAGGCGGCCTTTTCGACTGTCTGAAGCTGAAGCGGGTGCTTAGCGCTTCGAGAACTGGAACGAGCGGCGGGCCTTCGCCTTGCCGTACTTCTTGCGCTCGACGACGCGGCTGTCGCGGGTCAGGAAGCCGCCCTTCTTGAGCACGCCGCGCAGCGCCGGCTCGTAATAAGTCAGCGCCTTGGAGATGCCGTGGCGCACGGCACCGGCCTGGCCGGAAAGCCCGCCGCCGATGACCGTGGCGACGATGTCGTACTGGCCGGCGCGGTTGGCGGCGATGATCGGCTGGTTGAGGATCATCTGCAGGACCGGGCGCGCAAAATATTCGGCGAACACCTTGTCGTTGACGACGATCTTGCCGGAGCCGGGCTTCACCCAGACACGGGCGATGGCGTTCTTGCGCTTGCCGGTGGCATAGGCGCGGCCCGACTTGTCGAGCTTCTGGACATGAACGGGTGCAGCCGGCTGCGTGTTGGTGTTGCCGGTGGCAGTTCCGAGTTCTGCGAGCGAGGAAAGCTCAGCCATTTTACGAAACCTTTTTGTTCTTGGCGTTCAGCTTGGCCACGTCGAGCGTGACGGGCTGCTGGGCGACATGCGGATGTTCCGTGCCTGCATAGACGCGGAGATTCTTCATCTGGCGACGGCCGAGCGGTCCACGCGGGATCATGCGTTCGACGGCCTTCTCGACGACACGCTCGGGAAAACGACCCTCGAGCAGCTGGCGCGCGGTGCGCTCCTTGATGCCGCCGGGGTGGCCGGTGTGCCAGTAATAGACCTTGTCGGTGAATTTCTTGCCGGTGAACACCACCTTGTCGGCATTGATGACGATGACGTTGTCGCCGTCGTCGACATGCGGGGTGAAGGTGGGCTTGTGTTTGCCGCGAAGATGATTGGCGATGACAGTGGCGAGTCGGCCGACGACGAGACCCTCGGCGTCGATCAGCACCCACTTCTTCACCACATCCGCAGGCTTCTGCGAAAAGGTTGCCATGGATTGTCGCTTTCGGTTCGGACCTTCCCCATCGACGAACGACTAAGGAAAGGCGTTTCTTGTTGCTTGGATTGACGCCGAGCGCTCGCCCGCCGCCAATAACAAAACGGCGGCCTTTGCGGGCCGCTGTTCCGTGAGCGCTTATAGGCGAGGGCGGTCAGCGCGTCAAGGCTGGTGAAAAGACTAGTATCGCAGAAAATGAAGCAAAAACAAAGGATTGGATGATAGGTATTATTTTACCACCGCGGGTTTATCGAAGTCGGCGCCGCCCCTCATCCGCCTGCCGGTGTCCAGCCGATAGATAGGTAACAGTTTGAACCGGATACATAGGTTACAGTTTTCCCCCCTTCTCCTGCGCAGTGGTGTCCGCCGCAGCGCCGGCTGGTCGGGGTTGCAAGGCGCTGCGGCGGACCAGGCGCATTCGCTTGAGATCGATGTGGCCGAGCGGGTGGGCGTAGAAGCGTAAGGCCCATTCGCCGGTTTCGGTTTCTTCGACGGCGACCGGCTCGCCGGCAAGCGAGGCCGAGACATAGATCTCGCCGCCCTGCCACTTGATCGCGCCATTGTTGCGCACGCGCCTGACTGCGGCCTCGGCCGGATAGTCGGGCTCGGGCACGTTGGCCGGCATTTGCCGCTCGCTACCGCGGTAGTATTCGGCCGGCGTGTCCATGCCGAGCGCCTCATGCGGACGCTCCTCATTGTACTCGCGACGGAAGGCGTCGAAAGCCTGGCTCTGCGCCTGTCTGTCGATCTCAGGCGCCTTGGCCAGCGGCAACATGGTCAGGTGAAAGCGCTCGTGGCAGCCGTTCTGCTGAGGCTTGCCGGGCGCGATCCGCTCCAGCGCGATGCCGAGCTTGATGAAGCGCACCGCAAGCGGCGTCAGCCCGGTGACGCCGGCCGACGCGAAGGGTGAACCATTGTCGCTTCTGAACCGATCCGGCAGACCATGCTCCTCAAACAGCCGTTCGAACACCGGCCAGGCCTCCTCATCTGCCGTCGAACCCGTCGCTTCGAGCGCCAACAGGTAGCGGCTCCACGCATCCAGCACTGTCAACGGTTCGCAGCGCCACCCGTCACGGGTCCGGAACCAGCCCTTGTGGTCGCCCGTCCACACCGCATTCGGCCTTTGCGCATCTGGCCAGGGGCCGTTGCCCACAGCTCTCCAGCGCCCCCGCCGCCGGCCGACAAGGCCGTGGCGCTTCAGAATCTCGCCGGCCGTCGAGATCGCCGGCCACGGGTGCGACGGCGCCTCACGCTTGAGCCGCCCGATGATCTTCTTGGGCCCCCATGCCGGATGCGCCTCCTTCAGCGCAACGATCCGCTCAACCAGATCGGCAGCGGTCGCGCGGCCGTGATTGAGCGGCGCTCGCGGCAGATCATGCAAACCTTCCGGGCCGAACTCCCGGTAACGACCAAGCCACTTGTAGCCGATCTTGCGCGATATCCCGTACCGCTCGCAAACAGCCGTCATCGTCTCCTCTCCCGAAAGGCAATCCACTATAAACCTCAACCGCTCGTCCATGATGTCAGTCTCTCGCCAAACCATCGCCGGTACCTCCCGGCGGACAAGAAAACTGTCACCTATGCAATCGGTCTACTCTGTTACCTATCTATCCGGTTCGGACAAGGCTCCCTTCTCCCCGTCCCTATACGGGGAGAAGTGCCCGGCAGGGCGATGAGGGGCGGCGCAGACCTGAAGCGATTGCACTGAAACCGACCTCAACCGGGCGGCATGGTGAGCAGATGCATGCAAGATGCCGCGGCCGCCACCCGAGAAAACACGTCTCAAGCCTGTTCTTCAATCGGCAGCGTGCTAGTTCTTTTGTTCCATGGCCGGCGAATCCGATGCCGCTGGCCAATGATGAGGGTGGGAGACATGGGAAGAGGTTTGAAAAATGGCTGAAATCGTCGCCATCAAGCCGGCTGCTGCCGAAGGTCCTGTCGTCACGAGGCTGGAAAAGGGCGTTCTCCGCCTCACGCTCGCCAATCCGCCGGCCAATGCGCTGTCGCTGGCGGTCATGGCAGCACTGATGGCGGAGCTCGACCGCGCCAAATCAGACAGATCCGTCCGCGTCATCGTCCTGGCGGCAGCCGGAAAAGTGTTCTGCGCCGGACACGACCTCAAGGAAATGACCGCGCGCCGCAGCGATGCCGATCGCGGCAAGGCGTTCTTCGAGGAGACGTTTTCCGCTTGCGCGGCACTGATGCAGGCGATCGTGCGCCATCCCAGGCCGGTGATCGCCGAGGTCGATGGCCTGGCGACGGCGGCCGGGGCACAACTGGTCGCGAGCTGCGATCTGGCGATCGCCTCGCACGAGGCGACCTTCTGCACGCCGGGCGTCAATATCGGCCTGTTCTGCTCGACGCCGATGGTGGCGCTGTCGCGCAACGTTTCGCGCAAGCAGGCGATGGAGATGCTTTTGACCGGCGAGACCATCGATGCGGCGACGGCAAAGGAATTCGGCCTCATCAACCGCGTCGTTCCGCGTGAATATCTCAATCAGATTGTCACCAAATACGCGCAAACCATTGCCGCCAAATCGTCTTTGGTCGTCACGACCGGCAAGGAAGCCTTTTACGCGCAGGCCGAGATGGGGCTGGCCGAGGCCTATGCCTATACCGGCCGCGTCATGGTCGACAACATGCTGGCGCGCGACGCGGAAGAGGGCATCGGCGCCTTCATCGGCAAGCGCAAGCCGCAATGGTCGGACGAATAGGGACGGAGAATAGACATGGAGCCTCGCATCTCCATCATCACCATTGCCGTCGACGATCTCGAGCGCGCCACGCGCTTCTACGAGGCGATGGGCCTCACCCGTCATGCCGGGATCACCGACGGCGTCGCCTTCTTCCAGATGGGCGGCGTCATTCTCGGGCTGTTCCCGCGCGCAAGCGCCGAAGCGGATTCAGGCATTGCGTTCGGCAAGGCGCCGTCGGCGATTTACCTCGCCTACAACACTCGCTCCGACGCGGAGGTCGATGACGTGCTGACGATGGCCGAGAAGGCCGGCGGCCGCATCGTCAAGCCGGCCGGCCGCGCCTTCTGGGGCGGCTGGTATGGTTATTTCGCCGACTCGGAAGGGCATGTCTGGGAAGTGGCGCACAATCCGGCTTTTCCGATCGCGGAAGACGGCAGCATCTCGCTGCCGGGCTGATTCCACTGCCAGTATCGAAACGCACTGACGCGACTGCGGTTGTTCCGCATCAGCCGGCTCGGCCTCGACCGGACCGATTTCCACGATACATTTTGGCCGGTTTCTGCAACGATCCGGATGGTTTTCTCGCCGAAGCTCTGTATGAGGACGAGGCATGAACCACGACGCCTACGACAACGCCTATATCGCCGGCATCCTCAATGCGGTGAAGACCATCGCCATGGTCGGTGCGTCCGCCAACGATGTGCGACCGAGCTATTTCGTGCTGAAATACCTGCTGGGCAAGGGCTTTTCGGTGTTCCCGATCAACCCCGGCCAGGCCGGCAAGGAAATCCTTGGCCGGATGACCTATGCCAGGCTCGCCGATGTTCCAGAGCCGATCGACATGGTCGACGTTTTTCGCGGCTCCGCGGCGGTGCCGGGCGTCGTCGACGAGGTCTTGCGGCTCGATCCGTTGCCGAAAGTCATCTGGATGCAGCTTGGCGTGCGCCATGACGAGGCAGCCGCACGCGCCGAGGCCGCCGGCATCAAGGTGGTGATGAACCGCTGCCCAAAAATCGAATATGGCAAGCTGTCGGGCGAGATCGGCTGGACCGGCGTCAACTCAGGCGTGCTGTCGTCGAAGAAGCCGCTGATGCGGCCGGGATTCCAGAGTTTTGGAGTCCGCAGGAAGTAGTGAATAGTGAATAGTGAATTGAAGGATTTTTCTGGAAGGCGGGCGCAGCGCCATATGAGCCGCTTGCAATCGGGTTGAGGCTGCCCAACCATCCACCATCCACCATCCACCATCCACCATCCACCATCCACCATCCACCATCCACCATCCACCATCCACCATCCACCATTCACCATTCACCATTCACCATTCACCATTCACCATTCACCATTCACCATTCACTACTCACTACTCACTACTCACTACTCACTACTCACTACTCATTACTCATTACTCACCATTCACCCACCAGGGGAGATCTTCGATGACCCGCACGCCCGGTTTCAACACGCTCGCCGTCCATGCCGGCGCCAAGCCTGACCCGGCGACCGGCGCGCGTGCCACGCCGATCTATCAGACGACCTCCTTTGTCTTCGACGATGCCGACCATGCTGCCTCGCTGTTCGGGCTAAAAGCCTTCGGCAACATCTATACCCGGATCATGAACCCGACGCAGGCGGTGCTGGAGGAGCGTATTGCGGCACTCGAAGGCGGCACGGCGGGGCTGGCGGTGGCGTCCGGCCATGCAGCGCAGGTGCTGGTGTTCCACAACCTGATGCAACCCGGCGACAATTTCGTCGCCGCGACAAGGCTTTACGGCGGCTCGATCAACCAGTTCGGCCACGCCTTCAAGAATTTCGGCTGGCAGGTGCGCTGGGCCGACACCAACGACATCTCGACCTTCGAAAGCCAGATCGACGAAAAGACCAAGGCGATCTTCATCGAAAGCCTGGCCAATCCGGGCGGTGTCTTCGTCGACATCGAGAAGATCGGCGACATCGCCCGCAGGCACGGCCTGCCGCTGATCGTCGACAACACGCTGGCCTCGCCCTATCTGGTGCGGCCGATCGAACATGGCGCCGACATAGTCGTGCATTCGCTGACCAAGTTCATCGGCGGCCACGGCAATTCGATCGGCGGCGCGATTGTCGACGGCGGCACCTTCGACTGGTCGAAATCCGGCAAATATCCAATGCTGTCTGAGCCGCGCCCCGAATATGGCGGCCTCGTCCTGCACGAAACTTTTGGCAATTTCGCTTTCGCCATTGCCGCGCGCGTGCTTGGTCTGCGCGACATGGGCCCGGCGATCTCGCCCTTCAATGCGTTCCTGATCCTGACCGGGCTGGAAACCCTTCCGCTCCGGATGCAGCGCCATTGCGACAATGCGGTCACTGTCGCCGGCTGGCTGTCCAACCACCCAAAGATCGCCTGGGTGTCCTATCCCGGCCTGCCCAGCGACAACAACAACGCGCTGCAGAAAAAATATTCGCCGCTCGGCGCCGGTGCCGTGTTCACCTTCGGCCTGAAGGGCGGCTACGCTGCGGGCATCAAGTTCGTCGAGGCGCTCGAACTGTTCTCGCACCTCGCCAATGTCGGCGACACCAAGTCGCTGGTCATCCACCCGGCATCGACCACGCATCGGCAACTGTCCGACGAACAGAAGGTCGCCGCCGGCGCTGGGCCGGATACGGTCAGGCTGTCGGTCGGCATCGAGGATGTCAACGACATCGTCGCCGATCTGGAACAGGCTCTCGCCAAGGTCTGATCCCCGCTGGAGGTGTCCCCATGACCGCGCCAAAATTCCTCTCCGTCGATGTCGACAGCGTCGAGCCGGAACCTGGCGCGCCGGCGCCGGATCGCCTGATTTCAGGCGAACCAAAATTCCGCACCTGGAATGTCGAGGAGCGCGACGGCGGCCTCTATGCCGGCATCTGGGAGGCGACGCCGGGCAAATGGCGCATCGAGTATGACGAGTGGGAGTTCTGCCACATTCTTTCCGGCGTCTCGGTGATATCGGAGGAGGGCGGCGAGGCGCGCACCGTCAGGGCCGGCGACAGTTTCGTGCTCAGGCCTGACTTTAAGGGAAGCTGGGAAGTGCTTGAAACAACACGCAAGGAGTATGTGATCAAGCTTTGATCATTGTTCCAGTGTGCACGGCGAGCCTTTCCAGCCCGTGGAAATGCCAGGTGTCGCGAAAACGCGGCTGTTCGGCCAGATAGAGCCGCGGTAGCCGGTCGAACAAGGTTTTCAGCGATACCTGCAATTCGAGCCGGGCGAGCGGCGCGCCGATGCAGAAATGAATGCCGGCGCCGAACGAGACGTTCTTCTGGTCGGTGCGATCCGGCCTGAAGGCGAGGGGCTCGGCAAACGCCGCCGGGTCGTGATTGGCCATGCCGAGCAGCAGGCCAATCGTCTCGCCCGGCCGCACCAGAATGCCTGGAACGACCTCGATCTCTTCATAGGCATAACGCGTGAACATGTGCAGCGGCGCGTCGAAGCGGAGGCATTCCTCGACCGTGGCGGTGGTCGTTTGCGGCGTAGGGAAGAAGCGGCGCGGGTCGCCGCCTTGCGCGAGGATCGCGCGCACCGCATTGCCGGTCTGGTGGACGGTCGCCTCGTGCCCGGCATTGAGCAGCAGGATGGCCGAGGACACCAGTTCGTCCTCCGAGAGTTTTTGGTTGTCCTCCTGCGCCGAGATCAGCAGCGACAACAGATCGTCGCCGGGTTTCTTCCGTCGTTCAGCGACATGGCCGCGCAAAAAATCCGAAAAATCCCGCGCCGCGCGATTGGCCGTCTCTTCCGTTTCGCGGGTGCGGCCATGCATGTACATGGCGACCATCCGATGCGACCAGTCGAGGAGTTGCGGTCCCATCTCGACCGGCACGCCGAGCATTTCGGCAATGATGGTGATCGGCAAAGGCGATGAGAAGGCTGGCAGCAGGTCGACCTGGCCCGGTTCGAAACGGTCGATCAACTCGTTGGCCAACGCCTCGACGCGCGGCCTCAGCCGCTCGACCTGACGCGAGACGAAGGCGCGGTTGACCAGCGTTCTGAGCCTGGTGTGAACGGGCGGTTCCAGCTCCAGCATCGAATTGGCCTCGATGCCGTCGAAGCTGCTGAGATGGGTGCGGTCCTCGCCGAAGCCGCCTCTGTCCGGGATGCCGGCCGGGTTGTGGCGGCCGAAGCGGCGGTCGCGCAGCAGCCGGCTGACGTCGTCGAAGCCGCCGAAGCACCAGAAGCCGAACTCTTCCCAGAAGAAGACATTCGAGGCGCCATGCATGAAGGCATAGGCGGCGTAGGGATTTTGGAAGAAAGCCGGCTCATGCGGATCCAGCCGCAGCCGGCGCGTGGAGGGATCGAAGGCAAGCCACGGCGTCAAGTCGGTCATACCAGACAATTAGCGCGGCTTGCCAGCCTGGCGCCAGACCGTATGTTGGCGCCCGGTGATCCGATGCATGTCGCCCAAAAGCATGCCCTTGGGCCTGACCCGAGGGTGTGAAGCGGTTTTGGGACAATGACATGCACAAAAGCGCATTGAGCCAGCCGGCGCGGCTGCGGAAAGAAGGACTTGATGAATGTGATCGTGATTGGCGCAGGCATTGCGGGACTTTCGACGGCCTGGTCGCTGGTCAAGGCCGGGCACCGGGTCTCGATCGTCGAGCAGGGACCGATTCCCAATCCGCTTGCCGCCTCGGGCGACCATCACCGCATCATCCGCCGCGCCTATGGCGCAGCCTCGGGTTATGGCCGGCTGATCACCGAAGCCTATCAGGCCTGGGACGAGATGTGGGCCGATCTCGGCGAGAACCATCTCGACCCGCGCGGCTTCATCTGCATTTCGCGCGAGCCGGGAGACGAAGCCGAGGAATACCGCGAGGGCATGGAAGCCGGGAACTATCCGATCGAACTGTTCGAGCCGGACGCTGCGGCCAAGCGCTGGCGGTTCCTGCAGCCCGGCTCGTTCCGCTACGCGTATTTTTCGCCGGAGGGCGGCGCGCTGCATTGTCGCAAGATTGCCTTCCGCCTCGCCGAATGGCTGCGGAGAACCGGCGCCAATGTCTACGAGAACAGCAAGGTGGTGGAAGTCGACGCCGAGGCTGGCCGCCTCATGCTTGAAAGCGGCGAGACGATGCAGGCCGACCGCATCGTCGTCGCCGCCGGCGCCTGGGTGCTGAAACTGTTTCCGGAGCTGGGCGGCGACCTGAAGACCTGGCGCACCGCGCTCGCCTATGTCGAACCGCCGGCGGATCTGAAGGCGGCGTGGCATTCGGCCCCGGTCATCCTCGATGTCGGCGGCGCCGTCGACGGCTACGTGATCCCGCCCTCCGGAGGCGCCGGCATGAAATTCGGCTCGGGGCTGCACAGGGTGCCGACCAGCGACGCCGACTGGAACCGCCAGCCGGTGGCGGGCGAGGGCGAGGCAATCCGCAACCTGTTTTCGCCGCCGATCGCCCGTGTCGAGGAATACAAGGTCACCGAGGTCGTCACCTGCGCCTACACCTTCACCGCCGACGAAAAGTTCCTGGCGCATGAGAAGGGCAAATGCCTTGTCGTCTCGGCCTGCTCCGGCCACGGCTACAAGTTTGGTGCGGCGGTCGGCAGGCGCGTTGCGGCTTGCCTCGGCAACGGCGACGTTGCGGGCTTAAAGGCGTGGCTGCGGGCCGAGGCGGTCTGACCTGGTCCCGACATCGCGCCTGGCATGTAGCTTCGGGCGAATTCTGTGCAGATAGCTTGATTCGACTTAACCGGATGGCTAGGAGGTGCGGCCTTGCGCTAGGGTGAGCCGACATCCTATTTACAGGTAACGATCCAGAACCGATTCTGCCCGACTTGCTCATCTCCCGGCGCCGGAATCCCATCTTCAATAAGGGATAGTCCATGAAGAACCCCGTCGAAACCTACATGAACCTCGTTCCGATGGTGGTCGAGCAGACCAATCGCGGCGAGCGGGCCTACGACATTTTCTCGCGGCTCCTGAAAGAGCGCATCATTTTCATCACCGGTCCGGTCGAGGACGGCATGGCGACGCTGGTCTGCGCGCAGCTGCTGTTCCTCGAAGCCGAGAATCCGAAGAAAGAAATCAACCTCTACATCAATTCGCCCGGCGGCGTCGTCACCTCGGGCATGGCGATCTACGACACCATGCAGTTCATCAAGCCGGCGGTGGCGACGCTGTGCATCGGCCAGGCCGCCTCGATGGGCTCGCTGCTTCTCACCGCCGGCGAGAAGGGCATGCGCTTCGCCACGCCGAACGCCCGCATCATGGTTCACCAGCCTTCCGGTGGTTTTCAGGGCCAGGCTTCCGACATCGAGCGCCACGCCCAGGACATCATCAAGCTGAAGCGGCGTCTCAACGAGGTCTATGTCAAGCACACCGGCAAGAGCTACGACGAGATTGAAAGGACGCTCGACCGCGACCATTTCATGACCTCCGACGAGGCCAGGGATTTCGGCCTCATCGACAAGGTCATTTCGTCGCGTGAGCCGCTCGAGGGTCTTGCCATATAAGCCCGGTGGCAGTTGGATTGTGCGAAAACACGCTTTTGATGCCGCTTGCGGCATTTCGGCCACAATTGGCTGTTCCCTCGACGGGAGCGATTGCCTACGTTAAGCCTATCTTGATTTTCGACGGCTTAGCTTTGTGCGGGGTTGATGCGAATCATTGCGACGTTTTCTGATATGTGTTTCGTATGGAATGCGTTGCGGGAGCCGGAATACTGGCGGCGGCGATTTCCCGCGATAGATTGAGTTATGCGCCCTTTCAACCAGACCATCGGCGGGCGGCTATGAAAGGACATGAAAATGAGCAAGGTCGGCAACAGCGGCGGTGATTCCAAGAACACGCTTTATTGCTCGTTTTGCGGCAAAAGCCAGCACGAAGTGCGCAAGCTGATCGCCGGCCCGACGGTGTTCATCTGCGACGAATGCGTCGAGCTCTGCATGGACATCATCCGCGAGGAGAACAAGACCTCGATGGTGAAGTCGCGCGAGGGCGTGCCGACCCCGCAGGAGATCCTCAAGGTTCTCGACGACTACGTCATCGGCCAGCCCTACGCCAAGCGCGTGCTGTCGGTGGCCGTCCACAACCACTACAAGCGGCTCGCGCATGCCGGCAAGAACAACGACGTCGAACTGGCGAAGTCCAACATTTTGCTGATCGGCCCGACCGGTTGCGGCAAGACTCTGCTCGCGCAGACGCTGGCCCGCATCATCGACGTGCCGTTCACAATGGCCGATGCAACGACGCTGACCGAGGCCGGCTATGTCGGCGAGGATGTCGAGAACATCATCCTCAAGCTGTTGCAGTCGGCCGACTACAACGTCGAGCGCGCCCAGCGCGGCATCGTCTACATCGACGAGATCGACAAGATTTCGCGCAAGTCGGACAATCCCTCGATCACCCGCGACGTGTCGGGCGAGGGCGTCCAGCAGGCGCTGTTGAAGATCATGGAAGGCACGGTCGCTTCGGTGCCGCCGCAGGGCGGCAGGAAGCATCCGCAGCAGGAATTCCTGCAGGTCGACACCGCCAACATCCTGTTCATCTGCGGCGGGGCGTTCGCCGGGCTGGACAAGATCATCTCGGATCGCGGCCGTAAGACCTCGATCGGCTTCGGCGCCACCGTCGCGTCGCCCGAGGATCGCCGCACCGGCGACGTTTTCCGCCTGGTCGAGCCTGAGGATCTGTTGAAGTTCGGCCTCATTCCCGAGTTCGTCGGCCGTCTGCCGGTCCTGGCAACGCTGGAGGACCTTGACGAGCCGGCGCTGATCCAGATCCTGACTGAGCCGAAGAACGCGCTGGTCAAGCAGTACCAGCGGCTGTTCGAGATGGAGAATGTCGACCTGACCTTCCACGAGAATGCGCTGTCGGCCATCGCCAAGCGCGCCATCGAGCGCAAGACCGGCGCGCGCGGCCTGCGCTCGATCATGGAGGCGATACTGCTCGACACGATGTTCGAGCTGCCGGCGCTGGAAGGCGTGCGCGAAGTGGTTATTTCGGAAGAGGTGGTGTCCGGCAACGCCAGGCCGCTCTACATCTATTCCGAGCAGAAGGAAAAGAAGGGCAACGTCAGCGCCTGACGTGACCCCCTCTGTGGTGGAGTTCTACAAACGGCGCCGCGAGGCGCCGTTTTGTCGTTGCGGATGGGCAGGCTATGATGAAGGGATTGTGACGGATCAGATGAACGGTTTCGTGTCGACCCTTGATCTTTGCCCCGCGTGCCTCCAACTAATGCGGGAAGGCCGAGGTGCCGAATTCTGTGCTGTAAAACTCCCGTCACAAACGGTGGTAGGCGGAACCATCCCCGGTTGCTAATATGAGATTCGCGGTTGGCCGATTGGCGGCCGCGACATGAAAGGTTGGACAATGGCCAAAATATCCAAGGCTCCCAGCGACGGCGTCTTCGCAGTCCTCCCACTGCGCGACATCGTGGTGTTCCCGCACATGATCGTTCCGCTCTTTGTCGGGCGTGAAAAGTCGATCAAGGCGCTGGAAGAGGTGATGGGTCAGGAAAAGCAGATCCTGCTTGCGACCCAGATGAATGCCGCCGATGACGATCCCGAGTCCGATGCGATCTTCGACATCGGCACGCTCGCCAATGTGCTGCAGTTGCTGAAACTGCCGGACGGCACCGTCAAGGTGCTGGTCGAAGGCGCCTCGCGCGCGAAAATCGTTTCGTTCACCGACCATCCCGATTTCCACGAGGCCCGCGCCGTAGCGCTGGTCGAACCGGATGAGGAAGAGGTCGAAGTCGAGGCGCTGGCTCGTTCCGTCGTCACCGACTTCGAGAACTACGTCAAGCTGAACAAGAAGATCTCGCCCGAAGTGGTGGGTGCCGCCAGCCAGATCGACGACTATTCCAAGCTCGCCGATACGGTTGCCTCGCATCTTGCCATCAAGATCCCCGAGAAGCAGGAGATGCTGGCCACGCTTTCGGTCAAGGAGCGGCTGGAAAAGGCGATGGGCTTCATGGAGGCCGAAATCTCCGTCCTTCAGGTCGAGAAGCGCATCCGCTCGCGCGTCAAGCGCCAGATGGAGAAGACGCAGCGCGAATACTACCTCAACGAGCAGATGAAGGCGATCCAGAAGGAGCTCGGCGAGGGCGAGGACGGCCGCGACGAGGCCGCCGAGATCGAGGCGCGCATCAAGAAGACCAAGCTCTCCAAGGAGGCCCGCGAAAAGGCGGAAGCCGAACTGAAGAAGCTGCGGACGATGTCGCCGATGTCGGCTGAATCGACCGTAGTGCGCAACTATCTCGACTGGATCCTGTCGATACCGTGGGGCAAGAACTCCAAGGTCAAGCAGGATTTGGCCTTCGCGCAGAACGTGCTCGACACCGACCATTTCGGCCTCGACAAGGTCAAGGACCGCATCGTCGAATATCTCGCCGTGCAGAGCCGCCAGAAGAAGCTGAAGGGGCCGATCCTGTGCCTCGTCGGACCTCCCGGCGTCGGCAAGACCTCGCTCGGCAAGTCGATCGCCAAGGCGACCGGCCGCGAGTTCATCCGCATGGCGCTGGGCGGCGTGCGCGACGAGGCCGAGATCCGCGGTCACCGGCGCACCTATATCGGCTCGATGCCCGGCAAGGTCATCCAGTCGATGAAGAAGGCGAAGAAATCCAACCCGCTCTTCCTGCTCGACGAGATCGACAAGATGGGCCAGGATTTCCGCGGCGACCCGTCGTCGGCGTTGCTCGAGGTGCTCGATCCCGAGCAGAACTCGACGTTCATGGACCACTATCTCGAGGTCGAATACGACCTGTCGAGCGTGATGTTCGTGACCACGGCGAACACGTTGAACATCCCGGCGCCTTTGATGGACCGCATGGAGATCATTCGTATCGCCGGCTACACCGAGGACGAGAAGATCGAGATCGCCAAGCGCCACCTGATGCCGAAGGTGATCCGCGATCATGCGTTGCAGCCGCAGGAGTTCTCCGTCGGCGAGGACGCGATCCGCGGCATCATCCAGACCTACACCCGTGAAGCGGGCGTCAGGAGCCTGGAGCGCGAGCTGATGAAGCTCGGCCGCAAGGCGGTGACCGAGATCCTGAAGACGAAGAAGAAGACGGTCGACATCACGGCGGACAATCTCGCCGACTACCTTGGTGTTCCGCGCTTCCGCTTCGGTCAGGTCGAGGCCGACGATCAGGTCGGCGTCGTCACCGGGCTCGCCTGGACGGAAGTCGGCGGCGAGCTGCTGACGATCGAAGGCGTCATGATGCCGGGCAAGGGCCGCATGACGGTGACCGGCAATCTGCGCGACGTGATGAAGGAATCGATCTCGGCGGCGGCCTCCTACGTCCGCTCGCGGGCTCTCGATTTCGGCGTCGAGCCGCCGCTGTTCGACAAGCGCGACATCCACGTCCACGTGCCCGAGGGCGCAACGCCCAAGGACGGACCGTCGGCGGGTGTGGCGATGGCGACGGCGATCGTCTCGGTGCTGACCGGCATCCCGGTCAGGGCGGACGTGGCGATGACCGGCGAGATCACGCTGCGCGGCAGGGTGCTGCCGATCGGCGGGCTCAAGGAGAAGCTGCTTGCTGCACTGCGCGGCGGCATCAAGAAGGTGCTGATCCCGGAAGACAACGCCAAGGATCTGGCGGAGATTCCGGACAACGTGAAGAACGGTATGGAGATCGTTCCGGTCGCGCGGGTCGGTGAAGTCTTGCGCCATGCGCTGGTGAATATGCCGGAGCCGATCGACTGGGTCGAACCGGCCAATGCGCCGGCTGCGGCGGATGGCGCAGACGACGCCGGCAAGTTGTTGGCTCATTAGAGCGCCGCGCGTCCAGTTGCACGCGCAAAGGACGCTCTGACGCGAATGAGTGCATTAGATCGTGCTAAAGTTGCAATGCACAACAGAGAGCCGGGCCCCAGCGCCCGGCTTTTTCATGAAAAAACCCCGGAATTCCGGGGTTTTTTCGACTCTTTTGGCGCTTTTCGACTTGGTTGCGGAAGCGCTTCTTTCTAAAGTCCGTTTCCTGCCGGATGAGTCGTACGTTCCGGTTTCTCAAGGAAGGGAATTTTTATGAACAAGAACGAACTGGTGTCCGCTGTCGCCGATGCCGCGAGTATTTCGAAGGGTGACGCGCAGTCGGCGGTCGATGCGGTGTTCTCCGTCATCACCGGCGAACTGAAGAAGGGCGGCGATGTCCGGCTTGTCGGCTTCGGAAATTTCACCGTATCAAAACGCGCTGCCTCGACCGGCCGCAATCCGCAGACCGGCGCCGAAGTGCAGATACCGGCCCGCACCGTGCCGAAGTTTTCGGCCGGCAAGGGCCTCAAGGACGCAGTCAACTAAGCGGCCTTCTCACCCTTTTCAGAGATCAGAAAAGCCGGGCATGCCCCGGCTTTTCCTTTGCGCCCGACCTTTTGTCTCGCCGGCAACCGTCGAGGCGCAGGCTCTATGCCGTCGGCGCATCGGCGCGCATCAGCCCTTCCTGCTTGAGATCGGCCCACAGTGCCGGTGGCAGCTTCGCGTCGAGCAGCGACCGGTTGCTTTCGACCTCGCTCGGCCGCTGGCCGCCGGGGATCACCGACACGACCGAAGGGTGCAGCAGCGGAAATTGCAGTGCCGCCTCGATCAGGCGCACGCCGTGGCGTTTGCAGACAGCCTCGATGCGCGTGACGCGGTCGATGATGTCCTGCGGCGCCTCGGTATAATTGTAATAGGCGCCAGGCTTCGGACCGGTTGCCAGGATGCCGGAATTGTACGGCCCGCCGAGAACGATGCCGATGCCGCGCTTCTGGCATAGCGGCAGGAAGGATTGCAGCGCCTCCTGCTCCAGCAGCGTATAGCGCCCGGCAAGCAGGAAAAGGTCGAAGTCGCCACGCTCGGCAAGTGTCTGGGCAACCTGCCATTCGTTGATGCCGCCGCCGAACGCCTTGATGACGCCCTGGTCACGCAGGGACAGCAGCCCGTAATAGCCCGAACGCATGAACTCCTCGATGCGCTGGTCCGCGGCCTCCTTGCTGCCATGCGTGAAGACGTCGACGTCATGCACGAAGAGAATGTCGATGCGGTCGACGCCGAGGCGTTCCAGCGAGGCTTCGAAGGAGCGCATGACGCCGTCATAGCTGTAGTCGTAGACCTCGCGGCGCGACGGCGTGTCGAAGAACTTGCCGATGCCGGTGCGCTGGTCCGGCGGGCAGACGCGCATGATGCGGCCGACCTTGCTCGACAGCACATAGTCGTCGCGCTTTTTCGAGCGCAGGAACGGATTGAGCCGCGTTTCCGACAGGCCAAGCCCGTAGAGCGGCGCGGTGTCGTAGTAGCGGCAGCCGACCCGCCACGCAGCCTCCAGGGTGGCGTTGGCATCCTCGTTGGAAACGGCGCGATAGAGGTTGCCAAGCGGCGCCGTGCCGAAGCCAAGTTCTGTGAACGCGATGCCGCCATTGCCGATGCGGTCGAAATGCCGTGTCTTCATATGCTGCCGTTTTCTCATTTCCGGTTGTCCCGACACTACCTACCATGCCTGTGGCGCTGCAAAAGCACCTCGCACCGTTGGACACGGATTTTCGCGGTGATAGCATGAGCAAAAACAAGCTGTTCAGAGAGAACGTGCAAGCTGGTGGACCCGCCATGACGAATGCCGGCAAAAACCTGTTCAGAACTGCGCTCGACGAGATTGGAAGCGTGCTGGCGCGGGCGGACGAGAGCCGTATCGATACCGCCTGCGCCATGCTGGCTGGCGCGAACAAGATCGTCGTCTATGGCTGCGGCCGCGAGGCGCTGCAGGTCAAGGGTTTCGCCATGCGTCTCCACCATCTCGGCCTGCCGGTGTCGGTGGTCGGCGACATGACCGCGCCGCCGCTGGGCGCCGGCGATGTCTTTCTCGTCAGCTCCGGTCCGGGTGAGACATCGACCGTGCTGACCTTGATGCAGGTCGCCCGTGAAGCCGGTGCAACCGTCCTGCTGCTGACCGCGCAAGGCGAGAGCAGCGCTGCAAGACTTGCCGACTTCACCTTGCTCATCCCGGCTCAGACCATGGCGGACGACCAGGGGCCGGAAAAGACATCGGTCCTGCCGATGGGCTCGGTGTTCGAAGGCGCGCTGTTCGTTCTGTTCGAGGTCATGGTGCTGAAGCTCAAGACAATCACCGGCATGTCGTCCGAAGCGATGCGCGCCCGCCATACCAATATGGAGTAGGCACGATGCGCTATGAGCTGATGCTGCCGCACCAGATCCGCAAGGCGATCGCCGAGAACTGGCCGGTCGTGCTCCCGCTCGGCGTGCTCGAATACCATGGCGAGCACATGGCCGTCGGCATGGATACTCTTGCGGTGACTAAGATGCTGGAGCTGTTCGAAAAGGAAGCCGACATCATCATCTTGCCGCCGTTCTACTACGGTGCGGCGAGCTACGCGGTGGCGCCGCCGGAGGGCAATGGCTCGGTTCAGGTCGGCGGCAATGCGCTGGCGCCGTTCGCGGAGGAACTGTTCTACAGCCTGCTGCGCATCGGTTTTCGCAACATCCACGCCATCATCCACCACCAGACCGAGAACTTTGCCGCCGGCATGCCGACCGATCTCGCCTTCAAGACTGCCGGCCGCCAGGCGATCTTCCGCTTCCTCGAGAAGGAGCGCGGCGAGGGCTGGTGGGGCTCCGAGGCGATGGCCGGCTATTATGCCGAACACGCCGAAGGCGCCAATTTCTTCAACTGGGTGCAGGTGCATCCGTTGATGCCGGCGGTGACGGACGGCCAATATCCTTTCGACCATGCCGGCATCGGCGAGACGTCGCTGATGCTGGCGCTGTGCCCGGAAGCGGTCGACGCCGGCCACTTCGCCGACAATACGGGATGGTACACGGCGACCGCTCCGGACGCCTCGGCGGAACTGGGGCAAAAGGGCGTCGCGATGATCCTCGATCATTTGAGGGCGATACTGGCTCGTTAGAGCGGGATGAGATTACCTGCGGTCATAGCCTGAGTTTGCGAAGTAATTTGAGCACTCGAGCGGTGTGACGCGGTTGAGAATCTGGCCGATGGCGTTGCAGACCGTTTCAACGGTGCGCTTTGCGGCCTTTCGCAGCCAGTGCTTGAGCTTGGCGAAGAGCTGTTCGATCGGATTGAGGTCAGGCGAGTATTTCGGCAGGAAGAAGAGCCTCGCGCCGGCCTTTCGGATGGCGCGACGCACGGCCTTGCCTTTGTGGCTGCCGAGATTGTCCATCACAACGATGTCGCCCGGCTGGAGAGTGGGCACGAGAACCTTCTCGACATAGAGGAGGAACCTCTCGCCGTTGATCGGCCCGTCGATGAGCCAGGGCGCTTCGACGCGATCATGACGCAGCGCAGCCAGAAAGGTCATTGTCTTCCAGTGGCCATTGGGAACTTTGGCCTTGATCCGCTGTCCGACCGGTGCCCAACCCCTGAGCGGGGCCATGTTGGTCTTGGTCCAGGTCTCGTCGATGAACACCAGGCGGGCGGGGTCGATCCGGTCCTGATACAGAACCCATTGCCTCCGTCGGCGCGCAACATCGGGACGATCTTGCTCGGCGGCGATCAGCGTCTTTTTTTGTGAGACAGCTTCTCGGCGTGCACGAACTCCCACACCGAGCGGTAGTCAACCTTCAGGCCACGCTCGCCAAGTTCGGCCACAAGCCCGCGCAAGGTGAAGTCCTTCTCCCGGCAGCGCTCGACAAGCCAGTCGCGCCACGCTCCCGATATCTTCTTCGGCTTGTAGCCGCCCACTTGGCGGGGCGCCACGCTCCCCGTCTGTTCCACCCGCTTCAGCCACTCGATCGCCGCGCTGTAGCTGACGCCAAATCGAGCAGCCGCCGCGCGCCGCGAAAGCCCTTCAACCTTGACCGCCGCAACAACCCGTTCGCGCAGGTCCATTGAATATCCAACCATCAATGCTGGCCTCCTGCCCAGCAGCAAGGTTGAATCAGATCATCGCTGATTTGGGAATCCCACGACTCCCATAAATCTCATCCCGCTCTAGGCTGTGCGTAGAGCCTCGGCGGATTCAAGCGGTCGTCGCAACACCGATTGTGTTCACTCGCGACAGCAACTCGTCAAGCGCTTCTGCGGGTGTTTTCCATCCCAGAGTTTTTCTCGGTCGGGCATTGAGGGCCACGGCCACGGCGGCGATCTCGTCGGCGCTGTGGACGCTCAGGTCGGTGCCTTTCGGGAAGTACTGACGCAGCAGTCCATTGGTGTTCTCGTTGGTGCCACGCTGCCATGGGCTTTGCGGATCGCAGAAGTAGACTTGGACACCCGCGTCGATCTTGAGACGATCATGCTGAGCCATTTCGGCTCCCTGATCCCAGGTCAGCGAACGCCGCAACTCTTCGGGCAAGGTGATGATGGTGCGCGTAATCGCGTCACGCACGGCTTCAGCTCCGTGTCCCGCGAGAGCAGGGCCATTCTTCATGCGCGGAGCTTCGCCATGCCCCGCAAGTCGGGGAAGATGCAGCAACATCGTGAAGCGCGTCGTACGCTCAACCAGCGTGCCGATCGCCGAGCTGCCAAGACCAAGGATGAGGTCTCCCTCCCAGTGACCCGGCACCGCGCGATCGACCGCTTCGGCGGGGCGTTGACTGATCATGATCTCCGGCGAGACAAAGCTCTTGCCTCGCCCGCGTACGCGCGCCCTGGGGACCCGCAACACGCGCCCCGTTCTCAAGCAGGCCGACAGTTCGCGGCGTAGCGCTCCCCGGCCCTGAACAAAAAGGGCCTGATAGATGGCTTCGTGGCTGATGCGCATCGTCTCGTCGTCCGGGAAGTCGATCGGCAAGCGTCGGGCAATCTGTTCCGGGCTCCAGGCCGTGGCCCACCGCCGATTCTTTCGCGGGCCATGCCGGCGGCCCTTCCACGAAACGGCGGGACCCGGAACGGGAGCGCCGCTCGGAGTCATGACGACGCCGGCCAGTCTCTGCTCAACATAAGTGCGCAAGGTCGTGTTGAGCGCAAGCTTGGTCGGTTTGGGTCGACGGGCCGATCGCTCGGCATGCCATTGGGCTGTCGATGCACGATACTCCAGGCCACCGCTGCGCGTCGCGGCATTGCGTCGTAGCTCGCGGGAGATGGTTGAGGCGGATCGGCCAAGTTGGCGACCGATCTCGCGTCTCGAAAGGCCTTGAACGCGAAGTAGTGCGATCTCCTCACGTTCCACAAACGAGAGGTACCGCCCGGACGGCGGCTTGCTCGAAGATCTGAACATCGCTGGTGCCATGCCACCCGCCTGTCGGAACAATCTGGTTCCAACAGGCTGCGACATACCAGCAGCCAGCGCAGCATCTTCGCTTGTCATTCCTTGCGCGATCCCCAACCAGAATCGCTGGAGTTCAGATCTCTCCGCCACTGGCGGACGTCCCGGTGACGGCAACGGCGCTCGTCCAGAACGGTGTGATCGTCGCTTTTGGATGCCCATCGCAACCTCCTTCGTTTAGGTGTTGCGACGACCGCTTGAATCCGCCCTCTATTCGGGCGTTGCAGTGGTGCAGGATGAAAGCCGTAGCGATCCTTCGCGCCCCCCTCTGTCCTGCCGGACATCTCCCCCACTTGGGGGGAGATTGGCAGCTTCCGCGTCCCGACTGCCTAAAACCGTTGGAGATTGTCGAAAGCCAATGCGACATCCAATCTCCCCCCTTGAGGGGGAGATGTCCGGCAGGACAGAGGGGGGTGCCCCTCCAGCTTGACAGCAACCGCTTACTTCACCGCGCCGGCGGTCATGCCCATGATCAGATAGCGCTCCAGCGCGATGCCGATGACGGCGAGCGGCGTTATTGCGGCGGTGGCGAGTGCGGCCATCGACCACCAGTTGATGCCCTGCGAGCCGGTCTGGCTCGCCACCATGACGGGAATCGTCTTGGCGTCGGTCGAGGTCAAGAGTGCGGCGAAAAAATACTCGTTCCAGCACAGCACCATCGCCAGGATGAAGGCCGCGACCATGCCCGGCAGCGCGATCGGCATGACGATGCGGAAGAAGGCGCCCCAGATCGACAGGCCGTCGACGAGGGCTGCTTCCTCCAGTTCGACCGGGATCGAGTTGAACTGGTCGCGCATGATCCAGATGACGATCGGCAGCACCATCAGCGTGTAGAGCAGGATCAGCCCGATGCGCGTGTCGAGCATGCCGACTTCCCGGTACAGCACGAGAAAGGGCAGGGCGAGCACCACCGGCGGCAGGATCAGTTGCGACAGGAAGAAGAAGGAGATGTCCTCGTTCTTGAACCAGGCGAAGTGATAGCGGAAGCGGGTGAGGCCGTAGGCGGCGAGGCTGCCGATGACGATGGCCAGGCTCGATGCGCCGACCGAGGTGATGACCGAATTCATGAAGCGCTTGATGAACTCGTCGCGCACCGTCGAGGTTCGGAAGATCGCATCCGGCGACAGGCCGAGCGAGCGCCAGCCCTTCCAGTCCGGCCGGAAGTCGACGAACGGGATGAGATGGCCCTGGGTGACGTCGACGGCGGTCTTGAACGAGGTTGTTATCGTCCAGTAGATCGGGAACAGGCAGATGAAGGCCCAGAACACCAGCGCGCCATAGATGAAGACGCGGTTGGCGAAAAAGCTCGCCGGCGAGCGGATTTCGGAAGCGGCATAATCGGTGGTCTGGACGCTCATCTGGCCGCCTGTCAATTGACGTTGCGCACGAAGCGGTTGGCGAATTTCAACAGCCACGTCACGAACACGATGATGATGATCAGGTAGGCCATCGCCAGCATGGTGCCGTAGCCGACATTCGAACGGTCGCGATACTCGCGGTAGATGAAGCTCGACACGGAATCGGTCGCGCCGCCCGGGCCGCCCGAGGTGACGGTGATGATGATGTCGGCAAGCTTCAGCTTGAAGATGATGCGCAGGATGATCGCCGTCACCGATACCGGCAGCATCAGCGGGAAGGTGACCTGCCAGAATGTCTGCCAGGCATTGGCGCCGTCGACCCTGGCCGCCTCAAGCACCTCGCGCGACATCGCCTGAAGGCCGGCGAGCAGCATGATCATCATGAACGGGATGAACGTCCAGGCATCCAGCACCATGATCGAGATGCGGGCGGTGATCGGGTTTGAGAAGAAGGCGGGGTTTTCCCAGCCGAGCTGGCGCGCCAGCGCCGCGGCCGGCCCGAAGCGGTATTCCATCAGCGACTTGCCGATCATCCACGACACCGCGACCGGCGACAGCATCAACGGCATCAGGAAGACGACGCGGAAGAATTTGCGCGCGCGGATTTGCGCGTTGAGCAGCAAAGCGAGGCCAAAGGCGATGACATATTCGACCAGCACCGCCAGCACATAGAGCACCATGTTGAACAGCGCGTTGCGGTAATAGGGATCGGCCAGCATCTGCCAGAAATTGTCGAGCCCGTTGAACTTGCGGCCGGAGAAGGAACTGAGGTTCCAGTCGGTCAGCGCAATGTAGAAGCCGAACAGCGTCGGGAAGATCACCATGGCGATGGTGAACAGCAGCGCCGGCAGCAGGAACAGCGCGCGCTGGCCGTCTTCGCCACGCGTCAACACCTGGCCGATGCCGAGCGCTATACCCCACAGCACATAGGCATAGACGACCGGCCGCCAGGTCTCGAAGCCGATGGTGTCGACCTCTGTTTTGTAAAGGATCTGGACTGCGATCACGGCCAGCAGGCCGAGCGTCGCTGCGGCCATCAACGCCCGGCCGAGCCGCTTGCGGCCCGGCGATATCAGATCGGCTGGAGCGGCGTTTGCCGGCCACGCACTGGTGGGCAAGGTCTGGTCAGCCACGCGTCTCGTCCGTTCACTGAAGGCTGCTATGACCGGCTAGCCGGTCAAACTGTGCTATGACCGGCCAGCCGGTCAAACTGAAGTCCGGCGGCTTGCATCGCCGGACCACGGTTCCCAAAATCTCAGCCTACATGCCGAGCGAGCCCTTGTAGAGCTTGACCTGGTTTTCGCGGCCGATCTGGTCGGTCAGCTTCTCCCAGGCGGCCGCAATGGCGTCGGCGCCTTCCTGCGCCGTCATCTTGCCGGCAAATGTGTTGGCCAGGATGTCCTCGGCGGCGCTGTAATATTGGAAGATGCCGGGGATGCGCGGCTCGATCGCGGCGTTCGGATGGTTGTAGCTGTCGGCCTCCGACTTCAGATACGAGGTGATGAACGCCTCGTCGTAACCGGCCGCCACCCATTCCGGAATGTTGAAATGCGAGTTGCGGTAAGGCTGGAAGCCGGACGGATACGCCGCGCACCAGAGCGACAGGTCCTTGCCGCCGAGATGGGCGGCGGCAGACCAGGCCGCCTTCTTCTTCTTTTCGTCGCTGTCGACACGAGCCATGACATAGACGCCCCAGCCGAGATAGGCGCAGTTCGGCGCATGGTTCGGGCCGCTGGCCAGTTTGTCCCACTGGCCGGTCTTGGAATTGTAGACGTCATCCGAGCCCGGCAGGATCGAGAAGCCGGTGACGTCGCCGACGACAGAGCTGTCGTTGGTCTTGACGTTGGAGCCGACGTCGCCCCACCAGGTGACCATCGAACCGGTGCCGGCCAGGAACTGCTGGAAGGCGGTGGTGTTCGGGTCGGCGTTGATCTGGTCGGCAGGCTCGGAAGGCAGTGCGTCGATCACGTCCTGGATGGCCCGCACCCAGGCTGGATTGTTGATGCGCGGCTTCATCGTATCGGCATCGAACAGCCAGGCCTTGTCGTCGGGATGCTTGGCATAGGCGCTGGCGCGGCTGCCGAGGAAGTAGAAGCCGAAGCCGCCCCAGGCCTTGGGCGCATCGAGATAGCCGAAGACGTCCTGGCCCTGGAACTGCTTGCCCTTGAGGAATTTTGTTACCGCCTGCACCTGCTGCCAGGTCTTCGGCACGCCCCATTCACCGCCACCGCCGCTGTCCTTCCATGCCTTGGCGAGGTCGGCATCGGCAAACACGTCGGTGCGGTAGTTGAAGTTGTGCGCGTCGCCGTCGACGGTCACCCGGTACTGCTTGCCGTCCCAGGTGCCGACCGGCGGCTGCAGGTAGGCGACGACGTCCTTCATGTCGATCTGGTCCTTGACCCAGTCCGGCATTTCGGAAGTCAGGCCCTTGCCGCAGACGTCGCCTTCGAACGGCGCGCCCATCTCGATGATGTCGAAATCGACGGTGCCGGTGGCGATCGACTGCTGCAGGCGGGCATTGTAGTCCGCCTGCGCCAGGTCGATCCAGTTGATCTTGGCGCCGGTATAGGTCTCCCACGGCTTCAGGAAGCCGCGAAACAGCACATTGTGCAGGTTCTGGTTGTTGAGCCCCATGAAGGTGAGCTGGACGCCGGCGAATTCGCCTTCCTTGACGTTGGCCTTGGTCGCCTCCATGCAAAGCTCGCCGACCTGCTGGAAGTCGGCATCGGTCGGCTGGCCCTTGCCGACGCCGGGGATCTGCAGGATCTGCGCGCGCAGTTCGCTTGCGGCGGAAGCCGGGCGCGTCAGCGCGCCAAGCCCGGCGCCGGATGCCGCTGCGATCGCGGCCATGCTGGCTGCGCCCTTGAGGACGTCGCGGCGCGTGGCTCCCGCACTGACAAGTTGATTGTAAAGGCTGACTTTCATTTCGTTCCTCCCAGAATCTTATGGTGCCAGAATCTCGTGATGATCGAGAATCTCAACGGAGATTCTCAACGGTGATTGTTCGGGTGTTTGGAGCGCTGGACGTGTTCCCCAACAACAGCGGCTCCTCAAGTTTTCCTCCCGCGACGCTTCGATTTCCGTGGTCCGGACCAGCGTGCCGGCGCGCCCGGAACAGGGTCAAAACTCCAGCCCTTTCACTATTCTCACAACCAGGTGCCGTGTCAAACGAGAATGGGGTTTTTTATCTATAAAAGACTGACTTGCCCTCGCTGTTTGCGTTGTTTAGCTTCACCGCAACGAAAGGGGGGCCAATGGCTCAAGTCGCGATCAGCAATGTGGCCAAGGCGTTCGGAACCGTCAAGGTTCTGCACGGTGTCAGCGTCGACATCGCCGACGGGCAGTTCGTGGTGCTGGTCGGCCCTTCGGGGTGCGGCAAGTCCACGCTGCTCAGGATGGTGGCGGGGCTGGAGACCGTTTCCGGCGGCACGATCGCCATCGGCGACCGTGTCGTCAACCATCTGCCGCCGGCCAAGCGCGACATCGCCATGGTGTTCCAGAATTACGCGCTCTATCCGCACAAGACGGTCGAGCAGAACATGGCCTTTGCGCTGAAGCTGCGCAAGACCGATCCGGCCGATGTCGCCGAGCGGGTCAAGCGCGCCGCCGATATTCTCGACCTCAATCCCTATCTCAAGCGCTATCCGCGCCAGCTCTCCGGTGGCCAGCGCCAGCGCGTCGCCATGGGCCGCGCCATCGTGCGCAACCCGCAGGTGTTTTTGTTCGACGAGCCGCTGTCGAACCTCGATGCCAAGCTGCGCGTCCAGATGCGCACCGAGATCAAGGAACTGCACCAGCGGCTGAAGACCACCACCATCTATGTCACGCACGACCAGATCGAGGCCATGACCATGGCCGACAAGATCGTCGTGATGCGCGACGGCCGCATCGAGCAGGTCGGCGCGCCGCTGGAACTATTCGACCGGCCGGCCAACCTGTTCGTCGCCGGCTTCATCGGCTCGCCGTCGATGAACCTGCTCAAGGGCGTGGTGCGCAAGGGCGACAAACCCATCGTCGAGATCGCCGGGACGCCGTTCCCGATGGCGGCGCACAGCAAGGTGGAGGATGGCCGCAATGTCGTCTATGGCGTCCGGCCCGAGCATCTCGAAATCCACCCCGACGGCGTGCCGGCAAAGATTTCCGTCGTCGAGCCGACCGGTTCCGAAACGCTGGTGTTTCTGCGTTTCGGCGAGGGCGAGATGGTGGCGCTGTTCCGTGAGCGCCACGATTTCAAGCCGGGCGACACGCTGCATCTGAAACCGCGGCTCGACCAGGTCCATCTCTTCGACGCAGAGACCGGCAATCGTCTTTAAAACACTTTGAATTGGGCATGATCTTGTCCGAAAACCGACAACGCTTCGGGATCATGCGCCAGGCTTGGCATCAAAAAAGCCCGTTCGGGAGGGAACTATGCTCAAAGGGATCAATCCGCTGCTCAATGCCGACGTGCTCCAGGCGCTGCGGGCGATGGGTCATGGCGACGATTTGATCATCGCCGACACCAACTTCCCCGCCGATTCGGTCGCCCGCCAGACCGTGCTCGGCCGGCTGCTGCGCATCGATGCGCCGGCGGCTGACGTGGTCAAGGCGGTGCTGTCGCTCTATCCGCTGGACACTTTCGTCGATGATGCCGCCGCGCGCATGGAGGTCGTCGGCAAGCCGGACGAGATCCCCGCCGTGCAGCAAGAAGTGCAAAGCGAGATCGATGCGGCGGAGGGCAAGGCCTGGCCGATGATCTCGGTCGAGCGCTACGCCTTCTACGAACGTGCCAAAAAGGCCTATTGCGTCATCCAGACCGGCGAGCGCCGCTTCTATGGCTGTTTTGCCTTCCGCAAGGGCGTCGTGCCGCCGGACGCGGAGTAGCGGGATGCCAAGCACGCCTGTGGTCATCAAGCCTGTCGTCATATTGGGCGTCTTCGTCGCCGACACCGCCTACCGCGCCGCCCGCCAGCCGCGCATGGGTGAGACGCTCCTTGGCACATCCTTCACCCTCGGCCCGGGCGGCAAGGGCTCCAACCAGGCGGTTGCGGCCGGCCGTCTCGGCGCCGACATCACTTTCCTGACGCGTCTTGGCGTCGATCCCTTTGCCGATATGGCCAGGCAGACCTGGATGCAGGCCGGAGTGAAGAGCGCCGTCATCGACACGCCGCAGAGTTATACCGGCGCGGCCTATATCTTCGTCGAGGAGATGAGCGGCAACAACGCCATCATCGTCAGCCCGGGTGCGGCCATGCTGATTTCCCCCGATGACATCGAGGCCAACGCCGGCCTGATCCGCTCGGCCGGCGTCTTCGTCACCCAGCTCGAGCAGCCGATCGAGGCGGCGATGCGAGCGCTTGAGATCGCGCGCGGGGCAGGGGTGACGACCATCCTCAACCCGGCGCCGGCGGCAAGCCTGCCCGAGCGCATCTACACGCTCTGCGACTATGTCACGCCCAACGAGACCGAGGCCGAGGAACTGACCGGCATCAAGGTGTCGTCCATCGACGAGGCCCGCCGCGCCGCCGATCGTTTGCTTGGAAAGGGCGCCGGCGCGGTTATCGTGACGCTCGGCGAACAGGGCGCGCTATTGCACACGGCCAGCCGCTCCGACCATGTCGGCGCGATCAATGCCGGCCCTGTGGTCGAGACCACCGGCGCCGGCGACGCCTTCAACGGCGGCCTGGCAGCAGCACTTGCGAGAGGCGTGGAACCGCTGCAGGCAGTCCGCTTCGCCTGCGCCGTCGCCGGCATCTCGGTGACGCGACCGGGCACGGCGCCGTCGATGCCGACGCTGCAAGAGGTCGAGGCGCTGCTCGCCAGGGGGTGAGTGCCGAGGCTGAAGCTGCTGATCTCCCCCCTTGAGGAGGGAGATGGCCGGCAGGCCAGAGGGGGGTCGCCGCGGGTCGAGCACCAACTCCACCGTCGCAAGAGAGAAGGCCGCGCCCAGTCGAGCCGACCCCCCTCTGCCCTGCCGTGCCTCTCCCCCTCAAGGGGGGAGATTGGCAGCTTTGCCTGCAGCGCTTTTTCTGCAACGTTGAGGATTGGCGAAAGTGGTCGCGACAGCCAATCTCCCCCCTTGAGGGGGAGATGGCCAGCAGGCCAGAGGGGGGCGCCTCGCTCTGCCATCAAAGGTTCTGCACCGTCGTGACGCTCTGAGGTAACGGCATGATGGGGTGGACGGCGCCCGACGGCATCGGATGTGCCAGAATGAGTTCGTTGAGATCTCAAACAAGGGAGCCGTCCGTGGAACAGCTTATCCGTATTGGCATGGATACGTCCAAGAGTGTTTTTCAGCTGCATGGTGTCGACGCTGCGGAGCGTCCGGTGCTGGTGCGTAAATTGCGACGGCGGGCGGTAGTCCCGTTCTTCGCCAAGCTTGCGCCAGTGAGGATCGGGTTGGAGGCGTGCGGCGGCTCGCATTACTGGGCGCGCACGCTGTCGGGGCTGGGTCATGAGGTGGTGCTGATCGCGGCGCAGCACGTGAAGCCGTATGTGCGGCGCGGCAAGCATGACGCGGCTGACGCCGAGGCGACCTGCGAGGCGATGAGCCGGCCCAGGACACGCTTTGTTGGGGTCAAGAGCGGCGAGCAGCAAGCGGCGCAGATGCTGTTTGGGGTGCGCGAGCAGCTGGTGCGGCGGCGCACGCAGCTTTCCAACACGATCCGCGGCTACGCAGCCGAATTCGGCCTGGTGGCCGCACAAGGCCTTGCCCGCATCGAGCCACTGCTGGCCCGCATTGCCGGCGACGCGACGGTGCCGGCGCTGGCAAAGGAACTGTTTGAGACGCTCGGCGAGGAATACCGCGCGGTGTGCGCGCGATACGCGGCAATCGACAAGAAGCTGTTGGCCCATCACCGCAAGGACGAGACTGGACAGCGACTGGCTGCGATGCCCGGCGTCGGGCCGGTCGTGGCGAGCCTGCTCGGCGTCAAGGTCACTGATGCGACAGCGTTCGGCTCGGGACGCGACTTCGCGGCGTGGCTGGGGCTGACGCCGAAGAACCATTCGACCGCCGGCAAGAACCGGCTGGGGGTGATCACGCGGGCCGGCGACGAGATGCTGCGGCAGGCGCTGGTGGTGGGCGCGACGGCCCACATCCAGCAGGTGCGTCGCGGCCGCGCCAAGGCCTCGCCGTGGCTGGCGGCGTTGATTGCGCGCAAGCCGCCGAAGCTGGCGGCTGTGGCGCTCGCCAACAAGACCGCCCGCATGGCCTGGAAGATGATGATCACCGGCGAGCCGTACCGTTGCGGCCCATCCGGGCAGCCTGACGCCTCCTCGCCGCCCTCAAGGCCGCTTCGCGCCGCCTGCGGCGGTGGCCTGCGGCCAGCCCTGACCGCGGCTCAGCACGGCGCTGACATGCCCGGATAGGCCGCAACGGAGGAACACCGAACACAAGCTCTTGCAACGGAAGGAAGATGGACGTGATCGATCGATCCGTGACGCGCGAAACTCCGAGGGATCCATTGGCCAACGAAACCGCTGGCATGATTGGAACGGGCGTCGCGAACCCCACCTTGGCCAGCGGCCGCACGGACCGCGCTCAAAGGCCGGACATATGGACGCAAACGATCGAAAACGACGCAAGACAACCGTTGCAGGCAGGGCGCCGTCCACATATGGATCCCAGGGTCTGCGCGCGTCGCTTCGCTCCTTGCTTGCCCTGGGATGACGAAGTGGAGAGGTGTTTCGGCTAATCTCCCATGCTTGCGATTCGCCAGCGACGGGAATTATCGACTTCGCTGCCGATCGCCGATCTGTCAAAGTCTCTGTGTCGGGGCTCTGCGGCAGCGCGAAGGCTCGTCGGGATCAACATCCAGCGATCATCCACCAGCGCGTCAGGAACCATGTCGGGAGCAGCGGGTTTGGCTTGGATGCCGACACGTTCGGTCCACCCATTCTCCAAGGAGAATACGATGACATCAGCAAGCAAAACCACAGCGGTCGCCGCTGCCTTGGCCATGCTGGCCTCGCCGGCGCTATCCCAGATGAGCCCACCAGCGCCCGCCGCACCCGCACAGAATCAAGGTTCACAGCCGTCGCCAGGCGGACCAACCGAAGACTCCATGCGCCAAATGATGCGTGAGATGATGACCGAGATGCTGGAGGAGAGAATGCAGGAGGATCGCCGCCCGCGAGCAGAGCGGCGAGGTGGCGATCGTTGGCATCGCGATTTCCGAAGGCATGATGGGCGCCATATGAGAGGCGGGATGATGCATGGCGCACGGATGCGGATGATGTTCGCCATAGTCGACGCCGACGGCGATGGTGCGCTTTCTCAAACCGAGGTTCAGGATTTTGTCGAGCGGATATTCAACGCCGTCGACGAGGACGGCGATGACAGCATCGACAGGGAGGAAATTCGATCCTTCTTCCGCGGAGGTGGCGACGACACGGGTGAATAAATCCGCAGAACCGCTGCAGACGGTCCGCTTCGATCGTTACCCGCCTCCCGCTGTCCTGCCCCTCTTTGCCAAGACTCGGCATCTCCCCCACTTGAGGGAGATTGGCCTTCATCACTGATTTCGCCAACCACCAACCTTGCAAAAGGGACGCTGTCCGCGAAGCTGCCGATCTCCCCCCAAGTGGGGGAGATGCCGAGTCTTGGCAAAGAGGGCAGGACAGAGGGGGGCGCTGTCCCGCCGCCATCGTAGGTTCTGCGCTGTCGTGACGCTCTGAGGTAACGGAACGGATCCCAAGGTCTGCGCCGCGTCGGCCGCGCAGCCTCGCTGGCGCTCTCGACTTAGTCCATTCCGGCCATGGTGACATATTAGCCACAGTTAATATCAATCGCCAAACCCATCTTGCGTCTTTGGCACAGGTGTCCCGTAATGGGTCACTGGGTCTGGCGCCGCCATTGCACGGTCAGTAATGCCGGGGGGCAATTTTGACCTGGCAATCGAGGGGGGTGATTGGGGGACCCCGCCGCTTCGCAAATGGAGCGGCGGGTCTTTCACGGCCCATCACGAGCCGCCGACGGACAGGAATGTTTCTCGCGGAGGCGCTCTAGCCGCGAACGCTGGTCAATTCGCGGACCTCCGCCCGCAGCGCCTGCAACTCCGCCAGGATCATGGCCTGATCGCTGTGCAGCGTCGCCCTGTCGGCCGATTCCACGGCTTCATGCTCGGCCTCCATCGCCGAAACGATCACGCCGATGAACAGATTGAGCACGGTGAACGAGGTCGCGATGATGAACGGGATGAAGAACAGCCAGGCGGCCGGATAGACCGCCATGACCGGGCGCACCACGCCGTCCGACCAGCCCTCGAGCGTCATGACCTGGAAAAGCGTGAACAGCGAAGCCGGTATGCCGCCGAACAGTTCGGGAAACGACGCGCCGTAGAGTTTTGTCGCCATCACCGCAAAGACGTAGAACACCAGCCCGAGCAACAGCATGATCGAGCCCATGCCGGGCAAGGCGGTGATGAAGCCGGTGACGACACGGCGCAGCGACGGAACGATGCTGATCAGGCGCAGCACGCGCAGGATGCGCAGCGCCCGCAGCACCGAGAGCGAACCGGTGGTGGGGATTAGCGCGAAACCGACGACGAAGAGGTCGAAGATGCGCCATGGATCGCGGAAGAAACGCGTCCTGTAGACGACCAGCCGGATCGCGAGTTCGACCACGAAGACGCCGAGGATCGCGCGGTCGATGGCCGTTAGAAGCGGGCCAAAGGCAGCAATCGCGTCGGGCGAGGTTTCGAGGCCGAGCGTGACGGCGTTGATCAGGATCAGGACCATGATCGCGAGGTCGAAGCGGCGTGATTCGATGAGCGACTTCAGGGCATCCAAGGCTTGTTCTCCGTTAGAGCATCGGACCCGAAAGTGGGAACCGGGTTCGGGAAAATTGAATGCTCAAACGCATATGGCCGGCTTGTGACGCACCGAACAAAAAAGTTGAAACTCTCTTTGATGGCGGGAGCGAGGCGCCCCCCTCTGTCCTGCCGGACATCTCCCCCACTTGGGGGGAGATCGGCCGTCACCGCCGCCTTCGCGAACCACGACCGTCGCAGGATTGAGCGGTGCGTCAAAGCTGCCAATCTCCCCCCTTGTGGGGGAGATGTCCGGCAGGACAGAGGGGGGCGCCTCGCTCCGCCATCACAAACGCGCCCGGAACCATGCGGGGGAGCAGCGGGTTTGCCTTGGATGCCTGGACAAGAATTCGGGAAAGGAACTCGGAAATGGCTGGTCTCGTTGGCAAGTTTGCCGGGAAAACCCCGGCGCCTCGCAAGGGCATGGCTAGTCCCAGACTGAGTGAGAAAGCCTTCAAGGCAAGGTACAAGCAGCAATTCGTCGACCCAGCGTTCGAACCGCTCGCCCAGTCGATTGAGCAGATCGCTTCGATCGCTTGGCAGGCTTATGCGGATTCCCGCAAGAGCCCGATCACGAGGAAAGCCGGACCTGCGTTCAGCGACCCCGACTACGATCTGTCCGTCGATTGGATTGCGGCACACGAAGGTGTGCTACAGGCGCAGCGTCGGTACGAGGATCTGACGGCGCCGCCGCGTCTGTTGATCATCAACGGGTCGTCGCGCAGCGAGCATACCTGTCCCCGCGAAATGTCGAAGAGTTTCCGGCTCGCCGAAATCGCCCGTGAGACCATCGACAAGGAAACGAAACTTGCGGTCGAAATTCTCGATCTGTCGCGACTTGCTTCCGAATACGGGAGGAACATCCATCCGTGCAAGGCGTGCTTTTCGACGGCCGCACCGCTCTGCCATTGGCCCTGTTCCTGCTATCCCAATCATTCGCTTGGGCAAGTCCAGGACTGGATGAACGAAATCTACCCGATGTGGGTCGCCGCCCATGGCATCATGATCATCACCCCGGTGAATTGGTATCAGGTTTCCTCACCTGTCAAACTGATGATGGACAGGCTTGTCTGTGCTGACGGTGGCAATCCAGACCCTTCGCTGACACAAGGCAAGGATGCGGCAAAGGCAAAGGAGGTCGAACTGGCCGGGTGGGACTATCCGCGTCATCTGGCAGGCAGGCTGTTTTCTGTGATTGTGCACGGCGATGTCGAAGGTGCGGAGAATGTGCGGCATTCCATCGCTGACTGGCTGCGCTTCATGAAGTTGTCGCCGGCCGGCCCGAGCGCCGAGCTTGACCGCTACATCGGCTACTGGAAGCCGTACGCTACAAGCCACGATGAACTCGATGCCGACGAGACAATCCAGGAAGAAGTTCGCAATGCCGCCCGCGCGCTCGCCGAAGCCGTCGTCGAACGTCGGGCGGGCCGTTTCCGTCAGATCGGCATCGGCCTGGAAGACCCGCGGCAAAAATAGGCGATCCCGATCACCGAAGCCCGGAGTCCCCGAATTCTGCACGGAATCCAGTCCGAGCCTGGTCGGCGAACGTGCCGAGCATCGGCTCACGGAGCGTTGAGAAATGCTCTTATGAAAGCCGCGAGTGCCGCGCCGAGCTGGATCTGCAGATCAGCCTGCTCAACGAGCAAGAAACCACGCGACTGATCGAACTGACGGGGCGTTTGAAGGTTCCGACGCCGGCAGATGACGAACTGCCCCAGCCAGCTCAGAACGTCGATCCTCAGGGGTGATGCCAGATCGAACAGGTTTCTAAAATTCAGACCAGGCGCTGGGATTTATCGGGTGCCAGGGTCGACCCGAATATCTGAATTGCCGGTCCGGCATTTTTTTCATTTCCAATCAGCCAAGTGATTGAAAATGGCGCGAGTGACGGGGCTCGAACCCGCGACCTCCGGCGTGACAGGCCGGTGAAAAGCCAAGCCTTATCAACGACAGTTTCGATAGCACTGTGTGCCGAATTCGCAACAAAACGGGTCAAAGTTGAAACGCGGTCGCAGTGTTGGAACGACACTGTTCGATGAGCTATGTTCTGAGGTCCCTAGGCCCCCACGTGAGGACTTTGATGACTCTATCGGTTGTTGTGATCACACCGCAATTGGCCTTCGCCGGAGCTGATCGGCGATACAGTGATGTCGAAGCCCTGCGCGACTTCAAGGCGGCCAAGATCTGTGCCCTGGATACCGCCGATGGCTATGGATTGATCACATTCGCTGGAGCGGGTGCACGGGCAAGCAAAACTCCTTTCGAGTTAAGCGACTGGATCACGCATGTCCTGCGCGGTTCGGGGCGAACTCTAGATCAAAGCTTACATGCGATCGCTAAGGCCGCCACCGAACAGAAGCTCCACACGTACGATAAGGGCGGCCATGCATTCGGATTTGCTGGGTTCAGAAAGGGCAAGATGTGCTTACAAATAATCACTTCGCAGCCGCAGCTATTTTCAATGCCTGCCAAAGGAAAGGCGGTCCAGCTGCAGGTTCCGCATTCCTTGGAACCCTTCCAAGTCATCAATATCAACATTTTGCCGAGCCGTAAGGCCCTCGGATTCCTAATAGGAAGCGGTGCAAAACATCTGACCGGCGGAACGATTCTCAATCTTTCCAGACAAGCTAGACGGGCCAATTCCAAGGAAATCGCCGGAGATCGCTGGGCCATCATGTGGGCTTACATCAATAGGTTGGTGGCGAGGCGAGAGTCATCGGTTGGCCCAGAGGCAATGTGTGCCTGGAGGTTTAAGGGCGGCGGCGGCGCTCACATTGCTTTTGCCGCCGACGGCTCTCGAGAGAGGAACTCCGGAAGCATGCCGTCCGTACTTCACGGCCTGCCTTTTAGTGACATCGCAGATAGCCTAATGGCACATTTCGCGACTCACGCTGCAAAAGATTCTTCGAACCCTATGCCGGAATTTAACCAAGAAATTCTGGATAAGCTTATGGCGGGCGTTTCGTTCGAACCGAAAACGAAATTTTGACAGAACCTTCAGCTTGGGAAGCGACGTGCGCACGCTTACGCCGGCGCGGGCCGTGCAGACGGCGCAGGAATGGGGCTTTTTGATCGAGCGCACCAAGAGCGGCGAGGCGGCGTTCGGCACGCTGTCGCCGCGCATGCAACGGCTGGTGCTGGCCTATGTCGAATCGCTCGGTGTCACCCTGCTCGACGATGCGCCGATCTTCCGCTCACGCGGCTTCACGCCGGGCGCCAACGGCGGCCGGCCGCGCGCCGGCGTGCCCTACACCAAGGATGCGCTGGTCGACGACTTCGCCGCCCTGCGCACGCTTGTTTTCGGGGCAGGGGAGAAGCGACGGCTGATGGACATGCGGCGTTCCGGCGCGGTCGAGGCCAATGCCGGCGGCGCCTCCGTCGAGGCGATCTCGGCCAAGATGGGCAACTCGATCGACGAGAATAAGGCGCTGCAAAAGACCTATATGCCGGTCAATCTCGCGGCCGTCCGCTCGGCCGACGCCTCTCGCCGCAAAGGCCGCAAATTGCTCGGCCAGGAACGCAACGAATACAAAAAGTTGAAACTCTCAGGAAAATGAAAGTTGAAACTTTTTCAAGGGGCGGTGCCAACCCCTTGAAATGAATGGCGCGAGTGACGGGGCTCGAACCCGCGACCTCCGGCGTGACAGGCCGGCGCTCTAACCAACTGAGCTACACCCGCGCAAGACGAGCACGGTCAGCCGTGTTCGTCGTTGGGGCGGTGGATAAGGCGTAAGCCACCGGGTGTCAAGCGGAGCGCGACAGCATAACAGCAAACAGGAGAAGGTTTTTTGACAAGCCGGATTTTGCCGCCGAAAACGACCAGCGGCGAGGGCGTTGTGCGCTCATTTGGCCTTGCGAACCCCGTCCTAACTGCTTAAAGGTCCGCCCCGGAGCGGGCGATTAGCTCAGTTGGTAGAGCGCTTCGTTTACACCGAAGATGTCGGCGGTTCGAGCCCGTCATCGCCCACCATTCCTTATGGAAAACCGCGATATGAGCCTGGCGCTGTTCACCCTGTTGGGTATCGCGATGTGTCCGTCCGCGATGAAAGTTTGTAACCGTGGCGGTCATAGCGCGGTCTTGCCTTCTCCCCTTGTGGGAGAAGGTGGATCGGCGCGCAGCGCCGAGACGGAAGAGGGGTGTTGGACGGAGTGCGGTTTTTGCCAAGCTGGAACACCCCTCATCCGACCTCGCTTCGCGAGGCCACCTTCTCCCACAGGGGGAGAAGGGAGAGCCAATCTCGAATGTCGGCGATTTGCGTGACGATGGTGTTGCGGGATATTCGCGCAAACTAGGCTCCGTTAATGCCGCAAGTTTGTCGGGTTGGAGCGGGCGGGGTTACAGAACTATCAAACGAATAAGCGATCTGTGACGGAACCACTGAACCGGCCATAGTCCGCAAATGCGACCGCGTCGCTGCAACTCGAACAAGAGTTGCACTTGGCTTTAACCTACTTCTGTCTCCAGCAAGATAGAAATCTTAGACGTGCATGGCTGTTTAACTCGTCATTAACCATGTGTCGGCCGAAATTGTCCGGTTAACGCTTGACGCAATTATCAAGCTTATGCTCCGAGCCTCACCGATATATGAGTCATAGCAATGTGCGGATTCGGGGGCTATTTCGGTTCGATCCGGGATGCGGAAGCTTTGCTTGCGCGGATGATCGCTGCGATCGCCCATCGCGGGCCGGATGAGCAAGGAAAATTTATGACAGCCGACGCTGGCCTCGGCCATGCGCGGCTGTCGGTGATCGGCATCGGTGATGGCCAGCAGCCGATGTCCGACATGTCGGGCAATTTGACGATTGCGTTCAACGGCGAGATTTTCAACTATTTGGAACTGCGCGAAGGGCTGATCGCCAAGGGCCGGCGCTTCCGTACCTCGAGCGACACCGAGGTCATCCTGCACCTCTTTGACGAGATGGGCGAAGACTGTCTGTCGCTTCTGAACGGCGATTTTGCCTTCGCGATTTGGGATAACAGGCGCCGGCGCATGGTGCTTGCCCGAGACCGGATGGGGGTCCGGCCGCTGTTCTACACGAGCAAGGACGGCGTGCTGTACTTCGCGTCGGAGATCAAGGCCCTGCTGAAGGTCCCCGGCATCTCGGCCGAAATCGATCCGACAGCACTCGACCAGATCTTTACGCTGTGGGCGCCGATCGCTCCCCGCACGGCTTTCCGCAACATCCACGAGCTGGAGCCGGCGAGCATGATGATCGCGACACCGGGGCAGGTCACGGTCAAACGCTATTGGCAGCTCGACTATCCGCATCGCGACGCGCCATCGAAGCTCACCAACGAGGACGATGCGGCCGAGGAACTGCAGGCGCTGTTGAGCGATGCGGTGAGGCTTCGCATGCGCGCCGACGTGCCGGTCGGTTCTTATCTTTCGGGCGGGCTTGATTCGTCCCTGGTTTCGGCGCTTGCCGCCGGCATGACTCCTCTCCAGCTGCAGACATTTTCGGTGACGTTCGACAGCGCCGAGCACGACGAAAGCGCCTTCCAGACCGAGATGGCTTCAGCTCTTGGCACCCGGCATCGAACCATTGCCTGCCAGGCCGGCGATATCGCCGGCGTCTTCCCCGAAGTCATCCGCTTTGCCGAGCGGCCGATCATCCGCACCGCCCCGGCCCCGCTCTATCAGCTGTCCGGCCTCGTTCGCCAGGCCGGCCTGAAAGTGGTGCTGACCGGCGAGGGCGCCGACGAGGTTTTTGCCGGCTACGATATTTTTAGAGAAGCGCGCGTGCGCCGGTTCTGCGGGCGGCAGCCGGCATCGCGCATCAGGCCAAACCTGTTCCGCAGGCTTTATCCCTATCTGCCGGGCCTGCAGCAGCAGTCCGTGGAGTATTTGGCGGCGTTCTTCGGCGCCGGCAACACCGGCAACACTGCGCTCGACGATCCGCTGTTTTCGCATCGGCCGCGCTTCAAGACCACGGCGGCGACAAAAATCTTCTTTTCCGGGGACCTGCGCGCGACGTTGAAGGGCTATGATGCGGCCGAGGAACTGGTCGGCCGGTTGCCCCAGGCTTTTTCCCACTGGCACCCGCTGCATCAGGCGCAATATCTCGAAAGCCGCTTCCTGCTGCCGGGTTACATCCTCTCCAGCCAAGGCGATCGGATGGCCATGGCGCATGGTATCGAAGGGCGGTTTCCCTACCTCGACCATCGCCTGGTGGAATTTGCCGGAAAACTTCCGCCGGAAATGAAGCTGAAGGGATTGGTCGAAAAACACATATTGCGCAAAGTGGCGGGGCATCTGCTTCCCGCCGCGATCCGGGAGCGTAGCAAACAACCCTACCGGGCTCCGGAAGCCCGCTCCTTCGTAGGAGCCGGTGAGCTGGACTATGTCAGCGATTTGCTGTGTGAAGCAAGCATCGCTGCCGGCGGACTGTTCAACGCCAAGGCGGTAGCCAGCCTTCATGAGAAATGCCGCACGCAGCCAGCGTCCGGGTTCCGCGACAACGCGGCCTTCGTCGGCATCCTGTCGACGCAACTGTGGCAGAAGAATTTCACCGGCCAAGAGGCCGGTGCAGCAAGAGCAGCCTGAGAAATGCAGGGAAGGAAAAAATGATGATTACAATCAAGGACAAGGTCAGAGCCTTTATCGTCGACAACTTCTTGTTCGGCGACACGTCGTACGAACTTGCAGATACCGCCTCGCTGATCGACAACGACATCATCGACTCGACCGCCGTGGTGGAACTCGTGGCCTTCATCGAGGATACCTTCGGCATAGCGATGGTCGATTCCGACATCGTGCCGGCCAACCTGGATTCGGTCGACCGTATTTCGTCCTTCATCAAGGCGAAAGCGCCGACAGTCTAAGGCTGATCGGCGAGGAGGAGCGTCTGTGCGGATCGAACATTTTCTGGCCGCGAATGCCGCTGCCCAACCTTCCAAGACGGCATTGATCACCAGAGATAAAAGGCTGAGCTACGACGAACTGGATGATCTTTCGAGCCGTCTTGCCGCTGCCCTTTTCCTGAACGGCGTCAGGCGCGATGATCGGGTTGTCGTTTTCATGGACAATTGCTGGGAGGCCGCGGTTTCGATTTTCGCCGTGCTCAAGGCAGGGGCGACCTTCAGTCCGGTCAACCCATCGACCAAGGCCGACAAGCTTGCCTACATCATCGGCGACTGCGACGCTGCCGCTATTCTCACGCAGGCAAAACTGATGCCCGTGGTCGCCGAAGCCTGCGGCGGCAACACCGGCATCTTCGTGGCTTCGACCGTCGGCGCCGATGGCCAATGCCCGGTGGGGGCGACGTCCCTGGCCGACTGTCTGACGCTCGAAGCCGGAGAGATAGACCACCGCGGCATCGACGTCGATCTGGCGATGTTGATCTACACGTCGGGCTCAACGGGCCGGCCCAAGGGCGTGATGATGACGCACCGCAATTGCGACGCGGCGGCGGACTCCATCACCACCTATCTGCGCAACACGTCCGACGACATCATTCTGAATGTCCTTCCTCTCGCCTTCGACTACGGCCTCTATCAATTGCTGATGGCCGTCAGACTCGGCGCCACGCTGGTGCTCGAGAAATCCTTCGCTTTTCCTCAGGCGGTCTTCGAACGCATTCGCGAGGAGGGCGTCACCGGTCTTCCGCTGGTGCCGACGATGGCTGCGATGATCCTGCAGATGCGTGACCTGGAGCCGGGTTTCCTGCCCAGCCTCCGCTATATTTCCAACACCGCGGCGGCCTTGCCGCCGGCCCATATCGAACGCCTGCGCTGCCTTTTCCCCGGCGTCAGGCTCTATTCGATGTATGGCCTGACCGAATGCAAGCGCTGCACCTATCTGCCGCCCGAGGAGCTCGACCAGCGGCCGGGTTCGGTCGGCATAGCCATTCCGAACACCGACGCCTTCGTCGTCGACGACAACGGGCAACGCGTGCCGCCGGGCGTGGCGGGTGAGCTGGTCATTCGCGGTCCGCATGTCATGCAAGGTTATTGGCGCAATGAAGCTGCGACGGAACGAGCGCTGCGACCGGGCCCGAACCCTTGGGAGAAGGTCCTCTACACCGGTGACCTGTTCAGGACCGATGAGGACGGCTTTCTCTATTTCGTCGGTCGCAAGGACGACATCATAAAGACGCGCGGAGAGAAGGTGGCGCCGAAGGAAGTGGAAGCCGTGCTTCACGCCCATCCCGGCATCACGGAGGCCGTTGTCGTCGGCGTGCCGGATCCGCTGCTCGGGCATGCGATCGGCGCGCTCGTCATTCGCTCGGACCCGACGCTCAGCGAAAAAGATGTCATGCGCCACTGCGCCCGTCACCTCGAGGATTTCATGGTCCCCAAAATCATCGAATTCCGCCTGGAATTGCCAAAGACGGATACGGGCAAGGTCAGCCGCCGGCTTGCGTCGCAGATGATGGAGGCCGCGCAATGAGCGTTCGCCCCGGCGATGACGCGCGGACCATTCTGGCGCAGGCTCTGGCGATCGATTCTGCCGCCGAAACGGACAGGATCGTGACCGCCTTGCGCCAGCAGTTGCGCGGCATGCGCAAGCGCGGCCTCGTGCTCGGTCTTTCCGGCGGCATCGATTCCAGCGTTTCGGTCGCGTTGGCGGCGCGAGCCGTCGGGCCCCAGAATGTATTGTGCCTGTTCATGCCGGAAAACGATTCCGATCCGGAAAGCCTGCGGCTCGGCCGGCTTGTCGCCGGCACTTTCGGTGTCGAGGCCATTGTGGAGGATATCGGGCCGACCCTGCGTGCCATGGGCTGTTATCAGCGCCGCGACGCCTTCATCCGCGAATTGGTCCCGGACTACGGCGAAGGCTGGGCCTCGAAGATCGTGATTGCGAACGCCCTCGAGCATGAGGGCTACAACATTTCGTCGCTGGTGGTGCAGGACCCCAGGGGCAACCAGACCAAACTGAGAATGCCGCTGCCGGTCTATCTCGGCATCGTCGCCGCCACCAACATGAAACAGCGCACCCGCAAGCAGATCGAATATTTTCATGCCGACCGTTTGAACTTCGCCGTTCTTGGAACGCCCAACCGGCTGGAATACGATCAGGGCTTCTTCGTCAAGAACGGTGACGGCGCGGCGGACGTCAAGCCGATCGCCCATCTCTACAAGACCCAGGTCTATGCGCTGGCGGCCTATCTCGGTGTTCCAGAGGAAATCCGCAACCGGCCGCCGACCACCGATACCTACTCGCTGGCGCAGACGCAGGAGGAGTTCTACTTCTCGCTTCCCTATGACCGCATGGATCTTTGCCTTTGCGGCCTCAACAACGGCGTGGCGGCCGAAGTGGTGGGGCAGGCGGCGGGACTGGACGCCTCGCAGGTGGAACGCGTCTGGGCCGACATCGCCGCCAAGCGCAAGGCGACGCGCTACCTGCACCTGCGCCCGCAACTCGTCGATGAGGTCGAGGAAATCGATACCTGAACGGCTACTCCAACCTTGCAGCGGCGAGCGCTTCAGGTGAAGCGGCCGCCGATCAGCCGGCTCCACTGCTCGCCCGCAAGCCCGTTCAGGAAAGCTTGCGCGTTCTTCATGGCATGCAAAAGTTCTGGATCACGTGAATGCACCACGGTCGAGGCGACGGTCAGGAAAGCGATGCGTCGCCCAAGCATTGCTTCCAGAAGTGCGGGTTGAATGCGTCCGCGCAGGCCGCTGACGCCGCGCGCGGCGGCATCATCGGGGTCGGTTCCGGCTGAGTGCGAAATGACACCCTAAGCGGCAAGGACGAGCTTGCCATAATAGGGTCCATTCTGGAGGAGGCAGACCTACGTTCTCATCAACACTGTGGCAATGTTCTTGTCATGAAGACGGCGACGATTCGAGATTGCCGTGTCTTCATTCGACAAGCGTGCTTTTCTCCGTGGATTCTGCAAAAGTACAATTCTTGGCGATAATTTCGAACTGAAAATCGCTCCCGCTTAGCATAAATAAAAATCTAGAGAATCCTTCATATTCCTCATTTTTATAATTTTCTGCCAGAACAACATCGTACGGAAGCTGCTTCTGGCTATTTAGAATGCCATTTACCGACATATGTATGCAAAACTCAAAATACAATTCGGGAATGCGATCCTTTCCGCCGGCCCGATACCTAAAATGCACCCTCGCATCGGTACCGACATAGGAGACGCCAAAGTCCCCATACCCACTTGAGTCATAAGGCAATTGCAGGAATTCTTTCATGAGACTTGCCTACTCTTACCAGAGACCGGTTGCACGACCTATTGCGCCTAGAAGTCCGCCACCCGAATTCCCGTTAGACGCACTCGCACTTCCGGCAGATGCACCTGAACTCTCGCTCTTTGGCGCAGAAATGGTCTGCCCAGGAGGTATGTTGTTTCTTTCAAGCTGAGCTCTCAATCGATCCATTGCGTACTTGTCCTTCGTCTTATCTACAATATTCCATTGTGACCGCGGTACATTGGCGCGCTCCAAAGCAGTCGCCGTGCGGGTGTTCATAATATACCCTTTTCCATTAACTCTCCCGGTTTCAACCGAGAGTTGGCTTGGTTTTACTTGTCCACTTTTTATCGCAGAGGCGAGGTCATCAATCGTACTTATTTTCGTTCCAGCCAATTTTGAATATTGTGCTCTGCCGAACGAGCTGAATGTTTCGCTAAATGTCCGTTGAGCGTAGCTTAGGCCCCTTAAGGTGCTTGCTCTAGCCATGCCTTGGCCGATACCCAAAGCGACGCCGCCGGTAGGAGCAGACGCAGCGCCAAGCGCCATATTTGCCAACGCTTCCGTCTCACTTGTCTGCGCTATATCGTCAGGCGTGGTGGGGGTATTGGCTTCGGTGGTAGAAGCGAAGTAGCCTACTATCGCACCGGCGACCCACCCTCAAATATGACCATTTGGATCGCTTTTATTGACAGGATCATTTTCGGCGTAGGCGTATCTGTTTGTTCCGACCCCCGGCATTGTCGGGTCCATCGTGTCGGGAGATATGAAACGCACCGGAGTAGCCTGAGCCCCGCTGGAAAGTGGCAACAAGTGTGGTCTGAATGCCGAAGCGGCGTAACCGCCGGCCGTGCCGGCGACCGTCATCGAGATCGCCAGCATGACCGCCAGCAAGCGTTGAACGATCCTTCCAACTCCCATTTTCAGTCCCCTGCCTCTTCAAATGGTATTCGGTATTCAGTTCAGTTTCGGCTCGCGCCAGCCAAGCGCTTCTGCCTTGGCGAAGGCGTCCTGATTGGCACGTGAAAGCTCAATGGCGCGCGGCATTTCTGCCGGCGGAATGTCTTTCTCGGCCGGATATTTGCGAATGAAGTCGCGTTCGAGCAGCCGATAGTAGGCCGTGCCTTTCTTGGTCAGCGAGTAGGCATCGGCCGGATTGGCTTCGATCAGCACATCGGCAACGGCGATGGCTTCGTCATAGCGGCCTGCCGCCAGCAGAGCATCGAGAGCGCCGGTCGCGATCAGCGCAAGTGTTTCGTGGCGATTCAGTGTCTTGAGATAGACGCCATTGGCAACCGCCTGGTCTGTCATTGGCGCAATCTTGCGATAGTGTTCGTCGCGGGCGAAGCCGGCCCCGCTTGTCGTTTCAAGATTCCATGTCTTGCCTGTCGCTCGGTCGGTGAACTTTACGAACACATGGAGCGGCGCTGTCGAGAGGGCGAGATCGAGGCCGAGCTTTTCGCCAAGGGCGAGGAACAGCATCGGCATAGAAACGCAATTGCCCTTTTTCGTGGCAAGGTAGCGCGTCAGCATCTGCGCGCCGAACTGCTGGCCGAAAGGATCGGCCAGATCGTACTGGAACGGTTTCTGATCGTTCCAGTGTCCCGGCTCATAGATGAACGCCCTCAGAGCCTTCATCTTTTCCATGTCGGTTGCCGCCTCGGCCGGCGGCAAGGTGGACAGCATCTTGCCGACAATCGCCACCATGCCGTCGAGTTCAGCAATCGTGGCCGCTTCATTAATCGACGGATCGGCGAACCTGTCGACCGCGATTTTGGTGCGGGCGAAGCTCATCTCGCTGGCGGGGGCATTGAGGATCGAGCGCACGAAGGTGACTGGCGATTGCGCCTCGCCGGCAATAGCCGGCCACGTCGCTACGACGAGAAACAGCGTCAAGCCGAGCTTTGCGACGGTGCGATGCATAGGCCCCTCGTAACCGCATCGACTGCCATCATAATCGCGCCCGGGCCCAAAGATAGTGGGCAATCTCCAGTTGCGCACAAAAAACGATAGAGGGCGCGACTCTCGGTCGCGCGGTGGGCGAAGATACTCCGCCACATTGATTTTCGCGCCGGGCCGTTTTTGTCATGGAGCAGCGCGAAGGATGGCCTCAACTCGCTTGGTGGGCTTGGGCCATCGGTACTCGCCGGTGAGCAGGATATGCGCCCAGCCGAGCGGCGAGATATGGGCAAGCAGTTCCGGCGGCACGTCGAGCCCCGTATTTCTGCGCTGCAGGACGGCTCGCCCGAGATGAACCGTGTTCCAGTAGATGATGATGGCGGCAAGCAGATTGAGACCCGCTATGCGATAGTGCTGGCCTTCCGTGGTCCGGTCACGAATCTCGCCTTGCCGGCCTATCCGCAGGGCGTTCTTGAGCGCGTGATGTGCCTCGCCTTTATTGAGACCGATGCGCGCACGACGCTGCATGTCGACATCGAGGATCCATTCAATGATGAACAGCGTGCGCTCAATGCGGCCGACCTCGCGAAGGGCGAGCGCAAGATCGTGTTGGCGCGGATAGGAAGCGAATTTGCGCAGCAGCTGACTGGGCGCCATGATGCCGGCGACCATGGTCGCAGCACTACGCAAAATGTCGGACCAGTTCGAGACGATGAGGTCCTCTCTGATCTTGCCGCCGACGAGGCCGCGCAACTCGCTAGGTGTGCCGGCAGGATTGAACACGTAAAGACGCTTCGACGGCAAATCCCGGATATGCGGAATGAACCGGTAACCCAGGATCGAGGCGGTGGCGAAGACATGGTCGGTGAAGCCGCCGGTATCGGCGTATTGTTCACGGACACGCTGGCCGGCTTCATTCATGAGGAGACCGTCAAGAATATAAGGCGCCTCGCTGACGGTCGCCGGAATGAGCTGGGTCGCGAAAGGGGCGAACTGATCGGACAGGTGTGTATATGCCTTTACACCTGGTTCGTTGCCATATTTGGCGTTGATGAGATTCATCGCCTCGCCCTGTCGCGCGGTCGGGAAGAACTGGCCGTCACTGGAAGCGGTCGCTCCCATTCCCCAGAATTGGGCCATCGGCAGACGGCCTTGAGCCGCGACCACCATGGCGAGCGCCTGGTCGATGGCGTCGCTTTCGACATGCCAGCGCGAAAGGCGAGACAATTGCCAGTAGTCGTGGGTATTGGACGCTTCCGCCATCTTTCTTAAGCCCAGATTGAGCCCTTCGGCCAGCAGTACGTTCAGAAGGCCGATCTTGTCCTGGCAGGGAGCACCGGTTCGTAGATGGGTGAAGGCTTCCGTAAATCCGGTTGCCGCATCGACATCCAGAAGAATGTCGGTGATCCGCACTTCCGGCATGCGCCGGTAAAGATCGAGGATCAGTTCGTCGGCGTCCTGCGGTGTTGCCGCAGTCAGCCGTTCAAGATGCAAGGTACCGTCTTCGATGCTGCCGAGCGGAATGGTGCCGCTCCGGGCGGCTCTGGCCAGCCGCTTCAGTCCATCCGCCATTCTGGCCTTGCGATCGGCAAGCCATGAGCCGGGTTCGAACGGGACCGCCAGCCTTGTTGTGGCCAGAGCAGCCGACATCGGCACCAGCGCTTGTTTGAGATCGGCATAGCGGCGGGAATGGGCGAGCCATACGTCGCCGGACCGGAACGCGTCGCGTAAATGGAAGAGGACCGCTACTTCCCACAAGCGATGGTCGCCGTCATCCTGCGCCTTGAGATGGCGGTTCCATTTTGATGTGGGACGCAGAAAAGTTGTCGGTTGCGACGGTGTTTCGCGCTTTTCCCGGATCAGGGCGATTGCTCGCATGAGCGGTTCGGCCACGCTTGCCGCCTGTATTTCCAGGCAGCGCAGCATGCGCGGCGCATAGCGGCGGAAGCGATGAAAGCCCTGGATGACATGAGCCAGTGGATCGGCGGCAAGGGTGTCGGTCAATTGAGATGCCGTAGCGACCAGTTTCTCCAGCTCCGGCCAGCCTGGCGATGTGGCAATCGCCGTTTCAAGCGAAATGCCGTCGTTTCGTGCTTCGAGCATTGCCGTGCCGAGACCGGAGAAGGCGCGCAAGGTGTCGGTTACGGCCGTTTTGGCATCAGCAACGCGTCCATCGCAAAGCCGTTTGGCCTCTCGCCAGGTCTTGCCGACGATCCGGTCATGCGTCTCCACAACAGCATCGCCAATCGCCGCGGCCCACTCCACTACGCAAACGGCAAGAATAGCCAGGCGCCGCTCCGTTCCGATATCGCGCAAGCCATCGGCGAAATATCTCTCGCCCTGCCGTCGCAGACGGGCGATCCGATGTGGCGGAACATCATCGAGAACCTGTGGCTTCAATCCTAGCCCTGCCAGAAATTCAAGGCGGTCGAGCAGACGGTTCGCCAAGGCAGAGTTGTCACCCGGTTCGGTTCTGCGCAGCCAGACGAAGCGGCTGACATTGCCCTCCGTCATTTCTGTCAGCAGCATATCGAGCCGATCGCGGATCGGCTGATCGAGGCGATCGGTAATCCGCATCTCGATCCGGCGTTCGGCTGCCACAAGGGCGTCGGCGCAGAGTCGCTCAATCATCGAAATCGCCGGCAAGATGGTTTGAGTTTGGCGGCATCCATCGACAAATCGCCGTGCGAGATCTTCATTGGAGCGGGAATCTTCGGCCTGCGCGTCAAGCGACTCTTTCAGTTCCCGTGCGCCGCGGCCTGCGAAATTCTTGTAGCCGTAGATAGCGCGCAAGGCCTCCATATGCTGCTGGCGCGTTTGCCGGCGAACGGCATAGTTGAGCAGCGCGTCGCCGGCCACGCCGATCTGCGCGGCGATGAACGCAAGAACCTGGTCAGGAATGACCTCGCCCTGATAAAGCGTCCGCCCGGGATATCTCAGCGCGCAAAGCTGAAGCGCAAATCCCAGTCTGTTCTCGGGACGCCGCCGTTCCCGAATATGGACCAGATCGTCGTCGGCCAAAGTGTAGTGCCGCAAAAGTGAGACTTCGTCGGTCGGCAGGTCGAAGAGGGTAGCGCGTTGGCGATCAGTCAGAACGGAACGATGAGCCATGTTTCTTTTTTATCCCGAGGAAAGGATTGAGAATTCTTGTTTGTGAAATGGAATAAGGTATATTCACAATGGTTATCGCACCTGGTTGCGCGTCAATGCCTCAAACACTCGTTTGTGAAACATGCTGATCGGATACGCCCGCGTCTCCAAAGCCGATGGAAGCCAGTCGCTCGACCTCCAGCGCGATGCGCTCCTCAGTGCCGGCATTACAGAACAGCACATCTATTCTGACCGTGCATCAGGCACGAGAGATGACCGTCCCGGTTTGGAGGCCTGTCTCAAAGCACTCCGTAGTGGTGACGTGCTTGTCATCTGGAAGCTCGATCGGCTGGGCCGCAGCCTGCATCATCTGGTCAAAACCGTAACCGAGCTCACCGATCGCGGTGTCGGCCTGAAGGTCTTGACCGGTCAAGGGGCGCAAATCGACACGACAACGCCAGCCGGGCGGCTTTCTTTCGGCATCTTCGCCGCCCTGGCCGAGTTTGAAAGCGAACTTATTCGCGAACGAACGATCGCCGGCCTGCAGGCCGCACGCGCCAGAGGCCGAAAGGGCGGGAGAAAATTCGCCCTTACCAAGGCCCAAGTTCGGCTAGCGCAAGCCGCGATGGCAAATCGCGACACCGCCGTCTCCGAACTTTGCCAGGAACTCGGGATCAAACCGGTGACATTGTATCGATACGTCGATCCTACCGGCCACCTTCGCGACTATGGCAAGCGTGTCCTTGCCGCTTAGGGTGTCATTTCACACTCAGCCGGAACCGACCCCATATTGGTGAACGGCAACACAGCGATGGATGGCTTGTCAGGCAGCGGGAGCACCATTCGTGCCTTCGAAGCCACCTCGACCGGCGGTCCTGAACCGTCCCCGACGACCTTCCAAAGTGCTACACCTCCGGCGATCAGGATCAGCGCCGTCGCCGCGACCGCCGGCCGGCGCCATTCGATATAGCGCTTGCGTTTTGCTGGAGCTGTTCCGGATGCGGCGCGTGCCCGCGGGCCTACCCGATACAGACGAATAGGTTTTTCGATGTTCTTGAGCTTTTGTTCACCCAAGAATTCGAACTCAAAATCCAGCTTTCTCTCGACCTGATCGAATGCCGTTCCTGAAATAAGGACGCCCCCGGGTTCGGCCAATCCTTCCAGTCTCGCTGCGACATTCACACCGTCGCCATAGATATCCTGCCCTTCAACAATCACATCGCCAAGGTTTACGCCAATGCGGAATTCGAGTTGTTTTTCCTTCGGCAGTTCGGCGTTGCACTCCGCCATCGTCCGCTGGATTTCGACGGCGCAACCGACCGCGTCGACCACGCTGGAGAATTCTATCAGCGCGCCGTCGCCCATGAGCTTCACGATGCGCCCCTTATGAGCGGCGATCTTCGGATCGATCAGGTTCTCGCGGGTGCTCTTCAGGCGCGCGAGGGTATCCGCCTCATCGGCTTCCATAAGGCGGCTGTAGCCAACGATGTCAGCGGCAAGTATCGCCGCAAGCCTGCGCTCCATGGTAGTTTCCGGCGCTGGGCAACTGTTTCCATGATAAAAGAGTATCGCTTCGGAGCCTAGTCCTGCTCTGGTCGGCTGTCGTAAGCAGATGAGTTGTCCAGCTTGCGCCGCCAGCGGTTCGCACTGAACTCACACCTGGCCAGTCGACGCGCGACGAGTATATGCCGCTCGATGCGTTTGTCGACGAGGCGATGGCGTTGTTCAGCCGGGAGCCGACGCCAAAGGAGATTCTGGTGGAGCGCGTGGGCTTCCCGCGCTGGGCGGAGCGGGAACGGCCGGTTTGATCAAGCGGTCGACATGCTCAACGCTCACTGAGCGGCGCAGCAGCCTGACTGTTCAATCACGCAAGATCATGCGGTCGCCGCGCACGTCAAAACCGGACAGTGAGCCGATGAAATTCATGCCGAGCAGGCTCTGGCCGAGCATGCCGGGCGCGGCGATCATGACCGGCATGTCCTTGCGCACGATCCCGCCGATCGCCAATTCGTCGGTTCTCACGGCGGCGGCGCGCGCCATGCCGTTGGCGGTGGAAACCGGGATGGTGAATTCGAGAGCGGCTGGATTGAAGCCGGCCGCTTGCGCGTCCTGCGCGGTCAGCACGGTGCTGGTTGCGCCGGTATCGACCACAGCCCGGACCGGCGTGCCGTTGACCATGACGCGCGCTTCGAAATGGCCATTGCCGGCCTTGTCCAGGGTCACCGTGGCATGGCCGTCCTCAAGCCCCAACGCCAGTGGACTGCCGGGAACAAGGCCGGCCGTTACCCGGCTGGCGAAATCCTGCAATTCATAGCGGTACTGGTAGCCGGCGATCAATGCGAGCACGATGGCGGCCCAGGCGCCCAGGCTGCGGGCCATCGTGCCAAAGGGTCTGCCTGATCTGAGAAGGCCGGCGGCGATGAGCGCGATCAGGGCGCCAAGCCAGACCAGCCGGCTGAAATCGTAATTCTCGACGCCGAATGTGCTGCCGGCGGAATCGTTGAGCACGAGCAGGACCACGCCTAGCCCGATCAGGATCATCAAAACCCAGAAAAACCGGTTCATATCTGGCTCACGAGAGGGCGTCGCGTTCGCGCGCGAGGCGGGTACGGCGGGTTTCGCGGCGCGGCCTGCGCTCAACCGTTTCCAGCCGGGCCGGCAGCTCGGCCATGACGCTGCGGCGGGTTTCGGGGGTCATCTCGATCCAGGCGCCGATTTCCTCGCGCGTACGGCCGCAACCGAAGCAGAAGCCGGTTTTCATATCGATCGAACAGACCAGGACGCATGGGGATTCGATGGCCGTCATAATGTTCTCTCAGGGTTCCGTCAGGATCCCTTGTCTCGCTTCCACATGGTGTAACGGCAAAGCCAATGCAAGCCCTTCGGAATCCGCCGCCGGCCGCCGCTTTCGCGTCAATGCAGGCAGTTGTGCCGGCCGAGCAAAGGCGGCTATGCCGCTCACCAACTCCGGGAACCATCATCGACGACATGACCAGCACGCTACCCTTCGACGATTTTCGCAATCTTCTGGCGACCCTGCCGCGAGCCGACACGGCAGCCGAAGCCCGCGTCCGTGCGCTGTTTGCCAAGGCCGACAAACCCCGCGGTTCGCTCGGCCGCATCGAGGACATCGCCGCCTGGCTGGCCGCCTGGAGCGGCCGCGCGCCGCCGGCAGTGAACCGGCCTCTGGTGGCGATCTTCGCCGGCAATCACGGCGTCGCTCGCCACGGCATTTCGCCACGGCCTGTCGCTGCCACGGCGAACGCCGTCGAGCTTTGCGCCGCCGGGGGTGCGGCGATCAACCAGATCTGCATCGCCAATAATCTCGGGCTGAAAGTGTTCGATCTTGCGCTGCACGTTCCAACCGCCGACATCACCGAGGACGCGGCACTCGACGAGCGCGGCTGTGCCGCCACCATGGCCTTCGGGATGGAGGCGATCGCCGGCGGCGCCGATCTGCTTTGCCTTGGCGACCTCGGCGTCGGCAATTCCACCGTTGCAGCGGCCTTGCTTGCCGCACTGTTCGGCGGCAGTGGCGCAGATTGGGTCGGATCCGGATCGGGCGCCGATGCATCGATGCGGGCGCGCAAGGCGGAAGTGGTCGATGCCGCGCTAGCCTTCCACGGCACAGCTCTCAGGGACCCTCTGGAAGCGTTGCGCCGGGTCGGCGGGCGGGAGTTCGCAGCGATTGCCGGCGCCATCCTCGCCGCCCGGACGCAGAAGATCCCCGTCCTGCTCGATGGATTGGTGGCGACAGCCGCTGCGGCGGCGCTGCATGCCGCCGACGCCACTGCGCTCGACCATTGCCTGCTTGCCAGCCTGTCGCCGGAGCCTGCGCATGCCCGGGCCGCCGAGCGGCTCGGCTTGCGGCCGCTGCTTGATCTCGGCGTCAGCCACGGCGAGGGGGCAGGGGCGGCCCTTGCGGCCGGCCTGGTCAAAGCCGCTGCGCTCGCCGCCTCGGGCATGGCAGCGGCGCTCCATTAAAGCGCGTCGCGTTCGACCCGCCTCATGCGACGCGCTTTAAGTTGTTGCTTTTGCGCGACATGCATTAAGCGTCTATCGCCGGCGCGCAGCAACGGCTTTTGTCGGCAGCGCCGGCAATTCCTCCATCACCCGGCTCAACGGAAAGATGGCGATCGCCTCGGTGCCTTCGCGCAGCTTGGAATGGAGTTCGAACTCGCCGCCATGCATGGCGAGCAGGCTTTGGACGATCGGTAGGCCAAGCCCGGTGCCTTGCTCGGCGCTCTTGATGGCGATGGAACCCTGGCCGAAGGCGGACAGCACGACCGGAATCTCGTCTTCCGGAATGCCGGGCCCATTGTCTTTGACGGAGAGGTATTGGCCGCCGCCCGCTGTCCAGCCGACGCGCACGCGGATCTCGCCGCCAGTTCCGGTGAACTTGATGGCGTTCGACAAAAGATTGAGCGCGATCTGTCGCACCGCGCGTTCGTCGGCGAACAGGCGCGGCAAGGCGTTTTCGAAATCCTGGACGATACGGATGTCCTTGTTGCGCGCCTTCAGCTCCATCATGTGACAGCAATCCTCAACCACGGAAAGCAGCATCATCGGCTCTTCGTTGAGCTGGTAGCGGCCCGCTTCGATACGCGACAGGTCGAGGATTTCGTTGATCAGGTCGAGCAGGTGCTGGCCAGAGTCATGGACGTCGCGAGCATAGTCGCGATAGGTCGGATTGCTCATCGGTCCGAGCACCTCGTTGGCCATCACCTCGGAGAAACCGAGAATGGCGTTGAGCGGCGTCCGCAACTCATGGCTCATCGAGGCCAAAAACCGCGACTTTGCCAAATTGGCGTCCTCCGCCCGTCGGCGCGCTTCGTCCGACATCGATTTCGCCGTGTCCAATTCGGCAATCAGCGCGTCCTTTTCGGAGCGGAACGAGAGCAGCATCAGGGACGAACGGTTGAGGCGGCGCGCCACATAGGCGAAGAAGGGCAGCGAGACAATCAGCAACCCGGCCATGATCAGCTCGACCGGCATCCACTGTCTGGCGCCGGCATAGGCATAGGCGGCCACCGGAACGGCGAAAGTCGCCAGCAACGCACCGCGCAACGATGACGCCGTGATCGCGGTCGCTGCCATGGCAAGCAGCAGCACCACCGCCTTGATCAACTGGAACTGGTCGACCTGGCAGGCGTCGCAACCGAGCCAGGCAAACCAGGCCCAGCCGAGGCCGCAAAGGAAATGGCCTATCAGGAAATCACGGTGCGTCTGCAGCGGGTTGAGTTCGGCAGCTTCGGTCCGGTCGATGCGCCTCGCCATGAACACGACGATGGCGTAGCAGATGAGTATGAAAATCGCCCAGACGCCAATTGCCTTGCCGACGCCAGCAAACAGACCGGTCGCGGCGGTCGCCAGGACGAGAAGCGGAACGATGATCGCGCCGCCTATCATCGCACGGGCGTGGAGTTTCAACAGCTCGCGGTCGAAATCAGGATTTCCGGCCTGCTGCGAAAGACGGTCGCGCGTCTTGCGCACCGCGCGCGCCACATCGCTGTTGCGGTGGGGTTTCCGGCGGTCCACAATAAACTTGTCCGCTGTGGTCGAGCGTTGCGAGGGCATGGAGACTTCAATTTATGCGGGCAGCGATTTCAAATCGTTAAGCTACGGTCGAATGATTAACCAACGGTTTGCCATATGAGCCGATCGTGGTCGCGGCGGCCGGGACAGCGATACGTCCCGCCGCGGCCGCGAAGCCTTTGGCGCCGGCTGGCGGACTACGCACTGGCCGTGCTGGTCCTCGGTCTGTTGATCCTGCTGGCGGCGCGGCTTGATCGGATCGAGACGCGCAAGACCGAGGGTGCCGCCGTCGTCAATGACGGCGATACGATCACGCTCGGCACCGAGCGCATCCGCATGCGCGGCATTGATGCGCCCGAATATTCACAAATCTGCCGCAAGGACGGCGCCGACTATCCCTGTGGCAAGCTGGCGCGGCAGTCGCTGGTACGTCTGATATCAGGCAAACCCGTCTCCTGCACCGGCTGGCAGCGCGATCGCTACCGCCGGCTGCTCGGCGATTGCAGCGCCGGCGGCAGGGATCTCAACCGCTCCCAGGTCGAGGCCGGCTGGGCAGTTGCCTATGGCGATTTCGAGACCGAGCAGGCCGCTGCCCGCACAGGCAAGGCCGGCATCTGGGCCGGCACTTTCGACGAGCCGCACGATTGGCGCGAGAGCCACGATCACGAAGTGGTCGAAAGAAAGCACGGTCGTCTGGCTTCGATCGGCGATGGCTTGCGAGAAATTTTTCGCTTCTGGTGATGGTCAACCCTATAGTTGTTGCAACAGACCTGATCAGAGCGGCGTGCGTCCATTCGGACGCACAAGCCCATGCGGCCAGGTTTTTTTGTTTCTAGCGTTGTGCTTCCGGAAATCGATTCCGGTTGTCGGGCCGGCGCGAAAGGAGGATGGGATGAAACTCTTCGACGGCGGCCGGGCGCCCAATCCACGGCGGGTTCGCGTCTTCCTCGCCGAAAAGGGACTTGAGGTTCCGCTGGTGCCCGTCGACATGGGCGCGCTGGAGCACAAAGAGCAGCCGGTCAGTTCGCGCAACCCGCTGCAGCGTCTGCCGGTGCTCGAACTCGACGACGGCACCGTCATCACCGAATCCGTCGCCATTTGCCGCTATTTCGAGGAACTGCACCCGGAACCGGCGTTGTTCGGCCGCGGCGCGCTCGGCAAAGCGCTGGTCGAGATGTGGCAAAGACGGATGGAGCTCAATTTGCTCAACTGCGTCAGCGCCGCGTTCCGACACGTCCATCCGGCGATGAAGGAATGGGAGATTCCGCAAATCCCCGAATGGGGCGAGGCCAACAAACCGAAAGCGGTTGGATTCCTAAAACTGCTCGACGACGAGTTGGCGAACCGCGAATTCGTTGCCGGCGACGCCTATTCGATCGCCGATATCACCGGGCTGATTGCCATCGACTTCATGAAGCCGGCGCGCATCAAGGTGCCGGAAGACTGCGCCAACGTGCTGCGCTGGCATCAGGCGATCTCCAGCCGGCCGAGCGCCGCCGCCTGAGGATGAGCCCCAGGGCATGAGCGAAGAGCTGGAAAATTTCGCGGCGAGGGTGCGCGCCTGCCGTATCTGCGTCGAAAACCCGGTCGGCCGGCCGCTGCCGCACGAGCCGCGCCCGGTGCTCAGGCCGTCGTCGAGCGCCCGGATCCTGATTGCCAGCCAGGCACCGGGCACCAAGGTGCATATATCGGGCATGCCGTTCACCGACGCCTCCGGCGATCGGTTGCGGAACTGGCTGGGCGTCAATGCGGAAGAATTCTACGACACGACTAAATTCGCCATCGTGCCGATGGGCTTTTGCTTTCCCGGCCAGGATGCCAAGGGCGGCGACCTGCCGCCGCGCCGCGAATGTGCAGCGGCCTGGCGTGCGCCGCTGATGGCGCTGATGCCGCATATCGACCTGGTGCTGACGATCGGCCTCTATGCGCAATCCTGGCACATGGGCGCCGCGCGCCGGCCCTCGCTGACGGAGACGGTGATGGATTGGCGCACTATCTGGGATGCGCCCAGCACCCCGAAAGTGCTGCCGCTACCGCATCCGTCGTGGCGCAACACCGGCTGGCTGAGGCGCAATCCTTGGTTTGAAATGGATTTGCTGCCGTTTCTGAGATCGGAAATCCGCTATCGCCTTGGCTGACGCGCAAGCAAGAAATCGCTCGCTTTTGCGCCATCTGACAGAAATTCTTTCTTGTGAATGGCCCAAATAAGAAGGACTATAGCCAATCTATTCCTGATCTATCCCCGTGGGAGCACCCAAATGGACCGCCTTGACAGAAAAATCCTCCGCCTCTTGCAGGAGGACGCGACGCTCGCGGTCGCCGATGTCGCCAAGAAAGTCGGATTGTCGACCACGCCCTGCTGGCGGCGCATTCAGAAGCTCGAGGAGGAAGGCGTCATCAAGCGGCGCGTCGCCATCCTCGATCATGAAAAGGTCAATGTGCGCGTCACCGTGTTCGTGTCGATCCGCACCAATTCGCACAGCCATGAGTGGCTGCGGCGCTTTTCGGAGGTGATCCAGGAATTTCCGGAAGTGGTCGAGTTCTACCGGATGAGCGGCGACGTCGACTATCTCTTGCGCGTGGTGGTGCCCGACATCGCTGCTTACGACGCCTTCTACAAGCGGCTGATCGCCAAGATCGAGATCCGCGACGTCTCGTCGTCGTTCGCCATGGAACAGATCAAATACACGACCGAAATGCCGCTCGACTACATGGTCCTGGACAAGGAATCGGGCGCCAACGCTGCCTGAGGAGTTCTTGCTTAGTTCTTCTTTTTGTTGAGGAAACCCCAAGGCGAGCTTGCCGGTAGCGTGATCGTGTCCGGCACGAGATCGACGTTCGCCACCGCCGCCTTGCGCACGGTGTAACCCGACTGGATCACGCTGACACCGTCGAGGATGAAGAGCTGACTTTTCTCCATGCCCGGCTCCAGCGCGCCGGTCACGGAAACCGGCTGATAGGCTTGCGACATCCTGTAGGGGCGGGCGGGCGTGACGAGGACGATCTGATTGGGCGGCGGCGTCGGCATGTGGCTGCACGCCCCAGTCCACGGCACCAGCAGGAACTGATAGACGAGATCGCCGTCACGATCGAGCGGCAGCGCGTACCCCGCCAGTTGGATGGCCTTGTCCCGCAAATCGAGAGACAGCGTCTCGCCACGGTCGGGCATTTTTGCCGCGACCATCGGCAATCCGACACTTTCGGCAGCGGGCTGGGTCGCCGGGCGCAGGTCCTTCCAGAATATGCGCGCGGTTTCGGCGGAAGCGGTTGCAATGGAGAGGCCCAATGCTACAGCCAAGGCCGAAACTGATTTGAGACGATTGTTCATTGCCTTCATCCTTCGCCAGTCCGTGGCTGGATCGGGTAAACCCCTCGTGAAGTATCGGCCGGAGTGATCCACTTGTTATCGCAGAATACAACATCGAGTGCCATGACCGTGGGGCAAACCGTCGTTGAGGCTTCAAGCCGCTCTGAAGGGCAGAGCGGCGCCGGAGCGGGGAGTTCGATCGGAAGAAAGGCGAGGAAATCGCCGGAAGCGTCTTGCCCAGTCGCCTCAGCGGAGCAGATAACCTTGCCAATCGATGCCTGACGACAGAAACCCTATCTTCGAATATCGCCTGAGCCTGGAGAAGTTCAATGCCGACCAGCCATGATCTCAGCGGGCTGATGAAATTCCTCAGCCGTGACGGATGGAGCGAATGTTTCGCGGAAGTGTTCGACGATCATTTCGGCCCGATCCTCGGCGACGGGGACATGGAATTCGAAGAGCTCGCCGAGGTCCTGGGTGAGGACAGAGTCATGAACCTTTGGGGCTGCGCCTTCGAGGATTTCCTGACCCGGGACTTCGAGCGCGAACCCAGCAACATCGTCGACGAGTATCTCAAACGCAGAGGCTGGAAGGAAAATGCGCAAACGAGAGCCTATATGGGCGCGCTGCGTACCTCCATCATGAGCTTGTATGAGGTGAGCGACGTCGTTCCGGGACAATCGCTCATGGCGCGCGATCTTCTCCGCGGTGGCGAACCGATCCTCGTCAAAGAGGGCACCGCCACCAAGACATTGAAGCAGTGGGACAAGATCGCGGCGAGAATCGTGCCTGTCCGCGGAAAGAATATCCTTGCCGGCGGGGTTCTTCCCTTCACCCGAGAGGCCACCCAATCCTTGTTCGATGCCCTGTTGGACGTGTTCGGCAAAAAGAACGCAAGAAAGCTGCCGGCCATAAAGGATGAAGACCTGCGGGCGGTGGCGTTCACGTTTACGCTCGTATGGGTATCCGACGCCCTTGACAAGGTGATGAACATGCCGAGGGTCCAAAATGCCGAAGGCGACGAATTCATGTTTCATGATGTCCGCTTTCCCTTGGCCGCCGGCGCGACGCAGGAGGACATCGCCGCCCGGCTGAACGGCATAGCGGGCATGTCGCAGGAAAATGCACAGTTCTGGAACTGGCTGGGATACATGCCGCAAGGCGAAGACAGACCCAAGGAGGCGGGCACGCTTTCCCTGGACACCGCAATGGACAGCGGTTTGCGCGTGTTGGGCAATGTCGAGTTGAAAGGCGGTTTCCTGTGTCTATTCGCCAATTCCGCCGCGCGGGCGGAAAAAGGGACGGCCCTGATCCGGCGAGCCCTCGGCGATCTGGTCCGAACACCTCTTACCGAAATCCGTACCATGCAGCAGATGATGGCCGAACGGCCCGCCAAGGATGGCAGGACGCCCTCATCGAAGATGCCTCCGCAACTCGCTGAACAGGTCGTTCACGAATACCTGGATCAACATTATCGGGAAACCCTCGATCAACCGGTCCAAATACTTGGGGGCAAGACACCGCGTCAGGCCGTCAAGACCCAAACAGGCCGGCAAAAGGTCGCCGAGTGGCTCAAATACCTGGAAAACCAGACCGCCAGGCAGCCTGACCGCGACCATCCTATGGCCGTTTACAGTTTTGAGTGGATGTGGACGGAACTTGGCGTTCACGACCTGCGCCGCTAGCGGCTGGCGTCCTAACGCTCCAGGCGCATCACATGCCGGCGCGAGCCGGCCATGCCGACCTCGTGGAATCCGCGGGCCACGAACATCTCTCGAACGCCCATGAAACGGTAACTCGGCGACGCCCGGTCGACCGGATAGGCCTCGATGATCCTGGCGCCTTTGGCGAAGGCGTGATCGATTGCCGCGTCTAGCAGGGCGCTTGCCAGTCCACGGCCGCGCGACGCCCTCGGCACATAGAAGCAGACGATCGACCATACGCCCGCCTCGCTGTCGTCCTGCTCCTGCGACAGCTTGCGATAGGTCTCGCGTGGCGCCACGGAGCACCAGCCGACGGTCTTGCCTTCGGCATGGGCGACGATGCCGACCGGCGTGCCGGCTTCGATGAGCGCCATCATGGCCCGTCTCCTGTCATCGTTGGACGCGTGTTCGCGGTTTTCGAGGTGGCGCCAGGCCATGCACCAGCAATATTTCGGGCCGCCAGGCTGCTCGAACAAGTTCTCGAAATCGGCGCGCGTCGATTGCGTCACCTCGGCAAAGCGGATTTGGCTCCGGTCAGCCTTTCCTGGCGAGCCGCTCGAGCGTCTTGGCATCGGAAAGCTCCCGTGCAGCGTCCTTGCCGATCCAGCACGCCGTCTTGTCGGTCGATCCGGCCAGCTTCTGTGCCAGGGCAAGGGCAGCGCCATGCAACTTCGTCGATCGCTTGCCGATAGAGCGAAGCGCCCAGTTCACTGCCTTCTTGACAAAATTACGGCCATCGCCGGCGTGCGCTTCGATGATCGACAGGAAGTCGAAGAAGGTCGCCTCTGGCTCGTTCTTCCGGTGGACGACCGACCAGGCCATCATGGCAAAGGCCGTGCGTCGAACGAACTCCCGTTCGTCGGCGGCGAACTCTCCTATCAGTTCCTTCCAGCAATCCGTGTCGACAAAGAGATCGGAGACGCCGTCGACGATATCCCACGAGTCGAAAGTCGCCGCCCATCGTCTTGCATCCGCAGCAGAAAACCGCTTCGGATCTGCTGTGACGGAAGCGATGAACTGCGCTTCCATGATCCCCGACTCCCATAGGTCGAAGGCACGCTCATGGTTGCGCTTGATTTTTTTGGCAATCTGCCGCTGCACGCCATGCGAGATTCCGAGCGCACGGTCGATCTTGATGCCGTAGCGCAGCATGCCAAGGCGGCCCTCCTGCGAGCCGATCGAGCGCAGATGGGCGACAATCTCCTCGGCGCTGGATTGTGGCGAAAGCTCGGCCACGACAAAGCCTACTTTTCCAATCGCGCCAGCAGCGAAGACGTGTCCCAGCGTTTGCCGCCCATCGCCTGCACATCCTTGTAGAACTGGTCGACGAGTGCCGTCACCGGCAGCTTGGCGCCGTTGCGGTCGGCCTCCGCCAGGCAGATGCCGAGATCCTTGCGCATCCAGTCGACAGCGAAGCCGAAATCATACTTGCCGGCATTCATCGTCTTGTGGCGGTTCTCCATCTGCCATGAGCCGGCTGCGCCCTTGGAGATCACCTCGATGACTTTTTCGATGTCGAGCCCGGCCTTCTTGCCGAAATGGATGCCCTCGGCCAGCCCCTGGACAAGGCCGGCGATGCAGATCTGGTTGATCATCTTGGTGAGTTGGCCCGAGCCGGCCGGGCCCATCAGCCCGACCATGCGGGCATAGGCATCGATGACAGGCTTCGCCTGCTCGAAGGCTTTCTGTTCGCCGCCGACCATGACGGTCAGGATGCCGTTTTCGGCGCCGGCCTGGCCGCCGGAAACCGGTGCGTCGAGAAACGAAAAACCGCGACCTTGCGCCTTCTCCGCCAGTTCGCGCGCGACTTCAGCCGAGGCCGTGGTGTTGTCGATGAAGATGGCTCCCTTCTTCATCGACTGGAACGCACCCTCGGCTCCGATCGTCACCGCGCGCAAATCGTCGTCATTGCCAACGCAGCAAAAGACAAAGTCCTTGCCGTCGGCGGTCTTAGCCGGCGTGTCGGCAACACTGCCGCCATGCTGGGCAACCCATTGCTCGGCCTTTGCCTTGGTGCGGTTGTAGACGGTGACGTCGTGGCCGCCCTTGTTCCTGAGATGTCCGGCCATTGGATAACCCATGACGCCAAGACCGAGAAATGCCACCGATGCCATATTTTCGAATCCCTTCAATCCTGTTTTCCGGCCTTCTTAGCGGATCAGGCAAAGCGATGGGAGTCAGCGATGCAGATGGATCGTAATGCGCCGTTCGATCCATTCGACTGCGTGGCGCAGCGTTTCGACAATGATCAGATAGATGATTGCCGCCCAGACATAGGACTGGAAGTCGAAAGTCCGCGAATAGGTGAGCTTGGTGATGCCCATCAGATCATAGACGGTGATGATGGCTACGATCGCCGAGCCCTTGATCATCAGGATGATCTCGTTGCCGTAGGGACGCAGCGCCACGATCAGAGCCTGCGGCAGGATGATCTTCCACATCGTCTGCAATTTGTGCAGGCCGAGCGAGGCAGCACCCTCCCACTGGCCCCTGGGCACGCTCTCGATCGCGCCGCGCAGGATTTCAGCCTGGTAGGCGGCCGTATTGAGCGAGAAGGCGAAGATTGCGCAGTTGAACGCCTCGCGGAAAAAGCCCCAGAGGCCAATCATATCGAGCTGCGGCCGGAACGAACCTACGCCGTAATAGACAAGGAAGGTCTGGGCCAGCAGCGGCGTGCCGCGGAAGAAATAGACATAGGCATAGGCAAGACCCGAAAGAAACCGGTTCTTCGACATGCGGGCATAGGCGATCGGCACCGAAAGGATCGCGCCAAGCACGATCGAGATGGCGACCAGCAAAAGCGTCACACCCAGGCCTGTCACATAGGATGGCGCATATTTCGCGAAAAGCTCGCCGTTCCAGGCGACAATGAGGTACGCAGCAATCCCGGCGAGAAAAGCTATCCACATACAGACCAGCGCGTAGCCGAGAATACGCTGGCGCGGCCAGCCGTGCGGGATTGCTGGCGGTTTTTCGACCTTCGTCGCCACGTCGGCTGCCGCCGCACTCATCGCTGCACCTGCTGGCGGCCGACCGCACGTTCGATCGCGTTGATACCGAAGGACGATATGATGGCGAGGAGCAGGTAAATAAGCGCGGCAACACCGAAAAACAGGAAGGCGTGCTTGGTGACGCGGGCGGCGACGCCGGCTTGCCGCAATATGTCGGTAAGGCCGATGGCGGAAACCAGGGCGGTATCCTTGAGCAGGATGAGCCACAGATTGGCAAGACCCGGCAGCGCGATACGGACAAGCTGCGGCAGCACCACGAGGCGCATCGTCTGCCAGCCAGACAGGCCAACCGAATAGCCGCCCTCATACTGTCCCTTCGGGATGGCGCGGAACGCCGAGAGGAAAACCTCGCTGGCGTAGGAGGAGAAGACGACGCCGAGCGCGATCATGCCGGAAACAAAGGCATTCACCTCGACCGCGGCGGTCGGGTCATACAGGCGCATCAATTGCTGGATGCCGACTTGCGCGCCGTAAAAGATGATGAACAGGGTCAGCAGCTCAGGCAGGCCACGAAAGATCGTGGTGTAGATATTGCCGGCCAGCCGCAGCGACGGTTCGTTGGATTGCTTGGCAAGCGCAACCAGAAAGCCGATCACCAGACCGAGAGGCAGGGTCGCGGCTGCAAGCGAAACGGTGATGAAAACACCATAGGCGATGTCGTCGAGCCAGCCTTCGGGTCCCCAACTGAGCAGCGTCCAAACGCTTTGCATCCGCCTGTCTGTTCTCCTCTATGGCTTTTTCTGAGAGCGCGGCGTCAGCCCTCGCGCTTCGCTGTTTGCGCAAACGGCGGGATGACCCGCCGTTCGCTGTCAATCCGTAGGGATCAGGACTCGCCGCCGTAGACGTCGTACTTGAAGTACTTGTCGTTGATTTCCTTGTACTTTCCGTTGGCGCGAATGGCGTCGATCGCCTTATTGAACTGATTGACCAACGCGGTATCGCCCTTGCGCACGGCGATGCCGGCGCCCGGACCATGGATCTCGACGTCGGGCGTGATCGCACCGATCAGCTTGCAGCAGGCGCCGTCCGGCGTGGCAAGCCAGCCTTCGAGAACGGTGATGTCGTCGTTGACCGCATCGACGCGGCCATTGGCGAGATCGAGCTGGTATTCCTGCGCGGTCGGGTACGGCTTGACCGTGCTGTCGGTATAAGTCTTGGTTGAATAATTGAAGTGGGTGGTGGCCGCCTGCACGCCGATCGTCTTGCCGGCCAGGTCCTCCTTGGTCACGCCTTTGATATCGCTGTCCTTGGGCGCGGCGATGGCCGGCGGCGTGTTGTAGTATTTGTTGGTGAAGTCGACCTTCTCGGCACGCTCCGGGGTGATCGACATCGAGGCGACGATGGCGTCGAACTTGCCGGCCTGAAGCGCCGGGATGATGCCGTCCCAATCCTGCGCGACGAAAGTGCACTTCACCTTCATCTCATCGCAAAGCGCCTTGGCGATATCGATGTCGAAGCCGACGAGCTGGCCATCAGCGGTCAGGTTGTTGAACGGCGGATAGGCTCCCTCCGTGCCGATCCTCAAGGTTTTCTCCTGAGCCTGGGCAACGCCCAATGTCAGCAGCGCCGCCGACGCGGCGAGCGCTATACGCAGTGCAATACGCATGATAGTCCTCTCTGTATGTTCCCGGCCGTCGTTCCGAACGGCTCTGTGGGCGGTTCTGTTGACCGCCCGCTGGCGCGATACTCCCATTCTTTCCCAAGAAAAAGCAACTGTAAAACCGTTGCTTGCGGGTTTCGCATCCCCGGACAATGCTGACGTTGCGGCAGGCAGACAACCGAGGAAAACAGGGAGGCCAACGAGGAAACAGCGGGCGGCCGATGCTGCTTCGGCAGTGCCCTCAGCGCGTCAACCCTGTCGCGCGCTCGATGAAGTCGGCTATCGATCTGGTGTCGTCGAGATCGAAGACAGGCAGGTTTTCGTCGGCTATGGCGAAGTCGGCGGCGATGGCGACGATATGCGGATCGTTTGCCGAAAGCGGCGCCAGGTCCTTGGCTTCCAGCCGCCGCGTCTCGATCTTGCTGTGCGCCTCGCGTTTGTAGCCTTCGACGAGCACGATGTCGGACGCGCCGAGCCGCGACAGGATCGCATCCAGCGTCGGTTCGTCCTCGCCGCGTAATTCGTGCATCAGCGCCCAGCGCCTGTCCGACACGATGGCGACTTCAGTGGCCCCGGCTTGCCTATGGCGAAAACTGTCCGCCCCCGGCTTGTCGATGTCGAAGGCATGATGGGCGTGTTTTACCGTCGACACTTTCCAGCCACGCCGGACGAGCTCGGCGACCAGCTTTTCGGTCAGTGTCGTCTTGCCGGAATTCTTCCAGCCGGTGATACCGAAGACGCGTCTCATCATGGCTTCATGCTCTGCAACAGACCTTCGGCCCGGGCAAGGTCGTGCCGGCAATCTCTTTGGTCATCGTCCATCGTCCATGCGGTCACTCGCCGCGAACGGCAAGCCTATATGCCGTCCGGCGCCATATCAGGTCCAGCGCTTTCGGCGGCGGTCTTTCGCCGGCCGACGATACGTTCGCGGTAAAGTGCATAGAGGCCGGAGCCGACGATAACGCTAGCGCCGAGGATCATCGGCAGGTCAGGAACGTCGCCGAAGACGAACAGGCCAAGCAGGATCGACCAGAGCAGGGCCGTGTAGCGGAACGGCGCGATGAACGAGATGTCGCCCATCCGCATCGCCATGATGATGAACTGGTAACCGATGACCACGAGCACTGCCGCCAATGCCAGCAACGCCGTGCTCTCCCCCGTCATCGGCGTCCACCCGCCCATTGGCAAAAGCAGCGCCGCGCCGAGCATTGTCATGGCGAGTGCCGTGGTGGTCGACACCAGCAATGTCGGAATGGCTTGCGGTATCCGCCTGGTGGCGAGGTCACGCACCGCACAACAGGCGACACAGGCCAGCGCCAGCACCGAATAGATGCTGAACCCCTCGAAGCCGGGCCGCACGATGATCAGCACGCCGGCAAAACCGATGGCGATGGCCAGCCAGCGCCGCCAGCCGACGCCTTCGTTGAACACAAGTGCTGCGCCCATCGTCACCGCCAGCGGCAGCGCCTGCAGCACGGCCGAGACATTGGCAATCGGCAGATGGGCAAGGGCGATGAGAAACGACACGGTAGCACCGGCTTCGCCGGCGACGCGCACCGCAACCATCGGTTGCAGCATCGAGCCGGACAGGGCAAGTGCACCGCGTTGCCAGGCAAGCAGGCCAACGAAAAGCGAAGCGAAGGCGCCGCGGATCAGCATGACCTGCGCCATGTTCATGGATTCCGACGCGACTTTGGTGATCGCGTCGTTGAGGGTGAAACCACTCATGGCCACCACCATGAACAGCGCGCCGCGAAGATTTGGGGAAAGAAGCAAGGGCGTTACCACTGTGGTTCTGCATCAAGCCTCTACCAGCCGGCGGCAAGACAGCAACGTCAAAGGGCTGGGCCACAGCCTTTCGGCGGCTCGTTAACCTCCTCGCAAGAGTGGCAGGATCTATTTCGGCGGTACGACCAGAAAAATCAGCCGCCGGTGACGCTCATATGCCGCGACACCGAGGGACGGTTGGTGCGGCGGTCGATGATGAAATCATGGCCCTTGGGCTTGCGGCCAATGGCTTCGTCGATGGCGTCGGCGACCAGTTCGTTGCCTTCGGATGCACGCAACGGTGCGCGCAGGTCGGCGGCATCTTCCTGGCCGAGGCACATATAGAGCGTGCCGGTGCAGGTCAGCCGGACGCGGTTGCAGCTTTCGCAGAAATTATGCGTCATCGGCGTGATGAAGCCGAGCCTGCCACCGGTCTCGGCGACGTGGACGTAGCGGGCCGGACCACCGGTCTTGTAGGGGATGTCGGTCAGCGTGAACTGTCGCTCAAGTGCTGCGCGCAGCAGCGACAGCGGCAGATACTGGTCGGTTCGGTCGGCGTCGATCTCGCCCATCGGCATGGTTTCGATGACCGTCAACTCCATGCCGCGGCCGTGCGCCCAGCGCAGCATCTCGGGCAGCTCGGCGTCGTTGAAATCCTTCAGCGCCACCGCATTGAGCTTCACCTTCAGCCCAGCCGCCTGCGCAGCATCGATGCCTTCCATGACCTTGTCGAGATTGCCCCAGCGGGTAATCTGACGGAATTTTTCCGGGTCCAGCGTGTCCAGCGAGACGTTGATGCGCTTGACCCCGCAATCGGCGAGTTCAGCGGCAAAGCGCGAAAGCTGCGAGCCGTTGGTGGTCAGCGTCAGTTCTTCCAGAGCGCCGCTTTCGAGATGACGCGAAATCTGGCGCACCAGATGCATGATGTTCTTGCGCACCAGCGGCTCGCCGCCGGTGAGACGCAGTTTCCTGACGCCCTTTTCGATGAAAACCGTGCATAGCCGGTCGAGCTCTTCCAGCGACAGCAGATCCTTCTTGGGAAGGAACGCCATGTCCTCGGCCATGCAATAGGTGCAGCGGAAGTCGCAGCGATCGGTGACCGACACGCGCAGATAGCTGATCGTGCGTCCAAAAGGATCGATCATGTCCATGCTGGTGCGTTTCCTCGGCTGCGAACGGCATCGTTATATATGGCTATGTGATACGATCCAACCTGTCATTCAAGATAAGAAGTTTCGACCTTGGGCAGCATCGCGCCGCCGACAGATCGTGTCGGAAGTTTCGAAGCGGCCTTTTCCCGCAGCGCGAAGCGGCGTAGGGAAGGACAGATGATGCGGAACTTATCACCATGACGGCGCCGAAGGAACTCAGGGTCTCGAAGGATCGCAGGCTGCTTACCGTGACGTTCCCTGGCCATCAGCCGTTCGAGCTGCCGGCGGAGCTGCTGCGGGTGGCCTCGCCATCGGCCGAAGTGCAGGGCCATTCGCCCGAACAGCGTGTGACCGTTCCCGGCAAGCGCAACGTTCAAATCCTGAAGATCGAACCGGTCGGCAACTATGCCGTCCGCATCACTTTCGACGATTTTCACGATACCGGCATCTTCACCTGGAACTATTTGCATACGCTGGGCCATGAGAAGGACGCACGCTGGGCCGCCTATCTCGCCGAACTGGAAGAGAAGGGACTAAGCCGCGATCGGTAACTCCGGCCCGTCGTCAAAGCGTCACGGATTTTGGAGTAGCGCGGCAAAGGGCTCGGAGTCGAAAACATGTCCGTCATCACCACGGTCGAACAGCTCGAAGCACTCTATGGCCTGCCCGGCGAGACCTCGCTGGTCAAAGAACTCGACCATGTTATCCCTGAATACGCCGCCTTCATCGAGGCCTCGCCTTTTGCCGCGCTCGCGACCAGCGGGCCGGAAGGGCTGGATTGCTCGCCGCGCGGCGATCTCGCCGGCTTCGTCCGCATCCATGATCCGAAAACCCTGATGATACCGGACCGGCGCGGCAACAACCGTGCCGATTCGCTAAAAAACATCATTCTCGATCCGCGCGTCGGCCTGTTGTTCCTGGTCCCAGGCTGCGGCACGACGCTGCGCGTCAACGGCCGCGCCCACATCACCACGGATGCCGCGCTGTGTGCCTCGTTCAGCGTCGATGGCCGACCGGCGCGTTCGGTCACGATCATCGATATCGATTCGGTCTATTTCCAGTGCGCCCGCGCCATTGTCCGGTCGGAACTGTGGAACCAAGCGAGGCATGTCGACCCGAAATCGCTGCCGACACCGGGAAAAATCCTGGAAATCACCAGCCGGAAAGGCATCGACGGCGAGGCTTACGACAGGGAATGGCCGGAGCTTCCAGTGCGCCCGCGCCATTGTCCGGTCGGAACTGTGGAACCAAGCGAGGCATGTCGACCCGAAATCGCTGCCGACACCGGGAAAAATCCTGGAAATCACCAGCCGGAAAGGCATCGACGGCGAGGCTTACGACAGGGAATGGCCGGAGCGCGCAAAGAAGTCGATGTGGTGAGCAGCTCGCTCCGCGAACTCCATCTTTGTTTGAGCATTGGATTTTTCCCAAACCGATTTCCACCCCCCGGGTCGGGCCCTGGGTCGGGATCGAGGGCGGGCTTTTGGGTCCGACGCTCCGTCACGCTTCCCTAAGCACGTCGGCAATCTTGCGCATCTGCTCGCCGATCATGTCGCATTGCTCCGGTGTCGACTGGCTCATCGCTTTTTCGATCAGCGCCATATGGACCTTCAGCGCCTGCATCAGCAGTTCCGTGCCGGCTTCGGTCAGGGTTAGCCGCAGCACGCGCTTGTCCTTCTGATCGCCTTCGCGGCGCAGCAGGCCGCGTGTCTCGAGTTGCGGCAAAAGCATGGTGATGTTGGAGCGGCCGACCAGCAGCCGGCGGGCGAGATCGTGCTGCGACATGCCGGGATGGCGATAAAGGTTCATCAGCACGTCGAGCTGCGCCGGCTTCAGGTCCAGCGGCGCGAGCTTCACTGCCAGCGTGCGTTCCAGCACATGGCAGGCGCGCGCCACCGCGACCCAGTTGCGGAAACGCGGGTTGTCCCAGGGCAACTCTTGTTTAATGTTCATATTTGAACTATTATGTTCATGCTTGAACGAATGGATGGATCGCCACTATGGCATCATTTGGATTGAAGGTCATCCGGGGCGTGTTTGCCGCCGCCGAACATTTGGCTCCCCGCCTGACCGGGCGCGCGGCATTCGAACTGTTCTGCCGCACGCCGAACGCCAAGATCCTCAGCGACGGCGAGCGACGCGCCGTCGACCGCGCCGCCGGCTTCATGAACGAGGCGCGCCATCATCGGCTGAAGACCAAAAACGGCTGCGTCATGGTGCATGAATTCAGGCCAGAGCCGGGCAGGCGGGCCGCCGGCACGGTGCTCGTCATCCATGGCTGGCGTTCGCGCACCGAATATATGCGCACGCTGATCGAAGCCTATCGTGACGCCGGTTACAAGGTTGTCTCGCTCGACCTGCCGGGCCACGGCCAATCGCCGGGCCGCCGGCTCACATTGGTCAGCGCTGTCGAGGCCGCACGGCTGACCGGCGAATGGTTCGGCCCGTTCGTGGCGGTCGCCGGCCATTCCTTCGGCGGTGCCGTCGCCGCCAATGCCGTCGTCGGTTCGGTCAAGGGCATTCCGCCGCTGGCGACCGGGCGGCTGGTGCTGATCGCGGCACCGAGTTCGCTGCCGGCGATCTTCAACGATTTCAGCCGCATGCTCAGTGTCGGCCCACGCTCGCAGGCCGCCATGGCCGACCGGGTCGAACGCATCTCCGGCCGGCCGCTGCACGAATTCACCGGCGATCGCCAGCTTGCCAGCACGCCGGTGCCAACGCTGGTCATCCATGCGTCGGACGACCGCGAAGTGTCCGCCGACCATGCAAGGCTCTATGCCGGCGCCGGCGACCATGTGCGGCTGTACTGGGCCGACGGGCTCGGCCACCGCCGCATCCTCGCCGACAGGGGCGTGGTCGAGCGTGCGGTCGGCTTCGTTGCCGAACACCGGGAGTCGGTATCGCTGCATTAAAGAGGGCAAGAGTGATGCCGAGCGCGAAATTGCCTGGCTGGATCAAAATCAGCCGGCGATGGTGAAGAACCAGGTGATTTCGACCCGACTGGCCCGCCCGGAAGACGTGGAGTTCTTCATTAGCTCACTAAAGAAAGCCGGCCTCCAGATCGAAGACTAACTTTCACTGCCACGCGTGAGCAACGCCTGGAATTCTTCCTGTAGGATACCGTTAATTACCTTCCGTCACTGCAAGCAATCGGCCATCGTCCGCGACGACGGTTTGCTTGTCGCTGCACGGGTTCTTGGCAGCGTCGGTTGGAGGAAGCGGTGGAAATTTGGCCGAAGCGACTAATGCAATTCGTTCTTCCCGCCCTGCTGTTCACCACAGCCGGTTCGGCGCAGGACGCACAGGATCTCGCGAAAAAGCTGTCCAATCCGGTCGCCTCGCTGATCAGCGTGCCGTTTCAGTTCAACTACGACAGCGGCTACGGCCGGACGACGGCATCGGCGTGCGGGCGGGCATTGCCCTGCTGTACCCAAGGAAATGAGGAGCGACGCCGCCCACATCGGCTTGCCCACTACGCGATCAAATCTGCGAGATGAGAGGATCGAAGCATGAAACCAATCCACGGCAATCTTTCCGCGCTGATGCTGCTGCTCGCCGCATCCACGTTCCTTGCCGGTGCCGGTGTCGCCTATGCGGATGTATCGGCGCAAACACTCAAGTCGCTCGGCGCCCATGACAAGATTGAGACCAGCGCCGGAACGCTGGAGTTCAAGGACGGCGTGCCGACCGCCGAAACGGCGCAGAAGGTCTACGACACGCTGGACTTCACCAACGCCCTCAACGCCTACAACAACAGCTTCCGCGGCGCCTCTGCCCTGGGGATCGCCAAGGGCGTCGAGGAAATCGGCGCCAAGCCCGGCGATGTCGTCATCTTCTCCGAACTGATGGATGCGAATTCGCTGTTCCTGACGGCCAATGCCGACACCATCTACTACTTCACCGTGCTCGACCTGAGCAAAGGCCCGATTGTGATCGAGCAGCCGTCGAACGCCGTCGGCACGATCAACGACATGTGGTTCTCCTGGATCATCGACATCGGCGGCCCCGGCCCCGACCGCGGTCTCGGTGGCAAATATCTGATCGTAGGCCCTGACTATGACGGCCCGCTGCCGGAGGGCGGCTACTTCATCGGGCATTCAAAGACTAACTTCGCGCTCTATGCCGCGCGGGCCTATCTCGTCGACAACGACCCCAAGCCGGCGGTCGAGAACGTCAAAAAGAACCTGAAGGTCTATCCCTACCAGCCGGGCTCCTACGGCACCAGTGTTGCGCAAGCTCTCGAAGGCACGGTGCGTATCGCCGGCGAGCCGAAGATTCCCGAGACGAAGTTCATCGAGGGCAGCGGGCTGTCCTTCAATACGATTCCGCCGAGCGACTACGGCTTCTTCGAGATGATCAACGAAAACGTCCAGAACGAGCCTGCCACCAGTTATGACGTGGAGCTCGCCGGACAGCTTGCCGCCATCGGGATCGTGCACGGCAGGGAATTTGCGCCCGACGAGCGGATGAAGAAGATTCTGTCGGATGCGGCCGCCTTCGGCCAGGCGACCGGGCGGGCACTCAACTGGCGCTACGCCATGCAGCATCCCGATTGGACCATTTATGAAGGTTCGCGGTGGGGCAGCATGCTGTGGGAGGGCGGCGCATTCTTCGAGACGCCGCCGCCGCTCTTCGAACAGGGCATGTTCAAGCCGCTTGCACCGACTGGCGCGCGCACCCTCGATTCGCGCACCGCCTTCTACTACGGCTACACGCTCGACTCGCCTGGCATGATCATGCGCATTCCAGGCGTGGGCTCGCAGTATCTGATGGGCTTCCTCGATGCCGACGGAAACCCCTATGACGGCGCGAAGACCTACAAGGTGACGCTTCCCAAGGACATCCCGGCCGAGGCCTTCTGGTCGTTCACGCTCTACGACAACCAGACGCGCTCGATGCTGCAGACACCGCAAAAGTATCCGCGCGCCGGCAACCAGAGCTATCCCTCACCCGCCGCCGAGGCCGCCGCCGACGGCACAACGACCGTCTACTTTGGCCCGACGCGGCCCGAAGGCGTGGCACGGGGCAACTGGATCCAGACAGATCCGGAGAAGGGCTGGTTCACGCTCCTGCGCCTCTACAGCCCGCTGCCGTCATTCTTCGACAAGAGCTGGCGGCCGAGCGAGATCGAGCTGATTCGATAGGAGGAGCCATCGGCTGACGACGAAAACAGAGGGGAGATTTCGAGAACTCAAGTGGAGAGGACATCAATATGCGCCCATGTTAGCGCAGATAGGTCCGCAGATCCGCAATGGGCTCAATCGAGCCGTTCATCGCTTGCCGTGGACGACTTGGCGTACTTTCAGCGCGATGCCCTCTTAAACAGCGACGGCTTCGTCCTGCGTGTAAAAATCGACCGCTTCGAGGAAGAGTGCTTCCTTGCAGCCGAATGCGTTGAGGCTGGTCGAGTTGATTCCCATCGCCGGCGGCGCCAACGCCTGACCTGAGCGCTATTTGCTGGAGCCGGAGCGGAGCCAATTCGCTTCGGCTGCCACCGTTGTGAAACTGTTCTGCAACAGAGACGTTCTGAAATTTATGAAAGCTTAACGAAATCAGTATGAATCGGTGTAGTCGCGCCCTACATCCATGATGCGGTGGGCGAGACCGTCAAGCGATGCGGAACGGGAGCCGGCTGCAGCCGGAGCGGGTGATTCCATGAAATTCCTCGGAAACAAAGCAACCGTGATGCCGCTTGCGGCGGTCGCGGCAATGCTGGCCTTCGGCGTCCCGCAGGCAGACGCGCAAGGGTTTTTCGAGCGGCTTTTCGGCGGTGGTGTCAGGCATTCGCGGCAAGGTGATTTTCCCCTGCCGCCGTCGAGGCAGAGGCTGAAATACAAGCCAAGTGCAACGGCGCGCGCTGCCTCTCGGATCAGCAGCCCGTCCTATTACACCTACAAGAGCGATCCGCTCGTGCGCGTCGACTTCTCGACGCTGACGGCAGCGCCGGAGCCGGCAATGCCACAGGACGCCGCATTCCAGCCAACTTCCGCCACCGGCGCTGCCTTTCGCGAAGCGATTGCCGGACTGGACGATTACGAACTCTACGCCGAGAAGGACATCGCCAAGGCGCTCGTCGCCTATTACGCGGCCAATCCGGATTTCATCTGGGTGACGGGAGCCAGTGCCAACAGCCGCGCGCAAGATGCGGTGCGGGTGCTTGGCGAGGCGACGAGCTATGGCCTCACGCCGGCCGACTATACGGTTGAAGTGCCTGCCGCCGGCGCATCGACCGGCAGCGCCGATGCGCGGCTGCAGGAGCTCGTCCGCTTCGAGATGGCGCTGTCAGCGCGCGTCTTGCGCTATGTCCACGACGCGCACAATGGCCGCGTCGATCCCAATCGAATCACCGGCTACTATGATTTCCCGGCCAAGCCGCTCGACATGGAAGGCGTGCTGAAAACGCTGACGCGCACCCAGCAGGTGCGCACCTATCTCGAATCGCGGCATCCACAGAACGCTGAATACCAGGCGCTGCGTGTCGAACTGGAAACACTTCAGGCCAGCGCCGACGACGAGATCGTCGTCGATCCCAAGCTGTTGCTGAAGCCGGGGGAGACCAGCCCGGAACTGCCAAAACTTCTGACGAAGATCGCGCGCAATCTCGACGACGAGATGGGCGGCGCCTATGGCGAGATATTGGCCACGCTCGCCACCAGCGAGGTCTATGCCCCGGAACTGGTGCCGGTCATCAAGGCGGTGCAGAAAAAGGCTGGCATGAAGGGCGACGGCGTCATCGGTCCGCGCACCGTCGCGGCGCTAGTCGGGACGTCCAAGGCCGACAAGATTCAAAAGGTGCAGGTCGCGCTGGAAGAGTTGCGCTGGCTGCCATCCGATCTCGGCAGCCCGCGTGTCTTCATCAACCAGCCGGCATTTACCGCGAGCTACATCGAGAATGGCGAGGAGAAGCTGAAGACCCGCGTCGTCATCGGCAAGACCACCAACCAGACTTCCTTCTTCTACGATCAGCTCGAGCAGGTCGACTTCCATCCCTATTGGGGCGTGCCGCAGTCGATCCTCGTCAACGAGATGCTGCCCCGATTGCGCAGGGATCCCGGCTATCTCGACCGCGCCGGCTATGAAGTGGTCAACGCGCGCGGCAAACGCATTCCGTCCTCCTCGGTCAATTGGGGCGCCTATGGCGCGAAGATACCTTATGGCGTGCGCCAGCTGCCGAGCGAGGCCAATGCGCTGGGCGAACTGAAGATCCTGTTCCCCAACAAGCACGCCATCTACATGCACGACACGCCGCAAAAGACCTTTTTCCAGCGTGACATGCGCGCGCTCAGCCATGGCTGTGTTCGCCTGCAGGATCCGCGCGGCATGGCGGCCGCCGTGCTCGGCACCTCGGTCGACTATATCGCGGAGAAGCTGAAGCACGGACATGCGACCGAAAAGGTGGCGCGCAGGATCCCGGTCTATGTCGCCTATTTCACCGCCTGGCCTGATATGTCCGGCAAAGTCGAATATTTCAGCGACGTCTACGACCGCGATATGCGGCTGCAGCAGGCCCTCGACAGCACGGAAGCAGTGCGCTCGCCGGCGATCTGAGGACGCTAACGCAGGGAGAGCGGGCGCCGGAACCGGCCGCGCCGCCAGGGGATGCGGCGATCTATTTGGGTTCGGCTGTCACCGGATCATAGTTGATTTCGACCTTCGCCTTGTCGGTCGTGTAATAAATAACGGTGTAGGCGCCGCTGTCCCAGGCGACCTCGTCGACATAGCGAAAGTCGTCGCGCTGCTCGACTTTGGCGATTATCTGCGACAATTTCTTGGCATTCTGCGGCGGCAATGGACTTCCGTCTGCGGCAAGGGCCGGTTCACCGAAAAAGAGAACTACGACGCCTGTCGCCAAAACAAATCTGAACATGGCTTTCCCTCACTTCTCGCGAAAGTAGAAACTCGCGGCCATGCAGGTTTGTTCCGGGCAGGTTTGTTCCGGGTTCCGGAATGGACACAAGCGAATTGCGCCGACGCATCTTGTTGTCGTTGCTCATGCTAATGCGTTTGCAACTCGTCGGGGAAGAGGTGGGCCAAGGCCGTGTCGAACGTGAGCTCCAGAGCGTCACCCGGTTGAAAGACCTTGTCTTCATCGAAGGCCGCAATGAGTTCACTGTTATCGCGAAGCGTCAGGTCCACGACCGTCTCGCTGCCCAATCGCTCGGCATGTGCCACGATGCCATGCAGCAAGCCTTTTCCAGACTGCACCGCCCGCAGGTACTGCGGACGGACACCCAGGATGGCCTTGCCGTCTTTCCGGAAGGCGCGCCTTCTGGTCGCTACCCTGACTGGTTCCAGGGACTGGTTGCCAACCATTGCCGCTTCGCCATCGAGGTCGAGGACCTCGACGTTGAGGAAATTCATCGACGGGGCTCCCAGGAAGCCGGCTACGAACCTGTTGGCCGGTTCGTGATAGAGCTCCATCGGCGCTCCGATCTGCATGACTTGACCGTCCTTCAGGACGACGATCCTGTCAGCCAGCGTCATCGCCTCGACCTGGTCGTGGGTGACATAGATCGTCGTTGTGCCCAGTTGCCTGCGCAGCCGGCCGATTTCCATGCGCATGTCCATGCGCAGCGCGGCGTCGAGGTTGGAGAGCGGCTCGTCAAACAGGAATACAGCCGGTTTCCGCGTGATTGCGCGCCCGATGGCGACGCGCTGGCGCTGGCCGCCCGAAAGCTGACTCGGGCGGCGGTCGAGCAAATGTTCCATCTGCAGGATGCGTGCGGCCTCGGCGACCTTCTGCTGCTTTTCCTGCCTGGAAGCGCCCGCGATCGTCAGGCCGCACGCGATATTCTCGCGCACGGTCATGTGCGGAAAGATGGCATAGTTCTGGAACACCATCGCAACACCACGTTGCTTGGGCTGGAGCTGGTTGACCACCCGGCCTCCGATCTCGAGGGTGCCTTCGGTTATGTCCTCGAGCCCGGCGATCATGCGCAACAAGGTGGACTTCCCGCAGCCCGACGGTCCGACAAAGACGACGAATTCGCCGTGGTTGATATGGATATCGACGCCCTTGATGATTTCGGCGCGACCGAAGGATTTCTTGACGCCCTTGAGTGAGACCTCAGCCATGAGCGATGGCTCCCGTTTCCTGATTCATGTGCGGCAATTCGGGATCACCGATCGATTGGTCGGCCTTGAGGAATAGCCGTGCCCGCGTTTGCCGTCATGGGCAGACCGGCCGTCCGAGATCCAAGGGTGTTTGAGCGCGAAAGCCATGTAGTCAGCCCTTCACGCCGGTCGAGGCGATCGACGCAATGAAGGCGCGCTGCAGCAACAGATAGAAGACCAGCACCGGGACGGTGATAAGGGTGAGATAAGCCATGACTTCGCCCCAGGCGACGTTGAGTTGAAAGAAGTAGCCGAGGCCGACCATGACCGGGCGATAGCTTTCCTGCTGCACCACGATGAGCGGCCAGAGATATTGGTTGTACATGACGAGGAATTTCAGGATCGCGGCAGTCGCCAGAACCGGCCCTGAAAGCGGCATGACGACGCGATAGTAGACCTGCCACCAATTGGCGCCCTCAACCCGGCTTGCCTCGATCAGCTCGCCCGGCAGCCCTTTGAAATACTGCACGAACAGGAAGATCGTCAGCCCGTCGGCGATCCACGGGATGATCTGCACCCGGTAGCTATTGAGCCAGCCCCAGTGCAGCCCATCAAGCCCGATCCAGGGCAGTTTCGAGACCAGGAGCAGGAGCGGGATAGCGATGGTCTCGAAAGGGATGATCAACGTCGCGATGACGATCGAGAGCAGGACATCGCGCCCCTTCCACTGCAGGAAAGCAAAGGAGAATGCGGCCAGCGAACAGATCAGCAGCGAGAGAAGGACGGTCGCCCCTGTGACCAAGACCGAGTTCAGGACGAACAGGCCAACCGGCGCCCGCCGGAACGCACCGAAATAGTTGTTGAGGCTGATGTCGCCGACGGGCAGGAAGGCACGCAGGCTGGCCGTGTCTGCGAGGAGCTGACTGTCCGGCTTGAAGCTCGAGTTGATCATGAAGACGAGCGGAAAGACGAAGATCAGCGCAATCAGGCAAAGCACCAGATAGCGGACGAACAGCCTGAGGCCGTAATTGTCGGGATTGACGGCCATCTCAACGCTCCCGTGTCAGCCAGCGCTGGATGAGTGAGATCGCCAGCACGATCGCGAACAGGATGACCGAGATGGTCGAGCCGCCGGAGATGTCCTGCTTGCCGTAGCCGCGCTCGACCGCCTGGAAGACCAGGGTCTGGGTGCTGTCGAGCGGACCGCCACTGGTCATCACGTCGATCTGGGCGAAAAGCGCGAAGCCCTGCATGGTGATCACGACAAGGACAAGCACGGCGGTGTTGCGCAGGCCCGGCCAGGTGACATAGCGGAAGGTCTGCCATCGCGAAGCCCCCTCGATGGCGGCGGCCTCGTAGAGCGTGGGACTGATCGTCTGCAGCCCCGCCAGCCAGATGACCATATGGAAGCCGACGGCCTGCCAGATCGACATGGCCATCACTGAGGGCAGCGCGGTCGATGGATTGCCGAGCCAGTCGACGGGCTGGAAGAGGCCGAAGGTGAGGGCCTGGAGGATGCTGTTCAACAGCCCGTTCTGGCCGTCATAGATGAACCTCCAGAGGAGCGAGACCACGACGATGGAGACCACCACCGGCATGAAGTAGATGGTGCGGAACAGGTTGATGCCCCTGACCCTGTGGTTGATCAGCAAAGCAAGCATCAGTGCCAGGCTGCCCTGGACCGGCGCCACGACCAGGACGAACAGGAAGGTGTTTACCAGCGCCTTCATGAACACAACGTCGCTGGCGATGACGACCATGACGTTTTCGCCGGACTGCCAGCGAAACCACTCGCGCATGCCGCGATACTGAGGATAGTCGTCGCTACGGGTGATCGCACGTAGGCGGGGATACTGGATTTCGCCGGCCTCGTTTCGGATCATCTCGCCAGCATCGTTGCGCTCTGGCTCGAGGGTGACCACCGCAAGGCCCAGGAGCTGCTGATAGTTTTCCAGCCCGACGAACTGGGTGGGGTTCGGCGACAGCAGCCTCTGATTTGTCAATGACAGACCGATCGCGAAGAAAAACGGCAGGACGATGAATGTAAAGATGAGTGCGAAGCCCGGCAGGGCGAATGTCCAGCCCGCCCGGTTCGACAGGGTTAGTTTCGACGCCATTTGCGATATCCGCCCAGCAAGCCAGAGAGGGTGGAGTCCGCGGCTGGCGAGGACCCCGGCGCGACAGGACTAGCGGTGACCGTAGCCACCATTGCTTTCGATGTCGGCGTCGATCTCGTCGACCGCCGCGTCAAGCGTGTCGGCCACATCGGCGCCATTGGCGATATCGGCCAGTGCCTTGGTGAAGACCTTGGCCTGGACCACGTAGCCCGGGGTAACCGGGCGCACCAGGGCTTGTGCCTTGGAGAGGTCGAAGAACACCGCGAGCGGGCCGCCGTCCTTGTAGTTCTTCGTCATCTGCGCCGCCGAGGGCGTCGGCGGGATCAGGCCGATGCCGTCGGAGAAGGCGGCCAGGTACTTGTCCTGCGCGGCGAACTTGATGAACTCGGCAGCACCTTCCGGATGCCTGGACTTGGCCGAGACACCGAACTGCCAGGAGCCCGCGCCGATCTTGTTGCCGGCGCCGAAATCGGGGGCTGGAAGGAAGACAACGTCATCGACGGCTTCCATCGTTGCCACCGCGCGCCAGTTGCCGTTCCACTGGAAGGCGAACTTGCCGCCGATGAAACCGGTCTGCTGATCGGCCGGGTCCTCGCTGGTGCCAGGCGCATAGCCTCCGGTGAACAATGATTGCCACCACTTGCCAAACGCTTGCGCGGCCTCGCCGTTCAGCGCGCCTTCCGCGGTCTTGTAGGTCGAACGGTCGACAATGTCGCCGCCGAAGCTCTGCAGGAACGGCGAGAAGGCATAGGAATACCACTCGGCCTGGTCGTTCATGCCGAGATCAAGGGCAAATTCATACTTGCCTGAGGCCTTGGCGGCGTCGAGCGCGGCCATGAATTCCTCGCGCGACCAGGGCTTGTCGAGGGTCGGGGTGCGCAAGCCCAATTCATCCAGCGTCGACTGGCGTGCAAAAAGCGCCACCGCCGCCTCCCACAAACCGACCGAATAAAGCTTGCCATCCCACACGCCTTTGGCGCCGGGCAGGAAGTCGGCGAACTCGCTCTCGTCGATCGGCAGCGGCTGCAGATAGCCGGCCCAGGCCCAATTGGGCATGACGGGCCCGTCGACATCCAGGATGTCGGGCAGGTTGCCTGCCAGGGCCGCCGCCGCAACGGAATCGTTGTAGCTCTTCTCGGGGAAGCTCTCGATGGTCACCGTCCAGTCGGACTGGCTGGTGTTGAAGTCAGAGATGATCTGGTTGAGGATTCGCGACTCCACCTCATTGCCGGCGCCGTGATACCACATGGTCAACTTGGTCTGCGCCAGCGCGGGCGCACACAGACAGGTCGACGCGATCACCACACTGGCAAGGTGCTTTGTCAGTTTCATCGCTTGTTCCTCCGTTTTGACTTAAAGACGCTGGCTGGATCCAAGGTCGAGGCCGCCAGGACAGCGGGCAGGGAAGCCAGCGCCCTGGTTTCGGGTCGGCCGCTACGAAGCCTTGATGGGGTCCAGCAATGTTCGCGGAAGCCGGACGCATTTGCAATTGCGCAGTTTTCATCTGGTCGGAGCAGGAGGTCGACGGCGATTTCCCCTCGTCAGTTCGCGGGCCACTGAGATAGCAGTTCACCTAGGACGCTTTTATCGCCCGTCAACTTTCTCCCGGCCATGTGCAATGTGCTGCTTGAGCGATTGCAAGGGTAGACAGCGCTTGGTGATGTGTCCCCAGGCGAATCGCATGAACCGGATCATGGCAAACCTGGCGATGAGGCGGAAGTTCGAAGCGTAGGCGGCTGCGAAGCAGATGAAAGCTTTGCACGGGAAGGGGGCATTGGTGGGCGATGCAGGGATTGAACCTGCGACCCCACCCGTGTGAAGGGTGTGCTCTCCCGCTGAGCTAATCGCCCGCTCGTTGCCCGAAGGCCAAGCGCGCCGCGATATAAGGGAGGCCGGCCGGGGAAGTCAAGGCGATGTCCGGGCGTTCCGACGAAGACCGAAATGCAACTCCGCCGGGAGCGGCCCGGTCGCCGTCGCGCTCAGTGCCCGGCAGCGGCAATCAGCCGTTCGGCCAGAGCAAGCGTCAGCGCATCGAAATGCGAGATCACCGCCGACGGTTCGAATTCGCGCACATGGCGGTCGGTGTAGCCGAAATCGACCGCCACCACCGGAATGCCGGCCGCCTTCGCCGTATCGATGTCGGTCTGCGAATCACCCACCATCAGCGCGCGGTGCGGATCGCCGCCGGCGAGCAAGATAGTTTCGGTCAGATGGCGCGGGTCGGGCTTGCGGAACGCAAACGTGTCCTGACCGCAAATCGCCGCGAAATGCTTGGCCAGGCCGAGCGCCTCGATCAGCGCCACCGAGTTGGCTTCGTATTTGTTCGTGCAGACGGCCAGGAGATAGCCGGCTGCCTCAAACCGGGCGATTGTCTCGACGACGCCGGGGTAGGGGCGCGATTTGCCCGGGATGTTGTCGGTGTAGTGATCGAGGAACAGCTTTAGCAATCGGTCGTGTTCCTCCACCACCAGCGATCTCTGCTGCGCGGCGTGCGCGCGCTCGATCATCACCCGGCCGCCATGGCCGACGAAACGCTTGAAGCCGGCCTCGTCGACGGCTGCGAGTTCGCTGGCGGCAAGGCTGTGGTTGAGGCTGTCGAGCAGGTCCGGCGCTGTGTCGACCAGCGTCCCGTCAAGGTCGAACACGATGATCGGTCGGGTCATGGCCTGTCCTGTGACGATTGCGCTACCGGCAGGCGATAGCCGCTGCAGCCCGTCCGGGCAAGCCGTGCCTGGTTAATGCACAGGGCAAAGTCTTTGACCGGACGGGCAAAGATGCTAGGAGCGCCGAAACAAGCGAAATCCGGGGCAAACATGGATGCGAGGCAACTGAAGGTCGAGGCCGCGCGGGCGGCACTTGCCCATGTCAGCGATGGCATGCGGCTTGGCATCGGCACCGGCTCAACGGCCGAAGAGTTCGTTCGGCTGCTCGCCGAAAAGGTCGCCACCGGCCTTACCGTTATCGGCGTGCCGACCTCGGAGCGCACCGCCATCCTCTGCGGCGAGCTTGGCGTGCCGCTTTCAACGCTGGAAGAAACGCCCGAGCTCGACCTTACCATTGACGGCGCCGACGAGATCGATCCGGAGCTGACGTTGATAAAGGGCGGCGGCGGTGCGCTGCTGCGCGAAAAGATCGTGGCGGCGGCTTCCGCCCGCATGATCGTCATTGCCGACCGTTCGAAGATGGTCGAGACGCTCGGCCGTTTTCCACTACCGATCGAGGTCAACCCGTTCGGCCTGCGTGCCACGGAAATCGCCGTCGCGGCGGCAGCCGGAAGGCTCGGCCTTTCCGGCCCCGTCACATTGAGGATGACGGGAAGCCAGCCTTTTGTTACAGACGGCGGCCATTTTATCCTCGATGCATCTTTTGGCCGCATTCCGGATACAAGAGCGCTTTCGAATGCTCTCCATGCCATTCCGGGCGTGGTCGAGCATGGTCTTTTCATCGGGCTGGCATCAGCGGCCATCATAGCCGGCGACGGCGTCCAAACCGTCCATGCCGCTCGAAAACCAGGGAGTTCTACCGATCATGATGTTGCATAACCGGGTTCGCCGTTTTTCCGCAATTATGGCAGCTTCGGCCGTCTTTGCGTTTTCGTCACCGGCGTTCTCGCAGGACGTCAGCGAGGGGCATCTTAAGGCAGCCCGCGCCGCAGTCGCGGCGATCCACGCGACGGACCCGTTCGACAACATCCTGCCGCAGGCCGCCGCCGCGCTTCAGCAGCAGCTTATCCAGAAGAACCCGGACATGCAGGAACTGATCGGCAGGACGGTTGGCGAAAAGGCTCTGGCGCTGGCCTCGCGCCGCGCCGATCTCGAGAAGGAAGCGGCCCTGGCCTATGCCAAGGTATTTTCCGAAAAAGAGCTTACCGAAATCGCCGCTTTCTACAATTCCGATTCCGGCAAGAAGCTGCTCGACAGCGGCCCGGGCGTGACGCGTGACCTGCTCAAGGCCGCCGAAATCTGGCAGAACGGCGTCGCTCGCGATCTCGCCCAGCAGGTCGGCGAAACGCTGGCCGCGGCAGCAAAGGCCGCGGCACCGGCAAATGCCGCGGCTCCGGCTGATGGCACGCAGCCGGAAGCACCGAAGAACTGAGCATATTTGCCGGCGGCGTTTTCGCTGCTGGACCGGAAAGCCCGCCTCGGTTGCGCGTCCGATAGGATGCGCGGCGTCCGGGCTTTTCTTTTGGTGGTTCGCAGCCTACTTCTCAGACATTTTTGAAGGGCAAGGAGCCGCACCATGGCCGTCTATGACTACGATCTTTTCGTCATCGGCGGCGGCTCCGGCGGGGTGAGGGCGGCGCGCATGGCGGCGGCACTCGGCAAGCGCGTCGGCATTGCCGAGGAATACCGCTATGGCGGCACCTGCGTCATCCGCGGCTGCGTACCGAAGAAGCTCTATGTCTATGCCTCGCAATTTCCCGAGCACTTTGCCGACGCCGCCGGTTACGGCTGGACCGTGCCGCAGGCGAGCTTCGACTGGCAGACACTGGTTGCCAACAAGGATCGCGAGATCAGCCGGCTGGAAGCCATCTACAGGAAAAATGTCCAAGGCGCCGGCGGCGAGACGTTTCAGTCACGCGCCATGCTGGTCGATCCGCATGCGGTGCATCTTCTCGGCGAGGACCGCACCGTCACCGCCGACCAGATTCTCATCGCCACCGGCGGCCGCCCGGCACCGCACCCGGCTCTGCCCGGCCATGAGCATTGTATCTTTTCCAACGAGGCCTTCGATCTCAAGGAATTGCCTGACGCGATCATGATCGAGGGCGGCGGTTATATTGCGGTCGAATTCGCCAACATCTTTCACGGCCTCGGCGTCGATACAACGCTGGTCTATCGCGGCAAGGAGATCCTCTCCCGCTTCGACATGGATCTCAGGCTCATGCTGCACGAGACGATGGAAAAGAAGGGGATAAAAATCCTCTGCCATGCCGTATCCGAATGGGTCAGGAAGCGTCCGGACGGGCGCCTCGACGCTGTCGTCACCGGCGGCAAGGTGCTGACGGTCGATCAGGTCATGCTCGCCATCGGGCGTCTGCCCAACACCGAAAACATGGGGCTTGAGGGCGTCGGCATCGAGATGACCAGGACCGGCGCTATCCATGTGGACCAATATTCGCGCACCAGCATCGACAACATCTGGGCCATCGGTGACGTCACCAACCGCGTGCAATTGACGCCGGTGGCGATCCATGAGGCGATGTGTTTCGTCGAGACCGCCTTCAAGGCCAACCCGACCGCGCCCGACCATGAAACGATCGCCACCGCGGTCTTCTCACAGCCCGAGATCGGCACGGTCGGCCTGTCGGAAGACGAGGCCATCAAGCGTTTTTCCGAAGTTGACATCTACCGCGCCAGCTTCCGGCCGATGCGCAATACACTGTCGGGCCGCGACGAAAAGATGCTGATGAAGCTGGTGGTCGATGGCGCCTCGAAAAAGGTGCTCGGCGCTCATATCCTCGGGCCTGATGCCGGCGAGATGGCGCAGCTTCTCGGCATTCCGCTGAAGGCCGGGCTAACCAAGGATGACTTCGATCGCACGATGGCCGTGCACCCGACCGCGGCGGAAGAACTCGTCACCATGTACAAGCCGACCTACCGGGTGAGGGACGGCGAGCGCGCCTGACGTTTTCCCCACCCCGTCGCCAACGGAGCACTCGATGCTCGCAAGCAATGGCGCCGCACCACCCGACCACAATTTCAGATCACCAATCCAATGCGACACTGGGCAACGATATTCTGTTCGCCGCTATTTCTGCCTGATGCGGCGAGGGAAGCGCAGCCATCTTTCTTCGACCGGCCTTGGTTCCGCGACTGGCCTGGGGTGTGCGAGGATGGTGGTGAGCTCGACCGGCAGGCTCGGCGCCAGCGGCTTCTTGCTCGCGACGCCGTCCGCGATGGCAACGATGCTGTGGTAGAATTCGGCGCCCGAAAGCGACCTTGGCGGCACGGCCTCGTGCATGATCGATATCACCGTGACATCTGGACAATTGTCCTTGATCGCCTGATGGAAGGCAATCTTCCCTTCCGGATCGAGCGCCCCGGTCGCCTCATCGAGGAACAGCAGCCCGGGCTGCTGCAGCACGATACGAGCGACAACAAGCTTCTGTTTCTGGCCGCCCGAAAGCACCTGGTCCCAGATCATTCCGTCGCGGCTTTCATCGGCCATGTGTTCGATGAAATCGCCAAGGCCAGCTTTGTGCAGGGCCGATGCAACCTGCGTGTCGGTGTAATCGCGCTCTGAGCCGGGCAGGCAGACCAGTTGCTTCAGCGAAACCTGCTGCAGCTTGACCTCCTGGGCGGCATAGAAACTTTCGACCCCTTCCGGGAAGACGATGGTGCCGCGGCCATAGGGCCACAGACCGTTGATTGCCTTGATTAGTGATGTCTTGCCGCAGCCGGATTCGCCCTTCAGGAACGTCCACTCGCCACGCCGGAAGCGCAAATTGGCAGCACTCAGGAACGGGGTGGCGTCCTCGCCCTGATGGGACAGCTCGAGTTTCTGGATGGTCAAGCCGAAAACCGGGTTCTGACGGTCGTAGCGGAAATCGGAACAGCCGGTGAGACTGTAGAATTGCTGCGGGTGTTGAACGTTTTCGATCGCGTTGGCGAGTTCGGTCACGCGTTGGCTGTTGGCGCGCAGCGCCGCAATGGAAGGCATGACATGGATGAACCACGAACATTGATTTATGAGCGAATTGACCATCTCGGAGCCGGTTATGTAGCCCTTGAGGTCGAAACGGTTGTGGATGTAGGGCACCAGGCCGGGCGCATAGGCGACAATGCGGGCGCCGATGAAAGTGTAGACCAGCTCGAAAGAACGGTAGCTGGTGTTGACGATGTTCAGCCTTGCCCAAGTGCGGTCGATGTCGACATAGAGCCGGTCGTGCATGGTCTTTTGCACATTCTCGCCCTGTGAGGCGGCGACGTGGAAACTGCGGCGCAGGAACGTGGTCAGTTCGCCGCGATAACTGCCTTCGGATTGCTGCATCCGGATATTGAGCCGTTCCAGCAACCTGCCGAGCTTCACCGCGATCCAGGTGTTCAGCGGCACGTATATGGCGACCGCCAGGAAAGCCAGGACCGCGCTGCCATAGCTGCCGAGGAACTCCAGCCCTTTCACCTCTGCCGAGGTCTCAAGCAGTTTCCGGCCGACGAAATAAAGCGATGTGGCGACAGCCATCACCCCTATGGCGAGGCCGATGGCTCCGCCAGTCATGTCCTTGATCGACTCCTGGACGCGCTGGTCGATGTTGTCGGGAGCCGCAGCGCCGGTGGAACCGTGCTGAACATGGAAATGGGTGTGATTGGTGTCGAGAAGCGCTGCGTTGAAACGGCTGTCCAGCCAACCGCGCCATTTGCGATGCAGCGTCGCGGAAACAAAAGTGCGGATGCCGGTAAAGCCCACGTCCTTGAGCACGACCAGAAGGATGAGCACGCCGGCGTTGGTGAGCAGCGATACGAGTGGCGTGGTGTTCGCGGCATCGTGGTAAAAGGCAATCGAATTGACCAGTTCCCCGGATGCTTCGGCGAACCAGACGCCGGCCTTGCTGGAGAGCGCGGTAAACAGGGCGATGACCAGCGTCAGCGTCCAGGCCTCCACCCAGCGGTCCGAGAACCAGTAGGCCCGCATCAGTCCCCAGAAGCTGCGCATCGAGGAAACCGGTGTCAGGAGCGGCGACCTTGCGGCGCCGCGGAGGTATTTTTCCGATATTGAATGTCGCTCTGGTCTGCCGACCCGAATCACAATCCCGCCCAAACCTCTTTTAGTTTTATTACAGACAGTAACACCAATTGATCATTTTCAATTACCTTTTCTCGGGCTGTGGAGGATTGAACCCCTGGCCGTTGCCATTAAGCAACAGCGGCAACGCCATGCGATGCCGCTCTCGACCCGTATTATCGCTATGATTTCAATGAGTTGCTGTTTCAGGTATGCAAGCGTCAGCATCTTCCCCAAGGGAAGGCGTTTTGCACAGTTTTGTTATGGGAAGAGCGTGATCGATCGGCCGATTTTTATGTTGTGGAAGACGAATCGACGCAAAGACGCGCCGTCATCCTTGTTGCCAGATCGACCTGGCGGCAGCCGGAAAGTGACCGGAGGGCGTTGGCTGCTGTGGCGATGTCGCCAAACGCGCTTATGGAATGACGTCTATCAGGTCGCTTTCTCCAACTCGCCCCGCGCCTTCGCCGCCGCAACCTGGCGAATGGCGTCGGTGAGCGTGTCGACGTCTTGCGCGCCCATCACCGCATATTTGCCTTCGAGCAGGAAGCACGGCACGCCGGTGATGCCCATGCGCGAAGCAGTGGCGATTTCGGTGCGCACCGCCTCGACATCGGCCTCTGTCGGCAAAAGCGTCTCGACAATGGGCGCATCCATGCCGGCCTCGCTCGCGGCGTTGATCAGCACGGCATGGTCGCCGAGATTGGCGCCTTCCTCGAAATTCAACTGGAACAGACGTCGCACCAGCCGGTTCTGCATGACCTCGCCGGCGGCGCCAGCCCAGCGGATGACCCGGTGCGCGTCCAGCGTGTTGGGCGCAACCTTGATGGCGGCGAACGCGAAGTTGATTCCCTCGGCTTCGCCCAATGGCTCGATGCGGGCGTGGATCTCGCGGATGCGTTCGTCGCTGCCGAACTTGGCCATCATGTATTCGCGGCGATCCTTGCCTTCGGGCGGGATGGTTGGGTCGAGCTGGAATGGCCGCCAGCGAATATGCACCTCGACCTCGCTTGCCGCGGCGATCGCCTTGTCGAGTCGCTTCTGGCCGATGAAGCACCAGGGGCAGACGACGTCGGAGACCACATCGACGGTAATCGACTTCTCGTTGCTCATCTTGATCTCCTGTTCCGAAGAGGTCACTTCGGCTTGCGCCACCATGTCGGCAGTCGATAGCCTGAAATGGAGGTCTTTCGCGGATGTTCCAGATAGCTCCAGTAAGCGAGCCATTGCTGCGTGTTGTGCTGCATCGGAACCATGTAGTGGCCGGAGATCAACAACCTGTCGAGGACCCGGACGGCGGCAACATAATCCTCGCGGCTGCGCGCCTCGACCATCGCCTCGAGTGCGGCATCTATCGCCGGATCGGCGACGCCGGCAAGGTTGAACGATCCTTCGGCATTGGCGGCAGCTGATCCCCAGCGCCCGAACTGCTCAATGCCCGGCGACAGCGAGTTCTCGAAGCCGCTGGCGCCGATCAGCACCTCGAAATTGAAACGTTGCTTGCGCGACTGGATCTGGTCGCCGTCAAGGCTGCGGATGGTGACATCGATGCCGATCTTCGCCAGTGTGCGCTGGTAGATGGCGGCAAGCCGCTCCTCGTTCTGGGAAGCGGTCAGGATCTCGAAGCCGAAGGGTTTCCCCTCGGGATCGAGCATCACTCCATCCTGCAAGGCATAGCCGGCGCCCTTGAATATGTCGAAGGCGGCTTTCAGCACTCTGCGGTCCTGGCCCGAGCCGTCGGTGACAGGTGGCCGCCAGGTGCCGTCCATGACATCGGCCGGCACACGGCCGGGGTAGGGTGCCAGGAGCGCTTTTTCCCTGTCGTCGGCCGGATGGCCGAGTGCCGACAACTCCGAATTCTGCCAATAGCTCATGGTGCGCATGTACTTGCCGCCAAACAGGTTCTTGTTGGCCCATTCGAAATCGTAGAGCATGCCGAGCGCGCGTCGAACCACCGGACTGGAGAACTTCTGCAGCCGTGTGTTGAACAGGAACCCGGTCACCACTGGCGGGATGCCGGTGTCGAACGTTTCGGCGATCACGTCGCCCTTGTGGAAGGCCGGGAAGTCGAGATCGCGCTCGCGCTTGACCGGATCGCTGTCGTCAGCGATAGCGCAGATGCCTTTCTTGAAAGCTTCCAGCTTGGCGTTGGCGTTGAGAAAATACTCGATGGTGATCTGGTCGTAATTGTCGAAACCGCGCTTGGCCGGGATGTCCTTGCCCCAATAATTCGGGTTGCGCTTGAACACGATGCGCTGGCCAGGCGCCACATGCGCCACGGTGTAGGGGCCGCTGCCGATCAAAGGTTTCAGCGTGGTCCTGTCGAAGGTCTCCTTGTCGAAAGCGTGCTTGGGCACGATTGGCGTCATCGCGATGACCAACGGAGTCTCGCGGTTAGCCTTGTCGTTGAATGTAAAGCGCACGCTGCGGTCGCCGGTCTTTTCCAGTTTGGCGACCATGCTCATACGGGCGCTGTAGGGTGGCCGGCCTTTCTCGGTAAAGACGTCGTAGGTGAACAGCACGTCTTCGGCAGTCACCGGTTGGCCATCGGACCACTTGGCCCTCGGATCAAGGTGGAATTCGATGCTCCTGCGCTCCGGATCCATATCGGCAGTGTCGGCAAGCAGGCCGTAAAGACTAAAAGCCTCATCGTCATTGCGCTGCATCAACGGCTCGAAGACGAGATTGCCGAAAATCCTGTCGATCATGCCGCGTGCCGTCGTGCGCAGGCTTTTCAGGATGAAAGGGTTGAGATTGTCGAAGCTGCCAACGACGCAATAGGTGATGCTGCCGCCCTTCGGCGCATCGGGATTGACGTAGTTGAAATGCGCATAGCCGGCCGGCAGCGCCGGCTCGCCCTGCATGGCGATCGCGTGTTTCGGCGCCGACAAGGCTGGTTGAAGCGAAAGGGTGACAATCGCGGCGATCAGCCAAACAAGAACGCGGCCCATGACCGTCTCCTTACCGGGTCGGCTTGATGATTCGGAGCGCACCCTAACATGAGCCGACAGCCTCCCGGCTAATCGCGAGCTCAAGAATTGCGGATATCGGGCTGGATTCGGCACCGCTTGCAGTGTAACACGCCGTCCGAAGTCATTCTGTTGCCTCATTTCGGCAACAGGTAGCTGGACCACACGGCGCGAAGAAGCCGGTCCCGGGATCATTTGAGAGGAAGTGTACGACATGACGAGCCTGAACAGCAACGCGTACCGCCTGTCGGTCATGGCCGCTGGCGTGGTCGGCTTTCTGGGCGCACAGCTTCCGGCTGCTCTTGCGCAGCAGCAACAGCAGATTCCGCAGGGCTGGTTCAAAGCCTGCACCAAGCAGGAAGACGTCGACATCTGCAATGTCCAGAACATCACCACAGCCGGCAACGGCCAGCTCGTCACCGGCGTCAGCCTGATCGAATTGAAGGGCAAGGTAAACCGCAAGGTGTTCCAGGTGACGGTTCCGACCGGTCGCCTGGTTCCTCCCGGCATTGGCCTCCAGATCGACACCGGCAAGGCGCAGAAGCTCGATTATGTGATCTGCTTCCCCGACCGCTGCGTGGCAGAAGTGCCGCTGACCGACCAGCTCGTCGCCTCCTTCAAGAAGGGTTCGAACCTGACGCTGACCTCGGTCAATTTCCAGAACCAGCCGAACCCGATCAAGATCGCGCTGACCGGCTTCAGCGGCGCCTTCGACGGGCCGCCGCTGAAGCAGTCGGACATCGAGGATCGGCAGAAAAAGCTTCAGGATTTCGTTGCCAAGAACAACCAGGACTTCGCCAAGAAGCTAAAGGAAGAGCAGGACAAGGCGAAGACCGCCAACTGATCGCCCCCTGGCGCGACTTGGGCGACCAAGACGATTTCTCAAGCCGAAAAAAAGCGGGGTCATGCCCCGCTTTTTTTGTTCCGGCCGGCCATTTCTTGATCCCGGCAGGTCCGGGCGATCTGTCAGGTCAATGTCTTGACTGGCGTCTCGGCTCGTAGCGCCCGTCCGGCCGCTTGTCGAACATCTCGCTGATCTCCGGATGCCGCACCGGTTCGCCAGAGCGGTCCTCGAGCAGGTTCTGCTCAGACACATAGGCGATGTATTCCGTTTCCGAATTCTCGGCGAGCAAGTGGTAGAACGGCTGGTCCTTGCGCGGCCGCACATCCGCAGGGATCGCCTCGTACCATTCGTCGGAGTTGGCGAATTGCGGGTCGACATCGAAAATGATGCCGCGGAACGGAAACAGCCGGTGGCGGACCACCTGTCCGATCGAAAATTTGGCTGTTTTCATCATGGTACTCACCACTAAGTCCCAGTGGGCCGCGTCGTCCCTGGAATACGCAAAACCCGCTAGAACCTTAAATTTACGCGTTACGCTTCAAAAAATCGAGCCCGACTTATGGCTGATACCTTGACCTATTTGGCGCAGACGCCGGATGAATTCAATGCCGAACGGCTTGAAGCCCTGCCAGCTACGGGCCAGCCCGCCCGAGGACGTGCTAGCGCCGGATCTGTTTCCTTAAGCCGCCGGCGAGCGCCGCAAACCCACTGCCGGGCTGCAGCCCCTCGCGCATGAAAAAGGCGCGGAGCGGCGTGAAGCCGCCGAGCACGCCAAGGCCAGCACTGCGCGCCATCTGTGCCGGCAGCAGCTGCGAGAGCAGCGACCTGTTGAGCAGGTTGACCGCATTGCTGCGCGCCAGGATGTCGGGCCGGCGCTTGAAATCATAGGCTGCGAGGGCCTTGATGGCGCCCGGGTCCGCCCTGTTTTTGCAAGCAATTCCAATCAGATCATCGATATCCCTTACACCAAGGTTGAGACCTTGCGCGCCGATCGGCGGAAACACATGGGCGGCTTCGCCGACAAGTGCCACCCGGTTGCGCGCGAAGCACCGCGGCGTCACGCCGGAAAGCTGGTAGATCTGCCGGCCGGATTCGACGGAAACCCGGCCCAGCATCGATTGCATCCGCTGTTCGACCCGCATCGAAAGCGCCGCGTCGTCCAGTGCGGCGAGTTCCTTTGCCGTTTCCGGCTCCACCACCCAGACAAGGCTGGACCGGTTGCCGGGCAGGGGAACCTGGGTGAACGGTCCGGTCTCGGTGTGGAACTCGGTTGAGGTGAAAGCGTGGTCGCTGCGGTGGCCGAAATTGAGAACCAATGCCGCCTGCGGATAGGACTGCGCCGATGTCGAGATGCCGGCCGCCTCGCGGGCCGGCGACAGACGGCCATCGGCAGCGACGGCCAGCGATGCCGTGATCTCGCTTCCGTCGGACAGGATCGCATGCGCATGGTCGCCCTCGAGGCGCCAGGTCTGCACCATCGCTTTTCGCCATTCGATGCCGGAATGCGCGGCAATAACACTGGCAAGCGCGGGGTTGAGCGCACGGTTGGGTAAATTCAGCCCGAACTGCTCCTCGCCGATTTCGCTGGCGCGGAAAGTGACCACCGGGCTGCGGATCAGCCGGCTGGTTGCATCGACGATGCGCATCACCTTCAGCGGTGCGGCCTGGGACCTCACCGCATCGAGCACGCCCAACCGCTCGAGGATTTTCAGGGCCGGATTCATCAGGGCCGTCGTGCGGCCGTCCTGGCCATTTGCCTCGGGTCCGACGAGCGTCACGGGAAAGCCGGCGTCTGCGAAACCAAGCGCTGCAATCAGCCCTGCCGGGCCACTGCCGGCAACCAGTATCCGTGCTGTTTCCCGACGGTCCAATTCGGCTTCCCGGTTGCGATGCGAGGCGGTCGGTCCGACCTGACGAGCATATAGATCAGATCATGCGGCTTGATCAACGCGGCGATTCGGCCCATTCGATTGCCATGACCGCCGAAGACCATGATTTCAGTCATCTCGACCGTTTCGGCCGTGCCGCGGCGAGCGTCTCGCGCAATCCTCGACTGGCGGTGAACATCGTTTTGGGCGCAGGCGTCGTCCTGGCGTGGCTGCTGCTTGGCGCCATGACCATGCGTGGCGCCGAAAGCCGGGTTCCGGGCATCGATGCACCCGGCGACACGATGCTCAGGCACCTGCCGCGGCTGCCGCTGCCGGATCTTCTCGACCGCTTCTTCAGCCTTTGTCTTGCACCTGCGCCGCTCGACGGGGGCGCCGGCGCGCAGGCCGGAGCGCTCATCGTCATGTGGTTCCTGATGGCGGTCGCCACCATGCTGCCTTCGGCGGCGCCGATGATCCGCACCTATTGCGAGATCGCCGATACCGCGCGGATCAAGGGCGAAGCGGTCGTCCATCCGCCGACCCTGGTCGCCGGCTACCTCAGCGTGTGGTTGGCTGCGTCGGCAGTGTTTTCGGCGCTGACGCTCATCGTCCACGGCTTCGCCGCATCTGTCCAGATGCTCGATCCGGTGGTCGGAGCGACAGGAGCGGCTGCGCTTTTGGTTGCTGGCCTCTATCAGTTCAGCGGCCTGAAGGAAGCCTGCCTGACAAAATGCAAAAGCCCGTTTTCGATCCTGTTTTCGAACTGGAGCGCGAGGCCCGGCCGCATTTTCCGGCTCGGCATCGAGCAGGGCGTCTGGTGCCTCGGCTGCTGCTGGGCGCTGATGCTGGTGATGTTCGCCGTCGGTGTGATGAACGTGTTCTGGTTGGCGTTGATCGGCCTGTTCACCTTGATCGAAAAACAGACGGCGGGCAGGCTGTTAACCCGGGTCGCCGGTGCGATACTGCTTGTCTGGGCAATCGCCCTGCTAGTAGTCTCGGCATAGGGAGAGAATTTTATGGCGGATCAAGGCTGGGCAATGAAGGGAGAGCTGGTACTCTCCTGCAATTGCACGGTTTTTTGTCCTTGCGTGCTGTCTCTCGGCAGTCATCCGCCGACCGAGGGATATTGTCAGACCTGGGCGGGGTTCCGCATCGATGCCGGCCATTTCGGCGAGGTCGAGCTGTCCGGTCTCAATCTTGGGCTGGTCATGGAAATCCCCGGCTATATGAGCCGCGGCAACTGGACCGCCGGACTGTTCATCGACAAGCGCGCCTCAGTCTACGCGGTAAAGGCGCTGACCAGGATTTTCACCGGCAAGGCTGGCGGGACCACCTCGCTGCTCTCCATCCTGGTCGGCAAGTTCCTCGGCGTCGAGCAGGCGCCGATCACCTATGAGACGCGCGACAGGACCCGGATCTTCCAGATCCCGAAGATCATCGATGGAGCGGTGACGCCGATTTCCGGCAAGGACCGCGACAAGGATACGGTGATCAGCAATTCGGAGTACTGGATCGCACCGGAAATCATCGTCGCCAGGTCCGACAAGAGCAGGATGCGGGCCTTCGGCCGCAACTGGAACTTTGCCGGCCGCTCGGCCGAAATCTGCAAGCTGGACTGGCGGGGCCCGTGAGCAAAAAAACAACGGCCAGAAAAATCACGGCCAAGAAAATCACGGCCGGAAAAATCACGGCCAGGAAAATCGCTGACAGGATTCCGAGGCCGAAGAAGAAAGTCACATGGCCGCAGGCGCGCGCATTTTCGGTGCATCTGCTGACCGCGTCGGGCTCGTTCCTGGCGTTCCTGTCGCTGGTGGCGGCGAGCGAGCAGCGCTGGACGGCGATGTTCTGGTGGCTGGGGCTGGCGCTGTTCGTCGACGGCATCGACGGGCCGATCGCCAGGAAACTCGAGGTCAAGGAAATCCTGCCGACATGGTCGGGCGAACTCCTCGACAACATCATCGATTACGTCACCTATGTGCTGATACCGGCGTTCGCGCTTTACCAGCGCGGCTTCATGGGTGAGGGCCTGTCGTTCCTGTCGGCAGCGATCATCGTCGTGTCGAGCGCCATCTACTATGCCGACACCGGGATGAAGACCAAGGAAAACTTCTTCAAGGGGTTTCCCGTGGTCTGGAACATGGTGGTGTTTACGCTGTTCGTCATCGAGCCGGGACAATGGGTTTCCTTCGCCGTGGTCGTGGTGGCCGCCATCCTGACCTTTATGCCAATCAATTTCATCCACCCGGTGCGGGTGGCGCGGCTGCGGCCGATCAACCTTGGCATGACGTTGCTATGGTGCGCTTTCGGAGCGCTGGCGCTGGCGCAGGCAGCGCTTGCCGCCTTCTACGACCAGATCGGCGTCTTGGGCGAGCAGGTGAGTGTCTTCACCAAGATCGGCATCACGGTCACCGGACTTTATCTCGCATGCATCGGCGGTATCATGCAGCTGTTTCCAACGCTCGGCGCCAAGAAAAACTGATCCCGATCGAAGTCTAGTCCCCCGATAGAAGTCTGATCCCAAGAGAGTCTGGTCCCAAGAGAGCCTCATCAATGTCCAAAGCAATACGCATCCACGCCCATGGCGGTCCGGAGGTCCTGACCTATGAAGACGCCGATCCGGGCCAACCCGGCTCCGGGCAAATCCTGGTCAGGCACACGGCAATCGGCCTCAATTTCATCGACGTCTATCATCGCTCCGGACTTTACCAGCCGCCTGGCGGTTTCCCGCTGATACCCGGCGGCGAGGCGGCCGGGGTGGTGGTGGAAGTGGGCGCTGATATCGACTGGCTGAAGCCGGGCGATCGCATCGCCTACGCCGTGACGACTGGCGCCTATGCCGAACAGCGCGTGATCGCCGCTGATCGCGTCGTCAAGGTGCCGGACGGCATCAGCGACGAGCAGGCGGCCGCCATGATGCTGAAGGGGATGACGGCGGAATATCTGCTGCGCCGTACCTTCAAGGTGAAGGCGGGCGACACGATCCTGTTTCACGCGGCGGCCGGCGGCGTCGGGCTGATCCTCGGCCAATGGGCCAAGCATCTTGGCGCAACCGTGATCGGTACCGCCAGTTCCGCCGACAAGATCGAACTCGCCAAGGCGCATGGCTTCGACCACGTCATCAACTATCGCGAGCAGGACTTCGTCGCCGGCGTTCTTGCCATCACCGGCGGCAAGAAGTGCGACGTCGTCTATGATTCGGTCGGCAACGACACCTTTCCGGCTTCGCTCGACTGCCTGAAGCCGCTCGGCATGTTCGCCAGCTTCGGTCAATCGTCGGGACCGGTCCCACCGTTCAGCATGTCGCTGCTGGCGCAGAAAGGTTCGCTGTTCGCAACCCGTCCAACGCTGTTCGTCTACAACGCCAGGCGCGAAGATCTGGAGGCGTCCGCCGCCGCTCTGTTCGAAATCGTGCTCAGCGGCGCGGCCAAGATCAAGATCAATCAGCGTTACCCGCTCGAGGATGCCGGCAGGGCGCATTCCGACCTTGAAGGCCGCAGGACGACCGGGACAACCATTCTTATCCCCTGAGCCAGGCATCGTGCTTTCCGAAAATCGATTTCGATTTTCGGGCCGATGCGTTAGGTTTCCGCTGAAATTCTTGAAGCTCTTTCAAGACGGGTGCCGCTTTGCGACGACAGCAGGCCGCGCATACCATGCCTGCGGGAACACAGAACATATCTGGCAAACCAGATGGGAGGCACTGTGAGTGCAAATCAGGACGACGCAAACCTGCTTGAGGTTCGTGGCCTTACCAAGACGTTCGGCACACTGACAGCGTGCGACCATGTCGATCTCACCGTCGCAAAAGGCGAAATCCATGCGCTGCTCGGCGAGAACGGTGCCGGCAAGTCGACGCTCGTCAAAATGCTGTTCGGAACGCTGGAGCCCAATTCGGGCGAGATTTTCTGGAACGGCCAGGCGGTCACGATCACCAATCCCGGCTTTGCGAAGAAGCTTGGCATCGGCATGGTGTTCCAGCATTTTTCGCTGTTCGAGGCCCTGACGGCGGCCGAGAACATCGCGCTGTCGCTGGACGACGGCTCGCCGATCAGCACGATTGCCGCGAAGGCGAGGGCGCTTTCCTATAGCTACGGGCTGCCGCTCGATCCGCAATCGCTGGTCGGCGACCTCTCGGTCGGTGAGCGGCAGCGTATCGAGATCATCCGCTGTCTGCTGCAGACGCCGCAACTCATCATCCTCGACGAGCCGACCTCGGTGCTGACGCCGCAGGAAGCCGACAAGCTGTTCGAGACGCTCGAACGGCTGCGCTCGGAAGGGAAGTCCATACTCTACATTTCGCATCGGCTGGAAGAGGTCAAGCGTATCTGCGACCGCGCCACCGTGCTGCGCCACGGCAAGGTGGTTGGCCATTGCAATCCGCGCAAGGAAACCGCGGCATCGCTGGCCCGCATGATGGTCGGCAACGAGGTGCAGGCCGTGGTGCGTGCACCGGCCCAGGGTATCGAGACCGCGCAGCCGCTGCTTGAAATCCGCGCTCTCAGCCGCAAGCCGGCAACGCCGTTCTCGATCCCGCTCAGAAACATCAACCTGTCCGTACGCGCCGGCGAAGTGATCGGCATTGCAGGCGTCGCCGGCAATGGCCAAGGCGAGTTCTTCGAATCCGTTTCCGGCGAGGTGCCGCAGCAGGAGGCCGCCTCGGTGCGCATCCGCGGCAAGGACGCCGGCCGCCTCAGCATCACCGGCAGGCGGCTGATGGGCGCTGCCTTCGTGCCGGAAGAGCGGCTCGGCCACGGTGCAGCACCGCGCATGAAGCTTTCGGAAAACCTGCTGCTGTCGCGCCATGCCACCGACGGCAAGGTGTTCGTCGGCGCCGGCGGAATGGTCAAAAGCGACGCGATCTATGCCGCTGCCCAACGCATCATCAAGGCGATGGATGTGCGCAAGAGCGCTGCGGACCCGGAGGCGGCAGCGCTTTCAGGCGGCAATCTGCAGAAATTCATCGTCGGCCGCGAGCTCGACCGCAGGCCAGGCGTCATGGTCGTCAATCAGCCGACCTGGGGCGTCGACGCCGGTGCGGCCGCCCACATTCGGCAGACGCTTATCGAACTGGCGCGCAGCGGCTCGGCGGTGCTGGTCATCAGCCAGGATCTCGACGAATTGTTCGAGATATCCGACGCGATCGCGGTGATGCACAATGGCGAATTGTCGAAGCCTTTGCCGATCGCCGAGGCAACGTTCGAAAAGGTCGGACTGCTGATGGGCGGGGCCGAGCCGGGCCACGCCGAACACGCTCTGGAGACGTCATGATGCGCCTCGAACTCGTCAAACGGCCGCAGCGCTCGATGCTGTTCTCGGCGCTGTCGCCCTTCATTGCATTCGCGCTGACAATCATTGCCGGTGCCGTCCTGTTCGCGCTGCTTGGCGTCAATTCCCTGAAGGCGTTCCAGATCTACTTCCTCGAGCCGGTCAGTCAGGTCTGGCAGCTGCATGAGTTGGCGATCAAGGCGGCACCGCTCATCCTGATCGGGGTCGGCCTGTCGGTTTGCTACAGAGCCAACATCTGGAACATCGGCGCGGAAGGCCAGTTCATCCTGGGCGGCATCGTCGGCTCGAGCATTCCGGTGCTGCTTCCGCAGTTTGAAGGCCCGCTGGTGCTGCCGCTGATGCTGCTGTTCGGCATGGTCGGCGGCGCCGCTTACGCCGCCATTCCCGCCTTGCTCAAGGCGCGCTTCAACACCAACGAGATCCTGACCAGCCTGATGCTGGTCTATGTCGCGCAGCTGTTCCTCGACTGGCTGGTGCGCGGGCCGTGGCGCGATCCGAAGGGTTTCAATTTCCCGCAGACGATACAGTTCAACGACTCGGCCATTCTCCCGGAACTGATGCCGGCCTCCGGTCGTGCCAATTGGGGTTTCGTGTTCGCGCTGGTCGCGGCGGTGCTGGTCTGGATCCTGATGAGCCGCATGCTGAAAGGCTTTGAGGTCCGCGTGCTCGGCTCAAGCCCCAGGGCAGGGCGCTTCGCCGGCTTCGGCATCAACCGGATGGTGTTCTTCGCCTTCATGCTGTCGGGGGCACTGGCCGGACTTGCCGGCATCTCGGAAGTCTCCGGCGCCATTGGCCAGCTGCAGCCGGTGATTTCGCCTGGCTACGGCTTTGCCGCCATCATCGTGGCGTTCCTCGGCCGGCTCAATCCATTAGGCATTGTCGCGGCGGGCCTGGTGCTGGCGCTGACCTATCTCGGCGGCGAGGCGGTGCAAAGCGCGCTCGGCATTTCCGACAAGGTGGCACGCGTCTTCCAGGGCATGCTGCTGTTCTTCGTGCTCGGCTGCGACACGCTCATTCACTACCGCATTCGTCTGATCGGCTTGGCTGCGCCGACGCTTGAAGCCGCGCCCAAGTTGGAGGAGGCCCGCTGATGGACATCACCGTCAACATTCTTTTGACCATCGCAACCGCGGCGACGCCTTTGCTGATCGCGGCGATCGGCGAGCTGGTGGTCGAACGTTCCGGCGTGCTCAATCTCGGCGTCGAAGGCATGATGATCATGGGCGCGGTCGGCGGTTTCGGGGCCGGCTATCTCACCGGATCGCCATGGATCGGGTTGTTGGCGGCGATCGCCCTGGGCGCGGTGTTTTCACTGCTGTTCGCCGTCATGACGCTGTCGCTGGCCACCAACCAGGTGGCGACCGGCCTGTCGCTGACACTGCTCGGCCTCGGCCTTTCCGGCATGATGGGCACCAGCTTTGTCGGCCAGCCCGGCGCGAGGCTGCCAAACCTCGACATTCCCGGCCTGACGGCGATCCCCGTCATCGGCAGGTTGCTGTTCGGCCAGGACCCGATCTTCTACATCTCGATCGCATTGACCGCCGCCGTCATGTGGTTCCTGTTCAAGACCCGCACCGGGCTGACGCTGCGCTCGATCGGCGACAGCCACACATCGGCCCATGCGCTTGGCATCAAGGTCATCCGCTACCGCTACCTGGCGGTGATCTTCGGCGGCGCCTGTGCTGGCCTTGCCGGGGGCCATCTGTCGCTGGTCTATACGCCGCAATGGGTGGAGAACATGACCGCCGGACGCGGCTGGATCGCGCTGGCGCTGGTCGTGTTCGCATCATGGCGGCCATGGCGGGTGCTGGCGGGCGCCTATATCTTCGGCGCGGTCTGGATCGGCCAGCTTCATGCACAGGCTTTTGGCATTCCGGTTCCCTCGCAACTGCTTTCTTCGTTGCCCTATCTGGCAACCATCGTGGTTCTCGTTCTAATCTCGCGCAACAAGCGTTTGACGATGATGAACACACCGGCTTCCTTGGGGCAGCCATTCGTTCCGGATCGTTGACAATAAAAAGACAAACGGGAAGCTCCAAGGCTTAACTCAGAAAGGTAACACGATGAAAAAACTGCTTATTGCGCTGATGACCGCGGCGGCGGCATTGTCGCTGGCGGCGACCGCCGAAGCGCAGGAAAAGCTGAAAGCCTGCTGGGTCTATACCGGCCCGATCGGCGATTTCGGCTATTCGTACCAGCATGACCAGGGCCGCCTGGACGTGGAGAAGGCGCTCGGCGACAAGGTCGAGACCGCTTATCTGGAGAACGTCTCCGAGGGTCCCGATGCCGATCGTGCCTTCGAGCGCCTGGCGCGCGAAGGATGCAAGATCATTTTCGGCACGTCCTTCGGCTTCATGGACCCCGAAGTGAAGGTCGCCAAGAAATTCCCCGACGTGATGTTCGAGCACGCGACCGGCTACAAGATGGCCGAAAATCTCGGCATCTACAACGCACGCTTCTACGAAGGCCGCTACATCCTCGGCCAGATCGCCGCCAGGCAATCGAAGTCGGGTGTCGCCGGCTACATCGTTTCGTTCCCGATTCCCGAAGTGGTGATGGGTATCAATTCCTTCATGCTCGGCGCCCAGTCGATCAAGCCGGATTTCAAAGCGAAGATCGTCTGGATCAATTCATGGTTCGATCCGGGCAAGGAAGCCGATGCCGCCAAGGCTCTGTTCGACCAGGGTGCCGACATCATCGTCCAGCACACCGACTCGACCGCTCCCCTGCAAGTCGCCGAAGAGCGCGGACTGCAGGGCTTCGGCCAGTCTTCGGACATGATCAAGTTCGCTCCCAAGGCGCAGTTGACCTCGATCGTCGACGATTGGGGGCCGTATTATATCGGCCGGGTGAAGGCCGCGCTCGACGGCACCTGGAAGCCCGGCAATGTCTGGCTGGGCATCAAGGACGGCGCCGTTAAAATGGCGCCTTACACCAACATGCCCGACGACGTGAAGGCGATGGCGGAAGCCACCGAGAAGAAGATCGTCGAAGGGTGGAACCCGTTCACCGGGCCGATTGCCAAGCAGGACGGCACGCCGTGGCTGAAGGAAGGCGAAGTCGCCGACGATCCGACGCTGCTCGGCATGAACTTCTACGTCAAGGGCGTCGACGACAAGCTGCCGCAGTAAGCGCAAGCGGGGCCAAATCTTGACAGGCCAAAATCTTGACAGAAAGGGCGCCGCGCGGCGCCCTTTCGTTTAGCGGGAGCCCGAAATCGGGATCGATTTCGGCAGGGTCATGCGCAAAATACGCGGCATCCTTTGCCGTCCAAAGGGACGCGGCGCCGTAGGGCGAGAAGCGGTCAGACCGCCGAGCCGTAGAGATCGTAGGCGTCGGCACGATCGATCTTGACGGTAACGACATCGCCGGCGCGCAACGGACGCCGCGACTGGATATGCACCGAGCCGTCGATTTCGGGTGCGTCGTATCTGGTGCGGCCCTTCGCCGAGGTGCCATGCGCCTCGTCGATCAGCACTGGCAGACGCTTGCCTACCTTCCTGGCGAGCTGCGTTGCCGAGATCTTCTGCTGGCGCTGCATGAAACGGTGCCAGCGCGCTTCCTTGATCTCCTGCGGTACCTGTTCGAGGCCGAGGTCGTTGGAGCGGGCGCCTCTGACCGGCTCGTATTTGAAGCAGCCGGCGCGGTCGATCCTGGCTTCGTCCAGCCAGTCGAGCAGCATCTCGAAATCGTCGTCCGTCTCGCCGGGAAAGCCGACGATGAAGGTGGAGCGGATCGCCAGATCCGGACAGATTTCGCGCCAGCCGCGAATGCGGTCGAGCGTCTTTTCGCCGTGGGCGGGCCGGCGCATGTTCTTCAGCACTCGCGGCGAGGCGTGCTGGAACGGGATGTCGAGATAGGGAAGGATCGTTCCTTCGGCCATCAGCGGGATGACATCGGCGACATGCGGGTAGGGGTAGACATAGTGCATGCGCACCCAGACGCCGAGCTTGCCGAGTTCCTCCGACAGATCAAGGAATTTGGCCCGCACTTCGCGATCGCCGAACATGCTGGTCTGGTATTTGATGTCGATGCCGTAGGCGCTGGTGTCCTGCGAGATGACGAGGATTTCCTTGACGCCGGCCTTGGCCAGTTTCTCGGCCTCGCGCAGCACGTCGGCCGCCGGCCGCGAGACGAGATCGCCGCGCAGCGCCGGGATGATGCAGAAGCTGCAGCGGTTGTTGCAGCCTTCCGAAATCTTCACATAGGCATAGTGGCGCGGCGTCAGCTTGACGCCTTGCGGCGGCAAAAGATCGACATAGGGATCGTGGCTCGGGGGCGCAGCCTGATGCACCGCAGCCATCACGCTCTCGTAGGCCTGCGGACCGGTGATGGCGAGAACGTTGGGATGCTTTTCGCGGATGACGTCAGGTTCGGCGCCGAGACAGCCGGTGACGATGACCCTGCCGTTCTCCGAAAGGGCGGAGCCGATGGCATTGAGCGATTCGTCGCGAGCCGAATCGAGAAAGCCGCAGGTGTTGACGACGACCAGATCGGCGCCGTCATGCTTGCGCGCGATCTCATAGCCCTCGGCGCGCAGGCGGGTGATGATGCGCTCCGAATCCACCAGGGCTTTGGGGCATCCAAGGCTGACGAAACTGACGCGAGGGGCAGACATTTGCGGTTTCCAATGGACGCGGGCCGGAAACCCTGAGGCCCAGCCCGGAAGTCTCGATACATGTTGATCTTTTGAACTTTCGCAGAAGCTCAATTTGCACGGCGCAATAGCATAGTTCCGCAATCAAGCAAACCGGGAACGGCTTGGCGCCTCGGGCGGACCTGCACTGCTAAACTTTCAATGACCGCCGCCCGGCCCGAACCAGGGCGCCAGGAAGGCAAACTGTTCGGGGAACTGCTGCACAGCACCATCCAGAAACATCTTCACGGCGACGTAGAAAATGATCGCGAGGCCGATGTAGGCGATCCAGCGGTGCTTATGCAGGAGGCGTGCGACAAACGAAGCGGCAAAGCCCATCAGTGCGATCGACAGCGCCAAGCCGATGATCAGGACCGTCGGATGGTCCATCGCCGCGCCGGCGACGGCAAGGACGTTGTCGAGAGACATCGAAACGTCGGCAATGACGATCTGCCAGGCTGCCTGAGCAAAAGTCTTGCGCGGTCCCTTGCCGCCAATCGTCCCGCTCTTGTCGTAATCGACATTCGACAACGCTTCCGTCGCGTCATGTTCCTGCTCGTGGCTGACACGCAGTTCGCGCCACATCTTCCAGCACACCCAAAGCAGCAGCAGGCCGCCGGCTATGAGGAGAATGGGGCCGATGGTGAGGAGCCACTGGGTGATCAGGGCGAAGAAGATGCGAAGCAGGGTGGCCGCCAGAATGCCGACGAGAATCGCCTTCTTGCGCTGATCCGACGGCAGGCCTGCCGCAGCAAGGCCGATGACGATGGCATTGTCGCCGGCAAGCACAAGGTCGATGGCGATGACCTGGAGCAGGGCCGCGAGGCCGGCGGCGGTAAAAATTTCCATCGGCTGGAATTTCCTTGCTTGGTCGCCAATCGTTCGGGTGCCGAACGCCTAACGTGTATGGTTCCCGCGCGTCAAGAGACGGCTTGAGAACAAGGCCAGCAAACCGCCTGATCGCGGTGGAAATCGCCGGCAGGCGGTGAAAGCTGCCATCAGGGGTTGAAGCCCGCCGTCACCGCAATAGTTTCGGGGACCGAAGAGTACGGCGCTGCGCGAAAATGTTCCCTCACAGGAGAGGCTCGTGACGTCTGATGACAACACACCCGTCCTTTCCGGGGCACCAATCCTTTCCGGGGCAATTGGGGAATATTGCGAGTTCGATCCTCCGGCCGCACTCGAAGGGCATTTCCAGTGTGCCTGGTGCAACACATTGCGACCGGAGGCGACGAGCCTGTCGGCCGTGGTCCCCGACGGCTGTGTCGACATCATTTGGATCGACGGCGATCTGGTCGTGGCAGGCCCCGACGTGGAGGTTGCCCTCTCAACGCTGAAACCCGGTTCCACGGTGATCGGCGCCCGCTTCCGACCGGGTGCGGCAAGCCGGTGGCTCGGCCTGCCGATGTCGGAAATCGTCGGCGGCCGGTTGGCGCTCAGCCACTTTTGGGGAGCGCTGGCGCGCGAAACCGCCCAAAAAATTGGCGATGCGTCCTCCATGGTGGAGCGGATGCGGGCGATGCAGGCGGCACTCTGCAGGCTTGCGCCAGATGTCGAGCCGCCGCCTGCGGACATGGGATTTGCCTTCACCGCGCTGAAAACCGAATCCGCCGGTCCGGGCATGGAAGTGATCCTCGACCGGCTCGACGTCAGCCCGCGAACGCTTCGCCGCCGCTGCCAGGAGGCCTTCGGCTATGGTCCGAAGACGCTCGACCGCATTCTCCGCTTCCAGCGGTTCCTGAACCTGGCGCGGCAGTCTGCCGAGCCGCGCCTGGCCGATCTTGCGTTCGAAGCAGGCTATTGCGACCAGGCGCATCTGACGCGCGAGGTGCGGCGCCTGTCGGGCTTCTCGCCGGCAACGGTTCTGCGACAGCTCAGCGCCTGAGCTGACCGTTTCGTTCAATATGCCACCGCCAACTCGGCCTAGTCTGCCTTCGTTGAAAGGAGGCAGACATGACCATCTACAAATCCCGCATCATCACCGTGTCCATCGACCGGGACTGGCGCGAAGTTTATGACTTCGCCTCCATCCCTGAGAATTTCCAGCGCTGGGCGGCAGGCCTCGGCAGGCGCTTCGAAAAATCGGGCGAGGAATGGACTGCGGAGGACCCCAACGGCCGGCCCATCCGCATCCGCTTCTCCCGGCCGAACGAATACGGCGTCCTTGATCACATCGTCTTTGCCGAGGACAAGGAAACCCGCAATGCGGTGCGCGTGGTTCCTAACGGGACCGGCGCGGAGGTCATGTTCGTGCTGTTGAGGACGCCGGACATGACGCAGGAGATATTCGCTGCCGACGCCGAGGCCGTGCAGCGCGACCTCAACACCCTGAAGGCAATGCTCGAACGCTGAGCATCCAAAAACCGCGAAAGGAGAAGATCATGGCCAATTCCAGCAACGACAAGCGCATCGATTATATCGAGTTTTCGGTCGGCGACATCGCGCGCTCGCGCGACTTCTATGGAAAGGCCTTCGGCTGGTCCTTCAAGGACTACGGGCCGAACTATTGCGAGTTCAACGACGGCCGCCTGACCGGCGGCTTCGCTCTCGGTGGCCACAGCAGGGCGGCAGGCGGGCCGCTGGTGATCCTTTATGCCGACAAGCTCGACGAGACCCAGCGCCATGTCGAGGAAGCCGGCGGAAAGATCGTCAAACCCGCCTATTCCTTCCCGGGCGGCCGCCGCTTCCACTTCTCCGATCCGGACGGCTACGAGTTGGCTGTGTGGTCGCAGAAGTGAGGAAGCAGACGGGGCGTCGAGCCGAGCCCGGCGCCTCTTCGAATGGTTTGCGGCCGAGTGGTTTGGGCGGGCCATCCGGACTTGATATTCGGGTCAATGCCGCACTTGGCGGCAGGAGCGGATAATGATCACTGACCGGCGAGCCACCAAGGAGCCGGATTGCGCGGCTGTCGTCCCGGCACTGAACCCCTTGGACCAGAGATGCCTGCGCTGCTGTTGTAACAAAATCATTCTCGCATCGTATAAGGCTGGCCCGAGGACCATCGCATACCGCACGGCGCATGACACAACCGACACGGACGACAATACGGCAAAGGCTGTATGCTTTTCTGATCGCAGGCCTTGGCGGGCTGGCCGCATCGGCAATCTCGTTTTCGATGACGCTCTACGAAGCTGCCCATCCGCCAAAGGTGCCGGTTGTACAGGCGGGCCAGCAAATCGATGCCGGTCGCTGGTTTGTGACCTTGCGAACGGCACGTTTCGGAACCGTGCCGCCGACAGGCGTTCCGCCATCGCGGCCCGTGCAGCTTGTGATGGTGGATATGGATGTGGTGAACCGTTCCGCCACCCCTAACAACGTGCTCCATCGCGTCGTCAGGCTCAGCGCGCCGGCGCAAAAGCTGCCGATGCCAACGGTTTATCTTGATCGCGACAAGTATCTGGCGGGATATTTCAATCCCAACATGCCGGAACGCCTGACCATGGCCTGGGAGTGGCCGGCCGGTGTGCCCGTGCCCGACAAGGTGACGATCACCGTCACCGGCCAGATCTACAAGTTGCGCGACAATGTCTACGGCGCAGGCGGGTGGTTCGAACGTGATCCCGTTGCGACGGTCGATCTGCCGGTGGAGAGGGCGCCATGATGCGCATGCTGCGTTCGGCGCTGGCGCTGCTGTTGGCTGCCGCCGTGCTCTACGGCATGCAGCATACGCGTCCGCTGTACAGCGACATTACATCGCCGATAGTCGCTTCGGGCGGCATGAACAAGCGTGTGGAGGCCCGCGCCTTCGCGCTTTCGCTGGACAGCGCCAGGGTGGCGCGTGTTCTCAACGTCGAGACCTTCGGCAAGTCAAAGACCTACACGAGTTCCGGCGTATGGGTTGTGGTCGAAGGCGAGGCCGAGGCGAAATTCGAGACCCTGGGTCTCACATCGGGCGAGTGGCTGAGCCGCAGCGGCGTCCGTTATGTCCTGACCGACCGCCTGTGGGCGACGATCGAAATGATGCCCGGCGATGTCTACCAGCCCGGGCTGCCACGCCGGGTCCTTCTGGTGTTCGAAGTGCCGGAGGATGCCGTCGCCGGCGGGAGCGTCGTGGTCGCACCCACAAAATTGCTGCCGCTCGACGACGAGATCCGCATCGCCACGAATGTTTCCGACGAAGACATCGAGCCGGCGATCACCATACGCTGCAACGAAGAAAGGCCGCCATGGACGGTTCTCCCGCAAAGGTGACGTCAACGCGGCGAGGCTACTGGCTGAGCATGACGGCGCTGGTGGTCGCACTGCCTGCCGCGCTGGCCGTGCAGACGTGGGGAAGCATCAAGGACTGGCGCACTCAACATCTGCGCCAGCCGCTATCTACGAGCTTGGGAGAGCCGATCGATTATGCCGGCGCCAGCTGGACCGTGACACGCTTCACCAGACTGGCAGGCAGCGCGGGAAGCGCCGTCGTGCTTGCCGAATTTGAAGCTCTCGCTGCTGACCCGAAAGCGCTCGGCTCGGTTCCTTGCCAGGTGCGGCTTTCCGATGGGAGCGGTCGCGAATGGCGGCCAACCCTGTTTGCCGATCCGGTGGTCAGGAAGCAATATCCGGAGGCCGAGCAACGGTCCCTGTGCGGCGGCAGGGCATTCGCCGCGTCGGAGCCCGGCAAACCGGCACGGATGGCCGCCAGCTTTTCGATCCCACCTGCGGCGAGCGGCCTCACGCTGTCGATCGCCCTCTACTCGGCGCTGCCGAGTCATCTCAGCGTCAGCGAGCCGCGGACCTGACGCCAGTTGCTGCGCCAGCCATGGCGACCGCGGTCTCGAGCACGGCTGCAAGCAGCGCGACTCGGACCGCGTCGAGCAGGATTCCACCGTCGAGTTCGCTTGGGCTGCCGATGAACAGGCTAATGGCATCGGCGAAGATCTGCCAGGTCCCGAGATCATGCGCTCCGATCAGCCTCGTCAGTCCATACCACGTCCAGGCACCGGCCCAGGAGATGGCCTGATAGGCGATGACGAAGGTGACAAGCGTGGCCAGGCCGGCACTGAGCGTCAGCTTGAGGCAAGTCCAGACTGGCGAATAGCGGCTGCGGTAACCGCCAACGAAGTGAGACGCGAAATCCTTCAGCCACTTCTGCCAGGAGGTTGCTCGCGATGGCGCAGGACCGGAAGCGGCCGGCGCCGCAAGCTCATAGCCGTTGATGATCGCCGCCATCACCAGCCAGACAATCGGCAGCAACGCGAAAAAGAACAGATTCTGAAGCTGCTCGCCGAAGGGAAGCGGCTGGAACTCCACGGGAACGAACTGGCCGGCCGCGGCCGCCTGACTTACCGGCGCAAGCAAATCGAGGCTGAGTTGTTGCAGGGCGGCGCCTGCGCCAAGCCAGCGGATGAACTGGTCCTTCCATACGCCGAGCGCATAAAGGCCGATGAAGACCCAGGTCGCGTCCGTCGCCACGATCAGCAGCCGCCAGTAGGGGTGGGAGGCGCCCGCATTCAGTCGCTTGGCGGCAAAGCGCACCAGCCAGCATATGACGATCGACAGTGCCACGCCGCTTGACTGAAGAATGGCGAAGATGTCGACGCTCTTGCCGAAATCGGCCTGAGCGAGCGCCATGCGCGAATATTCGCGAACCGTATCGCCAAGAAAACCCCAGGCGGCATAATAGGCGAAGAACGGCAGGATCGCAGCGGCGGTAATCGCCAGGACCGGCTCGCGCTTTGTTTCGTCCATCGCCTTTTTGGCTTTTTGCCTCAGTGCCGCCACCGCCGGCATATGCGGCCGGAGCAGCACGAACATCATGACCAGCACCGTCAGCTTGGCGAGGACCACCAGCGACAGCATGACCATTCCGCCCAGCGGGAATTGCAGGCCGATCGTCACTGCGCCCTGAAGCAGCAGACCACGAGCGATCATACCCAGGCAGCCGACAAGCAACAGCTGCGGCCAGCACTGGACGAGCAACCGCGCGGTTAAGGCAAGCGGCCGAAACATGTCCTCAATTGCCGTGGTCATCGCGTCGGCTTCGTGCTCCGATCCTGAAACCTAGGAGTTTGTTTCACCAAACGGTCCGCCTTCAGACTGTTGCGATCAAATTCAAACCACCTGGAGTTGAATACGATTGGAGGTAGCGCAAGTTTACCTCATCCGACTTACAGGCGACGAGAGCTGCGGTTCAATCATGGCATCCGGCGTCCGTCAAATCTGTTTCATGGCGCAGCCATGCTCGGCCAAGTTGTTTCCGGGCGATCGCAGCCCCCGTGATCGTCCAAATCAATTCATCAATTCGCCAAAACCCTTTGGAATCACGCGGAAATCGAACCTGGCTCTTAACCGCATGAGCAGCGTTGAGTTACCGTTATGCCCCATGCGAGGTCAATAGCTTGTGCTTTTCGAAGATCGCCAGTTTCTGCGGATAAGTGATCCGCACCTTGGCGTTGCACCCGTCACATCTGAAGTGGGCGATCGTTTTCAGCGCAGAGCCCTTCCTTACCGCCGGATAGGAGCAATCCGGACAAGCGAATGTGAGGGCAACATCAGTGAGGTCTTCGGCTAAACCCATTTCCATCTCCTTCGAAAGCGCTGTGGCTACACTCTCGCGGAAGGCAAAAAGCAATTAAGATGCCAATCCGGCTGTGCCAAAGCGGGACTAGAACGATTCGCATCGGAATGCCGCCAAGCTAGCGCGCCTTTTCTGCGCCCATTGAACGACGAAGCGACGTGACCTCCTCCAGCAGTTCGCGCTCATTGGTGGTAATGTTTCGGAAGACTGCGACAATCATCACCGCCAAGGCTTCGGCATCCCGGCTCAAAGGGTCGATGTGTTCATCTGCGCAAACCTGATCGTACACGCGTTCGCAAATAGCCAAATCGTGAGGGCTGAGGCGGGTGCGACTGAAACGCCGGTGCGGCATTTGCGAACCTTCGAGGCTCGCTGCCCGTGCAAAGGAAGCGGGCCTTCGCAACAAACGCGACTCGTCGAGTGGTTGTTCCCGGCTACAAGCTTTTGTTACGCTCCATGCGACTACGCCAAAGTGCCTTCGTGGGATGGCGCATAAATTCGTCTGTTGTCGTCATTTGACGACTGTTCAAAGCGGTATCCGTTGAGCATTCTCAGCGCCAAGCGCGGGGGCCGAGATGTCTTTCAAGCAGAATCCAATGGATCATATAGCGGACGATCCCATTATCCGCTGCGATATCGCAGATCGGGTATCGAAGGCCGCCGAGAGCGACGGAAATCTGCCGATTGCGTGGCACATTTACAGATCGCCGCAAGTTGCGGAAAAAACCTATCAAACCCGTGCGTCTGTTGGTCCAATGCATGTTGCGCAAAAGCATGCCCTCGGGCCTGACCATGCTCCTGACACGAGGGTGTGCAGCCGAGCGGCCGGCGCCGCTTGGGGGGCGTGGGGTAAGAACGCTTGACGGCGCCGGCCAGGCGGATTGGGGGGTCCGCCGCGTTTCATAGTACCGATTTTGGCAAATCAAGTAATTCCGTTATCGCGGAATGTCACGAGCCGGTCGATCGACAACGCTCAGTGCTTTGCATCCTCGTCGTCTTGGACAGAGCCATCGTTTTCATCTGCCAGGCCTTCAAACCCGGCCAGCTGCCGGTCGGCCACTTCTTTGGCGAGGCCCACCAAGGCGTCGACCTCTTGCATCTGGTCCACATGACCGCCGTTAGCGACGTGTTTCCGGATCCTCTTCAGTTGGTCAGAGGTTCGTCGCAAAGTTTCGGCGATTGACAGCTTCCTGGCCACGCCTGCATCTCCTGCATCTCAACCAACCCTTCAGACGAGCAAGCGTTCCGGCGGGAAGGCTTTTGATGCAAAAAGTTGAGACTCCATCGACCCGCTCGATAGCCCTTCTTCAACTGTGAACGGGCCGTCCTGGCATCAAGGTGCGCCGCAATGGGTCAACACGTCTGGCACTGCAATTGCATGGGCATCAATGGGGGCGAGTGGGGGGCCCCGCCGCTTCGCAAATGGAGCGGCGGGGCTTTTTTGCGTTGTCAGCTACTCACTCTTCAGCGGTGTTCAATGATGCAGCACCTCGCCAAGATGATGCCTCTGGTGCGCTGGTCGGTTCTAGTCCGGATCATCCTGGAAGTCCGCGCCTTCCATTGAGCAAGTTCGAGCGGCCCGGCAGCCCTATGAGGGAGGACTATCAGCAGGCCGCCGGGCCTTGACCGCCAGCGGGCTTAAGAGGAGGCGCAGTGCTGGCTGAGCAGAACATGCGCTCAAGACAACGCAATAGCATCATTCGAACGAACACTTTCGTCCATCCACATCTCATTTTTTTGATGACGCCGGCTTCGCCGCCGGGCAGGTGAGGGGCGGGCGCCGCTGATTTCTGAGTCGCCCCCGGGGACCGCCGCCATAAGCCGCCGGACTGCTTGAGCTTCCTCGAGACGACCCGGAGTCGTTGGGCAGCTCTGTGCGTAACAATTAGTCGGATCCTATCTGCAGAATTATGGTCAGTCTGCGATGCCAAGGCCCGCTTTCCTTAGCGAGCCGAGGAAAAACTCGACATCTTGCGAACGGGCCAACCGCGCCGAAACCACCTGGCGCATGTTCTTCACCAAATCAGGTTGATTTTGGTTCAGCCATGCGACCTCGCGATCAGCCGCGATTTTGTATCCTCCCTCGCCGAAAACGGCAGCGGCAAGCAAATGATAGACCGGATTCGACGGAAATGGCGATTTGTTGATCCACATAGCTGCCTGCGAATAATCCCCGCTGAAATAGGAGCAAAGGGCCAGATCCACGTCATAGTAGCCTGACCCCGGGTTCTTCTGACGCGCCTCCGCTATCAACTGGCATCCGTCATGCCAATTTCCAGAAACCGCCAGGCGCTCTCCATATTCGCCCATAAACTCGGTGTCGTTCGGGTTGATGGTCAAAGTCTGCTTGCCCACTTTCAATGCGGCATCGATCTCCTTGTGGAAATAGAGCGCAACCATTTCCGCCTGGCGTCCCCGGATGTTGACAGGATCAAGCCCCACAGATCGCCTTGCCGCCGCCAAGGCGCGATCGAGCGCAGCGGCGGACTCTGCGGGGTCGCCTGAAAACTCGAATCGGTAGTCATCTATGTAGATTAGCGAGAGAAGACCCCAGGCGGTGGCGTAGGTCGGAAAGCGGTCCACCGCCTTCTCAAGGCACGCGCGTACCGATGACCGGCTTTCTGCATCGACACCGACCCGATATGCGTAGAAAGAAAGCGTGCAAGAGTAGGCGGCCCAATCGTCGGGCGGATTGACGACGTGGAGATTGGCGTCTGCCTGGAAGATGACGCCATATGCCTGGGCCAGGCTCGATGACACATTACGCGCGATGTCCGTCTGGACGTCCATAAGCTGCGCCACTTTCAGCCCGCCATCATAGCTTTCTGCCCACAGAACCGAGTTGTCCGCCCGGTTGAGCAGCCGGACCCGAAGCCGGAAGGCATCGGTCGACAGGTTCACGCTTCCGGCCAGGACAAATCGTGCCGGCGAGATCGATGGATCCTCCCCCTTTGCGGCCGACTCCACGACCACGATATCCTTGAACTTGGAAAGCTGGCTGACGACTTCCTGCCTCAATCCACTCGCGATGGCCGCCGCGGCGTGAGTGCCGTTCAGATCGTCAAACGACTCCACAAGCACCCGAGGCGTTTCCGGCGCGCCCACTCTGACGGAGGTCCACCACCACGCCAATACAGATGCGCCGGCCGCGAGAACGGCCACAAGGACAGACGGCAGCAGCAGCCGCGACGGCGACCGCCGGACCGGAAGTTGAGCGACAACGGCAGAAACAACGGGTGTCGGTGGGTCCGCCAACAACGGTTGCGAACGGAGCGAGAAGGTTGGAACGTAACCGCCTTTCGGGATCGTGATGAGAATAGGATCGTCGTGTCCGGCAGTCAGGTAGTATCGCTCGAGCCCGCGCCGGAGGTGGCCAGCCTCGATGCGGACAATCGGATCCGTCTGCGGGTCGAAGGACATGTCACGGCCGAACACTTCGACTGCGATCGAATAGGCCTTGATACGATCACCGCGACCCGCCAGCGTCTCCTCCACCACATGGCTGAGGAAGCGGCGCTCGCGACCGGTTGCATCGAAGTCCGCGCTGTTGAGGATCCGGGCAAGCTGGGCACGACAAACCTCTGGGGCGAGCCTATGCTCCCTCCCTGCGGCTGGTTCGGCCCGGATCACCTTGGTTCCCTCACCTGACGTTCTGGGGTGACTACTCCCAGTTATATTTTATTTTTCGCCGGTTACCTCTGGTGCGTAATTTATATCCGCGAGCCTGTTCTTGCAATACTCCTAATAGTCTGAACGGATAACATCCGGGTGACGGCGGCGGTTCACGCAATGCAGTGGCGGATGACAACGGATAGATAGGCAGGCGACCTCACCGGCAGCGGAGTTGGAATTTGCGATTTTTTTAGAGCTGGCGCCGATCGAACTCACTACGGGATGTTCAGAAATTACCCTGTTGCCCACGTAACTTACATTCCGCAGCCGCCTCCATGCGATAGGTTACGGTGGTCCAGGGGAAACACGAATCTGCGCCATGAGGATGGACGACGAACCGGCTGATAGACAAAGAGCGGTCTCGGCGGCGGTCCGTCGGTTCCCGCAATTTGAATTGGCGATCCATCGGCTGATGGACCGAAGTGAGAGCTTTCAGGATATGTGCGAGGAACTTGGAGAAGCCGAACTCGCACTCTCGAGGATCGATAAGATCCCGCCGGCATGGCGCGAGTCCAGACGAGCCGAATGGCAGGAACTGGTGGATCGGTTGGTTGGGGAAGTCGGAGCCGTGCTGCACGCGGATGCCGCCCGGAAACCGCATGTCATTCCTTGGCCGCCACGCCAGAACTAAGTGGAGGCTGGCTTGGGATTTCTGTCTGGCAATCGACCTCTGCAAACATTAGCAAAGCAGCGCGAAGACATATAATGTTGTCACGGCGGGCGCGATCGCATCGGGCATGAAGTAAAAGTCGGAATTAGAGGGGACTTCGATATGGGCATCATCCGAACTCTCGTGTTGGCTTCGGCGGGAATAGCGGCAGCGCTGTTTGCGGTGCCGGCGATCGCTGCTGACGCCGCGACGCAACTTCCTGAAGCCGCGCCCGTGCCTGCTGAAGCCGTGCCGGCCTGGACCTTCACCGCAGAACCCTATTTCTGGATGGCAGGAATGAAGGGCAGGGTCGGCGTCAGGGGCCTGTCGCCGGTAGATATCGACGTCGATTTCGGCCAGATCTTCGACCACATCGATTGGTCTCCCCCGCCGGTCATGCTTGCCGGCGAGGCGCGTAATGGCCGTTACGCTCTGTTCACCGACTTCATCTACCTGGGACTCGAGGCCGATGGCACGTCGCCCGGCCCATTGGCTCTTTTTTCGGCCGAAGCGAACATGAATACGGTGGTGTGGACCTTCGGCGGCTCCTATCGGGTCGTCGACAATGGCACCGCGACCTTGGACGTTCTGGCCGGCGGACGGCTTTGGTACCTCGATGCGGATCTGACCGTTACTGGCCCTCTCGCGGTAAGAGAGGCCAGCGGCAGCAAGACTTGGGTCGACCCCATTATTGGTGTGGCCGGCGATATTGCTCTCGGCAGCGGTTTCGGACTCCATGGCGAGGCGGATGTCGGTGGCTTCGGCCTTGGCGCCGACATCGATTGGCAAGTGCAGGGCACGCTTCAATACCGGTACAGTGATTGGGTCACGCTGGAAGCGGGATATCGCTACCTTGCCGTAGATTACGACGACGACCGATTTGTGTTTGACATAGCGATGCAGGGACCAATCATCGGCGCCAGATTTCGGTTCTGATTGGATCTGAGTTGGGGATGACTTCGAAACGGGAGAAGAGTTTGGGAAACTGTTTCGTGAGCCAGCCCAAAGTCAGGCGTATCAGCGACGTTTTGTTGGCGTCGGCGTTGGTTGGCCTGCTGTGGGGGTGCGCGTCCCGTCCGACGAATGTGCTGCTGCCCGTGGCCGATAGCTCGCCTTCCTCAAGCAAGGTGGAGATGCTGGTCACAACGACACGCAGTCGTTCCTCCAATCCCGCACAAATGTATACGGGCGAGCGCGGACTGGCCCCCTCGTTCGCCGAAATTACGGTGTCAATCCCTCCGGCATCGGTCCGCAAGGTTGGAGAGGTCGCATGGCCCAAGAAGCTGCCGTCAAACCCGGCGACCGATTTTGCAGTCGTGCAGGCCCAGGAATTGACGCTCGAGACAGCGAAGGGGTGGCTTAGCGCCTCTGTCAGGAAGAGCCCGGATCACAGCGTCCTCGTCTTCATTCACGGATTCAACAATCGCTTTGAAGACGCGGTCTATCGATTTGCGCAGATCGCAAAGGATACCGGCACGCAGAGCGTCCCGATCCTGGTCACATGGCCCTCCCGAGGCAGTGCGCTGGCGTATGGCTACGATCGTGAAAGCACCAACTACACACGAAATGCGCTTGAACTGCTGTTCCAATATCTCGCACGCGATCCCCAGATAAAGGAAGTTTCGATCCTCGCCCATTCGATGGGCAACTGGCTTGCGTTGGAAGGCTTGCGCCAGATGGCCATCCGCAACGGCGGTCTTCCGGCGAAGTTCAAAAACGTCATGCTGGCCGCGCCTGACGTCGACGTCGACGTGTTTCGCACTCAGATTGCCGACATGGGCAAACAGCACCCGCAGTTCACCCTCTTTGTCTCGCAGGACGATCGCGCGCTCAAAGTTTCGCGACGGGTCTGGGGCGATATCCCCCGGCTCGGATCGATTGATCCGGAACAAGCTCCATACAAGGAAGAACTCGCCAACAACAACATAACCGTCATCGATCTGACGAAAATCAAATCCGGAGACCGTTTGCATCACGGCAAGTTCGCCTCGTCACCGCAGATCGTGCAATTGATTGGGGCGCGTATGGCCGGCGGCCAGACGCTGACCGACAACAGGATAGGCCTGGGCGACACGATCATTCATGCAACGACCGGTGCGGCGGCAGCGGCGGGCAGCGCGGCAGGGTTGGTGATTGCCGCACCTGTTGCAGCGGTCGATCAAAACAGCAGAGAAAATTTAGGCAATCACATCGGCGCATTGACGGGTTCCCAGACCACCAGCCAGAAATCGAGTGCTGGCAAGGAATGCGTTGGCTCCGCTCCGTTCACAAAAGATTGCAAGAAGTAGTTCTTGGTTGGCCTGCGGAGTTGGCGAAGCGGACCTTCAAGTTTAGCAAGGTGCTGTATTTATGCACCTTATCGTTTGACGAAACATCCTTGCTGACGTCTCCCCGGAGACGTAGCATGCAGCCGGCACAGTTGTCCTTAGAAGGGGAGGAGCCGCTATGTGCGGAAGCAGATGCGGCATTCAAAACTCGGGGGACTCATGAAGAAAATGCTGCGCCTTGGGTTCTTGCCGGCTGTCGTTGTGCTCTTGCTGGCGCTCTTGCCGGGAACTTCGCTAGCTCAACAGCCTTCCCCCGACCTTCCGCCTGAAAAGGCAAAGCAGTTCCTCGAGCTTTTGTCCGATCCAGAACTAAAGGCATGGCTCGAAGGAAAGATTCCAGCGGCCACGGACGAGCCCGGCCTGTCCATTTCAGAGGACATCTTGAGCCTGGAGGCGGGTATTCGTGCCCGTATCGGTGCGCTCGGCGCCGCGATCCCGCGCCTGCCGGAAGAACTGTCGCGCGCTGCCGAAATTGTCTCGCGTGACGTGAACTCTGGCAGGCCAGGGCTGGTTATGGGCATCCTGGCGATCTTGATCGCGGTCGGTTTCGGAGCCGAGTGGGCGGTCCGACGAGCGCTCGCCAGGACGAGGAGCGCGGTTGTTCAGGAAGACGCCGGACAAGCGATCCTCTTCGAGACTGTCGCCCTGCTGACTTTTGCGCTCGCCAGCGCCGGTTCGTTCTTGGCATTCGGATGGCCACCCTTACTCCGCAGGATCATTCTGACCCTACTTCTTGCGTTCATCGCGTTCCGTATCGTTCGCGCGGCAGCCCGATTGCTGTTTGCGTTCGGCGGTGCGACGAGCGATCCCTCGGACAAGCCGACTCCGCTTTTCGAAAGCGAAGCTTCGACCCGTTTCTGGCGTTGGCGAGTGAGCCTTGTGGCCGGGTTCCTGTTGTTCGGCTGGGCGATCGCCAACCTCATGCCTGGCCTGGGCTTCTCTCGAGAGGTTGCAGAGCTCGCCGCCTTCCTGTTCGGGCTTGGCATTCTGGCGACCGCAATCGACGTCGTCTGGCAACGGCCCGACGGGCGAGGCTCTCTGGTCAAGCAATCGTTTCTCACCTTGTTCCTGATCGTGCTCTGGGGGGCTTGGGTCGCCGGCCTGCTCGGCATCCTGTGGCTTGGGATTTTCGCCCTGGTGCTGCCGACAGCCTTGCGCGGGGTCGGCGCCGCGGCTCAGGCCTTCGCCGGCAGGTCGAAACGCAGCGGCGCGATGGGCGTCGCACTCAACGTGCTCATTGTCAGGGGCGCCAGGGCGGCGGTCATTGCCGCGGCGGTCGCATGGCTCGCCTATATCTGGCGGATCAGGGCCGCGAGCCTTGCCGGCAGCGAAACCGGCGGCTTCCTGATAACCGGGCTGCTCAACGGCATCATCATTTTGCTGATCGCCGACCTGCTCTGGCAACTGTCGAAGGCCTTGATCGAATATCGGATGAACCTCGCGCCGGCGGATGGAAGCGGCGCGGATGAGCTGGCTCGCAGCGGCCGGCTGCGCACGCTGTTGCCGATATTCCGCAACGCCCTTGCCGTGTTCATAGCCGCGGTCACCGTGCTAACGATCCTCGCTGGGCTCGGCGTGCAGATACTCCCGCTGATTGCCGGCGCCGGCATCTTCGGCATCGCCATCGGCTTCGGCTCGCAGACCCTGGTCAAGGACGTGCTGAGCGGCGTGTTCTACATGATGGACGACGCCTTTCGGGTCGGTGAATACATCCAGAGCGGCAGCTACAAAGGCACGGTCGAATCCTTCAGCCTGCGGTCGGTGCGTCTGCGTCATCATCGCGGCCCCGTCTATATCGTCCCGTTCGGTGAGCTCGGGGCGGTCCAGAACATGAGCAGGGATTGGGTGCTCGACAAGATCACGATCGGCGTGACCTATGATTCCGACGTGGACCTGGCGCGCAAGCTGATCAAGAAGATAGGCCAGGAACTGGCAGCCGATCCTGAATTTGCGGCTGACACGATCGAGCCGCTCAAGATGCAGGGCATCGACAACTTCGGGGACTATGCGATCGTTCTCAGGATGAAGCTGATGACGAAGCCCGGGACCCAATTCGGCATCAAGCGGCGCGCACTCATGATGATCAAGAAGGCCTTCTCGGAAAACGGTATCAAGATCGCGGTTCCCACCGTTCACGTCGAGAGTGGCGGGGAAACTGCGGCCGCTGCTCATCAGGCCTACGAGGCCTCGAAAAAGAGCAACGCCGCTTTGGAGGTGGTGAGGGACACGCCGTAGCGCTGGGCGTTATTGTCACCGGTGAGTACTGATGAACGGGAGTGACAGCGTCGACCCGAGGGTTTAGATTGGATTATACTTCCCGGGCTGTCGAGAGCGCCGCAATCCGGCGCGCAGGGGTTGGGCGATGGAAGAGATACATCCCGCTGCGGTGAAGCATCTGCCGCCGTTCATTACGCCTCCCGGTCAGACTGACATTCTGTTCGTCGTGATGACAGTCTTCCTCATCGGCATCGTCCTTATCATCGGCAGCCTTTACCTGCGCCTCCATGCGCTTCCCGAGCAGGTGGCGCATCGAACCCATAAAGTGCAGATGGACATTGTGGCGATCCTGGCGGTGATTTCGCTCTTTACCCACAATCACCTGTACTGGATCGCGGCCCTGCTTCTCGCCTTCGTTCAGTTGCCGGACTTCACGACGCCGATCTCCTCAATGGCCAAATCCCTCGAGAAGCTCGCCCATGGCGGCGACCGCCGCAGGGAAGAACTGACGGTGGTCCCGGAGGCGGCAATGGCCCAGTCCCTCGAAATGCCCATCCACGACGCCCGCCGCAGCGAGGAGACGCTAAAGGTGGTTCCGGGGACACCTCCCTTGACCGATAAGCTGGAAGCGCGGAGCTGAGCGATGTTGGAATTGCTGCTATGCTCCATGCTCACCATCTTCCCGGACTATCTTTTTCGCCGCTACGTCCAGGATAAACGGATCGGCCGGGAGATCACCTTCTACTCGGTGTGGTTCGAGCTCCGGTGGGGGATCACCGCTTGCCTGATCCTCACCGTCTCCCTCATCACGCTCATCTTCTACTTCCATCCCGCCACGACGGCTGTCACGGCGGTATTCCGGACCGTCACCATTCTCCCAGAGACCGGTGGCCGCGTCGCCGAGGTCTTTGTGGGCTTGAACGACAAGGTCGAGGCCGGCCAGCCGCTGTTCCGCCTGGACAGCTCGCAGCAGGAAGCGGCCCACGAGTCGGCTCGCCGAACCATCGCCGAAGTCGATGCTGCTACCGAAGTGGCCCGGAGCGAACTGGCGGTGGCGGACGGGCAGATCCGGCAGGCCGAGAGCGCCCATCGTGACGCGCTGGCGGAGCTCGAAACCAAAACCGAACTCCGGGGCCGCAACCCGAATACCGTTCCCTTACGGGAACTCGAGCGGCTGCGGGACGTCGCGGAAGGTCAGCAGGGTGCGGCTGAAGCCGCGCTGGCGAACAAGCAGGCGCTGCAGACCAAGATCGCTTCGCTGCTGCCGGCGCAGAAGGCAAGCGCCGAGGCGGCACTCGCCCAGGCACAGGTCGAAATCGACAAGACACTCGTTCGGGCCGGCGTTACCGGAACGGTTCAGCAGTTCACGCTTAGGCCTGGCGACGTGGTCAATCCGATGCTGCGGCCCGCCGGCATCCTGGTCCCCGCCGAGGCGGGCCGACTGGCGCTCGTCGCCGGTTTCGGGCAGATCGAGGCTCAGGTGATCAAGACCGGCATGATCACCGAGGTCATATGCATCGGCAAACCCTTCACCGTTATCCCGATGGTGGTGACCCAGGTTCAGGACGCGATCGCGTCCGGTCAGTTCCGGCCCACCGACCAACTGATCGACGTGACGCAGACGGCCCGGCCCGGAACCATCACCGCATTCCTGGAGCCCCTCTACGCGGGTGGGCTCGAAGGCGTCCCGCCGGGCGGCAGTTGCATTGCCAACGCCTACACGAACAACCATGACGAACTCGAGTCGGATAACCTGGGTACCCCGCGATGGCTGTTTCTGCACATGGTAGACACGCTCGGAATCGTGCACGCCGCGATCCTGCGGATCCAGGCGCTGCTGCTTCCAGTGCAGACCCTGGTCTTGACGGGCCACTGACGCGGAGGAACGCGTGCAAGGAGGTCGGCTAGGTCTCGTGGCCAATGGTGATCGCGCCATGCTGGGAGGTGGCGAGGACATCGAGATCTCGGGCGGACGGAACACCGCTAGACAGGATGGTCCCCGAAGAAAGCTGTGGCCACCGATGTAACGGGGGTGTTGGCAGAACATTCCTGTCGGGTCGCGCGGATGAACACGGTATCCATCGAGACAGGATCTCCGCGGTCGAGAGTCGGCCTGACCGAGAAAGGTATCGATGATGACCGTACGTGGCCCAGAACGAAGGGGCTTCCTTGGCTCATCGAAAAAAGCCGAACTTACCGCAAGGACCGACTCTTGCGCAGGCCGAGCCGATTCTGCCCGTAGGTTACCGTTAATTACCTTCCGTCCCGAGCGGCAATAGGCAAACCTCACGAAGGACGATTTTGAAGAAGGCATGGCTGAAGCGTCCTGCCACGAGTTTCGTCTCGTCGATAGAACGCGGAGCATTGCTTTCTCGCCAGGGAACCGAAAACTCGGCTCATCTTGGGCAAAGCGGTACAACGGGAGGACGTCAGATGAGTGACAAGCACGCGAATCCAGACCGACAACCGAACCGGCGCGACATTTTGCTGACCGGAGGATCTGTGCTCGCCATTTCGGCCGTCGCATCCGGAATCGCCCCGAGCGCGAAAGCTCAAGCGGCCGGCGCAAAGCCCAACATCCTCGTCATTTTCGGCGATGACGTCGGTTATTGGAACCTCAGCGCCTACAACCGGGGCATGATGGGCTATCGCACGCCGAACATCGATCGGATCGCCAGCGAGGGGGCGATCTTCACCGACCACTACGCCCAGCAGTCCTGCACCGCAGGTCGTGCGGCGTTCATCACAGGGCAGTCGTGCTTCCGTACAGGCTTGCTGAAAGTCGGCCTCCCGGGTGCCAAGGAAGGGCTGTCGGAGAAAGACCCGACGCTCGCGGAACTGCTCAAGCCGCAAGGGTATGTGACCGGCCAGTTTGGCAAGAATCATCTCGGCGACCGCAACGAGCATCTGCCCACCGTTCACGGCTTCGACGAATTTTTCGGCAATCTCTATCACCTCAATGCCGAGGATGAGCCGGAGCATCCCGACTACCCGAAGAATCCCGAGTTCAAGGCCAGGTTCGGTCCGCGCGGCGTGATGAAATGCAAGGCCAGTGCAACTGACGATCCAACGGAGGATCCGCGCTTCGGGCGGGTGGGCAAACAAGAGATCGAGGACACCGGCCCGCTGACGAAGAAGCGCATGGAAACCGTAGACGAGGAGTTCCTCGGCAGCGCGCTCAACTTCATCGACCGCTCGAACGCCGACGGCAAGCCGTTCTTCTGTTGGTTCAACACCACCCGCACACACATCTACACGTTTCTCAAGGAGGCCTCGAAGGGCAAGACCGGCTTGGGCATCTATGCGGACGCCATGGTGGAGATGGACGGCATGGTCGGCCAGCTTCTGGGCAAGCTCGATGACCTCGGCATCGCCGACAACACCATCGTCCTGTGGACGACCGACAACGGCGCGGAGGTTTTCTCGTGGCCGGACGGCGGCACCACGCCCTTCAAAGGCGAGAAGAACACAAACTGGGAAGGCGGTTACCGGGTGCCGTGCATGATGCGCTGGCCGGGCGTCATCAAGCCGGGAACGGAGATCAACCATATAACGTCACACGAAGATTTCGTTCCGACGCTCGTCGCCGCCGCAGGCGAACCAGACGTGACGGCTAAGCTGTTGAAGGGATACGATGCCGCCGGCAAGAGCTTCAAAGTGCATCTGGATGGCTACGACCAACGCGACGTGCTGGCCGGCGAAGGCGAAGGCAAGCGCCACGAATACTTCTACTGGACCGATGACGGCAACCTCGCCGGCTTGCGTTACGAACGCTGGAAGATGGTGTTCCTCGAGCAGCGCGAGGAGGGGCTTGCCGTGTGGGAGAACCCGCTGATTCCGCTGCGGTTCCCGAAGCTCTTCGACATCAAGGGTGACCCGTTCGAACGGGCGCAGACGGACGCCGGGGAATACGCCAGATGGCGTGTCGAGCACGCCTTCGCGCTCGTGCCGGCACAGGCTTATGTCGCCAAACACCTGCAGACCTATGTCGAGTTCCCGCCGCGGCAGAGGCCCGGCAGCTTCGCGCTCGACCAGGTCCTGGCAAAACTGCAAGAGGGTGGCAGAAACTGAGTCTTCGCTCTGAATAGGCCGCGCTCGCACTGCCGGCAGGCGCGGCCTCCAAGCCAACTCGGAAGCAGGTCAATGGCAGTCGCGAACAACAATCCTTCGACCGAGACAATTGCTCAGAGGGCAAAGAACGAGCTGCGCGAGTACGCGCTCCTGTCCTTGTATCTATTCGTCTGCTTTGGTGCGCTCATTCTCTACAAGGCAGCGATCCTTGGCGAGGAGGGCATCAGCTATCTGCCATCAGGGCTGGCGGCCATCAAGGCACTGATCCTGGCGAAATTCATAATGCTCGGGCAGATGATCCGACTGGGCGACCGGCGTCGAAACAGGATTGTCTACGTCATAGCCTACAAGGCCCTGCTATACCTGATCCTGCTTCTCGTCCTCTCGGTCGTTGAGGAAGTCATCGTCGGACTGGTTCACGGACGAACGAGCGCCGCTTCGCTCGCTGAATTCGGAGGAGACAAGCTGCCGCAGACGCTCGCGACAAGCCTGATCATGCTGCTGATATTGATCCCCTATCTGGCGTCCAGGGAAGTCAATGTTGCGCTTGGGGAAGGCAGGCTTTGGACGCTGCTGTTCGAACGCCGTCCCGCTCAATTTTCAGAAAGCAAAGGCGTCAAGCCATGACCGTTCTCGCTCGCGTCGCCAGTCGCTATTTGCTGCCCCTTTTTCTGTTGATGGCGATTGCGCCTTCCGCGCAAGGCGCGGAAGTACTCGCGTCATGGAACGAAGGCGAGGCGAAGCAATCCATCGTGCGGTTCGTCGAAAGCGTGACCGAGGAAGGGTCGGCGGATTTCGTGCCTGTCCCCGAACGCATCGCGGTGTTCGACAATGACGGGACCCTGTGGGGTGAACAGCCTATGTATTTTCAGCTTCTGTTCGCGCTCGATCGGATCAAAGCGCTCGCCCCGCAACATCCGGAGTGGAAGGACAAGGAGCCGTTCGCATCATTGCTCAAAGGCAATGTGAAAGCTGCACTCGCTGGCGGCGAGCCGGCCATCATGCAGATCGTCATGGCCACGCATTCCGGCATGACAACCGACGAATTCGACCAGATCGTCAGCGACTGGATTGCCAGCGCCAAGCATCCGAAGACCGGCCGGCTCTACACCGAGATGGCCTACCAGCCGATGCTGGAGTTGCTGAGCTATCTGCGGGCTAACGGCTTCAAGACTTTCATCGTGTCCGGCGGCGGGATCGATTTCATGCGCGTCTTCAGCGAAGACGTTTACGGCATTCCCCCCGAGCAGATCGTTGGCAGCAGTGGCAAGACCAGTTTCGAGATGCGCGACGGGGTGCCACTGCTCATGAAGTCGCCCGAAATCAACTTCATCGACGACAAGGCCGGCAAGCCTGTCGGCATCCACCAGCATATCGGTCGCCGACCGATCGCGGCGTTCGGCAACTCCGACGGCGATCTGCAGATGCTGCAGTGGACCTGCTCGGGACCCGGCCCGCACTTCTGCCTTTACGTCCACCACACCGACGCGGATCGGGAATGGGCCTACGACCGGCAGTCAAGCATCGGCCGTCTGGACAAGGGTCTCGACGCCGCAGCCGATTCTGGGTGGACGGTTGTCGATATGAAGAAGGATTGGAACCGGGTGTTCGCCTTCGAGAAGTAAGGATTCGGAGCAAAATGACGAGTCGAGTTGTGGAACGTCAGGCTCAATCTACACAGGTCGAAGAGCCATTCCTGAACATGGTCTGGATTCCCGGCGGTACATTCCTCATGGGATCGGACAAGCACTATCCCGAAGAGGCGCCGGCGCATAGGGTGACAGTGGGCGGCTTCTGGATGGACGTCTGCACCGTCACCAACCGCGAGTTCGCTCGCTTCGTCGACGCGACTGGTTACGTCACCTCGGCCGAACGTCCCGTAAATCCCGATGATTATCCCGGAGCGAAGCCGGACATGCTGGCGCCATCGTCCGTGGTGTTCAGCAAGGCCAAACAGCGTGTCGACCTTCGCGATCACTACAATTGGTGGGTCTACGTCCGCGGCGCCAATTGGCGCCATCCGCGCGGGCCGGCGAGTTCGATCAAGCGGCTGGCCGACCATCCGGTCGTGCATGTGAACTTTGAGGATGCCGAAGCCTACGCATCGTGGGCGGGCAAGCAATTGCCCACCGAGGCCGAGTGGGAATTCGCGGCGCGTGGCGGGCTCGACGCGGCCGAATTTGTCTGGGGCGATGAAATGGCGCCCGATGGCCGACAAATGGCCAACACGTGGCAGGGCGAATTCCCGTGGCGGAATCTCTGCGAGGACGGTTACGAGGGGACGTCACCCGTCGCCTCCTTTGCCGCCAACGGCTACGGCCTCTACGACATGTCTGGCAATGTCTGGCAGTGGACCACGGACTGGTACCAGGAACACGGCAAGATCGACAGCCCGTGCTGCACGATTGACAACCCCCGCGGTGCCAAACGGGAGGACAGCCTCGATCCACGGCAGCCGCAGATCAGCATCCCGCGCAAGGTGATGAAAGGCGGATCGCATCTTTGCGCGCCCAACTATTGCCGGCGCTACCGCCCGGCCGCCCGAATGGCGCAGCCGATCGACACGTCGACGTGCCATTTAGGTTTCCGCTGCATTGCACGCAGAACGTGACAAACACTACCAAAAAGGCCCGGCGCAAAGCCTGCCCGGACAGAGACAGACACGGAGGATCAAAGCATGATGGGCAACGACATGTTGAAGGCGGGCGCTGCGGCGCTGGCGCTGCTGCTTGCCGGGTTTGGTTCGGCGCATCCTGTCCTTGCACAAGAACAGGTCGCGGCGGCTGACGCTTCGGGTGATGCGACGACTTCGCCGGAGCCATTGAGCGCCGACGAGATGGAGGTCCTGGTTGCGCGGATTGCGCTCTATCCGGACGAACTGATCGCGGTGATCACTGCGGCAGCGCTTTATCCGCTGCAGATCGTCGAGGCGGCGCGCTTCCTCGAGCGGTACGAGAAAGACAAGAGCCTGAAGCCCAAGGACAGCTGGGACGGCTCCGTGGTGTCGCTGCTCAATTACCCCGGCATCGTCAAGATGATGAGCGACGACCTCGAATGGACGCAGACGCTCGGTGATGCCATCGCCTACCAGCAGAAGGACGTGCTGCTCGCCATCCAGCAGCTGCGCGACGAGGCGGTCGCCAAGGGCGTCATCAAGACCGACGACAAGATCCAGGTGGTCAAGGAGAACGACAATTTCGTCATCAAGTCGGCGAGCCCCGAAGTGATCTACGTCCCGCAATATCCGCCGCAGATGTTTTATGAGCCGGATTACGTGTGGGAACCGATCCGCTATTATCCCGACCCCTATCCCTATTACTGGTATCCCGGAGCGACCTTTTTCGCCGGGGCGGTGACCGGCGCCATCTGGGCCGCCGCCGTCGACTGGAACGACTGGGGCGTATGGGGCGGCCGCTGGAACGGCAACGACATCAACATCGATTGCAACAACTGCTTCAACAACCGCGACTTCAACGGCAAAATCAATTTCAACGACGTCGACTGGAAGAACATCGACCGCGGCAAGATCAATATCGACCGCAACCAGTTCAACAAGTTCGACCAGACCAACATCAAGAACCGGATCGAGAAGAATGGCGACAACGCCATCCGCGACCGCGCCCGCGACATCAAGAAGAACGACAAACTCGCCAACAGGGTGCCTGGCAAGACGGCTGCAACGAGAGACATCCGCAAGAGCACGCTCGACGGGCTGAAGAGCCAGGGCGGTCAGGCGGCAAACAGGCCGGGCAACAGGCCGAACGTCAACCGCCCAGAAGCCAGGCCCGCCGTCGCCGACCGCCCCACCGCCAACCGCCCAACCGCCAAACCGGCAAAGGCCAACCGCCCGGCTGGCAAGCCGAAACCCGCGGCAAGGGTCGACAACCGGCCGAAGAAGCCTTCGGGGCTTGGCAACGTCGATCGCGGCAAGGTGACCAAGGTCAGCTCCAACCGCGGCCACCAATCAATGGGTGGCGGCAGCCGTGGCGGCAGCCACAAGCAGATCAAGCGCGGCGGCGGCGGACGCCGGCGTTAACGGAACGGGAGGACAGGACCATGACACAGATGTTCAGCACCACCCGTCACACGGGACTGTTGCATACGATCCTTCTCCCCACTGTCTGCGCCGTGGCGCTTGCAGCGGCCAGCGTTGTCTCGCAGCCAGCCGCCGCACAGGATGCGCCGGAGGCGCCGGAGATCACCGCCTTCGTGGCTGCTGCCGAGCCGCCGGTCTTCGACACGCCGGAAGCAGCTGTCGAGGCGTTCAAGAAGGCGCTGAACGACGCCGGCAACGGTGCGGTTGCGGCCCTTCTCGGCCTCGATGCGGAGAAGCTGAAGGCCGACGAGAACGCGGACGAGACGCTGGCGGCGATCAAGGAGGGTGTGGCCAAGCAGCTTGTCCTCGATGGCGAGGGCGACCGCCGCACGCTGCAGATCGGCGACAAGCTGTGGCCGCTGCCTTTTCCGATCGTCAAGGGCGAGGACGGCAAGTGGGCTTTCGACACCTATGCCGGGCTCGAAGAGATCGTGAACCGGTATGTCGGCGAGAACGAGCTCACCGCCATCGAGACGATGCGCGCCTATGTCGACGCGCAGGAGGACTATGCGTCGCAGGACCGCGACGAGGATGGCGTGGAGGAGTTCGCGCAGAAACTGATCAGCTCGGACGGCGCGACCGACGGGCTCTACTGGCCCACCGACGACATCAACGGTGAGAGCCCGGCTGGCACCAATATCGATCAAGCCGAACTTCAGGTCGCGGCCAAGGGCGAAGGCTATTTCGGCTACAAGTACAAGATCCTGACCGGCCAGGGCGACCATATCGCCGGCGGCGCCTATGACTACGTCATCAACGGCAACATGATCGCCGGCTTCGGCCTCATCGCCTGGCCGGCCAAATATGGCGAGACAGGCGTAAAAACCTTCGCCGTCAACCAGCACGGCGTCGTCTACGAGGCCGATCTCGGGCCAGCCACCGAGCAGATCGTCAAATACATCGACCGCTTCAACCCGGACGATACCTGGCAGGTCGTGGCCGACTGAGAGGAAAGCGTTCTAGTTGTCTGCGGATAACTGGGCTGACAGTCGCCCGCGTAACCGGCGTCGCGCTGCTCGCTCTGGCAGTAAGTAGTTGGATGGGCCGGCAGGATCAGGGAAGGAGCTCGCCGCTGGCGGGAATGCTGACCTACAACGTCCTTGCCGCCATCTATCTCGCCTATCTCGGGATGGAAGATGCCCAGGTCGGAAAACTATTGTGGCTGACGGTTGTTCTCCATGCCGCACTGGGCCTGCTTTTTGTTCACGCCTGGTTTTCCTTCCAACCTGGATCAACGCGGAAATTCTGAGGGTGTGGCCTATGAGATCCCACCCCAACGAATTCCGCCTGTAGGATACAGTTAATTACGTTCCTTGCCGCCGAACAATGCGCGAACCTCACCCAAAGGGCAGGCAAAGCCCCTCGAAGCGGCCAGCCCGGCTGGACGACGCGACCTTCCTATTAGGTGGGAGCACTATGAGAGTTCTAGCGTTGAGAAACTCCGGCGTTGTCTGGCTAACCCTGATGGCGGGGGTGGTGGCCCCCTCTTCGGAAGCAGTCGCGTGCGGCTATGACAGCCCGCAGTCGGTTTCGCGCGGCGTTTTGAACTGGGCCTATCCGGATTCGCTTCATGTCATCGGTGCCATATCGCGGGAAGTCGCGGCGCGGCGGTTGCCCCTGGCGAATTTCAATCGGGCCGGACCGGATTTATTCGGAAAGCGATTTCGCGCGACGAAGACGGCGCTGGAAAAGTTCGGCGAATTGCTCCGCGCCGCGTCATCCGATCCATCGCAGCTAGCCTTTTCCCTTGTCCTTGCCGAGCCGGTGCTGTGGACCCGCTTCGAGCCGAGCGCCGATGGCTTGCATGCCAAGGTCCATGTTGCCTCCGCCGAACCGGGCGATCTGGTTCTGGTAACCGGCGAGGCTGTCATCAGCGAGATCGCGCTCGGCCGGCTGGCTGTCGGCGAGGCCAGCGAGCGCGGCCTCATTCGCTTCTACGGATCCGAGAAGCAGAAGTCGGACTTCATCGGCACCTATCGACACGCCGGAGGCCAACCTATTGCCAAGTGGGCGCGAGCCATGCGGCGATGCCGCCTGCCGCCCAGCTTATCACTGACGCAGTTCAACCTTCAGGAGGGAATCCATGACCAAGACATTGCTGTACGGGACGGCACTGGCAAGCCTGATGGGCTTTGCGCTTCCGGCGATTGCGCAGGACGCCGGGGCCCTGGATAAGGGAAAGGCCGACGCCGCGCACCAGCACCCGCCGGCCTACTCGCCATACGCGGAGCGCGACTTCCCGACGCGCCCATTCTTCGGCGATACGCATCTGCACACCGCGTTTTCCATGGACGCAGGCGCATTCGGCGCCAAGCTGACACCGCGGGACGCTTACCGCTTCGCCAGGGGCGAGGAGGTTACCTCGTCCACCGGCCAGCCGGTGAAGCTTTCCCGCCCGCTCGACTTTCTCGTGGTCGCCGATCACTCCGACAATATGGGCTTCTTCCCGGATCTGTT